>CALOFM010000057.1:0-58807 GCA_942492625.1 uncultured Gammaproteobacteria bacterium | reverse complement strand
TGGCGCCGGCCTTGGCTGCGTGGGCCGTGTTTCCCTTCGACGAAGGGCTGGTGCTGGCGGACATCAACGCCGGCCTGCTGTATATCCTGGCTCTCACATCCCTGGGCGTTTACGGCGTCATCATCGCCGGCTGGGCGTCCAACTCCAAGTACGCTTTTCTCGGTGCCATGCGCTCCGCGGCCCAGATCGTCTCCTACGAGATCGCCATGGGGTTCGCCCTGGTCGGCGTCCTGGTGGCCGCCGGCAGTCTAAACTTGGGAGACATAGTGCGCGCCCAGGAGGGCAATCTGCTGACCTGGTTCTGGCTGCCTCTGCTACCCCTGTTCGGTGTCTATTTCATCTCCGGCGTGGCCGAAACCAACCGGGCGCCCTTCGACGTGGCGGAGGGTGAGTCCGAGATCGTGGCCGGATTTCACGTCGAGTATTCGGGCATGGCGTTCGCGGTCTTTTTCCTCGGCGAATATGCCAACATGATCCTGATCTCGGCGCTGTCCGCGCTGATGTTCCTCGGGGGCTGGCTCTCTCCGTTGCCTTCCTCCTGGGTCGAGGGGGTATTTCTGCTAGACGACGGATTCCACTGGCTGCTGCTGAAGACCTTCTTCTTCATGTTCCTGTTCCTCTGGTTCCGCGCCACCTTTCCCCGTTACCGCTACGACCAGATCATGCGTCTTGGCTGGAAGGTGTTCATCCCCATCACCATCGTGTGGATCCTGGTGGTCGGGCTCGCGGTGGTCTATGAGCTGCCCCCCTGGTGGTCGGCATGACGGGAGGCTGAATCCGATGCTGAAAACCGTGCGCGACTACGTGAGGAGCCTCTTCCTGCTGGAGCTCTTCAAGGGATTGGGTGTCACCGGGCGCTACATGTTCAAGCGCAAGCTCACCGTCCAGTACCCGGAGGAGAGGGCGCCTATTTCGCCGCGATTTCGCGGCCGTCACGCCCTGCGCCGCTACCCGAACGGCGAGGAGCGCTGCATCGCTTGCAAGCTGTGCGAGGCGACCTGTCCTGCCCTGGCGATCACTATCGAGTCCGAGCCCCGCGAGGACGGCTCAAGGCGTACGACCCGTTACGACATCGACCTGTTCAAGTGCATCTTCTGCGGCTTCTGTGAGGAGTCCTGCCCGGTCGACTCCATCGTGGAGACGGGTGTGTACGAGTACGCCTACGAGGAGCGTGGCCCCGAGGTCCTGACCAAGGAGATGCTGCTGGCGTACGGCGACGAGTATGAAGAAGAAATCGCCGCTGCCCGCGCCGCGGATGCGCCTTATCGGTAGGAATTGTTCTGTTCCTTTCGACGCGACTTGATTGTGACTGTGATTTCCGAGAGCTCTGTGGCCAAGAAATAACCTACTGGAACAGAACATGGGCTTCGAAAAGATTCTCTTTTACTGCTTCGCGATCGTCGTTGTGATCGCGGCGGGCATGGTGATCACCCGGCGCAACCCGGTGCATGCCGTGCTCTATCTGGTGCTTGCCTTCGTGGGGAGTGCCGGGCTCTGGATGCTGCTCGAGGCGGAGTTCCTCGCCATCGCCTTGGTGTTGGTCTACGTGGGCGCGGTCATGGTGCTGTTCCTGTTCGTTGTCATGATGTTGGACATCGACGTGGCGGCGATGAAGGCCCAGTACATGCGTTATCTACCGGTTGGATTGCTGATCGCCGGCGTTCTGTTGGTCGAGATCTTCCTGGTGGTGGGGCCGGGCACCTTCGGGCTCGAGCAGTTCGCCAAGCCGCCGGCCCAACCCGCGGACTACAGCAACACCGCTGAGCTGGGTATGGTCCTCTACACCGTTTACATGTACCCGTTCGAGATCGCGGCAGTGATCCTGCTGGTGGCCATCGTCGCCGCCATCCGGCTCACCCTGCGCCGGCGTCCCGATACCAAGTACGAGGATCCGTCGAAGCAGGTGCGGGTTAAGAAGGGACCGGACAGGGTCCAGGTCGTCAAGGTGGCCGCGGAGCCCAGAGTGGTGACTCCTGTAAAGGCCACGACAGCACCCGCCCAGAGCGAGGTGGAGGCGGAATGATCTCCTTGACCGAATACCTGATGCTGGGAGGGATCCTTTTCTCCATCAGCGTCACCGGCATCTTCCTCAACCGGAAGAACGTCATCATCCTGCTCATGTGCATCGAGCTCATGCTGCTGGCCGTGAACATGAATTTCATCGCCTTCTCCCACTTCCTGGGGGATAGCGCGGGGCAGGTGTTCGTGTTCTTCATCCTCACCGTAGCCGCGGCGGAGGCAGCGATTGGATTGGCCATCCTGGTGGTCCTTTTCCGCGCGCGGCAGACCATCAACGTGGATGATCTCGATACCTTGAAGGGGTAAGTTGGGCATTGCCCAACAGATGATGCGCTGGTAACGGTGGGCCGTGCCCACCCTACGGATTTGTCCTATTCGAGCTTCGATGAGAGGCAACGATCGGACACGGGCGAAAGAATAATGGCAAACATCTACCTGACCATCGTACTGGCACCCCTTGCAGGGGCCATCATCGCGGGCTTCTTCGGGGGCAGGATCGGCCGTGCCGGGGCGCATTGGGTCACGATCCTCGGTGTTGGTGTCTCCACCCTGTTGTCGCTCTACGTGGTGAAGCTGTTCGTCGTCGACGGCCAGGCGGTGTTCAACGGGGCCGTCTACACCTGGATGGTCACGGACGGTATTAGCTTTCAGATCGGCTTCCTGGTGGACAAGCTCACGGCGCTGATGATCTCCGTGGTGACCTTCGTCTCCCTGATGGTGCATATCTACACCATCGGCTACATGGCCGACGACGAGCACAACTGGCCGAAAGAATCCCTGGCCGGCAAGAACAGCTACCAGCGGTTTTTCAGCTATATTTCGCTGTTTACCTTCTCCATGCTGATGCTCGTGATGTCCAACAACTTCCTCCAGCTCTTCTTCGGCTGGGAAGCGGTGGGCCTGGTCTCCTATCTGCTGATCGGCTTCTGGTCGGTTCGCGAGTCGGCCATCTTCGCCAACCTCAAGGCATTTCTGGTCAACCGGGTGGGGGACTTCGGATTCATCCTGGGGATCGCCGCGGTTGCCATGTACTTCCAGTCTATGGACTATCTGACGGTTTTCGGCAAGGCGCCGGAGTTGGCCGACACCCAAATCCAGGTCTTCGGCGACAGCTCCTGGAATCTGATGACCACCATCTGCGTGCTGCTGTTCATCGGCGCCATGGGCAAGTCGGCCCAGGTTCCGCTGCACGTGTGGCTGCCGGACTCCATGGAAGGTCCGACCCCCATCTCGGCCCTGATTCACGCCGCCACCATGGTCACCGCGGGTATCTTCATGGTGGCGCGCATGTCGCCGCTGTATGAGCTCTCGGAGACGGCGCTCGCGTTCGTCATGATTATCGGCGCCACGACGGCCTTCTTCATGGGCCTGATCGGCTTGGTGCAGAACGACATCAAGCGCGTGGTCGCCTACTCGACCCTGTCCCAGCTCGGTTACATGGTGGCCGCCCTTGGTGCCTCCGCCTACGCCGCCGGTATCTTCCACCTGATGACCCACGCCTTTTTCAAGGCCCTGCTGTTCCTGGCCGCGGGCTCCGTCATCATCGCCATGCACCACGATCAGGACATCCGCAACATGGGCGGGCTGCGCAAGTACATGCCCATCACCTGGATCACCTTCCTGGTCGGGACCCTGGCGCTGATTGGATTTCCGGGCTTTTCAGGCTTTTTCTCCAAGGACGCCATTATCGAGGCGGTGAGCGCATCTCACGTGGCTGGGTCCGGTTACGCCTCGGTGCTGCTGACCATCGGTGTTTTCGTCACCGCCCTGTACAGCTTTCGCCTGTACTTCATCGTCTTTCACGGCAAGGAGCGCATGGACGAGCATACCCGGCACCACCTTCACGAGACCCCGGCGGTCGTTTGGGTACCTTTGGTCCTGCTGGCGATTCCGTCCATCTTCATCGGCTGGATGACCGTCGAGCCCGTCCTGTTCGGTGAATGGTTCAAGGGTGCCATCTTTGTGGCGCCCGAGCACGACGTGCTGGGTCACATGGGCGAGCATTACCACGGGCAGTGGGCCTTTGTGCTCCACGGCTTGATGGCCGCGCCCTTCTGGCTGGCGTTCGCCGGCTTTGCCGTTGCAGCCTACGTCTTCTGGTACCTGTTCTCGAAAGATCCCCGGATCGAAGATCAGCTGCGCGCCAAGATTCCCTGGTTCTACAATGTGTTGGACCGCAAGTATGGCTTCGACGACTTCTATCAGGCGTTCTTCGCCGGAGGCAGTCGGGGCATCGGAAAGACCTTCTGGTTCGTGGGGGACCGCGGACTCATCGACGGGCTGGTGGTGAACGGCTCCGCGAAGACCGTGGCCTGGTTCGCCGAGCGTGCCCGCAAGATCCAGACCGGCCGCCTGTACAACTACGCAATCGCCATGATCCTGGGCTTGGTGGTCCTGGAAGCGATTTACGTGGTCTTCTGACTCCGAGGGAGACGGACAACAGCATGCAATCACTCCCCATCCTCTCGCTGACCATCTGGCTACCCATTATCGGCGGTATTGCCGTGCTCGGCGGAGGCGACCAAGCACCAGAGGTGTCCAAGCGCACCGCGTTGGTCTTTGCTGTCGCCACTTTTCTGATCAGTATCGGTCTATGGACCGGCTTCGATTCCTCGACGGCCGCCATGCAGTTCGTTGAGCATGCCTCCTGGATCGAGAGCTTCAACGTCTACTATTACTTGGGAATAGACGGCATCTCCATGCCGCTGATCATTCTGACCACTTTCATGACCATCTTTGTGATCATCGCCGGATGGGAGGTGATCCAGTACAAACCGTCTCAGTATATGGCCGCCTTCCTCATCATGGAGGGCGTCATGGTCGGGGTCTTCTCGGCCCTGGACGCGATCCTGTATTACGTCTTCTGGGAAGCGATGCTGATTCCGATGTTCATCATCATCGGGGTTTGGGGTGGGCCCAATCGGGTCTACGCAACAATCAAGTTCTTCCTCTTCACCTTCTTCGGCTCCGTATTCATGTTGGTCGGCCTGATTTACATGTACTTCCAGTCCGGGACCTTCGAGTTGGTCGCGTCCCAGCCGGGGCTGCCCAGCTTCCATGGCCTGCGATTGGGGATGACCGAGCAGGTCCTGATCTTCATCGCCTTCCTGCTCGCCTTTGCGGTCAAGGTGCCCATGTGGCCGGTCCATACCTGGCTTCCCGACGCCCACGTTGAAGCCCCGACCGGCGGCTCGGTCATCCTGGCTGCCATCATGCTGAAGATCGGCGGCTACGGTTTCCTTCGCTTCAGTCTGCCGATCACGCCGGACGCCAGCGCCTCGCTGGACTGGCTGATCATTGCCATGTCCCTGATCGCCGTCGTTTACATCGGCTTCGTTGCGCTGGTCCAGCAGGACATGAAGAAGCTCATCGCCTACTCGTCCATTGCCCACATGGGATTCGTCACCCTCGGCTTCTTCATCGTCTTCACTATCCTCGGTAAGGACACGGCCACCAGCAGCGGCGTCCTGGGGATGTCCGGCGGCATGGTGCAGATGGTCTCCCACGGCTTCATCTCCGGGGCGCTCTTCCTGTGCGTCGGCGTGCTCTACGATCGGGTCCATTCACGGGAGATCTCTTCCTACGGCGGCGTCGTGAACACCATGCCGATATTCGGTGCGCTCATGGTCTTCTTCGCCATGGCGAACGCGGGTCTGCCGGGAACCTCTGGCTTCGTTGGCGAGTTCATGGTCATACTGGCAAGCTTCCAGGCCGACTTCTGGTACGCCTTCCTGGCCGCGACGACTCTAATCCTCGGTGCTGCCTACACGCTGTGGATGGTGAAGCGCGTAGTCTTCGGACCGGTCGCCAACGACAATGTGGCCGAGCTCAAGGATGCGAATGGTCGCGAACTGTTCGTCCTGGGCAGTCTCGCCGCTGCGGTTCTTCTGCTTGGACTCTGGCCCGCGCCGCTGGTGGAGGTGATGGACGTCACGCTGCAAAACCTGGTTCAGCAGATCGCAGTGTCCAAGATCCCCGCCGTCGCGGATCCCGTCGCCGCCGTCCAGTTTTAACGGAACACCCACATGTCCTTCAGTTTCGATTACGCCGATTTGATCCCGATCCTGCCGGAGATAGCTATCCTGGTCCTTGCCAGTACCGTGCTGGTCGTGGATCTCTATCTCAAGGAGGATGAGAAGGGCATCAACCATGTGATGACTGTCGTAGGCCTGCTGATCGCCATCGGGATTACCGGACTGGTCGGAGGCGGAGAGCGCCAGGTGGTGTTCGACGGCAGCTATGTGCGCGACGGCATGAGCGACGTGCTCAAGATCCTCATCCTGGTCGTCAGCCTTTTCGCCTTCGTTTATGCGAAGGACTACCTGCGCGACCGTGACATGTGGACGGGCGAGTACTATGTGCTGGGGCTGTTCGCGGTGCTCGGCATGCTGATCATGGTCTCCGCCAACAGCCTGCTGGTGGTCTATCTCGGGTTGGAGCTGCTGGCGCTCTGCCTTTACGCCCTGGTCGCTTTCGACCGAGACTCCGCGGGAGGTGCCGAGGCAGCTATGAAGTACTTCGTGCTCGGGGCGCTCGGCTCGGGGCTGCTGCTCTACGGCATGTCCATGATTTACGGGGCTACCGGATCCATCGAGCTGGGGACTATCGCCCGGGTTGCGGCGGAGCAGGGTATACAGGACAAGGTCTTGGTGTTCGGACTCGCCTTCCTGGTCATCGGCATCGGCTTCAAGTTCGGTGCAGTTCCTTTCCACATGTGGGTGCCGGACGTCTATCAGGGTGCGCCGACGCCGGTGGTCCTGTTCCTGGGCAGCGCCCCGAAGATCGCTGCCTTCGCCCTGGCGATCCGGCTGCTGGTGGACGGACTCGGCGGGCTGCACGCGGACTGGCAGGGGATGCTGATGATCCTTGCAGTGTTGTCCATGGGCCTGGGTAACCTGATCGCCATCGCCCAGACCAACATCAAGCGCATGCTGGCCTACTCGACCATCTCCCACGTGGGCTTCATCTTCCTAGGTCTCCTGGCCGGCACCGCCCAAGGCTATGCTTCGGCGATGTTCTACGCCATCGTCTACGCGGTCATGGCGGCCGGTGCATTCGGCCTGCTGGTGCTCATCAGCCGCAAGGGATTCGACGCGGAGAACCTGGAGGACCTCAAGGGTCTCAATGAGCGTGACTCCTGGTACGCGGCCATGATGGCGCTCATCATGTTCTCCATGGCCGGTGTGCCCCCCACCGTCGGCTTCATGGCCAAGCTGCTGGTGCTTGAGGCCGTCGTGCGCATCGACCTTTGGTGGCTGGCCCTGGTTGGTGTCTTCTTCTCCATCATCGGCGCCTTCTACTACCTGCGCATCGTCAAGCTGATGTACTTCGACCAGCCGGTGACCTCCGAGCCGCTGACCGCGGGTGCTGGCGCAAGGGTTGCCCTATCTGTCAATGGGTTGGCCATGCTGGTTCTGGGTATATTCCCCGCCTCCTTGCTTTCAGTTTGCCAGGCTGCTTTTTCCTGACCGGCAGCAGGGAGGGTCAGCCCGTGCGTGTCATGTTCCTCGTCTTGTTTTCCCTGCTCCTCTCGGCCGGCCTTTGCGCCTGTGAGACCGTCAAGGGCGCCGGCAAGGATATCGAGAAGGCTGGCGAGGCCATTCAGCGGGCAGCAAAGTAGTCCATACATCAGTATTGAGTTGATTTTGGCGGGGAAGAGTAGTTGGTCATTTCGGTTGCGCTCGGCTTCGAGGTGTTTTGGGCCCGTCCAATTCGTCTCGGACCGCGCGTGCGAGGGTTTCAATCGAATAAGGCTTCCGGACGTAGGTGACGGCGCCCTGCGCTTGCGCTTCCTTCACCCGGGTGGTCTTGGAAAACCCGCTTGCGATAATGGCCTTCTGGCCCGGCCTTATCGCAAGCAGCTCTCTGTAGGTGTCGAGGCCGTCGAAGCCTCCTTCCAACATCATGTCGAGCACAACGAGGTCTGCCGCATTTTGTCGGATATATTCAACGGCCTCCGCGCCGCTTGATACGGACGTAGCGCGGTATCCGAGCCTCTTGAGCATTCGGGAAGCGATCTCTCGTTGCTCGAAGACATCGTCGACGATCAGCACGGACTCTCCGCCTCCCATGTATTGTTCTACGTCCGTGGCCAATGGGGTCTCGGCGACGGCCTCTCTGCTTGCCGGGAAGCACAGCGTGAAGGTGGTGCCTTCTCCCTCCCGGCTCTGCACGTCGATTTCACCGTTGTGGTCTTCCACGGTCCCCCAGACAACGGCCAGGCCCAGGCCGGTGCCGCTGCGCCCCATGACCTTCCTCGTATAGAACGGCTCGAAGATCCGTCCGATATCTTGTTGGGAGATGCCGAGACCGGTGTCGGTTATCCGAAATACTGCATGCCGTTGGGATTCGTGACACCCCGGCCCGGTCTCTTGGATGAGCCGGTTTTCCGTCGACAAGGTAGTAACCCCGCCACTTGGCATGGCCTCTGCGGCGTTGGAAACCAGGTTCATGACGGTTTTCGACAGGTGCACAGGAGAGCCGACGATGGGATGCAAGTCCGGCTGCAACCGCAGCTGGATTTGAACATTTGGATGAAATTCCTTCAGCTGAGAAAATTCCGGCGACTTGAGGCAATCGGAGATGATCCGGTTCAATTGCAGGGGCGCTTTTGCCGACACACCTCGTCGGGCAAGGGTGAGCAGGTCCTTCACGACGGCGGTTGCTTTCAGCCCGGAATGGTAGATGGTGCGCAGTGGTTCCTTGAGTTGGGAGTCGTCGGGAAGGTCCAGTAGTAGCAGCTCTGGGTAACTCACAACCCCGCTCAATATATTGTTGAGATCATGGACCACTAAACCCGCAAGGGTGCCGATGGCTTCCATCTTTTCGGAATGCCGCAATTTCAATTCAAGCCTCTTTCTTTCCTCCTCGGCTTTCTTGCGCTCGCGCACGTCCCGGACCAAGGTCAAAATGGCTTCTTGGCCCGCCAGAACGATACTGTTGGAATGGGTCTCGACATCCACGGCAGATCCGTCCCTTCGAGCGTCCCGGATCGGGTATCCGCGGTCATTGATTTGCGGCCAGTTTCTGCGACGCTCTTCTAGCAACCTGCGGTCATACCGGTAGATTATTTCTATTACGTCCCGACCTATCACCTCGCTCTTGTCGGTGTAGCCATGAAGGCGAAGCCAAGCCGGGTTGACGTCGAGAAGGCGTCCGTTCTGGGTGAGGCTGAGAGCGTCGATGGATGACTCGAACAAAGAGCGGTACTTGTTCTCCGACTCCGCCAGTTTCCGGGCGGCCCGCTTGCGTTCGGCAATCTCCGCTCTCAAATCCGCATTGGTACGGGAAAGCTCGGCAGTTCGCTCTGTGACCCGCTTCTCGAGTTCGTCGCGTGTTTTTTCCAGACGCTGCTCTGCCTCGCTTCTTGCGCGAACCAGCAATGAAAGCTTCTCGGTTTCCTGCAGGCGCGCCCTTCCGGCAATTTGGGCAATTTTGCGGTAGTAGGCGGTTTCCTTCCGGGTCTCGTCCAGTTGTCGGAGCAGATCGTCGTAGGATGGGGAGCTCACCAGTCTTTCACCGGGCGAAGACTGTCAGAACCCCGGTCCAATCCAGGCCCCGGCTGCGTCCCAGCAAAGG
The DNA here is from genome assembly GCA_942492625.1 of uncultured Gammaproteobacteria bacterium. Lineage (GTDB taxonomy): Bacteria > Pseudomonadota > Gammaproteobacteria > Chromatiales > Chromatiaceae > Thiosymbion. The sequence continues at coordinate 49,210 of CALOFM010000057.1, read as the reverse complement.
GGCGACTTCGACGCCCGAGTAAAAGCCGAGAAGGGGGATTTGGTCTCGGTTCAGGGCAGCGACAACTTCAGACGCTTCCTCTTCCAACGTGTCCGAAAAGCGAGCGTTGCGTCCGGCGCAGTCGAAATACAATCCGAAAAAGGGGACTTTGCCTTGGTCGCTGATTTCCGCCAACAGCTCTCCGGCGTTCTTTCTCGCGGATTGGATCATGGCCTGTGGGTCCCGGAGCATGAACTGGATTTGGGTTCCCACGTCCAGATCCGGCTCGAATATCACGATCCCCTCTTTGCTGGGGAGGACCCCGGCAATCAGACGGTTGACGTAGTTTTCCTCGCAGAAATCGTCGTATCTTTCACCATGGTTGACTCCGATGGCCAGGCGTCGCAGCGGGATCTGGGTCTGCCAGTCGCGGCTGCCGTAGAGCTCGTCGATCATCGGCACAATGGGCTTGCCGTCCAGTTCGTAGATGAAAGCCCCATCCGTCCGGGAAATAGTGTAGTAGACGCCGTCGGTTGGTGCGCATCCGTGCATGATGCGCGTGTGGACGGAAAAATCTCCTGCCAGCAAGGCGCCCACTACGTGCTGGGTCTCGACAGTAGAACCGCAGAACTGCCAGGTAGGTTGAAAACTCATGTGGCCGATTACGCCCGAACCGATGATCGGTACGTTGGATTGAAGAGTCTCTTCAATTCCTTGGACCAGCGGCGGAGACGCGTTCATGATCGGCGGAGTATTGGAGGTGGCGGCAACCTTGATCGAATCGTAAAACATGAGAAAAAGCCGGTCTGCCTCGCTTGCCGGTATTCTTCTGCCCAATTCCATTCCTGCGCTGTATTCATCTCGGTTCACGCCGCCGGCGGATGCCCACCGAATCGAGAGATTTTCTGCCGAAATTACCGCGGCACCCGCAGGGTGGCCATCATAGGAGAGGTTGTTATTCGTGATGAGACCAACCGCTGATCCCCCGATAATTGGCACCTGGCGGCCAACCACGGATTGCAGTCCTCTGAAGAAACGACCGTGATCCAATTCGCCCCCGCAAAAGGCAAGCACGAGATCCATGCGTTGCAGGGAGCCATCTTCCAGGGCCGCTTGTGCCACCTCCCTCCCCGCTAGAAATGAATCTGAAGTGTTTGCGTAACCGATTCCGACATTAATGTTCACTGAGGGATCAGGGATAGGAAAGTTAACTGCCTCAAAGCCGGGACGCGCCGGACGCTACCATTGAAGGTGCGCTATAGCAAGGTTGTAGGCAGGGGTTCAATGCGGGGTGAAGGGGCGACGAATTGACCTGGAAGCGTCGGATGCGCGCGGCTGTTTGTGCGTCGAAGCATGGGACGCGCCGTCGCGCCGTCGCGCCGTCGGCCTGTTTTACAGGAAGCGTTTCAGAATCTCGCGCGTTTCTTCCGCACTGATCCGCGGTCCCAGGCTGGTCACCAGCTTGGCCGATGCCGCCGCCGCCAAGTCGCCTGAGCGCTTATGGTCCCAGCCCTGGGTCAGCCCGTACAGGAAGGCCCCGGCGAACATGTCTCCCGCACCGACCGTATCCACCGCCTCAACCTTTACCGGGTCGATCTCGATCAGGTCCTTACCGTCATAGATTAGCGCTCCCTCTGGTCCGCGGGTGACTGCGAACTCCTTGGCTATGGTCTTCAGGAATGCGATGGCTGCGTTCAGGTCGTCCGTGTCCGCCATACCCATGGCTTCGGACTCGTTGGCGAAGACCAGATCCGTGCCGCCGCCGATCATGTCCATCAGCCCGTCCTTGAAGTAGCTCACCATGTTGGGATCTGAGAGGGAGATTGCGGTTTTGACCCCGGCCTCTTCGGCGATCCCCTTGGCCGTGATGGACAGTTTACGTGCCGAGTCGGAGGTGACCAAGTAGCCCTCCGTATAGAAGTAGCTCGAGTCCCGCAGGGCCTCCGGGACCAACTCCTTCTCCGACAGGCCGCCGCTGACCCCGAGGTGTGTCACCATGGTCCGGTCGGTGTCCGGCGTGACGAGCACCACGCACCGGCCGGTGTGGCCGTGATCCCTGTCGGTGTGGTGGTTGGTGTCTACGCCGCCAGCGACCAGGTCATCCATGTAGAAGTGCCCGAGTGCGTCGTTGGCCACCTTGCAGGAGTAAAAGCCCTTCCCGCCGAGCTGGCTGACCGCGATCACCGAGTTCGCCGCAGAGCCGCCGGACCCCCTCTGGTGGTGGTGCTCCTTGAGGTACTCCATGATTTCGCTCTGATGGATCTCGTCGACCAAGGTCATGACCCCCTTGTCGATCCGGAGTTTCTCCAGGTCGCCGGCGTCGACCTCGTACTCCATATCCACAAGTGCGTTGCCGATGCCGTAGACGTGGTATTTGCGCATGCTCGCTTCCGATTCGTTCTCTCAATGCGCGCCATTATACGTGGAGCCGGCCCGGGGCTCGAAACTCCGCCTCAAGCCCTGCAGCGGGCTCATGAAATGAGCCACCCCCGTCGGTAGGCTCCGGATAGGATTCAACCGGGGGATAGGGTATGGCGGGGCAACAGGCGGTATTGCGTAAAGAGATCGAAGACGATCGGCTCGAGCGGCTGATCGACGGGCTCAAACGGCGCTACGGGGGACGCATCACCGGCGAGCTGGCCGTGCCGGCCTCCGAGGGGCATTTCTCCCGGCTACCCGCGGACATGCAGCCGGGGTTGAGACAGGCCATGGAAAGGCGCGGTATTCACAGACTCTATTCCCACCAGGCGGAGGCCTGGGATCTGGCGCGTTCCGGAAACAACCTGGTGATCGCCACGCCGACCGCCTCGGGCAAGACCCTGTGCTTTAACCTCCCGGTGCTCGACAGGGTGTTGTCCGATCAATCAAAGGCACTGTATCTGTTCCCCACCAAGGCCCTGGCCCAGGACCAGGTAGCGGAACTGTCGGAGATCAACCGGGCGGCGGACCTTGGCGTCAAGGCCTTCACCTTCGACGGCGACACCCCCGGGGACGCCCGCAAGGCGGTGCGCACCCGTGGTGAGATCGTCGTCTCCAACCCGGACATGCTGCACCAGGCCATCCTGCCCCATCACACCAAGTGGGCCCAATTCTTCGAGGCCCTGGCCTTTGTGGTGGTGGACGAGCTGCACAGCTACCGGGGCGTTTTCGGCTCGCACGTTGCCAACGTCTTTCGCCGCCTCAAGCGTGTCTGCCGTTTCTACCGGGTCTCGCCCAAGTTCATCTTCGCCTCCGCCACCATCGCCAATCCGGGTGAGCTGGCCGAGAGGCTGATCGGCGAGCCGGTCCAGACCCTGACCCGCAGCGGGGCTCCCCATGGTGAGCGCCGGCTGTTTCTGTGGAATCCGCCCGTCATCGACCCGGACTTAGGCATACGCGCCTCCGCCCGCTCCCAGACCACGCGTATCGCACGGGCGGCCACCAAGCTGGGCCTGAAGAACATCGTCTTTGCCCGTTCCCGTCTCATGGTGGAGGTCATCACCAAGTACCTGAAGGACGTATTTGACCGCGACCCGCGCAAGCCCCCGCGGGTGCTGGCCTACCGCGGTGGCTACCTGCCGAGCGAGCGGCGGAGCTCGGAGCGGGCCATGCGTGCCGGCCGGGTGGATACGGTGGTCAGCACTTCGGCCCTGGAGCTGGGCGTGGACATCGGGGCGCTGGATGTGGCCGTGCTCAACGGCTATCCGGGCACGGTGGCCGCCACCTGGCAACGCCTGGGAAGGGCGGGGCGCCGGCGGCGGCCCGCCCTTGGAGTGCTGGTCGCCACCAGTGACCCGCTGGACCAGTACATCGTCCGCCATCCGGAGTTCTTCCTGGGGGCCTCGCCGGAGCACGCCCGCATCCACCCGGACCAGCTCCTGATCCTGCTCGATCACGTGCGCTGCGCCGCCTTCGAGCTGCCCTTCTGCGACGGCGATTCCTTCGGTGGCGAAGATCTGGGCGAGTTGCTCGCCTACCTGCAGGAAGAAGGCATACTGCAGCGCCAGGGTGGGCGCTGGTACTGGGTGGGGGATAGCTATCCCGCCAATGTGGTCTCATTGCGCTCGGTTGCCGAGGGCAACTTCGTGGTCGTGGACGTCGGGGGCGGGGGGCAGAAGATCCTGGCGGAGGTCGACTACGCCAGCGCCCCCGGGACCCTGTACGAGGGGGCCATCTACATGATCCAGTCCCAGCCCTTCCAGGTGGAGCGCCTGGACTGGGTCGGGCGCAAGGCCTTCGTGCGCCGCACCCGCGCTGACTACTATACGGACGCCATCGATTACACGCGCCTGAAGATCCTGTCCCGGTTCGAAACCAGGGCCGCCAGGCGAAGCGCCGCTGCCCACGGCGAGGTGCACCTGGTTCGGCGTTATCCGGGTTACAAGAAGATCCGCTACTACAGCCACGACAACATCGGCTACGGCAACATCGACCTACCGGACCAGGAGATGCACACCACGGCCCTCTGGTGGCAGGCCGACCCCCATGCCTTGGAGGCGCTCCTGCCCAAGCGCCAGCAGGCCATGGAGGGTTTTCTCGGCGCGGCCTATGCGTTGCACCATGTGGCTGCTCTGCAGGCCATGGCGGAGATCAGGGACCTCGGCCGTGCCGTAGGGGACGGGCAGGGGACCTGGTCCGCGGTGCTGGGGCCGGATGGGCGTGGCCGGATGCGGGGCTCGGACCCGGGTGCTGCCGAGCGCTTCGCACCGACCCTTTTTCTGTACGACAACTATCCGGGAGGTGTCGGCTTGTCGACACCCCTGTTCGACGCTGCAGCGCGCCTGGTCGCGGACGCGCAGGAGCTGGTTCGAGACTGCCCCTGCGGTGCTGGATGTCCCGCTTGTGTGGGGCCGATCTTGGCGGGGGACGACGCACAGGAGGCCACACCCAAGGATCTGGCCCTGGGGGTGCTGGGGATGCTCGGTGAGGCTTGATCAGCGCTTGAGGTTACTGCGGGGCGAGCGTGCCCAGGCAGCGCCGGCGCCGGGCAACCTGGCGCAGCGCCTGCACCGCCTCGCACCGATCGCAAGGCGTCAGGAACTAAGGCAGGTCGCGGACGCGAGCGCGCTCGCCGACTTCCTCAAGGCCGAGCGTCTTGCCCCCGGGGTTCTGCGGGTGGTGCGGCGTTTCGCGCTCGAGGAGCCGCACGGGCGCGCCAAGCCGAGTGATTGTCTGTCATCCCTGCCGGACCTGATGGACGAGCCCGCCGGTCAACCGAACACTTGGCTGTTTCTAGACACCGAGACCAGTGGTCTTGCCGGCGGCACAGGTACCTGGGCCTTCCTGTGCGGGTTGTTGCGATTCGACGGCCATGGGCTGCTGCTGCGCCAGTATCTGCTTGCCCGGTTGGACGCGGAGCATGCCTATCTGGAGGCGATCGGGGAAGAGTTTCAGAGCGCCGGGCTCCTGATCACCTATAACGGAAAGTCCTTTGACGCGCCGCTGCTGATTACCAGGCTGCGGCTCGCGGGCCTCTCGACAACCCTTGAAGGTAAGGGCCATCTAGACCTATTGCACCCGATGCGGCGCGCCTTCGCGCGCGTGTGGCCGGACTGCCGTTTGGTGACGGCGGAGCAGCGGCTACTCGGATTCGCGCGTCAAGGCGACCTGACCGGTGGCGAAGCCCCCGCCGCATGGCTCGCTTGGTTGCGGCGAGGCGAGGTGGAACCGCTCGCCGGTGTGCTTAGACACAACTGTTGGGATTTGCTGTCTTTACCTGCTCTGACTCTTCCCTTGAGCCGGAGCTTTGTCGATCCTGCGTCGACCGGAGCGGATGCTCATTCCGTAGCACGCTTCCATCTTGCCCGCGGTGACACGGGATTGGCGTTCGAGCTTCTGTGCGCCAATCGGGACGGACTCGGGCCCGCAGCGCTTATGGAGTTGGCGCGGATGCACCGTCGGCGCGGCGACTGGTCGGCCGCCGGCACAATCTGGGAGCGCCTGGCAGAACAGGGTGTCCCCGAGGCTTTGGAGGCGCAGGCCAAGTTCCTGGAGCACCGCAAGCGGGACTACGCGAAGGCCTTGGAGTGGACGAGCCGGCTGCCGGTGGGCCACGATCGTGAGCGTCGTCGGCGGCGTCTCGAGGGCAAGCTTAGGGCGCAGGCGGCGGGCCCGTCGCAGGCGATTATGTCGACCCAAGGTTAACGCTTTGACTGTTTCTGCATTTTCTGTATCATTTCCCGTTTACCCATTACTGGTTACTCCTTGCCTCACCGCGTCGACGGGAGGCTGCTGAACCGAAAGGAGCATTCATGCGACACTACGAAGTGGTTTTTCTGGTCCATCCCAGCCAGAGTGAGCAGGTCCCCGCCATGATCGAGCGGTACCGGGGCAATCTCGAGAAGCGCGGCGGTGTCATCCACCGTCTGGAGGACTGGGGGCGGCGCCAACTCGCCTATCCGATCAACAAGGTCCACAAGGCCCATTATGTGCTCATGAACGTCGAGTGTGACCGCGAGGCGCTCGATGAGCTCGAGAGTGCGTTCCGATTCAACGACGCGGTGCTGCGCAACCTGATCATTCGCCGTGACGATGCGGTTACCGATGCGTCGCCATTGGCCAAGTCGGATGATGAGAGGGAGCAGTCCGAGGGTGTTTCGGGCGATGAGCCCAGAGAACGCCGGGCCGCATCTGAGGATTGAGTGCACAGGATTAAGAATCGGAGGGTCTCATGTCACGTTTTTTCCGCCGCAGACGCTATTGCCGTTTTACCGCAGAAGGCATCACCGAGATCGACTACAAGGACCTGAATCTTCTCAAGTCCTTCGTAAGCGAGTCAGGTAAGGTCGTTCCCAGCCGCATCACCGGGACCTCGGCTAAGTATCAACGCCAACTGGCCACGGCCATCAAGCGGGCGCGCTTTCTTGCGTTGCTGCCTTACACCGACGGCCACTGAATCCTGGACTTTACTCAGGTAGTGCCGGGCTGATCCGCCCGGTTTGCCCTGCGTATGCTGAATGACGAGGCGGTTTCCCGTGCGAGCGCTGGCGAGCTTTACCATGCGCGGACGGTCTCAGGCCGCGTTGGTCGCGGCTGTTTCCGCGGTGTTGTCGCTGATCATCCCCTTGGTCGGGTTGATCAGCTCCGCCGCGGTAGCGCTGGTGACCCTGCGCAAGGGCGTTGTCGAAGGTCTTGTCGTGGGTGTCTTCGCCGGGCTTGCCAGCGGTCTGTTGGCGTTTGCCGCCTTCGGCAGTCCGGTTCCGGCCATGGGTTTCGCCTTGGCACTCTGGTTACCGGTCTGGGTGCTCAGCGTCGTGTTGCGCCAGAGCAGGTCTCTGGACTTGACGATACAGCTCGCGACCTTGTTCGGCCTCCTGATCGTCGTGGCGATCCGTTTGCAGCCACCCGATCCGGCGGTTTACTGGGCGGAGCTATTGGAGCCGATCCGCGAGAATCTCGTGGCGGGGGGCGTCGTCGACGCCGCAATGAGCGATGAGCTGGTCGCCAGGATCTCGCTTTGGATGACCGGGGCCTTTGCCGCGACCTTTTATTTCCAGCTTCTGCTCGCCCTGTTCATCGGGCGGTGGTGGCAGGCGCAGCTTTTCAACCCGGGTGGCTTCGGTGCGGAGTTTCGCGCGTTTCGGGTCCAATCGGGTGTTGGTTACCTGGCCCTGGGTCTGCTGCTGTTGGTCTTGCTGATGGACCGGCCGTTGTGGGCGGTGGAGCTGTTGCTGCTGTTGGCGCCTTTGTTCTTTTTTCAGGGCGTGGCGATCATGCACAGCGCGGTCCATGCCTTGTCCGCCAACCGCGGCTGGCTGATCGGCTTCTACGCGCTGTTGCTGCTGATCATGCCCCACGCCGAGGTCCTTGTGGCGGGGGTCGGCCTGGCGGACGTGTGGGTGGACCTGCGTGCTCGCCTGGTTGCGCGCGGCAAGGGCCAAAACTAATTTGATCTGGCGGAATGCCCCGGCCGCGTCGGGGCGTACCGGAAAACTGAAAACGCTAGGGGGTACCCAAGTGGAAATCATCTTGTTGAAGAAGGTCGGTCACCTGGGCGAACTGGGAGAGAAGGTCTCTGTGCGCGCCGGTTATGGGCGAAACTATCTGATTCCTTCAGGCTTTGCGGTGCCGGCAACCAAGGCCAATATGAAGGCCTTCGAGGAGCGCCGCGCAGAGTTGGAGAAGGAGGCGGCGGAGACTCTGGCCGGGGCCGAGTCCCGGCGTGAGCAGCTCGAAGGTTTGACCGTTACGGTGGCCCGCAAGGCCGGCGACGAGGGCAAGCTGTTCGGCTCCGTCGGCACACAGGATATTGCCGCTGCGGTGCAGGAGATGGGCGCGAAGCTTGACAAGCAGGAGGTGCGCCTGCCCGAGGGGCCGTTTCGCGCCGCCGGTGAGTACGAGGTGTCGCTGCATTTGCATGCGGACGTGGACGCTACGATCAAGCTCGAGGTTATTCCCGAGGAGTAATCCCGGCGCCCGGACCCACTCAGCCACGCGCGCGTCCTTTCGGGCCGCGCGCAGGAAAGGCGCGCCATGTCGTACTCCGGAAACGGCATTCGAGTCTCGTGGCGCGCCGTCATGACCCCCTTGCAACGCCCCTGACTTGATACGAGAATCAGGTCTGATTCCGAGCGACGTTTCCCGGGTATGAAGGCCTGATCGGTTTTTAGGCGATTTGACAGAAATCGCTCTGTCTCCCAGCTGATTGCAGCGTCCCGCGCCGCGCTCTTATGCGATTCCCGAATGCCAGATCCGCAGTGGGGGGATATGTCAGAACCGCGCGTCTCCGCTTTCCCCGAAGAAGCCGCCTACGGGGCGGAAAACTTGCGGATTCCGCCGCATTCGATCCAAGCCGAGCAATCATTGCTCGGCGGTCTCATGCTGGACAATCAAACTTGGGACAGCGTCGCCGACAAGGTGGGCGAGGGCGATTTCTACCGCCGTGAGCACCGGCTGATCTTCGCTGCCGTGCGCAAGCTGGCGGAGGAGGAGCAGCCCTTCGACGTGGTCACCCTGGCCGAGACGCTGGAGCAAAATGCCCAGCTGGAGGACGCCGGCGGGCTGCCCTACCTGGGCTCCATCGCCAAGGACACCCCGAGCGCGGCCAACGTCAAGGCCTACGCCAAGATCGTGCGCGAGCGCTCGGTCCTGCGCCAGCTTATCTCCGTGGGCACGGACATCAGCGACATCGCCTTCAACCCGGAAGGCCGCGATGCCGCCGATATGCTCGACGAGGCCGAGCGCCGGGTGTTCGAGATCGCCGAACAGGAGGCACGAGGCGGCGGTGGCTTTCAGCCGCTGAAGACCCTGCTTGGCAAGGCCGTCGAGCGCATCGAGATCCTCTTTCAGCGCGACGAGCCCATCACCGGCTTGGCCACGGGCTTCACCGATTTCGACATGATGACCTCAGGGCTGCAGCACTCCGATCTCATCATCGTCGCCGGACGACCGTCCATGGGCAAGACCACCTTCGCCATGAACATCGCCGAGAACGTGGCCATCGCGGCCAAGCGGCCGGTTGCCGTGTTCAGCATGGAGATGCCCGGGGACTCGCTCGCCATGCGCATGATGTCCTCTTTGGGCAGCATCGATCAGCACCGGGTGCGCACAGGCAAGCTGGAGGACGACGAGTGGCCGCGCCTGACCTCCGCGGTGAACATGCTCTCTCAGGCACCCATGTTCATCGACGACACCCCGGCCCTCTCACCAACGGAGGTGCGGGCGCGCGCAAGGCGCCTGAAGCGTGAGCAGGGGGACCTCGGGCTCATCGTTCTCGACTACCTGCAGCTTATGCAGGCACCGGGCTCGGCGGAGAACAGGGCGACCGAGATCTCGGCCATCTCCCGCTCCCTCAAGGCATTGGCAAAGGAGCTGGATGTGCCCGTGGTTGCCCTCTCCCAGCTCAACCGCAGCCTGGAGCAAAGGACCAACAAGCGGCCCATCATGTCGGACCTGCGCGAGTCCGGCGCCATAGAGCAGGACGCGGACCTGATCGTCTTCATCTATCGCGACGAGGTCTACAACGAGGACAGCTCCGACAAGGGCATCGCCGAGATCATCATCGGCAAGCAGCGTAACGGGCCCATCGGCACCACCAAGCTCACCTTCCTGGGAAAGTACACCAAGTTCGAGAACTTTATTGCGGATGTCTATCAGGATGGGGGTTACTAATACCTGATGCCACCTTGGCTTGAGCAAGCTAAAAGAGTTGTCGAACCGGCGGCACGTCGGTTTTCGGCTTCGTGGGTTGGACTTCAGTCCGACAAAGCGGGGCTCGCGGATGAGCGGCGACCGAAAACCCAAGTGCGAAAGGCATAAATGGATTGCGTGGGACCTAGGGCTGTCATCGATCATCCGGCCTTGAGGCACAATCTCGGTGTTGTAAGGCGCCATGCGCCGAACAGCCGGGCCTGGGCGGTCATCAAGGCAAACGCGTACGGGCACGGGATGGAGCAGGCTGCGGCGGCGCTCGATGCGGTCGCGGATGGGCTTGCCGTGGCCAGGGTGGAGGAGGCGGTGCGCCTGCGCGAGGCCGGGACCGCTCTGCCCATCCTCGTATTGGAGGGGGCGCTGTTCGAGGACGAGCTCGCCGTGGCCGCCGATTACCGGCTGGAGCTGGCTTTGCATCGGCAGGAGCAGGTGGCGCTATTGGAGCAGACGCCTCTATCCGCTGCCCTGCGCGTCTGGATCAAGGTGGATACCGGGATGCACCGGCTCGGATTCGATCCGCAGGATGTGCCGACGATACTCGAGTGCCTCGAACGCAACCCGCAGGTCGAAGGACCGCCGGCGCTCATGACCCACCTGGCAAATGCAGACGACGTGCAGGACGGGCTCACAGATGCGCAGTGCGAGCGCCTGCGGGCTCTCGACCCCGTAGGCGAGCGTAAGCTGAGCATCGGGAACTCGGCAGGTGTTCTCGCTTGGCCCGCGTCGCACACCCATTGGGTACGTCCGGGCATCATGCTCTATGGCTCATCGCCCCTGATCGGCCGAACTGCTGCCGAGCTCGGACTGCGTCCGGTCATGACGCTGCAGACCCAACTCATTGCCGTGCGCTCCTTGCGCCGTGGGGACGCCATCGGTTACGGGGGGACCTACGTCTGCCCGGAGGACATGCCGGTGGGCGTGGCGGCCATCGGTTACGGCGACGGCTATCCGCGTCATGCACCCGCCAATACGCCGGTGCTGGTCCGGGGGGTGCGGGTGCCGTTGGTAGGGCGGGTATCCATGGATACGATCAACCTGGACCTGCGCTCGGTGCCTGCCGCTGCGGCGGGCGACACGGTTACCCTTTGGGGTGAAGGGCTGCCGGTGGACGAGATCGCCGAGCATGCAGGGACCATCTCCTACGAGCTGCTTTGTCATGTCACCGCACGGGTACGGATGGAGCAGAAGTGACCGGCATCGAGCTTCTGGACGCCGCGAGCACCCGCTGGGAGCCGCATCATGCTCCTACCCTCGGGATATGCCGGGTTCCGTCGAGGGTACGTCCATGATGCCCACGACGGAAGACCCTCGATTCAGCATCGCACACGGCTCACGCGTTTGCGAGCGAGGCGCGCATGCAGTAACTTCTGCGCGCCATGCTTTTTCAGTCCCAGAGTTTTTTGCTCATCTTCCTGCCGTTAGTGCTCGCAGGCTACTACCTCGCGGCCCGTTTCCAGCCCCGATTGGGCGAGGGCACGCGCAAGTGGCTCCTGCTCCTGGCGTCTCTCTGGTTCTATGGCTACTGGGACCCGCGTCTGCTGCCGCTACTCATTTTTTCGATTCTCGCCAACTGGCTGTTTGCACGGCTGTATCCGTACCACGGGCGCTTCCTGCTGACTTTGGGCATTTTGTTGAACCTGACGCTGCTGGGGATCTTCAAGTACGCCGATTTTTTCGCCAACACGGTGGCCTTTGTCCTCGGTACCACCCACGATGACTGGAACATCATCTTGCCGTTGGCCATCAGCTTCTTTACCTTCCAGCAGATTTCCTACCTGGTGGACCTGCGGCGCAGGCGGGCTCCCGAGTACTCACTGCTGGACTACGCGCTCTACATCTCCTTTTTTCCGCAACTCATCGCCGGGCCCATCGTCCGTCACCACGAGATCATTGGCCAGTTCGCGTTAGACCCTTTCCGTCCGGGCCTCTGCGAACGCCTAGGGCGCGGCCTGACGCTGCTAATCATCGGAATGCTCAAAAAGGTCTTCCTCGCCGACCCGCTGGGCCGGATTGCCACTCCGCTCTTCGATCAAGCCCTCGGGGGAGCAGCACTGACATTTGCGGAGGCCTGGACGGCTACCTTTGCCTATACCTTTCAGCTCTACTACGACTTCTCGAGCTACTCCGACATGGCCCTCGGGATAGGCCTCATGTTTGGGTTCACTCTGCCGCTGAACTTCGACTCTCCTTACAAGTCCAGGTCGATTCGAGAACTCTGGCGACGCTGGCACATGACCCTAACGCGATTCCTGCGCGACTACGTTTACACACCGGTAGGGCGCAGCCTGCCTCGGGAGGATAAGGTCCTACGGGAGTCCGCTGCGACAATGGTCACCATGACCCTGATCGGGGTCTGGCACGGCGCTGCCTGGTCCTACGTGGTTTTCGGGGCGCTGCACGGCCTGGCGCTGGTGGTCGATCAGACCTGGGTTCGGCTTCGCCTGTCTATGCCCAACCTGGTAGGCTGGTTCTTCACGTTCATGTTCTTCGCCGTGTCGCTGGTGCTGTTTCGCTCGGAGGACTTCGCTGTCTCAGGCCAGATGTGGGCCGCAATGTCGGGCATCGATGGCGTCGATTGGGGGGGCGACGGTATGAACCGGAACGACCTCCTGCTTATCCTCGCCGGGGCCTTGATCGCATTCCTGGCGCCCAACAGTCAGACCCTCGCACTTACGAAGCTTCGGCCAACCAGATCGGGCGCGATCGCCGTGGGATTGGGACTGCTTGCGGTGCTGCTCGAAATCGGGGCGGGTCAGAATGCGGAATTCATCTACTTTCAGTTTTGAGCCATGAACTGGAACCTATACCTGCGCACTATACTCTTTACCACCCTCCTCAGCGTGCTCGTCGCCTATGCCTGGATACTGCTGGTCGACCCCTATGACAACGTCTGGTTCTCGCCGCCGCTGGAACGGGAGCCCGTCAGCAAGAACCAGCGTTTTACCTATCCAGCCCTGGCACGCAATCAGCGCTTCGACAGCCTGATCCTGGGAACTTCGAGCATACGGTTGCTCAACCCCCGTGAGCTGAATCCGTCGCTGGACGCGTCGTTCGTAAATCTCGCCATCAACGCGGCTACGCCCTACGAGCAGTCCCGGATCTTGGCCCTGTTTGTCCGTCATCACCCTGAGATCCGGTATGCACTCCATGGCGTTGACGACCTCTGGTGCAATCCCTTCCACCACCATAACCAGTTCACGGAGAGGCCGTTTCCGGAGTGGATGTACGACGAAAACCGTTGGAACGATCTGCGCTACCTGTTCAACTCCGCAACCCTAAAGCAAGCTTGGAGGCAGTTTCGCAATCTCCTGGGATTGACTAAATCCACGCAGGGACGCGACGGCTACACGGTATTCGTACCGCCAGATTCTGACTACGACCTAAGGAAGGTCCAGAGCAAGATTTACGGGGACTCCCAGCCGCATATCAAGCCCGCCGTCGAGCCGCCGGAGCAGATAACCCCGGAGCAGCGCTCGCGCTGGACCTTCCCTAACCTCGCGTTGCTGCAAACGATGTTGGAGTCTCTACCAACGGAGACGACCAAGGCGCTCGTCCTGCCGCTTTACCACCAGTTCCACCTGCCGGCGCCCGGTTCGATCGTCGCCGCGCAGATTGAAGATTGCAAGGCCCGCATCGTACGCTTGGCCCAAGAGGTCCCGAACACGACCGTGGTCGACTTAATGTTCCGGTCTAGCATCGCTCTGGAAGACAAAAACTTCTGGGACCCGGAACACCATCGCGTCAGTATCGCAACCATCATCGGCGAGTCGATCGTCGACGCACTAAAATTGGGCCAAGAGCGGGAAGGCATTTACCGGATCCTCGTGCGGCCGGGCGGAATAGCAGTGCAAGCGCCTGAACTAACGGGGCCAAGACAGCCCTCGCGCAGGACAAGGCGCATGACTTCCCCTCCCTTCGGCCCCCTTGTTCCGCCGCAGATTCGTGAAGTCGACGGGGCGGTCAAGGTCTCGCCGAGCAATTTGACTGGCGTAATCGGAGTCGGGTGGGAGTTTCAAGATGCCGAACGACCGGTCTAGGATTATTTCCTGCCAGTCTCCTAACTTCTGACAACGCCCGAGTTGGCAATAAGCCCGTGTCGAGGTTCAAAGACCAGAACGACCGCAATTGGGATAACTGAAACATCGGAGGACTGGAGCCTAAAGGTCCGAGCGGCGTGCTCCATTGAATTGATTTGCGCCCTTGGCGCCCTGGCGGTTCAACCTCGTTTTCGGATTTTGCTGCTAAAGCCTGGGTAGGAATCAATTGTCCAAACGTACAACCAAGGGCCGTAGCGCCTATGTCTGCAGTGCCTGCGGTGCGCAGCTGCCTAAGTGGAGCGGTCAGTGCCCGGACTGCAGCGCCTGGAACTCGGTTGAGGAGATCCCGGACTTGCCGCCGTCCCGCGGGCGCTCGGGTTATGCGGGGGCTGCGGCGGGTGCGGCCCAGGCAGTATCGTTGGCGGCCGTCAGTCCCCGGGACCGCGTGCGCTCGGGCAGCGGTATCGACGAGCTCGACCGTGTGCTGGGGGGCGGGCTCGTGCAAGGATCGGTGGTGCTCATCGGCGGTGACCCCGGCATCGGAAAGTCCACCCTGCTGCTTCAGGCATGCGACTCCCTGGGGCGCGCGCATCCCGTGCTCTATGTCTCCGGTGAGGAGTCACCGCAGCAGGTGAGCCTGCGTGCCCGCCGGCTCGGGCTCGCTGGGGAGGGAGTGCGCCTGTTGCCCGAGACCTGTGTCGAGTCGGTCCTGGCCCTTGCCGCGGCGGAACGCCCCCGGGTCATGGTGGTGGACTCCATCCAGACCCTGTACACGGAGCTGCTTGCGTCGGCGCCGGGCTCCGTGTCCCAGGTTCGGGAGTCGGCGGCGCAGCTGGTGCGCTTCGCCAAGCAGGCGGATACCTCGATCTTCCTGGTCGGACATGTTACCAAGGAGGGTGCCCTTGCAGGTCCGCGGGTGCTGGAGCACATGGTGGATACGGTGCTCTATTTCGAAGGGGAGGCGGGCGGTCCCTACCGGTTGATCCGCTCCATCAAGAATCGCTTCGGTCCGGTCAACGAGTTGGGCGTGTTCGCCATGACGGATCGGGGCCTGCGGGAAGTAAAGAACCCGTCGGCTATTTTCCTGACCCGCCACGCCGGGCCGGTGCCGGGCAGCTTGGTCATGGTCACGCGGGAGGGCACCCGGCCGCTTATGGTCGAGGTGCAGGCCCTGGTGGACGAGAGCCCGTTGGCAAATCCGCGGCGGGTGACTTTGGGATTGGAGCAAAACCGGCTGTCCATGCTGTTGGCGGTACTTCACCGTCACGGGGGGGTCGCCATGTTCGACCAGGACGTGTTCGTCAATGTGGTGGGTGGGGTGCGCATCACGGAGACCGCCGCGGATCTGGCCGTGCTGCTGGCGGTGCTCTCCAGCTACCGCGACCGGCCCCTGGATGCGGATCTTGCGGTCTTCGGCGAGGTGGGATTGTCCGGTGAGATCCGGCCGGTTCCGAATGGCCCGGACCGCTTGCGTGAGGCGTCCAAGCATGGGATGCGCCGCGCCATCGCCCCGGCGAAGAACGTGCCCAAGGGGGGAGTCGACGGGCTGGAAATTCTACCTGTTCAGACCCTGCGGGAGGCGATCGACGCGATCGGCTGAGGGGGCCAGCGGATGAGCGGACGGGTCCCCGGACGGGGCGCCGCGAAGGTATGTATGAAAGCCTGGCGCCAGCTTCCATCCAAGCGGCACCGGCGGAAATGCCGCCTCTGCCATAGTCTCGTCAGTCACCTTCGGCGATTGCCTGACCCTTGTTGCGTCTATGCGCCCTTGCCCGGCGTTCCGGGGACGTACTTCACCGTCTTAACCGCGCTGTCGGCCGTGTGCATGATCTCCAGCGCACGCCCGTGCAGCTTGAGGCTGGTTCCCGGCTCCGGGATCGTTTCCATGTACTCGAGTATCAGGCCGTTCAGGGTCTTGGGGCCGCCGGTGGGCAGCTTCCAGCGAAGGGCGCGGTTGAGCTCACGGATGCTAATGCAGCAGTCGATCAACAGGCTGCCGTCCTCTCCTCGGTGGATCTCCCTGATGGTATCTGACGGGTCCGTCGCGAATTCCCCGACAATCTCCTCGAGCAAGTCTGTCAGGGTGACCAATCCCATGAAGTCGCCGTATTCGTCCACGACGAGTCCGACGCGGCGTTTCTCCCGCTGGAAGTTGAGCAGCTGCTGATACAGGTGCGTACCCTCGGGTATGAAGTAGGGCTCGCGGGCGATCTCGCGCAGGTGCTCCTTCCCCAGTCCTCGGTCGAGTAGGGCATGGAGGGCGTCGCGGGCGTGAAAGATGCCGATGACGCTGTCGATGCCGCCGTCGAAGAGCGGGACGCGGCTGTAGGCGGAGTTTCTGATGGCATTAATGATCTCCTCTTGGGAGTCCTGGATATCGATCCCGTCCACCTCGTTGCGGGGGATCATGATGTCCTCCACCGTGGCGTTCTCCAGGTCGAGGATCGCCAAGAGCATGGTCTGGCTGCGCTCGGGGATCATGGCCCCCGCCTCGCTGACCACCGTGCGCAGCTCCTCGCGAGACAAGGCGTTGCCCTGATCGTCGTCGAGCCGAACGCCCAGCAGCCGCAGCAGACCGTTGGCCACCCAGTTTACGGCCCACACGATCGGATAGAGGATCTTCAGCAGCGGGGTATAGACGAATGACGCCGGATAGGCCAGGCGCTCCGGGTGCATGGCGGCCAGGGTCTTGGGCGAGACCTCGGAGAAGATGAGTATGACCAGGGTCAGTAAGCCGGCGGCCGCGGCGATCGCCCCCTCGCCGCCGATGCGCAGCGCGATCACGGTCGCCAGCGACGAGGCCAGGATGTTGACGAAGTTGTTGCCGAGCAGGATCAGGCCGATCAGGCGGTCCGGGCGGTCCAGCAGCGAGCGCGCCAACATCGCGCCCTTGTGACCCTGCTCTGCCTTGTGCTTGAGCCGGTAGCGGTTGAGGGTCATGAGCGCCGTCTCCGAGCCGGAGAAGAAGCCCGAGAGCATGATCAGAAGAAGCAGGGACAGGAATAGACCCGCGAGTGGGAGATCGTTCAATTTGCGCCCTCTACTCGGCGAAGGAATCGGTTCGATAGCGCTGGATTTGGATAGTCTCGGACCAGTGATCCGGGCTCAGGCCGGCCTTGGTCTTGAGATGGCGCAGGAACTCCCTCGGCTCGGGAAGGCTTTCCCATACCGTGGGCAAGAAGGTCCCGCGAGCGCTGCCGTCCGTCAGGATCAGCCCGTCGACGCCGGGCTGGATTATCTCAAGTAGCTCGGCTTCGGAGGCGAAACGCAAGGGCACGGGTGGGCTCAGAACCGAGATCTCGATGGCCAGGTGTGGAAGCTCCGCTGGTCGCAGGGGCGGAAACCTGGGGTCGCGGAACGCGGCGCCGAAGGCGTTCTCCGTCACGTCCTGCACCAGGGGCTGTATGGCATCCAGGTGCCCGATGCAGCCGCGCAAGGCCCCATGGGTATGCAGGGTCACGAACGCGGCCTGCCGCTTTTGCAGGTCGGCGGGATAGCTGCTCGGGTCCACCGGGAATGCGCGGCCGTGGCTCAGTCCGTGTTCGATGGATTGCCGGGCCAGCGCGAGGAGCGAACGGCGGTAAGATTGGTCGAGCAAGCCGGATTCAGCAGAATTCATAAGCCCCGTAGCCTACCACCTGCGTGCGCGGACCGGCAGTATCTCCGGAATTTCGCAGATCCAGGGTTCGTGCGTGCAGCCCGTGGCGCTTCGCCTCCCGCAGCAGGCCGTTCAACGGGTTGCGGCCACAGGCTTGGTTGTGGGAAATGGCCTCCGGGCGCAGGTTCTCGATGGCGCGGCTGGTCTCTGTATCGATGGCCCGGGCGCTGTCGTAGTCCAGGTAATGGCTGAGGTCGGAGCTGATGACGATCAGCGTCTCGTCTCCTCCCCACAGTCGCTCCATGACTTGTGCGACCTCGGCGGCCGGAGCGTCGCCCACCAGGAAGGGGACGATGCGGAAGCTCTTCAGGGTCATCTGCAGGAAGGGCAGCTGCACCTCGAGGCAATGCTCGCCGTTGAAAGGCGCTTCGTACTGTCGCACCTGGGGCAGGTCCTGGACCGCCGCGAACGACGCTTGGTCCACCGATACCGGGCCAAGGGGCGTAAGGAACGTCTCGGCGGCGCTGTAGGCCAGTCCGCTGAAGGGGACGCGGTGCGAGGGACCGAACAGGACGACGCGCGAAATATCTTGCGCGCCTGGTACCAGCCGGGCGTACGCGCTGCCTGCGACGGGCCCGGAGTAGATATAGCCGGCATGGGGGGCGACGATGGCCTTGGGCGCCCCTGCCTGCGACGCCTTTGCATCCTCGAGGAACGACAGGACCTCACGCCGCAGCTCCTCGGCGTCCGCCGGATAGAACATCCCGGCCACTGCTGGTTTTCGAATGCTTGCCATGTCGGTTCTCCAGGTTTGTGTCTTTACCTTGTCTAATATTTTAGATGAACGGGAATCCGCTGAATAATCCGGCGTGCACCGCGGTATAGTGGAGCGGCGCCGCAGTCGAATGGAAATGCGACACGCCGGCGCTTTGCCGGATCGGCAATGGAGAGGCGATCATGAAAGTTCAACCGAGTCACCACCCGACGCGTTACTGGCATCGCCTGGAGGACGGCCGCATCCAGTGCGACGTTTGCCCGCGGGCCTGCAAGCTCAAGCCGGGCCAACAGGGCCTGTGTTTCGTGCGGGCCTGCGAGGACGACCAAATCGTGCTCACCAGCTACGGGCGCTCGAGCGGCTTCTGCGTGGACCCCATCGAGAAGAAGCCGCTCAACCAATTCTATCCCGGCACACCGGTGCTTTCCTTCGGCACCGCTGGCTGCAACCTGGCCTGCAAGTTCTGTCAGAACTGGGATATGAGCAAGTCCCGCGAGATCGACACCCTGGCCGCGAGCGCCTCGCCGCGGGCGATCGCCACCAAGGCCCGAGAGCTCGGTTGCCGCAGTGTCGCCTATACCTACAATGATCCGATCATTTTCCTCGAATACGCGCGCGATACCGCCCTGGCCTGCCGCGAGTTGGGCATCGAGAACGTGGCCGTGACCGCCGGCTACGTCAGCGAGGGCGCGCGGGAGGAGTTCTTCTCGGCGATGGACGCGGCGAACCTGGACCTGAAGGCTTTCACGGACGATTTCTACCATCGTCTCTGCGGCGGCCACCTGGAGCCGGTGTTGGAGACCCTGGTGTATCTCAAGCGCGAGACGCGCGTCTGGATAGAGCTCACGACCCTCCTCATCCCGGGGCACAACGATTCGGATGCCGAGCTGAACCGCATGACGGCCTGGGTAGTGGAGCATCTGGGTTCGGACGTTCCGATGCACTTCACCGCCTTCCATCCGGATTGGAAGATGCGGGACGTCCCGGCCACGCCGCCGGCGACCCTGACACGGGCGCGCGAGATCGCCCGCCGCAACGGGGTGCGCTACGCCTATACGGGGAATGTCCACGACGCCGAGGGCGGAAGCACTTGGTGCCACGCATGCGGGGCCCTGCTCATCGAGCGCGACTGGTATCAAATCGGTACCTGGGGGCTCACCGCGGAGGGTAGGTGCGCATCCTGCGGAACGGCCTGCGCAGGCCACTTCGATCGAGAGGCGGGCACCTGGGGTGCGCGGCGCCTGCCTGTAAGTATGTCCGCCTGATGAAAGCCCTGCCGCAAGGGCTGGCGCCTTGAGTGTCCCACCGGAGCAGAAGCCGGACAGCGCCTTTCCCGATGGGGAGCCCGACACAGTGACCCGTTCCCTACCGGCGAGCGGCCCTGTGTCCCGAGACTGCGTCCAGCGTATCTTGCGCCGCCCGGGGCGCTTCGCCCTGCAAGTGCTGTCCGCGTTCAAGCGCAACCAGGGCGTGTTGCTCTCCGGTGCCGTGGCCTATTACATGTTGTTGTCCATCATCCCGTTGATCGTGCTGCTGCTCGTGGGCCTGTCCAAGGTGCTGCCCGAGGACCAGCTCATGGCCACGGTTCAGCACGACCTCGCCCTAGTGGTCCCTGCGGCGGCGGACACGGTGGGAGAGCATATCGAGAGCTTCCTGGCCCACCGGCATCTGGTCGGCTGGGTCGGCTTCCTTATCCTGATCTTCTTCTCCACCATGTCCTTCACCATGTTGGAGAACGCGATGTCGGTAATCTTCTTTCACCGGGTGGCCATTCACCGCCGCCACTTCCTGGTCTCCGCCCTCATTCCATTCCTGTTCATCGCCCTGATCGGGGCCGGCCTGCTGCTCATCACGCTGATCAGCGGGGCACTGGAGACTTTGGACGACGAGCAGCTAAGCTTGTTCGGCCGGGAATGGGCGCTGCACGGCCTATCGGGAACCTCCCTTTACCTCCTCGGGGTCGGGGGGCTGGTCTTGCTGCTCACGGCCCTCTACCTGGTCATGCCCACGGGGCGTATCGCCATATCTCATGCCTTGATCGGTGGCCTGGTGGCGGCCGTGCTCTGGGAGATCAGCCGCCATCTGCTCGTCTGGTACTTCACGACGCTGTCTTTCGTGAACCTGATCTACGGGTCACTGGCCAGCGCTGTCGTCGTGCTGCTGAGCTTCGAGGTCGCCGCCCTGATCCTGCTGCTCGGTGCCCAGGTCATCGCCGAGTTCGAGCGCTGCACTCTGGGCAGGCGGGATGAGCAAGACTCCGGTTTCCACACCTGATGGCGGCGCATTTCTTGTTTTCTCCACCGTTGCCGTGTTGTCCTGGAAGTCGCTGCAATACGCGGGCAAGTGAGCGGTTTCTTCTTCTTAGGCTCGACTCCCCCTCTCGATACGAACGCGAGCCTATCGTCGTATAGGTAAACTCTGACGCAACGGTATGTTCTAGCGCGGAGTTCTATCTCAAGGCGACCAGCGGTAGTCCGACTCATTCTCCGGCAGGGGGACAAAAAGAAAGCCCGGTACAAGGACCGGGCCAGTTTTCTTTTCATTGATGTAACCATCAGGCTCGTACGAGTCCGATGGGAAAGATACTACCGTCCCTCGCGACATTACCTCGTTGTTGTTCTTGCTGCCGATTTCGGCGGCAGTTCACCGATTCGGCGACTGTAATCTTGCCAGCTTCGTTTTTAGATACAGGGAACTAGCGCACAAAGCCTCAGGTTACTCGGACAAACGTTCGTAAAGCCGCAGCAAGATCGGGGTTCGGGAGGCTGGAGCGAGCTTGAGCCAGGTACTTATGGTTCGGTAAACCGGTCACATAGAAAAGAGCGGCCGACTTTTAATGCGTTTGCTGGCTCCCGGATCCAAGGCGACCGGCCCTACGCCGCTGCGGCCATACGCTCGCGACTATGTCTCACTAAGAATGCCGGCCCCGCGCCTCGTACTTCCATGGCAGACAGCTCCTGAGTAATTTCCCCTAAATCGTATTCGCTGAGCTCCTCGACTTCCTCGTCACGGAGGACGAATGTCTTCGGGGAGATTCTTCCGAAAACGTTGCTACTGAGATGTTCCCCATCGCGGTCTCCGACTCGCCCCGCTTCGGGGTCTTTGAACATGTCCGATTGACGAATAATTCTCAATAGATCTTGGGGGCTTAGCTCCTCCACTTCATAGTTTTGGAGCGTGCTCGCAGGCGAGTAAAAGCCGGGGGGGGTTCTTTCAGTCGCAGCGGTGCCGGAGGTGTATTGACGGATTTTCATCTTGCCCTCGTCTGTACCCGGTTATTGGTTGTTTGCGACGGCGATCCTGAGCAGCAGTGAGGCCGTTCGGAAGCCACTAGACAGTCTTTTGCGGGTTCATAAAGACCGACGTGCTCATTTTCTAAACTATTTTCGAGAAAGATGCAACAACTATATGTAATTTGTGCGTAAATTATGGCTCATGGGACTTTGCGCGCCGTTTTGGCCTTGCGATCATCCCGTAACAGATGCGCTTCAATGGGCACCAATTTATTCGGGTGTGTTGGCAGCACGAGTTTTAGACCCGTTTGATTTCGGCAAAGGGACACAGACGCGACGCGGACATTTACCATGGCCCCTTGCAACTGCGATGGGGGTCCGGATAATGGCGCCCCTTTGCCGAACGCAAGGGAGAATAACGTGTTCAAGAATGCTCGCCTCTACCGACTGGATGACCCCTCGGCCCTCGACGCGGAAGATCTAGAGAAACGGCTCGCCGAGCACCCGTTTCGCACCTGCGGTCCCCTGGAGACAACGACGCTCGGTTGGTATCCGCCCCTCGGTGCCCAAACAAGGGCCTTGGTGCACGCCGGCAGCGGTTGCGTCGCCTTGTGCGCAAGGCGCCAGGAGCGTCTGCTGCCTTCGGCCGTCGTCGCAGAGGCCGTGGATGAGCGGGTGACCGATATCGAGGATCGGGAGGCGCGTAGCGTCGGGCGCACGGAGCGCCGACACCTGCGCGAGGAGGTAATGCTTGATCTGTTGCCCCGGGCCTTCACGCGCTCGCGCCAGATTCGTGCCTACCTGGACCTGGTGGGAGGCTGGATGGTGGTGGATGCCGCCAGTGAGAAGGCGGCGGAGGAACTGGTGGGGCTGCTGCGGGAAACCCTGGGTTCCTTTCCGGTTCGCCCGCCGCGCCCGGAGCATTCTCCGACCAGCCTCATGACGCAATGGATCACTGCGGGTGAGACACCCTCCGGCCTGAATCTGGAGGACGAGTGTGAGCTGCGCGATCCCCGCGACGAGCGCTCGTTGGTGCGCTGCCGCGGGCAGGACCTGGGCGGAGAGGAGATATCCACCCATTTGCGTGCCGGAAAAGAGGTGGTCAAGCTCTCCTTGAGCTGGCGGGAGCACCTGAGCTTTCTGCTCCAGGAGGATCTGTCTCTGAAGCGCCTTCGGTTCGCCGACGAGTTGATCGAGGAGGCCATCGATGCGGACATCGAGGACGAGGCTGCCCGTTTCGATGCCGAATTCGCTATCATGACCCTCCAATTGCGGGAGCTGATCGAGCGCCTGGACGTGCTGTTTTCCATGGCCGGCAAGGCCTGATTTCCCGCGCTGCCCAAACAGCATCGGGAGAAATCATGTCCGCATCCAGCGCGTCGGAGGACAAGTGTCCAGCAATATCCAGCCTGCTCGTGGACGAGGAGACTGCCGAGAGTCTGCGTAAGGCGTCCCTGGCCTTTCCCTCGCTAACCCTGAGTACGCGCCAACAATGTGACCTCGAGCTGTTGATCAATGGAGGTTTTGCCCCGCTGACCGGATTCATGGATCGAGCGTTATACGACTCGGTGGTCGCCGGTTGCCGCCTACCGGATGGCTCCCCCTGGCCCATGCCGGTGGTTCTGGACGTAGACGCGGAGTTTGCGCAGAAGCTGGAGCCCGGCCAGAAGATCGCGCTGCGCGACGCCGAGGGCTTCATGCCGGCGGTCCTGACTGTGACCGAGATCTGGGAGGCAGACAAGGCGCAGGAGGCCGAGGCCGTCTACGGTACCAGGACAGCGGATCATCCCGGCGTGCGTTACCTGTACGAGCGCGTGGACTCCCACTACGTCGGGGGGACCCTCGAGGGGATAGGGCTCCCGGCGCACCACGAGTTCGAGGATCTCTGGGACACGCCGGAGGAGCTGCACCACCTGTTCCGCAAGATGGGGTGGCGGCGCGTCATCGCCTTCCATACCACGGACGCGATGCACAAGCTGCACCGGCGCCTGGTCCTGGACGCGGCCAAACGGCACCAAGCGCACGTGTTGGTGCATCCCGCCGCGGGGGAGACCAAGCCCGGCGACCTGCACCACTACGCGCGCGTGCATTGCTACAAGGCCGTGCAGAAGCACCTCCCGCACGAGCTGACGGCTTTGTCCCTGCTGCCCCTGGCCATGCGCATGGCCGGACCGAGAGAGGCGCTTTGGCACGCGATCATCAACCGTAACTTTGGCTGCACCCATTTCATCGTGGGGCCGGACCACGCCTCGCCGCCGAGAGAAGGCGATGAGCGTTTCTATGACAAGTACGCGGCCCAGGCATTTGTTGAAGGCTACGCCGATGAGATTGGGATCCAGGTCATCGAGCAGCCCGAGTACCGCTACGTCCCCACCCGCCGCGCCTTCATGTCGGACGTGGAAATCGAGGCCGAGGGGCTTCAGAGCACCGCGATCAGCAAGAGCGGGCTTAAGACACTGCTCATCCAAAACCGGGAGGTACCCGACTGGTTCAGCTACCCGGAGGTGATCGAGCAGCTGCGCCGAGTCTACCCGCCGCGAAGCCGCCAGGGCATCACCCTGTTCTTCACCGGTCTGTCCGGCTCCGGAAAGTCCACGCTGGCGAACATCATCTTTGCCAAGCTGATCGAGGCGGGAGGGCGTCCAGTCTCGCTGCTCGACGGCGACATCGTGCGCCAGAACCTGTCCAGCGAGCTTGGATTCTCCAAGGCCCATCGCGATCTGAACATCCGCCGGATCGGCTTCGTCGCGAGCGAGATCACCAAGAACGGCGGCGTGGCCATTTGCGCGCCCATCGCACCTTACAGGGAGACCAGGCGCGCGGTTCGCGATCTCATCGAGCAGCACGGGGCCTTCATCGAGATCCACGTCTCCACCTCCCTGGAGGTCTGCGAGTCCCGGGACCGTAAGGGTCTCTACGCGAAGGCACGCAAGGGGATCATTCCCGAATTCACCGGTATCAGCGACCCCTACGAGGTGCCCGAGCGCCCGGAGCTGCGAATCGACACAGGTGAGCTGGCGCCCTCCGAGGCGGCACAGGAGATACTGCTCTACCTATTCAAGGAGGACTATCTGGACGAAGATGCGTGAGCCTACAAGCGGAGTGTAGCCGCATCGGAGGACTGCTGATCATTGACTTGCGTCCTGGCACCGAATCCCGGAATACGACTATTTTCTTCTCGACTGTAATGGTCGTTTCCGTGGAAATGCGCTAATTGCGGGTGCTCCTATTTGCTGCCCGAAGTCTCGAGCAGTGATGTGGTCACCCGCTTCTTTTTTGCTCCTCTTCCTCCAACGCGGCTTGCTCGAAGAACCTAGCCGTCTAGAAAATCTGCCGCGGGAAACGCCGCCCCTGCCACTCCAGGTTACGCTTCAGCGCCAGATCGAAAAGCAGCGGATTGTACTTCTGAAGCTCGAAGACCACGGACGCTGCGCGCGGCTCTATGAGACTGAGCCGCTGAAGCTGGGATTTTTGGCTCAAACTGCCGATGTTCTGCACTAAGAAGGGTGCCGGTATTACGCAGTACATTCATCACAAAGCAATTGGACAGTTACTGGCTGGGGCGGATGCTCGATGAGAAGCTATCCAGCGCTTCGGAACGGGTCCTGTTTGGATTGGGCAAGGAGAAGATCCAGCAGGGATAGGGCAGGGAACAGGAGTCTTCTTTCGATGACCGTGGGTGCGCGACAGGAGCCCGCAGAGGGCAGCCGATAGGCCGCGACGGTTTTTGCTAAAAAGGTGGAGGAGGAGACGCAGATGCTCAAATCAGGTTTTTACAGGCACCGCTCGGTGCTCGCTTTTGCCTTGCTGGCCCTGGGTGTGTCCTTCTCCGGCGGTTTGTTCGCCGGGAAGGATGAACGCGCGCAGATGGTTCGGGACCTGTACCAGGACTTTGTTTTCCACGGGATGTGGTGTGACGAGGCCAAGATGTCCAAGTACTTCGCCGCGGATATCGTGAAGGACACGGTTCGGACGTGCGACGCCGACGAGGAGATCGAGTTTTCCATTATCCCCGGAAACGATTTTGATGACGATGAGGTCATGCGGACGCTCAAGGTCGCCCCTGTATCCGGCTCCGCTTACAAGGCCAGCTTCCGCAATTTCGGCGAGCCGTACACGGTGACCTACACCTTTCAGAAGCAGGGCGGAAAATGGCGGATCACGGAAATCGAGTAGGGACAAAATGGCGCTGCGATGAACGCGGCGTCTTTGGCGTCGGAGAAACGGACTCGGACAGTAGGAGAAAGAAAAGGCCGGGGGATCGAGGGTCTCTCCACCGCTTCCGGCTACAGGACCATCAATTTCGAAATATCATTCCATGGGGGGCTACGATGCGCAAATTTCTCTTCTCAACTTTGATCGCGGCAGGCTTGTTGACGCTGAGCGTTCCGGCCCTGGCGAACAAGCTCGATGTGCCGATTATTGAAAAAGGCGAATACGACGGTGTCAGCGTTTCTGAGATTGCCGACATACTGCCCACCTGCACAGGCAGCAAAGTCGCCGGTTTGGACCCGGGTGGAGATGGGTTCCTCGCCGTTCGCTCCGGGCCGGGTTCGCAATACCGGAAGCTCGTTGAACTCCACAACGGGGATAGAGTCAGCGTATTTGACCAAAAAGGCGATTGGGCCGGCGTCGTATATGGCGAGCTATTATCCGACGAGCGCATCTCGCCAAAAACACGCCCCGTGAAAAACAGCAAGAAGGGCTGGGTGAATACAAAGTGGCTCAGGCAGGAGGTCGGTTAAAGGATTAGGAGAAGACGATCCGGATCAGAATGCTTCCCCGGCGCGCTCGGCCTCGTGGTGCCTGCGGGCGCGCTCCAGGACCATCCGAAAATCGATCCCGTCCTCTACGTCTGCATAGTGCATGAGATCGCCTAGCAGATCGGTGAGCACGTACTGCTTGTGGTCGTAGAGCTCCTTCGGTCGTAACGGCACCGTGACCTTCTCATCGCTGCAGGCGTAAAGGGCGCTTTCTGCCCCGGCGGCGTGTTGCAGGTTTGTCGGTGTTGTCATCTTCGGTCTCCTTGCCGGTTTGGGTTTCGATACCCGAGACTAGGGGGCCGGAGCCACCAGTCGGACGGTCAGGCCCTACACGGGAGTCCGCGCAGCGGACGAACGGAGCGGGCCGGGCTTGACGGTCCGGCGGCTGCGGCCAGGATCAGGGCTGATCGAAACAAACCTGGCAGGGATGAGGGGATAAGGCAACGGGCATTCTGGAACGTTGCTGCGCTAGGAACACGCGGGTCGAATGCGGGCAGTAGGAAAAAAGGCGGGGGTTAGAAGGGCATGAGGCGCTCGGCATCGGTGTAGCAGAAGGGTTCGCCATCGACGCCGGCGGATTTGCGCCAGGCGGCATCCTCGATCATGTCGTTCAGCGAGAGGGAGGGGAAGTAGTAGGCCCGTGCCACTTCCCCGAACATCGTGCGGATAATAACTGCGCCTTTTCTTCTGGCCTGTCCATGGCCTTCCTTTCTCTTGGTTAGATTCTCACAGCCGCCGCGCAATCCAGTCGTCGGTCCGCAGCACGGCCTCGCGCAGTTCGGCCACGAACTCTTCCATGGCATAGCCTTCGTCGCCGAAGCGCTTGCGCCTGAAGTCCCGGTCCAGCCGGGAGGGATGGCGGGTCGCGTGGGTGCTCTCGTGGGCCAGGGTGGAATGGCCAGCTTTCGGGTCCTCGGGGGCTCGGGCAGGAACTCGGATGCGGTCCTCGGTGGCTGTGAAGAAAGCCCGGTTGCACCGTGGCCGGTGCTACACCTCCTGCCTCCGGTAGTGCTGATCGACGAGGGCGCGGAGATGCATCCACCTTGATCCTCAACGAGCTTTTTCCTCACCTCCTGCACTTCGACTCGCGTACCCTGCTGAGCGTGATCCTCTCCGGCGATGCGCGCCTGGCCGCCAAGCTGCGCCGCGAGGAGCTCTTGCCTCTGGGCAGCCGCTCTGGGCAGCCGCATCCGTACCCGGCTCAACATGGAGTGCGCCAGCCGCGAGGCGCTGCGCGACTGCCTACAGCACCTGCAGCGCAGCGCCGGCAACGCCAGCCTGATTACCGCCGAGCTGATCAACACCCTCGCCGAGCACGCCCTCGGTAACTACCGCGTGCTCACCACTATGGCGGCCGAACTTCTGTCCACCGCCGCCCAGCACGAACGTCCCCAGCTCGACGAGCAGCTCTACCTCGAAGTCTTCGGAGCGCCCTGCTCCTACTGCCCGCAAACGAAGCCGGCCGACAGCAACGGATATCCTCTCATGAGCTACACACCCTCCTCTGTGCCAATGTAGGTGAGACATCTTCCCCTGGCTAAATTACTGTAGGGCGGGAAGGAGATCACCGATGGTAGCGAACGTGAAACAGATCAAGAATTCGGCGCTGGAGGAGGATACGGAGGGAGCCCGGAGGGCGACCGGAATATCCTCCTCCAGCGCGGGCGCCGACGCTGGCACTGCACCCGATCCAGAGGTCGTCGAGAAAGCCACGCGTCGGCGTTTCACGGCCAAGTACAAACTGGAGATTTTGGAACTGGCCGACCAGTGTAAACCCGGCGAGATCGGCGCCTTGCTGCGACGCGAGGGCTTGTACTCCTCGCATCTGAGCATCTGGCGACGCCAACGCGAAGCGGGCACCCTGCAGGCGCTGGGGCCGCGTAAGCGCGGGCGTAAAGCCAAGAGCGAGACGGCCGAAAGCCGGCGGGTTGCGACCCTGGAGCGCGAGAACGAACGCTTGCGTGAACGCTTGGACCAGGCCGAGACCATCATCGAGGTCCAAAAAAAAGTTTCCACCCTGCTGGGGATCACGCTGAGCCCACCGCACAAGGGCGGGAACAACTGATGGAAGCGGCGCAGACCTTGGGCTCGCGTGTGGGCCTGCCACGCGCCTGCGCGAGCCTGGGGGTGGCACGCGCCACCTTCTATCGGCGCCAGGTACGCAACGCGCAACCGACCACGGAGACGCCCGCGCGTCCGGCACCCCCCACTGAAGCTCTCCGCCGCGGAGCGAGAGACCGCCTTGGGGCTGCTGCACAGCGAGCGCTTCTGTGATGCCACCCCCTACACCATCCATGCCACCCTGCTCGACGAGGGGTGCTACGTCTGCTCAGTGCGCACCCTCTACCGTATCCTCGCCGAGGAGGCACCGGTGCGCGAGCGGCGCAATGTGCTGCGCCATCCCCACTACACCAAACCCGAATTGCTGGCCACCGCGCCCAATCAGCTGTGGTCCTGGGACATCACCAAGCTGAAAGGTCCGGTCACTTGGACCTACTTCTATCTCTACGTGTTCATCGATGTCTTCAGCCGCTGCGTGGTCGGCTGGATGGTGGCGACCCGCGAGTCAGCCACTCTGGCGAAAAAGCTTATCAGCGAGACCTGCGCCAAGCAGAACATCCTCCCCGACCAGCTCACCATTCACGCCGATCGCGGCTCGAGCATGAAATCCAAGCCGGTGGCCTTCCTGCTCGCCGACCTCGGTGTCACCAAGACCCATAGTCGGCCCCATGTCAGCAACGATAACCCGTTCTCGGAGGCGCACTTCAAGACGCTGAAATATCGCCCGGATTTCCCGCAACGATTCGGCTCACTGCAAGACGCCAGAGCCCACTGTCAGGCATTCTTCGCCTGGTATAACACCGAACATCGCCACTCCGCGATCGCGTTCATGACCCCGCACGACGTCCACTACGGGCGTACCACCCAGATCGTCAAGAACCGATCCGAGGCCTTGAACGCCGCCTTCGATGCCAACCCGACACGCTTCAAGGGCCAACGACCACGACCTCAGCTGCCGCCCCAAGCCGTCTGGATAAACCCGCCAGTCATCAGCGCCAGCAACGATACGGAGGCTAACGAGAAACACTAAATTCGACGTCTTGGTGTCTCAACGAAACTGGACAGTGATTCCGGCGGAAAGTGGACGCACGTTCCGGGGCAAGCTGGACAGCTGTCGGAGCGAAGCGACGCGGGTGTTGGATTATGCGTTCTCCTGTCCAGTTTGGGGTAGCTTTTTTCGCCGTTTTCGCATCGATTCTCCTTTCAGGTTGATCTTGTACGCATTGTGTACGAGGCGGTCGAGGATGGCGTCGGCCAGGGTGGGATCGCCGATCAGCTCGTACCAATTCTCGAGGGGGTACTGGCTGGTGACCAGAGTTGAAAGCACACCATAGCGGTCATCGAGCAACTCCAGCAGATCGCGTCGGTGCTCGTCACTGAGGGGTGCGGCGCCGAAGTCATCGAGCACCAGCAAATCGGTCTTGGCCAAGGTCCGCATCAGCTTGGGATAGCGCCCGTCACCCTTGGCGATGGAGAGCTCACGGAAGAAACGAGGTGCGCGCACGTACAGGGCATTGAACCCATCGCGGCAGGCCTTCTGCGCCAGGGCGCAGGCCAGCCAGCTTTTACCGATGCCGGTGGGACCGACGATCAGGCAGTTGAGGTGCTCGCGCAGCCAAGTACTGGTGGCGAGCTTGGCCATGAGGGCTCTATCCAGCCCCCTGGGGTGGCGGTAGTCGATATCCTCAACGGCACCGTTGTGGCGCAGCTTGGCGTTTCGCAGCCGGGTCGTGAGACGGCGGTTATCGCGTTCGAGCTGTTCGCGATCGACCATCAGGCCGATGCGCTCTTCGGCGCACAGGGCCTCGATATCGGACATCTGCAGTTGTTCTTCGAAGGCCTTGGCCATGCCGGTCAGACGCATGGCCTGGAGCTTCTCCAGGGTGGGATGGGTGAGCATGCTTCCTCCTTCAGTGGTAGTACTTGCCGCCGCGGATGTTGGGATGGTCGATGGGTAAGGATTCCTGGACGGAGGTCTCGGGCAGGGGCTGTCGATCCAGTCCGGTTTTCAGGATCGATTGCACGCTCTTGAAGCTCACCGAACCCAAGGCCAGGGCACGCCGGCAAGCTGCCTCCAGGCGCTGGTCGGTGTAGGTCTTGCCCAGGCGCATGACACCTAAGCAGGAGCGAAAGCCCTGCTGCGGGTGTTTGCGCGAGGCCAGGATGGTGGAAACCAACGTTGCTGTGGCCGGTCCGCTTTGCTCTGCCCAGCGCACCAGCCGCTCGGGCGTCCAGCTGGCGTACTGGCGATGGGCCCGGGGCATGTGCTCATCGACGGTGGTGTGCCGCCCTTTCAGGGCAGAGCGGCGGTGGCTGGCCACGCGCTTGCCCCGATGAAACAGCTCCACCGTCTGTGCGCTCAGGCGTACATCCAGCTTCTGCTTCACCAACTGGTAGGGGACGGAGTAGTAATGCCCCTCGACCTCGACGTGGTAGTCGATGTGCACCAATGCCTTCTTCCATTCGGCATAGCTGTAGCGCTCGCTCGGCAGGGAAATCATCGCCGGGCGGTCGAGCTGCTCGAACAAGGTGCGCCGGCACCCTGGCAGCTTCTTGAACGGGCGTTCATTGAGCTTCTGGAGCAGCGTGCGCATCGCCGCGTTGAGCTCGTTCAGGGAGAAAAAGATCTGGTCGCGCAGACGGGCAAGGATCCACCTCTCCACCAGTAAAACGCTCTGCTCGACCTTGGCTTTGTCACGAGGACGGCGCACCCGTGCCGGCAAAATGGCGGTGCGGTAATGGGCCGCCAGATCCTCGTAGGTGGCGTTGGCTTGGGGCTCGTAACGGCAGGGCCGTGTGACGGCGCTCTTGAGGTTGTCGGGCACCAGCAGCTCGGCAACGGCCCCCATGAACTCGAAGGTGCGAATGTGCGAGGCACACCAGTCCGCTAGCCCCTGGGTCCAGGTGGCCTCGGCATAGGTGTAGTTGCTTGCCCCCAGGGTGGCGACGAAGATCTGCGCTTCGCGAATCTCCCCGGTGGTGCGATCGACTACCCCCACCGTCTGTCCGGCATAATCGACGAACAGCTTCTCGCCGGCACGATGGTGCTGGCGCATGACCAGATCGAGCTTGCCGGCGAAGTAGCGGTAGCGGTCGCAGAACTGGCTGTACTGCAGCCCATCGGGATGGAGCGCCTTGTACTCCTGCCACAGCAGCAGGAGGGTGACGCCCTTGCGTTTGAGCTCCCGATGGACTTCCGACCAGTCGGGCATGGAACGCTTGTCCGCATCGCCCTGAGCGAGGACCGGATACAGCCGTGTCTCCAGTTGAGCGTCATCCAGGTCGGGCGGTAGCGGCCAGGTGAGCCCTGCCGTCTGGGCGCGGCGCAAATATTCCCCGACCGTGGTCGGCGAGAGCGACAGGCTGCGGGCAACCTGGCGCTGATTCAGTCCGGCCTCCAGGGCCAGCCTGAGCACTTCTCGAACCTTACGCATCGACTTCCTCTTGTTGGCCATACACCCTCCGCGGGAAAAGGGAGGATCCTATGGCCGCAAACGTGGAAATAAACGCGTCAGGCCCCTCTGTGCCAAGGTATGTAGTGAACATCTTCCCCTGGCTCTCCCCAAAAACCACCGTCGCCCCCTCCCTCCCGCCCCTCCCCCACCACCCCAACAATGCGTCCCATACCCCCCCCGGCCACCGGGCACCCCCCCACAGCCCCCCCAACCCCACCCTCACGTCGAAAATCACCCTGGGGGTCACTGCCACCCACAAGGGAAATAACAACTGGCCAACCCCCCATCCCCCACACACCCCAAATAACCCCACCAATCCCACCCCCCCACCCCCCAACCCCCCCCCCCTGGAAGCGGCGCAGACCTTGGGCTCGCGTGTGGGCCTGCCACGCGCCTGCGCGAGCCTGGGGGTGGCACGTGCCACCCTCTATCGGCGCCGGGTAAACAACGCGCAACCGACGTCGGAGATGCCCGCGCGTCCGGCACCCCCGCTGAAGCTCTCCGCCGCGGAGCGAGAGACCGCCTTGGGGTTGCTGCACAGCGAGCGCTTCTGCGATGCCACCCCCTACACCATCCACGCCACTCTGCTCGACGAGGGGTGCTACGTCTGCTCAGTGCGCACCCTCTACCGTATCCTCGCCGAGGAGGCACCGGTGCGCGAGCGGCGCAATGTGCTGCGCCATCCCCACTACACCAAACCCGAATTGCTGGCCACCGCGCCCAATCAGCTGTGGTCCTGGGACATCACCAAGCTGAAAGGTCCGGTCACTTGGACCTACTTCTATCTCTACGTGTTCATCGATGTCTTCAGCCGCTGCGTGGTCGGCTGGATGGTGGCGACCCGCGAGTCAGCCACTCTGGCGAAAAAGCTTATCAGCGAGACCTGCGCCAAGCAGAGCATCCTCCCCGACCAGCTCACCATTCACGCCGATCGCGGCTCGAGCATGAAATCCAAGCCGGTGGCTTTCCTGCTCGCCGACCTCGGTGTCACCAAGACCCATAGTCGGCCTCATGTCAGCAACGATAACCCGTTCTCGGAGGCGCACTTCAAGACGCTGAAATATCGCCCGGATTTCCCGCAACGATTCGGCTCACTGCAGGACGCCAGGGCCCACTGTCGGGCATTCTTCGCCTGGTATAACCTCGGACATCGCCAGCTCCCGCGATCGCGTTCCTTGACCCCGCACGACGTCCACTACCGGCGTACCACCCGGATCGTCAAGAACCGATCCGAGGTCTTGAACGCCGCCTTCGATGCCAACCCGACACGCTTCAAGGGCCAACGACCACGACCTCAGCTGCCGCCCCAAGCCGTCTGGATAAACCCGCCAGTCATCAGCGCCAGCCAACGATACGGAGGCTAACGAGAAACGCTGAGTTCGACGTCTTGGTGTCTCGACTCCAGTGACATATTCCGCTGTCCGGCCGCATCTACGATCCCCCGACCGCCCGGGACGGAACACGCATCCTGGTGGACGGCCTCTGGCCGCGGGGCATCAGCAAGCAGCAGGCCCGTCTGGACGGCTGGTGGCGGACGCTTGCCCCCAGTAAGGAGCTCCGGCAATGGTTCGCGCACGACCCCAGCCGCTGGGAGGGCTTCAAGGAGCGGTACTTTGCCGAGCTGGACGCGAAGCACGAGGCATTGTCCGCCCTTGCGGAAACCTCCAGTGGCGGTCGGCTGACCCTGCTGTTCGCCGCCCGCGATCCGGTTCACAACAACGCCGTCGCACTCCGCGAATACCTGCTGCGGGCATCCAAGATGGCTCGGGAAGAGATTGGAGAGGAGCCGGAATGAACCCATCATGACGGAAATGAAGGACGAAACAAGACACCAGAATTCACGACGCGTCGCCCTGGTCACGGGCGCAACCGGGGCGATCGGTAAGGCCATCGCGACCCGCATCGCATCCCGTCCGGAGTACGAGGTCGTCCTCCTGTGCCGCAACGCTGCAAAGGCCCGGGCCGCGGTCGCGGACATCCGGCAGCGAACCGGCAACGCGCGCGTCCGCTCTGAGATCGTCGACCTGGCACGGCGGGATTCCGTGGCGGCCTTGGCCGAGCGCTGGGAGGGCCCGGTTCACGTGCTGGTCAACAACGCCGCGACGACACCCCGCCGGCGGGAAGAGACCCCGGAGGGCATCGAGCTGCAGTTCGCCACCAACGTGCTTGGCTATTTCTGGATGATGAC
Source organism: uncultured Gammaproteobacteria bacterium (assembly GCA_942492625.1). Taxonomy (GTDB): domain Bacteria; phylum Pseudomonadota; class Gammaproteobacteria; order Chromatiales; family Chromatiaceae; genus Thiosymbion. The sequence continues at coordinate 14,993 of CALOFM010000057.1, read as the reverse complement.
GGCCTTCCGCGGCCACCTGGTCGACTCGGCGCCGGCACGGGTGGTCAACGTGGCGAGCTACTGGGCGGGCGGCCTGGATCTGGGGGATCTGGAGTTCGAACGCCGGCGCTACGACAACGACGCGGCCTACCGGCAGTCGAAACAAGCGGACCGGATGCTGACGGTGGCCTTCGCCGAGCGTCTCAGGGACGCGGGCGTCACGGCGAACGCCTGTCACCCGGGGGACGTGGTGTCCACCCTCAGCCGGAACCTGGGCTTTGGCGGTCACGAGACACCGGATCAGGCGGCCAGCACCCCGGCTTGGCTCGCGACTGAAGCGCTCGGCGCGAAAGTCACGGGCAAGTACTTCGAGCACCAGCGGGCAGTGTCCTGCCGCTTCGGTGCCGATCGCGACGCCGTCGAGGCGCTGTACCGAGTATGCGAAGGCTATGATTGAGCGGCAAATGGGAGAATGATGATGAGAACGCACCCCCTTCACCGGACCAGCGGCCTGCTGACCGCCCTACTCTGCTGCATGGCGCCGTTTTCCTCGGTGATCGCCGATCCTGAAGCTACGACGTCTACCGCCGAACAGACGGTCACCGTCATCAAGACCCCGCCCGAGGTCCTCACGCGCCAGAAGCTGCCGAACTTCGTCGGCATCTCCGCAGAGACCGTCGGGGCGAGGGGCTTGTCCATGAACCTGGTCGTCATCCCGCCCGGGGCCGCCGCCGAACCCCACTTCCACAAGGGCTTCGAGAGCGCCGTCTACGTCCTGGAGGGCCGCGTGGAGACGCGCTACGGTCCGGGGCTCGAGGAGTCGGTGATCACCGAGACCGGCGACTTCCTGTTCATCCCCCCCGACGTGCCGCACCAGCCGATCAATCTGAGCGCGACAGAGGCCGCCCGGGCCATCGTGGTGCGCAACGACCCGAACGAGCAGGAACATGTCATTCTCTACGAGCCCGGCCACGATGAATGAAAGCGAGCAGCGGCAGCTGGACGAGCCGGCACCAACCCCCGCCCCCCTTGCGGACGTCAATGCCGATCTCACCCGACGGGTGGTGGTCGACACCACGCGGATGGAATGGGAGCCGAGCCCGAGCGGCACCGTCTGGCGCAAGCCGCTGTATCGCCAGGGCGGCGAGCTCGGGCCGGTGACCAGCCTGGTGCGCTACGCCCCGGGTGGCGCCTTTGCCGAGCACGCGCACCCGGAGGGCGAGGAGATCCTGGTGCTGGAGGGCGTGTTCTCCGACGAGCACGGGGACTACCCCGCCGGCACCTTCCTGATGAATCCCCACGGCAGCCGGCACTCGCCGCGCTCGGAACCCGGCTGCACCCTGTTCGTGCGCCTGCGCCAGTATCCCGGAGCCGACCGGCCGCGGCTGGTGGAAGACACCCATGCCGACAGCGGATGGCGGCCCGGACTGGTCGAGGGCTTGAGCGTACGGCCCCTCTATGCCCAGGGCGGATACCCGGAGAACGTGGCGCTGGTGCGCTGGGCTCCCGGCACCCGGTTTCAGCGCCACACCCATTGGGGCGGCGAGGAGATCCTGGTGCTGGAAGGGGAGTTCGCCGATGAGCACGGCCGCTATCCCGAGGGGACCTGGATCCGCAGCCCGCATGGGAGCCAGCACACGCCCTTCTCCGAGAAGGGGTGCCTGATCTACGTGCGCGTAGGAGGTCTTTGAACCGGAGATGCCCGGGTCATTGGACAGCTCGGACGGGTCGCGTCAACAGGTGGCGCTGCCTTCTCGCGGATCCCGCCGCCCCGCGGCCCAGGACGGCTTGTCTGGTCGTCCTGCGAACCGCTAGCCGCGTCCTTCGCTCCCCGGTCCTCCTTCTCCGTCCAACCTGAACTAGCGGCCGTGGACATCGCCGGGCCCCCCCCCCCCCCCCCCCCCGCCTTTCTCCCCCTCCCCCCCTCTTCCTCCCCCCGGGTCTCCCTCTACGGACCGCGATACCGCGGCTGCACGTCGGAAGCCCCCGCGGGGGGTCTCTGGGCTGGACTCCCCCGCCCGCTGGCTCCCCCCCATCGCCGCTTCTTCCTGCTCCGCGGCGACGGCGGCGGCTTCCCCTGCCCCCCCCACCTTTGAGGACCATTGGGAGATGACCCCGTACGACAGCGGCCGCCGCGGCGATACCCGCCTATCCTCCACCTAAATCACTAAGACCGGAGCCTCATATGCGCATCTACCTGACCCAACACGGCCTGGCCGTCCCCAAGGACGTCGACCCCGACCGCCCGCTGAGCGAACAAGGCCGAGAAGACGTGCGGCGCCTTACCGATTTCCTGGGCAACGCCGGCATTCAAGTCGGGCAGGTTCTTCACAGCGGCAAGACCAGGGCCGAGCAGACCGCCGTGATTCTAGCCGGGGCCCTGCTGCCTGAAGGGAAACCGCAGGCACGCGCCGGTCTCGGCCCGAAGGATCCCCAGTTTTCCGTCTTTCTGGTCCGTGGACACCCTGATCGTCGGCCACCTCCCCTACCTCGGGCGACTGGCCTCGCTCCTGCTTGCCTCGGACCCGGATCAGCCGCTGCTCGCCTTCCATCCCGGGAGCATGGCTTGCCTCGAAAAGGACGCCGAGGGCCACTGGACGTTGGTGTGGATGGTTCGGCCGGAGCTACTCGCTCCAGCTCGCGGCTGAAGAACCAGGCGACAATCCGGAAGCCGTAAACGATCGACTGCTTCTATGTTCACCACGCACATCACCGACAGGGTATCGGCACCGCCCTCATGGCCCGGGTCGAACGTGAGGTCCGCACCCGCGGTATGAGGTGCCTCCGAGCGGACGTGCGCATCACCGCCGAACCGTTCTTTCGCCGCATGGGTTTCGGGGTGGTCCGGCGGCAGATCAAGATCTATCGCAACCGGGCTTTCAAGCAGGCGGTGATGAAGAAGCGACTAACACGGGTCGTTTAGGTCGGTTGGGTTCTCGCGGATCTCTATCCGACCCGGGGACGAAAACCAACAACGAGTCTGTTTCATGGGGGCTGCGCGCCCTCCGGGCGGGCACGGTGGTCAGGAAAGGGTGTCGCTCTGAACCAATCGTGAACTAATGAATCTGGTAGCGCTTCCGCAAACTCCCTAAGGAGTATCTCGCTATCAACCATCAGTTCCACCGTGGGGGGCCCGCCGGTTCCATGCGCCAACTGACCCGGCGTATAGGCCTCAAGCAGCATGACGCCGCCGGGGCGCAGACCCACCACGCACCTTCGGTGCACGTTTCACGCCTGTAATCGGGCGTCGGCTTCACCGCGTCCATGGGGCGCCGAGAAATCCACTTGCGGCCCCTTCGGCACAATACCGGTTGGATTGATCCCCCGGTGACTGCGGTAATAGTGAAGCTTGATGTGGTCCATGTTCACCGTCTCGGAGACGCCGGGCACCTGGTAGAGTTCCCGCGTGTAGGCCCAGAGATTGGGATAGTCGACCAGCCGCTGGCGATTGCACTTGAAGTGTCCATAGTAGACCGCGTCGAAACGAACCAGCGTCGTGAACAACCGCCAGTCCGCTTCCGTCAGTCTGTCGCCCAAGAGGTAGCGCTGCGCCGAAAGCCGCGCCTCGAGCGAATCGAGCGTGTCAAACAACCTGTCGTAGGCCGCCTCATAGGCTGCCTGAGTGCTGGCGAAACCGGCGCGGTACACGCCGTTGTTGACGTTCTCGTAGACGATCGCATTGACGGCGTCGATCTCGGCGCGAAGGCGCTCCGGGTAGAAATCAACATCTTTCCGACCCCACTGGTCAAACGCGCCGTTGAGCATGCGGATGATCTCCGAGGACTCGTTGTTGACGATGACCTTGCGCTGCTTGTCGTAGAGCACAGGCACGGTCACCAGGCCGTCGAAGCCGGGGGCGCTTTGATCATAGAGCTGGTGCAACTTTTGAAACCCGTGCACATGGTCCGGCGTAGCACCCGGGTAGTCCCCGAACACCCAGCTCTGCGCCGGCATCAGCGGATGCACGACCGAAACCGAGATCAGCGGCTCAAGGCCTTTCAGCGCCCGGAAGATCAGGGTTCGGTGCGCCCAGGGGCAAGCGTAGGATACATACAGGTGATAGCGCCCGGGCGCTGCCTGAAATCCGCCCTCCCCCGATGGCCCCGAACTACCGTCCGCGGTCACCCAGTGGCGGAAGCTGGATTCCCGGCGAACGAATTCTCCGGCGGTGTTCGTTTTCATATTGTCCTCCTGACCAATGTGGCGCCGCGTTGCCCGATCCGCTCAGGCCGTCGCCGCAAGGAGCTGGGTAGCCGGCATCAGACGATCGATTTGCGCGCGGGCATCACGCATTGCCTCTTCCTCGCCTCTCGCCATCAGTCGATCGGCCGCCACGATCTGTACATCGTCGATCCCCAGAAAACCCAGTACGTGGCGCAGGTAGCCGGTGGCGAAGTCAATCTCGCCACCAACCTCCCCTCCCCCCCCCCCGACCACCCCCCCAGAACCCCACCGGGCCGTTCTCATAGCCCCACCCCCCCACAACAACTACGCCGAACCACACCCCCACCACCCCCCCCCCCTGCTCCTCGCTCCTCTGCCCCGGCGCGCCCCAGCCCGACGCGCCCGCCCACCCCCCCCCGGCCCCCACCGCCACCCCGCCCCCCAAACGGCACCTCCCGCCCCCCGTCCGCCGCTCGCGCCGCCCCTCTCCCCGCGTTCCCCCCCGCACCTATCCCTTCCCCCCCCCCTTTCGGCTGGACCGATTGGAAGAGATGCGACACCTTTGTCGGCGTGGTGGAGGGCAGGCAGCATCACCGGGGCGGCGGAGCGCCTCGGAATCGCCAAGTCGGCGGTCAGCCGCCGGCTGGCGGATCTGGAGGAGCGCCTCTCGGTCCAGCTGTTTCGCCGCACCACCCGCCGAATGAACCTCACCGACACCGGACAGAGCTTCTACGAGCGCTGCCTGCGCATCCTCGCCGACGTCGAGGAAGCGGAGCTGGCGGTCTCCCAGGAGCACGCCAACCTGCGCGGGCGGCTGCGGGTGGCCGTCCCCCTCTCGTTCGGACTGAACCACCTGGGGCCGGCCATCGACGCCTTCCTGCGGACCCACCCGGGGATCGAGTTCGACCTGGATCTCAACGACCGGCAGGTGGACCTGCTGGCCGAAGGGTTCGACCTGGCGGTGCGCATCGCTGACCTGGCCGATTCCACCCTGATTGCCCGTCGGCTCGCCCCCGTGCGCCATGTGGTCTGCGCGAGTCCTGCTTACCTGGCCGAGCACGGTACCCCGCGCAGTCCCCTCCGAGCTCGCCGAGCACGACTGCCTGATCTACGCCAACGCGTCCAACCCGGGTCTCTGGCCGTACACCGATCCGGGCGGCCGGGAGGGAAGCGTACAGGTCCGAGCGCGGTTACGGGCCAACAACGGGGAGTGCCTGCGCCAGGCGGCGGAGGATGGCCACGGCATCGTCCTGGAACCGAGCTTCATCGTCTACCGGGCGGTCGAAGAACGGAAGTTGCTCCCGATCCTCACGGACTATCAATGGCCGATAATCTACGCCCATGCGGTCTATCCCCGCACCAGGCACCTGTCCCGGCGTGTGCGGGCGTTCGTCGACTTCCTGGCCGAGCGTTTCGCCGGAGTTCCTTACTGGGACCGCTGTCTGCAGGAAGACAATCGACGGGCGCCCGCAGCAAAATGAATCGAGCCCTGCGCACCCGTGAGCTGCCAGGTCCTACTGGCTGGCGGCTGGTCGGGACATTCGCATCGCTTCTGCAGGGAGACCTGCTGAAGCCATTCGTCCGCCTTTTTGAACAGTATGGGCCGCTGTTTCGCCTCCCCCTTCCGCTGGGCCACGATCTGGTCATGCTCGCCCATCCCGATGCGGTCGAGCAGGTGCTGCGGTCCGGGCAAGGTAACTACCCCAAGGGCTCCGTCTACGATGGCGCACGTCTCTTGCTGGGCAACGGGCTGGTGACCAGCGAGGGAGAGCTTTGGCGCCGGCAGCGTACACTCGCCAATCCCGCCTTTCGTCCGGCCAAGCTCGAGCAATACGTCTCTACCATGGGGGCATGCACGCGACAGCTCGTCGCTTCCTGGACCCACCAGGCCGGTCCCGTTCCTATCGACGTCGACGCGCACGCGGAGATGACGCGGCTCACCCTGGCAATCGCAGGGCGCACGCTCTTCGGCCTGGATCTCAGCGCGCAGTCGGAGCGCGCCAGCCGCAGCTTCGGCGCGGCGCTCGCGGCCATCGGACGCCGGGGTCCCGCCAACCTGCAGATTCCGCTCTGGGTGCCGACGCCCGGCAATCTGGGCTTCCGCCACGCGCTTCGCGAACTGGATGACCTCGTGTACGACATCATCCGGCGTTTCCGCGCCGGCCAGGCCGAGAATGCGGACCAGACGCTGCTCGGTGCCTACATGGACGCGCGGGATCCGGAAACCGACGAGGCCATGAGCGATCGGCAGTTACGCGACGAGGTCGTCACCCTCTATCTCGCCGGCCATGAGACCACGGCCAGTCTGTTGACCTGGGCGCTTTACTGGCTGGCGAGACGACCGGATATTGCAGAACGAGTAACCGCCGAGATCGACGGTCACATCGTCAACGATGCCCCGAGCTCAGACGATCTGAAGGCGTTGCAGTACACCGGACACTTCATCAACGAGGTGTTGCGCCTCTACCCGCCTGCCTGGACGATCGCGCGTAACGCCGTTTCGGAGGACGTCATTCTCGGGTACCGGATCCCGGCCGGTGCAATCGTCATGCTCTCGCCCTATCTCGCCCATCGCTGGGAGGAGATCTGGCCGGATCCGTTGCGCTTCGACCCCGACCGGTTCACCCCACAGGCCGTCAAGGCCCGGCATCCGTTTGCCTATTTCCCGTTCAGCCTCGGACCTCGCATCTGCATCGGTATGCAATTCTCCTTGCTCGAGGCCCGGCTCGTGCTCTCATTGATCCTGCGCCGATTCAAGGTAGAACCGCTTGCTGAATCCGAGATCGGGTGTGTAGCGGCCGGGACGCTGCGCCCGGACCAGACCATACGGATCAAGTTGTTTCAGCGTGATTGAGTGAGATCTTTCAGGTTTCGATCGAAAGCGCCCAAACTGTACCCGTATCGGGGCGGCCGATCCGAGAAGATCTATCTCCAGACCCGTCCGTGCGCGACAGGAGCAGATATGTTCGAAAATCCATCGTTGACAACACGCATCGCCATCGGCAAAGGCATTGGCTTTCTCTTCGGCCTCGCGGGCTTCCTGCTGCTACCGTCCTTTCTTCCGGATGCCGGCTGGCTGATCCGGTGGGGCATCCTGCTGTGGTACACGACCGTCGGTGCGATCATCGGCGTCTTCGGCGTCTACACCCACCACCCGATCCTGAAGCTCCCCCTCCCCTGGTGGTTCCGTGCGCCCTTCGTGGGTGCCTGGATGAACTTCGTGCTGACCTTCTTCGCCTACGACACCATGGCGGCGATGCTGGTCGCCATGTTCGGAGAGGACGGGATCATTCGATCGCCGTTCTGGTTCACCGCCGAGGGCGCCATTATCGGCCTGGTCATCGGCTACTTTGCGACCCGATTCGGCGGCGAGGGCAGCGAGACGGTCGGACGCTGAAAGAGCGATGACCATGGGATTTGATACTGAACCCACCGGCTACGAGAAGACGATCCTGTCGGACCTGCAGGGCGCTTGGCAGTGCCTTCGCGGGGAAGTGGTCGACAACCCGGGTTTCGTCGGCTGGGAGCGGGCGCTGTTTCATATCGACGAGGCCATGAGCTGGGAGTCCGTGCGCAACCTCCGGCAAATGCAGCGGAGCCTGCTGCTCGTCCGTAATGTCCTTCAACAGGCCGACGTACCGGACGGGATCACCGAGTACCTGGAGGCAGTGAATGCGCTCATGGACGAGACGCTCGAGGCGCTCGCGAGGGGTGAGATCGGTTGAACCATTGCCGTCGGCCGATCGACCAGTGCGGAATGCGCGGTGCTATATACCCGCTCTTGTTTCTCGGGTTCCTGCTGCTCGGGCAACCGGGGGTCCACGCGGCTCCGGGTAACGAGTCAGCAACGACAGGTCCGGAATGCGTGATCCTATTGCATGGGCTCGGCAGGACCAGCCGCTCTCTGAACAGGATGGCCGAAGCCCTCAAGGCTGCTGGCTTGAGCCCGGTGAATCTGGACTACCCGTCGCGTGAGCAGACGATCGAGACGCTTGCGCTGGAGACGATAGAGCGCGGCCTGGACCGCTGCACAAAGATACAGGCGCATACCGTTCATTTCGTCACCCACTCCATGGGCGGCGTCCTGGTACGCTACTACCTGAGCCGTCATCGGCCCGAGAATCTGGGCAGGGTCGTCATGCTGAGCCCCCCGAATCGCGGCAGCGAGGCCGCCGATCACCTTAAAGACTCGGCGCTTTACAAGTGGTTCAACGGTCCCGCAGGACAGCAGCTCGTTACTGGCCCTGAGGGGCTTCCCGGGCAGCTCGGGCCAGTGGACTTCCCGCTGGGCATCATCACCGGCAATCGACACAGTTTCTTCGACGCCTGGCTTGCCGAGGTCATCCCCGGCGCGGACGACGGGAAAGTGTCAGTGGAGCGAGCAAAGGTCGAGGGAATGGCGGATTTCTTGGTGCTTCCCTATTCGCATCCCTTCATCATGAACACCGACGAGGTCATCGAACAGACGCTGCACTTCCTTCACGGCGGCCGATTCCTCGCTCGAACTCCTTCAGCGGACCAAGCGTCGGATTGATGCCCTGATCGTCCACACAGACGGCAGAGTCCGGTTACTTGCCCGTCAGAGACTCCTGCTCCAAGGAGAGGTAGATTCCGTAGGCATTGCGCCGGTGGGTGGCGTCGAATGCCGGCAGGTGGGAGAATTCTGTCCAGTCGGTTTCCTCGTAGGCATCGGCAAACGGGATCATCTCCTCGACCGCCTCCCCCATCTTCTCCCGTGTATAACGCAGATAACCCAGCGTGGCGCGGACCGCCTCCCGGGGATCCGATGCTGCGGGGCCGTGTCCAGGGATCAAGCCGTTCAGCCCCTCCTGCTCCAGTCCTTCGAGAACAGTAAGCCAATGGCGGGTATCCGCGCTGCCCGTGAACGGGACACGCCCCTCGAAGATAATGTCCCCGGAGATCAGCACCCGATCAGGCTCCACCAGGACAGTGAGGTCGCCGTCTGAATGGGCTGCGCCCAGGTAGCCGATCTTCAGGGTGACGTCGCCCATCGGGAGCACCGTGTCCTCGGTGATCACGCGATCGGGCCGGACGAGTCGGGTATTCTCGTTGACCCACGGGTAGAGGGAGATCCTTCGTTCCTCCAGGCGATCCGCGGCGGCGGGCGCGTCGAGATAGTCCCGGAAACCGCCGGGGGCGATGATCTCGGCACCCAGATCATCGAAAACCTGCAGGCCGTAGATGTGATCCGCGTGGTAGTGGGTGAGGATAACCTTCGCCACGGGCTGGTCCGTGACCGCCCGCACCAGCTCGAGTAAACGCTCGGCAAGGGACGGTGATCCCAGGGCGTCGACGATGACCAGGCCCTCGGAGGTGACGATGGCGGTGGCGTTGGAGATGAAGCCCTGATTGTCGGTGGCGATGCCGGACGCCCCCTGGACGTAGTAAACGTGCTCGGATACCCGCTCCAGCGCCATGTCTACTGTGGCGGTTGGGTACTGCGACCCAGTTACAACGAGCGGATTTAACAACAGGATAAGCAGCAAATTTCGCATGGACATCTTTCGTCTCGATCGTAGGCGATGGGAAGCGGTCTATCTCCCACTCCCATCGCGGCAAGAAGACTGTTCGAATAGGGCCATCTCCGTCAACGGCAGGCAGCCGATTCTCCGATTGGTCCAGATTCGATTTGATAGGTTGGGTGGCGGCATTGTAATGAGGGAAAGCAACATCAGCCATGAATCGGCTTTCTGAAGACACACCACGGATCAACCTGTACGACCGGTTGTTTGAACGGCACGTCCGGTCCGGCAAGACAGCGGGGCTAACGATCCAGGCGACCGTCGAAGCCTATCTCGACGGTAAGCCAGCGGCACGCGGCAAACAGAAATACTCCCGCCACCAGCGCGACTCGGCCTTTTGGTCCAGTCGCTTCGTTAGCGCGATCCCCGACGATGCGTGGAGCTCAGACTGGCTGACGCTCGCCTTGGCCCGCTATCTCGGTCAAGAACCGGTGGCAAATCCGAGCCTCCTCGAACGTATAGCCGCGACGGCTCCGCGCGTTGTCCACCGAGCAACCCGCTATTCGGGTCTTGTGCTTCAGCAGCACTCCCCCCGCCGTACCGAGCTCGACCGGATTGCCGCCTCGAGCCCGGACATCGCCGAGCTCTGTCGCGTCCTTGATATCTTCAACGAAGCCTACCTAAAACGCCTAGCAACAGTGGAAGCATGGAAGCGCACACTGGCTAAGCTCTCGCCGTTCGAGCTCCTGATCTACGCGAGCTTGTATGCCTTCGAGCGGCTGATTCCCGGCAGTTTAGCCGCACCATCCATGCCGGCTGACGCACGGAACGTTGATCAAGAGCAATGGCAAGCCATCAACGATCTTCTAATCTGGAAGCTCACGACCACCTCTACAGCCTCCCTGAGACCGCGGGAGCGGGATCTCGGGCGATGGCTGAAGAAGCATTTGTCACCCCATCTGTTCCCATCGCCAGATGGCCCGCCTCCCAGGCATGACCTCAGGACAGCATTCGAGACACTGCTCGAGGCGCAGATCGAGTTGAACGCCTTTATCTCTCGATCAGCGGATGCCTTCAGCTTCGACGATGGGATTGAGTTCGTCCGCAAAGGAAAGGTTCTCGAGATCGTTGAACGAGACGCTGCGGCCCGCGCAGCTTGGGAAAGGGACGGGAGGAAGCTTGATCGGCTGCACGGCTACTGGTTCTACCGTGCGCTGGAGGAATTCATTCATTCCGGTCTGGCGACACAGACGATCGGGCGACCGGAGAACCACGAAGCCAATCGCCTGGCCTATATCAGAGCGATTCGCACGCGACTTCAGTTGACTGAGGTGTACGGGCTCGAGGAAACGGTGACGACCACCTCGGGAAAACGCGTCAATCTCTTTCGTGCGTTGCTGGCCGCGGAACTGATGTCGGCGTTCTACCAGCAGGACTTTCTGCAAGCCTATGTCGACCATTTGAGCGAAACGGGGCATTGGGTGCCGGCACTCAGTCGCCTGGCTTTGGAGGGCCTCGCCAACGGCTTTCAGAACCGTTTCCCTCTCTCTTGGTCGGACCGCAAGGCCAAGGTCAAGAATATCGTAGGCTGGACCGTCAGCAACGAGTCGCCGCGGGGCAGCGCTTCGATGGCGGCCGCGGTCCTCGATTTTTGGACGAGTGATTGGACGGCCCTCGCTGCGCAGTTGCGGCAAGGGGAACCGGGACTTCATCCGGAATTGTTCGAACGCCCGATTCTCAAGCTGGGTCAATTATTGGTCGAGGTGCCATGGATCTTCGGTCTGCAGAACAACAGCACGGCTGCAATCAACAATCTCCGACGCCTCGGCGCGCGGCGCGGGGAAGCCGCTGCGGAGACACGGCGCATTGAGGAGCGACTTGGCAAGCTTCTAGAATCCCGCGGGTTTCAGGTCGCGTTGAACTGGCATCCCTCGGATGAAATCGAGCCCGGTGCCGGCGAGGTGGATCTGATCTGCGCCCTGGACCAGGTGGTGCTGGTCTTGGAGGTGAAGTCGACCTTCCTGCGACAGTCGCAACGGGACGCGTGGCTGCATGGAACCACCACGCTCCGCAAAGCCGGCCAGCAACTGCGCCGGAAGGTTCCGGCTGTAAAACGCGCCTTGGCCGACGGATCAGATCTTCCCGGTCGGTTGAACCTCACTGGAGACACCGACCGTTTGGGGATCCATGGCTGGATCGTTGACACGTCGATAGAGTGCGACCACCAGCGATTCAGCGATTACCTCAAGGTATCGCTGGAGGAGGTACTGATCGCGCTGCGGGATGATCGCTACCTATTGAACGATCCAGACGGAATCCTTTCCGGTCGATTCCAGGAAACGGAAGGCGTGGCACCGGAGGATGCTCAACATCGGACGACGCTCTACCCAACAGGCTTTACCGCGGAAGCCTTCATCGCAGCGGTTGAAAGCGAAGCTGTATGGGAAGAGTGTTAGTGGAATTGACAGGACTCTTTCCCGCGACAGCCCGACTCCCCTTCCGCGGACGACGTGGACTCGCCAGACCCCACCCGTGCGACAACGAGGATGTCCCAGTGCCAACGAATCGTGCACATCCTCTCTCCTGCTCCCTGTGGGTCCCGAAAACTCGAACTCCTTGATATTCTAGTTTTTTCGCTCGTTCACGCCGGTCGCCCCCGATTCACACTGGTATCATCGGCCAGAAGCCCCTCCTGCGAGACCGCCATGCGCACCATCCTGCTCCTCCTCGTTCGCTGGCTCCTCACCTGCCTCCGCCCTCGGCTATCGCTGAGAGTGAGCAGGCTCTCCCGCGCCAACCCGACCTGGGGCTCACCTCGTATCGTCGGCGAACTGGCCAAGCTCGGCATCGACGTTGCCAAATCGACGGTCGAGCGGTATCGGGTACGCCCCGCCGGTCCTCCCTCACCGACTTGGAAGGCCTTCTTGGATAACCACGTCAAGGACCTGGTGTCCATCGATTTCTTCACTGTTCCGACCGTCCGCTTCCAGGTCTTGTTCGTCTTCCTGGTCCTCGCCCATCACAGACGCCGAGTGGTGCATTTCAACCTGACCGCAAATCCCTGCAGCCAGTGGACTGCCCAGCAGATCGTCGAGGCCTTCCCGTTCGACAAGGCGCCCCGATATCTGCTCCGCGACCGGGATGCCATCTACGGTGCCAAGTTCCGCAGCCGAGTGCACAGCTTGGGTATCGAAGAAGTGCGGACCGCCCCACGCTCACCGTGGCAAAACCCCTACGTCGAGCGCCTGATCGGCTCCATCAGGCGAGAGTGTCTCGACCACGTCATCGTTATGAACGAGCGCCATCTGAAACGCGTCCTGACCAGCTACTTTGAGCACTATCATCGCTGGCGGGTTCACCGATCTCTGGACATGGACAGTCCAGATCCGCGCCCCGTGCAACCACCAGAACTCGGGGAGGTGGTCGAGTTTCCCGATGTCGGCGGGCTTCAACATCACTACGAGCGACGGGCGGCCTAACTGACACGCCCCCCGCGCTGCTTTTCCCCGCCTTATTGCTCGGCAAAGCACCCTTCCCTGGCAAGGCCACTGCGCCCGCACCGAATCGGTTCCCCTCCATCGGACCCGTTCACTCCCAGCCCCTCGCTTCGCACCAGCCAGGTGCTCTCCGCCGGCGACCTTCTCGGTGGTTGACGCGACCTCCAACGCGTCCGCTTCCCGTTGATCGCTCCACCGATGAGTTTTCGGGCTCCACAGGGCTGTAGAGCCAGTTGAGAAAATCCAGTCCACGGCGGGTTCGAGCGGCCGGTATCGAAGAATCGGTTGATTGCATAGTGAAGCTCCGGTGCGCTAATGGGAACGTACACGTCGATCAGGGTTGCGCGGAGGTTTTCGTCGAACGCGATGGCGAGATCGCCTGGTTCGTTGCCGGCCTCAACTGCAGGGGTTCTAACGCGGAACCTCGGTCGTCTGGATCAACGAAGCGCCGCTCTGCTTCCGGACCGGGCCGAGGCAATCTTGAATCAGTTCGCGTTATTGTCCGCCAGATCACCGACGCCTCACGCTGATCCCGAACAAGCAAACCGGCTTTCGAGACCGAACAACTTCACGTGGCGAGCTTCCGCAGCACCATCATGTAGTTGACACCCATGTAGCGGCTGAAGTGGAAACTGCGGTCGACGGGATTGATGCGCACACCGGTGCGGTCGAGGATCGCGAACCCATCTCCGAGCGCAGCGGTGATTTCGCCTGGCTTCACCAGCTTGCGCCAATGGTGTGTCCCCTTCGGCATCCACCCGAGCACGTATTCGGCCCCAACGATCGCGATGAAAAGCGCCGCGAAGGTCCGGTTGATGGTGGCCACTACCATCAGGCCACCGGGGCGTAGAAGTTTGCCGCAGGCGGGGAGAAATTCTGACAAATGCTCGACATGCTCGACTACCTCCATGTTGAGCATTGCATCGTACTGCTCGCCGGCTTGCACCAGGTCCTCGGCAGACGCCAGACGGTAGTCGATCTCCAGAGCGCTCCACTTGGCGTGGAGATTGGACACATGGATGTTTTTCTGCGTGACTTCGATCCCCGTGACGCGCGCACCGAGCCTAGCCATCGACTCGCTTAGGATCCCGCCTCCGCTACCGATGTCGAGCAGATGCAGGTTCTCGAGCGGCTGCTCAGCCGCTGGATTGGAACCGAAGGCGCGGCTCAGGTGCTCGCGGATGTAGCCGACGCGAAACGCATTGAGCCTGTGCAGCGGCCAGAACGGCCCGTTCGCATCCCACCAGCGGTGGGCGAGGTTCTCGAAGTAGGGCGATCTCCTTTGGATCGATGCTTGGGGCGTTGAGCGTTTTGGTGTGGTTCATAACGGGCGGTCTCCGAAAGCAATCCCTCCCCTAGATCTGTGGACATCCCTGGTCTTGGCAACCCGTTTTCCGGCACGGCGGAGCATGTCCACCCTTCGAGCAGCGATCCGAAGGTGTTGTCTATATTATATTTCTGAAGTTTCTTGACATTTAATGAACAGATACTATATTTGTCATTAACCGAGCCCGTAGCTCGGGTTTGCAACAACGACCACGTTGCTTCTTATTACGAACCACGCACTGGATCACAGAACCCAACACGATAAGGTGACGCCATGACCGCTTTGACCACAGCAACAATGCCGCTCAACAGTTTGTCTTCTTCGAGGCGACCGCGCGCCCGCTGGCGACGCCACTCGACTCGCTTCGGTCCCGGCCTCGACGCCGACACCCGAGCGCCTTTCCGTACTGAGCCGAGCCCTCTACCTCCTCGGCCTCGGAACCATCGGTGTTGTAGCCATTACCGGGCAGCCGCCCCTCTTATTTGTACCCCTCGCGTTGTTACTATTCTTCGGGAGCTGCCTGCAGCGGAAACAGACAGCGAA
>CALOFM010000056.1:0-84145 GCA_942492625.1 uncultured Gammaproteobacteria bacterium | reverse complement strand
GCGAAAAGGCTCACACCTGCCCGCACCAAGGTGCTGATGCGCTGCCCTTTCATGCCGACGAGGCAAGGAGATTCCCCTTTCCAAAAGTAGCCGTGATGGACCAACAGCGCGTCGGCGCCCTCGGCGACAGCGGCATTGATGAAAGCCTGACTGGCCGAAACGCCGCTCACGAGGCGGCCCACAGGCCGGTCCCCCTCCACCTGCAATCCGTTGGGGCAATAGTCCTTGAATTCGGCGCAGGCCAACAGGCGGTCGCAATAGTCACGCAATACATGGATTTCGATCATGGAGAAGCGCCCCAGAGGACCCGGATCGTCGGTCCGATCAAGTGAAATAGCCGAGGCGCCAATCGCCGCGACTCTAACGACAACGGAGCATTCTAACCGGACCGCGGAGCTGCACACCCGCTTGCACTCTAATGCAAAGCTCCGGGGTGGATGTTAATTTAGCGCTTATGAACACAGGCTCTCTATGGCCCTGGATGCTGACGGCTTTCTCGGCCGGTGCCTGCGCAACTCTGTTCGCACTTTGGCAAAATCCGCAACTCCTGCGATCCGAAGACCCGTCCCTGCCTGGAATGTCGGCCGCGGGAAGCCTCGGCACGGGAGCTGTATCCTACGCAGACGCAGTCGCACTTGCCGCTCCGGCCGTGGTGAACATCTTCAGCACCAAGGTCCGGACCGAGCGTCAATCGCTGGCCTTTCGGGACCCGTATCTGCAGCGGCATTACGGAGGCATGCTGCCGGAGCGCCTCAAGCAAAAATCCGCAACGAATCTGGGATCGGGCGTCATCATCTCCAGAGACGGGCTGCTCCTCACCAATCATCACATCGTAAAAGATGCGGACGAGATCAAGGTCGTTCTCGCCGACGGAACCCACCTGGACGTCATGGTGGTCGGGTTCGACACGGAGACCGACCTGGCGGTGCTCAAGGCCGGCACCGGGGATCTACCGGTCATATCCATCGGTCGGCCGGAGGATCTGCGCATAGGGGACGTAGTCCTCGCCATCGGTAACCCGTTCGGCATCGGTCAGACCGTCACCATGGGCATCGTCGGCGCAACCGGCAGGACGCGGCTCGGCATCAGCAGCATCGAGAACTTCATCCAAACCGACGCCGCCATCAATCCGGGCAACTCCGGTGGCGCCCTCATCAACGCCCGCGGAGAGCTCATCGGCATCAACACCGCCATCTTCTCCAAGAGCGGCGTCTCCGAGGGAGTCGGCTTCGCAATTCCGGTAGACCTGGCCACGGAGGTCATGGAGCAGGTCGTCACCCGTGGACGGGTCGCGCGCGGCTGGATTGGGGTCGTAGGGAGAAGCGTCACGCCCGGGCTGGCCGAGGCGTTCGGATTGCGCACCCAACAGGGAGTGTTGATCTCCTCCACCCTCGAAGGCAGTCCGGCTGCGCATGCCGGCCTGCGCCCGGGAGACGTAGTCACCCGCGTAGACGATCAGGAAATCGCCACCACGCATGAGCTTCTCGAAGCCGTCGCCGCAGCAGGCCCGGGCTCTAATGTCCGCCTGGAAATCCGGCGCGGCAGCGATCGCATCGAGGCCAGGACCACCACCATCGAGAGGCCGTATGTAGCCAAACAATAACGACTCGAGGCCGGACTGCACACGGCCTTGGCAGGGCAAAGGGCCGTACCGCAGAAGGAGCTCGAGATCTGAATCCCGCACTCATACCTGTCATACTTGCTCGTATTAACAAGAATATAAGCGCCCTGAGGAGCAGATCGAGGTGGCATTTCTGAGCGAACAGGAGCAGGCACGGGTTCGTGACGCGGTCCGGCGCGCGGAATCCGCGACCAGCGGCCAATTCGTCACCGTCATCGCCAGCGCCGCGGAAGGCTATCGCTTCATCCCGACCCTGGTCGCAGCGCTGGTGGCACTGGCCATCCCAGGCATCGGGCTCCTCGCCGGCATCGGCTACGAGCGGCTGTACGCCTATCAGGTCGCCGCCTTTTTCGGATTGCTCTTTGCTTTTCGATGGATGCCGCTGCGCATCAAGCTGATTCCCGAGCCCGTCAAGTTTCGCCGGGCCTCACGCTTGGCCCGAGAGCAATTCATGACCCTGGGTTTGCATCGCACACCCAATCGCGCCGGGGTCCTTTTCTTCGTCTCCGCGGCGGAGAGCTACGCCGAGATCCTCGCCGACGAAGGCGTCGCCCGGTTGGTGGACGAGCGCGTATGGCGGCAGATCGTCGACGAGTACCTCGCAACGGTTCGCAGGGGCCACGTGGGCGAAGGAATGGTTACCGCCATCGACCGCTGCACCGAGCTGATGGCCAAGCACTTTCCGCCGGGAGAGGAAGAACCGAATCGGCTCCCGGATCACCTGATCGAGATTGCGCCGGGGTGAGCTCCGCACTGAATAGGTACTCTATTCGCCTCAATCGGGTGAAAAATCCGCCTCGGCCCCGCGTTCCCTGGCTACAGGCGCCGTTAGCCATCGTCCCGCCTTTTCATCAGCATCTTGTGCCGCCTGACCTGCTCGGAATCCATGAAATCGCGCATGGCAAGCCCCACGGTCCGGATCAGATCCCCCTTGTGGGGATAGGCCACGATCTGCTCCGCTTCCCACTCCGCCAACGCGGCCTCGAAGGTATCCTCGCTGAAGACGAAGACCTTGTCTGTCACATCCGCCATCGCTACCCCCCGATCGAGCCGACACGCGAGGCCGAATAGTACCCCAACGGCGCTTCTCAGTTGGTGACAAATACCCGTTTGCGCTGGCACAGTAGCGCCTATGAATGAGCTGACAACCAGAAGCACCAGTTCCGACGCAACCGCGATCGCCCGGCGGTTCACCCTGTCCTTTCCCGTCGAAACCGTCGAACCCTACGGCAAGGGTTTGATCAACGATACCTTTCTGGTCAGGGCTGGAGGATTCTCCTACATCCTGCAGCGGATCAACGGCTCGGTCTTTCCAGAACCAGAGCGAATCATGTCCAACCTGGCGGTCCTGACGACACATCCGGCGGGCCGAAGGCAGAGAGGATTGCGCATCCCCGACCTGATTCCGTCGCAGGATGGGGCGCCCTTCGTCCGCGGCGACGAAGGCGCGATCTGGCGGCTCATGGAGCTCATCCCCAACGCCCAAAGCCTCCAGCAAATCGACGACTTGGAGCAGGCGCGGGATGTGGGCCGCATCCTAGGCCGCTTTCACGCGCTGTTCAGCGACCTGGATCCGGCGCGCTTGGCCGTGACCTTGCCCGGCTTCCATGTCACTCCGCTCTACCTTGAACGCCTAATGCAAGCGGTCAAGGACCGTGAGGCCGGTTACTCGCACGAGATACAGCAAGCAATAGCGTTTGTAGCTGCGAGACGAAAGGGCGCGAGCGTCCTGGAAGACGCGCGGCGGCAGGGACAAATCCCTGTGCGGGTGATCCACGGCGACCCGAAGCTCGACAACATCCTGTTCGACCGTACCACAGGCCGCGCCGTCAGCCTGATCGACCTGGACACGATTCAACCCGGTCTCGTTCACTGCGACCTGGGGGATTGCCTACGCTCATGCTGCAACCGGGGGGGCGAGTCCGCAGGCACGGGAGAAGACGCCCGATTCGACCTCGATCTTTGCCGGGCGATTCTGAGCACTTACGCCGCCGAAACTGAAGGGATACTGGGAGACGTCGAGATCGGCCTGTTCTACGAGGCGATCCGCCTGATCCCATTCGAGCTCGGTCTTCGATTCCTCACCGACCACCTGGTGGGCGACCGCTACTTCCGCGTCACCGAGCGGGGACAGAACCTATGGAAGGCTGGGGTCCAGCTCGCCCTGGTAGCGGATATCGAGGACAAGGAGCCAGAGATTCGGTCCATCATCGCCGGATGTTTCGGCCAACACCAAAACCACGAGAGTGCGCAGAGCAAACACCTGGCAGCACCTTGAGCATCGCCGACTCATCGCCGGTCGCATGTGCCGCTGCGGCTCTCAGCGCTACCGATCCCATTTCCATAGACTGATCGAGAACCTCGTCTTTCTGGCACAAGAACAAAAAAGAACCCGTTACAGAGGTGCCTGTGCCAAATGGACGCCAGCGCATCTCAACTCGGCCACAGGCCGCGAATGGCGGCGACTCCCTGCGCGCCTTTGCGAAACGCCCGATCCTGGTCGGCCGGGCCCAAGCCGCCGAGGGCATAGACGGGGAGCAAGGCCCGCTCCGCGAGCGCGGCGAAGCGGTCCCAGCCGAGCGGCGGCGCATCCGAGTGGCTGACGGTCGGCTGAACCGGTGAGAGCAGGGCATAGTCCAACCCCAGGCGGGCGGCACGGTCCAGGTCCCCGGCGTCGTGACAGGAGGCCCCCACCAAGCGCTTATCGTCGAGGGGTCTTCGAGAAAACCCGGCGAGGCGCTTCGCGGTCAGATGCAGGCCATGGCAGGGCAGGTCGCAGGCCACATCCGGGTGTCGGTTGAGAAGGAGACGTGCGTCATACCGCTCGCAGATCTGGAAGGCGTTCGCCGCCAAGCGGGCGTAATCTTCATCGCTGAGCGCATGCGCGCGTAGCTGTACGATTCGAGCACCCCGCCCAAGTGCCAGCGACAGGCGACCGGCAAACCCATCGGGATCGCGGGGATCCTCCCCCGTGATGAGATAGAGAGCCGGCAAGCGCAAAGCGGCGATGATGGGTCGATCCGCCGCGGGGAAATCGTCCGGCTGCATGTCGTCGGGGTGAACCCATGCGAGCGGCTGACCCTCCCGTCCGTAGGGCTCCCCCGCGAAGGCGCTGATCCGGTGGACGTCGAGCAGCACGTGACGGTCGCCGTAGTCGTGGTGGACGCGGATCAGGGGACGGGAGGACATTACACGAATGCCCAGCTCCTCGAACAGCTCCCGGTCCAGGCCCTCCCGGGGTGCCTCACCGGGCGCAAGCTTGCCGCCGGGGAACTCCCACAGCCCGCCCTGGTGGACATGATCGGGCCTTCTGGTAATCAGGATACGTCCGCGTGCGTCACCTACCGCTCCTGCGGCGACATGGATCTGCTGTTTCACACTCGTTCGATGTCTACCCGCAAGCAGACGCCAATCAGGTCAATTAGTACGAATTGCAGGGGATCATTTGCGCAATTTTCGAACGAGTAATCGAACAGCGATTCGCGCATCAGGTCCGATACTCTGCGTTGATGCGTACATAGTCATAGGACAGGTCGCAGGTGAGCAGCTCGGTGACCGCCTCGCCGCGGCCCAGGGCCACCCTGATCCGAATCTCCTTCTCTTCCATGATGGCCTGGCCCGCGGTCTCGGTATAGTCCGGGTCGCGTCCGCCGCGGCTGACGATTCGGACGTCGCCTAGCCAAATGCGCACGGCCTCGATATCGAGCGCTTCGACCTGCGCGCGGCCCACCGCGGCCAGGATGCGTCCCCAGTTGGGATCGGCGGCGAACAGGGCCGTCTTGACCAGGGGTGAGTGGGCGATGGTGTCTGCCACGCGGCGCGCCTCGGCTGTGTCCTTCGCCTCCTCCACGTGGATGGTCACCAGCTTGGTGGCACCCTCGCCGTCGCGCACGATTGCTGTCGCCAGCTCCCGGCAGACCTCCTCGACCGCGGAGCATAGGGCCAGGTAATCCGTCGATTCCGGATCATCCAGCGGCTTGTTGCTCAGCGTACCCACTGCAGCGAGCACACAGGCATCGTTCGTGGAGGTGTCGCCGTCCACGGTAATGGCGTTGAAGGTGACCTGTACCGCATCGTTCAGACAGCGCTGCAGCAACTCCGGCACCACCGCCAAGTCGGTGGCGAGAAAGGCGAGCATGGTTGCCATGTCGGGGCGGATCATGCCCGCGCCTTTGGCCATGCCGGAAATCACCGCCGTTCGCCCCGCCACGGCGAAGCGGCGAGAGGCCAGCTTGGGCAGCGTATCCGTCGTCATGATGGCCCGTGCGGCCTGCGGCCAAGCAGTCTCGCGCAGCTCATCCAGGGCGAGCGGCAATGCGGCTTCCAGCTTGGCCATGGGGAGATTCTCGCCAATCACCCCAGTAGAGAAAGGCAACACCTGTTCAGCGCGGCCGCCCGCCAGCGCTGCGAGCCGGGCGCAGCTTGTCCGTGCATCGGCCAATCCCCGCTCCCCGGTGCCCGCGTTGGCGTTCCCCGAATTGATGAGCAAAAAACGCGGTGACGTCGCAGCCAAATGCTCCTTGGCCACCACCACGGGTGCGGCGCGAAAGGCGTTGCGGGTAAATACGGCCGCGCAGCGCGTACCCTCGGGAAGCTCCATAAGCACCAGGTCGTCGCGGCCCTCGTAGCGGATTCCCGCCCCAACGGCAGACAGCCGCAGACCGGGGACAGGTTGGTAGGGAGTCGTGTGATCAGTCATCTAAACGAGGAACTTAGCCAAGAATGAACAGCATTTCACGCGCCGCCAACCGATTGGCGGCTCGCGGCTATCAATTCGCTTTCCCATGACAATGCTTATACTTCTTCCCCGAGCCGCAGGGACATGGCTCGTTGCGCCCGATCTTGCGCTGCTCGCGCACATAGGGCTCCTGGTGCACCGCACCGGCGGCTGCTTCCGCCTCGGCAGGCTGATCCGCGCGCTGCGCATCCAGCCCCTGAAACTCCTCGTGCTTGAACTCGAACTCTCGCTCTCGGGGCTCCACGGGGCCAAGGGGGGCGACGTCCGCCGAGGTCTGAAGCTGAAGCTTGGACAAGGTCGTCACCACCTCCTGCTTGATGCTATCCAGCATGGCGCTGAACATCTCGAAGGCCTCGCGCTTGAACTCCTGCTTCGGGTTCTTCTGGGCGTATCCACGAAGGTGAATTCCCTGGCGCAGGTAGTCCATGGCAGCCAGGTGATCCTTCCACTGGGTGTCCAGGGTCTGCAGCATGATCGCCTTTTCGAGCTGGCGCATCACATCTGCGCCCACGACCTTTTCCTTGTCCGTGTATTGCGCCGCGATGCGGTCGGCAACGCGCCGGCGCAGGGTCTCCTCGTGCAGGTCCTGATCCTCGTCCAACCACGTACGGATCGGCCACTCACCGCCGAAGCCGTCCGCGAGGGCAGCCTCCAGTCCGGGGACGTTCCATTGCTCTTCCAGGCTCTGGGGCGGAATGAAACCGTCGACGACCCTGCCCAGCACGTCCTCGCGCATGGCCTCCACCGTATCGGACACATCGGAGACATCCATCAGCTCGCGGCGCTGCTGGTAGATGACCTTGCGCTGGTCGTTTGCCACGTCGTCGTATTCAAGCAGCTGCTTGCGGATGTCGAAGTTGCGCCCCTCGACTTTGCGCTGGGCGTTCTCGATGGCCTTGGTGACCCAGGGATGCTCGATGGCCTCCCCCTCCTCCATACCCAGCTTCTGCATCATGCTTCCCACGCGCTCGGAGGCGAAGATACGCATCAGGTTGTCGTCGAGGGAGAGGTAAAAGCGGCTGGAGCCCGGGTCACCCTGGCGACCGGAGCGGCCGCGCAGCTGATTGTCGATGCGCCGGGACTCGTGACGCTCGGTGCCCACGACGTGCAGACCGCCGGCCGCGATGACCTCGGCATGGCGCTCTTTCCACTCCTCGCGAATTGCCGCTTCCGCACTTGGATCGACGCTCTCTTCGAGCTCGGACTCGAGATTGCCGCCGAGAACAATATCGGTACCGCGGCCGGCCATGTTGGTGGCGATAGTTACCGATCCGGGTCGGCCTGCTTGGGCGACGATGCCTGCCTCGCGCTCGTGCTGCTTGGCATTGAGCACCTCGTGCGGGATTTTGTCCTGAATCAGTAGGTTGGCAATCAGCTCGGAGGTCTCGATGGAGGCCGTTCCCACCAGGGCCGGCTGTCCCCGCTTCACGCAGTCCCGGATATCGTCGACGATGGCTTGGTACTTCTCCTTCTGGGTCAGGTAGACCAGATCCCCCATATCGTCGCGGATCATAGGCACATTGGTGGGGATCACCACCACTTCCAGGCCATAGATCTGCTGAAACTCGAAGGCCTCCGTGTCGGCCGTCCCCGTCATGCCCGAGAGCTTCGGGTAGAGGCGGAACAGGTTCTGGAAGGTGATGGAGGCAAGTGTCTGGTTCTCCTGCTGGATCGCCACCCCTTCCTTGGCCTCCACGGCCTGGTGCAGACCCTCGGACCAGCGCCGGCCCGGCATGGTGCGGCCGGTGAATTCGTCGACGATGATGATCTGGCCGTCCCGAACGATGTAGTCCACGTTCTTCTGGAACAACGCATGGGCACGCAGAGCGGCGTAGACGTGGTGCATCAGGGCGATGTTTCCGGGGTCGTACAGGCTCTCGCCCGCAGCGAGCAGTCCGATCTCGGTGAGCATATCCTCGACCTTCTGGTGACCATCCTCACTGAGGTAGAGCTGGCGTGCCTTCTCGTCCACCGAGAAGTCGCCAGGGCCGAAGTCCGGCTGCCCCTCCTCGTTTGTGATGGGATCCTGACGGGTGAGACTGGGAATGATCTTGTCGATCTGCGTGTAGAGATCAATGTTCCCTTCCGAGGGGCCGGAGATGATCAGGGGCGTGCGGGCCTCGTCGATGAGGATGGAGTCCACCTCGTCCACGATGGCATAGAAAGGGTCGCGCTGAACCCGCTGCTCGGCCACGAAGGCCATGTTGTCACGCAGGTAGTCGAAGCCGAACTCGTTATTGGTACCGTAGGTGATGTCCGCTGCATACGTCTCCTTGCGGGTCACCGGGCGCATGTGCCGGAAGCCCTGGCCTTTCGGGGGCTCGTACTCCGGATCGTAAAGATAGGAGGTAGCGTCCGGCCCCATCCCCCCCGAGGAATTGATCACCCCCACGGACAGACCGAGAAACCGATAGATCTTCCCCATCCACTCGGCGTCGCGGCGGGCGAGGTAGTCGTTCACCGTGATTACGTGCACGCCCTTTCCGGGAAGGGCGTTCAGGTACGCGGCCAGAGTCGCAACCAGGGTCTTGCCCTCGCCGGTGCGCATCTCGGCGATCTTGCCGTCGTTGAGCACCATGCCGCCGATGAGCTGGACGTCGAAGTGACGCATGCCCAACACCCGCCGGCCGGCCTCTCGCACTGCGGCAAAGGCTTCGGGGAAAACGTCGGCAAGCGTGGCGCCATGCTCCAAGCGCTGGCGCAATTCAGCCGTTTTCGCCTGCAGCTCCGCATCCGAGAGCCGCTCAATTTCAGGCTCCAGCGCACTGATTTCCTCGACCTTCTTCGACATCCGCTTGACCAGCCGTTCGTTGCGGCTGCCGAAGACCTTCTTGAGCAATTTGCTGACCATGAAAGGGGACTACCCAGTGGGGAAAAACAGCGGAATCATAACGAAAAAAGGCGGAATCTGCGATTCCGCCTTTCGCGTACCGGGAGCTCCGTTCCGGTCGATACGGATACCTTCCCTGGCTCGTTGTGCAGGCCTCAGCCGCTTGTCTTGGTCTTCTCGGTACCGACGTACTTGAGCGGATTGACTGCCTTTCCGTTCTTACGAACTTCGAAGTGGACATGGGGACCGGTGGAGCGGCCGGTGGATCCGAGCTTGGCGATGGCCTGCCCCTTCTTGACCATATCGCCTTCCTTGACGAGATTCTTCTGGTTGTGGGCGTAGCGCGTCTTCAAGCCGTCCATATGACGGATCTCGACCAAGCGACCGTATCCGGACTGCCAGCCACTGAATACGACGACTCCGTCGGCGGTGGCGAGCACCGGGGTTCCGCGCTTGCTGGCGAAATCGACACCGGCATGGAACTTGGATTTCCTGTAGATCGGGTGATTGCGGAAGCCGAACTTGGAAGTGATGTAACCGGTGCTTACCGGCCAACCGGACGGCGTGGCGTGCTTCTTGAGGTCCTTCTCCATGATCGCCTTTTCGAGCTGTATCAGCTTACGCTTGCGGTCGCTAATCAGGCCCAACATGTCGGTCATCTCTCCCGCAAACTCCGCCAGACTGGTCTCCGTGCGCCCCATGACATCGTCGTCGGGACCTCCAACGGCGGGGGGATTCTCAAAGTCGAATTCCTGCGGATCCAGGTCGGCCATTTCGACCAACCGGTCTCCCAGAGCGTTGAGGCGCAGTATCTCCGCCTGCATCTCGCCAACCCGACCGACGAAGGCATCAAGCTGGGCGATCGACTCCTGCTTGGCTTCGTCGAGCGACTCGCGCTCCTGCTCGAACATGGTTTCGAGCTCCGCGACGGTCTCCGTCGGCACCACTTGCTGCGGCGCGCTGGACTGGCCGTACCAAAAGCCTGTGCCTGCGGCACCGGCGACGACTGCGGCCAAGGTAAAAACACTTAGGACGGAGCGGGCTACAGCGCCCTTACGTCCTCCACTCTGCTGTGAGCTGAATCGATGCATATTGAATCTTCCGCCAACCAAAAAATCACGTTACTCTATCAGAAATCTCGGATCGAAATCCAAGACAATCCAGATTCGTACCCCGACCCCCTAACCTCGGGCCCTCTCCGCGGGGGAGAGAAGACGTCGAGCGCATCCGACGCATTTTTTGTATTAGATTCATGCCGATAACCATCCGACACGCATGCGGTTTCCTCAAGGGAAACGAGAAAATTGCCGCCTTTCTCGGCGTAATCGAGCGCAACGACCAACTGCTGCGCGAGGTCCGGCGCGCCCTGCCGCCGCCACTGGACGAGCACTGCCTTTTGGCCGTCCTCGACGCCGGCGTATTGACGCTGACCTCAGACTCTCCGGTTTGGTCCTCACGCCTGCGCTTCTTCGTGCCGGAGCTCCTGAGGAGCTTCGCCCGGAAACGCGGTCCCATCACCTCATGCCGGGTCCGCGTCCAACCCCTGGCCGTTGCACCCCGTCCGAACCATGCCCGGCGGCTCCGGTTGTCCACCGAGACGCAGCGGCATTTGATGGATGCGGCTGCCGGAATAGAAGATGCGGAGCTGGCAGCCGCTCTGCGCCGGCTCGCCAAGACCGGCGCCGCAAACGGTTAAGAAGCCGTCAAGGGCTCCATATAAGAGATGGGCGAACCCTCGGACTGCTTGAAGGTGACCTCTTCCCAGGCTGTCTCGTCGGCCATCAGCGCCCGCAGCAGGCGGTTATTCAGCCCATGGCCGGACTTGTGCCCACGAAACGAGCCGATCAACGAATGGCCGAGCAGATAGAGGTCACCGATGGCATCGAGGATCTTGTGCTTGACGAACTCGTCCTCGTAACGCAGGCCGTCCTCGTTGAGCACGCGGTAATCATCCACGACGACCGCATTGTCCATGCTGCCGCCAAGGGCGAGATTCTGCTGCCGCAGGGCCTCGATATCCCGCAGGAAACCGAAGGTACGTGCACGGCTGACTTCCTTGACGAATGAGGTGGTCGAAAAATCCACGCTCGCCGCCTTGGCGCGGGACATGAACGCCGGATGATCAAAATCGATGGAAAACTCCACTTTGAAGCCTTCAAAAGGCTCGAACATCGCCCACTTGTCTCCGTCCTCGACCTTCACCTTGCGCTTGATGCGGATAAAACGCTTCGGCCGACTCTGCTCCTCGATGCCAGCCGACTGGATCAGAAACACGAAGGGACCCGCGCTGCCGTCCATGATCGGCACCTCCGGCGCGCTCACGTCCACGTAGGCGTTGTCGATACCTAAGCCGGCAAACGCGGACAGGAGATGCTCCACCGTGGAAATACGGGTATCCCCGTTGATCAAGGTCGTCGACAACATGGTGTCGCCGACGTTCTTCGGACAGGCTTTTATGTCCACGGGCTGCGGAAGATCTACGCGGCGAAACACAATACCCGTGTCCGGCGCGGCCGGGCGCAGTGTCAGGTAGACCTTGTCGCCCGTGTGCAATCCGACGCCTGTCGCCTGAATCACGTTCTTCAGGGTTCGCTGCCTGATCATCGCTCTATCTCCCGTAGCAATCCACGTTCAATCCGGAGATCCCGCCGGCCTTCGCCGCAGCCGGTTACGGGACACCCCGGCTGCTTCGCGCCAGCCCCGGGGTTCGTGTTATCCTGCGAAGGCGTTCGCGGCTGCTGGCGCAATGCCGGCAAGAAGAACCCGCAAACCCTCCGTTAGGGTTTTCCCGCATTTTACTCAGGTGCGAATACATTTTGCAAGAAAATCTATTGATTTTCTTCGTGATCCTCTTTTCGGGATTACCCTTGTCCAGGGGTTAGTCGGAAATTGCCTTAGTCTGCTTGGCGGCGCAGAAAAGCTGGAATGTCCAGATAATCCAGGTCCGTTTCGCCATTCGACTCCGCGCGTGCAGCAGCCGCGGCCGCACCATGAGCCTTGCGATAGATAGCGGGACGGTCCATGGCGTTGTAATCGGGGATCACGGACTCCGGATGTCCATTGGAGACAAGATGCATTGGCGGGTCGTCGGCAAGCGGCTTCGCTGCCTTCGCCCGACGCGCCTCCCCCAGCCCGGTTGCGACTACGGTCACACGCAGCTCGTCGTTCAAATCCGGGTCGATGACGGTGCCGACGACCACGGTAGCGTCATCGTCTGCAAAGTCCCGCACCGTGTTTCCCACCTCGTCGAATTCACCGATGGACAAGCTCATTCCCGCGGTAATGTTGACCAGGATGCCCTTTGCGCCGGCCAGGTCGATATCTTCGAGCAGCGGACTGTTGATGGCCGCCTCCGCCGCTTCGCGGGCACGTTTCTCGCCGCTGGCAGCACCTGTGCCCATCATGGCCTGGCCCATTTCCGACATGACAGTCTTCACGTCTGCGAAATCCACGTTGATCAGGCCCGGACGAGTAATGAGCTCGGCGATTCCCTGGGTGGCGTTCAGGAGCACGTCGTTGGCGGACTTAAAGGCATTCAGCAGGCTCATCTCCTTACCGAGAACGGCCAGGAGCTTTTCATTGGGAATCGTGATGAGGGAGTCGACATGGCGTGCAAGCTCCGCAATCCCCTCCGCCGCCACCTTCGCCCGCTTTGTACCCTCAAAGGGGAAGGGCTTGGTGACTACGGCCACGGTCAAGATCCCGAGATCCCGCGCTACCTCCGCTACCACAGGCGCGGCGCCTGTACCTGTCCCACCACCCATGCCTGCGGTTATGAAGACCATGTCGGCCCCGTCCAGGGCGTCTTGGATGCGGTCTTTGTCTTCCAGTGCGGACTCCTTGCCAACCCCGGGATCGGCGCCGGCACCGAGACCCTTGGTGATTCCAGCCCCTAGCTGAAGGATGGTCTTGACGTTGGAATGCTTGAGGGCCTGCGCATCCGTATTGGCGCAAATGAAGTCCACTCCTTCGATAGAAGACTCCACCATATGATTGACGGCATTCCCGCCGCCACCGCCAACACCAATCACTTTGATCACCGCATTCTGGGTGTGGGTATCCATCAGTTCGAACATAGGTTTTCTCCTCTTTCGCTCTCGTTGCACTGCTTGGGTTTGTCGTCTGGGGGACTTACTCGGAACCCCGCCGTCGTTGCTGCTCACTCACACGTCGTAGCCCCCTCACGGGGGATCACGAAGATCTAGAAATTGCCTTGAAACCAGCCCTTCATCCGATCCCACACGACCTTCAGCCCCTTGGATTCGGACAGATCCGGGCGTCTTGCGAACCTGTGCTGCTGGGCGTACATCAGCAGCCCGACGCCAGTCGAGTAGATGGGATTGCTGGTCACCTCGTCGAGCCCGGTCACGTGCTGGGGAAACCCGAGCCGCACCGGCATATGGAACACCTCCTCAGCCAGCTCGATGAGACCTTCCATCTTCGAGCTGCCGCCGGTCATGACCACACCGCCCGCAACCAGATCCTCGAAGCCGCTGCGCCTCAGCTCTGTCTGTAGCAGGGTCAGGAGCTCCTCGTAGCGGGGCTCCACCACTTCGGCCAGAGTCTGACGGGAGAGCTGCCGCGCCGGGCGCTCGCCTATGCTGGGGACCTCGATGGTCTCGCTGCTGCCGGCGAGCTGGGTCAGGGCACAGGCGTGCTGGATTTTGATCTGCTCAGCATATTGGGTGGGTGTACGCAGGGCGACGGCGATGTCGTTGGTCACCTGATCACCGGCGATGGGAATTACCGCGGTATGGCGGATGGCACCGTCGGTAAAGACCGCCAAGTCAGTGGTGCCGCCACCGATGTCCACCAGGCAGACGCCGAGCTCCTTCTCGTCTTCGCCTAGCACCGCGTAGCTGGAGCTGAGCTGCTCCAGCACCAAGTCGTCCACCTCCAGCCCGCAGCGACGGATACACTTGACGATGTTCTGGGCCGCGCTGACCGCTCCGGTGACCATGTGCACGCGGGCCTCTAGGCGAACGCCGCACATGCCGATAGGCTCGCGGATTCCCTCCTGATCATCGATGATGAATTCCTGGGGCAGAATGTGGAGGATCTTCTGATCCGCGGGTATGGCCACCGCCCGGGCCGCGTCGATGACCCGGTCCACGTCCGCCTGGGTCACTTCCCGCTCCTTGATCGCGGTGATGCCGTGGGAGTTGAGGCTGCGAATGTGACTGCCCGCGATTCCCGCGTGAACGGAGTGGATCTCGCATCCCGCCATCAGCTCCGCTTCCTCCACCGCCCGTTGGATCGATTGAACCGTCGACTCAATGTCCACCACGACGCCTTTCTTGAGCCCGCGGGAGGGGTGGGTGCCTATCCCGATGATCTCGATCTGATCGTCGTCCTTCACCTCGCCGACGAGCGCTGCGATTTTGTTTGTGCCTATGTCCAGGCCAATCAGGAGGTTCTTTTCGCCTCGTCTCGACATTCGGTTCAACTCCTAGAAGGCCCCTTGGGGCGGGATTTCAATTGGGCCGATTTCGCCGCACCCTTGGCACTGAGCCCTTGGCCATCGGATCCATCCTCCGCCCAGCGGACCGCGAGCCCGTTGCTATAACGCATGTCGATCACGGACGGCGTCCCGGCCGCCACCAGACTGGGGTAAGCCCTGACAAACCGACTCATGCGTTCCTCGGCTCGCGCCTTACCCAACGCCAGCGTGAACCCCTCACTGCAGCGCAAGGTCCAGGCACCGCGAGGATCGAGGGACAGTTCGTCGATCTCTAGCTGCAGGTCGGCGAGCCGCGCAGCCCAATCCTTAAAGCGGGCCACCACGCCCGGGGCGCGCTCGTCCGGACCATCGAGCATTTTCAGACCGGGGGGGAGCACACCGTCCTCGGGCCGAAAGACCACACCGTCCGCGGTCACCAACCCGTCTTTTCCCCAACGTGCAAGGGCCACGTGCTCTTCGACTGCAAGCTCCAACCGGTCGGGCCAGTGCCGACGGAGGCTGGCAGATCGAATCCAGGGCATGGCCTCAACCGCCGCCTTGAGCTCGGCAAGATCCTGGGTCAGGATGCCGCCCTGTAGATGATCGACCACCGTCTGCTGCAGGCGCCGGGGAGACAGGCGCTTGACCTCTCCGTCCACCGTTACCACGCGCACCGGCAGCTGATGCGGCTCCCACAGCATCAGGGCGTAGGCACCGCCGGCCATCAGGGCCAGTAGTGCCAGCGCGGAGATCCATCGCAGAAGCCGTCGGCCCGCCCCCGGGGTTTCGACCTGCGAATGGGGGCTCATCGCCGCCTCACGCGCGCTCAAGACTAGTCTCCAGAATCCGCCACACCAGGGCGTCGAAATCCAACCCATGGACCTTGGCGGCCATGGGCACCAAGCTGTGATCTGTCATTCCCGGCACCGTGTTCACCTCCAGCAGGAGAGGCCGCCCGTCCTCGTCGAGCATGAAGTCCACCCGGCCCCATCCGCTGGCCCCGACGGCATCGAAGGCCTGGACGCACATGGCCTGGAGCTTGCGCTCGTCGGCCGCTGGGAGACCGCAGGGACAGATGTAGCTCGTTGTGTCTGCAAGGTACTTGGCGTCGTAGTCGTAGAAGGCGTGCGGTGTTTCCAGGCGGATCATCGGCAGTGCAACGCCGTCGAGAACGGCGCAGGTGTATTCGGGCCCGGCGATCCAGCGTCTCGGCCAGGACCAGGGCGTCGTACTGCGCCGCGGCACGCCAGGCAGCCGCCAGCTGCTCCGGGTCGTCGGCCCTTGCCATCCCTATGCTCGAGCCCTCATGGGCCGGCTTAATCATCAGCGGAAAGCCCAGTGCCCGGGCTTGCTCCAGGTCCGCCTCCCCCCGCATCAGGGTGAAGTCGGCCGTGGGCAATCCGCAGCCCCGCCACAGGACCTTGCAGCGGTACTTATCCATTCCCAGGGCCGAGCCCAGCACCCCGGAGCCCGTGTAGGAAAGACCGATGCTCTCCAAAGCCCCCTGGATCTGCCCGTCTTCTCCCCCCCGCCCGTGTAGGATGATGAACACCCGGTCGAAGCCCTCGGTACGCAGACGCTCCAGGGTGCCGGCATCTGCTGGATCCAAGGCATGGACATTCACGCCCTGGCGCTTCAACCCGGCCAATACCGCACCACCGCTCTTGAGGGAAACCTCCCGCTCCGCCGACTGCCCGCCGAGGAGCAGCGCCACCTTTCCGAATTTGTCCGCCGCAGAAGCCATGCATCAACCCCCGACCCGACGTACTTCGGGTATCAGGCGCACTCCGCTGGTGCGCTCTACTTCCGACTGGATCCGCTCAATGAGGCGGGATATGTCACGGGCGTTGGCGCCCCCCGTGTTGATGATGAAATTCGCATGTTTTTCCGATACCTGGGCACCGCCCTCCCGCATCCCTTTGAGGCCGGCCGCCTCGATGAGCCGGGCCGCATGGTCACCGGGCGGATTGCGGAAAACAGACCCGCAGCTCGGCAATCCGATCGGCTGCGTGCGACCGCGCCGCTCGAGCAGATCGCGGATGCGTTCCAGTCCCGCAGCCGGGTTACCCGACGCCAAGTCCAGCTGCGCCTCCAGGAACCACTCTCCGGGAGGACCCTGAACCTGGCGGTAGCCGATGCGAAAGTCCGCCGGCAAGCGCTCGCGTATCTCCCCGTGCCGATCGACGGTGCGCACGCTGCGTACCCGTGCCCAGGTCTCACCCCCGTATGCACCGGCGTTCATGGCCAGGGCGCCACCCATGGTTCCGGGAATTCCCGCGAGGAACTCCACCCCGGAGAGCCCGAGCTTGGCGGCGTAACGCGCCGTCTTTGCGCAGGAGACCCCGGACTGGACGCGGATTCCCTGCTCTGCGAAGGACTCGATTTCACACAGGCACCCCTGGGTCTGAACAACGGTGCCTGCAAAGCCTTCGTCGTCCACCAGCAGGTTGCTGCCAAGCCCGAGCCAGAGCATGGGCTCCGATGGGTCCATGCCGCGCAGGAAAGCCGCCAAGTCCTCTGCATCGGCAGGACGGTAAAAGCGCCGCGCAGGACCACCCACCCGCCAGCTGGTATGGGATGCCAGGGGCTCATCGTGGCGCAGCTCGCCACGCAGCGCGGATATTCGGTCTACCGTTCGGCTCATCGCTTGGCGCGCACTCCGTTTGAACGCCCGGCACTTGCCATTCCCGCACCGGAATACTCCAAACGCCTGACCAACTCACGAAGGCGGCGCAAAGTTCCGCAAAGGGGCTCTCCACAGCCCATGCGCAGGCGCACCCTAGTTGGTTGAAGCATGTTCTTCTCCCCCCGTTCGCAGCAGGTCGGGCAAACGGGCCGCCAATCCACCGATATCTCCCGCGCCCATGGTCAGAACCAGATCGCCGTCTTCCAGCAGGTTTCCCAGCATGCCGGGTACGTCCTGGAGGTCCTGCGCGAATACCGGGTCCACCTCGCCACGGGCACGGATGGCGCGGCTCAGGGTGCGCCCGTCGGCACCCGGAAGGGGCTCCTCGCCCGCCGGATAGACGTCACACAGCAGCAAGCTGTCCGCGTCCGACAAGACCTGCACGAAATCTTCGAACTGCTCCCGCGTGCGGCTGTACCGGTGGGGCTGAAAGACCAATACCAATCGCCGATCCGGCCAGCCGTTACGCGCGGCGTCCAGCGTCGCCGCTACCTCCCGCGGGTGGTGGCCGTAGTCGTCAACCAGGATCAGGTCGCGGCCGTCCGCGGTCGATACCTCCCCGACGACAAACCGGCGGCCGATACCCTGGAAGCTGCTCAGGGCGAGCCGGATGGCCGACTCTTCCACCCCCAACTCCAGACCAACGCATATCGCGGCCAGGGCGTTCAGCACGTTGTGGCGGCCGGGCAGGTTGAGCTCCACGTGCAGAGGCTCGCTTTGACCGTCCCAATGCACCGAGAAATACATTCGCAGACCTTCTTGGCGGACGTCCTCGGCCCGCACGTCCGCCTGAGGGAGTGTTCCGTAGGTACGGACCGCGCGTGAGATCTTGGGAAGTAGGGACCGGACTTGGTCGTCGTCCACACAGAGCACCGCCAGCCCGTAAAAGGGCAGGTGGTGCAGAAACTCGATGAAGGTGGTGCGCAGGCGGTTGAAGTCATTGCCGTAGGTGCTCATATGATCGGCATCTATGTTGGTGAGTACCGCCAGCATCGGCTGCAGATAGAGGAAGGAGGCATCGCTCTCATCCGCTTCCGCCACCAGGTACTCGCTGGTACCCAGGCGGGCGTTGGCACCCGCACTGTTGAGCAATCCCCCGATGACGAACGTGGGGTCCAGCCCGCCCTCGGCCAACACGCTGGCCACCAGGCTGGTGGTGGTGGTCTTTCCGTGGGTGCCTGCCACAGCCACCCCATAGTAGAAGCGCATCAGCTCGGCCAGCATCTCGGCCCGGCGCACCACGGGAATACGCCGTTCTCGGGCCGCGCGAATTTCCGGGTTGCCTTGGTCGATGGCGGTGGATACCACTACCGCGTCCGCGCCTTCCGCATGCTCGGCGCGGTGACCGACGCAAACCGTCACGCCCAGGCCCTCGAGACGCCGGGTCACATCGCTCGCGCGCTTGTCCGAGCCGGAGACCTGGTACCCCAGATTGGCCATAAGCTCGGCGATTCCGCTCATCCCGGAGCCTCCGACGCCGACGAAGTGCAGACGCCTGATTCGCCCCATGCGGCTCGCACAATAACGCATCTGAGCGCTCATGCCCCGCTCACCTCCCAACAGGCCTTCGCGATCCGCTCCGCTGCCTCGGGCTTCGCCTGCCCACGCGCAGCCTCCGCCATTTCGACCAGCCGAGACGGGCTCGCCGAACAGCTCCGCGAGCACCGCGCCCAGGGACACTGGCGTAAGCTCTGTCTGCGGCATGAGGCGAGCGGCGCCCACCTCTGCCAGATAACGGGCGTTGCCGGTCTGATGGTCGTCCACCGCGTAGGGATAGGGGACCAGCACCGAGCCTACGCCCGCCGCCGCAAGCTCGGAGACGGTCAAGGCACCGGCGCGGCATACCACTAGGTCAGCCCAGGCGTAGGCCTCGGCCATATCGGCGATGAAAGGCGTTCACCTCCGCCTCCACGCCCGCCTCCGCGTAAGCGGTCCGTGCCGCTTCCAGCGTGAGCTCGCCAGCTTGGTGGCGGATCTGCGGGCGCTGCTCGCCGGGCAGGGTTGCCACCGCCCCGGCGACGGTCTCGTTCAGCACCTTCGCGCCCAGCGACCCCCCGACCACCAAGGAGACGTCGGGGCCCGCTGCGCCCCGCCAGCCGCTCGGCGGGAGGCGGAAGGGCCACGATCTCGGATCTGACGGGATTGCCGCTGGTGACGGCCCCGCGGTCATCCGGAAAGCTTCCCGGAAAGGCCTCGAAAACCCTCACAGCGACCCTGGACAACCACTGGTTCGTGAGCCCGGGAACTCGGTTCTGCTCTTGGATTACCAAGGGCAGGCCGAGAATTTTCGCCATGAGTCCGCCAGGCCCGGAAGCGAAACCGCCCATCCCCAGAACCAGGTTCGGGCGGCGCCGGCGCAGGATCTCTCTCGGCCTGGCGCAGAGCCACCAGAAGCTTCCATGGAGCGGTCAGGACCTGCCGGACGCCCTTGCCCCGCAGACCCTCGATGCTGATCCACTCCATCGGGAAGCCGTGCTCGGGCACCAGCCGCGATTCCATGCCACGTTTGGTTCCGATCCAAAACACGTCCATGCCCTGATCTCGCAATAGCCTAGCGACCGCCAGCGCAGGGAAGACGTGGCCACCGGTCCCGCCGGCCATGACGGCTACACTCGTGCCCATTTCATCCCCCTAACGGGTTCCGTGTGCGCGGTCTTGCGCCTCAGCTCCAGGTCGATGCGCAGCAGGAGTCCAACCGCCATGCAGGCGACGATCAGGCTGTTGCTTCCGTAGCTCAGAAAGGGCAGGGTCAGCCCCTTGGTCGGGAACAGTCCAACGTTCACACCGATGTTGATCAAGGCTTGAAGACCGATCCCAAGGCCGAGGCCGTGAGCGGCATAAGCGGAGAACAACCAACCCGCACGCTCGGCTCGCGCACCTATCGAAACCGCCCGCCACACAAAGAACGTGAAAGCTGCGATCACCGCCAGCGTACCGACCAATCCGAGCTCCTCACCGACAACCGCCATCAGAAAGTCCGTGTGGGCCTCCGGGAGAAAGAACTGCTTTTGGATACCGTTTCCGAGACCCACCCCCAACCACTCCCCGCGCCCGAACGCAATCAGCGCCTGTGAGAGCTGAAACCCCGTATTGAAGGGATCCGCGAAGGGGTCCATAAAGGAAGTAACTCGCTGCAGCCGATAAGGCTCAAGCGCCACCAACATCGCCGCCGCGGTCGCCAGCATCCCGAACAAAATCGCAAAATGGGTCACCTGCACACCGCCGAGAAAGAGCAGACCTAGCACGGTGGCCAACAAGACGGCAGTAGTGCCGAAGTCCGGTTGACGCATGATCAAAGCGCTGGCGATCACCATCAGGAACATTGGCTTCAGGAAACCGGACAGGCGGGTCGCCACCTCCTCGTGCCGGCGTACGAGGTAGCCGGATACGTAGATGACGGCGAAGAACTTCATGAATTCGGAGCTTTGAATATTGAGCGGACCAAGGGGTATCCAGCGGGTCGCCCCGTTGACGGTACGGCCAATTCCGGGGACCAGCACCAGGACCAGCAGTAACACTCCGACGAAAAAGAGCGCGGTGCCGGACTTCTCCCACCAGGTCAGTGGAACCGTAAAAACCAGGATCCCCATTGCCAATGCGAGCCCGAGGGCCAGGGCATGCCGGGTAATAAAGTGGAAGGGGGCGTCGAAGACGCGGTCGGCGATAGACATGGAAGCGCTGGCCACCATCACGAATCCGAATCCCAACAGCAACAGCACACAGCACAGGAGCGCCCAATCCAGTTCCGGCAGCTTGCCGGTGCGCCTGCGCCGCAGCTCCTTCACCTTGGCGCGGCGCCTGGCCCGCTTTTCGGCACCGTCGAGCGCCGGAATTGATTCCGTTTTCTGGATCTGCTCCTCGGCACTCATACCTCGAGCCCCTCCACAGCAGCGGCGAACACCCGGCCACGGTGCTCGTAGTTATCGAACATATCGAAGCTCGCGCAGGCGGGCGACAGAAGCACGCAATCGCCCGGCCTTGCCGCGGCGAAAGCCTGCATCACCGCATCGGTCATGTCCTTTGCGCGTAGCGTGGGGACCCGACCGTTCACGGCGTCCTCGATCATGGGTGCATCTCGGCCGATCAGGACTACCGCACGTGCAGCCCGCTCAACGGCACAGACCAGGGGCCCGAAGTCCGCACCCTTGCAGTCGCCACCGGCAATGAGAACCGCCCGCGCAGTGCCCGATGGGTCGACCAACCCTTCCAAGGCGGCCACAGTGGCTCCGGGATTCGTGCCCTTGGAGTCGTCGTACCAATCGACCCCCCCTTTGCGTGCCACCAGGGCCATACGGTGCGGTAATCCCCGAAAGGTACGCAGCGCCTCCAGCATCGCCACCTCCGCCAGCCCGCAGGCCTGCCCCATCGCGAGAGCGGCAAGGGCGTTGGCCAGATTGTGGCGCCCCCTGGCAGCGACCTCCCGAGCGGGCAACAGGCGATTGGGTCCGCGGGCGATCCAGGTCTCGCCGCCATGCTCGACCAGACCGAAATCCGACTCGCGGGCCGGCGCGTCGAGCGTAAACCCGACGTCTTCTTTCGCCATCTTGGCCATGCCACGAACCCGCGGATCATCGAGGTTGAGAACCGCGGTACGGGCCCCGTGAAAAATCCGCGCCTTTGTTGCGGCGTACTCGTCGATGCCCTCGTACCTGTCCATGTGGTCGGCTGAGACGTTGAGCACGGTCGCCACCAGCGGAGCAAGAGAGTAGGTGGACTCGAGCTGGAAGCTGGATAGCTCCAGCACGTAAAGCTCGACACCATCGTCGAGTAGATCCAGGGCGGGTTGCCCGAGGTTGCCGCCAACCGCGGCGCGCACGCCGGCCATGCGCGCCATTTGGCCTAGTAACGTGGTAACACTGCTCTTGCCGTTGGAGCCCGTAATGGCCGCCACAGGAGAGCGGGCAGCTTGGGCGAAGAGCTCGATATCACCGAGCACCGGGACACCACGCGCTGCAGCTGCCGCGATCAACGGCTCCCGCAGGGGCACGCCGGGACTAACGATCAGGCGCTCGGCCGCGGCGAAGACATCAGCATCGAAGCCGCCAACAAACAAAGCGACGTCCGGCACCTCACGACGCGCCCCCTCCAGTCCCGGAGGCTCTTGCCGTGAATCCACTACCGCCACCGGTACGCCCCGGCCACGAAGAAAGCGGGCGCAGGAAAGACCGGTCCTGCCGAGACCCACCACCAGGGTCTTGGGGACGGGCCGAGGGCCGAGAGCCGAGGACCGCGCATCCTTTATCTGGGACATTCCAACGGTCCTCATCTAATCTTCAGGCTTGCCAGCCCGATCAGAACCAGGATCACGGTCAGAATCCAAAAGCGCACGATCACCCGCGGCTCCGGCCAACCCTTGAGCTCGAAGTGATGATGAAGCGGCGCCATGCGAAAGATGCGCTTGCCCGTCATCTTGAAGGAAGCCACCTGCAGCATCACCGAAAGGGTTTCCGCCACGAAGACGCCGCCCATGATCAGCAGCACCATCTCCTGGTGCGCGACAACCGCGACTATGCCCAGGGCCGCGCCCAGGGCGAGGGCGCCGACATCGCCCATGAACACCTGGGCGGGATAGGTGTTGAACCAGAGGAACCCGAGCCCGGCACCTACCAGGGCACCGCAGAAGACCACGACCTCGCCGACGCCGGGGACATGGGGGATCTTCAGATAGGCGGAAAAGTCGACGTGACCGGAGGCATAAACGAAAACGGCGAGGGCACCGCAGACCAGAACCGTGGGAAGGACCGCGAGGCCATCCAGACCGTCGGTCAGGTTCACCGCGTTACTCGACCCGACGATTACCAAATAGGTAAGCAGAATGAACCAAGGCCCGAGTTGGAAAGAGACATCCTTAAGGTAGGGTATCAACAGGGCGGTCTCCGCCGGCGTCGAGGCGATCGAATATAGGTATACGGCGGCACCAAGCCCCACGACCGACTGTCCGAGAAACTTGTAGCGGGATGCCAGTCCCCTGGCGTCCTTGAGCACCAACTTCCTGTAATCGTCCACCAGCCCGATCGCTCCGCATATCAGGGTGACTAGAAGTACCAGCCAGACGTAACGATTGGTGAGGTCTGCCCACAGCAGGGTTGAGACGCCGATGCCCACCAGCATCAATGCACCACCCATTGTTGGCGTCCCGGCCTTGGACAGGTGGCTCTGGGGTCCGTCGTCGCGAACCGTCTGACCGATCTTGTAACGGGTAAGGCGGCGGATCATGGCCGGCCCGACCACGAACGAGATGATCAGGGCGGTGAGCACTGCCATGATTCCGCGCAGAGTCAGATAGCGAAAGACGGAGAAGGCGCTCTCGTACTGTGCAAGCCATTCGGTCAGAAAGAGCAGCATGTCAGGCATTCCCCCCGCTGCACAGAGCATCCGCCACCCGATCCATGGCGGCTTGCCGAGACCCCTTCACCAGCACCAGGTCGCCAGGGCCGAGGCGCCCTCGCAACTCGTCGATCAGCGTCATCTGGTCGTAGAAATGCCGCGCACCCGCACCGAACGCCTCGGAGGCGGATGCGCTGAGCTTGCCAACTGTATAGAGAAATTCCACGCCGGCGGCCCTCGCAGCCTCGCCCAGCCCGCGATGCAGCTCGGCAGCTTCCGGGCCCAGCTCTCCCAGGTCACCGAGCACTAGCGAGTGCCGGCCGGC
This sequence comes from uncultured Gammaproteobacteria bacterium, assembly GCA_942492625.1. Lineage (GTDB taxonomy): Bacteria > Pseudomonadota > Gammaproteobacteria > Chromatiales > Chromatiaceae > Thiosymbion. The sequence continues at coordinate 60,178 of CALOFM010000056.1, read as the reverse complement.
GAGCCCTACGAGCACGTCGATTGCCGCCCGTACCGAGTCCGGATTGGCATTGTAGCTGTCGTCGATGAGACGCAGCCCGCCGGCACCGACCCTCGGGTTCAAGCGACCGGCCACCGGCTTCAAGCCGGCGAGGCCCGCCCGGATGGCCTCGGCCCCGATCCCCAGGACCGAGGCCACCGCCACGGCTACCAAGGCATTGCGTACGTTGTGCATCCCCGCCAGGGCAAGCTCCAGATCCAGCGTCTCACCCCCGACCCGAACCGAGAAATGGGTACGAAAGCCGTGGTCGTGCCAAACGCCGGTTACCCCGTCGATCTCGGCGCGCACATTTGCGCTGGGGTCCAGGCCACAGGTGAGCATGGGACGCCCACCGGCCAAATCCCGCCACAGGGGCATCCAGGGCGAGTCGGAGGGCACGATGAAGGTACCGTCCTCGGGAAGGCCGCGGGCGATCTCGCCTTTCGCCCGCGCCACGCCTTCGACGCTGCCGAAGCCCTCCAGGTGGGCACGCCCGGCGTTGGTGATCACGGCGATGTCAGGCCGTCCGATATCGGTCAGGTAGCCGATCTCACCAGGATGATTGGCCCCCATTTCCAAGACCAGGAAATCCTCGTCGCGGGCTGCGAGCAGGGTCAGAGGCATCCCAATGTCGTTGTTCAGGTTTCCCGGGTGGCCCGCACCGAGCCGACCTGAGCCAGCACGGCTGCTAGCATTTCCTTGCAGGTCGTCTTGCCGTTGCTGCCGGTGATCGCGATTACCTTGCCCGCGAAGCGCTGGCGCCATGCCGCCGCCAACCTACCAAGAGCGAGGCGCGTGTCATCCACCACCCACTGCGCTGTATCAACGTCCAGGAAGTGATCGACCAGGGCCGCCGCGGCTCCACTCGCACATGCCTGCGGGACAAAATCGTGTCCATCGAAACGCTCTCCGCGCAAGGCGACGAAAAGCTGACCCGCGCAATCTTCCCGGCCGTCCTTGCCGACGGAGTCGAAAGAAACGTCGGCGCCTTCGATGCGCCCCCCGACGCGAGCGGCGGCATTCGCGAGGGTCCACATCATGCGTTCAGACCTCCACGTTCCTGCAACACCTGCAGCACCTGCGCCCCGTCGCTGAAATGGACCTTCAGATCGCCCATATCCTGGGTGGTCTCATGCCCCTTGCCGGCGATCAGGACCAGGTCCTGCTCCGCGGCTTTAGCGATCGCCAAGCGGATCGCCAAGGCGCGCTGGCGCTCGACGCACACCGCCGCCGGCTCTTCCATACCGGCGAGAATATCGCGGACGATGGCATCGCCGTCCTCGCCGCGGGGATTGTCGTCGGTGAGGATCACCCGGTCGCTCAGGCGTTCGACGATAGCGCCCATCAAGGGGCGTTTGCCTCGATCCCGCTCCCCTCCACAGCCGACGACGCTGTGGATTCGGCCCCGGACATGCTCGCGCAGGTTGCGCAACGCCTGCTCCAGCGCGTCCGGGGTGTGCGCGTAGTCCACCACTACCAAGGGTTGGCCATCACCCCCGAACCGCTCCATGCGGCCGGGCACCGTGCGCACACCGGCGAGCTCGCGCAAGGCGCGCTCCAAGGGCAGACCTCGCGAGAGCATCACCGTGAGCACCGCGAGGAGGTTGGAGGCGTTGAAAAAACCGAGTAGGTCGACATTGACCTCCCCCATCCCGGCGCTGGTCGCCAACTTCAAGTACAGTCCTGCAGGCCCGGGCGTCACGGCGCTTGCCCGCACCCAAAGATCGCACTTCGCCGGTCTGCGCGCCTCCGGCTGCGCGCTGTAGTATGCAACCTTGACTCCCGGCGCAAGATCTTCGGCAATCTCTGCGCTGAGCGGGTCATCCAGGTTTAACACGGCCCAGCGCAGCTCCGGCATACCAAAGAGCTGCCTCTTAGCGGCAGCGTAGCTCCCCATGTCGCCGTGATAGTCGAGATGGTCGCGACTGAGATTGGTAAAGACCGCGCAGCTGAACCGGACGCCCGCGGCCCGCCCCTGGGCCAGGGCGTGGGAGGAAACCTCCATGGCCAAGGCACGGGCACCACCGAGGCGCAGCATGCCCAGCGTCTCCTGCAGGGCGACCGGATCGGGGGTCGTGTGGGTCGATTCGGCGAGCTCGCCGGGGAAGCCTACGCCCAGGGTGCCGATGATTCCGCACTTGAGCTCCGCACCCAGGGCCTGCGCCAAATAATGGGTAACGCTGGTTTTACCATTAGTCCCGGTAACGCCGATCACCTCCATGGCGGCACTCGGCTGACCGAAGAAGCGATCCGCCAAGGCGCTGGCCTTCCGCCCCAGGTCCGGAACCGGGATCACGGGTACGCCCAGGCGCATGGCAAGAGCCGCCATGGCCGGCAGATTCCACCGGGCGCCCGGCTCGGCCGCAATGGCCGCGGCACCTCGGGCGCAAGCACCTTTAGCGAAATCCAGTCCATGTGCCGCGGAGCCCCGACAGGCAAGAAAGAGCCCGCCGGCCCCCAAGCGCCGGCTGTCGAGGTCGATCCCACCGATCATCACGTCCGCCTCGGACGGCACCCGGGCAAAGCCTTCCAAGAGATCGGAAAGCCTCCAGGCATGCAGCGAACGAAGCAGTGGCATCATTGGTCGTCCTCCGCACCTGCCAACCGCAGCGTGGCGCCGGGATCATCCGGGGGCACGTTGAACAGCCGCAAGGCGCCGGCCATAACACTGGAAAACACGGGGGCTGCGACCCGGCCGCCGTAATAATGCTTGCCCCGCGGCTCATCGACCATGACGACCATAACGAAACGCGGCTCCGAGGCCGGCGCCATACCGGCGAAAACCGCCTGGTAACGCTTGGAGGCATAGCCACCGCGGACCGCCTTCTTGGCCGTACCCGTCTTGCCGGCGGCCCGGTAACCATCGATGGCAGCCAGCTTGGCGGTTCCCTTGGGAGAGACCACGGTCTCCATCATGGCTCTGACCTTGCGCGCGGTTGCGGCGGACAGAATGCGTTCTTCGGCAGGCCGCTCCCGGCGCTTGAGCAACGTGACAGGACGCTTGACGCCGTCTGCCGCCAGCACAGCGTAAGCCTGGGCGAGCTGCAGCGTGGTCACCGACAGGCCATATCCAAAGGCCAGCGTGGCGTGCTCGAACAGCCTCCAGCTCTGAAAATGACGCAGGCGACCCGGCACCTCGCCGGGGAACTCGACCCGGGTCGGCTTGCCGAAGCCGAGACGATCGTAGAGCTGCCACAACACTGCCTTGTCCATCCGCATAGCCAGCTTGACCACCCCCACGTTGCTGGACTTTGTGATAACACCCGTTGTGTCGAGCACACCGTAGTTGCGCACATCCCTGACCCGGTCGCGCCCGACGCGCAGGAAACCGGGGCTGGTATCGATGGGCGTAGTCGGCCCCACCAGTCCAGCCTCCATCGCCGCCGCCACCACGAAAGGCTTCACAGTCGAGCCGGGCTCCATCACATCGGTGAGGGCCCGATTACGGCGGGTGCCGCCCTTTCCGCCCCGGGCGGCGTTGGGGTTGTAAGCCGGCTGGTTCACCATCGCCAAGATCTCGCCGCTGTGAACATCCAACACCACCGCAGAGGCCGCGACCGCGTTGTGCGTCTGCACCGCCCGCTTGAGCTCCCGATAGGCCAGAAACTGCAGCCGCCGGTCGATGCTCAGGGTCAGGTCTTTGCCGTGGCGAGGCGGTTTAATGCTCTCGACCTCGGCCACTACGCGGCGGCGTCCGTCCTGGATCACACGACGCTTGCCCGGCTCGGCGCTCAGCCATGCGTCGAAGGCCAGCTCCATGCCTTCGATTCCCCGGTCGTCTACGTTTGTGAAGCCAATCACGTGACCGAACATCTCACCGCTGGGATAGAAGCGCCGATACTCCGAGTCCATACCCAACCCGTGAAGCTTGTATTCACCCATTACGCGCTCCACCGCGTAGGTCTGCTCCGGACCGATGCGCCGCTTCAGGTAGACAAAGGCACGCTCACGTTTGTCCATGAGGCGCGCCATGAGCTTCGGCTCGTCGATCTCCAACGCCTTGGCTAGATCTCTCACGGCATCGGGCTGACCCACCAAACGCCGCGGATCCCCCCACACGGTGGCCACCGGTGTGCTAACGGCTAGGGGCTCGGCATTACGGTCGAGGATCATGCCGCGCCGGGCGGGAATCTCGCGAACCCGCAAGTAACGGCGCTCGCCCTCGTTCTTCAGGAATTCCGTGTCCATCACCTGCCGATCGAAGGCGCTCCAGGACACGGCCAGGAGCACCAGACCAAGAACGCTGATCAAGGTATTGCGGCGAACCTTGAAGCTCGCCCCGGCAACCAGGCGCTCCGCGCGCTCTGCACGCTCTGCGCGTTTCCGGCGGCGCTCTCTAGCGGCCATCGCCACCTCCGTCGATCACCCGCACGTCGCCACCCAAAGGCAAGCGCATCCCAAGCAGATCGCGCGCCTTGGCCTCAACTCGCGGATGCGTGGTCAGGGCCGCTTCCTCGAGACGCAGCTGCCCCCAGCGCACCTCCAACCCATGACGCTGGGCACGCAGGGCCTGGAGCTCGACAAACTCCAGCCGACTGAGGTACTTGGCGTTTACGACCCATATTCCGGTGGACACGACGCCCAGGATGAGAACGATTAAAAACCAGAGGTCGTACCGGGTCATGCCAGCCGCTCCGCAACCCGCATTACGGCGCTGCGCGCACGCGGATTGGCTGCGACCTCTGTGCCGGATGGGCGCACCGGTTTGCCGACCGCACGCAGACGGGCGTGGGTGTCTCGCTCCGTTACGGGCACGCCGCGAGGAAATTGCTCGCCGCGGGCCTCATCGCGGATAAACCGCTTCACGATGCGATCCTCCAACGAGTGGAAGCTGATGACCACCAGTCGGCCGCCCGCGGCCAGTAGGTCACAGACACCGGAGAGACAGTCACGAACCTCATCCAGCTCGCGATTGACGTGAATCCGGATTGCCTGAAAGGTGCGGGTCGCCGGGTGCTTTCCCGGCTCACGACCAGGGCGCGCCGCAGCAACAATCTCCGCCAGAGCACGCGTTGATGTAATCGGCCTTTCGTTTCGAGCGCGCACAATTGCGCGGGCGATGCGCTTGGCGAAGCGCTCCTCGCCGCACTCGCGCAGGACACGCAGGATCTCCGCCTCCTTGGCTCGCGCCAGCCAACTGGCCGCCGTTTGTCCTTCACTGGTGTCCATACGCATGTCGAGAGGTCCATCCGCTAAGAAGCTGAAGCCCCGGCGCGGCTCGTCGAGCTGAGGAGAGGAAACGCCCAGATCCAGCAACAGACCGCTCAGGCGACCGGAAACGCCATGGCGCCTTGCCACCTCGCCCGCTTGAGAGAATGAAGCGTGCTCGACAACCAGACGAGGATCATCCCCCGCCAAGGCGGCACCGAACGCGACCGCCGCCGGGTCGCGATCCAGGGCCAGCAAGCGCCCGTCGCGGCCCAGCCGGGCCAGCAAGGCGCAGGCGTGGCCGCCGCGGCCGAAGGTGCCGTCCAGGTAGATGCCATTCTGGTTGATCGCCAATGCCTCCAAGCTTTCCTCCAGTAATACCGGCGTGTGCAGCGCGTCGGTCATCAAGATGCTTTTTAGATGGACAGGGACGCGATATCGGCAGCGGAATCCAGTTGTGACAAATCGCTGTCGTTCAGCCATTCGTCACAGCGCCCATTCCAGGTCTCCTCGTCCCACAGCTCGAATTTCTTGCCTTGCCCCACCAGGGCCACCCTCTTATCCAGAGCGGCGAAGCGCCGAAGTCCCGGCGGCAGCAGGACTCGCCCTTGCCCGTCCATGTCCACCTCTTGCGCGTGACCGATATATAGACGCTGCAGCTTCCGCGCCCCCTCATTGAAAGAAGGCAGCTGATCCAGCTTGCGCTCAATCTCGACCCAGGTGGGCTCGGGGTAGATGAGAAGACAACGATCGCGGTCGACGGTGATGACTAGGTGGGACTCACAGCAGGACTGCAGACGCTCGCGGTACCGAGCGGGTATCGCGAGCCTGCCTTTGGCGTCCAGATTGAGGAAGGAAACCCCGCGGAACAATGCCGACCCCCCATAAGGTGAAAAATCCCTTTCAACCCACATCCCTCCACTTTTCACCAATGTTAGGCAACAATACACCACCAGTCAAGGCAAAAATGTGGTTTTTTTCTTGTCGGTCAGGGACTTAAGAGAGCCAGCTCGAACAGTTCAAGAAAGACGCCAAAATCATCATATTTTCATAGTGATGCACGCTAAATCTATAGCAATACTTGAAAAAATGCCAGTTGCAACGACGCAACGGCGCGCAAAATAAACTGCTTTGGAGGGGGAAGGAGAAGAGGGAGCCGGCCTGTAAGCCGGGTTCTGTCGTGGGCAGCCATTCATCTCGGATGCACGTCGCCGCGCACCTCAAGCAACCTACCCGGGAGCTCGTGCGGGCCGCACGTTGCGGCGCAAGGCCGCGCGCTCCCCTATTTGGTCTTGCTCCGGGTGGGGTTTACCCTGCCACCGGCGTTACCGCCGGCGCGGTGCGCTCTTACCGCACCATTTCACCCTTACCGACCCGCCGGAGGCGGGTTTAGGCGGTATGTTTTCTGTGGCACTTTCCGTGGGCTCGCGCCCCCCAGGCGTTACCTGGCACCCTGCCCTGCGGAGCCCGGACTTTCCTCCCCTGCAGCCAGGCCGCAGGAGCGGCTGCCCGGCCGACTCCCACCATGAATTCTACTACTCAGCGCGCCGCCTTTGGAGCGCGAGCCTATAGAGCCTGTTCTTTTTCCCACCGGCAATGCGTGCGGTGAGGGCCGCCGCCTGCTTGAGGGGGAGTTCGTCCGACAGGATGACCAAGACCCGCTCTTCTTCTGCTTCCCGAGCGGCATCGGCGCTCTCGCGGCCAGCCTCCACCAGGATGACGAGCTCTCCGAGCTGCTGCTCGGGGTCGTTACGCAAAAGATCGGCAAGGGAACCGAGGGTTCCCTCCAGAAAGGTCTCGAAACGCTTCGTGAGCTCACGAGCCACGACCGCATGCCGATTCGCTCCGAGTACCGAGCCCATATCCTCGAGGGACGCGGCGGCCCGGTTACCGGCCTCGTAGAAGATCAAGGTCCCGGGCTCGCCGATCAAGCCACTCAGCCACTGTCGACGCGCAGCCGAAGAACGAGGAGGGAAACCGAGAAAAAGGAACCGGTCGCTCGCAAGCCCCGCGGCGCAAAGGGCGCAAACGGCGGCATTGGCCCCCGGCACGGGCACCACGCGTACCCCCTGCCGTCTAGCCCCTCGGACCAGGGTGAAACCAGGATCACTGATGAGCGGCGTGCCGGCATCCGAGACCAAGGCCAAGTCATCACCCCGGGCGAGAAGCCCGAGCAGCCGATCGGTCACTCCCGCTTCGTTGTGATCGTGAAAAGAGCAGAGCTTGGCCTGGATCCCCAAGTGCGCCAGCAAGCGGCGGGTGTGGCGCGTGTCTTCGGCGGCAATCAGGTCGACCCGGGAGAGCACTTCGCGGGCACGGTCCGTAATATCCCCAAGATTGCCGATGGGTGTTGCCACCACGTATAGTACGCCTGAGTTTTTGGACACCAATTCTCCTCCACCTATTCAGAGCACCGCGAACAACGATGTTCCAGAAAAATCACGTGACTACCGCCCGCCGCTCCATCAGATCGCTGCTCGCCGCACTTACAATCGCCCTGGGCGGCTGCGCCGGACTGCAGATGGGAGGCGATTCCGAGCTCACGCGGGCCGTTACCGGCGGCTTCCAGGGGAGCGAGACCATAGCCGTTCTGCTGCCCCAGTCGGGCCGCTACGCGGGTGCCGCCCAGGTCGTACGCGACGGGATTGTCGCCGCGCAGGAAGCAGACCCGCAAGGAAGACGGCCAACGTTGCGTTTCTACGACAGCGCCGCGGGCTCCGCGACCGCCCTTGTGCAGCAGGCCGCAGCAGACGGCGCGGACTTGGTGATCGGGCCACTGCAGAAGCAATCGGTGGAAAAGCTCGCCAGTGCATCCTCGCTGCCGATCCCAACCCTCGCGCTGAACCTGGCCCCGGGTTCTGGCAGCCCCCCCCGGAATCTGTATCAATTCTCGCTCTCTCCTGAAGACGAAGCGGCGTCCGTAGCCACAGCAGCCTGGAACCAGGGGCACCGCACCGCCCTGATGCTGTACCCGGAGGGTAACTGGGGCAACCGTCTATCCCGCGCCTTCCGCCAGGAGTGGAAGTCGGTCGGCGGCCAAATGGCCGCCTCTCAGGCCTTTGACCCGGCAGCGACGGACTTCTCCGCTACGGTCGCAAAACTGTCCGACCGCGCCGCAGGTGCCGACTTCGTCTTCTTGGTCGCAACCGCAGACCTGGCCCGCCAAATCTGGCCGCAGATCCGACACAAGGTCGGTTCGGAAGTGCCGGTTTACTCGACCTCCCACATATACAACGGGCGGTTCGAACCGGAGGGCGACCGGGGCTTGGTCGGACTGAATTTCGTCGAGATTCCCTGGCTCGTGGAGCCGGCATCCGGTGACTCCGTCTCCTCCAAGGGTCTACGCACGAATCTTCCGCGGCTTTACGCGATGGGAGTCGACGCCTACCGACTCGGCTCGCGCCTGGATTGGATGTCGGCGAACCCGCAGGCGCGGATTCAGGGTAAGACCGGCGTCCTGAGCATGGACTCCCGAAGGCGCTTCCACCGCCAGCTTAGCCTTGCACGCATCGATTCCGGCGGCCCGGTCAAGGTGGCGGTCATCGGCAACGGCGCAACGGGAACAATGGCGCAGGTTCTTCCGCTCTACGGCGTCAGCCCGCGCCTCGCCGCCGTTGGATCTCCCGGCATTGGCGATCATCGCCCGTAGCCGCACGACGGCTGTCGGCGAGGACAAGGAACGCCTCGCCTGCGCCTATCTGCAGGGCAAGGGCCTACGCCTGCTGGAGCGCAATTACCGCTGCCGGCGCGGCGAGATCGATCTGGTGATGCGCGAGGCGGCACCCTGGTCTTCGTCGAGGTCCGATTCCGGGCGTCCACGCGCTTCGGCACACCGGCCGAGACCGTCGACATCCACAAGCAGCGCAAGCTGGCCGCGGCAGCAGCGCACTATCTACAGCACAACCCGACCAACCTGCCCTGCCGCTTCGACGTCATTGCACTCAGCGGCACCAATCGCATCGACTGGATTCGGGATGCCTTCAATGTTGAATAAGCTTCGGAAAAGAAATCAGTTGCCAATCGTTACGCAACGCCGTCATGCCTTGGTGATGACCCTTACCCTCGGCCTCGGCATTCCGCTGCTGCACGGCTGCGCCGCCGTCGTTGTCGGCGGTGTCGCCGCTGGGGCTTCGGTGATGCATGAGCGGCGGGACGCACAAGTCGTGCTGGAAGACGAGTACATCGAGCAGTCCGCCGCCCAGCTTCTAAGAGACAATCCCGACATCAGTCTGCGCAGCCGCATCTCCACCACCAGCTACAATCATCTGGTGTTGCTGACCGGACAGGCCGAGACCGAAGACATTCGCGACCGTTTCGCGCAGAAGGTCGCCCGGCTACCGAACGTGACGAAGGTGATGAACGAGGTTACCGTCGGTCCCCTGGCGAGCTTTACACAGGAGAGCGAGGACACCCTGATCACGTCACGGGTAAAAATTGCGTTTACCGAAACAGACATTCCGGGATTCGATCCGACTCGCGTCAAAGTCGTTACCGAGGATGGGGTGGTATTCCTCATGGGGCTAGTTTACCCCGCGGAGGCGGATGACGCGGCGGAAAGGGCGCGCTACGTGCCCGGCGTGGCGAAGGTGGTCAAGATATTTGAGTATATCTAGCCGCAGCCGGGTCCCGGAGCTGCCGCCGCAGACCCTGAGCGAGCTGAAGGCGCTGACGGCGCCCCGAGACCTACTCACCGACCCGGCCGACTGCTGGCCCTACGGCTACGACAACAGCGGCCGGCAGGCCCTGCCTCAAGCCGTCGTCTTTATCACCGAAGCGGACCAGCTGGTCAAGCTGCTCTCCCTATGCAACCACCAGCGCGTCCCCGTTACCGCCCGCGGCCTGGGTACGGGCACCACCGGGGCCACGGTCCCGGACCGCGGCGGCATCGTTCTCTCCTTCGAGCGCATGACGCGGATCCTGAAGATCGATCCGCCGAACCGCCTGGCGGTGGTGGAGCCCGGCGTGACCAACGAGGCGCTCCAGCAGGCAGCGGGCGAGCAGGGCTTCTTCTGGCCCCCAGACCCCACCAGCGCGGCGGTATGCACCATCGGTGGCAACCTGGCCTACAACTCCGCAGGCCCGCGGGCCGTCAAATACGGCACACCACGAGAGTGCACACTGGGTCTAAAGGCCGTCACCGGAGCCGGGGAGCGCATCCGCACGGGGGTGTGCACGACCAAGGGCGTGGTCGGCTACGACCTAACGCGCCTGATCATCGGCTCCGAAGGGACCTTGGCCCTGATCACAGAAGCGACCCTCAAGCTTACTCCCCTGCCCGAGACCAAACGTACTCTGCGCGCCACCTATCGCGATATCCAGGCGGCTGCGGCTGCGGTCTCGGCCGTCATGACCCAGCCAGTCACCCCTTGCGCGCTGGAGCTCATGGACGGCGCCGCCATCGAGGTGGTCCGCCGCTATTCCGACCCGGGTGTCCCGGCGGGAACGGGGGCGCTGCTGATGATCGAGGTGGACGGACCTGCGCACTGTATCGACGCGGCCGCAAAGACCGTCGCTGACGCGGCCCGGGTGGAAGGAATCAGAGACATCCGCGGCGCCACGGACGCTACCGAGATCGACGCACTCTGGAAGGCCCGCCGCGCCCTAGCCCCCGCCTTGCGACACATCGCGCCGAAGAGAATCAACGAGGACGTCGTGGTCCCTGTTTCCCATCTGGCCAGGTTCATCGACGGCCTGGACGAGCTCTCGCGGGAGACGGACATCCGCATCGTCAACTTCGGCCACGCGGGCAACGGCAACATCCACGTCAATCTGCTCGTAAACCCCGACGACCTTAACGAGATGGCGCGGGCCAAGCACAGCCTGGATGCGATGTTCTCATTGGTTATCGAGCTCGACGGCACCATCTCCGGCGAGCACGGCGTAGGGCTCGCAAAACGCGACTTCGTTGCAAGAGAGATCGACCCGGCAACCCTGCGCCTGATGCGGGACATCAAGCGGCAGTTCGATCCGAACGGGATTCTCAATCCAGGGAAGGCGTTGCCTGAGATCTAGTCTCGGAAAGGAAGAAAACCAGGAATGAAACGAATAACGCGAACAACATCAGCAAGGGATGGAAATCGGGTCGATCGGCTTGTTCTTGTGAACCCGGATGGCCGTAAGCCGCCCCTTCCACACGCAGCCGGTGTCCAGTGCCCAGGTGTTGTTCCGGACCTCGTAGCCAAGCGTCGACCAATGGCCGAAGATGATGCGTATGTCGCTGCTCGCCCGTCCCGGCACCTCGTACCAAGGTAGGTATCCTTTCGGCGCTGAGCCGGGAGGGGCCTTCTCCTTCAGCACCAGGTTTCCCTCGGCGTCACAATAGCGCAGCCGCGTAAAGCAGTTGGTGATGAAACGTAGGCGATCCATCCCGGTTAGAGACCTGGACCAACGTGCGGGCTCGTTGCCGTACATCTCGTTCAGGAAGTCCGGATAGCTCGGTCCCTGCAGGACTGCCTCTACCTCTCTCGCGCACTCCAGGGCTTCCATCAGATCCCACTGCGGCGGCAGCCCGGCGTGGACGAGGGCGAATTCCTTGCGTGCGTCGAAGTGCATCAAGGGACGGTGCCGCAGCCAATGCAACAGCTCGTCCCGGTCCGGCGCCCGAAGCACATCATCGAGGTTGCTCTTCTTTTCCTGTTTGGAGTTTCCGGCGGCGAGTGCAAGCAGGTGCAGGTCATGGTTTCCCAGGACTGTCAGGGCACAGTCGTCGAGATCTCGGATAAAGTGCAAGGTCTTCAGGGAGTCCGGCCCCCGATTCACCAAGTCGCCAACGAGCCAGATTTTGTCTTTTACCGGGTCGAAGGCGAGCGCGTCGAGCAAGCGCCGGAGCTCATCATAGCAGCCTTGAATATCACCGATTGCGTATGTCGCCATGGATACTGCGCTGCAAACTGTTTCTTGACCGAAGAAGCTCGGGCTCAGGGCGGGAGGCCATGCCTCCGCCCGGAGATTTCAGTGAAGGCTCGTCGGAGTGGCCAATGAAAAGGGATGAATGCTCGCGTCGAAGCGGGTGCCGTCGTCCGCCAGCATCTCGTAGCTGCCGTGCATGCTGCCCACGGGAGTCTCCAAGACGGTCCCGCTGGTGTACCGGTAGCTCTCACCGGGCTTGAGGTGCGGCTGCTCGCCCACCACACCTTCACCTCGCACCTCTTGGACCTTTCCATTGGCATCGGCGATGATCCAATGGCGGTTGAGTAAGCGCGCGGCCTCGAGTCCGCTGTTTCGAATGGTAACCGTGTAAGCGAATACATACCGCTCATCTCCGGGTTGCGATTGATCAGGCAGGTAGTCGCTACGCACACTGACCTCTATCTGGTAGCGGACATCCGCGGGGCTTTGCATGACTCTATCCTGTTGCTCGCGGCAAAGGTTAAGGTGCCGGAGCCCGAAATACAACGCCTGCGCGACACCGATCGGTGCTGTTCGACAGACCCACCTGCGAGACACTGAACGGCAGCGGCTCTGCATGCAGCCAATTGGAAGCAGACAAGCCACCCGAAAACACCGATAATTGGCCTCCGAGCACCGACAGCCAGCCGCGGCGAACGGTTGTTTCTTCGGAAATCACGTATCTCTTTGTTGTTTTATCATAGTGTTGTACACTCTTCCTCGGAAGAGACTAAAAGCAAACCACGCCGCACGTACGTCTATGAATTCAAAGCGCTGCCGCCGCAGACCCGACCTGTTTTCGGTGTTGTTGATTCTAGTCGCACTGGGCATGTCTGCGACTTTGGCATATCAGATAAACGTCTTTTACGGTGCGGACCAAGTCCCCATCGCCGAGCAGACCGCGGCCGCCGGAGTCGTTGGCGGATAGCAGGCCGTCTTGAGGCGTTTATTCGACGGAAGCGAAGGGCGCCCGTCTGTCCGACAACCCAGGTGTCCGATCACGGCAGGTCCTGGCCCGGCGCATACATGTCGAGTCTCCGGGTGTAATAACCTCACCACTCCCCCTTCCCCCAAACCATGGCACTGCGAGCCCGATGACGACCAACAAGCTACGTGTCGCCGTAGTGGGCGTCGGCTATCTGGGCCGATTTCATGCCTTGATCTACTCGCGCATGCCGGAAGTGGAGCTGGTCGCTGTAGTAGACACGAACGAGGAACGGGTTCGGGCAATTGCAGCCGAAGCGCGCTGCGCCGCGATCACCGACGCCGCGGAGCTGGTCGAGCAGGTGGATGCCGTAAGCATCGTTGCCCCGACGACAGTCCACTTGGCAGTGGCGGCGCCCTTTCTTCGGCGCGGCGTTCACGTGATGCTGGAGAAGCCGATCGCCGCAACCCGGGAGCAGGGCGAGCAGATCGTGCATCTAGCCGAGCAATCGGGGGCAATTCTGCAGATCGGTCACCTGGAGCGCTTCAACGCGGGAATCATGGCGCTGGCGGATCGTATTTCCGCGCCCCGTTACGTGGAGGCTCAGCGCATGGGCGGCTTCACGGAACGGGCAACGGATGTGGATGTGGTCTCCGACCTCATGATCCACGATATCGACATCATTCTGTCCCTCATGAGCTCGGAGATCCGCGACATCTCGGCAGTGGGAACACCGGTTCTGACACCGCACGTCGACATCGCAAGCGCCCGCCTGGAGTTCTCCGACGGCGCGGTGGCAAACGTGGTCGCGAGCCGGGTTTCGGACAAGAAGACCCGGCGCATCCGCGTATTTCAGCCCAGCGGCTACCTATCTCTGGACTTCGTCGAGCAGACCATCGACATCGCCTACCCCAGGACGGTACCCGGCGAGGAACGTCCCGAGATCGTGCGTGAACGCATCAGGGTCGATCCGGTCAAGCCCCTGGACCGCGAGCTGGAAGCGTTCGTCGAGTGCGTGCGCACCGGGCGTCCACCCCTCGTCGACGGCCGGGTCGGACTGGAGGCACTGGACGTAGCCCTGAAGGTTCAGTCGAGCATTCGGGTTTGATCGGTATTTTCGAGCTGCGGCCGGCGACGGTTTTGGCTTGACGCTCTTCCCTTCCGGCACACGCACCAGGGTCAATCGCCCAAAAACCGCATCGACAAATCGATGGACTCGACGTCCTTAGTCAAGTCACCCACTGAGATATCGTCCACGCCCGTTTCCGCGATGGAGCGGATCGTCTCGAGTGTCACGCCGCCGGACGCCTCCAGACGCACCTTCCCGGCACCGAGTGCCACCGCTGCACGCAACTGGTCGAGATCGAAGTTATCCAGCAGCATGTGGGTAGCCCCCGCGCACAGGGCCTGCCGCATCTCGTCCAGACTCTCCACCTCGATCTCCACCTGGACCTCGCCCGCCACCGCAAAGGCCGCGCGCAGCGCTGCGCCAATGGAGCCCGCTGCCAGGATGTGGTTCTCCTTGATCAGGATGGCGTCGAACAACCCGATTCGGTGATTGTGGCAGCCGCCGCAGAGTACGGCGTACTTCTGCTGCACCCGCAGACCCGGAAGGGTCTTGCGGGTGTCGAGCAGGCGCACCGGAAGACCGGCGACCGCGTCCGCGTATTTTCGCGCCCTTGTAGCCGTACCCGAGAGGGTCTGCAAATAATTCATTGCCGTGCGCTCGCCGGTCAGCAGGGCCCGGGTCGGCCCGGACAGGCGGCACAGGATCTGTCCCGGCCGCGCACGCTCACCGTCCGTTACCTGCCAAACTACGGAGACGGCGGAATCGAGCTGGCGAAAGACCTCGTCGAACCAAGCGCAGCCACAGATCACCGCATCCTGCCGCGTGATCAGGTCCACCCGAGAAAGCGCGTCTTCCGGGAGCAGTGCGGCAGTGAGATCACCTCCCCCGACGTCCTCCGCCAGGACCGCCCGAACCTGTTGCTCGATCAGGTTACGCGCGGGCAGCACCCGCAGGAGCACGGGGGGCGCGTCGGAGCTCATGACTCCGCTCCGCCCTTCAGGGTCTGCACCACGGCCTCCATGGCTCGGTCGACGATGGGTGCCTCACCCAGGACGATGAGGATGCCTTGTTGTTGTAGCGTCATGATGCCTTTCCCATCCAGCTCAAGCGCCTTGCGGCCCCGGTGGTCCACGAACAAATTGATTCCCGATTGCGGGCTGCGCCAGGCCAGCTTGACGCGCACCAGATCACCGTTGTCACGCCGCACCTCGATCCAGGTCCCGGGCTCCAGACCGGCCACCTCGCAGACGGCTGCATCGACATATGAAAAGTCCTGCCCGTCGGATGTACCCGCGGCGCGGGGCGGCGGCGCCTCGACCGCAGCGTTGGGGAGCCGCACGTCAGACCCGCTCTGCGCTGGAGCCACTGGGCCGCCGCGCAGAGCAGCGATGTGCAATGCCTGCAACTCCTTGAACCAACGTGCCAGCCGGCGCTGATCGTAGGATACCCGTGCCAGTTCCTCGCGCAAGGTACGCAGCAGCTCCGGGATGCTGCGCAACAGCTCCCGCCTATCCTCGGAACTGCGCTTGGGTTGGACGCTCCACACCAGGCGGTCGACAGTCCGTATCGCATCGTTCCACTCCGTCCCCGCAGGTCCGTCACGCAGATAGGCATCGAGCAACACCTGTTGCCAACCCTCGTACAGAAGGCAAGAGATGGCCTCCGGAACAGCGGCCCTTCCACGCAAGCGCTCGACTATAGCCTCTTTGACGAAGCGCTGGGTAATGTGCTTGCGCTCGCGCAGCTCCAGCTCCCGCCGAACCTTGGCCTCCCGGGACTTGGCTGCGTTCTGCTCCCGAGCAAGTAAGGCGCATAACTCGACATCCAGCTCGGCGAGCACGGCCGAATCCCCGTCGCACCGCGCGACGACCTGATCCACCACCCACTCTACGCGTCCGTTCAGGCTGTCGGGCGAACGACTGTCCACTTCGCCGCCCCAGCCCATCGCAGCCTCTGCGAGATGGTTCAGCAAGCGCCGGGCGGGGTGGTGCTTGTCGTCGAAAACAGACTTGTCCTGCAGAGCCACTTTCAAAAAAGGGACCTGCAAACGCCCGATCGGCGACTTGAGCGCGTCCGGGATGTCGTTGCCATGGAGAACATGCTCGAACAACAGCAACACCAGATCGAGGGTGTCCTCATCCACCCTGCCTAGCGCGCGATCTCGGCCCCCGCCTCCCTGGCGAAGCTCGTCGTTCAAGCGCCGGCGCAGCTCACTGGTGTCGACGTCAAGTCCGGTCGCTTCCTGCAGCCGGGACAAGACAGACATCAGCTCATCGGTGTCAACGACGACCCGATCTGCGCTGCCGGCGTCGTCGGATCTTCGCCTTCGCAACAGCCGTTGCAGATCGGTAAAGCCCATCCTGGAATACCGACCGGCGTCAGGCTGATCGGAGTCGGTCAAATCCCGGCCCTCGCGCGCGACAGCGTCCGCTTGCGGTGGGCGCCTTGCGCTTTCCGGCTCCGCGCTCAAGGACACCCGCAACTCCGATGGCTCCAAGCCTGCCGCGATCGTCGAGCCGCGCCTATCTGTAAACTCGCGGCAGCGTGCATAAACGCTGCCGAGCTGATCCATCACCTGCTTGTCGAACAGCTTGTAAACGACAAGCTTGATCGCCAGCTCCACGTCCTCCACCGACCTCAACGCCTGTTTGAACGCATTGCAAAGACGGTGTGGCCCGAGGGGGTCGGCGCGGCTGTCGATGTCCTGCTGTCCGCGCAGGGCCGCAAGGTGACGCCTCAGCACCAGGAGATCGGTGCGATATCGGCTCTCCCCCTTGGAGATGAGATTCGCCACCGCAAGGTTCTCCTCGAGCGTTGCTTCCCCCATCGGCGCAAGATTGCGCCCCCGGCGCTTTCCCTCGACCGCACGGGAGTTCTGGCCGGATTCGGCAAGCGTCTCTGGCTTATCCTCCTCCAAGTCTCGCAGGAATTGAGACAATATCTCGTGACGGTGCGAACGCAAAACCCGCAAGGAATCGAAATAGGTCGTGTAAAAGCTGTTGGTCTCGGACTTGTCGGCGAGGTCGTAGAGGGCGTCGTCGAGCTTGCAAAACAGCTCGTCGAATCGACCGGGAATTGCGCGCCGGATTGCCTCGCGGCACGCAGCCACGAAACGTTCCGCTTCGTTTTGCGTCCCGGCATCACCGGACGTGAAAGCGTGACTGTTCTCTTGTCCGTTCACAGATTATCATCGCCGACAACCCTGCGCCGAAGCCGGCAGCTGTATCGTTATGTCTCGCAGATTTAACGGAAAGCCCCCATACCGATAATACCAGGCAAGAATTATACCAAATTACCGCAGCGCACCCCGGAACCAATATTAACCATCTGAGTTAAAGACGGATTCTTCACAATATCATGAATTCAGCCACTGTCAGGCAATGAAAGCCAACGCGCCCGAACTGTTAAGGTCTTTGGCAGATAGCGTTAAGGACTTGCTGCCGATCGTCGCGGTGATCGCCTTCTTTCAGCTCCTGGTTCTCGGCCAACCGATACCGAATTTTCTCGAGCTTCTCTGGGGCACTCTGCTGGTGGTCGTGGGATTGACGCTGTTCGTGCAAGGACTCAAGCTCGGGCTGTTTCCGATCGGCGAGAACATGGCCCGGGACTTCGCCTCCAAGGGCAGCGTGCTGTGGCTGCTGCTTTTCGCTTTCGCCCTGGGCTTTGGCACGACTGTCGCCGAGCCTGCACTGATCGCCGTGGCCGAGGAGGCCGCCGACGTCGCCGCACAGGGGGGCATGATCGTCAACGAGGAGCGCGCGCGCGAATCCTACGCCGAGGGTCTTCGGTATACGGTCGCCCTATCCGTTGGGTTGGCCATCGTCATCGGAGTTCTGCGCATCCTGCGCGGATGGCCGATCCAGTATCTCATCATCTGCGGCTACATCGGCGTGGTGGTCATGACCGCGCTGGCCCCCAAAGAGATCATCGGCATCGCTTATGACTCGGGAGGCGTAACCACGTCGACCATCACAGTACCTCTGGTTACCGCTCTCGGCGTGGGACTCGCCTCCAGCATCGAGGGACGCAACCCCATGATCGACGGCTTCGGGCTTATCGCCTTTGCGTCGCTGACACCAATGATCTTCGTCATGGGCTACGGAATACTGCTGTGACCGAGCATCTTCTCTCCCTGTGGGGCTCGTTGGTATCGACGATAGACGATGTGCTGCCCATCATCGGCATTATGGTTGGCTTCCAAGTCCTGATTCTGCGCCGCAGCATTCCCAACCTCAAACGCGTGTTGTTGGGCTTCCTGCTGGTCCTGCTGGGGCTGGCCTTCTTTCTCGAGGGCCTCGAGCGCGCCCTGTTCCCCCTGGGTAAGCTCATGGCCGAGCAGCTTACCGCGCCGGATTTCCTCGGATTGACCGGAGAGGAGACCTCGATGCGCGAGCACTGGCGCGAGTTTGTCTGGGTCTACCTCTTCGCCTTCGCCATCGGTTTTTCGACCACCATCGCCGAACCCTCACTGATCGCGGTGGCCATCAAGGCAAACCAGGTATCTGCCGGCACCATCGACCCTTGGGGGCTGCGCATAGCAGTGGCCATCGGCGTTGCCGTCGGGATCGCTTTGGGAGCATACCGCATCGTCACAGGCACTCCGCTCCACTACTACATCATCACGGGTTACGTCGTAGTCCTCTTTCAGACTTGGTTTGCCCCGCGTACCATCATCGCTCTGGCGTACGACTCCGGAGGCGTAACCACCTCCACGGTCACCGTACCCCTGGTCGCAGCTCTGGGCCTGGGGCTATCGAGCAATATCCCCGGACGTAACCCGCTCCTCGACGGTTTCGGGCTCATTGCCTTCGCCAGCCTGTTCCCGATTATGACGGTTATCGCATACGCCCAGCTCAGCGAATGGTACAACCGGCGTTCAGCCCGAGCCAAGTCCGCATCATCAGGAGATTGAATCCATGCACTTCAAACTCATCATCGCGTTTGTCGAAGACAGCGAAACGCAAGCCGTGCTCGAGGCCGCGCGAAAGGCCGGCGCAACAGGCTCCACCGTCATCAATCAAGCCAGGGGCGAGGGGGTAGAGAAGTCCAAGACCTTCTTTGGCCTGACGCTGGAAACCCAACGCGACGTCATTCTGCTGGTGGTTGAAGAGCACATGAGCCGCCCCATCCTAGAGACCATCGCAAAGGCCGCCAACTTCGACGAGAAACCCGGCACGGGTATCGCCATCCAGGTGGACCTTGAGGATGCGGTGGGCGTCAGCCACCAAGTCAAGAAGCTCACCGAGACCGTTAAAGAGGAAATCTGAGCATGAACGACAGAAAGCTCGTGCGAGTACGCGACGTCATGAAGCGCCAGTTCGACACAGTGGACGGCATGGACACAGTGGCACATGCCCTGGACACCATGGCCCACGTGGAGACCAAGACCCTGATCGTCAAGAAACGACACGACGACGACACGATCGGCATGGTGGTGCTTTCGGACATCTCGCGCCTGGTGCTGGCAAAGGACCGCGCGCCGGACCGCGTCAACATCTACGAAATCATGTCCAAGCCGGTGCTCTCGGTGAGCCCGGACATGGATATCCGGCACTGCGCACGCCTGTTCGCCCGCTTCAACCTCACCCGCGCGCCCGTGGTGGAAGATCACGAGGTAATCGGGATCATCAGCCTCACCGACATGGTGGTGAAGGGTATGGTGCCCTACCTGTGAGGGGTTCGGATTCGGCCACCAGTTTAGGCTCGCATCCCTCCTGCACAGGCTCCCGGGCGGATGCGCGGATGCATTGCCGTGGTATTGATTGATCGTGCCTGACGGCTGGCTGCCGGACGCGCGGCGTATAGCTTCCCCCAATTGGGACGAGCGCCCGGCGGGAGTTGGAGTGGATCTGCTGGTGATCCATGGCATCAGTCTGCCGCAGGGCGAATTCGGCGGCCCCTGGATCGATGATTTGTTTCAGAACCGCCTGGACCACGGCGCCCACCCGTGTTTCCGGAAAATCGCGGACCTGCGGGTCTCCGCGCACCTGCTCATCCGCCGCGACGGGGAGCTGATCCAATACGTCGACCTGCACAAGCGCGCGTGGCACGCGGGGACCTCCTGCTTCGCCGGGCGCCAGCGATGCAATGATTTCTCTGTTGGGATAGAGCTGGAAGGATCGGATCAGATCCCCTATGAAGACGTCCAGTACCGAGCCCTGGCCGAGGCGACGCGGGAGCTACAAACCCGCTTCGCCAACATCGGCGCAGGACGCATCGTCGGCCACAGCGATATCGCACCAGGGCGCAAGACCGACCCGGGGCCCGCCTTCGATTGGGCCCGTTTTCGCAAGCTGATTGGATGAAAACTTCCGAGCTCTACCTACGCGACTACGGAGATCCGGGCACCGGCCTTTCCCCTGTGGTGCTCCTGCACGGGTTGTTTGGCTCCTCGACCAATTGGCACAGCATCGCCCGCCGTCTGGCTGCATCCCGTCAGGTGCTGGTGCCGGATCTGCGCAACCATGGCCGCTCCCCGCGCCGCGAGCGAATGACCTATGGCGCCATGGCGGAGGATCTGGCAGCAGTGCTCGACGAGCAGGGAATCGACCAGGCAGCCCTGGTAGGCCACAGCATGGGGGGCAAGGCGGCCATGTGGCTGGCCCTGACCCGGCCCGAACGGGTGAAGGCCCTGGTTGTGGCGGACATGGCTCCGGTGGCATACGCGCACGGCTTCGACCCCGTCATCGCCGCACTCGGCACACTCAATCTGGACGCATTGAGCGACCGCAGGGACGCAGATGCAAAGCTGACTGAGA
Organism: uncultured Gammaproteobacteria bacterium; assembly: GCA_942492625.1. GTDB lineage: Bacteria > Pseudomonadota > Gammaproteobacteria > Chromatiales > Chromatiaceae > Thiosymbion. The sequence goes on along the minus strand of CALOFM010000056.1, from coordinate 39,372 downwards.
GTCTCGATAGCCCCGCCCTTCGCGGCTATCTGCTGCAGAATCTGGTAAAGGTGCAAGACACCTGGCACTGGCGCATGAACCTTCCGGTGCTGACGAGGCGCATGGAAGACATCCTCGGATTCCCCGAGACCGCAGGGCGCCAATTTCCGGGCCCCGCGTATTTCGTCTACGGCACCGAGTCCAGCTACGTGACCGCGAAGCAGCTGCCGTCGATCGGCACCCTGTTTCCACTGGCTCGACTGCGCGCCGTCCCCAGCGCCGGACACTGGGTGTACGCCGACCAACCGGAGACCTTCCTGGGCGCCTTGCGGGGATTTCTGCCGGACTGAAGACGAAAGTCGGTACGCCCGGCCTGGCGGCTGGATTTGTCGGATTACGGCGCGCTCAGGGCTCATCTATAACCTGAAACGCCTTCGCGCCATGCGCCTAATCCGACCTACGCCCGCCCGCTGGCCGTTGCCCGTTTAAGAACAGGTGTCCATGCATGAACCAATCCCGCCGCGATATACTGACCGTTTTTCCAGAAAACCGTACCTGGAGTCATCCCATGGTGCAGAGCGAAATCAAGAAAGTGGTGCTGGCCTACTCGGGCGGCCTCGATACCTCGGTCATCCTCAAATGGCTGGAGGACGAGTACGGTTGCGAGGTAGTCACGTTCACCGCCGACATCGGTCAAGGTGAGGAAGTGGAACCGGCGCGGGCAAAGGCCAAAGCCGCCGGTATCAAACAGATCTACATCGAAGACCTGCGTCAGGAGTTTGTAAGGGACTTCGTCTACCCCATGTTCCGCGCCAACGCCATTTACGAAGGTGAATACCTGCTCGGTACCTCCATCGCCCGCCCCCTGATCGCCAAGCGCTTGGTGGAGATCGCCAACGAGACAGGCGCCGACGCCATCTCCCATGGCGCCACTGGCAAGGGCAACGACCAGGTACGCTTCGAGCTCGGCGCCTACGCCCTCAAGCCGGATGTGAAAATCATCGCTCCCTGGCGGGAATGGCACCTGCTCTCGCGCGAAAAGCTTCTGGCCTACGCCGAATCCCACGGCATCCCGGTTGAGATGAAGCGCGAAGGGACCAAGTCCCCCTACTCCATGGACGCCAACCTGCTGCACATCTCCTACGAGGGTTACGACCTGGAGGACCCCTGGAACGAGCCCGGCGAAGACATGTGGCGCTGGACAGTCTCGCCGGAGAAGGCACCGGACCGGCCCACCTACATCGAGCTGACCTACGGGCAGGGCGACATCAACGCCATCGACGGCAAAGCCATGAGCCCGGCGGAGGTTCTCGCCGAGCTAAACCACATCGGTGGCGCGAACGGCATCGGGCGCGACGACATCGTCGAGAATCGCTACGTGGGCATGAAGTCCCGTGGCTGCTACGAGACCCCCGGCGGCACCATCATGCTCAAGGCCCACCGGGCCATGGAGTCCCTGACCCTGGACCGGGAGGCCGCACACCTGAAGGACGAGCTGATGCCGCGCTACGCCAAACTGGTCTATAACGGCTACTGGTTCGCGCCCGAGCGCGAAATGCTCCAGGCGGCCATCGATCAGACCCAGCACGTTGTCAACGGCGTCGTGCGCCTGAAGCTCTACAAGGGCAACGTGCTGGTCGTCGGCCGCAAGTCCGAGAGCAACAGCCTGTTCGACGAGTCCATCGCCACCTTCGAGGAGGACGCAGGGGCTTACGATCAGGCAGACGCTACCGGATTCATCCGGCTCAACGCGCTGCGGCTGCGTGTGGCGGGACGCAAACAAGCCTGAGCTTATGACGAATCACATAGATGGGCAGCGCGAAGCGATGCCCATGGACATAGGAGACGCCTGCATCCGACGCCAGCCATGTCATGACCACCCGCATCATTCTCATCCGCCACGGCGAGACGGACTGGAACGCCGAGGGCCGCATACAGGGCCACCTGCCCGTCCCGTTGAACGCGCGGGGCGCGGCGCAGGCCGAAGCCCTCGCCCTGCACCTGCGAGAGGTGGCCTTCGACGCGATCTACAGCAGCGACCTGTTGCGCGCCCGCCAAACCGCGAACATGATCACCGGGCTTAGCGGACACGAGATCCAAGACGATACGCGCCTGCGCGAATGGGACCTCGGCATCCTTACCGGCATGCTTCGCGTCGAGGCCGACCGCGATCAGCCACAGGCCGCGAAAATCTACCGAAGCTATTTGGTAGACCAGGTCATCCCGGACGGCGAGAGCATCCGCCAACGCTTCGAGCGCGTGACCCACGCCGTCGCCGATATCGCAGCGAGGCATCCGGGACAGACCGTCCTGGTGGTCAGTCACGGCGGCCCCTTGGGTGACTGCTACCGCCGCGCGGCCGGAAGGGGCGTCGAGGAGCGCATGAAGGTGAACCTGTTCAACGCCTCCCTCAACCGGATCCTGATCGATGGCCCAGACTGGGCCTTGGAGTCATGGGGCGAGATCAACCACCTGTCCGCCATCGGCTCGCTTCCGAACTGGGAGGGGCGATCCGAGTCAGCTTGACGAAGAGGCGAGTCTCTACTGGGATATGTCGGTTATTCAGGTGAAACGATGGGCCCGCGCCTGCGGGGGGCAAGTCGACCGATCGCGGGAACGAGCTGAGCTATCGGGCATCTGGATTGCCGTCCGAACGGTCGACTTGCAATAACCTTGAGATTCGAGCCAACCGGCGCACCGCGATATGTTCTCTCTAGCCTGCACTTCGTACTTGGTGAAGAAGAACTCCGTAAAATAGATCCTGGGCTGCTGGAGGAGGTCATTGAGAAACGTCAGCTTTGCGGCATAGAAGCGCTTGTCCGAAATACCGCTCAGCTCCGCACGCAGGTTTTTACTTCCTGAAAAAAATGCACCCAAGGCAGTCCAACACTGGCGAGGTCGATATCCAACATGTAAGCCTCTCCATCGCAGCCGGGGGCACTGCTGTGCTTTGTTGCAACGATGACGCTCCCCGTATCGTTTTACTATATTGCCCCATACCGGCATTGCGCCTTCGGCCTGGTCCAACGGAAAGCACCGCAACCAAAGTGCGTGGAAACGCTCCCTATCCAAGATTGCATTCGGATCAGAAACGATCGAGCTCATCCAAATCGTGCTCGCGACAACGCCTGTGATTTCTCAATCTGCGCTAATTTGCGTTTATGAGCGGCTGAATGGCGTTTTCAAGCTCATTCACGCCGGCAGCGAGAATCCGCACGTGACCGCATTACAGCGCCCGAACCACGCCGGTCACCAGCCGGGTCCTCAGCGCGTTCTCCGTGGAGATCAACAATATCTGATCATGGGGTACAGCCGCCGCAACCAAGGCCACTGTGTCGTCTACACCCATCTCGCGTAGGTAAAGCGCGGCCTCGGCCACGTAAGCCTGACCACCTTCGTGACTGCTGATCTGCTTCGGCACCTTGCTTTGATGGATGCCGAGCCGGGCGCCGGGAGTAACATAGCGCGCCACCCCTCCGGCGAGCACCTCCACGCAGGCAGAGAGGCACAGCTCATCAACGGCCGCACTCAGGCCATTGGCGCGCAGAAACCTGCCAAGCTTGCGTGCCTCGTAGACGGATCCGCCTTGGCTCTGGATGATCAATCCGGAGGCCCTTCGCTTGCGGATCGCGGCGATGACCTCATTGGCATATCCATCGGTGATCTCGCCATCGACTCTGAGCCAGGTGTCATTGATTTCCCCTGAGCGGTCGAACCGAACCAAGGCCGGACTCACGCCGGTAACGCTGGCGAGGCGAGCGCAGGACTCGCGGGCAGCGGCGGCTAGCTCCCCCTCCCGAGAGCGGTAGGAGATCAGCAAGGAATCCGACCGGCTCACCAATTCCTGGACCGAGAAGCCGTACTTTTCCGCTGCCGCGATAACCGTTGCATCCGTGACCGACGAATCCGACGTCTGACCTACCCGCAGCAGATGACAAGCCGCGGCAACGGACAACAGCTCATCTCGGTCAACGCGCGCTGCGGGCACCCTCCCCGGGGATCCTGACGGCAGAGGCACCGCACACCCGGCCAGCAGCGCCAAGCCGGAAAATGCCAAGATGAGCAACCTCCCCGTCATGATGCCGAGTAGGGCGTCGACGGCGTTAAGAGGGAGGCAGCTCGGAGGCGGCCTGCCCCCGCTCCGCGAGCTGCGAAAATGGATCGGCTCCTTTGCGTTCCTGTCCAGCGGCCTTGAGCCGATCCAGGTAATCGAACCATAGAGGCTGCCAGGCACGCCCGAGCTTGTAGAGATAACGCCAATCGTAAAGTCCGGAGCTGTGACCGTCGTCGAAAAAGATCTTGACCGCGTAGCTGCCAATTTGCTTCAGGTCCGTGATGTTGACTTCTTCCTTCCCAACTTGGAGCCTGGCCTCGTCGGGTGAATGACCGCGCACCTCCGCCGAGGGCGAATAGACCCGCAGGTACTCGCAGGGCATGCGGAAACGCGCGCCGTCTGCGTAGGCGATCTCCAGGATCCGGGACTGCCGGTGCAACTGTATTTCGGTGGGTAAGGGATGGTTTTCCACGTACTGCTGATCTCGGGTGTGGGCAATATCCAGTAACCACTAGATGAGGACAGCCCGCGATCATCAAAAGATCCCCTACCTCTGTGCCCCCATCGCCACCGCCCGCGCCAACCGTTGCTCCAGCACCCGCGAGGTATCACTAGCGTCGTCTACCTCCGGCCAACCCGCCGCATGCTGTCGAACCAGATCTGTCATCATTTCGATGTGGTCGGCCACGTCGTTCAGGGCCGGGATGTAACCGAAGCCCTTGCCCCCGGCTTCAAGAAAATAGTCTCGATTCTCTACCCCGATCTCCTCCAGGGTCTCGAGGCAGTCGGCCGAGAAACCGGGGCAAATGACGTGGACGGTTTCGATCCCCTGGTGGCCCCAGTCTTTGAGGGTCTCGTCCGTATAAGGTTTGAGCCATTCGTTGTTGCCGACCCGGGATTGAAACGACACTTCCCAGCGCTCGGAGGCCAACCCGAGCGCGTCTGCAGTCAGGCGCGCGGTCTGGTGGCAGTGACAAAAATAAGGATCCCCGCTCATGAAATACTCCCCGGGTATGCCGTGAAAGGAGAAGAGCAGGCGGTCGGGCTCACCTTGCTTGGCCCAGTAGCCGCGCACGCTCTGCGCCAATGCGGCCACATAGCCCGGGTGATCCTGATACTGGTTCACGAAGCGCACCTCCGGCAGCCAGCGCCAAGTGGAGAGATCCCTGGAAACCGCATCAAAGGTGGAAGCCGTGGTGGTGGCCGAGTACTGGGGGTAAAGGGGCAGCACCAGTAACCGGCGCACGTTTGCCCTGCGCAGATCGCCCAGGGCCGAAGCGATCGATGGGTTGCCGTAGCGCATCCCGAGCTTCGCCCGTACCGGCCCCGGCAGACTTGCACTGAGCCGCTCCTGTAGAGCCGCAGCCTGGCGCCGAGCGATAACGAGCAACGGAGAGCCCTGCTCGGTCCAGACGGACCTGTAGGCCTTGGCGGAGCGGCGCGGGCGCAACCGCAGGATGATGCCGTGCAGAATCAGCCACCACAGGGGCCGCGGCAGCTCGACTACGCGCGGATCGCTCAAAAACTCGGCCAGATAACGGCGCACGGCGGGTACGGTAGGCGCATCCGGCGTACCCAGGTTGACCAGGAGCACCCCAAGCATCTCCGGCGCATCGTGCCGGAATTCGGTCTCGTTCTGATACTTCATTGCTTTAGGCGATTTCTGTCAAAGGCCAGCCGCGCTAGTTGCGTTCAATCGTTCCCATTCGCGCCCGAGCACGAACGCGTCCTTACCCATTCGCCCGCAGCAACCTGGCTTCCACCCGGGCCCGGCTCAGGAGATCGCGGTCGAGCACCCGCGGAAACAAGCGCCACAGGGCGTCCACCAACAGGGGCGTCCTGGCCGCCTGTTGTTCCAGGTGCTCCCTGAGTCCATCCTGGATTCCCGGCAAGGTGAGCAGATAGGGCGCAACCCAATCGACCCATTCGCCGACCAGGGCGCAGTCCGCGTCCTCCGGCCATAGGGTGCGCAGGGGCAGCCCCGGGAAGGCATCTGCTGGCAGGTGGCGCCCGGCGAGTCCCTCCGGTGCCCGGTGATCGAGCCCCAACCCGGAGCCGTCGGCCTCGCGCCGGAACCACTGGCGGTTGAGGTGCCTGCCAGCGGTGGATTTTACCAGGCGCTCCAATACTATCGCATGCTGCTGCGGCGGGCGCTCGTCCCCCGCGGCCGAATCCGTGTCCTGCAGAGTCCTGGAGACGAACGGACGCTCAGGGGTTGCCCCGGCGCTCCAGGCCGGAGTCCCCAGCTCGTCCAGGTCGGTGCCCTCGAGAGCGTTCGCCAAAAGCGCCAGGGGCGCCTGCTCCCGGTCCAGCAGCCAGAGCTCCAGCTCTTTGGCAAGGGGGTATGGAAGATCCTTTTGACTCGCACGGACCAGGCCGATCAATGACTCGGACTCGGCAAGCATGCTGCCGGCATCCAGAATGGGATTGAGCGGGACGCGCCTCACGCCCGTGCGCTCCGACCAGAGTCCGAAGCCGAAATACTGCAGACGATCCTGATGTCCCTCACGGGTCCAGAGCCCGCGCGGGGGATGGGCGAGTACTTGGAGCTGCCAGCTACGCCCGTCGAAGCTCAGGGCGCGCCCGCCGGAGGTCTTCACGACCGCGACCAAGCCGAGAAACGGGTTGGCGCGACGCAGGCTGAAACAGCGGCCCTGCGCGCACGCGCCCTCCGCAGGCATCAAGGCTGTGCCTGTGCCATCAAGTGCTGAAACAGGGTGCGGAAGCGGGCCGGGTCCGCATCGCCGAATACCGGATCATCGGCACTGGGCACCTCCTGGAGGAGCTCATCCCAATCACTCGCGGCCAACCGCTCGCGGGCGAGCGGGAAGGCCTGGGTCTCCTCCACGGTCAAGTGATCGCGCAGAACCTTGACGTACTCGCGGCCCTGCAGCTCCACTTCGTCCCGGCGCAAGACCTCTTCGTGCATGATGCCTTCAAGGGACCGGCGAAAACGCTTGTTCATCTGGCCGAGCGCTACGTGCTGCTTGGTCAGAACGTCGAGCACAGGGTAAGTCTCATTGCTGCGCGCCCGCAGCCGGTCGAAGATCAGCTCCTCGCTCGGGTGGTGGACCTGATCCGCGTAGCTGTCCATGTACTCGAGCATTTCGCTCATCAGGTCCAAATCGGGCTCATTGCCCTCGGAAAACCGGTCCAACAAGTCATCGAACAGGTTCAGCAGGCGTGAGAGATGCCTATGTTCCCGATTGAGACGTTCAAGCAGCTGAGTCATTGCTTCCCCTCGTCTTGCGCTGCGGCCCCGTAATGGCCCCGGGCACGGGCCCTGGGCGGAGTGCCAGTCGCAGAGTTTATCAGTATGACAGGTGCGAAGGCGTTTGACAGACCCGGAACCTCGGGAATATGCAGTGCCAGGGGAGCGATGGCGGTCAGCGCCTGCGACGGCGGCGGCGGCCCTTGGATTTGGACAGCCAGCGCCAAATCGTGCCCTCCGGCGTGCTGTCACCCGTGAGTATATAGCTCAGGGCGTGGACGTTCTGCAAACTCCAGCCCATGCGCGCATGGGCGCAGTGACGGCCACACAACAGCAAACGGTCGCCCCTGCGCAGGCGCGAGTCCTCTTTGGGCAACAGCTCACGCTGATTGCTGCGAAGCAGCAACAGGGGGATGGCGGGAAGCACCTTCTTCCGGTCGCGCGGGTCCTGCAGCAGATTGCCCAAAGTGACGTTCACACCCCGCGCCGTAACCTCGCAAACCGCATGGGCATGATCTTCGTCGATGCTGATCTCCCACACATCCGGTACGTGCTCATGCACCAGGGCGGCGATGCGGCTCACCAGCTGACAGGCCCACGCATCGTCCTGATAGCGGGCATAGCTCTCGAACTCGGTCAACAGGGGGGTGGACAGCAGCACGCGGATGCGGTTGGCGATGATCGAGCTCGGGTGCATGACGATGTCCGCCTCCACCGCGTCGAACAGCTCCTCGTTGTCCAAGTGATTCTCCCGCGCGACCACGAAAAGATCCGGATTGAGCTCCCTCGCAGTCATCAGGATCGACAGGTTGTTTGCATCATTGTTGGTGCCGGCGACCAGGCCCACGGCGCGGCGGATCTCCGCCTGTTCCAGCGTCACCGCTTCAGTCCCCCGGCCGACGATGCAGCCGCAGTCGGGTTCGCCGGTCCTGCCGGGATTTTCCTCCACGACCACCAGATCCACCCCTTCGGAGCGCAAGTGTCGATAGACCGATTTGCCGAAGCGCCCGTAGCCGCAAAGAATCCACAATCCCCGGGCCGGCGGGTAGATCGGGGCCTTCAGCTTGTCACCCCTAAGACCGGTGAGCCACTCGTGCATCAGGGTCAAACAGGGCGCCTGGATCGCCGTGACCAGGTAGAGCGCAAAGATGTCGAAGGGATCGTAGATATGATCCGTGCCGAAAGAAGCCATGTTGGCCTCGATATCGTGAGAGTCGGCCCGGCAGATCACCTTGATGTTCGGGTGCATCAGCTTTGCGGCAATGGCGATCTTGAGATTCGTCTTGTTGACATTGGTCAGCGCGACCACACCGGAGCATAGCCGGTGTCTGAGTCCCGCCTCCAACAGGTGCTCCGGCCGGCGCGCATCGGCACACAAGGCCGGAACATACTCACGCAGATTCTCCAGCTTCAGCAGGTTGACCCGATGCTCTTCGATGTCGACGGCGACCGCATGCTGATTGCGGTCCGTCAGCGCCCGCACCAGTACGCTGCCGGTTTCTCCGTAACCGCAGATCAGAAAAAACGGCTCGTGTCGGCGGCGGACTCTGCGGGCGAATCTAAGCTCCGTCATGGCGCGCTGAAACGTCTTGTCCTGGAGCAGGGTGACAAGGGTGCCGAGGGAGTAAAACCAGACCACCACGGTGGCATAGATGGACAGGGTCACCCACATGCGCTGGGCCTCGGTGAACTCATAGGGAATCTCACCGAACCCGATGGTTGTAGCCGTGTAGCTCACCACATAAAAGGCATGGAAGAAGTCCATCCGCCAAACGTTGCCGGCGCCGTCCTGTCCCGGAATGAGCACCAACCCGAGTATCGCCACCGTGTAGGTGACCGCAAGGGTCAGCAACGGCGCCCGCATGCGCCTGAAAATCAGGAAGATGACGTTTTCCATGGGAAACGGTCAGTGGGCAGTGGACAGTGGCGGATGTTCGTCAGAACGGGTTCTCCCGCCTGGCAAGTGCCCACTGACAACTATCGTCTAAGCATCACCGTCTCGATCACCAGCAGCACGACCGAGACCACGTTGGCGATCATGGCACCACCGGTAAGGGATACGATGCTGGCGGTGACCGCCGGAGTGAGCCCGGTTTCGGTCACATGGACCACCATCCCCCAGACCAGAACGGCGGCTATGAGCTGCAGCATGGCTACAAGACTGGTGGCGAGCAGCACGGCGCCCATTTGGGTACGATCGCCGAACTTGAGGATGGTGGCGATCAGGTTCACCACCACCACGGCGAAAAGCTCCCATTCATTATGGTGCTCGGGATTCTCGATTTCCCCCACGAAAAAACCGAAGTTCAGGGTGAGGGCAAGTACGATAAAAAAACCGAAGACGACCTTTTCCGGGTTCATGAAGGCGCCCTAAAGACTCGAGTTGACGGAACCGCTCTGCGCCGGGAATGGCCCGCACGCCGCGCGGAGGTGATTTCAGCCCCAAGTGTTCGACAGCGGGGCCGAAAACACAAGCTTGAATGGTGCGCTATGGCGCTCTCGAACGCGCGTAGGAACGAGGTGACGCAGCGATCCTGCGGTCATAGGCGTCTGGCTGATTTGCGACTGCTCTATTGCGGGACCTCGGACCCGCGCTCCTGCAGGGATCGCTGGATGAGCAGGTTCAACATCCGCAGCGTGGCGGTGATGGCCGCAAAAACTTGGTTGTAATGCACGCCGCGGGTACGCACCTCGCCCCGATCCGAGGCCCAGGTGATGACGCACTCGGTGAGGGCGTCGGTGCGGCCGCCCTTGGGGATTCGGACCTCGAAGTCCAGCAGCTTGGGCAGGACGAAGTCCTTCTTCTTCAGCACCTTGGTGAGGGCCACATTGAAGGCGTGGAAGCCACCGTTTCCACTGCCGGCGGCCATGAAGGTCTCCCCCATCAGCCGAATCCGCAGGCTGGCGGTGGACTGCAGGTCCAGGCTGCTGTTGACGCTGCAGGAGAGCAGCTCGACATGATTGTAGTCCTCGCTCTCCAAGACCTCGGCGATGATAAAGGGCAAATCCTCCGTGGTGATGGTCTTCTTGGAGTCCCCGAGCTCCACGATGCGCCGGAGCACCTTTTGCTGATTCTCCTCCGAGAGGCTGATGTCGAGCCGCTCCAGGTTCTTGACCAGGGAGGCCTTACCGGCAAGCTTGCCCAAGGCGTACTTGCGGCTTCGCGCAAAGCGTTCGGGGCTCAGGTGCGTGTGGTAGAGGCTTGCCTTGCTGTCGCCATCGGCATGGATTCCGGCGGTCTGGGTGAAGACGTCCTCGCCCACGATGGGGGCGTTGTCGGCGATACGCTTTCCCGAGAAGTACTCCACCAGTTCACTGACCCTGGCCAGGTGGGTCTCGTCGATGCTCAGATCCATTCCTTGCTGGTCGCGCAAATTGACCGCCACCTCCGCCAAGGAGGCATTGCCGGCACGCTCGCCGAGGCAATTCACGGTGCAATGGACCGACGCGGCGCCCGCCTGGGCGGCCGCCACCACGTTGGCGGTGGCCAAACCGTAGTCGTTGTGAGGATGGAAATCGAATCGGAGGGTCGGAAAACGCCGGATCATGTCCGCCATCGCGGTGAAGACACGCTCCGGGGTCATCACGCCCAAGGTGTCCGGGAGCATGAAATGGCCGACACCCGCATCGGCGAGCTTTTCGACCAAAGCATAGACATAGTCCCGGTCGTCCTTGTACCCGTTTGACCAGTCCTCCAAGTAGAGGTTGACGGCCAGGCCCTTCTCCTGCGCAATCTCGATGTTCTCGCGCACGTCGAGTACATGCTCGTCCAGAGTCTTGCCGAGCTGGTGCGTGCAGTGCTTCTCGCTGCCCTTGGCCAACAGGTTGATGACGCGCCCACCGGCCTCTACGATCCAGTCCACGCTCTTGCCGTGGTCGACGAATCCGAGTACCTCCACCCGCTCCGCCAGTCCCTCACCCACAGCCCAACCGATGATGTTTGACACGGCCTCGATCTCGCCGGCGGAGACGCGGGCGGAAGCGACCTCGATACGGTCCACCTTAACCAGCTCCAACAGTACTTTGGCGATATTGGTTTTCTCCTCCGGAGAGAAGGACACGCCTTGGGTCTGCTCTCCGTCGCGCAGGGTGGTGTCGAGAATCTTGATGCCCGGGACAGTCTCTTTCATTAAGTTGCGAGGCTTCGCCTCAGATATTTAATTGGCCGTTGTCCGTAAATGAACGCAAATGAAACCCTGCTCATCAGCGCTTCTGCGCGTGCATTTGCAAAATGTGTATTGGGAACCCCGCATCAGCCGCCGACGCCCGCGAGCGTATCGCGGAGGTGTCCGCGCACAGCCTCTTCGCTGGCATCGAGCAGGGCGCACCGGGTCTCCTTGTCCATCAGTCCCCGCAGAGACGGCGGCGGCGGGGCCTCGATGCCGATGGCCTCGCGCACCGCATCGCTGAACTTAGCCGGGTGCGCGGTGGCAAGGCAGACCGTATCGGAGCGGCCGCGGGCGGCGCGCACGCCGACGGCGGTGTGAGGATCCAGGATGTACCCATCGCGCTCGTAGGTGACGCGGATCTGCTCCAACGTCTCGGCGTCGTCGGCGGCTGCGGCATCGAAATCGCGGCTAACCGCGGCGCGGTGCCCGTCCGTCACCCGCATGCTCCCGGTGCGACGCATCTCGTCGAAAAGGGCGCAAACCGTCTGCGGGTCTTCGCCGAGCAGGAAGTACAGGTAGCGCTCGAAATTGGAGGCGATCTGAATATCCATGGCCGGACTCAGCGTCGGATGGACCTCTCCGGCCTCGTAGACCCCCGTCTCGACGAAGCGGCTGAGGATGCCGTTGCGGTTGGTCGCGACGACAAGCCGGTTAACCGGGAGCCCCATGCGCTTGGCCATGTAGCCGGCGAAGACATCGCCGAAATTGCCGGTAGGGACCGAGAAGCTGACCCGGTAGTCGGGATCGCCCCGGCTCATCCGTCCCCAAGCATAGAAGTAGTAAACCATCTGGGCCAGGATCCGCGCCCAGTTGATGGAATTGACCGCCCCGAGATGGTAATGCTCCTTGAACTGCAGGTCGTTGAACAAGGCTTTGACGATGCGCTGCCCATCGTCGAAAGTGCCGCGGATGGCGATATTGTGGACGTTGGCGTCCAACACCGTAGTCATCTGCCGCTCTTGGATCGGAGATACCCGTCCCTGCGGATGCAGGATGAAGATCTTAATCCGGTCCTTGCCGCGCACGCCGGCTATGGCCGCCGAGCCTGTATCTCCCGATGTCGCCCCCAGGATGTTCAGCCGCCCACCGTCACGCTCCAGCAAATACTCGAAGACGTTGCCGAGAAACTGCAGCGCAACGTCCTTGAACGCCGCCGTGGGGCCATGGAAGAGCTCCAGAATCCGCTGCGGGCCGACGCTAAGCACCGGCGTCACCTCCGGGTGGGAGAAGGTCGCGTAGGAGCGGGTAACCAGCCCAGCCAGGTCGCCGCGAGGGATGGCGTCGGCGACGAAGGGAGTCATGACCTCCACGGCGAGGTCCCGGAAGTTCAGGCGCGACCAAGCCCGAAGCTCACCCGCGCCCACCCGAGGCAGGGTCCCGGGCAACAGAAGCCCGCCGTCCGTGCCCAGCCCCATCATTACCGCCTCGGAGAAACCGACGGGCTCCACCCCGCCGCGGGTACTGACGTATCGCATGATGCCTCTAGAATGCCGCTATCGTTCGGATTCCGCTCCTGGCAGGGGATTCCCGCTGGCGGACTCGCCAACTTAGGCGGTTTGATGCGGCGTTTCAAGTACCTTGTTCAGGACGGCATCGAGCGTCTCGGGACCGCTCGGATCCGCACCGGAAAGTAGTCCAGCAAGCCATCGGCGGACAACAAAAGTGCACGGAATGGCGGACAAACGTTGACAGGCGTCGGATTCGGACAACAAAATGGCCGCAAGCCGTCGGGCCGGCAGATCGGCGGACATTCATAATTGAGACCAAGAGTAAGGGGGGCCTGCTGCCGAATCCACGCCGGATCAACGAGAAGCGGATGGTTCTGCCGCCCGTCGCCCCGGCTAACATAAAAAACATCCCACAACCACGAAGGGAGCGACTTCTTATGACACCCGAGAATCGCGCCGACTATTGGTCGGCGAATCTACGTCTTCTGATTACGCTGTTGGTCATATGGTTCGTAGTCTCCTACGGCTTCGGCATCATATTGGTCGACGTGCTCAACACCATCCAAATCGGCGGATACATGCTCGGCTTTTGGTTCGCCCAGCAGGGCTCCATGTACATCTTCCTCGTGCTGATCTTCATCTATGCAATTCGCATGGGCCAGCTCGACAAGAAGTTCAACGTCCAAGAAGATTGAACAAGGGGAAACCAACATGGATCTGCAAACCTTAACCTATCTCGTCGTAGGCGCAACCTTCGCGCTCTACATCGGTATCGCCATCTGGGCACGCGCCTCCACAACCGGCGAGTTCTACGTCGCCGGCAAGGGCATCCACCCAATCGCCAACGGAATGGCAACCGGCGCGGACTGGATGTCGGCCGCCTCCTTCATCTCCATGGCGGGGCTCATCGCCTTCAAGGGCTACGACGCTTCCGTGTACCTGATGGGCTGGACCGGTGGCTATGTGCTGCTCGCCATGCTGCTCGCGCCGTACCTGCGCAAGTTCGGCAAGTTCACCGTTCCAGAATTCATCGGTGATCGTTACTACTCCCAAACCGCCCGTATCGTCGCGGTCCTCTGTCTGATCGTTGCCTCCATCACCTACGTTATCGGTCAGATGAAGGGCGTAGGCGTGGCCTTCAGCCGTTTCTTGGAGGTTCCTTTCGAGGTGGGCGTTCTCGTCGGCATGGCCATCGTGTTTATCTACGCGGTGCTCGGCGGCATGAAAGGCATCACCTACACCCAGATCGCCCAGTATTGCGTACTGATCTTCGCCTACACGGTACCGGCGATCTTCATCTCCCTGCAGCTTACGGGTGTGGCCGTACCGCAGATCGGCCTCGGCAGCTCGATGGCCGACGGCAGCGGCATGTTCTTGCTCGACAAGCTCGACAAAGTGGTGACGGACCTCGGCTTTGCGTCCTACACGGCGCAAAAGGACTCGACGCTGAACATGCTGCTGCTCACCCTGTCGCTGATGATCGGTACCGCGGGCCTGCCCCACGTCATCATCCGCTTCTTCACCGTCCCCAAGGTCGCGGACGCCCGCTACTCAGCGGGTTGGGCGCTGGTCTTCATCGCCATCCTTTACACCACCGCCCCCGCGGTCGGTGCCATGGCGCGTCTGAACCTGATGGACACCATCCAGATAGGCCCGGTGGGCGAGGAGACGTCGAACGTCGAGATCGCCAACCTGCCCGAATGGATGAACCGGTGGAAGACCACGGGGCTGCTCGATTGGGAGGACAAGAACGGCGACGGCCGCATTCAATACTACGATGACAAGAACGCGGATTTCGCCGCCAAGGCCGAGTCCTACGGCTGGAAGGGCAACGAGATGACCAAGGTCGACCGCGACATCATGGTCCTGGCCAATCCCGAGATCGCCAAGCTTCCCAACTGGGTTATTGCACTCGTCGCCGCCGGTGGACTAGCGGCAGCGCTCTCCACTGCAGCAGGCCTGTTGCTGGCCATATCCTCTTCCATCTCCCACGACCTGCTCAAGGGCGTGTTCATGAAGGGAATCTCGGAGAAGGCGGAGCTCATGGCCAGTCGTGTCGCCATGTCGCTTGCCATTGTCGCGGCTGGGTATTTGGGTATGAATCCACCGGGGTTTGCGGCCCAGGTCGTGGCCTTGGCGTTTGGCTTGGCAGCATCTTCGATATTCCCGGCGCTCATGATGGGCATCTTCGACAAGCGCGCTAACAGCACAGGCGCCGTGCTCGGCATGCTTTCCGGACTCTTGTTCACTCTGGTCTACATCTTCTGGTTCAAGGGCTGGTTCTTTGTTCCCGGCACCGAGATGGCGGCCAATACGCCGGACAATTGGGTTCTGGGTATCTCCCCCGAGTCGATTGGTGCCGTGGGTGCGATGGTGAACTTCGCAGTCGCTTACTTCGTGTCGCGCGCAACCACGGCGCCGCCGGAGCACATCCAGCACTTGGTGGAGGATATCCGCGTGCCCAAGGGCGCGGGAGAGGCTACCGGGCATTGATGCCGAATTAGGCTGGAAGCCTGCAAAAAGCCCCGCTTCGGCGGGGCTTTTTCGTTTTTGGTCGTTTCTCGTATGTGCTGCAGAGTGCCGACGCATTACCTCATGGTGTATCGTTAAGCGTTTTAACCGACCGGGACCCAAACGATGGATGTGGAGCTGATCGAAATACGCGACTTTCTCGCCAGCCACCATCCGTTCGACCTGCTGCCCGAAGAGGTGCTCGAGCATCTGCCGAAGCAGCTCTCGGTTCGCTACTTCCGCCGCGGCACCCAGTTTCCCCCGAAAGACGCGGACCAACCCTATCTGTACATCCTGCGCCGCGGCGCCGTGGATCTGCGCGACGAGCGCGGCGAGCTCATCAGCAAGCTCGCCGAGGGCGATCTGTGCCCGTCGCCCTGCGGCCTGCAAGACTTCCCCGCGGCGCTCTTTTCCGGAAATACAGCCGAGGACACCCTTGCCTATCTGATCCCCTGCTCGGAGATGGAGCGTCTTCGCGAGAAACACAAGAGTTTCGCCGCCCACTTCGAGCACACAGTCGCCGAGCGCCTGCGCAACGCGCTGAACGTCATCAAGGAAGGTCCTGCATCGGGGACCGGACTGATGACGGTGCGGGTCTCGGACCTACTCCGCCGTTCCCTGGTCTACTGCACGCCGGACACCAGCATTTGCGACGCGGCGAAGATCATGACGGAGAATCGCGTCTCTTCGCTGATCGTCATGAAAGGGGAGCAGCTCGCAGGAATGGTCACCGACCGCGACCTGCGCAGCCGCTGCATCGCCGCCAACCTCTCGCGCAAGGAGCCCGTGCACAAGATCATGACGGAGAACGTGCACACCACGGAGGTGGACACCCTCGGTTTCCAGACTCTGATCGCCATGACCCGGCTCAATGTCCATCACCTCCCCGTGCTGGACAACGACCGGGTCGTGGGCGTCGTCTCCACATCCGACCTGGTACGTTTTCAGAGTGCGAACGCCGTCTACCTGGTGGGGGACATCTACAAGGCGCAAGACGTGGATACCCTGGTCCAGATAAGCACGAAGGTTTCGGAGCTGCAGGTCTATTTGGTCACCGGCGGCGCCACGGCCGATCAGGTGGGACAGGCGGTCAGCGCCGTGACGGATGCGATTACCGTGCGCCTTCTCGCTCTGGCCGAAGAGCAGTTTGGACCTCCACCGGTACCCTACGCCTGGATGGCGGGAGGCTCCCAGGCGCGCCGTGAGCAGTCCTCCCACTCGGACCAGGACAACGCCCTGTTGATCGCCGACCACGCCAAACCCGAGGACGATGAGTACTTCGCGGCCCTGGCCGAATTCGTGAACGACGGGCTAAACGCCTGTGGCTACGTCTATTGCCCGGGCGAGGTGATGGCCCGCAACCCCAAGTGGCGCCAGTCGCTGCGAATCTGGCGCAAGTATTTCACCAACTGGATAGAGCGGCCCGAGCCCATGGCCCTCATGCTCGCCAGCGTCTTTTTCGACTTGCGTGCCCTACACGACCCCGAGGGTTTGTTCGGGGAGCTGCATGAGCACGTGCTGGAGCATTCCCGTTCCAACCGCATCTTCATCGCCTACATGGCCGCCAACGCCCTCAAGCACCGCCCGCCGATCGGCTTCTTTCGCAATTTCGTACTCGTCAGCGGAGGCGATCACGCCCACACCCTCGACATCAAGCACCGAGGCACGGTTCCTGTCGTAGATCTTGCGCGTGTCCACGCGCTCTCGGCCGGCATCAAGGAGATCAACACCATCGAGCGCCTGGAGAGCGCAGCGCAGATCCAAGCCCTGAGCCGCGACGGTGCCGCCAACCTGATGGACGCCCTGGAATTCATCGGCACCCTGCGCATGCAACACCAGGCGCGTCAGCTACGAGAGGGCAAGAAGCCCGACAACTATCTGCCGCCGGACGAGCTCTCGCCCCTGGAGCGGGGCCATCTGAAGGACGCCTTCTCCCTGATCAACACCATGCAGGAGTCCCTGGGACAGCGCCACCAGGCGGGGCGCTTCGCCTGACCCTTCATGACACCCGTGCCGCAGCGAAGCATGAAAACAGGGCTATGATGACGGATTTCGCCCTGCCCCACACTCTTCCGGAGGGAGAAGGGGACAAGGCGCGCCTTCGGCGCGGATTCTTACGGAAACTATAGTCATGTGGCACCTCACCGCAGAGCTGCGCCGCCGCAGATCCCTTCGCAAGGCCGCCCCGGGACCGATGCGGGAGTACCTTTCGACCGACTTCCCGAAACCATCCGCGGACATCCGGGACCTGGAGCTGCTCGCCATCGACTTGGAAACCACCGGGCTGGATCCCAAGCGGGACGACATTCTCAGCGTGGGCTATGTGGTCGTACGCGGCAACCGCGTCGACCTGGGCAGCGCCCGCCATCGCCTGGTACGAACCGCACGCGCCATCCCCGAGGCAAGCGCCATAATTCATCAGATCACGGATGATCAAGCGGCACAGGGAGGGCTTCTTGACGACGTGCTCGCGGAGCTGCTCCAAGCCCTGGCAGGCAAGGTGATGATCGCCCACCACGCATCCGTGGAGAAGGGGTTTCTCGGCGACGCCTGTCAAAGAGTCTACGGCGTAGGGCTTACGGTACCGGTCATCGACACCCAGGCGTTGGCCAAGCGCACGTTCGAGCGCCGGCATATTGCCTACAAGAGCTCGGATCTGCGGCTGCACGCGTTGAGTGAGCGTTACAACCTTCCCCGCTACGGCGCCCACAACGCCTTGAGTGACGCGCTTGCCGCAGCTGAGCTTTTTCTCGCCCAGGCATCGCATCACAGCGACGGCGACAAAAAAGCGCCCTTGCGCGACTTCATGACTTGGTAGAAAACGCACAGTTCACAGGTATTTTTCCGCCGTCGCTCTCCAAAAATCCCAACTGCGTCGGGTATAGCGAAGTGCGCGGCAAGCGTTTACTATTAAATTTTGCGCCACCCGAATATAGAAAAATAACGGACCCTGAAGTCCGGCGTATCCGGGCTCTCCCGGTGATCGAACGCCTTATTAAAAAAGCCCTGGCAACAACCAGCGGCATCACAACCACGCAACGAGGAGATGGCTCCAATGTCGGAGATTAAAGTCCATGAGATCCCGGCCGAGATCGCGGCCAATGCCCACATCAACGCCGACAAGTACCAGGCGATGTACAAACAGTCCATCGACGATCCGGAGGGATTCTGGGCGGAGCAGGCCGAAGAGTTCGTCACTTGGTCCAGGAAGTGGGACAAAGTGACCGACTACAGCTTCGACGCCGACAACCTGTACATCAAGTGGTTCGAAGGCGGAAAGCTGAATGTAGCCTACAACTGCCTGGACCGTCACCTGGACAGCCGCGGCAATCAGGTGGCCATCATCTGGGAGGGTGACAACCCGGAGGAAGACAGCAAGCTCACCTACCGCGACCTCCACGCGCAGGTCTGCAAGCTGGGCAACGTGCTCAAGTCCCGCGGCGTCAAGAAGGGCGATCGGGTCTGTATCTACATGCCCATGATCCCGGAAGCCGCCGTAGCTATGTTGGCCTGTGCGCGCATCGGCGCCGTCCACTCGATCGTCTTCGGTGGATTCTCTCCCGATTCCCTGCGCGACCGCATCTTGGACTCCGATTGCCAAACCCTGATCACCGCAGACGAGAGCCTGCGCGGCGGCCGCAACGTCCCGCTGAAGAAGAACGCCGATACCGCCCTGAGCGAGTGCCCCAACGTGAGCACAGTCGTAGTGATAAAGCGCACCGGAGGCGACGTTGCCTGGACCGAGGGCCGCGACATCCGCTACGAAGAGGCCATGGCCGGTGCCTCCGCGGATTGCCCGCCCGAGGAGATGGATGCCGAAGACCCCCTGTTCATCCTGTACACCTCCGGCTCCACCGGCAAGCCCAAGGGCGTGCTGCACACCACCGGCGGCTACCTGGTCTTCGCGGCCATGACTCACAAATACACGTTTGACTACCAGGACGGCGAGGTCTACTGGTGCACCGCGGACGTGGGATGGGTCACCGGCCACACCTACATCGTCTATGGACCACTGGCCAACGGGGCCATCTCCCTCATGTTCGAGGGAATTCCGAACTACCCGGACGTATCCCGCTTCTGGCATGTGGTGGACAAGCACAAAGTCAACATCTTTTATACGGCGCCAACCGCCATCCGTGCGCTAATGCGCGCCGGCGAGGATCCGGTCAAAAAGACGTCACGCAAGTCCCTGCGCATCCTCGGCACCGTCGGAGAGCCCATCAACCCCGAAGCCTGGGAGTGGTATTACCGGGTCGTCGGCGACGAACGCTGCCCCATCGTCGATACCTGGTGGCAGACGGAGACCGGCGGCCATATGATCACACCTCTGCCCGGGGCGATCGCCCTGAAGCCGGGTTCTGCATCTGTGCCGTTCTTCGGTGTCGCCCCGGCCCTGGTGGACCCGGCCGAAGGGACCATGATCGAAGGTGCCGCCGAGGGCGCGCTCGTCATCACCCGCCCCTGGCCGGCTATGATGCGCAGCGTGTACGGAGACCATGCGCGCTTCGTGGATACCTACTTCAGGCAATACCCCGGCTACTATTTCACCGGCGACGGGGCACGGCGGGACGAGGATGGCTATTACTGGATCACGGGGCGCATCGACGATGTGCTCAACGTCTCCGGGCACCGTCTGGGCACCGCCGAGATCGAATCCGCGCTGGTGCTTCACCCTCACGTGGCCGAGGCCGCCGTCGTCGGTTATCCCCACGACATCAAGGGCCAGGGAATCTACGCATATGTAACGCCCATGGCCGGAGTCGAGCCTACCGACGAGCTGAAGAAGGAGCTTGTCGCGATGGTCCGCGGCGAAATCGGCGCCATCGCCACCCTGGACGTCATCCAGTGGGCACCGGGACTGCCGAAGACGAGATCCGGCAAGATTATGCGCCGGATTCTGCGCAAGATCGCCGCGAACGAGATCGACACACTCGGGGACACCTCCACCTTGGCCGACCCCACGGTGGTCAACGATCTGCTTGATAATCGCGCCGGACAGTAGATGCACCCCGCCGGGCGGCCACGACGGTCGTCCGGCGACTCAACCTCAGAGTCGATCCGCTAGTCAAAACGTTTTCCTCGGCTTGTCCGTCTTCGACGGCTTCCCCCAAAATGCCCGGTTGTATAATTTTCGGTTCCCCAGTTAGGTTAATAGGCCAGGACGTAAGTCAGCCCCGCCTCCCGGACATTGTTTCTTTTGCCCTAAGGCCGCAATGCGGGCTATCGGATTGAATAATGAGGTTTTTCTCTTGAGCACCAATTTACGAGTCGGCGTATTCGTCGACGCCGAGAATGTCAGGTACAACGGTGGATACCAAATGCGCTACGACGTCTTGCGCCGCTTCGCCGCCCGCGAAGGGGGGCATCTGCAGCGCCTCAACACCTACCTGGCCTTCGATTCCGAGCGCGCCAGGGATGATCCGGATTACGCGAAGAAGTCGCGCACTTACCAACAGATGGTGAGGGATTTCGGATGGAAAATCACTGTCAAGCATGTGCGCCGGTATACGGACGAGAACGGTAACGTAACGACCAAGGCCAACGCCGACCTGGATATGGCCGTCGACGCCATGTTGCAGGCGGGTAAGCTGGACGTTGTGCTGCTGGTCACCGGAGACGGGGACTTCATCCAGGTGGTCAACGCGCTGCAGAACAGAGGCTGTCGTGTGGAATTGATCGGTTTCAGAAACGTCTCGCGCCAGCTCCAGCAGGAGGTGGACACCTTCTACTCCGGATTCATGATCCCGGATTTGCTGCCCATCTCTTACGAGCCCCGCAACGACTGGGGCCAACCCGGCTCCTGCGTCCGCGGTGCATGCACCAAATGGTTTGCTGACAAAGGGTATGGCTTTCTGCGTATCATGGATCACATCTCGCCCAACCTGTGGATCACCGATCCGCGGGAGCCGGACTCCCCGTATACAAGCGTCTTTTGCCACGCCAACGAGATAGCCGACGAGGTCAGCGAGGACATGCTGATGAACCGTGAGACTATTCTCGAGTTCTATCTCAACGAGAGCGAGCAAAAGGACAACGGGCTGGTCGCCAACAATGTGCGCCTCGCCTTAACCCTTAACCGCTGATTATGTGAAGAATGTCTTTGAAATCGCTCCTCACTTGCAATAGGGTTAGCTAGTCGGGTTTCTTCCGTATTGCGCCTTAAAGAGCATCGACGCCACATGGCGACCAGTCAAACCGAAATCACACTGTCCGGACTCGCGTGGCGCCTGGTGCGCGACCAGCTCATGTCGAAGGAGCAAGCGCAAGACGCTTACCGCGACGCGCTCAAGCAACACAAGCCGTTCGTTCAGTACCTGGTCGAGCAGAAAATTCTGGACAGCCGGCGTATCGCCATCGCCGCCGCCGAAGAGTTCGGAGTCCCCCTTCTCGACCTTGACGCCATTGATTTCCTCGACCTGCCCCTGAACCTGGTCACCGAGAAGCTGGTCCAGGCGCACCGGGCCCTGCCCGTCTACCGGCGTGGAAACCGCCTTTTTCTCGCGGTCTCGGATCCCACGAACCACCGCGCTCTTGACGAGATCCGATTCAACACGGGCATGGCCACGGACGCGGTCCTGGTTGAAGAGACCAAGCTCGCCGCCGCCATCGTCAAGGCGATCGAGGCCCAGGATACGACCATGTCGGACATCCTGGACACCGACCTGGACAACCTGGATATCGCCTCGGAGGACGACGAGCACAGGGACGATTCGGAGCTAAACGTCGACGAAGCCCCAATCGTACGCTATATCAACAAAATCCTAGTGGATGCCATCGGCAGCGGCGCCTCGGACATCCACTTCGAGCCTTACGAGAAGTATTTCCGCATCCGATTCCGCCAGGACGGAATGCTTCAGGAAATCGCCAATCCCCCGATAAACCTCGCCGCACGCCTGGTGGCGCGGCTCAAGGTCATGTCGCGTATGAACATCGCCGAGAGGCGGGTTCCCCAGGACGGACGCATCAAGCTAAAGCTCAGCCGCAACCGGGACATAGATTTCCGCGTCAACACGCTGCCCACGCTTTACGGAGAGAAAGTCGTCCTGAGAATCCTGGACGCCTCCGCGGCGCTCGTGGGCATCGACCAACTTGGTTTCGAGCCGGAGCAGAAGGGCGCGTTTCTGTCGGCGATTCGAAAGCCCTACGGCATGATACTGGTGACCGGACCCACGGGCTCGGGAAAGACGGTAACCCTCTATACGGCGCTGAACATCCTCAACCAGGCGGATGTGAACATCTCGACGGTCGAGGACCCTGTGGAGATCCAGGTAGCGGGGATCAATCAGGTGAACGTGAATCTGAAGACCGGGCTCACCTTTGCAGAGGCGCTGCGCGCCTTTCTGCGCCAGGACCCGGATATCCTGATGGTGGGCGAGATTCGCGACCTGGACACAGCAGAGATCGCGGTCAAGGCCGCCCAGACCGGTCACTTGGTGCTTTCCACCCTGCATACCAACGACGCACCTCAGTCCCTGACACGCTTGGCCAATATGGGTGTTCCCCCCTTCAATATCGCCTCCGCGGTACTGCTGATCATGGCCCAGCGCCTGGCACGACGGCTTTGCCCCCATTGCAAGGAGCCCGAGCAGGTCCCGCGCGAGGCATTGCTCGAGGAAGGCTTCGATACCGAGGCGATCGAATCCGGGCTCACCCTCTATCGCGCCGTCGGCTGCGAGCGCTGCACCAACGGATATCGCGGACGCGTCGGCATTTTTCAGGTCATGGAGGTCTCCGACGAGATTGGCCGCCTGATCATGGAAGGTGGAAACGCGATTCAGATCGCCGAGCAGACGCACTTGGAAGGAGCAGCGGATCTGCGTGCATCCGGACTGCGCAAAGTCAAGGCAGGCCTTACGAGCCTGGAAGAGGTCAACCGGGTAACCAAGGATTAAACAGATGGCATTGACCGCAACGCAAAAACCCAAAGCCGAGAAGGCCTTCGTTTATGCATGGGAAGGAATGGACCGGCGCGGCGCGCGCATCAAAGGCGAGACCCGTGCGGCAAGCATCGCTTTCGTGCGGGCAGACCTGCGCCGCCAAGGCGTCAACGCGCTCAAGATCAAGAAGAAGGCCCAGCCCCTGTTCAGCGGCAAGAAGAAGATCAAGAGCGCCGACATCGCCATCTTCAGCCGCCAGCTTGCTACCATGATGGCAGCCGGAGTGCCATTGGTTCAGGCATTCGACATCATCGGGCGCGGACACGACAATCCGTCGATGCAGGACCTGATCCTGTCGGTCAAGGCCGATGTCGAGAGCGGTACGGCCCTGACCGATGCCCTGCGCAAACATCCCTTGTACTTCGACGATCTGTTCTGCGACCTGGTGGCTGCAGGCGAGCACGCCGGCGTGCTCGACGTACTCCTGGACAAGGTGGCAACCTACAAGGAGAAAACCGAGTCCATCAAGGGCAAGGTCAAGAAGGCCCTGTTCTATCCGGGTGCGGTCATTGCGGTTGCCATCGTCGTTACCGTGATCATCCTGCTGTTCGTCATACCGCAATTCAAGGCGCTGTTCGCGAGCTTTGGAGCCGATCTCCCCGCCTTTACCCTGCTCGTGATCGGACTCTCGGATTTCCTGCACGAATGGTGGTGGCTCGTCGCGTTGATCCTCGTGGCGGCCGGCTATTTCATCGGCAAGCTGTGGAAGCGATCCCGCAAGTTTCGGGAGGTCGTTGACCGAATAACTCTGAAGATTCCACTGATCGGGCCTATCATGCACAAGGCGTCCATCGCACGCTTCGCCCGGACCCTTTCCACCATGTTTGCCGCCGGAGTGCCGCTTGTGGAGGCCCTGGAGTCGGTCGCCGGGGCCACCGGCAACATCGTCTACTCCGATGCGGTGATGCAGATGCGCGAGGAGGTGGCCACGGGGCAAGCACTGCAGCTGTCCATGCGCCAGCGCAATCTGTTTCCCCACATGGTGATTCAGATGACCGCCATCGGCGAGGAGTCCGGCGCCCTGGACGATATGCTGGCCAAGGTGGCAGATTTCTACGAGGAAGATGTCGACAACGCAGTAGACAGCCTCAGCAGCCTGCTGGAGCCCCTGATCATGGTCATTATCGGCACCCTGGTAGGCGGCTTGGTTGTCGCCATGTATCTCCCGATCTTCAAGCTGGCAGCGGTTGTCTGATGCGGATGCCAGGAGTCTGCACGGCCTATGATTCTCCCGGCCCGGGACCGGGGATTCACACCGAAGTTACCGCCCGACTTTGCAAAATAGATCCACTATTCGCCTCGATTTCACGAAAAATCCGCGTCAGGCCCTCGCCCCCTCGCTCCGAGCCCAGATACCGGACAGACACCTAGGGTCATGTCCTGGCTTGCACTGATCGAGCAGCATCCGCTGCTTCTCTACGGGATAACCGGGCTGTTCGCACTCATGATCGGCAGCTTTCTCAACGTCGTCATCCATCGGCTGCCCAAAATGATGGAGCATGATTGGCGTCAGGAATGCGCCAGCTTGACGGACGAGCGGGAAACGGCGCCAGTGGAGGCGCGTCTGACGCTTGCTCGCCCGGGGTCCAGCTGCCCCCATTGTGGCCATCGGATTCGGGCGCATGAGAATATTCCCGTACTGAGCTATCTCGTCCTGCGCGGGCGTTGCTCCTCCTGCGGTGGAAAGATCGGGCTGCGTTATCCCGCCGTCGAGGTGGCCACTGCGCTCCTGTCAATTCTGGTCGTGTGGCGCTTCGGCATTGGCTGGGAGAGCGCGGCGGCCCTACTTCTGACCTGGGGACTTATCGCACTCGCGGTCATCGACCTGGATACCCAGCTTCTGCCGGACGCTATAACTTTGCCCCTGCTGTGGCTGGGACTCTTGCTTAGCCTGGGCGGAGTCTTTACCGACAGCCACTCCGCCATCGTGGGGGCAGCGCTCGGATACCTCAGCCTGTGGAGCGTCTTCCAGCTTTTCCGGTTGTTGACCGGCAAAGAGGGAATGGGCTTCGGCGACTTCAAGCTCTTCGCCCTGTTCGGTGCCTGGTTCGGCTGGCAGCACCTGCCTCAGATCATCCTGCTCTCTGCTTGCGCCGGGGCCATAATCGGCTTGGCGCTCATCCTGGCTCGTGGACGGGACAGCCAGATACCCATTCCCTTCGGCCCCTACCTGGCGACGGCGGGCTGGATCAGCCTCCTTTGGGGCGATGCAATCAACCAAGCGTACATGCAGTGGGCCGGGCTGGCTTGATGGCAATGGCCTCGGCATTGGCTATTGGGATTTTACGGCCATGTTAGTCGTAGCCCTGACGGGAGGCGTGGGCAGCGGGAAGTCCACCGTCGCCGCCCTGTTCGCCGAGCTTGGCGCTCCGGTTATCGACGCCGACGAGATCGCACATTTCCTGACCGCCATCGGCAGCCCGGTTCTGGATCTGATCACCGACGCATTCGGCACCGGGTGCGTCGACACCTGCGGCCGGCTCGATCGTGCAACACTGCGCGCCCTGGTTTTCTCGGACGCCGCGGCACGCAAACGCCTCGAGTCCATCCTGCACCCGCGCATTCGTTCGGAGATGAAGCGCCGGCTCGCGGAGATCGATTCGGCTTACGCGGTATTGGAAATCCCGCTGCTGTTCGAGACCGGCCAAACCGACCTCGCCGACCGTATTTTGGTCGTCGACCTTCCTGAGTCGGACCAGATAAGTCGCGCGCAACAAAGGAGCGGCTTGGATGCCGCACAAGTCCAGCGCATCATTGACAGCCAGGCGCCTCGCTCGCAACGTCTGGCCGGAGCGGACGACATCGTCGACAACAGCGGCGATCCAGCATTGCTGAAGGATCAGGTGAAGCGGCTGCACCGTGCGTACCTCGAGCTCGCTGTTACTCCCGGCGCTTGACTCGGCGGAGCGCATGCTCCGATAAGAGCGCATAGGATTTCAAGACTGTGACATCTGCGCGCGTGACATGGCTGCGGCTGACCCTGCTCGGTGTGCTCAGCGGTGTGCTGGCAAGCCTGGTTGTGCTCAGCTTCCACGCCGCAATCGAGCTCGGCCAGGCCCTGCTGCTACCGCCGGGTCAGAGCGGCGGCTACGCCAGCCTCGATCCCTGGCTGCGGCTCCTCTTACCGGCGGTTGGAGGGCTCCTGCTCGGCCTGGCTTTCGATCGGCTGTCGGTGCAGCACAGAGAGGTAGGCGTCATCCATGTCCTTCGCCGGCTGCATACACCGGGCAAAGAGCGCCTGCCCGCGGCGAATCTTCTCGTCCAATTCGCTGGCGCCGTCGTCGCCGTCGTGTGCGGACATTCGGTGGACAAGGAGGGACCCTCCGTGCACATCGGCGCGGCCAGCGCCAACGTCGTCGGCCAGCACATGCGCGTTTCCGCCGAGGAGGACCATACGCTGGCTGCCTGCGGCGCCGCGGCGGCGATCTCGGCCGCCTTCAACACCCCGCTGGCCGGTGTCATCTTTGTCGTGGAGGTGCTTCGGGTACGCTACGAGGTGAGCCGCTTCCTGCCAGTAATCATTGCCTCCGTCGTGGGTGCGGTCATCACCCGAGCCTTATTCCAGGCCGAGCCGACGTTCTCCGTTCCCAGCCTCAGCTTCGCCACCAACTGGGAATACGCAAACCCGATCATCCTGGGACTGATCGTGGGCGTCTTGGCCATCGCATTCATCAGCCTGTGCGAGGCCATCGCGCTGCGTACCCGCGGCTGGAGAAACAGTGTCACTTTCGCCATTGCCGGGTTGGTCACCGGCCTTCTCGCACTCTGGACACCCCAGATCATGGGGGCCAGCTATGGGGCGCTGGAGGACCTCCTCGCGGGTCAGCTGGACCTGCACTTGGTGCTGTTGTTGATATTGACCAAGCTCCTGGCCACCGGGACGGCGGTCGGGATGCGGGTACCGGGAGGGCTGATCGGACCAACCCTGCTCATCGGCGGGGCCGCGGGGTCCGGGCTGGGACTGCTTGTCGCCGCCCTGTTTCCCCTGGAAGCCGCCTCGCCCACCTTTTACGCCACCATCGGCATGGTCGCCATGATGGGCGCAACCTTGCGGGCGCCGCTCGCGGCGCTCACGGCCCTGATCGAGCTGACCGCCAATCCGAACATCATCCTGCCGGGCATGCTTGCGGTGGTAAGCGCCGAGCTGACCAACCGCCTTGCGCTGGGCAAGGACTCGGTGTTCGAGACCCTCATGAAGGTGCTCCGCAAGTCATAGCCGGAAGCCTTACCGCGTCGATCTTTCCTACAGGGGGTCGGCCGCTCTGCCTACATTCGCGCAGGCGATCGGCTATTGAACACTTTGCGTGTATGCCTTATGCTGTAAACCGTGCGGCCCTCTGGCCGGCACCATCTTTTCGCCTATCAAGGGGACTCGTCATGATGCTCAATAAACAAGGTTCAATCGCACTCAACACCGTCATTCTCTCTCTCGCGCTCGGTCTCGGCGCATCGTCGGTACAGGCCGAATGCAAGGGCTCGTCGCAGTCAGCCTGCGAGAACGACAATAAATGCAGCTGGGTGAAGGGTTACACCCGCAAGGACGGCGCCAAGGTGGCCGCTCACTGCAAGTCAAAACCCAAGACGACGGGTAAGTCCGAGTCGAAAAAGCCTGATGCAAAGAAGAAAAAGGACGGCAATAAATAGCCGTTCGCCTACGGGTGGGCCGGGCTGGCGCATGCAAGCCCGGCCGACCTCACGGGCAATCCTCAGCGGAAATCCCGTGCTCGGGTGACCAGAGAGCCGATCAGCTCCGAGTAGTCCCGCAACTGCCTGGCCACCAAGTGTGTAACCCCACTCTCGCGCTGTATCTCCCCCACCACACCGAGCAGCCTGGACGACAGCAGCGCCTTGCGCTGCCGCTGGGCCACGCGGCGCCACACCACCAGGTTGACGTAGCCCGTCTCGTCTTCCAGGGTGACGAAGGTAACGCTGTTGGCGGACGGCCGGCCGCTGGCGGTTGACCACCAGACCGGCGGTGCTCACCACTCGACCCGGCGGCGCCCACGTTGACGTCTTGGGCGCAGAGCAGCCGCCGCCGCTCCAGATGCCCTCGCAGCAGGGCCAGGGGATGGCGCCGCAGGGTCAGCCCCATGCTGGCATAGTCCGCGGCGATCGACTCCCCCTCTTCCGGAATCGGCAACAAGGGCAGGGAGCCGGAACCTGCAGTGTCTGCCACCATAGGCAGGGGCTCGCGGATCCCCGCCACCTGCCAAGCCGCCTGATGGCGGTTTCCGGCAAGCCCGCTCAGGGCGTCGGCGTCCGCCAGGGCCTGCAGATCCCTCCGGTCGAGACCGGCACGCCGCGCCAGATCCGCCACCGAGTACCAGCCGCCTCCGCCGCTCGGGCCTGCACCAAGCGCTCCGCTCCCTGCCGGGAGAGCCCCTTGACCATGCGCAGCCCCAGACGCAGCGCCGGCTCGCCTTCGACCCACCCCGGGCCCGGCTCCAGGGTGCAGTCCCAGTCGCTCGGCGCACATCCACCGGCCGCACCTCCACCCCCTGGCGCTGCGCCTCCCGCATGAGCTGGGCCGGGGCATAGAAACCCATGGGCTGGCTGTTGAGCAAGGCGGCGAAGAAGGCGGCCGGCTGATGGTGCTTGAGCCAGGCGGAGACATAGACCAGCAGGGCGAAGCTGGCGGCATGGGACTCGGGAAAGCCGTAGTCGCCGAAGCCCAGGATCTGCTGGTAGATCTTCTCGGCGAACCCGCGCCCGTAACCGCGCTGCATCATGCCTCCGATCAGGCGCTCGCGGAACTGTTCCAAACCACCACGGCGACGCCAGGCGGCCATGGAGCGGCGAACCTGATCCGCCTCCCCGGGGGAGAAGCCCGCCGCCACCATGGCCACCTTGATCACCTGCTCTTGGAAGATGGGCACCCCCAGGGTCCGGCCGAGCACCTCTCTGACTCCCTCCGAAGGGTAGCTCACCGGCTCCAGCCCCTGGCGGCGACGCAGGTAGGGATGGACCATGTCTCCCTGGATCGGACCCGGACGCACGATGGCCACCTCGATGACCAGATCGTAGAAGCAGGCGGGCTTCAGACGCGGCAACATGGCCATCTGGGCCCGGGACTCGATCTGGAACACCCCGGTGGTCTCGCCGCGCTGGATCATGCGGTAGACGGCCGGATCCTCGGCCGGGATGTCCGCCAGCGTGAGATGGCTGCCACGGTAATAACCATTGATCAGATCTAGGGCACGGCGGATGGCACTAAGCATCCCCAGGGCCAGGCAGTCCACCTTGAGCAGGCCCAGGGCCTCCAGATCGTTCTTGTCCCACTGGATGACGGTGCGCCCGTCCATGGCGGCGTTCTCGATGGGCACCAGGCGGGAGAGCTCGCCGCGGGCGATGACGAATCCACCCACGTGCTGGGACAGGTGACGCGGGAAGCCGAGCAGCTCGTGGACCAGGCGCATGGTGCGCAGGACCAGGGGATTGTAGGGGTCGAGCCCCACCTCCCGCACCCGCTCCGGGGCCACCGCCTGCCCATCCCACCAGTTGAGGTTGCGGGCCAGGCGGTCCACCTGATCGGGGGCCATTCCCAGGGCCTTGCCCACGTCCCGCACCGCGCTCTTGGGACGATAGGTGATCAGAGTGGCGGCCAGGGCCGCACGCTCGCGCCCGTACTTGCGGTAGATGTACTGGATGACCTCCTCGCGGCGCTGGTGCTCGAAGTCCACGTCGATGTCCGGCGGCTCCCCGCGCTCGCGGGAGATGAAGCGCTCGAACAGCATCTCCATGCGCGCCGGGTCCACCTCCGTGACCCGCAGACAGTAGCAGACGGCAGAGTTGGCCGCCGAGCCCCGCCCCTGGCACAGGATCCCACGGGAGCGGGCAAAGCGGACGATGTCGTGCACGGTGAGGAAGTAGGGCTCGTAGCCGAGCTCGGCGATCAGCGCCAGCTCATAATCGAGCATCTGCCGGACCTTCTCCGGCACCCCGTCGGGCCAGCGCTCCGCAGCCCCCATCAGGGTCAGGCGCCGCAGATGGCCACCGGGAGATTCACCCTCCGGCACCAGCTCGTCCGGATACTCGTAGCGCAGCTCGTCGAGGGAGAAGCGGCAGGCGGCAGCGATCTCCAGGGTCGCCGCCAGCAGGTCATCCGGATAGAAACGCCTGAGCTCGCCGCGGCTGCGCAGGTGGCGCTCCCGGTTCTGCTCCAGGGCATCCCCCGCCTGATCCACGCGGACCCCGAGCCGGATGGCGGTGAGGGTATCGAGCAGCGGTTTGCGCGCGGACAGGTGCATCAGGACCCCGCCCGCCGCCACCAGAGGCAGACCGCAATCCGCTGCCCAGCTTCCGCAGGCGCGCCAAGGTCGAGCGGTCGCCACCGCGGCGGTGCAGCTCCACGCCGATCCAGGCCCGGCCGGGAAAAGGTCCGCCAGCCAACGCCCGTCCGGATCTCCGCATCCGGCATCGGCGGGCCAGCCACAGGACCAGACAGCCATCGAGGCCCGCCTGCAGGTCCGCCCGCTCCAGCCGGTAGCCGCCCTTTGGACTGCGCCTGCGCGCCCGCGAGATCAGGTGAGAGAGGTTGCCGTAGCCGCGGCGATCCGTCGCCAACACGACCAGCCGCATGCCATCGACGAGCTGCAGCTCACTGCCGACAATCAGGTGCAGGCCGCAGGCCTTGGCCTCGCCATGGGCACGCACCACCCCGGCCAGGGAGCACTCATCGGTCAAGGCGAGTGCCCGGTAGCCCAGCTCCCGGGCCCTGCCCACCAGCTCCTCCGGGTGAGAGGCCGCCGTCAGGAAGGAGTAGCTTGAGCGGCAGTGCAGCTCAGCAAAGCCCGGAAATGGATCCTGCACCATGACGCCCCTGAAAACTGTTCATTTATACAGTATTCTAGCGCACACAAACGGATCTGGAACCAGCACGTCCAAAAACGCCGTCAATAATCTGCGAACAGGGCACTTACGGGGGTCCAGCCGAATCGCTCAGAGGATAGGCTGGCAGGGCCTTTGGTGGGATTCTCGCGAAATGGCGGAGCGCAAACTATCAAAACCATTCGTGCTGGTTGTAAATGCCTCTAGCCTCAGACCGGGAAACGTAAAGTTTTCTGAAACCCCCGGCACACCCGTCGAGCGGCGTCCGCCCGGTTGACTGTCGCCTACCCCAGCCGCATGCTTCAACAAAGACGCAGCGCACAAGCCGTTCCCGAGGGCCCTGCTAGCAGCAGCGGCGGTAGGAGCCTGTGCGGCTTGCGCGTTCGTAGCGAGAAGGCGCGGGGCCGAGGTGGATTTTTGGGAAGTCAATCATGCAAGAAAAAACGGAACTGAACATCATCAAGCCCGACGACTGGCATCTGCATTTGCGCGACGGGGACGAGATGGCGTCAGTCGTGGGACACACCGCGCACCGCTTCGCCCGCGCCATCGTGATGCCGAATCTCAGACCCCCGGTTACGAACACGGCTCAGGCTGCTTCCTACCGCGAGCGGATTCTCGCCGCCCTGCCCCGGGGCCACGGGTTCGAGCCACTGATGACGCTCTATCTCACAGACCACCTTTCACCCGCGGAAATTACGGCCGCAAAAGAGTCAGGGCTAGTACAGGCCGTCAAGCTCTATCCCGCCGGAGCAACCACTAACTCGGAGAACGGAGTCACCCGGCTCGATCGAATCTATCCGATGCTCGAAGCCATGCAACGCCTGGATTTGCCGCTGCTCGTCCATGGAGAGGTAACTGCCGCGGAGGTGGACGTCTTCGACCGTGAGAAACGCTTCATCGACGAGGCGCTCAGGCCCCTGGCGCGCGATTTCCCAGAGCTGCGAATCGTGTTGGAGCACATCACCACGGCCGATGCGGTAGAGTTTGTCCTCGCCAGCACGGCCAATTTAGCCGCCACCATCACGCCCCATCACCTACTCTACAACCGGAATGCAATCCTTGCCGGCGGGATCAGGCCCCACTTTTACTGTCTGCCGGTGCTCAAGCGGGAACGCCATCGTCTAGCCCTGATCGAGGCAGCAACAAGCGGAAATCCCAAGTTCTTTCTCGGAACAGACAGCGCACCCCATCCGCTGGCGGGAAAGGAGACGGCCTGCGGGTGCGCCGGTATCTATAGTGCCCACGCCGCGATCGAGCTTTATACGGAGGCCTTCGATCAAGCGGGGGCACTGGACAAACTGGAAGGATTCGCGAGCCTGTTCGGGCCCGATTTCTATCGGATGCACCGTAACAGCGAGCGTATACGGATGGTCAGGGACAGCTGGCAGGTCCCCGATTTCTATTCCTTCGGCAGAGGCCGTGTCGTGCCCTTGCGGGCGGGCGAGACCGTAAATTGGCGTCTCGTTGATTAGCCGCCAGCCGCCGAAGCTTATGCGAGATATTCGCGTGATTCGCAGTTTTCTTTCGGGTCGACCGTTTGGGCGCGATCAAGCGCAGACCTGCGCCTTAGCCTTCCCGCTCCTCAACTACATCTTCGCCGGCGTCGGAGGAATCCTCGTCCCAGATGTCTTCCGCGTCGGGATCAGCCGGGGGATTACCGTCGAAGATCTGGTCGCGGCGGCGCTGCAGGTAGGCATCGCGAAGGAAGATGTAGGGATCGACCGCGGCCTCTTCCAGGATCTTTCCGGCCGTCAGCAGGTCGGCACGCGTATCGACGACGTTGAGGGCGATCAGCCCCCAGTAGATACGGTTCATCTCCACATTGAACAAGGGGCTGGTGAAGGCGTCTCCCACCAGCCCGATCGAGTCACGCAACGTGCTCGGTCCCAATAGGGGCAGCATCAGGAACGGGCTGTCCACGTCGCCCCAGTAGCCGAAGGTCTGCCCCAAGTCTTCCTTGTAGCTCGGCAACCCCATATTGGTCGCCACGTCGAAAAAACCCAAAAGTCCGACAGTGGTGTTCACCGCCAGGCGTCCAACGTCGGATCCGGCCCGCGACAGCTTGAACTGCAGCAGGTTGTTGACCGCCGAGGTCACGTCCGCGATGTTGTTGAAAAAGTTCGTGATGCCGCGATCGAGCGGATCGGGCGTAATCGCCTGATATCCCTTAGCGACGGGCTTCATGACGGCGTTATCGACCGCCCGGTTGAACTTGTACATCCCGCGGTTGTATGACTCCAGGGGATCCCTGGGATCGCGTTGCCCGTCTGGAACCGAGGCACAACCGCTCAGCATGGCCAGCAGGAGGAGCAAGCCGGCATTCCGATAACCGCTCAGGGACATGGTGCTTTCCTTTATTCGTCCATTGGGCGACGCCAGGTAGGCGCATCTTAGCACATTCACAGGACGCAGAAGCCGGGCACCAGCCCAATGATGACGCGGCGTCGCAGCGAAGGGCCCATGATATCAGGGGATTGGGGCCGCGGTCAGTAGACCAAACGCAAATGAAGACCCGCCGCCTTGAGGCGCGCCAGGATACCGTCGCTTCCAGGGAGATGCAGTGCGCCCACGGCAACGAAGTGACCGCCTTTCTCGAACAGGGGCATCATCCGCTGCGTCAAGCGCACATTGCGCACATCCAGCGCCGCCGCCTTGAAGCGTTCTGCCAAGGCGCTGTCGCCACCCTGCAGATACTCCCTGCCCAAGCGCAACAACTCGGCGAGATCACGCCGCAGATAGGCGTCGAGCAGACGCCCGTAAACCGCCGACAACTGGTCCCGGATGCTCAGCGTCTCCTCCAACAGCGCCACCTGATCTCGCTCGCTCAAGCCATCGAACACCGCCAGCTGCTCCTCCATGGTCTCAAGGCCGATGACGGGCTTGCCGTCGGCTAACGCCGATTTGTAGAGATGCATGTCCAGGAACTCGCCCGTCGTTGCCTGAGGCACGCTCAGCAGCGTGACAATAGCCCAGGGCTTAAAATCTGCGATCGCCTCTTCGCTCATGCCCCGTTCCTTCATGGCCGTGACGACCTGCCGAAAGGCGTCCGGGCCCACGGCATCCGCCAGCTTGCGTCCGTCCGTGTACACCATGGCAACCATGGCACGGATGATGGACTCGGCGTCCGGAATCACCTCCATCGCAAACACCTCGGTACCGTCGAGCGCTGTGCGAACCGGCGCAGGCAAGTCCAAGACACGGGCGTCCTCGCTGTGGATGGTTCCGAAGAGGTAGCCGGGACCAACGCCTTCAGAGCGAACCTCGAACAGCAGCCCCCGATCGAAAGCGCCCTCACCTGCCTGGGCGACAACCCACAGAAGCAAGCCCATTAGAGAAGAGAGCAGGGCCAGACGAAGTTGGCAGGATGGCATTGTCGAAATCGAAGTCGTTTTCCCGTTTTTAGCCGATCCGAACTATAACCCTAAAAGAGCCTTAGTCGATCGTTTGGCTTTTCCATCCGCGCCACTTATGCTGTCGCGATGGCAAACGAGCACAAAAAACCGACCATCGCGCAGCGATTTCGCGGATTCCTACCGGTGGTAGTGGACGTCGAGACGGCGGGTTTCGATTCCCAGCGGCACGCGCTTTTGGAGATTGCGGCGAGCATCATCCGTATGGGCAACGACGGGCTGCTCGCTCCCGCCTCGACCCTGTCCTGTCATGTTCTCCCCTTCGTCGGGGCCGAGATGGACCCGAGGGCACTCGCCTTCAACGGAATCGATCCGGACCACCCTTTTCGCGATGCCATTCCCGAAAAAGAGGCTCTCACGCAGATCCTCACACCGATTCGCAGAGCGGTAAAAGCCACCGGCTGCAACCGCGCGATCCTGGTGGGGCACAACGCCTCATTCGACCTGGGATTCATCAAGGCCGCCGTCGAGCGCACGGGGTTCAAGCGCAACCCCTTCCACGCCTTCAGTGTCTTGGATACCGTGTCCCTGGCAGGACTCGCCTACGGACAGACAGTCTTGGCTCGAGCCGCCCAAATGGCTGGATTGGGGTGGGAGAACGGCGAGGCGCACACGGCAATCTACGACGTGGAACAAACCGCGAGGCTGTTTTGCCGCATCGTCAACCGTTGGCAGGAGCTGGACCCGGACCGCCCGTGGGAGTCAGGCGAGCCGGGAGACCGCTGAGGATTAGTGGGAACCGGAGAGGATTAGTGGGAACCGGAATCAACCAACCCGATATCAGCCCTCGCCGGATTCCGACCCTTTGTTCACCGCGGCCTGCTCCATCATGGTCTTGAGCTCGCCGTTCGCATGCAGCTCGAGGGTGATGTCGCAGCCCCCGATCAGCTCGCCGTCCACGTAAACTTGGGGGAAGGTGGGCCAGTCGGCGTAGCGTGGCAGGTTTTCGAAGACCTCCGGATCCTGAAGCACGTTGACGTAGGAGAAGGGAACGCCGCACTCCTGCAGCGCCGCAGCCGCCCGCATGGAAAAGCCGCACATGGGAAACTGCGGGGTCCCCTTCATGTAGATTACGACGGCGTTGCTCTTTACCTGTTGATCGATTCGCTCCAAGACGTCCATTGCTCACCTCGTAAAATCGATTTCTTAGACCTGCACAGAGATCGGGACTCCCGCCCCCTTTTCAAGCCGCGGCATCCACGTGACGCTGCAGCCAAAGCTCCACGAGCGCCAAGTGCCAAAGCTTGTTGCCCTGAATACGGGTGTGGTGCATATCCGGGGCGGCCAGCAGCATATCCAGGTATTCGCGGCGGTACAGCCCCCGCTCGCGGCAGGCGCGCGAGTTGACCAGATCACGCATCAGATCAAGGAAGTCTCCGCGTACGTACTTGAGCGCCGGCATGGGGAAATAGCCCTTCTTGCGGTCGATGACCGCGTCGGGGACGAGTCCACGCGCCATGACCTTCAGGGGGTACTTGCCCCCATCGCGCAGCTTGAGCTCCGGCGGGCAGCGGGCGGCCAGCTCCACCAGCTGATGATCCAGAAAGGGCACGCGGGCCTCCAACCCCCAGGCCATGGTCATGTTGTCCACCCGCTTGACCGGGTCATCGACGATGAGGGTGGTCACGTCCATGCGCAGGACAGCGTCGAGAATCTCGTCGGCGCCGGGCTCCGCCAAGAGCCGTCCGATCAGCTCGGAGCTGTGGTCCTCCCCACCGAAGGGCTCGGCGATCAGCCGCAAGTACTCCTCGTGATCCCGGTCGAAGTAGTGCTTGCGGAAGCGGTCCAGCCAATCACCCTGGCGCTCCGACTGGATGCGCGGGTACCAGAAGTAACCGCCGAAGACCTCGTCCGCCCCCTGGCCGGACTGCACCACCTTGATCTGGCGGGAAACGCGTTCACCAAGCAGGTAGAAGGCCACCGCATCCTGCCCGAACATGGGCTCGGCCATGGCATCCACCGCCTCCGGCAGGCGCCAAAGCGCATCAGCGTTGGGTACGCGAAACCTGTGGTGACGGGTGGCGTACCGCTCCGCGACCAGGTCCGAGTACTCGAACTCGCTGCCCGACTCCTCGGGCGTGTCCTCGAAACCCACCGAGAAGGTACGCAGATCGGTGGCGCCGGCCTCCGCCAGCAGCGCCACCAGGAGGCTGGAGTCCAACCCCCCGGAGAGAAGCACGCCCACCGGCACGTCCGCCACCTCGTTGCGCTTTTTAACGGCGTCGCGCAGGGAATCGTGGATGGCCTCCAGCCATTCGCCGTCGCTCAGGGGCCGTTCCGGACGGGTCGCATTCAGCCGCCAGTAGGACCGCTCGATCTGTTGCCCATCCGCATCGATGCGCATCCAATGACCGGGGGTGAGCTTACGCAGGCCGCGAAGCAAGGTCCGCGGGGCGGGCACCACGGCATGCAGGGTGAAACAGGTGGTGCAGGGCCACCGGATCGATCCCGGCATCCACCCCTCCCGCCTCCAGCAAGGCCTGACTGTTCGACGCGAAGCGAAAAGCGCCGCCCTCACGCGACCAGTACAGGGGCTTGATGCCGAACCGGTCCCGGGCCAGAAAGAGCACGCGACTCGACGCGTCCCAGATGGCGAAGGCGAACATGCCGTGCAGGCGCGCCACGCAGCCCTCGCCCCAGGCGTGCCAGGCCTTGAGGATGGTCTCGCTGTCGCCCTCGGAGAAGAAGTCGTAACCGAGGGCCGACAGCTCCCGGCGCAGCTCGCGGTAATTGTAGATAGTGCCGTTGAACACCAGGGCGAGCCCCAGCTCCGGGTCCAGCATCGGCTGATTGGAGCGAATCGACAGGTCGATGATTGACAGACGTCGGTGCCCCATGCCCAGAGGACCGTCACTGAAGCTCCCGCCATGATCCGGGCCGCGCCGCTCCAGGTTCTCCATCATGGTCGCAACCGCCCCCAGATCCGCCGGGGAGTCGTCTAGTCGGAGCTCACCGCAGATACCGCACATGTTCCTCAGCCCTCCTGTAGCCCTTGCTCCAACCTGCCCCAACCACCACCACCGGGCGTCTCGATTCGCAGGCGGTCCCCGACCTCGACCTCCATCGCAACCTTGGCCGGCAACGCTCGCGGCCGTTGAGCAGGTTGCGCCCCCGCCGTCCGGGTCCGCCGCCCCCGCAACCCCAAGGCGAGCTTGACTGCGGCGTTCGGTCAGGAGAGAAACTGCAGCGGGGGCGAGGAACTGCAGCTCCCGCACCAGGCCGTCGCCGCCATGGCCTTCGCCCGCGGCCACCGGATCCGTAGCGCAAGCCGTATCGGCTAACCCGCAATGGGAAACGGGCCTCCAGGACCTCGATAGGGGTGTTGAGGGTGTTGGTCATGTGGGTCTGGATGCCGGACAGCCCACCTCCCAGCGCGCCCGCCCCCATGCCGCCGCCGATGGTCTCGTAGTAGTCCCAGGACGCGCCCGGGATCGCACTACCCATGGCCAAGTTGTTCATGCTGCCGTGACTGGCGGCCGGGATGCGCTCGGGCACGGCTTGAGCCAACGCCCCCGTCACCACGTCCACGACCCGCGTGCTTGTCTCCACATTGCCCGCCGCCACCGCAGCCGGGAAACTGGCGTTCAGCAGACAACCCTCGGGGACAGAGAGAGTCACTGGCCGAAAGCTACCGGCACAGGCGGGTGTCTGGCGCGGCATGAGACAGCGGAACACGTAGAGAACCGCGGCGGCCGCGACGGCCAACGGACAGTTGATATTCCCCGGCACCTGCCCGGCCGTTCCGGAAAAGTCCAGGTGCGCAGTCCCGTCCTTGATCTCGATTCGGACACGGATCCGGATGTCCCGATGCCCCTGCCCATCGTCGTCCATCAGGTCCTCGAAGCTGAACGTACCCTCGGGCAGCTCCCTCAGGGCTCCGACGGCCAGTCGCTCTCCATAATCATTCAGCGCTTCGACCCCAAGGCAAAACCCGGCGTGCCCGATCTGCGCAATCAGCTCCCCGACCCGCACCACGCCCGCCCGGTTGGCACCGATCTGGGCGAAGAAATCGCCGCGGGCATCCGACGGATTTCGAGTACCGCCGGTGATCCGCCCGAGAAGCTGCTCGTCGAGAGAGCCACGCCGGATCAGATGAACCGGCTCTATGACCTGTCCCTCTTCGTGGATCGATCTGGAAACGGGCATGGACCCCGGGGAGCTGGCGCCAATGTCTGCATGATGGGCCCGATTCACCAGGAAGGCGGCCAGCTCGCCGTCGGCAAAGAGCGGGGCGACGACGGTAACATCCGGCAAATGGGTCCCGCCCAGGAAGGGATCATTGAGGATCACCATGTCCCCTTCGGCCCACTGCATACGCGCCACCAAGGCGGCCATCGCGAAGGCCATGCTGCCCAGATGCACAGGGATGTGGGCCGCCTGGGCACAGAGCCCGCCAGCAGCATCGAATACAGCACAGGAGAAGTCGGTATGTTCGGTGAGCACATTCAAGGGAAACATCACATTTTGTTCAACAGTTTTTGAATCAAAGAGGGCAGCACCCTGGAACAACATTCCTATATCCCGGCGTATATCTCTCCGCACATTTCTGTTGGCTTCAGTAAAATTTCTTCCGTCGTAAAGGACTGCACCTTCATCAGGTTCAATGAGCCCCACCATGCATTTTAAAAGGACGCTCTTGCCGGTTCCGCTCGTTCCAATGATGAGGTTGGTCATTCCGGGTTCAAACACACCACTAATACTGTGCAATACTTCTTTTCCGCTAAACGACTTTTTGATATTAGTAAATTCGATCATGTAATCTAGAGTAAAAGTTCAGCCAGGAGGTAATCTGCAACCAGGATGGCAATACAACTATTCGTCAC
>CALOFM010000055.1:0-12398 GCA_942492625.1 uncultured Gammaproteobacteria bacterium | reverse complement strand
CGATTCTCGTATTTTGACGCTAACGCCCATGAAATCTCGCAGACACCCCGGAGGATGAAAGCCAGGTGCGAAGCCTATCGGGAGCTATTCCGCTCTCACCTCGACCCGGACGTGGTCCGGCACATCTCCACTCCGACGGAGACCGGAACCCCCTTAGGCAACGACCGGTTTCGGGAGCAGATCGAGTCGGTGCTGAAGCGAAAGGTCGGCTACGCCAAACGGCGGCGCCCGAGGAGGAGCCAGCATGAGATCCAACAGCCAGAGAAAGAAACTCCGGATCTTTTCGACAGAGGAGCGCGTGGGAAAAGGGTCGCGTGGGAAAAGGGTCGGGTCTTTCTTTGTGCCTTTGTTTCTGTCGGAGCGATGGAAAAAGGGTAGACCCCATTTGCGCACATGGAGACACTTTCAGTCGGCGCACTACGGGCGCGGAGAACTCGCAGCGGGGACGAGGGGTCAGCGGGGACGAGGGTCAGTTCTCGATTTTTTGCAGCGATACCTCAGGGTCAATCCCTTACTTCTCGCTACGTTTCGCCCATTTCTCGTGACCTTTCTTGCTCGCTGACAGCAACACCCGGTCCCAAAAGTGTGGCCCCGGTCGAGCGGGACTTGGTGCCGGTCCAGGGAGCAGCCGGTTTCCAACCTGGTTTCCGCTCCTGCAAACGCGTCCTGTCTAGCTCGGGGTTACTGCGCCCAGAGGTCGTCGAGGGGGAGGGTGACGGCACCGAAGGGGACGGACCGCGTCCTGGCCACAGTAGCGGCCACTTTGGTGCCAGGCGCCGTCGACCAGGTCACAGGTCTCCAGGGTGTGCGCTTGCGTGGGTCCACGAGCCAGGCATGGGCTACGCCGAAGCGGGCGTAGATCGGCATCTTGATCTCGCGGTCCTTGCTCTCGGTGGACGGCGACAGGACCTCGCAGACCCAGTCCGGCACCACCGTGGAGCGGTGCCCCTCGAGCAGGCGCGGCATACGCTCTCCGGCCCGTTACCTGTGGGCCATGCTGCTCGCGCGCCTGCTCGAATCCCTGCCGTTGAGGTGCCCGAACTGTGGTGCGGACATGCGCATCATCGCCTTCGTCACCGAGACCACGCCGGTGCGGCGGATTCGCAACCACATCGGCGAGCCGACACAGCCGCCGCCCATCGCCCCGGCACGGGGACCGCCGGCGTGGGATGACGAGCAAATACCGTTGCCGGACTGGGAAGCGATCGCCGGCCGGAACCAGAGTACGTGTTCGACCAGCAGGTACAGTGGTAGTCCCCTCCGCCGTCCGTCTCTGCGGGCGGCGGGTACGCCCTTGCTCGCGCATCATCCGAAACGCCGAAATCGACATCCGCCACAAGCCGGCCGCACGTCGCGACCGCGGATTCTCCCCCGCCGCCCCGCCTTGCGGCACCGCAAACGGCCTTGCCCTGACGCTACTTCGATGATAGCGTTCCGCTCACCCCAGCCTGGAGCGGTTGGATCTCCTATCCCTCGGGATGAGTCATCGAGTACCGCTTTGGCCCGCGTCTTTCTGAGCCATTCAACGACGGACAAGAAGCAGGCCCTGCAACTCATGGCGTGGCTCCGCGAGCATGGGCACACCGAAATCTTTCTCGACTCCGACAAGGATACCGGGATTCCCGCCGGGGCAGACTGGGAACGCACGCTCTACAGGGAGATGGAACGTTCCCAGGCAGTGATCATCCTGCTGACGAAACACTGGATGGAGTCGAAGTGGTGTTTCGCCGAGTTCACGCAGGCGCGGGCCCAAGGTAAGGCAATATTCCCGATCGTCGAGACGCCGGCCGGCGAGCTCATGGTGGGGCGCGACCTTCAGTCGATCGATCTCACCCACGGGCGCGAGGGAGGGTTGGAGCGCCTTTCACGGGCACTTGCTAGGATTGCCCTTGCCTCGCCCGAAGGGTTTACGCTTCCGGAGGGCATTTCCCCCTTTCCGGGTCTCGATGCTCTCACCGAACAGCAGGCCGCCGTCTTCTTCGGCCGGGACGACGATGTTGCGGAAGCTTGATCGAGCGACTGCGAAGAAAGGCCAGGACCCGCGGGGGGGCGTGTCATCCCGATCGTCGGTGCGTCGGGCTCGGGCAAGTCATCGCTCCTGCTGGCCGGAGTCGTGCCCCGGATCAGGCTCGATGTCGCCAACTGGCTCGTGCTCGACCCCTTCCGCCCGGCATCGAAACCGGTCGATCGTTTCATCACCGTTCTCCTTGCCGCCGCGCATCATGCCGCCGCGGAACACGGTCCATCGTCTGGGGAAGTACTACCGTTGGGAGCGTGGCGCCGCGCGCTGTCGTCGCCGGAGCCCGCGGCGGCGCTCGCAGAGATCGCCGAGTCGATCCGGCGGCACCTCGGTCGTCTCGATACCGGCATCCTGATCGCGATCGATCAGGCGGAGGAGCTTTTCACCCTTGCCGGCGATGCGGAAAGGGATGGGTTCCTGAAGCTGCTCGCCGACGCACTCGGCAACGGCCTTCCCTATTTCGCGGTGGCGACACTGCGCAGCGAATACCTTTCCGATTTGCAGGCGGCGCGATCCCTGTCGGTCGCTCTCGAGCCCTATACCCTAGCACCCTTACCCCTGGAACGGTTGTCCGCGCTGGTGCGCGGCCCCGCTCGTTTGGCCGGACTGGGCGTCGAGGACGCACTGGTGGACGCGCTGATTTCCGATGCGGGCTCGACCGATGCCTTGCCGCTGGTCGCCTTCACCCTGCGCCGGCTCTATGAGGCCGAGCGCGGCAGCGGGCGGCTGACGCTCGCTCGATATCGCGCTCTCGGCGACGAGGCGCGGGGCCTGAATCCGCTCGAGAACGCGGTTCGCCAGACAGCCGAAGAGGCGTTGCCCAGAGATGGCCGTTCGGACGAGGCCGACGACGCGCTGAAGCGGGCGTTCATTGCGGGTCTCGTCCGGGCAACCCCCGATGGGAAGCTCGTGCGCCGGTCCGCCCCTGTAGCGATGTTTGCTCCCGCGGTTCGCGAGGACATCGACCATCTCGTCCACGCCCGGCTACTGGTATTGCGCACCGAGGACCTGGACGGAGTGGAGCAAGAAGTCGTCGAGGTCGCCCACGAGTCCCTTTTCCGTGTTTGGGACCGCCTCGCAAAGTGGATCGGCGAGGAAGGGGATTTCCTGGTCGGAAAGTCGCGGATCACGCAGGCCCGTGAAGATTGGAAGGCGCTTGCGCCCGCCAAGCGTGAGCTGAACAAGGGATTGCTCGGCGACATTCTGCTGGAACGCGCGAGCGCATGGCTCGCTGAACGCCCCAAGGCGTTTTCGGCCGAAGAACGCACAGGGAAAGGGGTCAGGTCTTCTTTCTTTGTGCCTTTGTTTCCGTCGGAACGAAGGAAAAAGGTAGACCCCAATTGTGCCCGAACCGCAGCCGTCGAGCTGGGGCTTGTCAGCTGAGGGGCGTCATCCTTATGCTTTAGCGCTCTTGCCCGGGTGTAGTTCAATGGTAGAACAAGAAGCTTCCCAAGCTACTAACGTGCGTTCGATTCATCACCCGCTCCATTTCCGATCTCACCCTGCATGGCGCCCGCGTCGCCCTTCGGGCAAGGCAGGGTTCCGAAAAGGTTACCCCTCGCTTCCAGCCCACACCGCGGAGGGAGCAAGCGGGAGAGGACTGTATTCGGCGCGCACTTTCCAGGTTACGCAGCTTGTCCACGCTCCTGCATCTCCTTCTACTGTTCATCCTATTCCCGACAGCGGCCTGCGCCACCGCCGAAGACGACGGATTACCTGATCCCCTGAGTCTCGAGCAGGCGCTAGACTATGCGGAGCAAAGCCCCCGGAGCAGGACATCCGGTCCGCCGTCGGACAAGTTTGCACGCCGGCTGCCCCTGTACCTGGATTG
Organism: uncultured Gammaproteobacteria bacterium; assembly: GCA_942492625.1. Taxonomy (GTDB): domain Bacteria; phylum Pseudomonadota; class Gammaproteobacteria; order Chromatiales; family Chromatiaceae; genus Thiosymbion. The sequence goes on along the minus strand of CALOFM010000055.1, from coordinate 8,547 downwards.
TCATCACCTGGCCTACAGCCACACTGGTAGGGATGATCAGCGAAACCGCCCTCTGGATGCCCTGCTCGACCCGATTGACGCCCAGCGGCTGGAGATCCTGGCGCGCTTTTTCGACGTGTTACTGGCGGACCTCAGCTTCTCCCGCTATAGCGAGGCCATGGCGGTGGCCTACATCCAGTATGACCGTGCCAACGTCAGGCGCGAGCTGGGGCAAATATCGGAGCTGCGGGTCGCCGAGCTGGAGACGGTGTATCAGGACGTCCTGCGCAAGCGCGCCGCCAGTCAGATATCCCAACGCCTGACCAGATCCTTGCTGGCCCAAGCCATCGGCCGACCCGACGAGCTTCCACGGGACCTGAGCCAGCCGCGACCGCCGGAGATCCCGGCCGAGCTGCCGGAGGTGGAGCAGGTCGTCTCCGCTGTGGTCGCAGAAAATCAGTGTCTTGGCGCACTCAAGGAAGGCGCCGCCGCGGATCATGTCCGGTTGGTGGACATGGAACTGCGCCAACAGGCTCTGGAGCTTTTACTGCGGCTTGAAGCCCTCGCGGCAGCGGCCAAGCACGCCAACTCCGAGCTGTTCCTGAGCGATCTCAAGTTGGACGAGAGCCGCACCCTCTACGAGCAGGAGGTCAAGGCGGATCTGGGATTCTCCATGAGCCGGCAGACCCGCGCCCGGCTGGACGAGCAGCGGGTCGCCTACTGCCGCGCACTGACTTGGGCCGAACTGAACGCCCTGCAAGGCAAACCCCTGTGGCCCCAACCTGGTACGGAGCAGAAGCCATGAGCATTTGTGGATCAGGATCGCGCCGGGCGTGCCTCGCCTCTCCCGCCCCCTGGATCGTCTGCGCGCTTTTGCTGCTGGGTATGGCTCCTGCCCACTCGGCGCTTCAGCTCAAGGGGTGGCTGGAGTGGCTGCACCGGGTGGAGATGCGGGTAGTCGAGAACGGCGTGGTGGAGGAGGTGACGGTCAACGCGGGTCAGCAAGTCAAGCAGGGTGACCTGCTGTTGCGCATGGACCAGCGCGAGGTAGAAGGCCCATCTCGCCAGGTGAAGGCAGAAATCAGTACAGTCGGCGATCGCCACCGAGAGGCCAAGCGTGAGCTGGACCGTGCCCAGGGCTTCTCGACCGAGGTCTCATCGCCCAGGAGGAGTTGAAGGATGCGGAGGTCGGCATGGCCGTGGCCCAGGCCGAGGATGAGTCGGCAAAGGCGGCCGGAGGCTTACGCCGAGGTCGCCGCTGGAGCACCGAGCTGCGCGCTCCCTTCGATGTCATCGTGGTCTCCAGTAACGTCTGGAAGGGCGACGTAGTCTACAAGACCCTACAGCAGGAGCCCCTGATCGTGGTCCGCTCCTGACGATGTGATGCTCGCCCATTGCCCTGGTTACCGCGGAAGTGCTCAGACGCTATCGGCCCGGTCAGCCGGCCCGGGTCAACATCCTGGGCCAGATGCGGGATGCGCGTATCCACAGCTATGGCGTTGAGCCAGTACGGGTGGAGCTCCAGGGTGCCGTGTACCAGCTCGATGTGATCTTCGATATGCGTGCCGACGAACTACTGCGTCCTTCGGAGACGGTTCAGATCCTGCTGCCCTGAGCGGACGAGCCCGGATTCCGGTCCCAAGTCCAACACCTTTATGCGCCGTCTTTACCAGGCTCGGGACCGAATCGAGGCCCAGTTTCTCCGCGATTTTCTGGATCTCCACCTGATCGAGTCCACCGTGCTCGGTGACTACCTGTCCGGCGCGGCGGGGGAGCTCCCCGTCGACATCTATCCTTCCGTTTGGGTCCTGCACGCCGAAGATTTGCCCCGAGCCGAGGATCTCCTCGCCCGTTTCCTGGTGCAACGCACCGACACGGGTCCGCCTTGGGTTTGCCCCGGGTGCGGAGAGCGGGTGGAAGCCGGTTTCGACCTGTGTTGGAATTGCGGACGCCCCCGCAACTGACCTGCCGCCCCGCTAGGAGGGATAACTTGTCCAAGCCGTTTAAGATTATTGCGGGACTGCTGCTGGTCCTGCTGGCGGCGCCGCTGCTGGCCCTGCTGTTGTTCGACCCCAACGACTTCAAAGATGAGATTCGCGAGCAGGTCGCTACCGCCACCGGTCGTGAGCTGGATATCGCGGGCGACCTGTCGTTGTCGTTTTTCCCCTGGTTGGGTCTGGAGATCCAGGACGTATCCCTCGCAAACGCACCCGGTTTCGGGGATGAACCCCTTGCTCGAGTGGCGCGCGCGAGGGTACGAGTGCGTTCCTTCCCCCTGCTTTCCGGCCATCTGGAGATGGACCGGATACGCATCGAAGGGCTGAGCCTGTATCTGATACGCGACCAGGAGGGCCGAGCAAACTGGAATGAAACGGCGGGGGCTCCCGCGACGGTCGTCAGGGGCGAGCAGCCCGCCGTTGCGATGATCCGATTCGCATCCTGGACACCAGGGGGCACGCAGGTCGGCGCCCACCGCGTCTCGGCTCAAGAGTCAGCCGCCCCGCAACAGGTCGAGGGAGAAGACCAGCCTTTCATCAGCGATTTCTCCGTCGCCGGAATCGAGGTTGTCGACTCCCTCATTGTATGGGATGACCGCCAGAGCGGGCTTAGCCTGACCTTCGAAGGATTGGAACTGGTCACGGGCTCCATCACCCCGGGTGATCCGGTGGATGTGCGCCTGTCCGGTAAACTGGAGAACGGCACGCAAAGCATGCAGGCACAGCTGGCCGCCGAGACCCGGGTGATGCCAAGAGGCGAGCTCGATGGGTTCGATCTGGATCCTCTGAAGCTGCGCATCGAGTCCCTGCTCACCGCGGACGGGCTCGATGCAAAGGGTGAGCTTAAGGCCCGCCTGGAGGGAGATACCATTACCCGCCGCTATCTGATCTCCGGCCTTGAGGTGCGGCTGAGGCTTGCAGGCGATGCCCTCGAGGGTGGCCATGTCGATGTGGAAACCGAGGCGCGGGTAGCACTGGACTTGGGCGCAGGTACCCTCGATGTTGAGGGGCTTGAGGTTCGTTCCGGCACCCTTGCCGCTAAGGGCGGGGCTCATGGGCACGGGTTGCTTACCACTCCGGTATACGAGGGGCATCTGGCACTGGATGAGCTCGACCTGCGGGCTTGGCTGGAGCAAGGAGGATTGCCGATACCACGGACGGCGGACACGCAGACTCTCGGTCGCGCCTCCTTGAAAACAGCGTGGCGCCTCGACACAGAGCACCTTGAGCTCCAGGAACTGGCACTCACTCTCGACCAAACCCTGATCACCGGTGTGGTGCAGGTGCTGCGGACGGAGCCGCCTGGATACCGGGTCGAGCTTGTCGCCGACCAGCTGAACCTCGACCGGTACCTGCCGCCGGGCAGCCTGTCCAGGCCCTCCGCGGGAAGCTCATACACGCCGCTCACCGCAAATCTAAGCGTTGCTGTCGAGCAGGCCACGTCGACCTCGGTCGTTGAAACACCCGAGGTTGCGGTACCGGCTGCTGAGGCACCTGCTTCTGTGGCGATTGATAACAAACAGCCGGCCGCCGTTCCGGCTTCGGCGCCCATCGCCGTGCCTCAAACAGCGCGCTCGCAATATCTGGACCTGGAGGGGCGTCTGCTGATCGAAGAGCTTGGATTGGCTGGGCTCAGCTTCGGCGATGCGTCTTTGGATATCTGGGGCAGGGATTGGGACCTTGGCGCCGCCAACCAGATCGGCCGCTTCTATGAGGGGCGGTTGGAGGGAAGCCTCGGTCTCGACCTGCGCGGCGCCGATCCCGGGATCACGCTGGTCCAGCAAGGGTATAGGGTTCAGATCGGAGCCTTGATCGCAGACCTGACCGGCGATACCAGGCTCAGCGGCTCCGGCAATTTCGAAGCGAACCTGACGGCATCTGGCCTCGATGCGGACTCCGTCAAGCGTAGCTTGGCAGGAACCCTGGCCATCCAGGTCGCCGCAGGAACCATCCGGGGCTTCAACCTGGAGCGTGCCGTCCGGGAGGCGGATGCCCGGCTGCAGGGTAGAACGGTGCAAGTGGACATTCCGCTCCAGACCGATTTCCGCGATCTCAGCGCCACCGCACAAGTCCAGGACGGTGTTCTGCTCAATCAGGACTTGACCGCAAGCTCCGACCACCTGCAGGTCACCGGCAGGGGTGAGATAGATATCGTCGAGGAGGGCTTCGATTACCTGTTTGAGCCGATGTTCGTGAACCCCCCGTCAGGCCGCGGCATCAAGGAGCTGGAGGATATCCCCATCCCGGTCCTCCTGACCGGGACGTTCGATCAGCCGAGATGGGACCTGGATATCAGCGCCGCCCTGCGGCGCGCCGGGAAGCAGGAGCTTGAGAATCGGCTGAAAGAGGATGGGGGCAAGATCTTCGAACAACTGGAGGAGCGATCCGGCATCAAGGGTCTGGGGCGGAGTCTCAGGGGGCTGCTGGGTCAATAATGGTTTCCGATCACGGCACGCGGCGACTAATCCAGTGCCTTCGGTATCGAATCTGGGTCCTGATCGCTCTTCTGCTGGCCGCGGCCAGATCTGAGGCCGGGAAATCACGCACTTCGCACTGGAGCGCGAAGGCGACGGTTACCGCCTGCAGGTCAGGGCACTGATCGAGGCACCGTTTGACGGAGTCTGGCGAGTGCTCACGGATTACGCGGGGCTGCACCGCGTCTCCCCGCGCATCGTCGAGAGTGAGCTGGCCGAGGTCTCGCCGGAGGGCGTCGCCCGTGTGCGCACCGTCAACCGCCTTTGTTTCCTAGTCTTCTGTCACGACCTCAGGCAGGTCCAGCTGATCCGCCAGATCGGCGATGGGGATTTCGAGTCCAATAGCATTCCGGAGGAGAGTAACCTGTCCTACGGTTATGCGCGTTGGCGTCTGTTCGCAGAAGATACCCGCACCCGGTTGGATATTGACTTTAACTTCGCCATGGACTCTTACTCCTGGGTGCCCCCATGGGTAAGCCTTGTCGTCGCCCGATCGGTCCTGAAGGCAGACGCAGCGGCGTTGATCCAGGGTATAGAACGGGTCGTCCGAGCGCGGGAGGGCCAGACGGGTGGACACTGAGGAGCTTGCGGACGCGATATTGGCTTGGTTCGACCTCTTCGGCCGCAAGGACCTACCATGGCAACGCGACCCCACACCCTACCGGGTCTGGGTCTCTGAGATCATGCTCCAGCAGACCAGGGTCTCAGTGGTCATCCCATACTTCGAGCGCTTCCTGGCACGCTTCCCCGCCGTGACCGACCTCGCCGCCGCGGAGCAGGACGACGTGCTTTACCTGTGGTCCGGCCTTGGCTACTACGCCCGAGCCCGCAACCTGCACCGGGCCGCCCGCGTCATCGCCGGCGACTACGATGGCGAGCTGCCGCGGGAGCCGGGGCTGCTCCAGACCCTGCCCGGCATCGGCCGATCCACCGCAGGAGCCATCCTGTCCCTGGCCTGCGGCAATCGTCACCCTATTCTCGATGGCAACGTCAAACGAGTGCTGGCACGTTTTTTCGCCGTGCCGGGCTGGCCCGGGCATAGACAGGTTCTCAATCGTCTGTGGGAGTTGTCAGAGACCTGCACCCCGCAGGAGCGGGTCGCCGCCTACAACCAGGCCATGATGGACCTGGGCGCCACCCTGTGCACCCGCTCCAGACCCGCCTGCGGCCGCTGCCCCCTAGCCAGCGGCTGTGAGGCATTCGCCCACGGGGATCCAGCGGCCTACCCGGAGCCCAAGCCGTGCAAGTCGCTTCCCGTGCGGCAGACGAGCATGATGGCTGTGCGGAACCCGGTTGGGGAGATCCTTCTGGAGCGCCGCCCGCCCACCGGCGTCTGGGGCGGACTTTGGAGCCTCCCCGAGTGCCCACCTGACGGAGTGCTCGAGGACTGGTGCCGCGAGCGCCTGGGCACAAAGCCCCGGCGGGTTGAAAAGCTGGTACCCCGACGTCATACCTTCTCGCATTTCCACCTGGACATCACCCCCTTGCGCGTACAGTTGGAAAATCCAATCGAAGCCGTCTCCGACAACGGCAGTAACCTCTGGTACAACCCGCATAGGCCCACGCGGGTGGGGCTGGCGGCACCAGTCGCCCGGATCTTGCAGGAAATCGCCGAAGCGGAAGAAATCGAAAAAGGAGCAACTCCATGACCCGTATGGTTCAATGCATCAAGCTCGGCCGCGAAGCCGAGGGGCTCGATCGCCAGCCCTACCCCGGCGACCTCGGTAAGCGCGTTTTCGACAACATCTCCAAGCAAGCGTGGCAAGACTGGCTACGCCACCAGACCATGCTCATCAATGAGAACCGTTTGAGTCCCATGGAACCCAAGGCCCGCAAGTTTCTGGAAGAGCAGATGGAGAAGGAGCCTCGAGCGCGAGCACGAAATCGGGGACGCGTTGCAGACCGATCCAGAGCGTTTTCGGGCCCGGGAAGCCATCGTTTTTTCGGTTTAGGAAGCCACCGAGGCCGGCGACCATGCGCACCATGGTATCGAGTGATGGTGGCTGCTCGGGCGGTGGTTTGCGCTGGGTGACCAGATAAACGGCCTTCCATTCCTCGTCGGCGAACACCGTATCGCAGGGCATTTCCGGGCAGTCGCGCCCGAGCATGGTCAGGAACAGCACGCGCCAGGCGATGATCATATAGAAGGCCAGCGCCGGCTCCAGGCGCTCGCGCTTCTCCAATTGCAGCTGCTCGACGCGGCAGCCGCTTTTCAAGACCTTGAAGTAGACCTCGATCTGCCATCTGCAAAGGTACCAAGAGAGCTTTTCGATCGCCTGCTCGGGGGTGTCGACGGGGAGGTTGGTCAACAGCATCCAGTCGAGAGGTTCTTCCCCGGCGGGCGGGTGTGGTTCGGTGGCGAGCAAGGCGGTGACGGTGATGTCGGGCAAGGTGCGATCGGGCCGCAGCGGTGCCTTCAGGGTCACGCGCACGACCTTGATGTGCTGGTGGACGGTGCGTGCACGCCGGCCGTTGGAGGCGGGTCGATCGAAGGTGATCTCGGTGAGCACGGGAGCGGCGTCGATGACCTCGCGCAGCTTGCGCCCATCGGCGAGGAGTCGGTCGTAGTGCTGAACGCGGACCAGCCAGTCGGCGCCGTGCTCGGGACAGGGGGCTTCGACGAACAGATCGTAGATGTCGCCTTCGCGGTCGGCGATGTAAGTGAGGCGGGTCTCGGTGAGTTGCTCGGCCAGCTCGTTGACGCGGGCAAAGCCGTCGACCCAACGGACACTCTCTTTCTCTTCGAGCGGGCGGTTCGGATCTTTCTCCTGCCCGAGACTGCCGGGCTCGCGTACCAAACGGTGCAGATCGAGCAAGCCCAACGGAACCCGCTCGGGCGTGAGGGCCAGCGTCGGATGCAGATACATCCCCCAACGGCTCTCGTAGTTCAGTGGGCCGAGGCCGGCGATGCCCGGCTTTTTGGTGTAATCGAGCTCCGTGGTGTCTTGCATGCACAGCACCCGGGGATGGGCACGCAGGCGCTCCTCGGTGCAGGCGATATGCGGGGCGAGCACCGCCTCGGCGGTGACCTCGGGATGGTCGAACAGGCGGTAGGCGGCGCGGGTCTCGCCCCAGCCCCCGCAGGCGGCGGGAATACTCACCGTCGGTTTCTCTCCCAGTTTCTCCAGCATCCGCCGCGCGCGGCGATTGAGGCGTTGATCGCCGAGGTCGATCAAGGTCAACTCCGCGGCCAGTGCGCTCATGCCGCCACCCCCAGCGCGGCGCGGAAGTCCGCGGCCAGCGGGTAGACGTAGACCGCCTTACGCGGCAGGGCCGCTCGATGGGTGCGGTCGCATTTGCCGCGACCGGCGGTTTCACCCAGGTGCTGCCAGTTGGCGGCGCGGTAGCAGGTGCCGCGAAAGCGCGGGATCTGCACGAACGTCTCCAGCAGCACCACCCGCTCGCCATAGCGGGCCGCGAAGTCCTCGGGGATGCGTGCCGCCGCCAGCGCCAACACCTTCGAGGCAAGATTTTTCACCTGTACCCAAGGCAGGATCAAGAACCGCGCATTATTGAGCACCCGCCCCAAGCGGGCCTCGCGGCAGGGCGCCTCCCAGCCGATCCAGCGGTCGCGCGCCGCCACCTTCCAGGCCGCCGCCCCGAAGCCGATGGCCCCCAGCACCCCTTGATCACAGTCGATCAGATAACGCAGCTGCGCCCCCGGCAACGGGGTGTAGCCCAGGTAGTGGTAACGCTCGATCAGCCCGTTCCACAGGCGCGAGGCGCGCTTGTCGATCACCGCTTCAAGCCGCAGCCCGCTCAGTTGCCCAACCGTGCCCTCCACGGGCACCGGCTCGGGCCAGACATCCGGCCCATGCACCAGCCCCCGACCATTGCCATTGCCTCTGCTCGGTGCCGGCAGCTCGATCAGCCCGGCCCGATGCAGCCGCAGCAGCCCCACCCGGGCGCTCATCAGCTTGGGCCGGCCCAGTGCGTCGCTCCACTCCAGCGCCCGACATACCCGTCGCGCGATCTCCGATCGCAACGGCGGGTTCGCCGCCACAATCTCGCGGCGAATCCTCTCCAGGTCCGCCCCATCGAACGGCCGCCCGCACAGCTTGCTCGGTATCTCCTCGCCCATCTGCTCTCGCCCCATC
>CALOFM010000054.1:0-20482 GCA_942492625.1 uncultured Gammaproteobacteria bacterium | reverse complement strand
AAATTGCGCAAGGACAATCCGTTGCGGCACGATACCGAGAAACTGTCTCAGGAGTTTCTCATGTCGACCAGCTTCATCGAACATTTTTCGCAGCTTCGGGATCCTAGGGTTGAGCGCAACAAGCTATACCCTTTGATGGAAATCCTGCTACTGGCAGTCTGTGCGATGCTCAGCGGAGCGGAAGGCTGGGAGGCGATGGAAGAGTTCGGCAAGGCGAAACTGGATTGGCTGCGCAAGTTTGCGCCGTTTGCCAATGGGGTGCCCCCGCACGATCGCATTGCCGAGGTGCTCTCGCGGCTGAACCCGAAGACGTTTCAGGCGTGTTTTTGCAGTTGGACGCGCACGGTGGCTGAAGTCACCGACGGCGAGGTCGTCGCGGTCGACGGCAAGACGGCGCGCGGCTCGCGTGATCGGCGCCGCGGCAAGCATGCGCTGCACATGGTCAGCGCCTGGGGCAGCAGCAACCGTCTGGTGCTGGGGCAAGAAGCCACCGAGGAGAAATCCAACGAGATCACGGCCATTCCCAAGCTCCTGGAGCTGCTGGAGCTCAAAGGCTGCATCGTGACCATCGATGCGATGGGTTGTCAGACCAAGATCGCCGCGCAGATCGTCGATCAGGGCGGCGACTACGTCCTCGGACTCAAGGGTAATCAGAGTGCGCTGCACGAGGAGGTCAAGGAGTTCTTCACCACCGCGACCGCGGGGGGCTTCGCCGGTGTGGACTATGACTACACCGAGGAGACCGACAAGGACCACGGGCGGCTGGAAGTGCGCCGCTACTGGATTACCGAGGAGTTGGGCACCTTATCCGACACCGAGCGTTGGCCGGGACTGCGCAGCATCGGCTTGGTCGAGCGCGCGTGCTGGATCGAGGATCGCCACACCGTGGAGCGGCGCTTGTTCATCAACTCCATCCCCGCCGATGCCAAGCGCTTCGCCCAAGCGGTGCGCGGCCACTGGGGCGTGGAGAACCGCCTGCACTGGCGTCTGGATGTCGTCCTCGGTGAAGACGCCAGCCGCATCCGCAAAGGCGACGCGCCGGCGATCCTGACCTCGATTCGCCATCTGTGCATGAATCTGTTCGAACAAGAGCCCTCCAAGCTGCGCTTGGCGCAGAAGCGCCGCAAGGCCGCTTGGAATGATGACTACCGCGCTAAGGTCGTCTTTGGCTGATGATTTATACGCGCTCGCCCTGATGCCCACCCTCCGTACAGACTTCCGTAAGTGTGAAGTTTTGTACACAAGCAGCATTGACGCCGAATGTCATGCATGCTAGCCAATTAAGGCCCTTCAGTACTCGGTAATATTCCGTATCTTACTGAATTTCCTGTTGAATTACCACTGGCCAAAATTTGGCCAATCTGACAAAACCGTCATGTTTAGGGTGATTCAGGTGCGTTGCGAGAAGGAAATCCACAGGCTTATCCACAGGCTCAGTGGATAAACAAAGCTTTTCCGTTCCGTTAGTTACAGTTACCTCCCGATTGTGAGAAACAACATCAGTAACAGGCCGCAACTGGCCATCCATCGCCATCGATGCCTCACGTCCACACTTCCGAGGTACGCAATGCCGCGCCGCGCCTAGCCGCACTGTCGCAGCCTGGCCTCCGGAGCTTTTTTTTTTTATCCCCCTGACCCCAAAGCGCCTAGCGGCCTTAACCGCGTTGATGCACTCACAGATCCGCAGGCAGGCAGATGGCCAAGCATGAAAGCTGTGCTGCCAGTCTCGTTGCGCCCCGTCGCAGGGATCTGCCAACTTCATGGGAAGTTCCTGGGCGGTCCAGAAGGTCTCGCTCTAACCTCAGTCCTCCTCATGGTGTACCTAAGCCCCGGCCCATGCGGGGCTTCTTTCTGACGTCGGGAGCGCAGTCAGTTGGTTATTCTCTTTTTTTTTTTTTTTTTTAAATTGCTCTGCATCATGCGGCTATCAGCGGGGGTACCGAGTCGTGTGGCCCGCACGTGGGGCCAAAAAAGGGGAAGCACCGAAGATGGCGACTGCAGACGAGCTTCGCGCCTACTTCGAATGACAGGTAAAGAGTTCCATGATTGAGGCGTGTCCGTCAATCGGCTTACGAGGATCATTCGTCCGTCCAACTCGCTCAACGATACAGAGAGCAGCGTTATGTCGGTAATATCTCAAATTGAAGGTAATGTCCTTAGTGCAATGTGAGCCTAATCGGGTAAGGGCGGGTGTCTAACCCGCCCTCCCCACACCACCTAGCATGCGGGTCCGCACTAGGCGGTTCACAAGAAGGGAGCACACGACGGTCTCAAGCATAGCCATGCGCGGTCATCCATCTCGCGCGCACGCTGATCAAGCCCTGGCGTTTCAGCCAGTCATTGGTCATCCCGGTTTGCGTGCCCGGGGACCGGATCGCCGTGGAGTTTCGAAATGGGTCCTGGTTCGCCGAAAAGCATCTCGAAGAGACCCTCGTCTTCGAGCGCGAGCACGGCCTGCTTCATGTGGTAGTGGACGAGCCCCAGGGGTTCCCCTCCAGCGTGCCGGCGGTGTGGGAATGCGCATCGCCAAACCTGACCATCGTGCGCCTGCACGGTCGCAACCGAGCGACCTTGGCCAAGAAGGGCATCTCCGCAGCGGAGCGCTTCAACCACCTATACTCGGACGAGGAGCTGCGCGAGCTCGCGGGGTCAGTGAACGAGCTCGGCAGGCGCGCCAGGGAGCTGCACGTGCTGTTCAACAACTGCTGTCGGGACAATGCCCAGCGTAACGCCCTTGCACTGCAGGGGCTGATGAACCCGTGAGGCGAGGACCTTTTGCGGACGGGCGCTCACCTGCTGAGTCGCCTAGACATCGAACTATGCGCATCGACCAATACCGCTTCGGCCATATCGACATCGAAGGCCGCGGCTACGACGCCGACGTCATGATCTTCCCCGACCATGTCCAGGAACGCTGGTGGCGGCGGGAGGGGCACCGTCTGGCGCGGGAGGACCTCGAGACCGTCTTGTCCGAGAAGCCCGAGGTGCTCGTGGTCGGCACCGGCTACTACGGTCGCATGCAGGTCCCCCGGGAGACGCTCGATTCCCTGCGGGCCGCGGGCATCGATGTGCGGGTTGTGAAAACCAGCTTGGCAGTCGAGGAGTTCAACCGCCTGCAGAGGGAGTACGCGCGCATAGTCGCGGCCCTGCACCTCACCTGCTGATGCGCGTCCGTCGTGTCCGGCGGGCAGACATCCCGCAGATCGCGCGCCACTACTACGAGGCCGTGCATCGAGTGAATGCCCGGGATTACTGACCTGAGCAGATCGAAATCTGGGTGCCGCAGGTCTACCAGGACGCCTTCTGGCAGCGGCGTTTCCGGCGCCATCGGGTCCTGGTCGCCGAGGACGACGGCGCTGTCACCGGCTTCGCAGAGCTGGGCCGTAAAGGGGAGATCGACTGCTTCTACATCCACTACGCGCATCAGCATCGCCGCATTGGGGGCGCTCTCATGGGCCGGGTCGGGCGCGAGGCGCGCGGCCGCGGCAATAGGCGTCTTCGAGCGGACGTGAGCATTACCGCCGAGCCCTTCTTCCGCCGTATAGGTTTCAGGATCGTCAGGCGGCAGATCAAGATCTACCGTAACCGTGCCTTCGAACAGGCGGTGATGGAGAAACGCCTGAGGTAGGCCGGCTAGGCCAAACCTTCGTACAGGGGACCGTCCGTCCCCCGCAGGTACTTGGGCAGATCATCGTTCACATCGACGATGCGTTGCTCATAGAAGAAGTGCTTGTCCGAGCGCAGCTCCGCGGGCAGCTCGTCATCGTTGCACTTGGCGATCAGCAGCTGAGAGACCACCCGCCAGCCGGCAACGTTGGTATTGAACAGGACCTCGCCGCAGTGATCGCAGAAGAAGCGCTCCATCGCCATCTCGCGGTGCCGGAATACGGACAGGGCATCTTCGCCCTTTATGACGGAGACGCACTCCTTCTTCCACGCCGTCACCGAATGGTATGGGACATTCAGCAACGCCCTGCAGTCGACGCAGTGGCAGAAGGCATGCACGATGGGTGTGCCGACGATCGACAACTCCACCGCGCCACAGTCGCATTGGACCCTGCACTCGTTGCTCATCACCTACCTCCCTCTCTGCTATCGCGGTCATCCAATTGGGAATGCGCTGTTGGTGACAAGTAGAGGCATCAACTTAGAAGTGCCGACCTGGGCGCAATCTCGGCCGGCCCGTCCAGCCCCCCAATAGTGTGGGGCGATTGTGTCTTGCCCGCCCTGCTCCCCCGATGCTCCCCCTGCTCTTTGGAGGCCGCCCGGAATTTTAACTCAGACAACGACATATCCCCTCAAGAGCTTAACCCTAACAGGGGCGTTATCTTCCGTGACGGATCAGAAAACGTGGACCACCTATGGCTTTCGCACCACCATCTGGACGACCGCGCCGAGCCCATTATGGAGCGTGCCTTCATGTATCTCGCGTTCGCACTCTTGCAGGTGCAGAAACTCGAGACCAGCGAGTTCCGCGCGCAGTGTTTCCTCGTCCATCATCAGCTCTGCGACCGGTGGACCGCCGGTTCCGTGCACGAGCTGACGCGGCGTATAGGCCTCGAGTAGCATGACGCCGCCGGAGCGCAGACCGGCTACGCAGCGACGGTGGAGGTCCGCTCGCAGATTGGGGGGAAGGTGACAGAAAACGGACACGATACCGTCCCAGGTATCCGGCTCGATGTCGTATGCCCCAAGGTCCGAGTGCACTGTCGCAATCGTCACCCCGCGCTCCGCCGCAAGCCGTTGGGCCTTCTCAAGCCCCACTCGTGAGGCATCCACTGCTGTCACGTCATGATCCTGACTGGCCAACCAGACGGCGTTGCGGCCTTCGCCTTCCCCAAGGCACAGGACCCTTCCCATCGGCAGCCTGGGCGCCATAGCCACCAGGAACTCGTTGGGCTCTGTCCCGTAGGCGTATTCTTCACCGCTGTAACGCTGGTCCCACATCATTCGTCCTCCACCGTCACGGGTGCCTCGTCCTGCCAGCCCACACTCGCCGAAGATTTAGGCAAGCGGATTTCTTCGCCGACAAAATTGTCGCGACGCCGGCCGGGACAAGGGATGGAAATACACAAATCACCCAAGCCGCCGGCACCGTTTCAAAGTGTGTTGTGGGTCCCATCGCAAAACGGCCGGTTCGCCGTCCGCTTGCAACCGCATAGATAGGCAGTCCCGGTCTTCTCTGCCGTGAAGGCGACTGGTTCCAAGCCGGTACCCTGGTGGGAACCGTCACAGAACGGCTGGTTCTTACTTCGCCCACAAGCACACCAGTAATAGGTCTCCCCTTCCACCAGCTCGACCGCAAAGGGCGACTTTTCTGCGATGACCGCTTCTTCACTCATGCTCGTTCTCCATTCAGCGATTGGGTTAGGATTTCGTTCGGTTGGAATCTTCAAGCACAGCGCTGAACGCCGGCATTGCCGCGTCCATGAGGCGCCCAGAAATCCAAATCGGGACCCTTAGGTACGATACCCGTCGGATTGATTCCGCGATGACTGCCGTAGTAGTGGAGCTTGATGTGATCCATGTTTACCGTTTCGGAGACACCGGGCACTTGGTAAAGCTCACGCGTGTTAGCCCAGAGATTGGGGTAGTCGACCAGCCGTCGGCGGTTGCACTTGAAGTGTCCGTAGTAGACCCCATCGAAGCGCACCAGGGTCGTGAACAACCGCCAGTCCGCTTCCGTCAGCCTATCTCCGATCAGATAGCGTTGCGCTGACAGCCGCCTCTCCAGGTCATCGAGCGTATCGAACAACCGATCATAGGCGGCTTCATAGGCAGCTTGGGTGCTTGCGAACCCCGCCCGATAGACACCGTTGTTGACGTTCTCGTAGACGACCCCGTTGATGGCATCGATCTCGATGCGCAGGGGTTCGGGGTAGAAATCGACGTCTTTGCGTCCCCACTCGTCGAAGGCGCCGTTGAGCATGCGGATGATCTCGGAGGACTCGTTGTTGACGATGACCCGCCGTTGCTTGTCGTACAGGACAGGAACGGTCACCAGGCCGTCGAAGCCAGGCGCGCTGTGGTCGTAGAGTTGGCGTAGCTTCAGGAATCCGTGCACATGGTCTGGAGTCGAGCCGGGATAGTCTCCGAACACCCAGCTCTCCGCCGGCATCAGCGGATGCACCACGGAAACCGAGATCACCGCCTCGAGACCCTTGAGCTTGCGAAAGATCAGGGTGCGATGGGCCCAGGGGCAAGCATAGGATACATACAGGTGATAACGCCCGGGCGCCGCCTGAAATCCGCCCTCCCCTGACGGCCCCGGACGACCGTCCACTGTCACCCAGTTTCGGAAGCTGGATTCCGAGCGGATGAATTCTCCGGCTGTGTTCGTTTTCATGCTGTCCTCTCGACCCCAGGATGGCGTTGCGTTGCTCGATCCGCTCAGGCGGTCGCCGCAAGCGGCTCGGGAGCAGGTAGCAGACGATCGATTTGCGCGTGGGCATGACGCATTGCCTCTCCCTCATCTCTCGCCATCAGCCGATCGGCCGCCACGATGTGCACATCGTCGATTCCCAGAAAACCCAGCACATGGCGCAGGTAGCCGGTGGCAAAGTCGATCTCACTACCGACCGCCGTGCCGCCCGATGCGACCGCCAGATAGGCCCGCTTGCCGTTGAGAAGTCCCAGGGGGCCGTTCTCCGTATAGCGGAAGGTGAGGCGCGCCCGCGCGACCATGTCGACCCAGGCCTTGAGTGCCGCTGGAATCCCGAAGTTGTAGATCGGCACGCCGATGACCAGAACGTCGGCGGCCTTGAGCTCGGACACCAGGGCGTCGGACTCCGCGAGGGCAGCCCTTTGCTCCTCGTTCCGCTCCTCGGAGGGCGTGAAGTTCGCGTTCACCCAGGACGCATCGACGAATGACGGGGCTTCTACCGCGAGATCCCGCACGCTGACCTCGACCACGCCGTCGCGTTCCCGCAGTTGCTCGATCAGTTCGTCGGCGACCCTGCGGGTCATCGAACCCTCCGAGCGGGCGCTGCTGTCCACGCGCAGCACCTTTAGGCCACCGAATCGCGAACTCCGGTCATTTCTCGCTTTCATCCGATACCTCCACTACGTCTCTGCCGATTTACGGGGGCGCACCGTTTCGCGCCGTTGAGCCACAGTCTAGGTGTTGCGCGGAGACGTATAAACGATACGATAGAGAAATTACTTTTCCGCGATTGAGAACAATGGACCGATTGGAAGAGATGCGCACCTTTGTCGCCGTGGTGGAGGGCGGCAGCATCACGGGAGCGGCGGAGCGCCTTGGGATCGCCAAGTCGGCGGTCAGCCGCCGGCTGGCGGACCTGGAGGAGCGCCTGTCGGTCCAACTGTTTCGCCGCACCACCCGCCGCATGAACCTGACGGACACCGGGCAGAGTTTCTACGAGCGCTGCCTGCGCATCCTCGCCGACGTCGAGGAGGCGGAGCTGGCCGTTTCGCAGCAACATGGCGATCTGCAGGGGCGGCTGCGGGTGGCCGTGCCCCTCTCGTTCGGTCTGAACCACCTGGGGCCCGCCATCGACGCCTTCCTGCGAACCCACCCGGGGATCGAATTCGACCTGGATCTCAACGACCGGCAGGTGGACCTGCTCGCCGAAGGGTTCGACCTGGCGGTGCGGATCGCCGAGCTCGCCGATTCCACCCTGATCGCCCGACAGCTCGCACCCGTGCGCCATGTGGTCTGCGCGAGTCCCGCCTACCTGGCCGAGCGCGGTACCCCACGAACCCCAGCCGAGCTCACCCATCACGACTGCCTGATCTACGCCAACGCACCCAACCCCGGTCTCTGGACCTACACCGATCCGGACGGCCGGCAGGGCAGCGTGCAGGTCCGAGCGCGGTTGCGGGCCAACAACGGCGACTGCCTGCGGCAGGCGGCGGAGGACGGCCACGGCATCGTCCTGGAACCGACCTTCATCGTGCACCGGGCAATCGAAGCACGGAAGCTGCGCGCGATCCTCACGGACTTCCAGTGGCCGACGATTTACGCTCATGCCGTCTATCCCCACACCAGGCACCTGTCCCGCCGTGTGCGAGCGTTCGTCGACTTTCTGGCCGAGCGTTTTGCCGGCGTGCCTTACTGGGACCTCTGCCTGAGGGAAGACAATCCAAGGGCGCCCGCAGCGAAATCAATCGAGCCATGAGCACCCGTGAGCTGCCAGGTCCTACCGGCTGGCGGCTGGGTGGGACATTCGCATCGCTTCTGCAAGGCGACTTGCTGAAGCCCTTTGTCCGCCTATTCGAGCGGTATGGGCCACTGTTTCGAGTCCCCCTCCCCCTGGGCCATGATCTGGTCATGCTCGCACATCCCGATGCGGTCGAGCAGGTGTTGCGGTCCCGGCAGAAAAACTACTGCAAGGGTTCCGTCTATGACGGCGCGCGGCTGTTGCTCGGAAACGGACTGGTCACCAGCGAGGGAGAACTTTGGCGCCGCCAGCGTGCGCTCGCCAACCCCGCCTTTCGGCCTGCGAGGCTCGAGCAGTACCTGTCGACCATGGGGGCGTGCACCCGAGCGCTCATCGCTTCCTGGATCCCGCAGGCTGGTCGCACCCCGATCGACGCGCAGGCGGAGATGACGCGGCTGACCCTGGCGATCGCCGGGCGCACGCTCTTCGGCCTGGATCTCAGCGCGCAGTCAGAGCGGGCGAGCCGCAGCTTCGGTGCGGCGCTCGCGGCCATCGGACGCCGGGGGCCCGCCAATCTGCAGGTGCCGCTATGGGTGCCTACGCCCGGCAATCTGCGCTTCCGCCGCACGCTTCGGGAACTGGATGACCTCGTGTACGACATCATCCGGCGTTTCCGCGCCGGTCAGGCGGAGAATGGGGACCAGACGCTGCTCGGTGCCTACTTGGACGCACGGGACCCGGACACAGGCGAGGCCATGAGCGATCGGCGGTTGCGCGACGAGGTCGTCACCCTCTATCTCGCAGGCCACGAAACCACGGCCAGTCTGTTGACCTGGGCGCTCTACTGGTTGGCACGACGGCCGGACATCGCCGAGCGGGTGACGGCGGAGATCGACGACCACGTCGTCAACGACAACCCGAGCGCAGACGATCTGAAAGCGTTGGAGTACACGGCGCGCTTCGTCAACGAGGTGTTGCGCCTCTACCCTCCCGCCTGGACCATTGCGCGCAACGCGATATCCGAGGACATCATTCTCGGGTACCGGATCCCGGCCGGTGCGATCGTCATGCTCTCACCCTATCTCGCTCACCGCTGGGAGGAGATCTGGCCGGATCCGATGCGCTTCGACCCCGACCGGTTCACCCCGGAGGCCGTCAGGAGCCGACATCCATTTGCCTATTTCCCGTTCAGCCTCGGTCCGCGCATTTGCATCGGCATGCAATTCTCCTTGCTCGAGGCGCGGCTTGTGCTTTCATTGATCCTGCGGCGATTCAAGGTGGAACCGCTTCATGGACCCGAGATCGGGTGTGTTGCCGCCGGGACGCTGCGTCCCAACCAGAGCATACGGATCAAGCTGGTTCAGCGGAATTGATCGAGATCCTTCAAACTACGATCGAGATTGCCCAAACTGGACCCGTATCGGGGCGGCCGTTCCGCGGAAATCTATCTCCCGAACCACTTTTGAGCGACAGGAGCACGCATGTTCGAAAACCCATCCTTGACGACACGCATCGCCATCGGCAAGGGCGTCGGCTTTCTCTTCGGCCTTGCGGGCTTCCTGCTGCTGCCGTTCTTTCTTCCGGATGCCGGCTGGCTGATCCGATGGGGCATCCTGCTGTGGTACACCACGGTTGGCGCAATCATTGGCGTCTTCGGCGTCTATACCCGCCACCCGATCCTGAAGCTCCCCCTCCCCTGGTGGTTCCGTGCCACGTTTGTGGGCGCCTGGATGAATTTCGTGCTGGCCTTTTTCGCCTACGACACCATGGCGGCGATGCTGGTCGCGATGTTCGGAGAGGACGGGATCATTCAATCGCCGTTCTGGTTCACGGCGGAGGGCGCCGTCATCGGCCTGGTCATTGGCTACTTCGCGACCCGCTTCGGTGGAGAAGGCAGCGAGACGGTGGGACGCTGAACGGCGGATGGTCCACCCGAATCAACGACAGGAAGGGGCTCCATCCGAGCACCTGCAAGGCTCGGTCGAGGGCGTCACCTTCCACAGCCCCGAGAGCGGCTTCTGCGTGCTGCGGGTCAAGGTCCGCGGACAACGCGAGCTGGTGACCGTCATCGGGTCGGCGGCCAGCATCACCCCTGGGGAATACGTCGAGTACGCCGGCGCATGAATCAACGACCGCCAGCACGGGCTTCAATTCAAGACCCAGCACCTCAAGGTCGTCCCGCCCACGACACTCGAAGGCATCGAGAAGTACCAGGGCTCGGGGATGGTCAAGGGCATCGGCCCACATTTCGCCCGCAAGCTGGTCCGCGCCTTCGGCGAGCAGGTCTTCGATGTCATCGAGCAGGAACCGGACAATGAATTGAGAGCGGGGCGACGATGACCAAGCCGATCGAAGTCGACGGCGCCATGGGCGAAGGCGGCGGCCAGGTGCTGCGCAGCGCGCTCAGCCTTTCCCTGCTGACGGGACAGTCCTTTCGCCTCTCGCGGATCCGCGCCAACCGGGACCGACCCGGACTGCGGCCCCAGCACCTGGCGGCGGTGCGGGCCGCGGCCCGGGTGGCCGGCACCGAAGTCCGGGGCGACCGGGTCGGCTCCGAGGAGATCGAGTTTGCGCCGGGTCCGGTGCGGCCCGGCGACTACTTCTTCGACATCGGCACCGCCGGCGCCACCTCGCTGGTGCTGCAGACCCTGCTGCTGCCGCTGGCGCTGGCGGCGGGCACATCGAGCGTCACCATCCGCGGGGGCACCCACGTGCCCTGGAGCCCCTGTTTTCACTATCTGGACTGGCAGTGGCGCCCCCTCCTCGCCCGCATCGGCGTCCCCTTCAACCTGACCATGACCATGGCCGGCTTCTATCCTCAGGGCGGCGGCGAGCTCCAGGCACAGATCCCCGGCGGTGCCCGCCCAACGCCGTTGAGACTGACCGAACGCGGCCCTCTTCGATCTATCCGTGGGCTATCCGCGGTGGCCAACCTACCGCGGGAGATCGCCGAGCGCCAGCGCCGCCAGGCCTTGCACCGGCTGCAAAACCTGCTGCCCGACATAGAGCCCGAGGTGGTCGTGGAAGAGCTCCCAACGGCCAGCCGGGGCACCGTCCTTCTGTTGCTGGCAGAGTGCGAATCAGGCCGTGCCTGCTGCTTCGCCCTCGGCGCCCGCGGCAAGCGCGCGGAGCGAGTCGCCGATGAGGCGGTCGATGCGCTGGCGGCCTTCCTGCGCACCGACGGCACCGTCGAACCTTGGCTAGCCGATCAACTCCTGCTACCGCTGGCGCTGGCCGACGGGCCTTCCGAGCTGCGCACCAGCGAGGTCACCGCGCACCTGCTCACCAATGCAGAGGTGATCCGTCTGTTCCTGCCGGTGGAGATCGACGTGGATGGCCCCTTCGGTGGTCCCGCGACCGTCCAGGTGCGACCAGGATCCGCCGGCCTGACCCGGGAAACGGAGGACCCATGTTCCGCAGGGACCTGATCGACATCCTCAAGGCACGCCCCATCTCGCTGCACGAGCTGTCCCTGCTGCTCGACGAAAGGCCGCGGGACCTGGAGGACGACCTGGAGCACCTGTTCCGCTCCTTGCGCAAGGATCCGCTGTGCCCGGTGATCACACCCGCGAGCTGCCGCAAGTGCGGCTTCTGGTTCGACGAGCACAAGCGGCACAAGCCGGGCAAGTGCCCGCGCTGCAAGGGGACCTGGATCAGCGAGCCGCTGATCTCCCTGGAGGAGAAAAGATGAACGAGCCTTCAGAGAAAGACACCGGCACGGAAGACGAACCAATCCTCCGCGTCGAATGCTATGCCGGTCACCGAGCCGACACCGAGCCCCGCCGGCTGCACATCGGCGAGCGAGAGGTGGTTGTGACCGAAATCATCGACCGGTGGCTGGACCCCCGCCATCGCTACTTCAAGCTGCGCGGCGACGACGGCGGCATCTACCTGCTGCGCCAGGACACCATCGAGGACCGCTGGGAGATGACCTTGTACGACAGCGGCCGCCGCGACGATACCCGCCTATCCTCCACCTGAACCACTAAGATCGGAGCCTGAGATGCGCATCTACCTGACCCAACACGGTCTGGCCGTCCCCAAGGACGTCGACCCCGACCGCCCCTTGAGCGAGCAAGGCCGCGAAGACGTACGGCGCCTCGCCGAGTTCCTGGACAAGGCCGGCATTCAAGTCGGGCAGGTCCTGCACAGCGGCAAGACCCGGGCCAAGCAGACCGCAGAGATTCTGGCCGAGGCCCTGCTTCCCGATGGGCAGCCCCAGGCACACGCCGGTCTCGGTCCGAAGGATCCCCTCGAGAAGGTCTCCCCGGAGATCGCCTTCTGGTCCGTCGATACCCTGATCGTGGGTCACCTGCCCTACCTCGGGCGGCTGGCCTCGTTGCTGCTCGCCGCGGACCCGGATCGGCCGCTGCTCGCCTTCCAGCCCGGGACCATGGCCTGCCTGGAAAAGGACGCGGAGGGTCACTGGGTATTGGCCTGGATGGTTCGGCCGGAGCTGCTGGCGCCGGCTCGAGTCTGAATGATTAGTCTGGATGAAGCAGGGTTCAGCGTCAGGTAACGCTGTCCTCTCCCTGCTGATGGAGACAGCTAATCGACGCGACGGTGCGTACGACCTCCTCCGGCTCCAGCGGCGGTCGGCAGCGCGTCGCATTCCACGCGAGCAGGAGCTCCGTTGCGACCTCGGGATCGACGCCGTGCCACAGCAGGTGTCCGGCCAGGGAGGCGATGCTGTTGTTGCGCTCGCCCTCGCCAACGCCTTCCCGCAGAAGGCGGCGCCAGTGAGAGATCGGGTGTCCGCGACGGCCCTGTTCCTCCGACGCCTCGTGGAGCCAGTCCGGCAGCGGCGCCAGGGGGCAGACATCAGGGGAGCGTTCCCACCGATAGGGCTCGCCGCTGGCGTGGACGGACGGCGGCGCCACCACGTAGCCGCCGTCGCCGCGCAGGTCGACACCCGGGGCAAGTCCCACCCGGTTGTGCAGCATCTCGCCGGGATGGGCGAAGTAGAGATGGCGACCGCCCCCGCCGGTCCGAGCCTCGACGGTCTCGGCGATGGCCCCATGCTTGCGCTCCAACTCCTGGAGACTCGCATCCGCGCCGTGGCGCGGATCCAGGTCCAGCACCACGAGACCGGAGACGACCCCGGTGACGATGGCGATGTTGGCGTCGGGCCAGCTTCGGAACCACTCGGCGACCTCCGTCGCATCCGAGTGCCGGTGCTGGTAGACCTGCCAGCGGACCAGCGGGTGCTTGCCGCGGGACTCGATTGGGATCACCGACCAACCCAGGCGGCCATAGTCGAGCGCCGCCTTCATGAGGACGCCGCTCGAAGATCCGCTGCTACGCCGCTTGCGCCACAATTGCTTTCGAGAAACCTCGGTTGTTGGCTTCGATCCCCTTGACGCAGCCTCCTCGGTGGCGGTGCGCCCTACGGGGCTGGCCTTCGGATAGACTGGTCATCGCCTACCTGCCCAACTTGCCCGCCGGGGTCTCCCCGCAAAGTCTATAAGAAACCTTCTCGTCAGGTATGCACTCCGCAGATCCCCGTACCGGCATCCGCCACGCGCAGACACAGCGGATCAAACAGGCCGTCGATGAGGCGCTCGAAAGCGCGGACGCGGAGGCGCTTTTGGCCCTGTTGGCACTCGCCGCCAACGAGGCGACGATCCCAAAGTCGGAAACGATCGATCGTGACAGCCCGCCATAGCACTGGCACAGTAACGCCATGCGCGATCGCGACACACCATCGCTCCCCGTCGGCAAGCTGCCGCCGGAGATACTCGCTCGTCTCCTGGCGGCGGCCCCGGTCGACGACCCGCGGGTGCTGGTGGGACCGGGCGTGGGTCTCGACTGCGCTGTGATCGACCTGGGCGAGCAGCTTCTGGTGTGCAAGTCCGACCCGGTTACCTTCGCCACCGACCAGCTCGGCGCCTATCTGGTGCAGGTCAACGCCAACGACCTCGCCACCACCGGCGCCACACCGAGCTGGCTGCTGGTCACCCTGCTCCTGCCCGAGAACGCGGCCGACGAGGCCATGGCGCAGCGGCTCATGGGGCAGATCGGCGACGCCTGCCGGGAGCTCGACATCGCCCTCGTCGGAGGCCACACGGAGATTACCTACGGGCTGGACCGCCCGGTAGCGGTGGGGGCCCTGCTCGGCCTGGTCGCGCGCGACCGCCTGGTCACCCCGCGCGGGGCCCGGCCGGGGGACCGCTTACTGCTGACGAAGTCCGTTCCCATCGAGGCCACGGCCATCCTGGCCCGGGAGCGGTCGGAGCAGCTGAGAGAGGTCCTGACCGCCGCCGACCTCAGTCAGGCCCAAGGCTACCTGAACGACCCGGGGATCGGGGTCACCCGGGACGCCCGGATTGCCCTGGATGCCGGCCGGGTCACCGCCATGCACGATCCCACCGAGGGCGGGCTCGCCGCCGCCCTGTGGGAGCTCGCCCAGGCCTCGGGACGGGGCTTGCGGTTCGATCCGGTCGCGGTGCCGGTCACGCCGCTCTCGGCACGGGTTTGCGCCGCCTTTTCCATCGATCCCCTCACCGCCATCGCCTCGGGAGCGCTGCTTCTCACCGCGCCGACCCGGGATGTTGAGCCTATTCGCGCGGCCCTCGAAGAGCAGGGCATCCCCTGCACGGAGATCGGCGAGGTCACCGAGGGGCCCCCGCGGGTCCTGCAACGGACCCGATCAGGTTGGGAGCCATACCCCCTGCCGGAGCGTGACGGCCTGGCACGGGTGTTCGAATCCGAGCCAGACGCGAGGGGATAGGGGCAATGTCGTACTCCCCGAACAGGCCGATGCGACCGGCGGAAAACAAATCGGACTCGCGGGGAACCTCCCGATGACGATGGCCGAAAGGGAAAAAACGTCCTTCGTACGGGACCTGATGAGGGACTTCGCCGAGCGCACGGGTCTGATTGGAGAACAGCCTCCGACACGCTACCTGTGGACCGACGCCTTCGCCGTCTGCAACTTCCTGGAGCTCGAGCAGCGAACGGGCGACGCGACCTATCGCCGACTCGCACTGCGCCTCGTCGATCAGGTGCACCATGTCCTCGGGCGGCACCGAGCCGACGCCCCGAGGGAAGGATGGATCAGTGGTCTCGGTGAAGCGGAGGGTGAGCGGCACCCGACCAAAGGTGGCCTCAGAATCGGCAAAGCCCTCAACGAGCGCGGACCGGACGAACCATTCGACGAGCGCCTCGAATGGGACCGGGACGGCCAGTACTTCCACTACCTGACCAAGTGGATGCACGCGCTGGCCCGCGTGGGCAGAGCAACTGGTGAGGCGCACTATGTCCATTGGGCGCGGGAGCTCGCCGAGACCGCTGTTGAGCGCTTCAGCTATGGTCCGCCGTCCGGCGGCCCGCGGCGCATGGTCTGGAAGATGAGCATCGACCTCTCCCGGCCGCTGGTCGACTCGCAGGGCCAGCACGACCCCTTGGACGGCCTGGTCACCTGCCTCGAGCTGCGTCACGCGGCCAGCGGATTGGGTGAGCTCGCTGGCCCCGATCTCGATCGACAGATCGCCGATCTGGCCGTCATGGCCGAGAGTCAGCCTCTGGCCACCGCCGACCCCCTCGGGATCGGCGGCCTGCTGACCGCGGCGCACACGCTGGCGCAGCTCACCCTGGCGGGTGTTTCAGGATATGGCGGTCTCATCAACACCGTGCTCGACGCGTCCTTGCCCGGACTCGAGTACGAGTCAAGAGACAGGGATGCCCTGTCGATGCCGGCGGATTACCGGCTCGCGTTCCGCGAGCTCGGGCTGTCGATCGGACTGCGCGCGGTCAAGCGCACACGGGAACTGGCCGCACAGTATCCCGGGACCTTGGATTCTGTTTCCTCCCTCGGCCCGCGCCTCGAACGGCTGATGCACTATGCCCCCATGATCGATACGATCGAGGGCTTCTGGCTGGAACCGGCGAATCGGAGCAGCCGGACCTGGAAGGAGCATGAGGACATCAACTCGGTCATGCTCGCCACGAGCCTGGCGCCCGAGGGCTACCTCGGCATCTGACGGGCTGTGAGGATCCGCTCGCACCTCATAATCGTTGCATTCTCACCGCGGAGCATTCGGGCTCAAGCGACGCTGAGTGCAAGCCCCTGCCAGGGCGGATCCGCCGCGGCGAGCTGCACTGACAGGGCGGACGCATCAAAGCGACCGTAAACGCTGGACGCATCCCACACCCGCAGCTGCTTGGTGAGGAGATCGAGACGGAAGCGTCCGCCCCCCATGATCGAAAGCTCGGGGTGATCCACGACCAGGTTCTCCGCACCCTCCCAGCGGTGGGGGATACCTTGCTCCGAGAGGAAACGCCCGAGGATCTGGTTGTGGTAGCGGTGCTCGTCGGCGCTGGCGAAGAGCAGGTACGCGCGACCGGCCCACCGGAGCTGAAGAAACTTGCCCTCCAGCGGCGCTTCGTCGTCGATCTCCGTCGGGTAGGTCAGGATCAGGGTTCGCATAGACGCCGTTTTGCGTGTTTCTGAATCGGAAACATTGTTGTCATGGCCGCGCGATGCATACCGGCCGAGGATCCGGTTGGGGATCGACGGACCGCCGTTGAACGGACCGGCGCCCGGCAGCCTGCCAAGTGCTAGAGTTGCACGCATGACCCCTGTGCACGAAGCCCGCTTCTACGAGCCCCTCGCCGACAAGAAGGTGCTCTGCACCCTGTGCCCGCACGACTGCCGCATCCCGAACGGTGGACGCGGCGCCTGCAGCGTGCGCTACAACCGCGACGGCAAGCTCTACACGCTGGTCTACGACAAGGTGGTTGCCCGCGAGGTCAACCCGATCGAGAAGAAGCCCCTGTTCCACTTCCACCCTGGCTCCTATGCGTACTCGATCTCGACCGTCGGCTGCAACCTGCGCTGCTCCTACTGCCAGAACTGGCAGATCTCCCAGTGGCCGAAGGACCATCTGCCGAAGAAGCTCGACAAGAAGTCGGAGGCGGATGCGCCCGAACCCATCTGTCCCCAGCTGGAGGTCCTGGACGCCGAGGTCCCCGGCGAGCCGGTCACGCCGGCGGAGATCGTGCACGCAGCCAAGCAGACGGGGTGTCTGTCCATCTGCTACACCTTCACCGAGCCCACCATCTTCTACGAGCTGGCCTACGACACCGCGGTGCTCGCCAAGGAGCAGGGCCTGAAGAACAGCTTCGTCAGCAACGGCTTCATCGGCGAGGCGGCCCTGCGGGAGATCGCGCCGCTGCTCGATGCGGTCAACATCGACCTCAAGTTCTTCCGCGAGGAGTCCTACCGGCGCATCAGCCGCGCCCGGCTGCAGCCGGTGCTCGACGCCATCCGGCTCTATCACGAGCTCGGGGTCTGGGTGGAGGTCACCACGCTGGTGATCCCCGGCCTCAACGACAGCGACGAGGAGCTGAGCGGGATCGCCGAGTTCCTGGTCGGGCTCGACCCGGCCATCCCCTGGCACCTGAGCCAGTACTACCCCGCCTACCGGATGCACGATCATCCGCCGACACCGGTCGAGACCCTGCGCCGGGCCTGCGAGATCGGCCGCAAGGCGGGCCTGCGCTATGTCTACGAGGGAAACGTGCCCGGCGAGGGCGGCGAGAACACCCATTGTTACCAGTGCGGCGCCCTCCTGATCGAGCGCCACGGCTTCTTCGTGCGGCGGAACCGGATCCGCAACGGCGCCTGCCCCGACTGCGGCACCATGATCGACGGGATCGGCATGAGCGGGTCCTGAATGCAGAAGGCCCTGATCGTCGCCGGCCTCACCATCCTGGTGATCGGGCTGCTGTGGCCCTGGCTCTCGAAGCTTCCCCTTGGACGGCTGCCCGGCGACATCGCCGTCGAGCGCGAGGGCTTCCGCTTCAATACCCGTCGCACATGGATTTTGCGGAAAGCGAGGTGCGTCTATCGTGCCCGAGAGCAAGGCACGACGACGAGTAATAGCGGACTCTATTGCGAGGAGTCGTAACGCGGCTATCGGGTGCGAGAGGCGTGCATCGCGGCGGAAAACCCGTGTGTGACGGGTATCTGCGCCCCTGACGACAGGGATCTCTCTTTCGTCGGTGATCCTCATAGGAACGGTTCGCAATTGCTGATCTGTGCTCTTTCGCCGCTGATCCCCAGGGAAGGGGTTGGGGTGAGGGGAGAAAGCCCCGCCATCGCCTTATCGGTTGTTTTTGCGTCGTTCCTAAGGAAAACGTTCTGCACCAGGCGCTCTATGCCATTCCCGGGTTCGCATTCGCTGATCCGTAACGGCTCTCGAAGCGATCCAAGACCTCCAGGAAACCCTTCGGCAGCCGCGATCGGACCTCCAGAGCAATCTGCTTGGGGACAGCGCCGTAGAAGGCCTGAGCAATGCCGCCGGCGACACACGCCATGGTGTCGGCATCGCCGCCGAGGGAGATGGCGTTGCGTACCGCGCTCTCGTAGTCGATGGACTCCAGGAAGGCGATCAGGGATTCGGGCACCGAACCCTGGCAGGAGACGTCGAAGCGGTAGGCCGGACGGATGGCATCGAGCGACCGCGTAAGGTCATAGCCGAAACGATCTTGGATCTCCGACCTGATGTTCTCCTTGTCGGCACCGGAGCGGGCGAGGAAGACCGCCAGTGCCGTGGCCTGCGCGCCCTTGATGCCCTCGGGGTGGTTGTGGGTGACGGCCGCACTGCGAGCCGCCTCCGCCAGCACCGCATCGACAGAGTCCAGGGCGAAGCCCACCGGGCTCACCCGCATGGCCGCACCGTTGCCCCAGCTGTTGTAGGGGCCGGCGTCCTCGCTCAGCAACCAGCGAGCCGGCCCCAGGCGAACAGGGGCCCACGGCTGGGTACCCGGCCCCTGTGCCTATGCGTGACTCCACAACCTCATGGCTGCCACTTGTAGGATGGGTAGAGCGACAGCGAAACCCATCCCTCGGCCTCCTTCAGTTCAACGCTCCGAGTGACGGACATATCGCCGGTCCAGGAAGGTCACCATGCCACCCACCCTCCTGGCCCCAGCTAGAATCCCAGTGTTCCTTAAGGCGACTAGAAACCAGAACAGCGCGGAGAAGAGCAGATGTCAAGACCGGTCTCGATGCTACCAAGAGATGTTTCGTGCCGCGACTTCTAAAACGTTCTTGAGTGGAGAAGGCACAACTCATGCGCTGGTATCGCTCGCGATTCTGGGCTGGGAAAGCGTGACCAGGCACGCACGCCCGCCAGGGCGTCTGAGTGGGGGAGGCTCTCGGTGGGTCCGAACCCGGATCCCCATCTGGATACTAGAGCAAGACGACGCCCGGGCGTGACCGAAACAGCGGCTGCTGACAAGCTTATCCGACACTCCGCGCCGAAGATCTAGGCAATGCCTGGAGCTACGCGCGCCTGAATGCCGCGGAGATAGACCGCGCCATCCTCGCTGAGAACGAGGGGAATGATCGGTTGGCCACCAATCTATAGCAACGAGAACTTCCTCCCCGCTCTCGGCCGCTCAGTCCCTCCGGACAGATGGGCCACGATGTCCTGACCATCGAGGAAACCGGCCGGGCGGGGGACGCGGTTCCAGACGCAGATGTCTTAGCCTATGCCATGCAGATCCTGGACCGAGCTATCTTGACGCTCAACCGAAGGGACTTCGTCCGCCTGCACCTCGCTTCGACCAACCACGCGGGAATCGTTGTCTGCACCTTTGACCTGGATTTTCCGACACAGGCACAGCGCATCCATGAGGCACTTACGCGAGGAAAAAAGAAGACCTGCGCAAGGCATAGCGATAGTGCGCGTGAATCGCCTCGCCCCCATGACTGACCCGGCGGGGCATAGGGGGCAGTTCCCGCGCGGGCACAGGGGTCGCCTAGGTTGCCCGGATCATGCGGGGACGGGGGTCGGCGTGGTGCGGAGGAAGAGTCAGCTTCCGGCTCCTACGGGAATGAAAATATGCGAGAACTGACACCAAACCGCGCTTGATCCGGATTAAGGAAAAGGTTCTTAGAAATTCACGAAACGCGGCAAAATTGACCCCCTCTCCCCAGCGGGGAGAGGGTTGGGGTGGAGGGTAGAAAGCCCCTCGATCGCCGTATCGGTTATTTAGTGCCTGACAGGAAACTCGATTTTTGCCGCGAAGTCTATTCCCGTTAGCCGGGAAATCCGGTGGCATTTAGTGTGTCGGCTTGCGATTGGCGGTGGGTTGCCGTCAGCGGGGCGAGTTAATGAGATTGGCTCTCATTGCCGGCAATCGGTAGGCGCACGCGTCCTGCGGCGCTTTCACTCAGACCCCTTCGGTGCGCTTACGCTGCGCGCAGATAGGGGCCGCGCTGTCGCTCGGCTTCCTGCTGGCGCAAGATGGCACCGAGCCGCTGGAGATTGCGTGCCACCACCGCGAATGCCGTATAGCGCTTGAAGCCGTCGATGCCATGGTCCAGGCAACGGTCCAGACCATGAACCTCC
>CALOFM010000053.1:0-189586 GCA_942492625.1 uncultured Gammaproteobacteria bacterium | reverse complement strand
GGACGGCCAGTTGCCCGACCGCCCCCGTACAGATCCCCGCATGCGGAACTACCGCACGGGGCTCCTCAAAGTTACTCGCTTCGCACATAAGGCCCCGCTGGGTTTCGGGGCCTCAGAAGTCATGGCAGATGCGTGGTCGTTCGAGCCTGAAGACTTTGATCAGCTCCGCGAAACCCTTCCAGTTGTAGCTGCGCCGCTGACTGCGACGATTCAGCGTCCGAAAGAGTAGCCGTTGCACGTGATGGTAAAAGTCGGCAAGACTCTCGAAGTTCCCACGGATTCCGTAATACTGGTAGTACCCTCGCAGCTTGGCATTCAGCTTTGCGAAGAGTACCGCCTTCGGTAGTCTACAGTGCTTGCGACACCAATCCTGGAAGCTCGCCAGGGAGGCACGGTATTTCTTGCGTGCCGTTCGGCGCTTGATCGCCGGCTTGCCCCAGCGACCGCGTCCCCAACGAAACTCGAAGCCCAGGAACTCGAAGCACCGCTCGCTTTCCAGTTAACCGGACTGAACCGGATCAGGTTCGTCTTTTCCTCTGCAACCTCCAATCCGAACTTCTCCAGCCGTCTTGCGAGCACTCGATAGAAGCGCTCGGCATCGGCTTGCAGTTCGAAGGCGCAGACAAAGTCGTCCGTACCGACACAGGTGCGCCGCCCCTTGGCAGTGCTCCTTGACGGTCTCCTCAAACCAAACATCCAAGGCATAATGAAGATAGATGTTGGCGAGGATGGGTGAAATATCCCCGCCTTGTGGTGAGCCCCGTTCAGGTAATTCACCGTTCCATCCGGCTCCAGAATGCCGGCCTTCAGCATTTGCGAATGAGCCACCAGGAAGGCTTTGTCGTCGATCCACAGCGCCAACAGCTCGACCAGTCTTTCGCGATCGATTTTGTCGAAAAAGCTTCGGATATCCGCCTCTACCAGGTAGTGGTAACGCCCCCTTCTCAGCGCCACGCTCAGTTCCCCGATAGCATCCAAAGCCCCTACTCCGGGACGATATCCATAACTGCAATCGAGAAAATCGACGCACTCATAGATTGCTTCCAGTATTTTGATGACTCCGATCTGCGGCAGTTTGTCTGCTGTTGCCGGTATACCCAGGGGCCTCAATTTCCCATTGAAGCAAAGGTATGTATCTTCCCAGTACCAGCTTGGCCCGATACCGGCCGCGCAGAACTGCTTGCAATCCTTCGATGTTCTCACGTAGGTTTTCCCGATAGCTCCGTGCATCCTGGCGGGGTCTACTCCGCTCGCCGCCCGCAGATTTGACGAATCGCCAACACCACCCAGCAGAAATCCTACGCTCAGCATTCCAAACAGGTTGCCGAATCGATGGGGCCTTGTCCGATGCCGCCTTATTCGCTATTCCCAACAGGCAGGTTTGCTTCAAGGATCAGCTCGACTTGTCTGGGTGAAGTTTCCTTTGTTGGCTGCGTCACTTCGCTGGCCCCTTCCCCGTGTACGCGGCTCTCCCGCGCTCGGAGTACTATGAGCCGGTCTGACTCCCCAACAACTTCCGGCGTCCCTCCCTTCTCGGTCAGGATCGCTTCCCCGGTAGGCGGGCTTTTAATTTCCCGGTCTAACTCCGTTTCCGGGTTTCCCCTTCCGTGTCTCAATATCCGCATGCCCTACCTTCGCCTCCGGGAGTCGATGGGGCCTCCCAAGTTCTCGACGCTTCTCTTCTTGCAATATCTCAGGGCACTGCGCTCGCGGTTGTGGCGCGTTCGCGGATGAGATCGGGCAATGGCGATCTTTCCGCGTTGTCCGATGCGGTCACCCAGATAGTCCCAGAAGGGGAGATGCCGAGCTTGCGGCAGGTCTTTTCAAGCTGGCGAAACCGTCGCGATACAGCGTTTGCCCAGATCGCTACGGGTGCCGCCGCTGATCTTGCGCCACTTCACGTAGCCACGGATGTCGCCTTCGCTGCCGTTGGTGTGCAGGACGATTTCCGGGCGCTTGAGCACCAGCAGCAACTTCTGCTTGTGCGCGCAGCCGCTTGAGGGTCTGGTTGAGGGTGGCAAAGGAGGTACGCTGGGTGAAGACGGCGTCGAAGCGCGCCGTCAGTTCGGGGGCCAGCGCCGGATCGGGATTGCGCCGATAGGCCTTGAGGTCGGCATAGAGATCCCAGATGTCGCCGCGTATCCGCTCCTGGTCCTGGCGGTGTTGATCGTTCAATGGGATGAGCTTGTGGACCAGGCGCTCGGCGTGAACCCAGCACAGGGCATGGAGCAGGATGGCGAACTGTCCCGCCCCGTCGCTGACGATCACCAACTCAGGGGAGAAGCCCTTCTCGATGAGTCCGCCGAGCAGCGCCCCCTCGGTTGCGATGCGCCGATGGCGCTCGCGCTCCATCCCCAAGGCATCGAGATGCTCTTCCCAGCAAGCGACTTCGGCGATCGTTGCATGGGTATGCGCCTGGAGGCGGCGCAACGGTTCCTTGGGCAGACGCTCCTCTTGCAGGTAGGTCAGGGCGTGGACGTTGAGGCTGTAGGTGATGTTGCCGGCATGGAGCAATTGCAAGAAGTTGATGCGGTTCTTGCTGCCCGTGCTGGTAAACCAAGCGAACCAGTCGTTGCCGATCTGCGTCACGTATCCGTTCTCGCCCCGATTGCGCGCCCCAGAATCATCCACCGTGATGTGGCGGCTGACCGCCAGCCCGGTGACCAGCAGTTGGTCCTTTTCTGTCAGGAACTCTTCATTGGCAGCGCTGAGCAGCGCATTGATTTGCCCGACGGAGACGTCGATACCCCACTCGCGCAATTGCTCATGCAGCAACGGTTGGGTGACATGGCAGTGGTGATGTTGGTAGAGCACGTAGCGGCGCAGCTGCGCCCCGAAGTGCCCGCCGTTGAGGCCCGCCGGTAACTCACCGAGCAGCCACTCTCCATCCGGCGTCTGCCAGACCTCTAGACGATGGCAGGTGTTATGGGGCGCGATGCGCAGGTCCTGCACGATGAAGTCGCGATAACCCTTGAAGCGCGCGCCCTCGGGAATCGGCACCTGCGGCGAGACCTTGAGTGTCTCGTGAATCGTCAGCTGCTGTGTCTTGCTGCGCTTGGACGACCCGGCGCGCTTGCGCGCCTGACCCTTGGCCCCCTCATCGCCGCCGCCGACGGTCTCATTGGACCCCACCGCCGGGCTCGGTCTCGGTGTCCATTCCGCTCGGCTTACTTCCCCCTCCCTACCCATCCTCCTCCACCCCGCCCCCATCCATCCCCACACTCCCCCACGTCCCCCCAGTCTTTTCGCAGGGCCAACACAACTATGCGAACTCTTGACGAATTTTAACTTATCCGCTTAGCCTATTGATATACCTGCCACTACTTATTGAGAAGTTACGCGGCTGTTAACCGGCGGTAGCCGTTAGGCTTTTTCTTGCTGGGCGCCACATAACCGTATTCGGATTCGGTCAAATCTCTTTTGAAGAGGAGATCTGACTATGTTCGAGAAGCTTTTCAAACGACCTTCCGCAATCGCCCGTCATCTCGCAGCTCCCCTGGCATCGGAACGCGCGTCCTTCCTGGCTCAACGCGCGGAGGAGGGGGCGGCGCGGGATACCTTGGTGCGCCTGTCACGGGAGCTTTTGGTCGTCGTTCGGGAACTGGACCTGACCTCCAGCTACTCGATAACGCTCGCGGCGGTCGAAACAGCCGCTGAGCGCTGGGCCAGACAACAGAGGCGCCGCCGTCGGGCTCGCACGCTTCGGTGGCCGCGGGTCTTTTTCGTGCAGACTGCCACCGCCTGGCTTCGGTACTTGGGCCGGCTGTGCACCCCGGAACCTCCACCTAAGCCCTTTGCCCCGCTGGTAGCTGCCTTCATCAGCTACTTGACGCATGAACGCGGTCTTTCGACGGCAACGACGACTAATTACCAGTGGCATGTCGAGCACTTTCTCACCGACTTCAGCACACGGGAGAATCCCTTCGCGGAGGTTCGCATTGAGGATGCCGATGCCTTCCTCTCCCGCCAAGGGGCACATTGGTGCCGCGTGTCCATCGCCAGTAGCGCCAAGGCACTCCGAGCATTCTTTCGGTACGCCGAAGACCAAGGATGGTGCCGGTCGGGAATCGCCGAAGCGATCGAAACGCCGCGCCTTTTCCGCAACGAAACATTGCCGGCCGGCCCTGTCTGGAAAGACCTCCAGCGTCTGATTCCGGCGGCCGACAGCCAGCACCCGCGTAGCATCCGCGATCGCGCCATCTTGCTGCTCTTTGCCGTCTATGGCCTGCGCAGCGGCGAGGTAGCCAGGCTGCGCCTCGAGGATATCGATTGGGTCCAGGAGCGCATGACCGTTGTGCGTAGCAAGCAGCACTGCTCCCAGCTCTATCCCTTGACCCATGAGGTGGGCAGCGCCATCGTGCGCTATCTCCAAGAGGTGCGCCCGCATTGTGGACGCCGTGAGGTGTTTCTCACCCTCAAGGCCCCGTTCCGACCTCTCTCGGCCGGCGCCCTTTACCACGTCACCCGCAGCCGTTTCGACCACCTGGGCATCCAGACTCCCCACCTCGGGCCCCATGCGTTGCGCCACGCCTGTGCCTGTCATCTCTTGGCCGAAGGGCTGTCTCTGGAAGCCATCAGTGATCATCTTGGTCATCGCAGCCTCAGCAGCACCCGCCACTATGCCAAAGTCGATCTGCCAGGGCTGCGTGAGGTGGCACGGTTCGACTTGGGAGGGTTGCTATGAATCTCGCCCGGGTCGTTCACGACTATGTCGCACTCAAGCAATCGATGGGGTCGCGTTTTCGCACGGAAGCCACCATCCTGAAGGCCTTCTGCAAGGCGGTGGGTGATGTTGCCATCACCGACGTTGCGCCACAGCAGGTCGAAAGCTACCTCGCCGGTACCGGACCCATGACCCGGCACTGGCACCGCAAGTACGAGGCGTTGAGCGGCTTCTATCGCTTCGCGCTGGGGCGGGGCTATGTGACGCTGTCGCCGCTGCCCAAGACGGTGCCCAAGCGGCCCTCACCGTTTCGACCCTACATTTTCCCCGAGGCGCAGTTGCGCCGCCTATTCAAGGCTGCTGGCGAGTTTGAGACGCCCCGCAGGGCGCTGCAAGGAGCGACCTTGCGCCCACTGTTGTTGTTGCTCTATGGGGCCGGGCTGCGTATCAGCGAGGCCCTCGCGCTGACTCTCGGTGATGTCGACCTGACCGCAAGTTTACTCACCATCCACGAGAGCAAGTTCTACAAGACACGGCTGGTCCCGATCGGCCCGCGATTGACGGCAACGCTGAGGGCTTACGCCGATGATCGGCGCCGGCAGGGTCATTCCAACGATTCCGCCGGTCCTTTTTTTGTTACCCGCACCGGCACCGCTGTCACACGGGGCATGGCCGAACGTGCCTTCGTCCGTCTGCGCGCCATCGCTGGCATCGCGCGTGAGGATGGCGCTCGCTATCAACCCCGCCTCCATGATCTACGGCATTCGATGGCTGTCCACCGTCTCGTCGCCTGGTACCGCGAGGGTGCGGATGTACAACGGCTGTTGCCGCAGCTGGCAACCTACCTGGGTCATGTCGATGTCGCGGCCACCCAGCGCTATCTGACGATGACACCGGAATTGCTGCGTGAGGCGAGTCGTCGCTTTGAACGCTACGCCCAGCCGGAGGTGGGTCATGAATGACACCGCTCTGCTGGGTCCGTGGGTCCGTCGCTTCCTCCTTGAGCACCTCATCGTTGAGCGTAATCTTTCGCGTCAAACGCAGCTGAGCTACCGCGATACGCTGCGGCTCCTGCTGCCTTTCGTCGCCGGGCAGTGCCGTCAATCTCTTGATCGACTGGCCGTGGAGCAGGTCAGCGCGGAGCGTGTGCGCGCCTTCCTGCGGTATGTCGAGGAGAAGCGCCAGTGCACGAGTGCTACGCGCAATCAACGCCTGGCTGCCATCCGTGCCTTGGCAGGCTTCGTGGCTGAGCACAGTCCCGAGCATATTGCCTGGTGCGGAGAAATCCGCCGCATTCCTTTCAAGAAGACATTCCAGCCGGGGGTTCCCTATCTAGAAAAACCGGAAATGGACGCACTGCTCAGGGCCCCGGATCGGGATACCAACCAAGGGCGGCGCGATTATGCGTTGTTGCTCTTCCTTTACAACTCAGGGGCACGGGCGAGCGAGGCGGCAGGACTCAAGATCGCCGACCTCGACTTACCTCAGCTGGCGGTCCGGTTACTGGGTAAAGGCAACAAGATCCGCTATTGCCCGCTGTGGCCAAAGACCGTACGGACACTCACACCGCTGGTGGCGGACCGGGCGCCCACCGACCCTGTCTTCTTCAACCGGTGTGGTCAGCCAATCACACGCTTCGGTATCCACACGTTGGTGGAACGTTGCGCCCAGAAGGCGGCTCAGGAGAGCCCCTCTCTGGCGAGCAAACGCGTTAGCCCGCACACGGTTATTCATTCCACCGCCTTCTTTCTCCTGCGTTCTGGGGTCGACATCAACACGATCCGCGCCTGGCTCGGACACGTCTCGCTCAACACCACTCATGTCTATGCCGAGCACGACTTGGAGATGAAGGCCGAGGCATTGGCGAAATGCGAGCTCACCGAGGGCGAGATACCCGGACAACACTGGAACGCCGACGCTTCGTTGATGGTTTTCTTGCAGTCTCTGTAGGTTCGGCGCTGAAATTATGTGGCGCCTAGCGGGCCGCAGACGAGCATCCTGCGGCCCCTACGCGCCTCAGCGCCACATAACGGGCAGCGCCACGTAACGCATCTTATGTGGTGCACCACATAAGATGCGATAGTTCCGCACGTCCGGTTCTGCGGAGGGGGCGGCCGGAGCGATCTGGCCGCTCTACTCACCAAAAACCCCTAGTTGATGCGATTGATGCGTTCCGCACCATCCGGGCCTTCTTCGAGCAGAAGATCTTGCATCTGCGCACCGATCACGCCGTCGATCGGAACGTCCTCGCAAGCGACGAACTGACAGCGATCGTCGCGATGGGCTTGGAGCCAAGCCAGCGCATCGATGACGGGTTGGTGGGCACTGTTGTTGGAACAAAACCGCAGAGCCTGCAGAATCAACGGTAACATCCGGCGGTAGTCATGGCTGTAGGAGCTGCGGATCAAGGTATGGAGGTGTTGCCGGTAGGCCGGACCTTGGGAACGGTACTCTTGGACGAGCTTCTCCAGGGTCTTTTCGCTGACAATCGGATAGAGCACCTCTTTGATCGTGCCGTCCGGATTGCTCAAGGCCACTTCAGCCATTATGAACAGGAGCGTCGTTTTCCCATGGACGCGTTGGAAATCGCCGAGCAGCTCTCTGACAATCTTCTTCTCGGCGCGGACACCGACGCGGTGAACGATCCGAATCAATAGCTCGACCAGCCCGTCGATGACTTCCCGGCGCCGTTGCCAGCAGAACGCCGCCATCAAAGCATACCGCACCGGTGCCGGGTGCAAGCGCATCTCGCCGGGCGGTTCGGTCGCCGCTCGAAGGCGATACTTGTGAACGAGCTTCGGTGGTATACCGGCGAGAACATCAGCGGGTAGACCCACCACCGTGAGCTGTTCGAGCTTGGCCAATTCCTTCAGTACGCTGTTCAGGCCAACCGGACCGGGATCGGTCTTGAGTTGGCTGAACACGCTGGCAACCACAGCGGGCTCTTCATCGCCATCGCCACCGGCCGCCGTCTCCGTGCTCCCTGTGGGCTGCAACAAGGCATCGAGCCGAGCGCATGTCTCGCGGGGCAGCTTCCCCGCAATCGTGGCAAAGAGCTCGGCTTCGTGGCGATGGAGCAGCGAACGGATCCGCCGCTCGATACGCTTGGGCGACGGGGGCTCGATGCGGAGATCCCGACACCAGCCGAGCACGGCCTCGCTCAGGCTTTGGGCGTTTTGGTCGAACGGTATAACCTCGTGGAAAAGCCACTCATCCAGCCGGGCGCCGTCAGCCGCTGTGAACGCACGACAGCCCAGGTACCCGCGGATAGCGGCGCGATGCTCTTTTCGCGCCCGCCCCCGCCAATCATATTTCTGAAAGATGTTGATCGAAACACCGAGTTGACGGGCCAGGTACCGCAGCGCTGCCGCCGGTACCTCTCGCGTTGCTCTCGGAAACCGCCCCTCGATTTGAAAAAACTTCAGCTGAACGGCAAAACCAAACCGATTATGCCCGACGCGGTTGGGCAACAGGGCCAGCTCCTCTTGGCTGAGCGACCATTGTTCGGCGAGCTCGTCATCCGACCAGTTTCGTTTCATGTGCTTTCCCACCTGATTTGATGCCAGTTGGCGAAAGCGCGCGATTGTAGCGACCTTGCGGAGGTGTTCGCGCCGATCGGTGTATTAGGCGATGCTGATGTTGCCCCTGATGACAGCTACCCTACGTTTAGGCCATCTACCAGGCCGAGAGAGCTTCGACAGCGCCGATTCCTACTTCGCCACCGCGCTGCATGAGCTTGGCCATGCCACGGGGCTATTCCTCAAGACTGGATCGGGATCTCGCGTACCCGTTCGGGAGCGAGGGGTATGCAAAGGAGGAGCTGCGCGCCGAGATCGCCTCGCTGATGATCGGCGACGAGCTGGGCATCGGCCACGATCCGGGCAATCACGCCTCCTATCTCAAAAGCTGGGTCAAGGCCCTGAAAGATGATCCGAAAGAGATCCTACGCGCCGCGCGTGATGCCGAGCAGATCAACCGCTATGTGATGGCGCTGGAGAAGGACCGAGCGCTTTCCGACCAAGCGGCGGAGAAGAAAACGGAGATCGCGCCAACAGCGCCGGAGAAGATAACGCAGAGAGTTGCAGCGCGGGGGCGTTGATGGGTTCTGCGCAGGGTTATATTGCCCGCTTGATCGAGGTCGGTCAGGTACGCCAGGTCATTGAGTTCGAGGCGCCCGATGCGACAACGGCATGGATAGAGGCCAACGACGGCATCGACCCCTTGTCCGGCCATTGGGTCGAGGTGCAGCCGAGACCCGAGCCACAGGATCGGCTCCAACTCTAATGCCTATGCCGTTGACGATTAACCGGGCCGCCTTCCTGCGGGCAATGGGGTACACGCGGCTTTCGCATAGGTTTCTATATAACTCGAAAAGTATTTTTCTATTTCTCTAGATATGTTTCTTCTCAGGCTAGGGCGTGCAAAACTTCGTAGGGTGATGGCTGTACCGGAATAGCTGTAAGGGCCCGCAATCATAATCTGGGTTCTTCGCCAAAATCGTCGTCGCGCACCGTCTCATAAACCATCAAGATAAGTTTTCTTCAACAATAAGATACACTTGTACTCGTACCCTTATGACAGCAGAGAGAATCACGCATGACACGGTCAGATCTCGTCGAAGTCCTCGCGCAGGAACAGAATCAGCTTAGCGAGCGGGATGTGGAACTGGCCGTGAAGAGCATGCTGGAGCGCATAAGCAACGCACTCGCCTCGGGAGAGCGGATCGAGATTCGTGGATTCGGTAGCTTTTCCCTGCATTACCGCGAGCCCCGTACCCTACTCCTAACGGTTGAATCTCCTGTCTGATCACGGCATGTGATCTCACGATGCCCGAGGCTCAAGGTTCGCGAAGAGCACACCGCACTTTGCGCCTTATCCCCAAATCCTGCGACAAAAAAAGAGGGACGCAATGAAGGCAACCGAACCCGCTTCGCGCACCGCAAGGGACGTCACGTGAACGCACCCGCCAAGTTATCTGACATACACGAGATTCTGGCGCCGCCGGAGCGCCTCTCGGCGTTCTTCCACATGGTGAATCGGATCCTTCCCAATGGCCAAGTGGTGTTTTCGGTCTCACCGGAAACACCAGCTAGCGAAGCCTTGGCGCTGATGCAAAAGCACAAGTTCTCGCAACTACCCGTCAAGCAGGGGGACTCCGTCCTAGGCCTGTTCACGTATCGCGCCTTCGCGCTTGAAGTTGCGCAGATAGCCGACTCGAAGGTCGATGCATCATCTCTCCCCGTCGAGGAATTCCTTGAGCACGAGAAACCAGCATTTGCCCGGCTAAACGACGAGTTCAGGAGCCTTATTGATATTCTCGACGAGAAGGACTCGGTGGTCGTTAGCGGTCCAGACGATTTGGTCGCGATCCTCACGCCAATGGACGTGCTGCGATATCCCTACTCGATCGCAAACGCTTTTGTTCTCATCGAGGAAATAGAGCTAGCCTTCCGCACGCTCATCCGCTCCGCAATCGGCGGAGGCAAGGTGTTCCAAACCTGTGTCGAGAACGCCCTTTCCTCCAAGTACAAGGACCGCAAGGACCGCGAACCGCCGAATCGGCTGGAGGACATGTCGTTCGACGAGTACCTCTCCTTGCTCCGAGACGGCCGCAATTGGCAACACTTCGAAGCCACATTCGGTGGCACTCGAGACCGAACCAGGGGAAAGCTTGAGCCGATTCGAGACTTGCGCAATGACGTTTTCCACTTCCGTCGTGAACTCTCCGTTGAGGACCACGAAGGCCTAGCTACGTGCCGAAACTGGCTTCTCCGATGCGTACGCAAAGTACAGGCGCGGCAAGGATGCTCGCGATGAGCAACACAGACTTGTTGAGTAGTGTGCAGTACACACCGTATCAAAAAGAATTCGTGACTCGTCTCGTTGCCGAGGTACAGCCGGGCAGCGTCCATCGTCTCGTCGCACCAGTCGGTAGTGGGAAGTCGTTTGCGATCGCCGGCGCCGTGGCTGAACTCGTACGCTGTCGCCACCTTGAACGGGTACTCGTTCTCGTGCCGCCCGCCATCAGGGATCAGTGGTCATACCTTCTGAACCGATGGGACCTCGACTCAGTGGTCATAGATGGCCGCACCCAGCGGGTACTGCAGCAAGAGTTTAATGCCGCGAACGAATGGCCCGCTGGCGTCTACATTATGAGCATCGACCTCGCAAAGAAACCTGATGTGCGTTCAGTTCTCTGCGGTGCTAGATGGGGGCTCTTGGTCACAGACGAAGCATATACCATCTCCGGCCAGCGACGTCAGCTGATCGAGAAGTTGGTGCAGAGCACACCAGCCCCCGCGATCATCATGGCGACCATCTCGATAAGCGAGGAAGTTCCGACTTCGATCGGCAGGGAAATTGCTATCGACTGGCGCGATTTGGTCGCCGATTTCCGCCGGGAAAGTGAGGAGGGTGTCGGCTCGCTGATTTCGCGAGAGGTTCGGAAGTACAGACGCTCAATCGCCGAGCAAGCGGTCGAACGGAAAGTCGTCGAGACTGCACGACTGCTCGGGCCTCTAAAAGGCATGGTGCTGATCCGGCGCGCGTGTTCGAGCATGAACAGCCTTGAGGAGAGTCTTGTCCGTTGGGTCGAGTCAACGGATCCAGAAATTGATCACCGAGATGAGCTCGAAACGCTGTTGGTAGAGGTCGAGCACTTGGGCTGCGATTCTCGGCTCGACTGTTTCAACGGCCTCGTCGAGAGGCTCGTGGCATCAGGTGTCAAACAGGTCGTTGTAATGTGTGAGGACCGTTCAACAATCGACTACCTCTCAGCGGCGTTTGAGCGGAGCGACTTCCCCGACTTCTCGCTTCATGGAGGAGTGTCACACGACCAGCGGCGCAAGATCGTCGAACAGTTTGAGGCGCACGGTGGACTCCTTGTAACGACGGGGGCGGGATCCGAGGGTGTGTCGCTCAACTTCGTCGTAACCGGCCATT
This sequence comes from uncultured Gammaproteobacteria bacterium, assembly GCA_942492625.1. Taxonomy (GTDB): domain Bacteria; phylum Pseudomonadota; class Gammaproteobacteria; order Chromatiales; family Chromatiaceae; genus Thiosymbion. The sequence goes on along the minus strand of CALOFM010000053.1, from coordinate 177,981 downwards.
CTGAGCCGTTATTCCATCCAGCGTGAATCTCTCTATCCTGTCGCCCACCGATTCGTTTTCTGAGCGGAAGGAGGGGCAGCATGGACCCATCGACAGTACCGGCGAGGCGGCCGCGGATTCGGCGCAACCGCGATCAGTGGCGCGCGCTGCTGGAGCGCTTCGAGCGCAGCGGGCAGAGCCGCGAGCAGTTTTGTCGCGAGCGGAGCCTGAGCGTGAGCAGTTTCGAGCGCTGGCGACGGCAGCTGGGGAAAACGGTGGCGCCGCGCCAAGTAATCGCCGAGGAGCCAGTGTTCTTGGAGTTGCCGGCGGACGCGCGTGCTTCGAGCGAAGCATGGGAGGTGGAATTGCAGCTGGGTGCTGGCGTGTTCTTGCGCCTGCGCCGTCCGTGCTGAGCGTCCCACCGGGGCGGCGGGTGTGGCTGTGTATGCAGCCAACCGACATGCGCCGTTCCTTTGATGGTCTCTCGGCCCTGGTGCGCCAGCATCTGGGGGAGGACCCCGGCAGCGGCCAGTGGTTTGCCTTCATCAATCGGCGGCGCACACAAATCAAAATTTTGGCCTTCGAGGAGGGCGGCTACTGCGTGTGGAGCAAGCGCCTGGAGCAGGGCCAATTCGCGGCGCCGGGCGCTGCCGGTGCGCGCAAGCGCGCCCTGTGTCACACCGAATTGCTGGCCTTGCTCGAGGGCGTCGATCTGGTGATCACAAGGCAGCGAAAGCGCTACAGAATGGTGGCGTAAAGGGCCGGCATCGATTAAAATATTCACAACAAAAACAGATGGATAACCCACCTTGTCGGCAGCTGTGCGGATGGCGGAACTGGAGCGCGAGAATACGCAATTGCAGGCGCAGCTCGCCACCGTGCAACAGCAACTGGAGTGGTTCAAACGCCAGCTGTTCGGCGCCAAGTCCGAAAAGCGCCTGGATGTGGATCCGAGCGTGCAGGCCGATCTGTTATCGGCCCTGGGCGTGGCAGCACCGCCACCGCCGCCAGAGGTGCCCACCGAGACGATCAGCTATCAACGCCGGCCCAAGGCGCGCGATGCCGCGGTCAATGACTCGGGTCTGCGCTTCGCCGAGGATGTGCCACGCGAGATCATCGCGGTCACCGACCCCCAGATCGAGGCCATCCCCGCCGAGCGGCGTGTGCACATCGGCGAGAAGGTCACCTACCGCCTGGCGCAGCGCCCCGGCAGCTATGTGATCCTTCAATACACCCGCCCGGTCTACAAGATCTTGGACGACCTGCGCATCGCCACCACGCCGGCGCCGGCCAACGTGCTGGAGAACAGTGTGGCCGATGTCAGCTTCCTGGCCGGGATGCTGGTCGACAAATTCTGCTACCACCTGCCGCTGTACCGCCAACACCAGCGTTTGCTGCAGAGCGGCATTGAGCCTCAGCCGCAGCACCCTGAGCGTCTGGGCCGGTCGAGCCATCGATCTGCTGCGCCCCATCGTCGATGCCCAAGCCCGGCATCTGCTGCAAAGCCGCGTGCTGGCCATGGACGAGACGCCGATCAAGGCCGGGCGGCAGGGCAAAGGCAAGATGCGCCAGGCCTATTTCTGGCCGATCTACGGGCAGGACGAGGAGATCGTCTTCCACTATGCGCCCTCGCGCGCGCACCGCCACGTGCAGACCTTCCTCGGCGGTTTCAGCGCCACCTTGCTCAGCGACGGCTACGAGGCCTATGCGGCCTACGCCAAGCAGAACGCCGAGGTGACGCACGCCGCCTGCTGGAGCCACTGTCGCCGCGGGTTCGAGCGGGTGCAGGCCAGTGATCCCGCCGCCAGCGCCGAGGCCCTGGCCTTGATCGGTGCACTCTACCGCCACGAGCAGGTAATCCGTGACCAGGGGCTGAGCGGGAAGGAGAAGCTGGCCTACCGCAGCGAGCACAGCGAGGCGGTGGTACAGGCCTTCTGGGGCTGGTGCGACAAGCAGTGCCACCGACCGGAGCTCTTGCCCAGCAGCCTCTTGGCGAAGGCCTTGAACTATGCCCTGGCGCGCAAGGCCAGTCTGCAGGTGTTCCTCGCCGATCCCGACGTGGCAATCGACACCAACCATCTGGAACGTTCTCTGCGCCCCATCCCGATGGGAAAGAAGAACTGGTTATTCGCCTGGACGGAGATCGGCGCCGAGCGCATTGGTATTATCCAGAGCCTCCTGGTCACCTGCCGGCTCCAGGGTGTCGATCCCTACGTCTACCTGGTCGATGTGCTGCAGCGCGTCAGCGCGCATCCGGCCAGCCGCGTCATCGAGCTCACCCCACGCGAGTGGAAAACGCGGTTCTCCCACAACCCCATGAAATCAGACCTGGCGCTGGCCCAGCAATAACGGCCTGGAATGGCCGGTTACACTTCGTCGGCGCGGTCATTCACTACGACCTGCCCGTGTCAGAAACAGCCTTCGCTAAGCGAGAAGGCCGCTACGACAGGTATGGGCGCCAGGAGCCGTGCACCGTGTACTTCTTTGAGGACGAAAGCGGAGTTCTTCCGCTTGAGAACCTGCAACTGCGTATGGTCCGCAAGCTTGACATAGTCCCTGGCGCCATTGAACTCGATCGGGATGACCTGTTCCAGGCAGTGGTGAAGTGAGCGTGAACCCGCAACTTCCTGGTACGTGATTACAAAAAAGAGCTGTTCGTCGACGAAACGCATTGAGTCCGTGCGGCGCATGCGCTTGAGGTACATATAAAAGGAGGTTATGTACTATTCAATGGGATTTAATCCGAAGTTCCCGCATTGAATCCCGCGTATCTGGCTGATTAATCGAAGAAATCAGGCGATTCTAACTTCCCGGTACTGGGAACAGACGGATCAGCTCAAGCGCGCGGATCTGAAGTGGGGTCGGCAGCGTATCTTGGAAAAAAGCGGGACTGCCGGCGTCGGATTTCAGTCGGCAAAAATGGCGGCACCGGGTGCCCAACTCCGCCATGAGCGTTGTGAAGCTGTGGATGGGAAATCCGTCTTCGGTTTCCCGCGCTGTCTTTTTTCTCCGCGCCGAGGCGGAGGGTTGGGCCGGCGCCACGGGATCGCGGCGCTTACGCTCGGTGGGCAGGGTCTCGTCGTCGAATAACAGCGGCGAGAGTGCCTGACGCATGTGCCATTCGACGTAGTAAGCGAGCAGGCACAGGAAGATGTGGGCACGCACGCGCTCCTCGCTGCGATGGTGAATCGGGCGGATGCGCAGATCCATGCCTTTTAAGGTGCGAAAGGCCCGCTCCACCTGCGCCAGGTTCTTGTAGCTGCGCACGGTATCTTCCGCCGACAGGGCCTGTCGGGGCTCGCTGGTGCGAATCACGTACAGCCCGTCGAGCTCGCTCTCACGCTCGATCGCCTCGGTACGCCGGGAGAAGCTGAAGTGCCCGTCGGCGATGGATACCGCGAAGTGCTTGCCCACCTTGTGCCGATTGATGACCTTGCCCACCTTCTGGCCGATTTGCGCCGCACTCAGGGGTGTCTTGGTCCGCCGCTGCACCTGCAAGCGGATCTTCTCAAGCAGCAACTCGGTGGCATCCAACAGCTCGTTGCGCTTGCGCCGGCGCTCCTCGGCCAGCAAGGGATTGAAGCAGGCGACAAGGCGTTCATCGGGAAAGTCCGCCGAGTGGATCTCCGCCAGATTCCGTTCATCGAACAGCGAGTGCTGCAGGTGCTTCTCATCGACCAGCTTGCGCACCTTCTCGCTGCGCAGCGCCGAGATCCAGCCGATTCCCGGATGTTCTCCGAGCGCCTCGATCTGCGTCTGCGTGAGCATGCCCCGATCACCCACCAGAACCACCCGCTCCAGGGCGAAGCGCCCCTTGAGCTTCTCAACCTGATCGGACACCGTGCTCGGGTCCCCCGTGTTGCCGGGATAGACCTGCACCGCCACGGGCCGCCCCTGCACATCGGTCAGTACCCCGTAGACCACGATCGGCTTGCCCCGCTTGCCGTCGCGGCTGTGCCCGAAGCGCACCAACGGGCAAGTATGGCCCTCGTAGTAGCTGCTGCTCACGTCATAGAGCACCTGCCGGCCTTCGTCCAGGTGGCGGGCGCCAAGGCGCTTCTCGATACGCCCCTGGCGCTCCAGCAGCCAGTCCATGGCCGCGTACAGCTCTTCTTCGTCCGCATCGCCCACCTCAAGCAACTGCGCCAGCGTCGTGCTGTGCCACATCCGCGTGGTCGCCAACTTCGAACAGGGTGCGATCAACCGCTCGACGATCATCGCCAGCACCAAATCGCGCTCGCGAGTGCGCTTGGCGCCGATCAGCTTGTCCAGCCCGATATGCCGGATCGTCTCCAGCACCGTTTCCACATGACCATGGGGCCAGGAGCGCTCAATGGCGAACGCCTCTTCCGGTGACACCAGCGGTTCATCCTTGAGCACCCGGCGCAACGCAGCCACTTTCCCCGCTGGCCAATCAGTGAGGTTCGCCAACGTGCGCTTACAAACCTTCTTGCCCTCGCGCCAGCCCTCACGCAACAAAATGGCGGGACGGGAGTTGCGGTTTGGGACGATTTCGATATACATGGGAACATGTATAGCGCCGCAGTGAAACCGGAGCAAATTGGCTGGTTTGAAACTGGGGCGAAAAAAGGCGCCGCGCAGGGGAAATTAGCGGCGCCAGTCGGGTTCAGGATTCGATCTGATCCTTCATGCGATAGCTTTTGCCCTCGATGAGGACGGTCTCGGCGTGATGGAGCAGGCGATCGAGCAACGCGGAGGTGAGGGTGGCGTCGTTGTTGAAGATCTCGGCCCACTTTTTGAAGACGCGATTGGACGTGATGAGGATGGCGCCGCGCTCGTAGCGGCGGCTGATGATCTGGAAGAGCAGGTCCGCCCCGACCTTGTCGATGGGCAGATATCCGAGCTCATCCAAGATCAGCAGGGTGGGTTTGAGGTAGCGCTCGAGCGTCGGCTTCAACCGCCCGTTGCGCTGGGCCGCAGCCAGGGTGTTGATCACGTCCACGGCGCTGGTGAAAAGCACCGAGTGGCCCTTCTGACAAGCGGCATAGCCCAAGGCGGTGGCCAGATGCGTCTTGCCCAGTCCGACCCCACCGAGAAAGATCACGTTGGCCTTCTCGGCAATGAAGCGTAGTCGGAACAGCTCCTGGACCTGCAGGCGGTTGATCTTACGCGGCCAGTTCCACTGGAAGCCATCGAGCGTTTTGATCACGGGGAAGCGGGCCAGGCGGATCCTTCGTGCAACGCTGCGTTGCTCCCGGGCCAGTGCCTCGCCGTGCATCAGACTGGCGAGGTAGTCGACATGGCCCCAGTGGGCCTGTGCCGCCTCCTGGGCCAGCGGTTCGAAGTGCTCATTGACGAAGGCCAGCTTCAGGTAGTCCAGATCCTTGGGCAAGGTGTCGGTGTTGGGTGCTTTGCGGCTATTGGAATCGCTCATGTCGAACCCTCCGTATCGTCATCCTCGTCGGCATTGGGGGCATTGTCTTCGCTCGGCGTGGCGGGATCCTCGGCGCTCTGCGCCGTATCCGCGCCATAGGCCGACAGATCCGGTTCCGGCAGGTCCAGATCGAGCAGGTCCTGGCGGCGGGTCAGATGCAGCGCACCGGGCTCGGGGCGCAGCCGGGCGCGGCTTTCGAGCACATTGGCGATGTACTCGCAGCTGAACGCCTGGAAGGCGAAGGCGTCCGCCATGGCCCGGGCTACCGCCTCGCTACCGTAGATCTCGCTCAAGGCCACGATCTTCTGCACATGATGGCGGGGATTGAGGCGGCGCTGGGCCAGGGCCTGGTAGTAAGCCTCGGCCTGTGGCGAGAGGGCCAGGAAACGCCCGAGCAGCTTCTGCTCGCGGGCATTGCGCCGTTGGGCGAGCAACGCTTTGGGGTGATCGGGATCCTCGATGTCTTGGTGGCGCTCATAGCAGCGCGCATGGCGCGCGATGAGCTTGCCCTGGTGGTAGATACACAACCGCTCCTGATAGACCTTCAGGGTCAAGGCCGTGCTGGCGTACTCGGCCGGTACCGAGTAACGGTTGGAATCGTAGCTCACGCGGAAACGGCTGGAGGCCCGTACCGAGTGCACCGTGCCGATATCGAAGGGGCCGGCGGGCAGCGGGTGCAGGAGCGCCTTCTCCTCCTCAAAGCGATCCACCGGGCGCTGATGGGTCTCGCCATGGGTACGCACATTGGCGACGGTGTCCAGCCACACCCGCGCGGCCGGATTCAAGGCGCTGAAGTCGGGGATCTCCAGTCCGTTGAGGAGATTTTTTTTGACATACCCCACCGCCGATTCCACCCGGCCCTTCTCATTGCCCTTGCCCACGTTGCAGGGCTGGATGCTAAAACCGGCCTGGTCGGCAAAATCGCGGTAGCGGGGATTGAACACCGGCGCCTCGCCGGTGAGTCGGCGCAGCACGGCGGACTTGAGATTGTCGACCATGACCTTGTCGGGAACCCGGCCGCCGAAGTACGCAAAGGCATTGAGATGACAGGCGAGAAACTGCTCCATCTGCTGCGAGAGGGTGAACTCCACATACATCAGGCGGCTGTAGCACAGCACCATCACGAACAGCGAGAGCTTGCGCCGGGTCTCGCCCACGGCCACCGTCCCGTAGGAGCCCCAGTCGACCTGGGCGCACTCGCCCGGGGCGAACGTCAGGGTGAGGAACGCGGGGGCACGGCGCGGACGCACCAGCGAGACGTAGTCCTTGACGATGGTCAGCCCCCCGTCGTAGCCGGCCTCGCGTAGGCGCTGAAAGACCTGCTGGGCACTGTAGGGGTGGGCCTCCAGCCACTGGCGGATCTGCGCCTTGTGGGGATCGAGCTTACTGGCGCGAGGCGGTTGCAGACGCGGTCGATAGCGGGGCTCGGCCAGCCATTTGGTGACGGTCTTGGGATCGAGATTCAGGGCACGGGCGATCTGGCCGATGTTCAGTCCTTGGGTTTGGTGCGCATCCTGGATGCGGCAATAGGTCGCATAATCGATCATGAGTGCGCCTCCAGGGTCTGGCGCAAGACCTCGCGCATGCTGCGCAAGGCCTCGCTTCCCTGGACCCGCGACCTCGCCACCCCCTCCTGCGCCAGCGGCGCGGCAGGGGGCGTCGGATCGAGGGCGAGGACCTGATACAAGGGCGCCTCGTAGGCGATGAGCCCGGCGCGCAGCAGGCCCTCGCGGGCCGCCGCCACCTGCTCGGGGCGCAACGAGAGCATCCGCGCGACCGACCCATCGGCGTAATAACTCAGCCCCTGGGCATCGGCCACGGTGAGTAGAAACAAGTACAGCCCGAGCGCCGTGCAATCCGCCCGCTCGATGTGGTGATCACGCACCAGGCGCTGATCGATCCAGCTGAACTGACCGGGGATGCGCCGCACCCGGGAAGGGACCAACAGACGTTTTTGCATCATCGCCTCCTGTGGCCGAATGGCCGCCGGTGAGAATGTCCTGCCCCAATTGTTGGAGCCGGCGGCCGGTCTCGGCGATGTCTTCTGGTAACGCAGTCCCCGTTAAATTCGCGATAAGCCCAATCAGAACAAAGGGTTGGGTGCTCAAGAGATCTTGTAACGCAGCGCCTGTTAAAGTCGCCGATTCCTTCGCAGATTCAATGGGTTGCGCCAAGGAGTCGTCTTGTAACGCAATCCCGGTTTGCGGGCCGGCTCGCTGCCAGTAACCGGGATGGGCGGCACGCCAGGCGCGCACCCGCTGCACATTTGCCGCGCCCCGGAAGTAGTCCCGGTTGGCCGGCTTGCTCAACCAACGGCGCTGACTGGCGGCCTTGCTGGCGCGGCGACACTCAGGCTTCGAGCAGTAGTGCTGATGGCGCAGATTGCGAGGGTCGGGGTGGAATAATTCCCGGCAGTGCCGGCACTTACGTCTTCTGTAGCGTTTCATTGGTGCGCTCTCCGCTCTACACCAATGATGGGAAAACGGCGCCTTGAGGCATCCGCAAAACACCCGTAAGCGATCCGACCACCTACGGAGAAAGTGGACGGAAGAAGACGAAGAAAAAGAAGAAAGGAATGATTACGGAGAACGCCGAAGAAGAGCAGAAGAAGATGATTTCTACAGGTTCAAACCGTCCGTTCGACTACAGTTTCGGAACGGCGCTGACCCCCCCCACCAACCCCCCCTCTCCCACAACACCCCAACCTACACCCCATAAATCTGTACATTTTTAAGTTTATACCCCCACCCCAAGTTCCCGTTCCCTATTCCCCGGTTCAGGAATTCAAACTACGAATTCTTCGAACAACCACAATCCAACCAACCACCCCCCCCCCCATACTGCATCGAGGTACCATAAAACACAAATCCTCAAAAAACAACAAAAACACCCCCCCCTCCTTCTTAATTCCCCCCCCTCCCCCCCCCACCCCCCCCCCCCCCCCCCCCCCCCCCCCCCCCGCCCCCTCCCCCCCCCCCCCCAAGCTACACGGATCGTCTTCGCCCTGTTCTTCTTTACCCCCTCCTCTCTCACCTCTTCACCTTCTCACTCCTTCACCCCTGTCCTTGAAATTGTCGTGCACACCGAGGAACTCCTTCCCACTTCACCACTTCTTCCGACCCCGGCACGCCCCTCTCCCCAGCGCTCTTTAGATCCCCCCCCCCCCCCCCCCCCCCCCCCCCCCCCCTATGCCGCCCCCATCCCACTTCCTCCTTACAGTCTCTTAGCTCGCCTATCCCGCATTCTCTGCCTCTGCCCCCTCGCGCTCCCCCCCTTCCCCTTCCCCTTCTTCTTCTCCCCTCTTCCGACTTCCTCCGCCGCGCCGGGAGCGCGTCCATGCCCCCGATGCGTCGGCCTCGCGCTTGTCACGCGTGTGGCGATGCGCATCGCGCAGCTCGGCAAGTTTTACGGCTGGGAGGGAGTAGTCGGCCATAGCGAAGAGCTTACATTACCTTTCAGCTTGTTACAGCGGCATCCTCAACAAAAATCTCAGATGAGGGCGGTATATTGTGAAGTTGTTTGCAATATAAGGGCACCTTGAAAAATTCACCGCTGGGCCGAGTCGCGGTAAAATCATACGAGTCCGACACTTAGATAACAGGCGAGCGAAAACATGGGCCAGCGCAGCTTCTTCGACGTTGAGAACCGGTTGCAGAGCGTAAGCAAGATGGGCGATCCGCTGGAGCGACTCGCGACGACCATTCCCCTGGGAGAGCTTTCGCCCGTTGCTGGCACAGGTGCACGAGAAGGAGCGCAAGTCCAAGGCCGGTCGCAAGCCAATTGACGTGGTGTTGATGTTCAAGGCGCTGATCTTGCAGACGCTCTACAACCTGGCCGATGAGCAGGTGGAATACCAAATCCGAGATCGGCTCGCGGTTGCGCGCTTCCTCGGTCTGGGGATCGAGGATAGCGTGCCCGATGCCACCACCGTGTGGCGCTTTCGCGAGCGGCTCAAGGAGCTGGGGCTGATCGATGCCGTGTTCGAGCGCTTCGGCGATTACCTGGCAGCCGAAGGCTACCAGGCCAAGCAAGGGCAGATCGTCGACGCCTCTATCGTGCCGGTACCGATCCAGCGCAACAGCCGCGAGGAGAACCGCCGCATCAAAGAGGGTGAGGTCCCGGAGGACTGGAGCGAGGCCAAGCGCGAGCAGAAAGACGTCGAGGGACGCTGGACGAAGAAGCGCGGCAAGAGCTACTTCGGTTACAAGAACCACATCGACGTTGACGCTGAGCACAAGCTGATTCGCACCTTTGAGGTGACGCCCGCGAACGTGCATGACAGCCAAGTCCTCGACGATCTGGTCGACCCCGACAACCTGGATCCCGGGGTATGGGCCGACAGCGCCTACCGCAGCGAGGAGACCGAGGCGGTGCTCGAAGAGGCCGGCTACGAGAGTCACATCTGTGAGAAGGGCCAGGCCGGGCAGCCGCTCAGCGCCGAGCAGGAGGCGAACAACCGCAAGCGCTCCAAGGTCCGCTCCCGCGTCGAGCACGTCTTCGGTTTCCAGCAAAACAGCATGGGCGGAAAACTCATCCGCACCATCGGGCTGGCCCGCGCCGAGGTCAAGATCTGCCTCATGAACATGACCTACAACCTGATGCGCTACCTGCAGCTGGCCAAACGCAGGGAACGTGCGCCCGCTGCCGCGTGAAAAGGCGGCGAAGCGGCCGAAAAGGCCGCCCGGCAAAGCGAATCGCATAGAGCTGCGCATTTTTTCGCCCGAATCCGGAATTTTCAGGTCAGTGCATTAGCAGCTGCTAATGGACTGCGCAAAAAACGGCATTTTTCGAGGTTCCCATAACTCGATATCGTTACTGACGGTGTGCAAAGAACTCGCACGGGCATTTTCGAGTTCATATCTTTTACGTCCATCTATCTCCTCGGAACTGAGAAGTGAGTTCCTTTCGTAACCGGCGGGGTGATGCCAAGGTCTTGTAAATGATGCTGGAAGTATGCTCTCTGCGATTTGATTTAGTTGATCCTGTAACTCAGGAAAATACTCGATGTCGTGAGCATCGAGCACCTCTTTCATGGCAGACCAAGTAAGATCGCCATGCTTCGTTAACAGCTCTTGTTGCATTTGATGATAGGCATTGTAATCTAGTGACGTATGGCCATTAGATGCTCTCTTATTTTCGTACTGATCGTATTCGTCGTGTCTTGTGTTTGAACATCTTCCATATCCATCATCAACTTTACGACAGATCAACTCCTCAATACCATCAGGAAGCGTTGTATTCCTTTTGCCGAATAACATGGGTAATGGCCCTAATAGAGTTCTCGTCTAGCCTTCTGACTTTCCCGAACGTAGCTATAGAGCGTGGGTTTGGAAATCCCCATCAGCTCGCAGATTTTTAGCACCGGCAGTTCCTTTTTCTGCTAGAGATCGACGGCTAGGGCACGTTTGTCGTTATCGAGGGCCTTACGGCGGCCGCCGTTGCGCCCCCGCGCCCGTGCGGCAGCAAGACCGGCCTGCGGGTCTTCGGAGAAACCATCCGCGTGGTATTTCAGCTGTGCTGACCGCATAGCTCCAGCAATCGCCTTCTCGATCAATCCCCGAACCATTGCAAAGCTGTCGCTACAGATAGCGGGATGCGCGGGGAACCGAGACCTTAACGCCCACTGGTGTGCTCGCACCCGTATGAGAGAGTGGTCTGCACGGTATCGGCGTGGAGTCGTTGAAGGCACGGCGTAAGCCGTGACCTCGTATAGGAGGGTGAACCTCTTCGCCGCCGTGTACCCCCGCGCACCCCATTATCCAGCATGAGGTCATAGGCCATGGCGCGCAAGTCCAAGAAGCAGCCACTGAGGATTGTTTATCCCCGTTGCGCGGGGATTAATATTGGCAGCCGGGAACACTGGGTCGCGGTCGATCCGGACAGCGATGAGCAACCGGTTCGCAGCTTCAGTTCGTTCAGCGATGATCTCTATGCCATGGCGCACTGGCTGAAGTCGCTGGATATCGAGGTGGTGGCGATGGAAGCCACCGGGGTGTATTGGATTCCCCTGTACGAGGTCCTCGATGCCCAAGGATTTCAGGTCAATCTGGTGAACTCACGCGCCACGCGTCAGGTCTCGGGACGTAAATCCGATGTCTTGGATTGTCAGTGGATTTGGCAACTGATGACCTATGGCCTACTCAAGGGGGCCTTTCGGCCCGCGGGCGAGGTGTGTGCGCTACGCGCTGTGGTCCGTCAGCGCGACGCCAAGGTCAAAGAGCAAGCACGTTGCACCCAACACATGCAGAAGGCCCTGACGCAGATGAACATCCAGTTGGACAGCGTGGTCAGCAACCTGACGGGCAAGACCGGGCTGTCCATCCTGCAACACATCGTCGCTGGTGAGCGCGACCCGCAAAACTGGCCACTCTGCGCGATCAACGTCTGCGTGCCACGCAAGAGACGGTCGCCCGTAGCCTGCACGGGAACTGGCGCGAAGAGCACCTGTTCGCCCTGTCCCAGGCCTTGGCCCACTATGACTTTCTCTCCGACCAGATCGGCGAGTGTGACCAGGCGATCAGCGACGCATTGGGGCGTTTGCCAACCCTGAATGAGCAGACATCTGCACCGGTGAAACTGATGCGCAGTCCCCATCGCTCGGTCGCTCAGCAAACACAATTGCATCAGGCGCTGAATGAAGTCTTGGGCGTTGATCTCACGACCGTGCCCACCCTCGGCATCGACACGGTGCTGGTTCTGGCTGGCGAGATCGGAGCGGATCTGTCGCGCTTCCCTTCCTCACAGCATTTCTGTTCCTGGCTCGGGCTGGCCCCGTCGACGCATATCTCCGGCGGCAAGCACCTCTCCGGCCCCAAGCGCAAGGTGTTCAATCGCGCCGGACAGGCTTTGCGCCAAGCCGCCGCCAATGCCCGGCGAAGCAACACCTTCATCGGTGCTTCGCATCGCGCACGACTCGCGCGCATGGATACCGCCAAGGCAATCAAGGCGACCGCTCACCAGTTGGCGCGTCTGATCTACGCCATGCTCACCAAGGGCCAGGACTACGTCGAGCAGGGGATGGAGGCGTTCGAGGCCCGCAGCAAAGATCGACAGCTACGCTCCCTTCAACGTAAAGCCAGGCAATTCGGTCTAGCGATTGTCGAAGCCGCCTGAGATTTGAGACCCATTTTTTTCGCAGAAAAAAACAGCTAGTTACGAGATGTTTGATAGGAGGCATGAACCAAAAGGTATGCAGTCAGGTCGGGGGGGCGTCCGATTCCCCCGCGCAGTCGTTGTACTGCCGGCGGTAAGGCGGGGCCTACGTCCCTCGGGAATGGTACACGTGTGGAACGTGGTAAGCCCCACTGCCCCCACAAGGATGGTGGACGGACTTCGGGGTGTCGCGTTAGTCGTCGTGATGCCCGGCGGGTGCATCCTGCGGCCGCCGGGACTCGGACAATGGCGACAGGCTTTCTTTGAGCCCCGGCCGTCCTGCGTCCGCCACGCTCGGCACCCGGCGCCTCGCACGGCTCCCTCAAATGACTGGACGGTGGCAGATAGCTCCTATTGCACTGACCTCTGGCGCCTGCGCACGCCGGTCGTGCTATAGGAGCGCCACCTGCCGCGGACTACCGGCCTTTGTGTTCACTCTCCATGGCCGGCAGCGAACGAGGAAGAGTCCCGTTTTTCGCTCTTTCTCAGACGGCGGCTAGACCAAAGTTTCTCTCGATCAGGCGCACCTCTCCCATGATCCCCTCCTGATATCGCCAAGGGCGTGCCTGACCTTTCTTGAGCGCGCGCATGACCTCGAAACCTTTGATGGTCGCGTACGCCGTCTTCATCGTCTTGAAGCCGAGGGTGGGACGGATCAGCCGCTTGAGCTTCCCATGATCAGCCTCGACGATGTTGTTGAGGTATTTGACCTGCCGATGTTCGGTCGCCTGCGGACACTTGCCTTCCTGCTTCAGCTCGGCAATCGCGATTGGGTAGCAGCCGGCCTTGTCGGTGTTGATGGCGTAGGGCATCTCCCAGTCCTTGCGTCCTCTGAGCGCTTTGCCGAGAAACCGCTTGGCCGCCTTGGCGTTGCGGGTAGGCGAGAGGTAGAAGTCGATGGTATCGCCTCGCTTATCGACAGCGCGGTAGAGATAGACCCATTGCCCCTTGACCTTCACATAGGTCTCGTCCACACGCCAGCTCTGGTGAAGGGGGCTTCTCAGATACCACTTCAGGCGCTTCTCCATCTCCGGAGCGTACCGCTGCACCCAACGGTAGATCGTGGTGTGGTCCACAGCGACGCCGCGCTCGGTCATCATCTCTTCGAGCTCGCGGTAGCTGATGCCGTACTTGCAGTACCATCGCACCGCCCACAGGATGATCTCGCCTTGGAAATGCCGCCACTTAAAGTCGCCCATCTCTCTCCTCGTTGCACACGCCGCAGAGCCGAGGTCACCGAGTTTTCACCAACTGCGATTTTTTGCAACAGAGCCCTCTCCGAGGGATGTGAGGGCGGACAGCAAGGTAAAGAAATCAGGGCTGATTTCCACGGAAGGCCCTGTTTTTCTGGATTTACAGGGCGAGAGGACGCGGCGTAGAAATCCCTGCAAGGGAGCGCTTCTGAAACAGATGTTATGAAGTTCTGGTTCAGGCCGCTTCGGCTTGTAGGTATCGGTAGACGGTCGCCTTAGACAGGCTGTACTCCTTCATCAGGTCCTTGATCAGCGCCCCGCCCCTTCTCTTCTCCCTTAGCTCCTGCACCTCCTGGTCCGAAAGGCTCTTCTGCCGTCCGAAGGACACACCCTGCTCTTTGGCTTTGCGGATACCGTCCATCTGGCGTTCGGCGCGGATTTCGGTCTCGAACTGGTTAATCGCGCCCAGCATGTTGAACAGGAGGCGGCCCGTCGCATCGCCGGTGTTGATGCTCTGATCGAGCACTTGGAGGTCCACGCCCTTTTCCTGGAGCTCCTCCGCGATCTGGCAAAGGTGAAGCGTCGAGCGCGCCAAACGGTCCAGACGCGTCACCACGAGCACATCTCCTTCCCGGACATACTCCAAGCACGCCTTGAGACGCGGACGGCTAGCCGAGGAACCGCTGCGCTTTTCCTGGAAGATTTTGTCGCAGTCGGCCAGACGGTCGAGTTGAACATCAAGGCTCTGACCGACGGGGCTAACGCGAGCGTACCCGATGAGTGACATGGGAGCTTCCTTTCACGTCTCTTTTCTTCTTAGACGTTGCGAGATTGCCATTTTGAGACATTAAAAAAGACACGTCAATCCTTATGTCGCGCAAAGTATACTTTTTGCGACACATCGCCAGGCCGATCAACGTGTCACGCAGCGGCTAGAATCCGTGATGATAAAAAGAGGCAGGGAAACCTGGTCCCGCCGCTTCGGGCAGGATTCTTCTGGTTCACCTACATTGCCCAGGGTAACATTCCGACAATCCGATGGCTTCGGATCGGCACTTCTACGACGGGAAGAATCAAGAATGACGAAGTCGGACCTAATCGACCTCATGGCGAGCGAGCAGAGCAACCTCAGCGAACGCGACGTGGAGTTTGCCGTCAAGGCCATGTTGCAGCAGATGAGCGATGCGCTGGCGTCGGGCGAGCGAATCGAAATCCGAGGCTTCGGCAGCTACAAACTGCATTTCCGTCCGCCTCGTATCGGGCGCAATCCGAAGACCGGCGGGACCGTTGCCTTGCCCGCTAAGTATGTCCCTCACTTCAAGCCTGGCAAGGAGTTGCGGGAGCGGGTCGACACCACGACGGCTGCCTAGCATCGCAGTCACTCGACAGAGTTCCTGAGCTGACTGTCCTCACAGCTAGAGGTCGGGATCTGAAGGATGCCTGCCAGGTCCGGAGACGACCCAGGCTGTGTGAAAACGCAGAGAATTTCGTGTCGCCAGGGTCAGTGCAACGTTGAATGACGGAAATTGGGGATTCAACGGAGCCGCCTCTCCACAATATGCTGTCGGAAAAGCACAAATAGGGTGTCACCCCACCGACTTTACGAAATCGATGTTTTCACACAGCCTGGACCCATTGCTGTCGCTGATCTACGCGCTTTATGGGTCCGCTGTCCGACAGGAAGCAGACCATCGTTTTGCAGGCCAGACTCGTCGCCCTCCCTCAGGTGGGTCAGTTCAACACGCTTTGTGGTAAAAAACCCCAGCCCTGGGCGCCGTCATTTGCCCCCAACGGAGAATTAGAGGACAAAACACATAGCGTTAAAGATCCTGGGCTAGACGGAAACCGAAGTGGTCGGCCTGGTTGTCGGCGTTGCTCCAATTGCGAAACGCCGAGCGGAGGACCTCCGAAAGGTTGTCCCAGGAGCCGCCGCGGACCATACGCTGGTTGCAGTCGCCGCTGCCTTCTTTTCCCCAGGCGGAACCATCGCTAGGTGCGCCCTTGTAACTGCTGTGCCGGCAGTCTAAGACCCACTCCCTCACATTGCCGTGAACATCGTGCAGTCCCCAGGGATTCGGGTTCTTTTCGCCTACGACGTGTGTTGTGCCGCCCGAGTTCGTCCAAAACCACGCGTGATCCTTCAGGTCTGCCCACTCATTTCCGCAGGACCAGAGGGTCTCGGTCTTTGCGCGTGCAGCATACTCCCACTCGGCCTCCGTCGGAAGACGATAGCGTTTGCCCGTGGGCTTGGATAGCCAATCAGCGTACTTTACGGCATCGTCCCAGCTGACATTTATAACGTGGCGTAGCCCCCTGCCAAAGCCACCGTGCGCAGGCAGCGGCGACCCTGTTGACAGCGCGTACTGTGTATACTCTGGAAAGGTTACCTCATAGCGCCCCAGCCTGAAGGTCTTCACCTTCACCTCCCGTACAGGGAACTCGTCACGGGCGCAACCCTTGCGGTTGACACAGCCCATGCGGAAGGTTCCGCCTTCCAAAGTCACCATCTCGGGCTCGAACACGCGGCCCGTGTGCAGGGCAAGCCAAGCTAACTGCAAGTGGAAGTCGAGATCGCGCACGACGTGCGAGTAGTAACTGGCGCCGATGCCGGCCGATAGTGCGAGAACCAGCACCCCAGCGAAGCGCAGTAGCCTGTGGCGGAACCTGCTGGCTCGCAGGAAGGCGGCAGCACGTGGCGACGGCGCATCCGTCCGGCGAAAGTCCTTGAGCTGCCGTCCGAAGGCAAGCCCTCCAAGCCTCGGCTTGCCCGCATCCTGCCACTGCTCGGCGAGGATCTCCAACAGATCCCGATCCTCAAGTTGTTTTCGGTGCGAATCGACCCAGTCGCGCAGCGTCTTCCAGTACGGCCGGCCGGCCGGGTCGAGGCGCAGCAGGGCCTCGTGGGCGAGGTCGACGCGGTAGGATGGCTCCCCGGGGCGTTCGGCATCCGCCTCCGAGACCACGACCAGGCGCGGGTCCGGGTCCTGCCCCGCCTGGCCCGCGGCGCCGCGCAGCCCGGAGAGGCGGTTGAGCACGTGCTCGGCCTCAGCACCGCCACCGGCCGCCTGCAGCGCCATGGGGCGGGTAATGGGCCGCTTGGTGTCCTGGCTCTCCTTGCCGGGCTTGACCAGGGCGAGCAGCAACCGGCGTGCCCGCTCGCGTCCATCCGCACCCAGGCTGGCGAGAAGCCGGTCCCCGCCCTTGGCCAGGGCGCCGGCCACCCCCGTTCAGCGCCCGATAGTCTTCCGCGCGCAGGATCCGGTCGCCGCGATTGTCGGCCGCCTCCCAGAGCAGACGCAGCAGGTTGGCGACCAGGGGTAGGGGGGGCCGCTCGCGGATGGCGTCCTCGACGATGCGCTCGGGCAGACTCGGCTCGCTCCACTTTAGGCCCGCACGCTGGACCGGGATGCGGACGATCTCGCGGTAGCCGGCCAGGCTCAACGGCTGCAGGTCGTAGCGACCGGCACGGGCGTTGAGCAGACCCTGCAGACGCGGCAGCTCGCCGATGCGCAGCAGGAAGTCGCTGCGGATGGTCGTGACCAGGTACAGGGGACCGTCGGTGTCCTCGACGGCGCTCGCCAGCAGGGCATCGGTGCGCGCGAGGGCATCGGGGTCCGCCGTCAGCGTGAACAGCTCCTCGAACTGGTCGATGACCAGCAGCAGCCGGCTGTCCCCGGCGAAGACGACCTTGAGCAGATAGCGCAGGTCGGCCTCGTCGCCGCGGGTGCGGCGCAGGGCCTCGAGGCGCTGAAAGATGGTCGCCGGCACCCGCGTCGTGCCGAGCGCCCGTTCCAGGGCCGCGGCCAGAGCCTCCAGGGGCTGGCCTCCGGGGCGCAGGACGATGACGGTCCACGCCGTCGCGCTCGCGCCCACTTCCAGCCAGCCGGCCCGTATGGCGGGAATGAGGCCGGCACGCACGAGCGACGACTTGCCGACCCCGCTCGGCCCCTCCACCTGCAGCCAGCGGCGCTGCAAGCCGTCGACGCCGCGGCCGAGGCGCGCGAGGAGCGCCAAGGTGTCTGACTGCCGCCCGAGGAAGAAGTCGGCCGCGTCCTCCTCGAATGGCACCAAGCCGGGGAAGGGACAGGCGTCGATGATGGGAGGGACGGTCGGCGCCGCTGTGGCGCAAAGCTCAGCGGCCAGCGCCTCGAAATCGAAGGTTGCCAGGTCGGCCGGCAGGCGGCTCGCCTGAAAGAGCGAGAGAAACGGGGGCATGGACTCGGGGGAGACCCCGTCCAGCAATAGGGGCAGTATCGGCAGCCCGTCGTCCACGTGGCGGCGCAACGCAACGTCGAGCTCGGGCTTCACCCAGCGGCGCACGCCCCCGGTCCCGAGCAGGATCAGATAGGCACCGCAGCGGCTCAGAGCCTCCTCGAGCTCGCCCTGCCAGTCGTCTCCCCAGCCGATGCCGCCTTCGTCCCACCAAACGTCTATCCGCGCCGCGCGTAAACCCGATACGACGGCCCGCGCGGCTTCACGGGCAAGGCTCGTGAAGCTCAGGAAGACGGTGCCAACCTGACGCTGTGAATCCCCCGTTTGGCTCATCGTTATCCGTGATGCGTGCGAAGTCCCTCGCCATGACCCTCACCGGAGCACGCTCCTGCCGGCCAGCAGGTTCCCGTAAGGCGGGTATGGGATGGCAGCTCGGACCGTCGTCCCTTACAACGTTACAACGGCTCGTCCCCAAAGGTTAACGAAGCAGGAGCAACCGAACAAGCATCGCTATCTGCCGACTCTCCATTTCGTTGATACGGAATAGGACAGGGCAAGGAACGGCGCATCAGGCGTTGATTGTGCCTTCAGTCTAGCAACGCAATAGCCCTGGACCGGGAGGTGTCGTTGTCTTACTAAATGACCGCATTCCGCAAGATAGCTGTCTCTCCATGGGACCACGCGGACCGGCAGCAATTGGCCGATTGCTGCCTGTGAAATCCGAAGGATTTCGTTGGCGTAAGGAAACCCGCGAACCCTCCCACAAATCTTCCTTTGTTTGTTTTACCGAGTATCTTTCCCGTTCTCGCGCCCAAAAAACAGCGTGGATCGACGGCAGAGGGAAAGGAAAGAAAACCCTCGTTTTCTTTACCGCCGCCGACGCCGGTAACGACGTCGACGAGTGGCCAGGTCCTCGCGGCGAAAAAGGCGAACACATGGATCGAAACCGCGCGTCGAACGCGCTATGTTGAGGCCGGGGTCCCGATGTTCGCGAGTCACTACACATAGGGAAGAAGAACCGACCATGCCAAGACGCCGCCGGAAAAGTGAAATCGAGGACCTGATTGATATCACCTCCATCCTGCCCTGGTGGCTTGGGCTCAGCATCGCGGTGCTCAGCTACGTGCTGCTCCATCCACTCGCCGAAACGCCGGTTCCCACGGCAACCAGTCCCGGCGACATCGCGGGGCCGATCACCGCCCAGGTAATCCGCACAGGGGCCATGATCGGACAGTATTTCTTGCCGATCATCTTCGTTTTCGGCGCCGGCGCATCCGCCCTGAAGGCTTACCGAAACAAGAAGCTGCTCACGGAGGCGAAGGAGACGACCGGCAGCGCCGATCTGATGGACCTTTCCTGGGAGGATTTCGAGCATCTCGTTGGAGAAGCCTTCCGCGAGCACGGCTTTTCCGTATCCGAGACCGCGCCGGGTCCGGATGGCGGCGTGGACCTGGAGGTGCGCAAGGATGGCGAGCTTCACCTCGTGCAATGCAAACGCTGGCGTGCCCGCAAGGTCGGTGTCGAGATCGTGCGGGAACTCTATGGTGTCATGTCGGCTCGCGGGGCCGTTGGCGGATACATCGTGACATCCGGAACCTTCAGCCAGGAGGCCCGCAATTTCGCCGATGGCCGCAACATCGAGCTGTGGGATGGGACCAAGCTCAAGGCGGTCATCCGACAGGATCCTAATCCGCCCCGCTCAGAGCTACCCCCAACATCGAAGAGCGCACCCACAGCGTCAAATCGCGGACAGGACACTACGGCGGACACGCCCCCCTGCCCTCAATGTGGCACGGACATGGTTTTGCGCACGGCCAAGCGAGGGACCAATGCCGGACAGCGGTTCTGGGGCTGTCCCACGTTTCCCAAGTGTCGAGGGACCAGGCACTTGTCTTCGTCGTAAGCACACCGGCATCCCCGTAGTCCATCAGGCAACGTCGGAGGGGATTGCTCCACAAAAGGCAACCGGCGTCCTGATTGCGCGCGTGCTGCGTGCGCGCATGGATGCCAAGCGTCACTTCGGGGAGACGGGCGCGCACCGGACATAAGATCGTTGCAGGACATCCTGAGCGGGCTCCCGTCCGGTCGCCATGCAAAGATCGAGACGCGGACCAAGGCGCTGCGCCAGGCCCTCATCGAGGGTGAGGAAAGCTGCGGGAACTCGCCGCTCGGTATGGAAGAAATCCGGCGCGAAGCATGAGAAGACGCGGCGCTGAATGCTGAATCGGCAAACGCCCCTAAAAGGGTCGGCCCGTTACCCTGGTAAGCCAAATTTCCGATCATCCTAGATTGGTGTCGCTTTCCTTGACTTCCGGTTTGAAGCTCGAAATGTCTGTCTGTCTGTCTGTCTGTCTGTCTGTCTGTCTGTCTGGTCTGGCTGGCTGGCTTCGTAGCGAGGTTCGGCTCAAGTCGACTGAGCGCGATCGGTCTACGCCGGGAGCCGAAGCGGGGCTAGTCGGGAGCAAACCATCAAGCTGCAGCCAGCCCTCAGATGCCGTAATAGGTGCGGTACCAGTCGACGAACCGGGACACGCCTACTTCCACCGCTGTGTCCGGCTTGTAGTCCGTGTCCCTGACCAAATCCGCTACGTCGGCGTAGGTGTCCGGGACGTCCCCCGCCTGCAGGGGCAGCATGTTCTTATCCGCCGTCTTGCCGAGGCAGCGCTCCAACACTTCGATATAGTCCATCAGCTCCACCGGGTGGTGATTGCCTATGTTGTAGAGCTGATAAGGCGCGGAGCTCGTCGCCGGATCCGGGGTCTCTCCGGACCAGCCGGGATTGGGCCTCGGGACCCGGTCCAGGACGCGGATCACGCCCTCGACGATGTCGTCTATATAGGTGAAGTCGCGGCGGTGCTTGCCGTAGTTGAAGACGTCGATCGGCTCTCCGGCGAGGATGGAGCGGGTGAACTTGAACAGGGCCATATCCGGGCGGCCCCAAGGGCCATAGACGGTGAAGAATCTCAGTCCCGTGGAGGGCAGGCCGTACAGGTGGCTGTAGGTGTGGGCCATCAGCTCGTTCGCTTTCTTGCTCGCGGCGTAGAGGCTCAAGGGGTGGTCCACATTGTGATGGACTGAGAAGGGCATGCTGGTGTTGGCACCGTAGACCGAGCTGCTCGAGGCGTACACCAGGTGCTCGGCGCCGTAATGGCGGCAGCCCTCCAAGATGTTGGCAAAGCCTGTCAGGTTGGTGTCCACGTAGGCCATCGGGTTCTCGATGGAGTAGCGAACCCCGGCTTGCGCCGCCAGATTGACCACCCGTCGGGGCTGGTACTCCGCAAAGATTTCGTCCACAGCGGTGCGGTCATGAATGTCGATGCGCAGATCATGATAGCGGTCGTGGTCGCGAGTGCGTGCAAGTCGGGCCCGTTTGAGATCCACGTCGTAGTAGTCGTTGAGGTTGTCTATACCGACGACCTCGTCGCCGCGCTCGAGCAGTCGCAGCGAGAGCGCGGAGCCGATGAAGCCGGCGCTGCCGGTAACCAGAACTTTCATAGCCATTGCCAAAATTTCGCAGTTGCCGCCGATGGCCGGATGATGGGCTTCGGTGGTGAGTTGATGCCGTCCGGGTGGGGGTGTGCCCTTTAGAGTCTACCGTCCACAGTGCTGGCCGGGAACGCGTGCTTGACGTCGAACAATATGGCGCCGGGCTTGCCCAGAGCCCGCAGTTTGTCGACTCCCAAGTCGCGAAATTGGTCGTGGGCCACGGCGAGTATGACGGCGTCGTAGCTTCCCGGCTGCGGCTCGTCAATCAGTCTTACGCCATATTCTCTGTGCGCCTCTGTGGGGTCCACCCAAGGATCGTGGACATCGGAGGCGATACCGTAATCGGCCAGCTCCGCGATGATGTCTACCACGCGCGTGTTTCGCAGATCCGGGCAGTTCTCCTTGAATGCCAGACCGAGAATCAGTACTCGACTGCCGTGCGTCACCAAATCTCTCTGCATCAGGAGCTTGATTACGCGGCTGACCACATAAGCACCCATGCTGTCGTTGAGACGCCGGCCGGCGAGGATGATTTCCGGATGGTAGCCGACGGCCTGTGCCTTGTGCGTAAGGTAGTAGGGATCTACGCCGATACAGTGGCCCCCGACCAGCCCGGGACGAAAGGGTAGGAAATTCCACTTGCTGCCGGCTGCCTCGAGCACCTCCTGGGTGTCGATCCCCAGGCGGTTGAAGATGAGCGCAAGCTCGTTGATCAGGGCGATGTTGACATCCCGTTGGGTGTTCTCGATGACCTTGGCCGCCTCCGCCACGCGGATGCTGCTGGCCTTGTGGGTACCGGCGACGATGATGCTGCGGTAGAGGGCATCGATGAACTCGGCGACCTCCGGTGTCGAGCCCGATGTCACCTTCTTGATGCTTGTCAGCCTATGCTCCTTATCACCCGGGTTGATGCGCTCCGGGCTGTACCCCACGAAGAAATCTCGGTTGAAAACCAGGCCCGATATCTCTTCCAGGATGGGAACGCAGACTTCCTCGGTAGCACCGGGGTAGACGGTCGATTCGTAGACCACGATGTCGCCGGCCTTCAGTATGGTTCCGAGCGATCGGCTGGCCGATTCCAGCGGACGCAGGTCCGGCTCCTTGTGCTCGTTGATGGGAGTAGGGACGGTAACGATGAACAGGTTGCAGTCGCTCAGGGCGTCCGCGCTGTCGGCGTAGGTGAGTCCTTCGACCGACTGCAGCTCTCGTGTTTCCACCTCCAACGAGCTGTCCCTTCCCGCTCGAAGCTCTTGGACGCGGGCAGCGTTGACGTCGAAGCCGACCGTCGGATAGTGCTTGGCGAGTTCTACGGCGAGCGGCAATCCTACGTAGCCGAGACCGACGACTCCGATCCGGATGCGTTGAAGATCAAAGTCGTGGGGCATGGTAGCCGTACCTCGGGAGTTGGTGCTGCTGGGCCGCGGCTTTTTGCCGGTGCGACCTGGACGGTTCGCAATATTACCAAGCTATGCAATATCGATGCGAACGGGAATGAAGTCCAGGCACTGTTCTCGGCCAATTGCGGCGTGACCTCCAGAGGGCGACGGTGTGTCTGCACTTAGCCGGATTGGCTTCGTGTGGTCAATAGCTCCTCAGCTCAGGCGGGGACCCCTCCGGTCAGTGCGATGATCGCTGCCCCGTAGGCGGCTTCCTGGTATGGGGCGGGTGAGACGGCAACGCCGAGAAGCCGTTCCCTGATCCTGCTCCAGCCCTCGTTCTTCGCTCCCCCGCCGGTTGAGAGAATCGCCTTTGGCCAGGGTGCACCAAGCCCGTGCAAACGGTGGTAGCCAGCCGCCTCGATTCCAGCGATTCCCTCCAGCAGGCCCTGAAAAAAGAGTGCATCGTCGGCTGGTCTGGGGCTCAACCGCGGCTGCTTCGCGGCGTCGTTGTCCGGGAAGCGTTCTCCGGGTCCCGGCAACGGGTAATAGTCCAGACCCGTCGGCTCGTCCGGCCTCAGCTTGGCCGTCAACCGCTGGATTCGGGTGTCGTCGAAAAACTGACGCAACACGGCCCCGCCGCTGTTGGATGCGCCGCCGGCCAGCCAGAGTCCGCCGAACCGGTGGCTGTATACCCCGAGATCGGGTGCGGTGACCGGCCTGCGAGCGATGATCTTGAGCACCAGCGTGCTGCCGAGGCAGGTGACCGCTTTGCCGGGTGTCGAGGCCCCGGCGGCGACCACCGCTGCAGTGCTGTCGGTCGTTCCGGCTAGGATCCGGGTTCCGGCGGTCAATCCCGTTGCCTGTGCAGCCGCTGCGTTTAGCGGGCCGAGATTGGTTCCGGGTGCCACAACCTCGGGCAGCTCTACCGGCTCCATCCCAAGGCCCGACAGCCAATCCGGCCAGCTCTCGTTTTGCGGGTCATAGCCGAGCTTCAGGCAGTTGTTCCAGTCGCTGATTCCGAATCGACCGCTGAGTCGTCCGAGGAGCCAGTCGGCCTGATGAAGGGCCAGGGTCCCTGGTTGCGGCCGCAGTCGGGCCTTGAGATGTAGCAGCTTGGCGAGGCTGGAGCTGGGCCCCCGCGCGGGACTCTGTGTCGGGGCGACGCGATCGATCCGCTGCGCCTCTTCCCGGCTGCTGCTGTCGTTGTACATTAGTGCGTGCCCCAAGGGAGTCCCTTGGGCGCTGCACAGCAGCAGGGTGGAGGACGTTCCGTCCAGGCACAGGGCCTGCGGTACGAAGGGCCCCAGGCGCCGGGTGAGCTCGCGAAGGACTTGGACCAGGGCGTCCCACCACAGAGTCGCGTCCTGCTCGACACCGCCGGCGGCGTCCCGCACTGGCTCCGCCAGCGCGGTTCGGGCCTCGCCGATGAAACGGCGTCCGTCGTCGATGGCGACCGCGCGGCAGCCGGAGGTGCCCAGATCGACGCCGATGTAGCAGGGCTTGGCCAGGATACTCTCCGTCGCTAGTGAACCGGTGCGGAAGCGGCCGCGTTTCCCGATGCGGGGCAGAAAAGAACAGTTCCCGCGCAAAGACGCCAAGACGCAAAGGAGCTACTTGGCGAGCTCCGCGTCCTGGCGCGATCGCTCTTCAGCCGATCTACGCAAGACCTATATGTCACTTAGCTAGGGCAGAGACACCGGGGCGGGGGAATTCCAACCGGATGCCCGGTGCTCGGCCACCACTGTGGTGTAGATGCCGCCCCGTACATTGAAGTCGGCGCTCAGGCGCATGAATCTCGGGCTGATCGCAGCTACCAGGTCGCCGAGGATGCGGTTGGTCACCGCCTCGTGGAAGGCTCCCTCGTCGCGGTAGGACCAGACGTACATCTTCAGGGACTTGAGCTCCACGCACAGGTCGTCGGGGACATACTCCAGGGTCAGCTCCGCAAAATCAGGCTGGCCGGTCTTCGGGCACAGGCAGGTGAACTCGGGCACCCGGATACGGACGGTGTAGTCGCGGCCCGTTTCCGGATTGGGGAAAGTCTCGATGTCTCGGTTCTGGGCGCGTGGCATGGTCCGCTTCTCGCGAAATCGGTCGGGATTGTTAAGAGCCCGAAGTTTAACGCCGGACGTGCCGATTATCTGCAATGTTTGCCACCGCTCTTGCGTTTCCGACCCACCCCGGAGCTCGTCATTCCGGCGAATAGCGGACCGGGGGCGCGGAGCGAATCGAGGACCAAAAGCAGCGCAGGCTAGGGACGTGCGAGGCGAGCGACTACAAACGCTTGACACGTGCTGCACCTCTTCGGCCCGAATCCCTTCCCCCTAACCCGTCTCCTCCTGTATCTTTTCGAGATGCGATTGGAGAAGATCAAGCTCGCCGGATTCAAGTCCTTCGTCGATCCCACCACGGTGCTCTTTCCGAGCAACCTGGCCGGCGTGGTCGGCCCCAACGGGTGCGGAAAATCCAACATCATCGACGCCGTACGCTGGGTGATGGGGGAGATCTCCGCCAAGATGCTGCGCGGCGAGTCCATGGCCGACGTCATCTTCAACGGCTCCACCGGCCGCAAGCCCGTGGGCACCGCCGGCATTGAGCTGGTGTTCGACAACGGCGACGGGGGTGCCGGCGGCGAATACGCGAAGTACAGCCAGATCGCGGTCAAGCGCCAGGTGTCCCGGGACGGCCAGTCCAGTTACTTCCTCAACGGCTCGCGCTGCCGTCGCCGCGACATTCAGGACCTGTTCCTCGGTACAGGCCTGGGCCCGCGCAGCTACGCCATCATCGAGCAGGGTATGATCTCCCGCCTCATCGAGGCCAAGCCGGAGGATCTGCGCCTGTTCCTGGAGGAGGCGGCCGGCATCTCCAAGTACAAGGAGCGGCGGCGTGAGACCGAGAACCGGATGCGCCATACTCGCGACAACCTGGACCGTCTCAACGATCTGCGCGATGAGGTGGACAAACAGCTCCTGCACCTGGAACGGCAGGCCGCCACCGCCGAGAAATACAAACGCCTGAAGCAGGAGGAGCGCCAGCTTCAGGCGCAGCTCAAGGCCCTGCGCTGGCGCGCCCTGGATCGGGAGATTAGGGAGCGCGACGAAGCCTTGCGCAGCAGAGAGACCGCGTTGGAGGGACAGGTCGCCCGCCAACGGAACCTGGAGGCGGATATCGAGGCGAAGCGCGACGCCTACGTGGAGGCATCGGATAAGTTCAACGAAATCCAGGGACGCTACTACGCCGTCGGCTCGGAGATCGCCCGTATCGAGCAGAGCATTCAGTTTGCCAAGGAGAGCCGCACCCGCCAGGAGTCGGAGCTCCAGCGCCTGGAGCGCGAGCTGAGCGAGGTGAGCGAGCTGCACCTGCGAGACGAGAAAACCCTGGCCGAGCTCGACGAGTCCCTCGCCCGAGAAGAGCCCGAGCACCAAGCGGCTGGCGCCGCGCTGGCACAGGCGTTGAATCTGGTGGGCTCCTTTGACTCCGCGCTCAAGGCTTGGGAAGCCGAATGGGATGAGTTCAACCGCCGCGCCGCCGCGCCGGCGCAGCTATCCCAGGTGGAGCGCGCCCGCATCAACCACCTGGAGCAGCGCATGGGCCAGGATCGCGCGCGGCAAAGCAGGGTGGAGGAAGAGCTGAGCCGCCTCGATACGGGCGAGCTGGCTGACCAGATCGAGGCCTTGCAGGGGCAGGAGCGGGGTTTCGAGGAGCAAATTCAGGCATTCGAACAGCAGGAGCAGCGCCTGGCAACGGCCGTCCAGGAGCAGGAGGAGGCCTTGCGTGATGCCGTCGTGCAGCTCGATGACTCGCGTACCGAGCTGCAGTCGGCACGGGGCCGCCAGGCCTCGCTGAACGCCCTGCAGGAGGCGGCTTTGGCGGACGCGGACGAAGCCGTCACCGGTTGGCTGCGCGAGCAGGGACTGGAGAACGCGCCGCGTCTGGCCGATCAGCTGGAGGTGCAGCCCGGCTGGGAGCATGCGCTTGAAGCCGTCCTCTCGGGGCACCTGCGCGCCGTCTGTACCGATTCCCTGGATAGGGTCGGCGCGGCTGTGAAGGCGACGGAGGTGGACTCCCTTGCGTTGCTCGACACCGCCGCCCCCGAGGTCCCTGCACCTGCCGGGACGCTCCTGGAGCAGGTGCGCAGCCCCTGGCCTCTGCACGGGCTCCTCGGGTCGGTGCGGGTGGCAGCGGACCTGCCCGCCGCCCTCGACGCCCGTGGAAGCCTGGCCCCCGGCGAGGTCCTGGTCACGGCCGACGGGGTCCTGGTCGGGCCCAACTGGCTGCGCACGCCCGAGGTGAGTGCTGCCCTGGGCGGGGTGATCGCCCGGTCCGAAGAGCTCAAGGAGCTGGAGCAGCAGATCGAGACCCTAGAAGGACGGGTGGCGGCCCTGGAGGAGGAGCAGGAGCGCCTGCGGGTGCGCCGCAGCAGGGTCGAGGAGGAGCGCGAGGGGTTGCGCGGCGAGACCTCCGGGGTCAACAGGTCCCTGGCCAACGTCCGCGCGGACCTGACCGGACGCCGCACGCGCCTCGAGCACCAGCGTGAGCGCATAGCGGCCCTGCAGGCGGAGCGCGAAGAGCTGGCGGAACGCCTGGAAGAGTCCCTGAGCGAGGGCGAGGACGCGCGCGAGCGGCTGCACGCTGCCCTGGAGGAGGTCGAGACCCTGGCGGACCGCCGGGAGGAGCTTTCGGAGCGTCGAGACGTCCTGCGCGAGCAAGCGGCAAAGGTACGCGAGCAGGAGCGGGAGTGCCGGGAGACGGCGCACCGCCTGCAGGTCAGCATCGAGTCCCGGCGTGCCTCCCGCGAAGCCAGGCTGCGCAGCTTGGATCGGGCACGGGAGCAACGCGAGCAGCTGGCGGAGCGGGGCCGGGAGCTGCGCCTGGGCCTGGAGGACTCCCTTGAGCCCATGGCCGAGCAGGAGGAAACGCTGACCGAGCAGCTGGCCTTGCGGTTGGACGTGGAAGAGCAGCTCGGCAGCTCTCGCAACCGCATGGAGGAGTTGGACAGCGGCGTGCGTGAGCTGGAGCAGGAGCGCCACCGGGTGGAGCAGGACATCGGCGAGCATCAGCGCTGGCTCGATACTCTGCGTTTGGCCCGTCAAGAGCGCCTCGTACGCCGGCGCACCCTGGAGGAGCAGCTCGCAGAGGAGGGGCTGAGCCCTGCGAACCTGATTTCCGAGCTGGACGAGGGAGCCGAAGAAGGGGCCTGGCAGGAGCGGCTGGAGAAGGTATCAAGCCGGATCGGCCGCCTGGGCAACATCAACCTGGCGGCCATCGACGAGTTCGAGGAGCAGTCAGAGCGCAAGAAATACCTGGACGACCAGCACGGGGACATCTCCCGCGCCCTGGAGACCCTGGAGCAGGCCATCCGGCGTATCGACCGGGAGACGCGCAGCCGTTTCAAGGAGACCTACGACCGGGTCAATCACGGCTTCCAGCAGCTTTTCCCGCGCCTGTTCGGTGGCGGTCATGCCTACCTGGAGCTCACGGGCGAGGACCTGCTGGAGACCGGGGTCACCGTTATGGCGCGCCCGCCCGGCAAGCGCAACGCCAGCATCAACCTTCTCTCCGGGGGGGAGAAGGCGTTGACTGCGGTGGCCCTGGTGTTCGCCATCTTCCAGCTCAACCCGGCGCCTTTCTGTATGCTGGACGAGGTGGACGCGCCCCTGGACGACGCCAATGTCGGGCGTTTCTGCGAGATGGTGCGCTCCATGTCCGATCAGGTGCAGTTCATCTTCATCACCCACAACAAGGTGACCATGGAGATCGCCGACCAGCTCCTGGGTGTGACCATGCACGAGCCGGGCGTCTCGCGGCTGGTTACGGTGGATGTGGACGAGGCGACCAGGCTCGCGGCGGTGTCCTGAGGAGAGGGCCGAAGGCCGCGGGCGTAGGGCAAAGGGGGAGGTCCATGGGGCGGGTGTCGAGGCGAACAGCCATGGGAGGTGCTTCTGCTGCGCTCGACCTTCGGCCTAGACCCCCTCAGGGGTTATACTCTCGCCGTCTGATTATCGTCTTTGCCGAAGAATGCCCGAATGGACGCCGATACCCTCCGCCTCATACTGATCGTCGCCGGTGGCTTGTTCCTGGTCGGACTCTACGTCTGGGAACGCCGTCGCGCCCGTCCTAAGCTGGATGAGCCCTTCGAGGACGAGGACCTCGACGAGTTCAAGCGCGAGCCCAGCCTCGGTACTTTGCACGGCGACGGACCGGTCGGCGGGATCATGGGGCAAGGTGGGGCTGCGGGGCAGTCGGACCAGCCCGAGCTGCAGCTGGAGCCCCCGGAAACGGCGCCGGAAGACGTTGCGCCAGACGGACCCAAGAGTCCGATGATCTTGATGTTCCACATCGCACCAAACGAAGGCACCTTCGAAGGCGAGGCCATCGTGCACGTGGCGGGCGAGTGCGGCATGGAGCCCGGTGAGATGGATATCTTTCACCGCTACCGGGATCCCGGAACCCCCACGAGTCCTCTGTTCAGCCTGGCCAACATGGTCAAGCCCGGGACCTTTCCCTTCGGCGCCATGGCGGATTTCGAGTCACCGGGTCTGACCCTGTTCTCCCAGGCCGAGGGTGCGTCGGACGACCTGAGCCGATTGGAGGATATGTTGGCAGCGGCACACTGCCTCGCCGACCAACTGGATGCGGAGATCCGTGACGAGAGAAGGAATCCGCTCACTCCCCGAGTGGAGGACCGCCTACGCGAGCGCATCCTCGAGCTGGTGACCTGGCGGCTGTCCGATACGGGACAGGAATGAGCGCCGAGGCGGCCGCCCGCACCCGTGCCGAGCAGCTGCGGCGGCAGATCGACCATCACAACCACCGTTACTACGTCCTCGACGATCCCCAGGTCCCGGACGCCGAGTACGACCGCCTTATGCGCGAGCTCCAGGACCTGGAGTCCAAGTATCCGGAGCTGGTGGTCCCCGAATCCCCGACCCGGCGGGTGGGCGCGAAGCCCGTGGAAGGCTTCGCCGAGGTGGAGCACCGGGTCCCCATGCTGTCCCTGGAGAACGCCCTGGATGCGGCCGAGATGCGCGACTTCGACCGGCGGGTGCGCGAGAGGCTCGGGCGTGATCGGGTCGTCTATCTGGCCGAGCCCAAGCTGGATGGGCTGGCCATCGGGCTGAGCTTCGAGGGCGGTATGCTCACCCGGGCGGCCACACGGGGGGACGGGCGCCGGGGCGAGGACGTAACCATCCAGGTGCGCACCATCCGTTCGGTTCCGCTACGTCTTCGGGGTGAGGGTTGGCCCTATTTCATGGAGGTGCGCGGCGAGGTTTTTCTGCCGAAGGCCGGGTTCGAGGCCATCAACGCCAAGGCGAGGGAAGAGGGGACCAAGACCTTTGCCAATCCCCGCAATGCCGCTGCCGGCAGCCTGCGCCAGCTGAATCCGGCAATCACGGCCCAAAGGCCCTTGGACATGTTCTGCTACGGCCTGGGCGCGGTGCAAGGCGGACCCCTGGCCGAGACCCAGAGCGGCAGTATGGAGCTGCTCCGAGAGTGGGGGCTGCGTGTCTCCCCGCAGCTCCAGGTCCTGGCAGGGGTGGATGCCTGCATCGCTTATCACCGAGAGATCGAGGGGATGCGCGATGACCTCGCCTACGACATCGATGGGGTGGTGTTCAAGATAGACAACCTGGCAGACCAGGAGACGCTGGGATTCGTCGCCCGCGCGCCCCGTTGGGCCGTGGCCTACAAGTTCCCCGCCCAGGAGGAGCTGACCAGGGTGGAGGCGGTGGAGTTCAACGTCGGACGAACCGGGGCGGTCACTCCGGTCGCTCGCCTCAAGCCCGTCTTCGTCGGTGGCGCCACCGTGTCCAACGCTACCTTGCACAATATGGACGAGGTCCTGCGCAAGGACGTGCGTGCCGGCGACACCGTGTTCGTGCGCCGGGCAGGGGACGTGATACCTGAGGTGGTGCGGGTTCTCCGGGAGCGCCGGCCTGAGGGTACGCGGCCCGTGGAGCTACCAAAGACTTGTCCCGAATGCGGCTCCCTCGTGGTGAAACCCGCGGGGGAGGCGGTCGCCCGGTGCACCGGCGGCCTCTTCTGTCCCGCCCAGCGCAAGGAGGCGATCCGGCACTTCGCCTCCCGCCGCGCCATGGACGTAGAGGGGCTCGGCGAGGAGCTGGTCGAGCAGCTGGTGGACAAGGGGCTGCTGGATGATCCCGCCGGGATCTACGCCCTTGCGCAGAAGGCGGAGCAGCTCAAAGCCCTGAAGCGCATGGGCGCGAAGTCGGTCGAGAACCTGCTCGAGGGTATCGAGAAGAGCAAGCAGACGACCTTGGCCCGCTTCATCTATGCGCTGGGAATCCGTGACGTGGGGGAGGCCACCGCGCAGGCTTTGGCGGATGGGTTTCCCGATCTGGAAGACCTGATGGGGATCCGCGTTGAACAGCTGGTCCGGAATCGGGGCGTCAAGGGCGTGGGCCCGAACACGGCGCAAGCCATCCGCGCGTTTCTCGAAAGTTACCCGAATCTGGTCGTCGAGGGTGACCTGTCGCACTGGCTGGTGGAGCAGAAGATCTCGGGGGTCAGCGCCAAGGTCGCCGATGCCCTGGCAGATCGCTTCGGCACGTTGGACGCGCTGCGCGCGGCTGCGCCCGCGGATCTTCAGAACCGGAAGGCAAGCCTGGTACCTGGGGTAGGGGAAGCGGTCGCCGAGCAGATCGTCGGCTTTTTCTCCGAGCCGCACAACCGGGACGTGATTGCCAAGTTACGTTCCGCCGGTGTCCGCTGGGAGACCCCGCAAATCGTAGCCACCGCCAACGGTGAGCAGCCGATGTCGGGAAAGACGGTCGTCATCACCGGCACCCTGAGCCGCCCACGAGACGAGGTCAAGGCGGCGCTTCATTCTCTGGGCGCAAAGGTGACCGGCAGCGTCTCGAAGAAGACGGACTACCTGATCGCCGGAGAGGACCCGGGGTCGAAATTGGTCAAGGCGCAGGGGCTGGGCGTAGCGGTAATCGACGAGGCAACGCTCGCCGAGCTGCTCGGAGGCTATTGATCCGGACGATTGTCGCTGACGAGTTGCGACACGTTCTTCCGTCGACGTTGGAGGAATGAGCCCATCTGTGACTTCAAACGCGCCAGTGGCAATAAAGGAAGCCGCCGACGAGGCGGCGCACCGGGGGCAAAAGACTGGGCGATGGGGAGGGGGCGGGTCGATTCCCGCCCCCTTTTCTCACCCAACCCATCAGAAGCTCAGATCGGGGTTTCCGGAGACATTGATGTAGATGTCGGGTCGTCCGGTGCTGTTGGTTGTAAGGCTGCCGTCGTCCTTGAACAGGTCCGGATTGTCGTCCGCAAGGCCGTGGTAACGCATCGTTAAAACCTCGTCCGTCTCGCTCTATCCGTAATTCAAAAAACGCATCTTCACGGGGGACATATGTTCAACAACACGATTCCTGGAATACTTGGCGTTACCCTAAGCTTTACCTTGCTCGCCAACTCGGCTGCCCGGGGGAAGGAATGCCCGACACCGATTCGGCAGCCGGCTACTCAGGCGCTTATGGATCTCGTTGCTGCCGATGACGGATTGCGTGAGTCGCTCCAGCAATCTATCGCTCTCGGTCAGAAGATCAACGCTGATCCACGCACGAATCCGGTCGCCAGCATCGAGGACTACTTCGGCTTTATCGACGCGCTGGTTACCTATAACCCGAGAAATATCAAAACCAGCGTTCAGCGCGAAGGCATCCGGATCAGCATGGACGGGAAGAACTACTGCAATTGGAACATCCTGGACATGCTTTCCTACAGCTTTTTCTTGGTTGACCGGCAGATCACCACGGATCCACGGGGACAGATCCAGTTCGCGAACAAGAAGTTCTCGGACTGGATGGGAAAGGTGGCCGAGTACTGGGGCCAGTACCTGGAAACGCCGGCTTCCGCCCAATATGTCCCGGATTTCGAGCAGGACCCGACCTACGGGGACTGGTTTTGCCCGAGCGCGCCCTACGCGACCTTTCAGGAGTTCTTCGTCAGGGAGCTTTGCGCCGACAGCTTCCCGACTGGATCACGGCCGGTCGAGGGCTACAAAGACCCGAGAACCGTCGTCTCCGTGGGTGATTCGAACTCCATGGGTAGCTGGCCGATCAGCGCCGACGGCAAGTTGGTGACCGGGTACGACACCATTTCCCAGGCGGGCCGGCTAATCAAGGGCAAGCTCTACAGCGACGTGCACGAGTTCATCGTCGGCGGCCCCGACGAGACGATCATTCAAGAGTTCGGAGAGCTGGACCCGAGCATTTTCAACGGCGGGACCTTCACCCATCAATTCCTCAACGTGAACAACTATCACCGACTGCATGTGCCGGTGGCGGGCGAGCTGATCTACATGCGCCACATCAAGTCCGGGACACGCATGAAGTCTCAGTGGAAGCCGGCACTCGGCGAGACTGATGTCAGCTACTATGATCCGCGCGACACCCCCGACTGGCAGTTTGGTCAGACCCGGCTGGTGCTCGGCATCAAGACGCCGGAGCATGGCGTCGTGGTGGCGAGCCCGATGGGCATGGCGCAGGTCTCGGCGATCCAATTGCGCGACTGGGTGAAGTTAGGCGCAGCGGCGGGCAAGGGCTGGGAGTTCGCCAATTTCGCCTTCGGCGGCTCCGATTTCGTAGTGATCTTCGAGAAGCAGGCGGATTTCGTGTTGACTGTCCCGCAGATGCCGACAGTGCCGCCGGGAGCTGGCGTCAACTATGAACCCTCGCTTCAGGGTCAGAAATACGGGTGTTTCGGGGGCAATGCGGATTGCGACGCGACGCCCACGGTTCCGCCGCCCTATCCGGGCTTCGACTGACCGGCTGACGTCCTCGCGCTGGCATAGGTCAAGTCCAACAAATTCCGTTCGATTGTTCCCCGCCAAACAGCGGACGGCCAACCGGCGGGGCTGGATCTCCTAGCACTCCGTTAGTAGCTTCTCCAACAAGCGGCGGTAGATGGCAGACAGCTGGTCGAGCTCACCCACCCCTACGCACTCGTCGACTTCGTGGATGGTGGCGTTGACCGGACCGAGCTCCAGGACCTGCGCGCCGGTGGGCGCGATGAAGCGCCCGTCCGAGGTCCCCCCCGTTGTCGACAGCTCCGTATCGATTCCCATGATTTCGACAATGGCGCTACGTGCAGCGTCCACCAAGGCACCTGCTGGAGTGAGAAAGGGATTTCCGGACAAGCGCCAGTCGATCTCGTAGTCGAAGTTGCCCTCGTCGAGCATGGAATGGATGCGGTGCTTGATGGTCTCGGCGTCGAGCTCGGTGGAGAAGCGCAGGTTGAACAGGACCTCGAGTCTGCCCGGGATGACGTTGTCCGCCCCGGTGCCTACGTTCAGGTTGGAGATCTGGAAGCTGGTGGGGGGGAAGTAGGTGTTGCCTTGGTCCCATTCCTCGGCGACCAGTCGCGCTAGCACTGGCGCGAAGGCGTGCAGTGGGTTTTTGGCCCGATGGGGATAGGCCACGTGTCCTTGCTTACCGTGGACGGACAGCCGGCCGTTGATGCTGCCGCGGCGCCCGTTCTTGACGATGTCGCCCAATCGCTCTTGGCTGGACGGCTCACCTACCAGGCAGTAGTCGATCTTCTCTCCCCTGGACTCCAGTTTATCCACCACCCTGACGGTGCCGTCACGTGCGGGGCCTTCCTCGTCGCTGGTGATGAGGAAGGCGATGGAGCCGGCATGGTCTGGACGGGTGCCCACGACGTCTTCCGTGGCCGTGATCATGGCTGCCAGGGATCCCTTCATGTCGCAGGCGCCGCGGCCGTAGAGAAGGCCGCCGCGGACCGAACCCGCAAAGGGATCGGACGTCCACTGGTCCAGGGGGCCGGTCGGTACCACGTCCGTGTGTCCGGCGAAGCAGAACAGGGGGCCGGAATCCCCGCGTCGGGCCCAGAAGTTGGTCACCTCGCCGAAGGGCAGGGGCTCGATGCGGAAGCCGATGGCCGCCAGCCGCTCGCACATGAGGGCCTGACAGCCGGCATCCTCGGGGGTGACCGAGCGTCGGCGGAGCAGCTCCTTGGCGAGCTCCAGGGTGGCGGACATCAGCCGAAGAGCTCCCGATACCTATCCTCTGAGAAACCGACCTCGCGTGTCTCGCCGGTGTCGAGCAGGGGGCGGCGGATAATCGAGGGCGTCTCGCCCATGACGCGGATGGCGCTTGCCTCGTCCATACTCGCGCGGACCTCCTCCGGCAGCTTGCGCCACATCATGCCGCGGCGGTTGAGCAGTGCGTCCCAACCCAGCTCCGCCACCCAGGCGCGCAGCCGGCCCTCGTCGATGCCGCGTTTCTTGTAGTCGTGAAACTCGTACTCGATACCATGGCCGTCGAGCCACTTGCGGGCCTTTTTCATGGTGTCGCAGTTGGGGATTCCATACACGGTAACCATCGCAGCTTCCCACCGTAGGTCGGATTAGGCGCGCAACTTAAAGAGATGGGTTCAGATTTCGATCGGATCTGGTGCGCGTCCAAATCCGACGCGTAGAGCGTCGGAGCCAACCAATGGGGTGGCGCAGGGTCCGCTCGATGTCCGGTCAAGCATCTCGCAACAACTCGTTAATCCCCACCTTCCCCCGCGTGCTCTCATCGACCTGCTTGATGATGATGGCACAGTAGAGGCTGTGACTTCCGTCCTTTGCGGGGAGGTTGCCGGGCACGACCACGGCGCCGGCGGGAATCCGGCCGAAGCTGACCTCGCCGGTCTCCCGGTTGTAGATCTTGGTGCTGGCGCCGATGTAGACGCCCATGGAGATGACCGCGCCTTCCTCGACGATGACGCCTTCGACGACCTCGGAGCGGGCGCCGATGAAGCAGTTGTCCTCGACAATGGTCGGTGCCGCTTGCACCGGCTCGAGCACGCCGCCGATGCCGACGCCGCCCGAGAGATGGACGTTCTTGCCGATCTGGGCGCAGGAGCCGACGGTGGCCCAGGTATCGACCATGGTACCCGAGTCCACGTAGGCGCCGATGTTGACGTAGGAAGGCATGAGGACGCAGCTCGGGGCTATGTAGGCGCCGCGCCGAGCGGTGGCCGGGGGTACGACCCGTACGCCGCTGTCGCTGAAGTCGCGGGTGTTGTAGTCCGCGAACTTCGAGGGGACCTTGTCGTAATAGTTGGTGAAGGCGCCCTTGATGGACGAGTTGTCTTCGATACGGAACGAGAGCAGAACCGCCTTCTTGATCCAGTCGTTGACCACCCAATCACCATCCCGCTTCTCTGCGACGCGCAGCTCGCCGCGGTCCAGCCGGTCGATGGTATCCAGGACCGCGTCGCGCACGCTGGTCTGCGCATCATGGGGTGTGATATCCGCCCGGCGGTCGAAAGCCTCTTCGATTATCTTCTGGGTCTCGCTCATGAAATGCTCCAAAGGTTCTCGGATGATTCGATTAGAGTGATTCGACATAATTCCTGATGCGTTGCGCCGCTTCCACGCATTCGTCCTTGGGTGCGACCAGCGCGAGCCGCAGGCGGCGGGCCCCGGGGTCGGTTCCCTCTACCTCACGGGAAAGGTAGCGGCCGGGTAGTACCATGACGTTCTGACTGGCGAGCAGCCCCTTGGCAAGCTCGGTGTCTTCTATCGGCGTCGCTGGCCACAGGTAGAAGCCCGCGTCGGGTCTGGAGACGGGCAGGGTGCCTTCCAGAACCTCCAGCACCGCGGCAAATTTCTCCCGGTACTGTCGGCGGTTGGTGGCTACGTGATCCTCGTCGCTCCACGCCTTTATGCTCGCATGCTGGTGCTGCAGCGGCATGGCGCAGCCGTGGTAGGTCCGGTAGTGGAAAAAGCGTTCGATAATCCGGGCGTCGCCGGCCACGAAACCCGAGCGCAGCCCGGGCGCGTTAGACCGCTTGGATAGGCTGTGGAACACGACGCAGCGCCGGTAATTCCGGTGACCCATGGCTGCGGCGGCCTGCAGCAACCCGATGGGCGGTGCAGACTCGTCGAAGTAGAGCTCCGAATAGCATTCGTCGGCGGCGATGATGAAGTCGTGCTCTTGAGCGAGGCTGATCAGCCGCTGCAGTGTGGCAGAATCGACCACCGCACCGGTAGGATTTCCCGGTGAGCAGATGTAAAGGAGCTGACAGCGCTTCCAGCTGTCGGCGTCCACCGAATCGAAGTCCGGTGTGTACCGGTTTTCCTCGGTACAGGGCAGGTAGCGCGGTCGCGCTCCGGCGAGCAGGGTCGCCCCCTCGTAAATCTGGTAAAAGGGATTGGGCATCATCACCAGCGGGTCGAGGGATGGGTCGACGACAGTTTGGGCAAAGGCGAACAGGGCCTCGCGCGTGCCGTTGACCGGCAGCACCTGGCGCTCCGGGTCGATATCGCCAGCGGGCAGCGCGAAGCGCTTCGTCAGCCAGCTCGCAATGGCCGCGCGCAGCTCCGGGAGCCCGCGGGTGCTCGGGTAGACGGAGAGCCCGTGCAGATTTGCGATCAGGGCCTCGGTGATGAAACCGGGGGTCGGGTGCTTGGGTTCGCCGATGGACAAGGCAATGCGGTTTAGCCCGGACGGAGGCACGATGCCCGCGGTCAAGGCGGCGAGCTTCTCGAAGGGATAAGGCTGGAGGCGATCCAGGTCCGGGTTCATGGCGCGCTTGCTGGAGGCTCGGGCGATCGAAAGCCGGTTAGTATAACATTCCGGTTGTGGTGGCCAAGGAGCCCGAAATTGCCGCCGGACAAAGGGGGTTGCAGATGTCCAATATCGCTGGAGTTCACCACGTCAGTCTGATTGTGTCGGACACGGCCCGGTCGTTGGCGTTCTACCGAGATTTCCTGGGTCTTGAGATTGCCCACCGGCCCGAGCTCTCCTTCCCCGGGGCCTGGCTCTGGGTCGGCCCTCAGCAGATCCATCTGCTCGAGCTGCCCAATCCGGACCCCGTGCACGATCGTCCGCGGCACGGTGGGCGTGACCGTCATTTGGCCTTGGTGGTGGCGGATCTGGACGCGCTTGCCTGTCGGCTGGAGCAGGCGGAAGTCCCGTTCACGCGCAGCCGATCTGGCCGGCGAGCCATCTTTTGTCGCGATCCGGACGCGAATGCGGTGGAGCTGGTGGAGGCGGCCAACAGTCCCCCGTAGCGTGGGTTGGGCTTCAGTCCGACAAGCAAATCATATGGAGTACGACCTTCGGAATTACCTACGAGCAGCAAGCAGGCCCTGCAGTTGGAGCCCTTCGGGCTTGCGCGGTTCCGCAGTAGAGCAGGCGTGAGTCGGACAGGCTCCTAATAACCACGGTAGTACCAGAGGTTATCCCATCCGGGTGGGGCGTAGGGTGTTGATAGCTGCGGAACCGCCGGTTCCGTTGCTCCCGCAGTTTCGGCTTCGCCGGGCGCGGTCAGTTCCGGTTCGCGGGTGAGCATCTCGTCCAGCCATGGGCTTTGTTGCGGAGCCGGAGCCCAGGGGACTTGGTTGCGAAATGCCTCCCGCTCGCGCTCGATCTGCTCCAGGAAGGCGTCCCGTCGGCGCTGAACCTCCTGCTCCCTGGCTTCCTGCTGGGCCGCGCCCCAAGGGTTGATCCACCGCCGGCGTGCGTCCATGGCCTCTTTCGCCGCGCGGCGCCTTTCTTCCCGGGCTCGGCGTTGTGCGCGTACCTCGTCGAGCCACGGAGAAACCGTCGCCGGCTCCATCGGGACGGCGCCGGTGGTTGTTTGCGGCGGCTCGTGCGCCGAAAGCGGGAAGGCGGCGAGCAGTCCGACCCACAGGACGGCAATTTGTCGTCTGAATCGTTGGACCATTGGGTCCCTCTAGACCCGGGGGCTGGTAGGGTGCAACAGAATGCGAATTCAGTAGTATTTTAAAATCTACTAAATAGCGAAATATTTACCGGGCTGCCCTGCTGTAGGTCAAGTTTTTTTCGATTTACGGCGACGCAGATTGGGGTAGGGATAAAAGAAGACGGGGGATTAGCACTGGGCGAAAGCCGTCGGCGTGCGGGAAATGACGGGACTGCAGGATGGATTTCAGGCCTCGGTCGTGTCCTCCAAGCGTCTGTGGATCTCCTCGCGCAGGTAATCCAGGGTCGCCTTGTCGATGCTGGGCGTCTGGTCGGCTGCCGTGATGAAGAAGACGTCGTCGGCCTCGGCGCCGACCGTGGCGATCTTGGCGTTCTGCAGACGAATGCCGCAAGCGTCGAAGATGGCGCCGACTTCGGCGAGCAGGCCCGGTCGGTCGAGGGTGATCAGGCGCATGACGGTCCGGTGGTTGCGCTCGTCCGCGGAGAAGCTCAGCTTGGTCTTGGTGGGAAAATGGCGAAGCTGCCTGGGAACGGGGCGGGTTACGTGGAGGTCGGGCGCCTCGCGCCCGGAGAGCTCCACCACCAGCGCTTGCTTGATCTGCACCACGTGCTCTTCGTCCAGGACAGGAGAAGATCCCGTCATCTCCAGTACGTAATAAGCGTTCAGCGCCATGTCGTCGTCTGTGGTCATGATCCGCGCGTCCATGATGCTCAGTCCCCAGCGGTCCAGCAAAGCGGTGGTGCGCGCGAACAGATGCTCCTGGTTCCACGTATAGATGAAGATCTCGGTCCCGCCACGGTGCGTCAGCGGGCGGATGGCGACCAGCGGCAGGACGTCGTCCGTGGCGCCGAGCAGAGTTCGGGTCTGCCAGGCGATCTCGTCGGGGGAGTTGTGCAGGAAATAATCGAGGCTGAACTTGATCCACAATGCCTTACAAGCATCCGAGGTCATGCCGTACTTGGAGAGGAGGCGCAAAGCTTCGGTCTGTTTCTGCTGGATCAGGTCGTCCTGTGCTTGCGGGTTGTCCAGACCCCGCACCAGGGCGCGGCGGGTGGCGTGGTAGAGATCGCGTAACAGGGAGTCCTTCCATGAGCTCCAACGCTGCGGGTTGGTTGCCCGCGCGTCTGCAACTGTCAGCAGATAGAGATAGTCCAGCCGCGTCGGGTCTCCGATTTGAGCGGCGAACTCCTGTATGACTTCCGGATCGCCAGTGTCCTTGTGCTGGGCCGTCATCGACATGATCAGGTGCTTCTCCACTAACCAGGAGACGAGTCGGCTGTCGTAATCCGATAGCCCGTGGAGCTGGCAGAAGTCCCAGGCGTCACGGGAGCCGATGAGGGAGTGGTCGCCGCCGCGGCCCTTGCCGATGTCGTGGAACAGGCCGGCGAGATAAAGCAGCTCCAGCTTGGGGATGGTGCGTGCGACGGCACTGCACAAGGGATACTCCCTCGCATGCTCGGGTACCGTGAAGCGGCGCAGGTTTCGCAGCACCCGCAGGCTGTGCTCGTCCACCGTGTAGACGTGGAAGAGGTCGTACTGCATCCGGCCCGACGATGTTGGCGAACGCCGTGATATAGGCGGCCAGAACGCCGTAGCGGTTCATGCGCTGGGTAGCGCGAGTGACGCCCGTCGGGTAGCGCATGATCTCCATGAACAGGCTGCGGGCGCGCAGGTCCCCGCGAAGCGTGTCGTCGATGAGGTGGCGGTGCTCGCGGATAAGGCGGATGGTGCTGGCCCGCACGCCTTCGATCTCCGGATGCGTCTGCAGGATGTAGAAGACCTCGAGCAGGGCTACGGGGTTGCGCCGAAAGATATCGTCCCGCGTCACCTCCAGGAAGCTGCTGCGTGCTTGGAAGCGCTTGTTGATTGGTGTCGGCGGTCCCAGCTGGTCGTGGAGCAGAATGGCCTCTTGGAACAGCTGCAGCAGCATCTCGTTGAGGCGATTGAGCTCCATCACGGTGCGGTAGTATTGCTGCATGAATTGCTCCACCGCCAGGTGGTCGTCCCTGTCGCTGAAACCAAACTCTTGGGCCAGGGTGCGCTGGTAGTCGAACAACAGCCGGTCTTCTCGGCGGTTGGAGAGGCGGTGCAGAGAGAAACGGATGCGCCAGAGCAGGGCTTGGCCCTCCAGCAGCGTGAGGTGCTCGCCCTCGGTCAGGAAGCCGTGTGTGACCAAGTCGTGCAGGGTCTCGGCATCGAAGTGGCGCTTTGCCACCCAACCGACCATCTGGATGTCGCGCAGGCCTCCGGGGTTCTCCTTGATGTTCGGCTCCAGGTTGTAGGCAGTATCCCCGTATTTGTGCCAGCGCGTTTTCTGCTCCTGTATCTTGGCGGCGAAGAATGCCTCGCTGGGCCAAATGCGCTCCGGGCCGGTGGCGGCACGCATGCGGGCGAACAGATCCGAGGAGCCGCTGAGAAAGCGTGCCTCGATGAGGTTGGTGATGATCGTAACGTCGTCGCGTGCCTCGCTGATGCACTCCTCGACGGTGCGTACGCTGTGGCCCACCTCCATGCCGATGTCCCAGAAGAAGGTGACCAGGGCCTCGAGGGCCGGACTCAGGCTTTCTTGCTCGGAGTGCTCGAGCAGGATCAAAATGTCCACGTCCGAGCCCGGATGTAGCTCCTGGCGGCCATAGCCCCCGACCGCTGCGAGCGCGGCCCCGGCGTTGGCGGGCATATGTCGCTCCCACGCCTTGCCCAGAAGCATGTCGACCAGGAGGCTTCGGGCCTGCACCAAGTCGCCTACCGGAACCCCTTCATCGTAGCGCGCAAACAGGTGCTCCGTTCCCTCGCGCAGTGCCTGGCGAAAGGCGGCGATCGGGTTCTCCTGCGAATCGAGGAGGCGCTGAAGCTTCACCCGCGTTTGGGGCCAGGGAGCCGCCTGATGCTGGCCCTCTGTCATATGGGGGCGGATTCCCCGAGCTCTTCTCCGCGCAGCGTCAGGATCTCGTGTCCGTCCTCGGTCACGAGGATCGTATGCTCCCACTGGGCGGACAGGCTGCGGTCCTTGGTGACCACGGTCCAGCCGTCGGGCAGCAGCTTGATGTCGCGTTTGCCCGCATTGACCATGGGCTCCACGGTGAAGCACATACCGGGTTGCAGCCTGATTCCTTCCCCTGGCTTGCCGTAATGCAGCACCTGGGGCTCCTCGTGGAACTCGCGTCCGATGCCGTGTCCGCAATACTCCCGGACCACCGAGTAATTCTGCGCCTCGACAAACTTTTGGATGGCGTGGCCGATGTCACCCAGATTGGCGCCGGGTTTTACCTGGGCGATGCCCAACTGCATTGCTTCGCAGGTGACTCGCGCCAAGCGGCGGGCCAGTATGGAGGGCTGGCCAACGAAAAACATCTTGCTCGTGTCGCCATGGTAGCCGTCCTTGATGATGGTGATGTCGATGTTGACGATGTCACCCTTCTTCAGGTGCTTGTTGCCGGGAATGCCGTGACACACTTGGTGATTGACCGAAGTGCAGATGGATTTCGGAAATCCGCGGTAGTTCAAGGGGGCCGGAACCGCCTTCTGCTCGTTCACGATGAAGTCGTGACAGATTCTGTCCAGCTCGTTGGTGGTGCTGCCCGGGCGCACGTGCTCCCCGATCATCTCAAGGACCTGCGCGGCGAGGCGGCCGGCGACTCGCATCTTGGCGATCTCTTCGCCTGTTTTGATGGGAACGCTCATGCTGTGGGTAGCTGCATCCACGGTAGCTCGCAGGGGCCTTGGGCAATGGGGGAATTGCTCGAAAGTAGCTGGCTATGTTATAAAACGCGTCGCGGTTCGGCAAACGGATCGCCCGCCGCCGCGGTAGCATACACGGCGGCGACCCACGGGAGCGAAAAACGGCAGTTTTTCGCTTTGTTTTTTTTTGGCCGTTAGCCAGCCGGCGCGAGCCGTTGGCGGGAAGCGGTCCGCAATAAACCACACACGCATCGACACAGAGAGCCGGGTGCCCGCCCAGCGGGTTGCTCCCTGGGATGCGTGGAGGCCAAACCCAATCCTGAAGAGGACTCGAAAATGAGCGAAGTTTCCATGCGCGACATGCTGGAGGCGGGTGTGCACTTCGGGCACCAGACCCGCTACTGGAACCCCAAGATGGGTGCCTACATCTTCGGCCAGCGCAACAAGATCCATATCATCAACCTCGAGAAGAGCCTGCCCCTGTACCAGGAGGCGACGAACTATCTCGGCTCTCTCGCGGCCAACGGCGGCAAGGTCCTGTTCGTAGGCACCAAGCGTGCGGCCCGTGACGCCATCCGCGAGCAGGCGCAGCGTTGCGCAATGCCCTTCGTCAACCATCGCTGGCTCGGC
Source organism: uncultured Gammaproteobacteria bacterium (assembly GCA_942492625.1). Taxonomy (GTDB): domain Bacteria; phylum Pseudomonadota; class Gammaproteobacteria; order Chromatiales; family Chromatiaceae; genus Thiosymbion. Next base: position 135,163 of record CALOFM010000053.1, on the reverse strand, counting down.
GGAATGCTGACGAACTTCAAGACCATCCGTCAGCGCATCAAGCGGCTCAAAGAGCTGGACGCAATGTTCGAGGACGGCACCATCGAGCGCTTCAACAAGAAAGAGGCGCTCGGATTGAGCCGCGAGCAGGCGAAGCTGGAGCTGAGCCTCGGCGGCATCAAGAACATGGAGGGTCTGCCCGACGCCCTGTTTATCGTCGATGTCGGACACGAGAAGATCGCGGTCACCGAGGCGAACAAGCTGGGGATCCCCGTGGTCGGCGTGGTGGATACCAACAACGACCCGGGCTCAGTAGATTACGTCATCCCGGGCAATGACGACGCCATCCGGGCTGTGCGTCTCTACATCGAGGGTGCCGCCTCCGCGGTGCTGGACGGACGCTCGACGGCCGCCGCGGTAGCGGCCGGGCGCGAGGGCGACTTCGTCGAGGTCGCGCCCAAGGCGCCTGAGAGCGAGGCCCCAGCCCCAGCCCCGGCGGCAGAGGAGCCGGCGCCGGAGGTAGCGGCCCCGGCGCCTCCGGCGGAGTAAGGCGATTCACATGAACATTTCGGATGGCGCGGGTCCCATCCGCGCTGCCCGCAGCAGAATATCGAGGAGTAGTCATGGCCATTACAGCCGCGTTGGTTAAAGAGCTCAGAGAACGCACCGGTGCCGGCATGATGGAGTGCAAGAAGGCCCTGGTCGAGACCGGTGGAGACATCGATGCCGCCATCGAGGCGATGCGCAAGTCCGGTCAGGCTAAGGCCGCAAAGAAGGCTGGACGCACTGCCGCTGACGGTGTAGTGGTAATCTCGGTCGCACCGGACGCTAAGTCGGGCGTGATGGTGGAGGTCAACAGCGAGACCGACTTCGTCGCCAAGGATGCGGGCTTCACCGCTTTTGCCGAGGCCGTAACCGCGCGTGCCCTGTCCGGCGGTGCTGCGGATATCGGTGCTTTGGCGGCTATGAGCCTGAACGATGGCGAGGATGCCAGCATTGCACAGGCCCGCGAGGCGCTCGTGGCCAAGATCGGCGAGAACATCCAGCTGCGCCGCCTGGTTCGGTTCGACGACGTGAAAGGGCAGCTCTACAGCTACCGGCACGGCGTGCGCATCGGTGTGATCGTGGAGATCGAGGGCGGGGACGCGGCCTTGGGCAAGGATATCGCGATGCACATCGCCGCCACCAACCCCATGTGCGTCAGCGCCGACGAGGTACCCGCCGAGAACCTGGAGAAGGAGAAGGAGATCTTTCGTGCCCAGGCGCTCGAGAGCGGCAAGCCCGAGAACATCGTGGACAAGATCATCGGCGGGCGCGTCCGCAAGTACCTCGAGGAGGTGACGTTGCTAGGACAGGCGTTCGTCAAGGATCCGGACGTTTCCGTAGAGAAGCTCCTCAATCAGTCGGGTGCCAAGGTGGCGCGTTTCGCCCGCGTCGAAGTCGGCGAGGGGATCGAGAAAAAGGAAGAGAACTTCGCCGACGAGGTCATGGCGCAGGTGCGCGGAAGCTGAAGCGCCGGTGAACGCGTGATGGCGTAATGGTTTTGTCGAGCTTATCTCATAGGGTTTTTGACGCGTGCCTCATCCTCATTACCGGCGCATATTGCTGAAGCTCAGCGGCGAGGCCCTCATGGGCGATGGCATTTACGGCATCGACCCGCAGGTGATCGGACGCTTGGCAGGGGAGGTGCGGGACCTGGTCGCCACGGGAATTCAGACCGCATTGGTGATCGGGGGCGGTAACATCTTCCGGGGAGAGGGTCTGGCGCAAGGTGGCATCGACCGGGTTACCGGCGACCACATGGGCATGCTCGCCACGGTCATGAACTCGCTGGCCATGCAAGACGCCCTGGAACGGCTGGACGTACCTACGCGGGTCATGTCGGCGCTGAAGATCAACCAGGTCTGTGAGGATTACATCCGCCGACGCGCGGTGCGGCACCTGGAGAAGGGGCGTGTGGCGGTTTTCGCCGCCGGCACCGGAAATCCTTTCTTTACCACCGACTCGGCGGCGAGCCTGCGGGCGGTGGAGATTGGTGCGGATCTGCTGATCAAGGCGACCAAGGTCAACGGCGTTTATTCCGCGGACCCGGTCAAGGATCCGGACGCGGTGCTTCTACGACCGCCTGACCTACGATCAGGCGCTGCGCGAAGACCTGAAGGTAATGGATGCCACGGCCATCGTCCTGTGCCGGGACAACCGGATCCCGATGCGGGTGATGAATATCAACGAGCCGGACGCACTGTTGCGGCTGGTCAGCGGGGAAGAGATCGGCTCCCTCGTGCAGAGTGGGGAATGAGATGATCGACGACATCAAGAAAGACGCGGCGATTCGCATGGGCAAGAGCGTGGACTCCCTGCGGCACGAGTTGGCCAAGATCCGGACCGGGCGTGCCCATCCATCCCTGCTCGACCACATCATGATCTCCTACTACGGATCGGATGTGCCGATCAATCAGGTGGCCAACGTCACCGCTGAAGACGCGCGCACTCTGGCGGTTACGCCCTGGGAGAAGGCCATGGTGCAGGCGGTGGAGAAGGCGATCATGCAGTCGGACCTGGGGCTCAATCCCAACACCGCGGGTATGGTGATCCGGGTTCCCATGCCCCCGTTGACCGAGGAGCGCCGTCGGGACCTTATCAAGGTGGCCAGGCACGAGGCGGAGCAGGCCCGCGTAGCCATACGCAATGTCCGGCGCGATGAGAATCAAGAACTCAAGGAGGCGGCCAAGGAGAAGCTGATTTCCGAGGACGACGAGCACCGCGGCGAGGAGAGCGTGCAGAAGCTCACCGACCAGTACGTCAAGGAGGTAGATCAGGTGCTTGAGGAGAAGGAAGCGGACCTGATGTCCATCTGAGCCGCCGTTTCGATACCCGCCCCGATCAGGTCCTCACCGTGGACGCCGAGACACCTGCACGTCCGATGTTCAGCACAAGATCCCGTGTGCCGCGGCACGTGGCGATCATCATGGACGGAAACGGCCGCTGGGCGGTGCGGCGTCGCATGCCGCGAACCGCAGGCCACAGGGCTGGGGTCAAGAGTGTAAGGGTCGTGGTGGAGGAGAGCGTGCGCCAGGGTGTGGGTGCCTTGACCCTGTTCGCCTTCAGCAGTGAGAACTGGCGCCGTCCCAAATCCGAAGTCAACCTCCTCTTGGAGCTGTTCATGAGCGCCCTGCGGGCGGAAGTGAAGCGCCTGGACGAGAACGGCGTGCGTTTGTGTATCGTCGGCGATCGAACGGCCTTTCCCGACAAGCTGCAACGTCGTATCGCCGAAGCGGAGGAGATCACCGCCGACAATGACGCCATGGTGCTCCAGGTCGCTGCCAACTACGGTGGGCGCTGGGATATCGTCCGTGCGGCGCAACGGCTGGCTACAGAGGTGCGCGACGGCCACCTCGATCCGGACGATCTGGACGAGCAGCTGTTCTCCGCCCGCTTGTCCTTTCCCGATATCCCGGATCCCGACCTGTTCATTCGTACTGGCGGGGAGCGCCGCCTGAGCAATTTCCTGCTCTGGCAGTCGGCGTACAGCGAGCTTTACTTCAGCGATCTGATGTGGCCGGATTTTGGCGCCGAGGCCTATGCCGAGGCGCTGGCCGACTACGCGCGCCGGCAACGCAGATTCGGACTGACCGGAGAGCAGATCTCCGACGATCCCGTCGACGGGGCACAATAGGAAGCGCCCGTGCCAGGCAGCAAGCTGCAGCAGCGTATTCTGACGGCACTGCTCATCGTGCCCTTGCCGATTGCAGGGGTGCTCCTATTGCCGACCGCCTATCTGGCGCTGTGCCTTGGATTGATCTTGTTGCTCGGTGCCTGGGAGTGGGCTGCACTGGCGGGAATCGACGGCCGCGCCGGGCGCGCATTCTATGCAGCCCTTCTAGGTGCCTGCCTGATCGCCCTGTGGCAGCCACCGCTACGCCAATGGTTTCCCTCGCTGATTGCGGCTGCCGTGGTCTTCTGGCTCGTTGTGGCGGTTTATCTGTTTCGCTTGCGTGCCATCGAGCGCAAGACGGGGCTCGATCCGCTGATGGCCGCCGTCGGGATCTTCCGGTGCTGATTGGTCCCTGGGTCGCCATCGCCCACCTCCACGCCCGCTCGTCCGACGGCCCCTCTCTGGTGCTGTTCCTGCTGGTCCTCGTCTGGGTCGCGGATATCCTTGCATATTTCACTGGCCGACAGTGGGGGCGCGAGAAGCTGGCACCACTGCTCAGCCCGGGCAAGACCCGGATCGGGGTCTACGGGGCCTTGAGTGGTGCCGCCCTGCTCGGAGTCCTGTTGAGCTGGGAGAGAGGGCTGTCCGGCACTGTACGCGCTGCTGCTGGTCGCGGTTTGCGTCGTGGCGGCATTCATCTCGGTCATCGGCGATCTGTTCGAGAGTTTGATCAAGCGCCGCCGCGACCTGAAGGATTCCGGGCGGCTTCTTCCGGGGCACGGCGGGGTCCTTGATCGCATCGACAGCATCACGGCTGCCGCTCCCCTGTTCACGCTGGGGCTGTTATGGCTGGAGACGCAACTGTGATCGGGATAACGCTGCTCGGATCTACCGGCTCCATTGGTGTCAGCACTCTTGACGTCGTTGAGCGCCATCCGGAGCGGTTTCGCATCGTCGCCCTGACCGCCAACCGGGATGCGGAGGGGATGGCCCTGCAGTGCCGCCGCCATCAGCCCGAGTATGCGGTCATGGCGGACCCGGCGGCGGCGAGCCGGCTCAGGTCGCTGCTCGCGGGCATGTCCAATCCGCCGGAGGTGCTCGCCGGACCGCCGGCGCTGGAGTCGGTGGCGGCGCTGCCCCAGGTCGACTACGTGATGGCGGCAATCGTCGGTGCTGCGGGCTTGTTGCCGACGTTAGCCGCCGCCAAGGCCGGCAAGCGCGTGCTGCTGGCCAACAAAGAGGCTCTGGTCGTGGCAGGTCCGCTCCTCATGCGGGCCGTGGGGGACCATGGTGCGGAGATCCTGCCCATCGACAGCGAGCACAATGCGGTGTTTCAGTGCCTGCCGCCTGACTATGGCCGCGGGCTTCGTAATGTGGGCGTTGTGCGCATCCTGCTCACCGCTTCCGGCGGACCCTTCCGGGATACGCCGATCCGGGAGCTGGAGAAGGTCACGCCAGAGCAGGCCTGTGCCCATCCGAACTGGGACATGGGGCGCAAGATCTCGGTGGATTCGGCGACCATGATGAACAAGGGCCTGGAGTTGATCGAGGCTTGCTGGTTGTTTGGCGCTGATTCGGGAAGGGTGCAGGTGGTCGTGCATCCCCAGAGCGTGATCCACTCTCTGGTGCAGTATGTCGACGGCTCTGTGTTGGCGCAGCTGAGCAACCCGGACATGCGTACCCCGATCGCGCATGCGCTGGCCTGGCCGGAGCGGATGGATTCCGGGGTCGCCCCCCTCGACTTGTTCGACGTCCAGCAGCTGGACTTCCGGCAGCCGGATCGGGAGCGCTTTCCCTGCCTGGATCTCGCCTATCGCGCGGCGCAGGAGGGTGGAACTTGCCCGGCCATCCTCAACGCGGCGAACGAGGTGGCGGTGACCGCATTCCTGGAGCGGCGCGTCGGCTTCATGGATATCGCCAAGGTGGTGGGTCGGACCCTGGAGCAACTGCCTGCGCAGCAGGTGGATGGCTGGGAGGTTGCCCAGCTGTTGGAGGTGGACCGGCGGGCGCGGGAGATCGCGGAACAAAATCTTTCCGGATCTGTCGGATAGGCCGTCATGCAGGAATTCCTGTTCACCGCCGGCTCCTTCATCCTCGCCCTTGCGATCCTCATCGCCGTCCACGAGTTCGGGCACTTCTGGGTTGCCCGAAAGCTCGGGGTCAAGGTGCTGCGCTTCTCTATCGGGTTCGGCAGGCCGCTGGTGCGGCACGTAAGTCCCCGTGACGGTACCGAGTATGTGTTGGCCGCTATACCGCTCGGCGGCTATGTGAAGATGCTGGACGAGCGCGAGGAAGCCGTGCCGGCGCAAGAGCGTCACTTGGCATTCAACCGGCAAAAGTTGTCGAAGCGCGTTGCCATCGTTGCAGCGGGTCCCCTGTTCAACTTCATGTTCGCCATATTCGCCTACTGGGCGATTTTCGTGGCCGGGGACGCCGGCACCAGGGCCCTTGTCGGGGATGTGGCTGACGAGTCGATTGCAGCGCAGGCCCTCTTCGCCCCCGGAGACGAGCTGTTGGCGGTGGGCGACCGGCCGACGCCGACTTGGGAATCAGCGGTTTTCGCCCTGATGGCGGAGGTACTGGACGGCGACGACCTCCCGGTACGTGTGCGCGACGAGAGCGGTCTGGAGCAGGTGCGCCTGTTGGAGGGCGAAGATCTGGCCGAGTTGCCGGACGACCCGGCGATACTCTCCAACCTTGGCTTGTCGCCGGCCAGGCCGGCCCTGCCGGCAACCATCGGCGATCTAATGCCCGGAGAGCCGGCTGCGCAAGCGGGTCTGGAATCAGGAGATCTCGTCGTCGCCGTGGAGGGTGAAGACATCGCCGGTTGGAGCGACTTGGTCGACCGGGTGCAGGCGCATCCGGGGAAGGCTATGCGCTTGGTGGTCGAGCGTGGAGCCGAGTCGTTGGAAATCCTGGTTGTGCCCCGCGCCACCATGGTGGGCGAGCGCGAGGTCGGGCGTATCGGCGCCGGTGTGGCGATTCCCCAAGATCTGCTCGACCAATACCGAACCGAGGTCCGACTCGGCCCGCTCGCGGCTGTCGGCGCGGCCGTCGGCAAGACCGTGGATATGAGCCTGCTCATGCTGCGGGTCATGGGACGGATGCTGGTGGGCAAGGCGTCAGTGGAGAACCTGAGCGGTCCCATCTCCATCGCTGAAACCGCGGGCAAGACCGCAAGCTACGGCCTGAGTTATTTCGTCAAGTTTCTTGCCGTCGTGAGCATCAGTCTCGGCGTGCTCAATCTGTTGCCGATCCCCATCCTTGACGGCGGACACCTGCTCTATTTCGCTATCGAGGCCGTCAAGGGAAGTCCTCTCTCCGAACAGGCGCAGCTGCACGGTCAACGCGTAGGAATCGCCCTCTTGGCGGCGCTTATGACGCTTGCGTTCTACGTCGACATCTCCCGTTTGCTGAGTTAACCACCGTACCTCCCTCCGGGCGCTTACGAGTGCCTCGTACGTCCCGTTGCAGGCAGAAATCGCCCCAGTCGCTGTTTTGTTTATCGGTTGCTTAACTTATACTTAGATGCTTTAGATAACGCCGCATCTAGGTGCGGCTTTCGTTTATTCGCAGGGGGTCGCTTTTGAGCGCACACAAGACAGGCAAGCTGCGCAGGCTGCCGCGCCGCTTGGCGTTGTTCATTGTCCTGTTGGCCATGACTGCAACTGCTCTCGCGGCCCAATTCCGCGTCTCCGATATACGGGTGGAAGGACTGCAGCGCATCGCCGCCGGAACTGTCTTCAATTACCTGCCCGTCCAGGTCGGGGACACGACGACCGACGACATTACCGCCAGCATCATCCGCACACTCTACGGTACGGGTTTTTTCAAGGACGTGCGTGTGGAGCGCGATGGAACCGTGCTGGTGGTATGGGTGCAGGAGCGACCGGCGGTGGCCGAGATCAACATTTCCGGCAACAAGGATTTAAAGACGGAAGATCTGACGAAGGGTTTGAAGGACATAGGCTTGGCCGTAGGACGTACTTTCGACCAGTCGGTTCTCGATCGGGTTGAGCTGGAGCTCAAGCGCCAATACTACGCGGCTGGAAGGTACGGCATGGAAGTCCAGACCACGGTTTCACCGCTGGAGAGAAACCGTGTCGCGGTCTCCATCGCCATCACCGAGGGTCTTACGGCACGTATCAAGCAGATCAATATCATCGGGAACAAGGCATTCGAGGAGAAAGAACTGCTCAAGCTGTTCAAGCTCGGGCGCACCAAATGGAGCTCGTTTTACTCCAAGAACGATCGGTACTCGAAGCAAAAGCTGGGCGGGGATCTGGAGACATTGCGCTCTTTCTACCTGGACCGCGGTTACATCAAGTTTGAGATTAAGTCGACACAAGTCTCTGTCAGTGCCGACAAAAAGGACATTTATGTCACGGTGGGAATCGACGAGGGAGACGTCTACACCGTCGGCGATATCCAGCTGGCCGGCGAGCCATCGGTGCCGGCGGAGCAGCTATTCCCGCTGATTCAGATGCGCCGTGGGGATGTTTTCTCCCGCAAGGTTACGACCGAGAGCTCAGAGCGAATCTCCAAGAAGCTCGGAGATGAGGGCTACGCCTTCGCGAACGTCAACACCATTCCCGAGGTCGACGACGAGACCAAGCGTGTCGTGGTCATCTTCTTCGTCGACCCCGGAAAGCGGGTCTACGTGCGGCGTGTCAACACCAAGGGCAACACACGCACACGCGACGAGGTGCTGCGCCGTGAGCTCCGCCAGCTGGAGGCTGCCTGGTTCTCCACCGAGTTGGTCAACCGGTCGCGCGAACGCCTGGAGCGGCTGGGTTATTTCGAGGAGGTGAACATCGAAACCCCGGCGGTTCCGGGTTCGGCGGACGAGGTAGATGTCGATATCGCGGTCATCGAGAAAGAATCCGGCAATCTCCTTGCAGGCATCGGTTACTCTCAGACGCAGGGCGTTATTTTCAACTCCAGCATCACGCAGAATAACTTTCTGGGTACGGGCAAGCGGGTCTCGTTCGCCTTCAATAACAGCAGCTCGAACCGCCTGTATCGGCTTGCCTATACCAACCCCTATTACACCATCGACGGAATCAGCCGGGGATTCGATCTTTCCTACCGGGAAACGGATTTCCAGGAACTCAACAGCATCGATTATTTGACAGACGTGGGAATCGCCGGCATGAGCTTTGGCTTGCCGATCTCGGACACCAGCCGGGCCGGGCTTGGATTCCGTTATCAATACACTCAGTTCACGCCGGGCGTCTCTCTGTTGGCGCAGGCGTTCGCCGTCGAAAACGGCGACACGTACAACGATTTCGTCTTCACTGCGACCTACATCAACGATTCGCGCGACAAGGCGATTTTTCCCACCAAGGGTGGACTGCAGTCACTGCGCGCCGAGGTGTCGGGACCGGGCAGTGACCTGCAATTCTATCGGCTGACCTATCAGCACCGGCGGTTTATCCCATTGACCAGCCGTTTCACCTTCGCCCTGAACGCGGATCTGGGTTATGGCAACGGTATCGGCGATACCAGCGCCCTTCCTTTTTTTCAGAATTTCTTCGCTGGTGGTCCCCAGACGGTCAGGGGTTGGAGGGAGAACACGCTGGGTCCGCGGGAAACCACGTTGGATCAAAACCCTTCGGGCGGAAACGTGCAGATCGTCGGCAGCGTGGAGCTCTTCGCTCCACCGCCGATCGGGGGCACCTTCGAGAAGTCTCTGCGCCTCGGGGCGTTCTTCGATTTCGGTAATGTTTGGACGACGTACAATCCGGAGTTGGGCGGCATTGACCTGGTGGCACCTACCGGTTTCAGCCTGAGTGACATTCGGTATTCGGCCGGGCTGTCCGCGACCTGGTTGTCGCCTCTCGGCGCTTTGAAAGTTAGCGTCGCCTATCCGTTCAACGAGCAGGACGGGGACGAAACAGAAGTATTCCAGTTCGGGTTCGGACAGGCATTCTGACGGGAGGTTCGGCCAGGTGAATCGATTTGCAGCATTACTGATAGGGATCGGCCTGTGGGCATTCGTGTCCTCGGTGCCAGCGGCGGACTATGTCATCGGAGTGGTCGATCCCACCCGAGTCGTGGAGCAATCACCGCAATACGAAGCGGCACGCGCACAGCTCCAAAAAGAGGTCAGCGAACGGGAGCAGAAGCTGGCCGAGCAGCAGCAACAGGTACTGGAGCTCCAGAACAAGCTCGACAGCGACTCCGCCCTGATGAGCCAGGACGAGATTGCGCGCCTGCAGACCGACATCCGCAACCGGGACCGCAAGGTCAAGTACGCGCAGGCGGAGTTCCGCGAGGATTTCGCCTTGCGCCAGAACGAGCTGCGTACCAAGTTGGCCAAGCAGGTCGAAGAGGTGGTCGCAGAGCTTGCACGCGAGGAGAATATCGATCTGATCCTCAGCGAGGGCTTGGTCTACTACAGCAAACGCATCGACATCTCCGATAAGGTCATCGACCGGCTACGCAAGAAGTTCGAGGCCAAGTAGTGGCTTCGTCGGCTGCTTTTCGATTGCTGTAAAGGCGGTGCAGATCAAGCTTAGCGAATTGGCGGATCGGCTCGACGTCGAGCTTCGGGGAGATGGTGCCCTGTCCGTGCAGCCGCGTGAATACCCTGCAGGGGGCTGAGCCGGGCAGTCTGTGCTTTTTCGTCGACCGCAAGTTTCGAAAGGAGCTCGGCCGGACCAATGCAACGGCGGTGATCGTTGCGGAAAAGGACTTGCAGCTTTGTCCCGGCGCCGCAATTGTAAGCCCGAATCCTTACCTTACCTATGCCTACGCGGCGCGCCTGCTGCATCCGCCGCCGGAGGTGGTCGGTGGCCGCCATCCCAGCGCCGTTGTTGCCGACAGTGCTCGGATCGATTCGAGTGCATGGATCGGTGAGACTGCAGTTGTGGGGGAGGGCGCTGACATCGGTCCGCGGGTCTTCGTGGGCCCGGGCTGCATCATCGGAGCCGGCAGCCGTATTGGCGAGGACAGCCGCCTGGTGGCCAGGGTCACCTTGGGTGAGCGCACGCAGGCCGGGAAGCGCGTGCTCATTCACCCGGGAGCGGTCATCGGCCGCGAGGGTTTCGGGTTCGCCAAGGACGGGGAGCGATGGGTACGCATTCCGCAGATTGGCCGGGTACGGCTCGGCGACGACGTGGAGATCGGGGCCAATAGCACCGTGGACCGGGGCGCCCTGGAGGATACGCTGATCGCCGACGGGGCCAAGCTGGACAATCTCATCCAAATTGGTCACAACTGCAGCATCGGAGAGAATACCGCGATGGCGGCCTGCTCCGGGATCTCGGGCTCCACCAGGATCGGCCGTAACTGTACCATCGCAGGCGCGGTAGGAATGGCAGGGCACCTGGAGATCGGTGACAACGTCCATTTCACCGGGATGGCCATGGTCACCCGCTCCTTCACCGAACCCGGCCTCTACAGCAGTGGTATACCCGCCATGCCCAGCGCGGAGTGGCGCCGCAATGCGGTCCGTTTTCGACGCCTCGATGAGCTTGCTCGGCGGCTTAAGAGCCTCGAAGAGAAACTTGAGCGAATAAACGCCGACCCGCGCCAAGAACCGGAGTGAAGTCATCGGCAGTACCTGCCCATCCGCTGGCGGCGGCCGGTCCCCGGGAGCATCGGAGGTAGCTTTGAGCACGATGGATATCCACAAGGTGTTGAGTCTGTTGCCGCACCGTTATCCCTTTTTGTTGATCGACAGGGTGGTCGACTACAAGCCCGACGAATACCTGATCGCCCTGAAGAACGTCACCGTCAACGAGCCTTTCTTCGCCGGTCATTTCCCGGTGCGCCCGGTCATGCCCGGTGTCCTCATCGTCGAGGCAATGGCCCAGGCAACGGGCCTGCTTGCGATGGAGTCACGCCCGGATGAGGTGGGGGAGAAGGATCTATACTACCTGGCAGGTATTGACAAGGCGCGCTTCAAGCGCACGGTGGAGCCCGGTGATCAGCTTACCCTGGATGTGCGGCTGAAGAAGGTGCGCCGCGGCGTCTGGCTGTTCAGTGGTGAGGCCCGGGTGCAAGAGCAGATGGCGGCCACCGCCGACATCATGTGCACGGCCCGGGACGCTTGAGCTTGATTCATCCCACCGCGGTCATCGATTCCGCCGCCGAGCTGGACTCCCGCGTCGAGGTAGGACCCTACGCGGTCATCGGCCCGAGGGTGCGGATCGGGGCAGGCACCAGTATCGGGCCACATGCGGTCGTCCGTGGTCCGACGACCATCGGCGCCGGCAATCGGATTTTCCAGTTTGCCTCGGTGGGGGAAGACCCGCAGGACAAGAAGTACGGGGGCGAGGAGACCTATCTCGAGATCGGCGACGGCAACGTGGTGCGAGAGTACGCGACCCTTCACCGGGGCACTGTCCAGGACGAGGGGGTTACCCTGGTGGGCAACAACAACCTGTTCATGGCCTACACCCATGTCGCCCACGACTGCCGCATCGGAGATAACGTGATTATGTCCAATGCGGCCTCCCTGGCTGGACACGTCAAGGTGCAGGATTGGGCGATCCTCGGCGGCTTCAGTATCGTCCACCAGTTTTGCCGCATCGGTGCGCACTGCTTCTGTGCCATGGGCTCCGTAATCGCCAAGGACGTCCCGCCCTTTCTGATCGTCGACGGCCATCCCGCCGTGCCACGCGCCATCAACGCGGAGGGCTTGAAACGTCGGGGCGTTGATGGCACGGCCATAGCTTGCCTTAAGGAAGCGTACAAGATCCTCTACCTGTCCAACCTCAAGCTGAACGATGCGGTTGAAGCCATGCGGGAATTGGTCTGCCCGCAGGTGGACCAGCTTGCGGACTTTGTTGCGGATAGGGGCCGCAGCGTCGTACGTTGAATGAAAATCGGTATCGTAGCTAACGAGCCCTCGGGCGACTTACTCGGTGCTTCCATCGTGCGCCACCTCAAGGCCCGCATTCCCGACGCAAGCTTCATCGGTGTCGCCGGACCTCAGATGCAGGAGGCCGGGTGCGAAACCTTGTTTTCGATGGAGCGGCTGTCGGTCATGGGCCTGACGGAGGTCGTCAAGCATCTGTGTGAGCTGTTGCGCATCCGCCGTGACCTGACGCATTACTTCCTGAAGTGGCGGCCGGACGTCTTTATCGGCGTGGACGCCCCGGACTTCAATCTTGGGCTCGAGCGGCGGCTGCGCACGGCCGGCATCCGCACTGCTCATCTGGTCAGTCCCACGGTTTGGGCATGGCGGTCGGGGCGCGTGAAGACCATCCGCCAGTCCGTCGACCTGATGCTGAGCATTTTCCCCTTCGAAGAAGAATTTCTGCGCGCGCACGAGGTCCCGGTTCGTTACATCGGACATCCCCTGGCGGACGAGATCCCGCTCGAGCCAGATCCTTCCTCTGCGCGTGCGGCCTTGGGATTGCCTGCAGACGATCCGGTCGTGGCCCTGCTCCCGGGGAGCAGGGCGAGCGAAATGAAGCTGCTTGCCGAGCCCTTCCTGCACACCGCACGTTGGTGCTTGGAGCGCCATCCCCGGCTGCGCTTCGCGGTTCCGTTGGTCAATCCGACACTGCGCGGGATTTTTACCGAGATCCGCCGGCGGGAGGCCCCGGAGCTCCCGATCACAATGGTGGATGGCCGCAGCCGGGACGTGATCGCCGCAGCAAATTGCGTCCTCACCGCCTCCGGCACCGCGACCCTGGAGACGCTCCTGATCAACCGTCCGATGGTAGTCGGTTACCGTGTGAGTCCGGTCACTTACCGGCTGCTGCGGGGCCTGAATATGGTCAAGGTGTCCTATGCGGCTATGGCCAATCTCCTTGTAGGCCGTGAGCTGGCGCCCGAGTTTCTCCAGGAACGCTGCCGGGCGGATTTGATGGGACCGGCCTTGCTCGGATTCCTCGAGGACTCGGCGCGTGTGCGTGAGGTGCAGGCGCAGTACCGGGAGATCCATGGCCTGCTCCGCCGCGATGCCGGCCGCGAGGCGGCGGCCGCCGTGTTGGAGCTGATCGGCGAGAGGGAGCAGTGAGCGCCCAGGCACTCATCGCCGGGGTGGACGAGGCCGGGCGCGGACCATTGGCAGGGCCGGTGAGCGCCGCGGCGGTGATTCTGGATCCCGATCGGCCCATTCCCGGTCTTGCGGATTCCAAGCGCCTCACACCCCGGCGGCGCGAGCAGTTGGAGATTGAGATCCAAGACAAGGCATTGGCTTGGGCGGTTGCGTTCGCCACCGCCGAGGAGATTGACCGGATCAATATCCTGCAGGCGTCTCTGCTGGCCATGGCGCGGGCGGTGGCGGCGCTTGGCGTAGCCCCGCAACGTGCACTGGTGGACGGCAACCGATGCCCCCGCCTGGCGTGCGCCGCCGAGGCTGTGATCAGGGGCGACGGCAGCGTGCCGGTCATCGGTGCGGCGTCCATCCTCGCAAAGGTTGCCCGTGACCGGGAGATGCTGTCGCTCGATGCGCGCTTTCCCGGCTATGGATTTACCCGGCACAAGGGATATCCGACAAGGGAGCACCTGGCGGCGCTGCGCGAGCTCGGACCCTGCGAGCAGCACCGGCGTTCTTTCCGGCCGGTTCGCGAGCTGATCGGGTGAGGGCGGGCTTTTTCGATCTCTTGGCGGGTGCTATGGTTCGTCTCCGAAAACGCTCAAGGAGCCCAAGCGCAATGAGACCGATCCAAAAATTGTTCTCCGTCCTCTATTTGTGCCTCGTCGCTGCCGCCTGCTCTGCGGAGAAGGGTGAGGATCTGCTTACGGCGCTGCCGGACCCGGAAGCAGCGCCGGCGTTCGATCTGAAAACGCCGGATGGCAGCCGGGTGCGCCTGTCCGATTTTCGCGGCAAGCCGCTGGTCGTGAACTTCTGGTCCACCTGGTGCCCACCCTGCCGTGCCGAGATGCCCTCATTCCAGCGCGCATGGGAGCAGCTCGAGCACGAGGGCATCGGTGTTATCGCTATCAATGTGGGCGAAGATGCACAGACCATCGCCGAGTTTACGAAGAAAACGCCGGTGACCTTCCCGCTGCCAATGGACCTTGATTCCCAAGTCATCGCGACCTGGCAGGTACGCGGTTTGCCTACGACCTTCGTCGTCGATTCCCAGGGGCGGCTCGCCTACGTCGCGACCGGAGAGCGGGAATGGGACGATCCTCGGCTATTGGCGTTGGTGCGCGCGTTGGCAAGCGATTAACAAATCGGATTGGTTCGAAACCGTGACGCTTGATCCCCGATTCATCCATCTGCACGTCCATTCCGAGTACTCGCTGGTCGACGGGCTGCTGCGCATCAAGCCCCTGGTCAAGGCTGCGGCTGCGAAAGGAATGCCGGCCATTGCGGTTACGGACCAGGTCAATCTCTTCTGCCTGGTGCGTTTTTACAAGGCGGCTGCGAGTGCCGGTATCAAGCCAATCGCCGGCGCGGATCTTTGGGTCCGCAACGAGGATGACGCCAACAAACCCTTCCGTCTGTCGGTTTTAGTCCAAAGCAAGACTGGCTATCTGAACCTGACGCGGCTGATCTCTCGCGGCTACCTGCAGGGGCAGCACCTGGGTGTACCCCAGGTGGATCGTGCCTGGATCGAGGAGGCCGCAGAGGGCCTAATTGCCCTCTCGGGCGGACCGCAAGGGGATGTTGCGCGTGCGTTGCTCGCCGGCCACGAGGAACAGGCCGGGGCCCTGCTCGATGGCTGGCTCAAGGTCTTCGGCGACCGTTACTACTTGGAGCTGGTGCGCACCGGGCGCGAGAACGAGTCCGAGTGCATCGATCTCAGCGTCCGTCTCGCCGCCGGCAAGGGCGTCCCGGTGGTGGCGACCAACGACGTGCGGTTCCTGGGCGCCGCGGACTTCGATGCCCATGAGGCCCGCGTCTGTATCCACGACGGTAGGACCCTGGACGACCCGCGCCGCCCGCGCCTGTACAGCGAGGAACAGTACCTGCGCACGCCCGAGGAGATGGCTGTGCTCTTCTCCGACATTCCCGAGGCGTTGGAGAACAGCGTCGAGATCGCCAAGCGCTGCAACCTGGAGCTGACCCTGGGCAAGAACTTCCTTCCTGACTTCCCGGTTCCGGAAGGCATGAGTATGGAGGAGTTCTTCGCCGACGAGTCCCGCGAGGGTTTGGAGTGGCGCCTGGAGCACATCCTCGACAGGGAGGCGCCGGACTTCGACGAGAGGCGCAAGGCCTACGACGAGCGCCTGCAGCTGGAGCTCGACGTCATCAACCAGATGGGCTTTCCCGGCTACTTCCTGATCGTCGCCGACTTTATCCAATGGGCCAAGGACAACGACATCCCTGTCGGCCCCGGGCGCGGGTCTGGCGCCGGGTCTCTGGCAGCCTATGCACTCAAGATCACGGATCTGGATCCCATTGAGCACGATCTCTTGTTCGAGCGTTTTCTCAATCCAGAGCGCGTTTCCATGCCGGACTTCGACGTGGACTTCTGCATGGAGAATCGGGACCGGGTCATCGACTACGTGGCCGGACGCTACGGGCGCGACGCCGTCTCCCAAATCATCACCTTCGGCACCATGGCGGCCAAGGCGGTGGTGCGCGACGTGGGCCGGGTAATGGGCCACCCCTACGGCATGGTGGACCGGATCGCCAAGATGGTGCCCTTCGAGCTGGGTATGACCCTGAACAAGGCCCTGGAGGAGAGCGACGACCTCAAAAAGGCCTACCAGGACGAGGAAGAGGTTCAGGCCATCATCGACATGGCCCGCAAGCTGGAAGGGGTTGCCCGCAATGCGGGCAAGCACGCGGGCGGTGTGGTCATCGCGCCCACGGTGCTGACGGATTTCGCCCCCCTCTACTGCGAGCCTGGCGGCGAGAACCTGGTCACCCAGTACGACAAGGACGACGTGGAGCAGGCGGGGCTGGTCAAGTTCGACTTTCTGGGCCTGCGTACCCTGACCATCATCGATTGGGCCCTCAAGACCGTGAACCGCGTACGTGCCGGACAAGGTGAGCCTCCCGTCGACATGAGCGCCATCGATATGGACAACGGCGATGCTTTCGCCCTGCTCAAGCGTTGCGAGACCACGGCCGTTTTCCAGCTCGAGTCCCGCGGTATGAAGGAGCTTATAAAGAAGCTGCAGCCGGACTGCTTCGATGACATCACTGCCCTTGTCGCCCTGTTCCGGCCCGGTCCCCTGCAGTCCGGAATGGTGGACGACTTCATCAACCGTAAGCACGGCAGGGCCGAGGTCGCCTACCCGCACCTGGACCTGGAGCCCATCCTCAAGCCTACCTATGGCGTCATCCTTTACCAGGAACAGGTGATGCAGATCGCACAGGTGCTGGCTGGATACACCCTGGGCGGTGCCGACCTGCTACGCCGGGCCATGGGCAAGAAGAAGGCCGAGGAGATGGCCAAGCAGAGGGCCATCTTCCAGGAGGGGGCCGTAGCGCGCGGCGTCGAGCTGGAGACCGCCACCCACATCTTCGATCTGATGGAGAAGTTCGCGGGATACGGATTCAACAAGTCGCATTCTGCCGCCTATGCCTTGGTGTCCTACCAGACCCTTTGGCTCAAGGCACACTATCCGGCGGCCTTCATGGCGGCCGTGCTGAGCTCGGACATGGACAACACCGACAAGGTGGTCACCCTGATTGACGAGTGTCGGGAGATGAAGCTCAAGGTCGAGCCACCGGCCATCAACCGCTCGGAGCGCAGGTTCACCATCGCCGGCGAGGGGACAGTCATCTACGGTATAGGTGCGATCAAAGGGGTTGGAGAGGCCGCCATCGAGGCCATGCTCGAAGCGCGCCGTGAGGCCGGTTCCTTCAAGGACATCTGGGACTTCTGCCGGCGTATCGATCTGCACAAGGCCAACCGACGCGTGCTCGAGGCCCTGATCCGTGCAGGCGCTCTGGACGGTCTAGGCAAGAACCGGGCGACCCTGATGGCGCAGCTCCCCATGGCCCTGAAGATGGCGGAGCAGCACAAGGAGACCCGGGCGGCGGGGCAGGTCGATCTCTTCGGAGCGGTCGAGGAGGGAGGCGCCGAGGAGCCGGATCCGCAGCTCGCCGCCTGCACCTGGAGTGAGTGGGAGGAGGAGGAGCGCCTGCAAGGGGAGAAGGAGACCCTGGGTCTGTACCTAACCGGTCATCCCATCAACCGTGTCGATGCCGAGCTCAATGCCATGACCGGTACCCGCATCGGCGCGCTGCTGCAATCCAGCCGTGGCCAGAACGACCGGGAGAAACGCACAGTGGCTGGTTTGGTGGTCGGTGTGCGCCACGGCAAGACCCAGCGCGGTCGCATGGGCTCTGTGGTGCTGGACGACCGTACAGGGCGCATAGAGGTCACCTGTTTCTCTGATCTGTACGAGCAGGTGCGCGATCTCCTGGTTGCCGACCGCATGTTGGTCATTTCAGGCTCCATGAGCTTCGACGATTACCGCGACAGCTGGTCCCTGCGCGCGGACCAGGTTCGCAGCCTGGAGCAGGCGCGGGAGGTCCTGGCGGATCATCTGTCCCTGGTGCTCGATCTCGGTGACCCGGCCGAGCACGCCCGGCGCGGACAGGCCCGGGTCGAGGAGCTGCGCGGCATCCTGGCCCTATTCCGCGGCAAGGGGCTGCCGGTGCGCATCGACTACCGCAGACCCGGTGCCTGCGGCCAGCTTCTGCTGGGCAACGACTGGCGGGTACACCCCGCCGAAGAGCTCCTGAAACGCCTGCGCCAATTGCTGGGCGCCGAGTCGGTGCGTGTCTCGTATGAGCGGGCCTTTGCTCCGATACCCGCACCCGAGCAGCGAGCCCGGACTCCCAAGCTGGCAGTTTCGTAGATGTCATCTGCAGGCGAAGTCTATTAACATTTATCGACTATGGACCTTAACTTTCTGGATTTCGAACAACCCATTGCCGAGCTCGAGGCGAAGATCGAGGAGCTGCGGCTCGTCGGCGACGACGCGGAGGTCAACATCGAGGAGGAGATCGAGCGGCTTCAGACCAAGAGTCATGCGCTCACGGAATCGGTCTTCTCCTCGCTCACCCCCTGGCAGATCTCCCAGCTCTCGCGCCACCCCCAACGGCCCTATGTGCTGGACTACATCAAGCGGATTTTCGACGATTTTCAGGAACTGCACGGCGATCGGACTTTTGCCGACGACCACGCCATTGTCGGCGGTATCGCGCGCCTCGATGGACATTCGGTGATGATCCTCGGCCACCAAAAGGGCCGGGATACCAAGGACAAGATCTTCCGCAATTTCGGGATGCCGCGTCCCGAGGGATACCGAAAGGCCCTGCGGTTGATGGAGATGGCGGAGCGTTTTCGCCTGCCCGTTCTCACCTTCATCGACACCCCGGGAGCCTATCCGGGCGTCGGGGCGGAGGAGCGGGGACAGAGTGAGGCCATCGCCCGCAACCTGCGGGTCATGGCGCACCTGCGTACCCCGATTCTGTGCACGGTCATCGGTGAGGGGGGCTCGGGCGGTGCCTTGGCAATAGGCGTCGGAGACCGGGTCCTGATGCTCCAATACAGCACCTACTCGGTGATTTCACCGGAGGGCTGCGCGTCCATCCTCTGGAAGAGCGCCGACAAGGCCCAGCTTGCCGCGGAGGCCATGGGCATCACCTCGGACAAGCTCAAAGAGCTGGAATTTGTCGACGACATCATCCCGGAGCCCCTCGGGGGTGCCCACCGGGATCCAGACGCCGCCGCGGCGAGCATCAAGCAGGCCCTACTGCGGCACCTGGATCAGATCAGCGACCAGGACATGGACGGTCTGCTCGCGCTGCGCTATGAGCGGTTGATGGGCTACGGAAGATACAAGGAGTAACCTCGGTCGGTGTATTGCTCGTATTCTGGATTTGTCGTCAGCCCCGAAGGGCCTTGATATACCAGCCTGGGGCAGTGCCCCAGGGACCCTGAGGCGATTGCTGTCCTTTAAGGGTGTTACATGGACGTGAATATGACGATTGAGGTAGGACGTCGGCGTAGAATCGAAGGTCCCGTCACCTCGCGCATCCCGCACCATGCCAGCGTTCAACCCAGAGCATTTGTTTTCTGAGCTCGCCGCCTTTTCCGCCGCCCGCGTCTGCTGGATCGCCTACAGTGGCGGCATGGATTCCGCTGTTCTGCTACACGCCCTCGCGGCGCTTTTGAATCGGCTCCCTTTCGATATCCGCGCCCTGCACGTCGACCATGGGTTGCACCCGAGCTCACCCGCCTGGGCGGAGCATTGCAGGTGCGCGTGCGAGCGGCTCGGGGTGTCCTTGGAGATCCGGCGTGTGCAGGTTGTTCCCGCGCGGGGCGAGAGCCTGGAGGCAGTGGCCCGCGTGCAGCGTTACGCGGCGATGGCCGAGTTGCTGGGGCAGGGCGATCTGCTGCTTACTGCCCAGCACCGAGACGACCAGGCGGAGACCTTGCTGCTGGCGCTGATGCGAGGCAGCGGCCCAAAGGGACTCGCTTCTATGCCACGCGTAGCCTCCCTGGGGGATGGATACCTGGTCAGGCCCTTGCTCGGTTACAGCCGCTTGGAGCTTCTCGAATATGCTGAGAAACAGGGTCTCGCGTGGATCGAAGACCCTGGAAACGGGGATCTGGGCTTCGATCGAAATTTCATCCGCCACCGGGTGCTGCCCCTGCTCGGGAAGCGTTGGCCCGCCAGCGCCAACGGCATTGCGCGGAGCGCCAGCCACTGTGCCGAGGCGCAGGGGCTAATCGATCTATTCGCCGCAGACGAGCTGGCGAAGGTCGGAGGCCAAAGGGCCGAAACCCTGTCCATCTCCCGTCTCGGAAAGCTTGCGTTGCCGCTGCAGAAGGCGGTGCTTAGACGCTGGTTCGGCGACCTTGGTCTCCCTCCTCCGGACTCCCGGCACCTGGCGAGGATCCTTTCGGAGGTAACGACCGCCCGCGCAGATGCGAATCCCCTGGTCGCATGGAGGGGGTGCGAGGTGCGCCGTTACCGGGACGACCTGTTCGCCATGGGGCTTTTGCCGCCGGTGCCTGGCCGGGGGTCGATTCAGTGGCAAACAGGTTCCCTGTCGCTGCCAAGTGGGTTGGGCTGCTTGGAGCTTATCGATTCTGAGGGGCGGTTAAGGAATCCTCGAGATTCGTTTCGCAACGGACTCAGTGTTCGCTTCGGGGTCGAAGGACTCTCCTGCAGGCGCAGAGCGGGTGGGCCTAATCGCCTTTTAAGGAAGCTGTATCAAGAGGCCGCAGTGCCGCCTTGGATGCGCCCCTTAGTTCCATTGCTCTTCGCTGAGGGTAGCTTGATCGCCGTGGGGGATATCTGGATCTGTCACACTGTCGGCACTGAGCTAGAAAACGGGTTCAGCATCGGGTGGACCACCGATCTGCCGGCGTTGCGGCCGCTCGCTCCTCCGGGGGATTAGGAGCCGGTCCTACTTGCGACTGTTCTACAGAGACAAAGCGAACGCGGAGAAAAATCCTGCTGTCAATACAACGCGTTCGACATCCGGTTGCGGAAACGCGTAACCAGCTCGCCTTCGCCGCCGAGCATGGCGAAGATCAGGAGCATGCCCTTGCGGCCGGCATCGTCCTCGTAGGCACGGTCCTTCTTCATCAGTTCCAGAAGCTGATCCAAGGCACCCTCATAGTCGCCGCGTTCCACCAGGTGTGCCGCCAGCCGATAACGGGCGTCGCTGTCTTTCGGATTCGCTTCGAGCCTGGACGCCAAGTCTGCCTCCGATGAGGAGTCGTCCCGCAGCCCGGCGAAAAGCAGCTGGCCCCGCAGGCCCGTCACTTCCGGGTCGTCCGCCAGATCCATGGGCAGGTCGTCCAGTATCGCCTGCGCGCCCTGGATATTGCCTGACGCTGCCTCTATGCCTGCCTCCATCAGCCGGACTCGCGCGTTCCCGGGATCTGCTTCGCGCGCCTGCGCGACCAGCTTCGCCGCGCTCTCCAGATCCCCGGCACTCAGGAATCCCTGGGCATGGGACAAGAGTTGGTCGGACTCGCGGGGAAGGTGGCGGTCGAGAAATTCGCGAACCTGGGCCTCCGGTAGGGCCCCCATAAACTGATCGATCGGTTGGCCGTCCTTGAAGAGCTGAACGGTGGGCAGGCTGCGTATGCCGAGCTCCGCGGCGAGGGCCTGCTCTACTTCCGTATTTACCTTGGCGACGATGAGCTTGCCGCCGTAGGCGTTCGCCAATGCGTCCAGCACGGGCGCCAGCGCCCGGCAGGGGGCGCACCAGTCGGCCCAGAAGTCTACCAGCACCAGGCGCTGGTGTGAGCCCTCGATGACTACCTGGTGGAAGCTTTGCTGCGTGACTGCTACAACGTAGGGGGAGTCCGCCATCGGATTCTATGCTCCGTATTGGAAATAATAAGTATGCCATTAGGTATGTGTGCATATTTCGCGAATCAAGCGGGGAAGGTCGCGCGGCGATTGATCTGCGCGGGTCGACCCTGGCGAGAACGGAGACTGAGATGTCGAATGCCGTCCATGTTGTGTGTCCGCACTGTGATGCGGTGAATCGAGTGCCGCGGGGTCGACTCAGCGAGGGCGCCAAGTGCGGCAATTGTCATAGGCCGCTCTTTTCGGGTGCGCCCCTGGCCCTGGACGAGCAAGGGTTTGCCCGTCACCTGAGCCGCAGCGAGCTACCCTTGGTCGTCGATTTCTGGGCGCCCTGGTGCGGGCCCTGCCGCATGATGGCGCCCGCGTTCGAGGAGGCCGCCGGAGTGCTGGAGCCCGCCGCGCGCCTGGTCAAGATCAACACCGAAGAGGCGCAGGGTCTCGCCACCCGGCTCGGCATCCGCAGCATACCCACCCTGGCGATGTTCCGCGGCGGGCAGGAGGTGGCACGCACGGCGGGCGCGATGGATGCCGGCAGCCTGGTTTCCTGGGTTCGGCAGCACCTCTGAGAGGATCTGCCGCGGTTCGGATCAGCAAGGCAAGATGTCCCCAAATCGTACTTTGCGATTCGATCGGTAAGCGGGCGTATAAGCGAGCCGGCGGTCTGCGCGTGGACAGCGCGTTGGCCTTGCTTTAGAATTTCGCGCGGTTAGGGTGCCACCTAAGGCACCCCATCCCCGCGCGCTCCGGCCATCGTTCTCTAGATGGTTGCGCCGAGTCCGTCTCACGCCGCAGCTCATCGTAATCTTGCGCCGAAGGTGAACCCGTTCCCTTTAGCCTCGGGCAAGGGAGCGCGGGTCCCACGGGTCCGGGAAGTCGGGCAACAGGCGAACGGATATGGAGCGAGCCCTATCGTCATTGGCAGTGGCTCCAATGTCGCGACCGCTTGTTCGGAGATACCCTTGAGAAAATCCGCAATTCTGGTCCTGGAGGACGGGTCTGTCTTCCGCGGAGCGTCCATCGGCGCGCAAGGACAAAGTGTCGGTGAGGTGGTGTTCAACACCGCGATGACCGGCTACCAAGAGATCCTGACCGATCCTTCTTACCGCCGGCAGCTGGTCACCCTGACCTATCCCCACATCGGCAATGTCGGCGTCAACGAGGACGACGAGGAGTCCTCCCGTATCCATGCCGCGGGGCTGATCATCCGCGATCTTCCGGTGCTCGCCAGCAACTGGCGCATGCGCGAGTCGCTAGACGGCTATCTGGCGCGCGGCGGCGTAAAGGCAATCGCCGATATAGACACCCGCCGGTTGACTCGCATCCTGCGGGAGGAGGGCGCCCAGAGCGGCTGTATTCAGGCGGGAGATGCCATCGACGAGACCGGTGCCCTGCAGGCGGCAAAGGCGTTTCCCGGGCTCAAGGGCATGGATTTGGCCAAAGAGGTGACCACCGGGACGCCCTACGAGTGGGCGCAAGGCGTCTGGAGTCTGGAGGGGGGCATGCCCGAAGCGCCCCATCCCATCGAGGAGCAGCTGCCGTTGCACGTGGTTGCCTACGACTACGGCATCAAGCGCAACATCCTGCGCATGCTGGTGGAGCGGGGTTGCCGCGTTACCGTGGTGCCGGCACAGATGCCAGCTGGCGAAGTCCTGGCGCTGCGGCCCGACGGCGTCTTTCTGTCCAACGGTCCGGGTGATCCGGAGCCCTGCGACTACGCGATCGCGGCCATCCGTGAGCTCCTTACGACCGGTATCCCCATGTTCGGGATTTGTCTGGGGCACCAGCTCCTGGGATTGGCCAGCGGCGCCCGCACCCTGAAGATGAAGTTCGGCCATCATGGGGCGAATCACCCGGTGCAGGATTTGGCAACCGGCCGCGTGATGATCAGCAGTCAGAACCACGGTTTCGCGGTGGACGAGGAGAGCCTGCCGGCGCAGATCGAAGCGACCCACCGCTCTCTGTTCGACGGCTCTCTGCAGGGAATCCATCACAAATACAGCCCCGCCTTCGGCTTTCAGGGTCACCCGGAGGCCAGCCCGGGACCCCACGACGTGGCGCCGGTCTTCGATCATTTCATCGAGCTGATTCGAGCGAACAAAAAATGAACTGAAAGGACGCAGAGCGCGCAGAGGATCGATTGTGATGGCCTCTTTGCTTTGCTCCGCGTCCACTGCGCCTCAGCGGTTTTAACGAAATGCCCAAACGTACAGACATCAACAGCATCCTCATCATCGGCGCCGGTCCCATTGTGATCGGTCAGGCGTGCGAGTTCGACTACTCCGGCGCCCAGGCATGTAAGGCCTTGCGGGAGGAGGGCTACCGGGTCGTGCTGGTCAACTCCAATCCGGCGACCATCATGACGGACCCGGAGATGGCCGATGCGACCTACATCGAGCCCATCAACTGGCAGACGCTGGAGCGTATCATCGAAAAGGAGCGCCCGGATGCCCTGCTGCCCACCATGGGTGGCCAGACGGCGCTCAATACCGCCCTCGATCTGGTTCGCGAGGGGGTGCTGGAGCAGTACCGCGTGGAGCTTATCGGGGCCTCTCGGGAGGCCATCGATAAGGCGGAGGACCGGGACCTGTTCCGTCAGGCCATGCGCAAGATCGGGCTCGACATGCCCAGGTCCGCCATCGCCCACAGTCTGGAAGAAGCACAGCAGGTCCAGGCCCAGATCGGCTTTCCCACGATCATCCGCCCGTCTTTCACCCTGGGCGGCAGCGGCGGTGGCATTGCTTACAACCAGGAGGAGTTCGAGGAGATCTGCCGGCGTGGGCTCGATCTCTCGCCCACCAGCGAGCTGCTGATCGAGGAGTCGGTCCTGGGGTGGAAGGAATACGAGATGGAGGTGGTGCGAGACTGCGAGGACAACTGCATTATCATCTGCTCTATCGAGAATTTCGATCCCATGGGTGTGCACACCGGTGACTCGATCACGGTGGCGCCGAGCCAGACCCTTACGGACAAGGAATACCAGATCATGCGCGACGCCTCGGTCGACGTGCTGCGGGAGATTGGCGTCGATACGGGCGGCTCCAACGTGCAGTTCGCGATCAATCCGGAAAACGGGCGCATGATCATCATCGAGATGAACCCTCGCGTCTCGCGCTCCTCGGCGCTGGCCTCCAAGGCCACGGGCTTCCCCATCGCCAAGGTCGCTGCCAAGCTGGCGGTGGGTTTTACGCTGGACGAGCTCGAGAACGAGATCACCGGTGGCGCCACGCCCGCCTCCTTCGAGCCCACCATCGACTACGTGGTCACCAAGATTCCGCGTTTCGCCTTCGAGAAGTTCCCGCAGGCGGACGATCGGCTCACCACCCAGATGAAATCGGTGGGGGAGGTCATGGCCATCGGGCGCACCTTCCAGGAATCCCTGCAGAAGGCCCTGCGTGGGCTTGAGACGGACAAGACAGGGCTCGACGAGCTGGTGGACCTGTCTGACTCGGAGGCCCGGAGCCTGTTGCGCAAGGAGGTCCGCCAACCCGGTGCCGAGCGCATTTTCTACTTGGCCGATGCTTTGCGCGCCGGCATGACGGCGCAGGAGATTCAGGGCATCAGCGGCATCGACCCTTGGTTTCTGGCCCAGATAGACGAGCTCATCCAACTGGAGGGAGAGGTCCGGTCCGAAGGACGCGCCGGGCTGAGTGCCGAACGCTTGCGTCAGCTCAAGCGCAAGGGGTTCTCGGACCAGCGCCTGGCGGCGCTTACCGGTCTCACGCAACAGGAGGTCCGTGAGCTGCGCCACAGTCATGGCTTGCGCCCGGTGTACAAGCGCGTCGACACCTGTGCGGCGGAGTTCGCCGCCAGCACCGCATATATGTACTCCACCTACGAGGAGGAGTGCGAGGCCGAACCAACCGACCGCAAGAAGATCTTGGTCCTGGGCGGCGGGCCCAACCGCATCGGCCAAGGCATCGAGTTCGACTACTGTTGCGTCCACGCCGCATTCGCCATGCGCGAGGACGGGTATGAGACCATCATGGTCAACTGCAATCCGGAGACCGTCTCCACGGACTACGATACCTCGGACCGTCTCTACTTCGAGCCCCTGACCCTGGAGGACGTGCTGGAGATCGTCTACAAGGAGCGGCCGTTCGGCGTCATCGTCCAGTACGGCGGTCAGACGCCGCTCAAGCTGGCGCGTGACCTGGAGGCGGCGGGCGTGCCCATTCTCGGCACCTCGCCGGATTCCATCGACCTGGCAGAGGATCGGGAGCGCTTCCAGCAGCTGATCCACGAGCTCGGCCTGCTGCAGCCCCCGAATACCACGGCCCGCAGCGAAGACGAGGCGGTGTCCGAGGCGGTGCAAATCGGTTACCCACTGGTGGTGCGTCCCTCTTACGTGCTCGGTGGTCGCGCCATGGAGGTGGTCTACGACGAGGCCGACCTGAACCGATACATGCGCGACGCGGTGCGGGTGTCCAACGAGTCCCCGGTCCTGCTCGACCGTTTCCTCGACGACGCAATCGAGGTGGACGTGGACGTCATCTGTGACGGCGAGGACGTGCTCATCGGCGGCATCTTGGAGCACATCGAGCAGGCGGGGGTGCACTCCGGCGACTCGGCCTGCTCCCTGCCGCCCTATACCCTATCGGCTGCGATCCAGGACCGGATGCGGGATCAGATGGCCAAGCTGGCGCACGCCCTGAAGGTGGTGGGGCTGATGAACGCCCAGTTCGCCGTCAAGGACCAGGAGGTCTACATCCTGGAGGTCAATCCGAGGGCCTCGCGCACCGTCCCCTTCGTCTCCAAGTCCATCGGTGTGCCGCTGGCCAAGGTGGCGGCACGCTGCATGGTAGGCGTTACGCTGGAAGAGCAGGGTTTGCTCAAGGAACGCAAGCCCAAGCACTACTTCGTGAAAGAGGCCGTATTCCCCTTCATCAAGTTCCCGCGGGTCGACACCATGCTGGGGCCGGAAATGAAGTCTACCGGGGAGGTCATGGGTGTCGGGGAAAGCTTCGGGGAGGCTTATGCCAAGGCGCAGGACGCGGCCGGATCCCTGCTCCCGCGCAAGGGTAAGGCCATGCTCAGCGTACGCCATGCGGACAGGGCCCGGCTGGTGCGGGTAGCGCGCGATCTACAGGATTTGGGCTTCAACCTGTACGGAACGCACGGCACCGCGGCGGCGGTTCGCGAGGCGGGCATTCCCTGTAGAGGCGTCAACAAGGTCGCCGAGGGTCGGCCCCACGTCGTCGACATGATCAAAAACAACGAGATTAGCTTCATCGTCAATACGACCGAGGGTGCGCAGGCCATTATCGACTCGGCGGCGATTCGGCGCGCCGCACTGCAGCACAAGGTGAGCTATACGACGACCATATCGGGTGCGGAGGCGACCTGCCTGGCCCTGAAACAATTGGATGCGGTCGGTGTCAACCGGTTACAGGAGCTTTACTGACCGCAGCGCAGAGGGCATCCTACGCAAGAAAAGCATCGGGCTCGCCGGGCCATCCAGCGTCCGGACCCGCCAATTCGCCGCGGAGCGAGGTCATTCTCGCCCCGGTCTGAACGCGCATGCCGCGCGCCACTTTCGAAGAGGAAGTTTCCCATGAACAAGGTACCTCTGACCGCCGGAGGCGCTGAGAAATTGCGCTCCGAGCTGGAACGCCTGAAGCGGGTCGAGCGACCCCGCGTCATTGAGGCCATCGCCGAGGCCCGCTCCCATGGCGACCTGAAGGAGAATGCCGAGTACCACGCCGCCCGCGAGCAGCAAGGCTTCATCGAAGGCCGGATCAAGGACATCGAGGGCAAGCTCTCTCACGCCCATATCGTGGATGTCAAGGACGAGCATACCCGCGCCAGGGCTGGCGGTAAGGTAATATTCGGGGCCACCGTGGACGTGCTCGAGATCGATAACGACGTGGAGCACACCTTCCAGATCGTAGGCGACGACGAGGCCGACTCGAAAAAAGGCCTGATCTCCGTCGGTTCGCCCATCGCGCGGGCGTTGATCGGAAAGGCCGTCGACGAAGTGGCTTCCGTGAATACGCCGGGGGGGATTCGCGAGTTCGAGATCGTAGAGGTGCGATACGAATAGTGTGACGAATGTCAATGTACGTAAAACTACTCATGTGATCTACTAACCCTGCGCCGAATGAGGGCGGCGACGCGGCAAGCAGTATCGCAGCGGTCAGTAGCCACCTCTGCCGTCTCGGCGCACGTCATCAATCCTCATCCTCCTTTGGTGGCAGCTGTAAAGGCCCGCTTCGGGAAACCCCCTGAAGCGGGTTTTTTTTCTGCGGATTGCTCAACTCCTTTTTCCATTTGCGTTCAGTTGCGGCTAAATGCCGCTTCTAAGCCCATGGTATATTAACTTTACGAAATATATGGTATATCATATATGCACCCCGTGAATATCGCGGCGACCGATTTCTTCGCTGCCCTGGCTCACGACACCCGCCTTCGCTGTCTGGTGCTTTTGCTGTGCAACCCGGAGCGCTGGGTGGATGAGTACGTGTGGAAAATCCGGATGGGCGAGGTGGCGAGACCGGAGCAGGGATCATCGCTTGGCGGCCGGCACCGCTTTGCGCTGGGCGAGGTGCGAGAGATCGTCGGCAGAATCTGGTAGTGGGTCGTGCTCGGTATCGGCGTTGGGGCCTTGTTCTAAGGCTTCGTGCCGGAGTCCTGGGTGATCGAGCATCTGGGCGGGGACGCCTGGTACACGGTGCCCGGTGCCGTGGGGCTCGGCATACCGCTTAACTCCAATGCGACGGGTGTGATCCCGGTGGCCGAGGCAATGCTGGGTAAGGGTGTGGCTGTGGGTATGACTTTGGCGCTGATGATCAGCGTTGCTGCCCTGTCGGTCTCGGAGATGCTGATTCTGCGCAAGGTCATCAAGTGGCAGGCATTGGCCCTTTTCGCCGGCGGTCTACCTGCTCCAGACGACGTGCGCCGTCGGGTCAACGGTTAGGGTGCGGTCCCGCCGCACCGAAACGGTTTGCTAGCTTATTTGCGTTTATTCGCCTTCACTTTCGGCCGAATTCGGAATTCGGAATTCGGAATTCGGAATTCGGAATTCGGAATTCGGATAAGGCACCACATCGGGGATGAGATCAATGAGTATAAGTGTCGGTATCAACGGCTTCGGCCGCATGGGACGTCTTGGCCTTCGCGCCGGGTGGGGTTGGGACGGGATCGACCTGGTCCAGGTCAATGAGACCGCCTGTGATGCGGCGGGCTCCGCGCACCTGCTCAAGTTCGACTCTGTGCATGGCACCTGGGATCGGGCTTGCGCGGGGGAGGGCGGCGAGCTGACGATCGACGGCCGCACCCTCGCCTACAGCTCTAACCAGGGCATCGGAGAGACCGACTGGTCCGGATGCGATCTCGTCATCGAGGCCACGGGCAAGCACCACAAGAAGCCCGAGACCTTGCAGGGCTATCTCGATCAGGGGGTGAAGAAGGTCCTGGTCGCCGCCCCCACGGAAGGTGCGTTGAATATTGTCTATGGCATCAACGATCATCTGTATGATCCCAGTGAGCACAGGCTCGTCACGGCAGCATCCTGTACAACCAATTGCGTAGCTCCTGTAATTAAAGTAATTTATGAGAAAGTGGGCGTTAGGCACGGATGCATGACCACCATCCACGACATCACCAAACCCAGATTATCGTCGACAAGGGCCACAAGGACCTGCGGCGGGCCCGCGCCTGCGGCCAGTCCCTGATCCCGACCACTACCGGCTCCGCCAAGGCGATCACTAAGATCTTTCCCGAGCTTGAGGGCAAGCTCAACGGGTTGGCGGTGCGGGTGCCCCTGCTCAACGCCTCGTTGACGGACTTGGTGTTCGAGGCCGAGCGGCCCCTTACTGCCGAGGAGGTCAACGGCTACTTCAAGGAAGCGGCCGAGGGGGAGCTGAAGGGCATCCTGGGCTACGAGGAGCGGCCCCTGGTCTCCGTGGACTATGTCAACGATGCGCGCTCGTCCATCGTCGATGCGCCCTCGACCATGGTCATCGACGGTACCCAGGTGAAGGTGCTTGCTTGGTACGACAACGAGTGGGGCTACGTGAACCGGATGATGGAGCTGGCGCGGAAGATCGCCGGAAGTCTATAGCCCTTGATTTTTCGCCACGAATGAAACGAGTGAAACGAAATTCCTCGGCCGAAAAACTCGTTTCGTTCGTTCAATTCGTCGTTTTCGATTCGTGAATTCCCGTCATGGACAGCAACACCCGCAACTACCTGACCGTCACGGGGGGCTAATGGGCCTTCACAATCACCGACGGCGCCATCCGCATGCTGGTGGTGTTGTACTTCCACCTCCTGGGCTACTCGGCCTTGGAGGTGGCCATGCTGTTCCTCTTCTACGAGTTTTTCGGCATCGTCACCAATCTGGTGGGGGGCTGGCTGGGGGCGCGGATCGGGCTCAATCTCACCATGCACATCGGTATGGGAATGCAGGTGGTTGCCCTGGCCATGCTCACGGTGCCGGACGCCTGGCTCACGGTGCCCTACGTGATGCTGGCGCAGGCGCTGTCGGGCATCGCCAAGGACCTGAACAAGATGTCTGCGAAGGCGAGCGTCAAGACCCTGACCGGGGGTGGTGGCGAGGGCAGGCTCTTCAAGTACGTGGCGTTGCTGACGGGATCGAAGAACGCCCTCAAGGGGGCCGGCTTTTTCGTAGGTGCCGCCATGCTGGATTGGATCGGCTTCCGTGGTGCCCTGGCGGTTCTCGCCGGGTTGCTGCTGACGGTGCTGGTCATCACTGCGATCCTGCTCCCATCGGGCTTGGGCAAGATGAAGTCCAAGCCCAAGTTCACCCAGGTCTTCTCCAACAAGCCGGCCATCAACTGGCTGTCGGCGGCGCGGCTGTTCCTGTTCGGCTCCCGGGACGTCTGGTTCGTGGTGGGGCTGCCTGTGTTCCTTGTGTCCGTCCTGGACTGGAGCCCCTCGCAAGTGGGTGCTTTTCTCGCCCTGTGGGTGATCGGTTACGGTTTCGTTCAGGCGTCTGCTCCCAAGTTGATTTGTCGCAGCCACCATGGCCAGGGACCCGGTGGCGGCACCGCCCGGTTCTGGGTCTTCGTGCTCGCCCTGTTTCCCGCCGGAATCGCCGTCGCCCTGCATCAGGGCCTTCCCCCGGGGCCCGTGCTGGTAGTCGGGCTGATCCTGTTCGGGATCGTATTCGCCGTCAATTCGGCGGTCCACTCCTACCTGATCCTGGCCTACTCGGACTTCGAGAAGGTGTGCATGAACGTAGGGTTTTACTGCATGGCAAACGCCGGTGGACGGTTGCTGGGTACCGTGCTCTCGGGCTGGGTGTATCAAACCCGGGGCCTGGAGGGCTGCCTTTGGTGGTCTACGGGGTTCGTGCTGGCGGCGGGCATGCTGTCCCTGAAGCTGCCGGAGGTTCGCGGTACGCGTGAGGCCGCGGTCTCGGGTACCTGATGCGGTCCATGAGCGAAGGCGGCGCGGCGCTCGTTGTGGCTATGCCGGCGTCCAAGGGGCTCCTCGACGAGACCGCTCGCTGGAAGATCGCTCGGTATCTGAGGTCACGTTAGAGCCGAAGCGACGCGGTTCGTTGAAAGTCCCGCGTCGCCAGCCACTACTTCTTGTTGCGACCTGCGACCTGCGACCTGCGACCTGCGACCTGTCGCTATGAGCGTCGAGCGCGATCCGTCAACTCTTGTCCGCAACGGGGATGATGGTGATGTCCACCCGACGGTTCTGCCGGCGGCCGTCCTCCGTATCGTTGCTCGCGATGGGGCGGTTCTTTCCGTAGCCGTTGGCGCTCAGGCGCGCCGCATAGACGTTGTCGCCAAGTAGATAGTTCTCGACGGACGCAGCGCGGCGCTCTGACAACTCCTGGTTGTGTGCCGCAGAGCCCGTGCTGTCCGTGTAGCCGGCGATGGCGAGCCGGGTCTTGCCGTATTTATTCACCACACCCGAGATCTTGTCCATGGTGCTGTAAAAGCCCGGCTTGATCTGGTCGGAATCCACCTCGAATGCCGTCTCTCCGGTCATCCCCACGAGAAGCCGGTCATCGGACAGCTTCTCGACTCGGATCGCTCCGGCGGCAATCTCCGGGGCCAACAGCTTCTCGAAGTCACGGCGCTGCTGCTCCATGTAGTTGCCGATCAGCCCGCCTACCAAGGCGCCGCCGGCGGCGCCGAGCACGGCACCCTTGCCGGATTTATCGGCGATCAGGGCTCCGGCGGCCGCGCCTGTGGCGGCTCCGATTGCGAGGCCCTTCTCGGTCTCGGTCATGGCCCGCGGATTTCCGTATTCGTCCGTGGCGCAGCCCGCCACCATCAGGGTGCCGGCGATCAGGGTGCCGCCTAGCCTCATCCGTCGCTTGTTCATGTCTTGTCTCCCGAGAAAAACAGCCTCATGGACACTTGCAGAAATGCACTTTGCGTTTTGCCCGAGATGTTACCAGTAAACCGAGCCCGCATCGTGCCCGCCGTGCGGTTTGCTACCGCCGCCGCACAGGGCGGACATAAGAAGATCTCGCGCAAAGACGCCAAGACGCAAAGGAATTACTTGGCGAGCATTGCGTGTTGGCGCGAGGATTCTTTTTACGAGTTGGCGCAGACCAATGCATCGATGGGCTAGGGCTTCTTCTTCAGAGGGGCGGACCCGGCCTCGACGGCGGCGCCCGCCGACGGCTTCCGGCGCTTGCCGATGTTCTTGCGGTCCCGGTGGCGAACCTTCGCCTTGGCGGGGGTGGCCTTGCCTCCCAGTCGCTCTTTCTTGTCCTTTGCCGTCGCTCCCTTGCCCGAACCCTTCTTCTTTTTTGGCCCCCGGAATTTTCCCGTCAGGCCCTCGATGGACCGTGGCTCGAAGCTGAGCCGCAGGTAACGCTCGATGCCCTCCATGCGATTCCACTCGTAGGCGCTGACCAGCGAGATCGCGAGCCCGCGTTCCCCGGCGCGTCCGGTGCGTCCAGTGCGGTGCAGGTAGTCGTCCCCGGAGCGGGGCACGTCCAGGTTGATCACCAGGTCGATTCCCGGGACGTCCAGCCCCCGGGCCGCCACGTCCGTGCCCACCAGTACGCGGATCTGACCGTTGCGCAGTAGCCCCATCACGCGATTGCGCTCGCGTTGGTCCAGCTCGCCGTGGATCGCACCGGCCTTTTGTCCCTTGCTTTGCAGGAAGGCGCCGAGTGCGCTCGTTTGCTCGCGGGTATTGGCGAACACGAGGGCCTTGTCGAAGTCTTCGTTATTCAGCAGCCGGAGAAGCAGTGCCCGCTTGTGGTCCGCGTCGTCGGCGAGCAGGACCTGGTGGTGGATGTCCGGGTGCTGCTCGCGTTTGGGATTGACGATAATGACTTGTGGGTCGCGCAGCAGACCCTTGGTGATGGGCTCCAACCCGCGGTGGTTGAGGGTCGCTGAGAAGAGCAGGGACTGACGGTCGGGATTACAGTGTCCGAGGATCTCGAGCACGTCCTCCGAGAAGCCCATGTCGAGCATCCGGTCCGCCTCGTCGAGGACGAGCACCTCCAGGTCGTCCAGGTCCGCGGAGCCCCGTTTCAGGTGATCCAGCAGCCGTCCCGGCGTGGCGATCAGGACGTCCGGGTTCCTGCGCAGGGATGCAACTTGGTGGCTCACGGGCTCGCCGCCTCCGATCGCCTCGGCGCTGAGCCTGGTGTAGCTGCCCAGCCGCAGAAAGTGGTTGAGGATCTGCCGCCCCAGCTCCCGTGTCGGTACCAGGACCAGAGCGCGCGTGCCGCTGCGGGGGGACGGGTTGTCGTGAAAACGCTGCATCATGGGCAGCAGGAAGGCGGCCGTTTTGCCCGAGCCGGTTGCCGCCGAGACCAGCAGGTCCTTGCCCTCGATGGCCGGCGGTAGCACTTGCTGTTGCACCGGCGTGGGTTTTGCGAAGCCGAGCTTGTCCAGGGCACGCACCAACTCGTCGGGGAGGAGAAAGTCGGAGAAGATTGGTTCCATCCAGCGCAAAGTACACGATTTGTCCGAAACGCGCCTCGCCAGTGCCCGGGGCGAGCGGTTCTCATGGTAGGCTTTCAAGCAGATACGATCCCTATACCCCTGCTGCTCGTCTTCACCGTGTTTCGACGTGTCATCGCCTCTGTTTTGATCCTTACGATCCTCGGCTACGGGGGTGTCTGGGCATTCGACGTCCACGAGGGCCACCCAAGCGATCACGAGCAGATTCTGGAGCACAAGGATCTCGGATCGGACCTGGATGCGGACGGCTGCGATCACTGTTGCCATGCGGCGGCCCATCTCATCGGATTGCCTGTGGGTGCGTCGATGATTCCCGGCCAGGCGCGCGCCGCTTACATCCCTTCGGTTTGTTTTCTCGCCGCTACGCGGGAGTATGCCCCGCCGCATAAGCCGCCGCGTTCCTGAATCCTGTGCCCGCAACCCGCCGCAGATCCCTGCGGCGATTCCGGCGACCGCGAATTCAGGACTTGCGTCATGACCGATATCGATATGGCGGTGCGCTCACGCCATGCGCCCGCGTCGATCCTCTCGCTGTATTGCCTGCCCCTCGCTATTTGGCTGGGGGTGCCACCCGCCACCGGGCAGGAAACGGAGCCCCAATCCACCGAGCACCTGCACGCGCAGGCTCCGCATCAGGAATCGCCGACGCAAGGGCCGCCAGGGGATGCTCCGCCACACGACACCCACGCCCACGCGCCGCGTGCCGAGCCCGAAGTGCCCGCCGATGTACATGGCGATCATGGATCAACCGGACAAGAAGCGGCTGCGGATCAGGGGCACGCCCGGGAAACTGCGGAGGTCCGGCTAACGCCGGAGCAGGGGCGGACCCTGGGCCTGGTTACCGCGTCGCTGAAGCCTCGGCGCCTGGGGGAGTCTTTGCGCGCCCCCGGCGAAGTGCGGCTCAACAGCTACGCGACCTCCCGGGTGACGCCGCGCATCGAGGCCCAGGTCACCGGGCGGCACGCGCGCCTGGGTGACTGGGTGGAGGCGGGTCAGCCGTTGGCGACCCTTTCGAGCGTGGAGATGGCCGTAGCCCAGGGAGACCTGGTGGTGGCCGAGCGGGAGTGGCAGCAGCTGACCAAGCTGGGGGATCAGTTCGTTTCCGACAGCAGCTATCTTGCCGCCAGCGTCGCCCGCCAGAAGGCCCTGTCACGGGCTTCCGCATTCGGGATGACGCCGGCTCAGATCGATGCGCTCTTACAGTCATCGTTCGACAAGGCGGACGGTACTTTCGAGCTCCTCGCACCTCAGGCCGGCACCCTGGTTCGTGATGCATTCGTTCTCGGAGAGCTGGTCGAGCCAGGCCGCGTGCTGTTCGAGATCACCGACGAGTCGGTGCGCTGGGTCGAGGCGCGAATGCCGCCGGAGGAGGTTGCCCTGGTGTCGGTAGGAGACCACGCGCGGGTCGGTTACCAGAGCGCCTGGCTGGAGGGGCGCGTCACCCAGATCCACCACCTGCTCGACGAGACGACCCGCACCCAGGGCGTGCGTATCGAGGTGCCGGACCCGGGGCATCGGCTGCATCCCGGGGTGTTCGTGGATACGCTGATCATGGTCGGGAAGGGAGATCCGGTGCTGGCGGTACCCGAGGCCGCGGTACTGCGTGGTCCCGACGGCGACTGGCTGGTGTTCGTGGCAGGGGATGAGGAAGGTGCCTATATACCCGAGGAAGTGGAGGTCCTTCGGACTACCGGCGGGCTGACCGTGATCGAGGGGTTGCCCCCGGGGACACGAGTGGTTACACGCGGAGCCTTCTTCCTCCAGTCGGAGCTGGCCAAAGGCGGCTTCGATCCTCATAACCATTAGGGAGGCCGCCATGCTCGACTCGCTGGTCGAATGGGCGGTCCGCAATCGCCTGTTGGTCGTTTTGGCCCTTCTGGGCCTGATCGCCGCGGGTACGCTGGTGTTGCAGCGACTCAACCTGGACGCCTTTCCCGACGTCACCAATATTCAGGTCACGATAAACACCGAGGCGCCGGGGCTCGCCGCCGAGGAAGTGGAGCAGCTCATCACGTATCCGATAGAGGCCGTGATGTATGCGCTTCCGGATGTCCAGGAGGTGCGGTCCATCTCCAAGACCGCACTGTCCATCGTGACCGTCGTGTTCGGCGAAGGCACGGACGTCTACTTCGCCCGCCAGCTGGTGTTCGAGCGTCTGCAGGAGGCACGAGGGCAGGTCCCGCCGGGGGTCGGAATGCCGGAAATGGGACCCAACACCTCGGGATTGGGCCAGGTGTTCCAGTACATCTTGCGCACCGAGGATCCGCAGCGATTCGATGCCATGCGGCTGCGCGGAATCAACGACTGGGTGGTCAAGCTCCTGCTGATGCCTGTGGACGGGATTACCGACGTCCTCTCCTTCGGCGGCGAGGTTCGTCAGTTCCAGGTCCGCGCGGACCCCAAGCGGCTGCTCTCCTACGCCTTGACGGTGCAGGATCTGGCCGAGGCCATCGAGGCCAACAACCGCAACGCCGGCGGCTGGTACCTGGACCGGGGGGCCGAGCAGCTCTCCATCCGCGGTGTCGGCTGGGTGCGCCCGGACGAGGACGGACTGAGGGACATCGGCAACATCCCACTAAAGGATCTGGATGGCGTGCCGGTGCGGGTGCGTGACTTGGCGGAGGTCGCCTTCGGTCCAGAGATCCGCCAGGGCGCGGTGACCATGAGCGTGCGGCAGGATGACGGCAGTGTGCGGCCCATGGGCGAAGTGGTCGCAGGTATCGTGCTCAAACGCATGGGGGCAAACACAAAGGCCGCAATCGACGGCGTCAAGGCCCGCCTTCCGGTCATACAGCGGGCGCTGCCGGAGGGCGTCCTGATCGAGCCCTTCTACGACCAGGCGGATCTGGTGGAGAAGGCGGTTGCCACGGTCACCGGCGCCCTGGCCCAGGCCTTCGTGCTGATCCTGATCGTGCTCGCCCTGTTCCTGCTCAACATCCGGGCGACCCTGCTGGTGTTGATCTCCATTCCCCTGTCGGTCGGGCTGGCCCTGATGCTCATGGCCTGGTGGGGCATTTCCGCCAATCTGATGTCCTTGGGCGGGTTGGCCATCGCCATAGGAATGATGGTGGACGGCTCGGTCGTGATGATGGAGAACATCTTCAAACACCTGTCCCGGGGTAACGGAGACGGGGGCGTTTCACTGCGAATAGAGGAGGCGGCGCGGGAGGTGGGCCGCCCGGTGTTCTTCGCGGTCGGGGTGGTCATCGTCGTGTTCGCGCCCCTGTTCGTGCTGGAGGGTGTGGAGGGAAAGCTATTTCAACCCATGGCCGTCGCCATCGTGCTGGCTATGCTCGCCTCGGTTCTGGTGGCGCTCACGCTGGTGCCCGCCATGGCCAGCTTTGCCTTTCGCCGCCCGATCCCTGAGCGCAAGAACCCGATCGTGCGGCCCTTCGAGTGGGCCTACCGCCGGGTTCTGGGCGGGGCGTTGCGGGTACGCTGGCTGGTGGTGACGATAGCGTTGCTCATGCTCGCGGGTACCCTGTGGCTCGTCCCGAGGTTGGGCACAGAGTTCCTGCCGGAGCTGGAGGAGGGCACCCTCAACATCCGTGTCACCCTGGCGCCCTCGTCCAGCCTGGACACGTCCCTGGAGGTGGCCGGAAAGCTGGAGCGGCTGCTCATGGCCTTTCCTGAGGTGACCTACGCCTCCAGCCGGATAGGGCGCGCCGAGCTTGGCGGAGATCCTGAGCCGGTCTCGAACATTGAGATTTACGTTGGGCTCAAGCCCCGGTCCGAGTGGACCAGCGCATCGGACCGTCCAGCGTTGCAGGCGAAGATGGAGCGGGCCCTGTCTGCGCATCCGGGGCTGCTGTTCTCCTTCTCCCAGCCTATCGCCACGCGCGTGGACGAGCTGCTCTCCGGCGTCAAGGCCCAGCTCGCGGTGAAGCTGTTTGGTCCCGATCTGGATGTGCTGGCCGAGAAGGGCAGGGAAATCGAGGCGTTGGTCAAGACGGTCCCGGGTGCGCGGGACGTCGCCCTGGAGCCCGTTGCAGGGGAGTCCCAGCTCGTGGTCCGACCCGAGCGGGACCGCTTGGCGCGCTTCGGTATCCCGGTTGCCCAAGTCATGGACCTGGTGGCGGAGTCCGTCGGCGGCATGGAGGCGGGACAGGTCATCCGCGGCAACGAGCGCTACGACATCCGAGTGCGCCTGGCACCTCGGTACCGCAATGACGTCGAGGCGATTGGTGATCTGATCCTCATCGCCGCCAACGGGGCCTGGGTGCGGCTGCGGGACCTGGCGCAGCTGAGCATCGAGTCGGGGCCTCCCCAGATCCGTCGCGATGACGTTCAGCGCCGGGTCGTGGTCGAGGCCAATGTGAGCGGGCGGGATATGGGCGGCTTGGTGGTGGAGATCGGCCGGCGTATCGCCGATGAGGTCGAGCTGCCACCGGGCTACAGCGTCGTCTTCGGTGGCCAGTTCGAGAGCCAGCAACGCGCCCAGCAGCGGCTCATGATCGTCGTGCCACTGTCCCTGGGGTTGATTTTCCTCTTGCTCTATTTCGCCTTTCACTCCGTGGGGCAGGCGTTGTTGATCATGGTCAATGTGCCGCTGGCCCTGATCGGTGGCGTAGTAGCGCTCTTTCTATCCGGTCTCTACCTCTCCGTACCCGGATCCATCGGCTTTATCGCCGTGTTCGGTATCGCAGTGTTGAACGGGGTGGTGATGGTCAACGCCATCAACCAGAATCTAGCGGGTGGAATGGACTTGTCTGCGGCAGTATTGGAGGGGGCCCTCTCGCGCCTACGACCGGTCCTCATGACCGCCCTGACCACAGTGCTCGGCCTCGCGCCGCTGCTCTTCGCGACCGGAGTGGGTTCAGAGGTGCAGCGGCCTTTGGCAACAGTCGTCATCGGCGGATTGGTGTCTGCGACCTTGTTGACCCTCCTGCTGCTTCCGGTGCTCTTTCCGGTCTTCTCGCCCGTCGGGCGCTCCGGGGATGCGCCGCCGGCATGAGCTCGCTCGCGCATCCGGGCTGAGGATTCGCAAGGACCGTAAAGGGCATTCCGTGTAAGCTTCTTGAGCGCGCGTTATGCTTAATTTTTTCCCAAGATCATGCCTCTAGATTCAGCTCCCACGACGAGTCCGCCGAGCCGCACCGGGGCCGCCCTGTTCTTCGACGTTCTCACCGATCTTGGTGTGGAGTACCTGTTCGGACATACCGGCGGTGCCGTCATTCCCCTACACGTGGAGCTGAACCGGCGCATGCGCCGCAGGGAGCCGGTGCCGAGCTTCGTGCTGTTCCGTCAAGAGGGCGGTGCCGGGCACGCCGCCGAGGGCTATGCGCGGGCGAGCGGCCGGGTCGGTGTCGCGCTGGCAACCTCCGGCCCCGGGGCGACCAACCTGACCACGCCTATCGCCGATGCCTACAAGGACTCGATTCCGACGGTCTTCATCACTGGGCAGGTGCCTACCTTCGCCATCGGCTCCGACGCCTTCCAGGAGGTCGACACCGTCGGCGTAACGCGCCACATCTCCAAGCACAACTATCTGGTCAAGGACGTCGCTGACCTGGAGTGGGTCCTGCGCGAGGCATTTCATCTTGCTAGCTCCGGCAGACCCGGGCCGGTAGTCATCGACCTTTGCAAGGATGTCCAGCTCGCGACCTTGGAGCACCGAAATGAGCGCCGGAAACGTCATCGCGAGCCGGTCCCCTTTGATGTGAGCAGGGCGGATGCCATCCTCGACGCCCTGGCCGCAGCGGATCGTCCGGTCGTCAAGGCCGGAGGTGGCATCATCCACGCGGGGGCCTCGGACTTGCTGCGGCGCTTCGCCGAGCGTTTCGACGTCCCGGTTGCGACCACCTTCAACGCCTTGGGCTCCATTCCCTTCGCCTTGGCACATAACCTCGGGATGCCCGGAATGCATGGCACCATCCCGGCCAACTATGCGCTGCGAGATGCGGACTTCATCCTCACATTGGGAGGCAGGTTCGACGACCGGGTGGCTGTGAAGGGATTTGCCCAGGGCAAGCGCATCGCCCACGTCGACATAGACCCCTCTGAGATCGACAAGACGGTGAAGACCGACTTGTCGGTTGCCGCCGACCTGCGGACCTTTCTGCACCACGCCCTGGAGACCGGGCGCAGCGCGCAGCATGCCGCTTGGGTCTCACGCGTCGGTACCTGGCGCGAGCAAATGCCCAAGCCGTACGGCGACGGGGACTACATCAAGCCCCAGGCCGTTATCGAGGCGGTCTCGGAGCTGACGGCTGGAGACGCGACCCTGGTCACCGGCGTAGGTCAGCACCAGATGTGGGCGGCCCAGTACTACCGCTTCTCGCGACCGCGCCAATGGATTAGCTCCGGCGGATTGGGGACCATGGGATTCGGACTTCCCGCCGCCATCGGTGCCTGGTATGC
Organism: uncultured Gammaproteobacteria bacterium; assembly: GCA_942492625.1. Lineage (GTDB taxonomy): Bacteria > Pseudomonadota > Gammaproteobacteria > Chromatiales > Chromatiaceae > Thiosymbion. The sequence goes on along the minus strand of CALOFM010000053.1, from coordinate 95,047 downwards.
GAGCCCGGAAAAACCGTTGGTTCTCGTCGACGGTGACGGCAGCTTCCAGATGAACATCCAGGAGTTGGGGACCCTTGTGTCAAATCGCATCCCGGTGAAAATGTTCGTGCTGAACAATGGCTATCTTGGGATGGTGCGCCAGTGGGAGGACATGATGGATGGCGGGCATCACTACGAGACCTGCCTGTCGAGGACCGCGGAGTGTGACCCCGCCTGCGTCGACATGGACCAAGCCTGCCGCACGCAGCTTCCGAACCTTACGGCGCTGCAGTTCGTCTATCCGCGGCTCAAGACCATGCGCGTCAATAAGCCACAGGCGTTGCGCGAGGCCGCACGCGAGGCCATCGAGCACAACGGCCCGGTGCTGGTGGATGTCTGGATCGACAAGGCCGAGGACGTCCTGCCCATGGTTCAGCCGGGTGGGGGGTTGGGGGATATGATCGAGTCCTGAAGCTCTGTATGGCAGACCGACTCAGGCTGCCTCGGGATTGTACAGCCCCAGGATGTACTGATTCACGAGCTCCATGCCTATGACCTTGGGCACGCCGTTGCTCAGCTTTCCACCGGTTCGCGCAACAAATTCCTTCACCTCGGGCGAGCGGCAGATGTGCATCGGGCAATAGACCTCGATGGGGTAGCCGTAGGGCATCACGCGGGTCTTGGTGGCGTAGCGCTCCATCAGCTTGGCCACGGTCATTTCGTCTTGGAAATGCTTGACGTGCTTGCCGACCATCTCGTCGATTCTGGTTTCGTACGACATCGGATTTAAAACAACTTGTGTCTTTAGTGCAACACGCCTGCGACTCTACGGTCGCCGGGCGGTGGTCGATCGGGCCCATTCACGTTAACGCCGGCTTCCAGGTCAAGAGATCTGGTTACGGGTTTTCATGTCCCCCATTCTACCATAACCTGCGTTGCTCGGGCTGGCGCGTACCTGGGCGGAGCGCCGAACGCCACGGAATTGCTCGAGGATTTCCGGGCAGGGGTCGATTTTTCGCACGTGTCCGACCGTAAATGGGTCGAGCTGAAATACGGGGAAGTGGGCGGTGTCTACTCCCTTCTCGATCGGCACCCGATCGATGTCGTCGCGATCAAAAGCGGGAGCTGGTCTGACACGTCCGTGTGGAGTGGCGGATCCCCCCCCAAAACCGGCGCAATCGTCTGGATCTCGGATGGCGTAAGAGTCGAGATCGACCCGGTTCTCCCGATTACCGGCCCCAAGCTGGTGCGAGTCGACGGCACTTTGGTGTTTACGACCGGCCGCGACACGCGGCTCGGTGCCGAAACGATCCTGGTCACCCATCGAGGCCGCTTGCAGATTGGCACTCCGGATCACCGAGTGGCGCCAAACGCCTCCGCGGAGATCGTCTTTTCCGGTCACGGCGCCAGGAATCGCGAAATTGATCCGTTTGGTTTAACCGGTGGGCTTCTGGTTACTGGAGAGCTGGCGTTGTTCGGCGCCTTCAAACGCGGTGTTGCAGTTCCGCGCAGCGACCTCCGGCAAGGTTCCCGGAGCGTGCGCTTCGAGAGTATTGCTGATGGCTGGCGTGTCGGTGACCGGCTGCTGGTGCCTGGCTTAAGCAAGCACCGGGACGAGGACGAGGTCGTGCGAATCGCTGCTATCGACCACCTAGACAATAGCGTCGAGATCGACACCCCTTTGCTTTACACGCATCGCGGCCCGCGCCCGGGGCTGGTCCCGATCGGTAATCTCACCCGTAACGTCGTTTTGCGGACGGCTACGCTGGAGGACGTCTCTCGCCGCGGGCATGTGATGATTATCCATCGTCAAGGCGGGGTCGAGATTGATTCTGTCCGCTTCGAAGAGCTCGGCAGAACCAGAGCCGACGCGGCGGCAACCCGACCCATGCTTGACGCTAACGGAAAGCTGGTTCCCGGTAGCGATTCCAACACCGTCGGTCGCCATATGCTTCACTTTCGCAATCGGATTGGGGCGACCCTGGAAGATTCCCACCGGGTCGAGCACTAGGTATTCGAGGGGGGCCGCGGCACGGTCTTGTAAATCACGGTAGCCATGTTTCCGCGTCGGACAACGTCTCTTTTCGGGTGGCGGGCTCGCATTTCTTTGCTGAAAACGGCGCAGAGATCGGAACGTTTGAAGGCAACCTTGCGGTCAGTTCCGCAGGGTCCGGAGAAGACCGCAAGAGCCGCATGTACACCTTCGACTTCGGCCATGGCGGTCACGGTTTCTGGGTCCAAGGCGGCGGAGTTTCCCTGGACCGCAACTTTGCGTTCGGTCATGCGGGATCAGCGTTCATCGTGTTTTCCCGACTGATCGAAGAACCCGCGGGCGTCCCGTGGTTCGATGCGCGAAACCTACCGGAGCGCTTCGCCAAAGCGTCGAGCTGGGAGCCGCGTCTCGGTAGTAACAAGGTCCCATTCAGCGCATCGTCTAATGTCGCCGCGGCGTCCGAGTTCGGGTTCCAGATCCGCTACCACAAGAGGAATCCGAGCAAAACGAGACACAGGGTCTGCAGTATCCTTGACGACTCGGTGTTTTGGGCGACGCGTGAAGAGGCGCTGGCTGTGGATTATTCGCACCACGTCAAGGTACGCAACGTCGCAATCTTCGGCGGAGAGGCTGATGACTTGCGCGGCGTGCGCACGAACACCGAGAGCACTGAACTGGTTTTCGAGGACCTTGAAGTCCGACGTTTTCGCGACGGCATCCGTGTGCCGTACTTCGGAACCACCGAGATCACTGGTGGTAGATTCGCAAACCAACGCAACTTTGTAATTTACACGCCGATCTCCTGGGGGCGGCGCGTGATTATATCCGGCACCGAACGCTTGGACGCTGAGGGGCCATGGCGCAATCGCTACCATGTCGCTTTGTACCGCAAGCCCAAACGTACCGGGGTCGGCGCCCGCTATCTTTACAACCACAACCTGTTTTTCGCTGACACGATCGAGCTCGATGGGGGTCAGGTCTACTCGTTTGACCAAGACCCCGACGCAGTTCCAATTCGCGAGGGAGGACCAGGGCAGTTGATTGGTCTGACGTCCGGAGAAATCCGGAAGCGCTATGGGCTCGCAGTCGGTGGAAGCTTAGCGGGACCCGACGCGGCAAAACGCGAACAGATCTGGGGGTTGGTGGGCAAGCCTTCGACTGTGGTCGCACAGGTCGAGCCGTTGTTCGCGGAGTCTGCAAGCAACGCATTTAGGCTCAAGGGTTACCGGTTGCCCGACGGTCGGGTAGGGGATGTCGATTTGACTGGCTACGCCGAGGGCTGGCGGCTTGTCCAGGTCGAACCGACGCCCAACCCGCAATACCTGCTAGCGTACGTCGACCGGACAGCCCCAACCTTGCAGCTCGATCCGGGTTTTCCCCGAGCCATCTGCCCGCAAGACCTGGAACGGGGTATGCTGATCGGGGGGCGTCTCCAGGACCTGATTGGAGGTCTTACCAGTGATGCGAAGTTTCTAGGATTCTGTATCAACACGACCGTATCGACCCGGAGAACGTTGCTTACAAGTTCGTAATCAGTGATATCAGCGGAAACACAAAGCCGATCACAGTGCGATTGCGGGTCGACCCGGAAACTCCTTGCCGGGGCCCGAATATCGATCACTACCTCCAAGTCCCGCCAAAGTTGACGTCACTCGAGTGACCGTTGCTTCCTTTCCGGTCCGGCGCGTGCTAACGAAGCCAAACGACGGTAAGCTGTTGTCCGAGGGTCGGTTCTTTTCCCCATTTCGGGCGCCCTAGCAGCGTCAAAGCGCTTGACCGATCGGCGAGCGGATGCTAGGCCAGCGGTTCGAGCTGCGTTGGGCACCGGCCTTTCGGGGATGCCGGATCCGCCGCCTTGTCCCCAACCCACCCTAAGGGGATTCTTATGCTGGACGTGGATCAAGAAATTTTGGAGAAGCTGTTGGCTGAAAACGACGCCTTTCGATCGATGTTCCACAGACATGCGGAGCTCAATAAGAAGGTGGACAAGGCCGGTCGTGGAGAGCTGCCGCTCTCCGACAACATCCTCGTCGAGATGAAAAAGGAAAAGTTGGCGTTAAAGGACCAGATGATGGATATCGTCCATCAGCACGAGTAGAGCACGAAGTAGATCAATGCAAATCAATCCCGCAGGGTATTGAGGAAGGTGATGAGCTCCGCGCGCTCGCCGGGGTCGTCGATGCCGATCAGGGTCTTGGATGTGCCGGGCAGGAAACCGTCGGGGTCCGTCAGGTAGGCGTCCAGGTCCTCTTCGGTCCAGTCGCCGTCGGCATTGGCAAGGGCCCGGGAGTATCCGTACCAGCCATAGCGCGCCTTCTTGTCACCGACTATGCCCCAGAGGTTGGGGGCTACGCGCAGGGGGCCGCCTTTCGCGACACTGTGGCAGACGACACAACCGGCCGCGGGGCTATCCAGGCCGGCTGGCTCAACCGGGAAGCGGTAGCCGCCCTCGACTGTCACGGATTGGGTTTCCGTCTCACTGCCGCAGCTGATCAGCAGCAGCGCAAGCATTGGCCAGAGAAGGAAGCTCGGAATTCGGATCTGCATGGTTATTTCCTGAAGACGGATATCGTTCGATGCCTTCGCTGTGCGTCTGGCTTGAGCCCGACAATTCTGTCCGATGCTTCCGGCCATGCGCCTGTCGGACTGAAATCCGACCTAGACCCCCGCGCTCAGGCCTCGGATCGCGTTCCCCGAAGGAAGGCTCGGCGGCTTATCTTGATCGGCTCGGCGCGTAAACGGCCGTCGTACTCTTGAGCGGCGTTGTCCGATCTGTTCACCAGCTCTTGCAGCTGCCGTTCCCCTTCTTCCCGCGCCTTCCCCTGGGTCTTGAACGCGAACATGGGGGAATGCAGCGACAGGCTCTGGTAGGCGCCGATTACCTCGTCGCCGCCCTGCATCAGCTCACGCTCTCCGCAGGGCAGGGCGGACTTCACCTTGCGGCCGATTTGCGCCATATCCATGGGTGCCGATTGCGTCGGCAGCCGCACCAGGTTCATGAACCAGGGGGTAATGAGGACACCGACCCATTGGTCATCCAAGGCTTGAAAGCCCAAGGCTTCGACCTCCAACTCCGGGTTGTAGAGCGGAAGGTCCCGCATCGCCGTCTCGCCGATCTCACGGAAGCGCTCCACCAACTCCCTGATACGGGGGCTTTCCGCCGTGGGATCCGGAGTCTCGCTCATACCCTTCCGTATCCCAGCCGCAGGCCCATGGATTCCGCCGCCCGTGCCATCCCGGGCGAAGGGAGGCGTCTGGCGCGCAAGGGAAACCCAAGGGATTCGATCTCCGCGACCAGCAGCTCGAGTGCCTCCTCCATCACTCCTTCGATCCGCGGCGAAAGCTCGATTCCCAACTCGAGATCATCCGGGACGATGCCGATCAATATGACTTTCGGGGGTACGCGGTCCAGGAGACTGAGCGTGGCCAGCACGTCCGAGAGTCCGAGCTGATGGGGCGAGAGCTTGGTGCGAAAGAAGGTCGGCAAGTCGTCCCCGGTGATGCGAAGCACGGTCCCGGAAGGCATATCGGAGTTGACCGCGTCGCAAACGATCAGTGCGTCCCTGTCGGCGACCGTATGGATCAGCTCCATGCCTGAGGTGCCGCCGTCCAGCACCTCTACCTCGCAGGGTACTTCATAGCGCTCCAGGAGACGCTCGGCCAGGCGCACGCCGACGCCTTCGTCCCGCAGCAGGATGTTTCCCAACCCGACAACTAGAAAGCTCATGGTGGTCCTCCTCAGGGTACTTATAGTTTTTCAGCGGGCCTTCACCCGCAGGATGGGCCTGCGCTGGTCGTCTACCATGTGGATGGCGCAGGCCAGGCAGGGATCGAAGGAGTGGACGGTGCGCAGCACCTCCAGGGGCGCCTCCGGGTCGGCAACCGGGTTGTCCAGAAGTGATGCCTCGTAGGGCCCCATCTGGCCGCTGTCGTCCCGCGGGCCCGCGTTCCAGGTGGTGGGCACGACCGCCTGGTAGTTCTTGATTTTGCCGTTCTCGATGACGGTCCAGTGAGAGAGAGTCCCTCGCGGGGCTTCGTGGAAGCCGAAACCCCTGATCTCGCCCTTCGGAAAGACTGGACGATTGTAAGTATCAAAGTCACCCTTGGCGATGTTGTCCATCAGGAGCTGCCACTGATTCTGCAGCGACTCGTAGAGGACTGCCGCGCGCACCGCGCGTGCCGCCGTGCGGCCGATGGTCGAGTGCAGGGCGTCGATGGGGATTTGGCTCCCCGCGACCTGGCTGGCGATGGCCAGCAGGCGCTCCGTATACCTCTTGGTGGGCTCGTGCCCGGCGGCGTACATGGCCAGGATGTGTGAGAGAGGCCCGACCTGAGCACGCTTGTCGTAAAAGGTGGGGGACTTGACCCAGGAGTACTTGCCGTCGTCCTGGAACTCGGTGTACTTGGGATGGGTCTGACCGTCCCAGGGATGGCGGGGCTGGTCGCCGCCCTGGTACTCGTACCAGGCGTGCTTCACGCCTTCTTTCACTCCATCCCGGAAAAACTCGTCCTGGTAGCTGGTGATCGGGCGATAGCCGGCGATGTCGCCGTCGTCGATGTAGCCTCCGGGGAGCTCGAACTGAGTACCCTTGGTGTCGAGCGGCATGTCCGGTACCGAGAGGTAGTTGGTGATGCCCTCGCCGTACTGGGTCCAATCGGCATACAGGGCGCCGACTGCCCCCACGTCGGGAAGCAGGACCTCGTTGATGAACTCTCCCAGCTTGTCGATCTCCGCCTTGACCGCGTAGAGCCGCTCGATGGTCAGGGTGGATTGGCTCTCGGGGTTGATGGGGTTGGCCACGCCGCCGACGGCCAGGTTTTGGATGTGGGGCGTTTTTGAGCCCAAGATGCTTACGATTTTGTTGGCGCCGCGCTGGTACTCCAGGGCCTGGAGGTAATGCACCGCGGCCAGCAGGTTGACCTCCGGCGGCAGCTTCATGGCCGGGTGGCCCCAGTAGCCGCTTGCGAATACGCCGAGCTGCCCCGTTCCGACGAAGGCGGCGAGCTTGTCCTGCATCGCCTTGATTTCCTGCACGCTGTTGCGCCGGTAATTGGACAGGCTCTGCCCCAATTTGGCGGTGGCCGCCGGGTCCGCCTTCAGGGCGGAAACGATGTCCACCCAGTCGAGTCCCGCCAAGTGGTAGAAGTGCACGATGTGATCATGCACGCCGTGGGCGGCCATGATCAGGTTGCGGATGTACTGGGCGTTGAGCGGTACCTCCATGTCCAGCGCATTCTCCACCGCCCGCACCGAGACGATGGCGTGTACCGTTGTGCAGACTCCGCAGATACGTTGGGCGAAGAGCCAGGCCTCGCGCGGGTCGCGACCTTGGAGTATGAGCTCGATGCCGCGCCACATCTGGCCCGAGGCCCAGGCGTTGGTTACCTTGCCGTCCTCGACCTCGCAGTCGATGCGTAGGTGTCCCTCGATGCGGGTGATGGGATCGATTGTGATGCGGGTCACGGCAGGCTCCGGGCAGATTGTTGTTGGTTTTGGGTCGGCTGGTTGGATCTGCAAAGACCGCGTTCGAATGCGCCAAGATGCAAAGACGCCACCGCGCGTCTTCGCGCGCGTATGCCGATGAAGATTTTTGCAGGCTGTTGCATGTCTCTATTTCAGAGTTAGGGTTCGTGGCGTCACGCGGCGCTCGTTTGGGACCCGTCCGATGGGACATGCAGCACCGGCAGCCGCTTGACGAACCAGAGGTAAAGCATGAGCTCGACGGAGACGACGCCGACGGTGACCATGATCTCAGGTACGGACGGGAAGTAGGACCAGCCGTTGCCCGGCTCGTAGATAATCAGAAAGGCGTCCAACCGGTACAGGGCACCGCCGGAGACCATCAGCAGTGCCGCCAGGAACATCAGGCGCTGATTGTGCCGCCAGACGGGCGAGCCCAGGATGATGGCCGCGGCGAGGAAGACCAGGCTCTCGATCCAGAACATGAGGCTCGCGAGGTCCCCGGCGAACAGCAAGTCGCCGTGGCCGCGCCAGAGAATATCGGCAAGGCGCAGCACCAGGAAGCCGGCGAGCAACGCGGAAACCACGGGCGAGAGCTTCTCGAGCAAACACTGCTCCGAGGGCAGGGAAAAGGCGTTGGTCACCAGGGTGGATTCCAGGATTACGACGCTGTAACCCATTGCCAGCGCGCTGAGCAGGAAGAGCATCGGCAGCCAGGTGGTGTACCAGAGCGGCGAGAGCTGCGAGCCCATGACCAGGAGCACGGACCCGAAGGAGGACTGGTGCATGGTGGGCAGGACGACGCCCAGTGCGATAAAGACGAACATGTACTTCTGGAGCCACTCGCGCAGCTTCGTCAAGCCCAACCGGTCGAGAAAGGCGGGGGAGAACTCGATCCAGAGGACCAGGATGTAGGCCATCATGCACACGGCGACTTCGAACATCACCGAATTTGGGTTCACTTGCCAGGGGAGCATGATGTTGTATGCGTTCCAGTAGCGACCCAGGTCGACGACCAGCGCGGCGGCCGCCAGAGTGTAGCCGAAAAGACCACCGAGCAGGGCCGGCCGCACCAGGGGGTGGAACTTGTTGCGGTTGAAGATGTAGACCAGGAGCGCCATGGCGAAGCCGCCGCAGCCGAACGCGGTGGCGATCATGATGTCGACGACTACCCATATCCCCCAGGGATATCCGCCGCTAAGGTTGGTTACGTCGTCCAGGCCGAACAGAAAGCGCCGAAGGATAAAATAGCCTGCGATTGCGGCGAGCAAGCCGAAGAAGATAAAGGGCTTGGTGACGACCTTGCCGCCGAGGGGTTGATGGGCATGTGCCATGGGCTTATCCGCCGTTTGTCCGTCTTGCGTTTGCGACCATCGTTAAATGAGGATCAGCCCTCATGGTCCTCGACGTCCTTGTGCCGGTGGGTGCTGCGCCGCGCAAAGACGGCGAGCCCGCCGAGTAGAGCCAGCGGTCCGAGCATGCCCTTGTACAGAGTTTGCTGCATGCCTTCGGAGACCTGGGCGAAGGACTGCTGATCGAGTTTGGGCAGGCCCAGCTTTTCATGTGGCACGCCGCTCAGGTAACGCACCTGGGTGCCGCCGCCCTCGGTGACGCCGTACAGGTGGGGCTGATACTCGGGGATTGACGCCTCGTGGGTAGGCGCGTCTCCGCCCAGCAGCCCGCGGGGGAACACGTAGGTCTCTCCGGGCTGGGCCGCCAAGCGTCGCTGGGCCTCCGCTTGCAGATCGTCGACCCGGCCGAACAGCGAGGCGCCCGTCGGGCAGACGTCGCAGCAGGCCGGGATCTTGCCTTCTGCCTGCAGGTGGTTGCAGAACTGGCATTTGGCGATTTCCCCCAGGGGCTTGTCGAGCTGGTACTGGGGCACGCCGAAGGGGCAGCCGTAGACGCAATAGCGGCAGCCGATGCAGGCGTCCGGATCATGGGTGACGATGCCCGTGTCCGTATTCTTCTGCATGGCGCTCACGGGGCACACGGAGACGCAAGACGGGTCCACGCAGTGCAGACAGTGGCGCTTCATGAAGGCGTAGCCGTCGACTTCCTTGTCCTTGTGCTCCTTGGTGCCGTCGGTGTAGACCCGGATGACGTTGAAGGTGCTGCCGGAGATGTCTTCCGCCGTATCCCATGTGCCCGGATTCCATGCCGCGAGCGATGCGGGTTGCTCCGGGGTCGTCCCGTTCGCCTCACGGCAGGCGGATACGCAGGCGCGGCAGCCGATGCATAGGGTGGAGTCGTAGAGCATGCCCACCGCGTTGGGAGGCACCTCCTTGGGATCGCGCAGAAAGGCGGCTTGTCCGGCTCCCGCGCAGGTCAGGCCGGCACAAACGGCACCGGCGGTTTGGGCCAAGAATCGCCTGCGGCTCTTGTCCATCGCTTTTACTCCTTCGGGCTCTGGTCTTCGGGTGCCGAATCCACGGCGCCCGGCATCTTGGACATGGCCGTTGCAGCGGCGCCGACCGCCGCACCTCCGATACCCGCCACCAATGCCACGGCACCCGGCGAAATGCCCTCACCCTTGGACGACCCGACCTCGGGGAAGGCCGTGGGGGGAGAGAAGGTTTCTACATCCGCCAAGGCGTGGAGCGGCTTGGTGAAGCCGACTTTCTTCATGGTGCAGCCGAAGCAGGGATGGCCGATGCCGATGGGCCAGTTGCCTTCACCGGCGTCGCCGAAGCCGATGGCCGGGCAATTGGCATAGGTCTCGGGTCCCTTGCAGCCAAGCTTGTAGAGACAGAAGCCCTGGCGATGCCCGTAGTCGCCGAACTCCAGCGCGAAGCGGCCGGCATCGAAGTGGGGACGCCGCTCGCAGTTCTCGTGGATCAGGCGCCCGTAGGCGAACTTGGGCTGATTGTGCTGGTCCAGCTCAGGCGGTCTGCCGAAGGTCAGTAGGTAGAGCACGGTGGAGAGGAAGTTGTAGGGGTTGGGCGGACAGCCCGGAATGTTAATGACGGTCTTGTCCGGGATGATCTCGCTGGTGGGCACCGCCCCGGTGGGATTCGGCTCCGCCGACTGAATACCGCCCCAGGAGGCGCAGGAGCCGATGGCGATGATGGCGGCGGCACCCTCGGCGGCCTCTTTGATGTGCTCGATCTGCGGCTTGTCACCGATCTTGCAGTAGATGCCCCCGTCTTTGGTCGGCGTGGCGCCTTCGGTGATCAGCACGTACTTTCCGTGCTGCTCCTCCATCGTCTTGTGCTTGTGGGCCTCCGCCCGTTTTCCCGCGCCGACGCACAGGGTCTCGTGATACTCCAGGGAAATCATGTCGAGGATCAGGGCTTCGAGAGTGGGGTGCTGGGCGCGCAGCAGGGTCTCGGTGCAGCCGGTGCATTCCTGGCCGTGGAGCCAGATCACGGACGGTCTTGCGTTGGCGGTCGCCGCCTCGGCCATTGCGATGCCGGCCGCCGACGACAGCCCCATGGTGGCCGCGATGCCGGAGCAGTACTTGAAGAACTCCCGACGGCTGAGTCCTCCGAGGCCGCCCTCGTAAGAGTCCAGCTCCGCATCTGTGTAGCGGTCGATCGGGAGGGTGTCGTTGCCGATGCTTGTCATTCTTCTTTGCTCGCTCCAGCCAATCGGGACGGCCAGTAAACCAAGAGCAATGACAATTATCATTGACCGGCATCAAGCAACATCTCTATAACCAACTTTCCAGCTTGGTATTTTCGGCACTTGGTGCCACCGCCCGAACCGCGAGAAAGATGGTTGGCGGTGCGCGCCGTTAGTCCGCTTCGCTAAACCTGTAAACGGCAGTTGACCGCTTCGTGCCACATCCAATCGCTTGATCTTCGGAGAATCCGCCTTATCTTCGATTCTCCTCGGACGAGTCCTTCCATTGGCGCCGGTTGATGGCGTAGTCGGTGATTTGGCCGACGAAGGGAAGGGCGAGCATCCCGGGTAGTCGGTCCACCTGTCTTGGGTCGCGGTAGACGTGGATGCCGACGAGCATACCCTCGTGACCGGCACGTGGCTGGTCACGGTAGGTGCCGAGCAGCCGGTCCCACCAGGGCAGGTTGAAGCCGAAGTTGCTATTGGTCTCGTCGTCTTCCACCGAGTGATGGACCCGGTGCATGTCCGGGGTGACCACCAGCCAGCGCAGGACCCGGTCGACAGAGAGCGGAAGACGCAGATTGCCGTGGTTGAACATGGCGGTGGCGTTGAGCACTACCTCGAAGATCACCACCGCGACCAGGGGCGGTCCCAGCACCGCGATGGTGGCGAGCTTGATGAGCATGGAGAGGATGATCTCCAGCGTATGAAAACGGGCGCCGGTGGTCAGGTCGTAGTCCAGGTCCGCGTGGTGCAACCGATGCAGGCGCCAGAATGCGGGTACTGCATGCACCATCACGTGCTGCAGATAGATCACGAAGTCCATGGCGATGACGGACACCGGGACCGCCACCCAGGCGGGGGTATCGAGGTAGTTGAAGATCCCCCATCCCCGGCTTGCGGCAAAGGCCGCCATGCCTACGGCGGCCGTTGGAAAGAGCAGCCGCAGTACCAGGGTGTTGAGGAAGACCAGCCCCAGGTTGTTGGCCCAGCGTGATGCCTTGGGAAGGCTCAGGCGCCGCCTGGGTGCAAAGACCTCCCACAGGGCGACCAGGGCGAATACGCCGAAGAAGAAGCCGAGGCGAATACCCGGCTCATGGCTCATGATCCAGGTGTCGATGTCCACGGTCAGTCCTTGGGCAGCTCGATGGGCGATTTCTTCTCGGGATTTGCCCGGAAGAAGGCCGCGGTGTTGCCGATCCGGTTGATCAGATCGCTGCCTGTTTGCTTGGCGATCACACCGACCGCTGCGTCCCGCTCCTCCCGGTCGCCGGCGTTGACCTTGATCTTGACGAGTTCATGGTGGCCCAAGGCGAGCTCGATCTCTTTGAGTACGGCCTCTTTGAGCCCGGCCTGTCCCATGGTTACCACCGGCTTGAGGTGATGAACCCGTTTCTTCAGCCAGCGCTTTTGTTTGTCTGAGATAGTCATTGAGCAAGTTCTCGTCGCGGGATGGCGAAAATCGATGTTGTCGGAAAAAGCAAGGTGTGGGCCGGACTTGCGACCCGAATCGCCGTTGGGCTGTTACGATCGCATATCATGGGCGTTCCGAAGCATGAAAGCAGGTGTGTCAGGAAGTGACCCTTCAATCCGCTCCATCGTTCGCGCGAGTGTTTCCCGGGGGGTATTGCGGATGAACGCCCTAGTGCAGGATCCGGGGTTCGACATGCGCCCCATGCGCGACGAAGACCTTTCGGCAGTCATGGGGGTGGAGACCGCGGCCTATCCGTTCCCTTGGACGGAAGGCATCTTCCGCGACTGCTTGCGGGTGGGCTACTGCTGCTGGGTGGTTGAATGCGGCGACGATATTGCGGGTTACGCCGTGATGTCGGTGGCCGCCGGCGAGTGTCATATTCTGAACCTGTGCGTACATCCGGATCTGCAGAGACAGGGACTCGGCGGCAGGATACTGCGGCGCCTCATCGCGCTCGGCCGCACCCACAATGCAGATACCGCCTTCCTGGAAGTGCGGGGCTCCAACCTGTCGGCAGTCGCTCTTTACGCGGCGGAGGGCTTCTGCGAGGTGGGTATGCGCCGGGGTTATTATCCCTCCGCCGAAGGCCGGGAGGATGCTGTGATTATGGCACGGCCGCTTTAGCGTCGGCCGTCACGGTTGTGGGAATCTAGTACGGCTTGTCGCTCGATCCCGCATCGGATCCGGTGCGCTGAATCGGATCAGATCATGAGCCGCGCATGCCGGATATGGTAAAATTCCAAAATTTTCCCATTCGTTTTTTCCGACATGAGCCAGCTCCAAGAGCAACTTTCCAAACGCCGCACCTTTGCCATCATCTCCCACCCCGACGCGGGCAAAACCACCCTGACCGAGAAGCTGCTTCTGTTCGGCGGAGCTATCCAGATGGCCGGCACGGTCAAGGGCCGAAAGGCCGCGCGCCACGCCACGTCCGACTGGATGGAGCTGGAGAAGCAGCGCGGCATCTCGGTGACCTCCTCGGTCATGCAATTCTCCTACAAAGAGGCGACGGTCAACCTCTTGGATACGCCGGGCCATGAGGATTTTTCCGAGGACACCTACCGTACTATCACGGCGGTGGACTCGGCGCTGATGGTCATCGACGTGGCCAAGGGTGTGGAGGAGCGCACCATCAAGCTCATGGACGTGTGCAGGCTGCGGGACACGCCCATCCTCACGTTCGTCAACAAGCTCGATCGGGAAGGACGCGACGCTATCGAAATCATGGACGAGATCGAGCAGGTCCTCGCGATACGGTGTGCGCCCGTGACCTGGCCCATCGGAATGGGCAAGCGTTTCAAGGGTGTTTACGATCTGCGCACTGACCGGACCCACCTGTTTAGCGCCCGGCACGGTGGCAAGATCGCCGAGGGGGAGATCATCGAGGGAATAGGAAGTCCTCGCATGGACGAGGTGCTGGGCGATCAGGCCGAGGAGCTGCGCGAGGAGATGGAGCTGGTACAGGGTGCCAGCCATCCGTTGGACATGGATGCCTACCGCGCCGGCATACAGACACCGGTCTTCTTCGGGTCCGCCATCAATAACTTCGGCGTCGAGGAGCTGCTGGACGCCTTCGTAGAGTACGCACCGCCGCCACGGACCAGGGTTGCGTTGCAGCGTGAGGTCGCTCCTGCGGAGCAGAAATTCACCGGCTTCGTTTTCAAAATCCAGGCCAATATGGACCCGGCGCACCGGGACCGCATCGCTTTTCTTCGCGTGTGTTCCGGGAGCTATACGAAGGGCATGAAGATGCGCCACGTGCGTACCGGAAAGAGTGTCCAGGTCGCCAACGCCATCACCTTCCAGGCGGACGAGCGGCGCCATGTGGAGGAGGCCTGGCCAGGGGATATCATCGGCCTGCACAACCACGGCACCATCCAGATCGGGGATACCTTCACCGAGGGAGAGGAGCTCAAGTTCGGCGGTATACCCTTCTTCGCTCCGGAACTCTTCCGCCGCGTAGTCCTGAAGGACCCGTTGCGCATGAAGGCGCTGCAGAAGGGCGTGATCCAGCTCAGCGAGGAGGGCGCGACCCAGGTCTTTCGCCCGCTCAAGAACAACGACATGATTCTGGGCGCCGTCGGCGTGCTCCAGTTCGACGTGGCAGCCTACCGTCTCAAGGACGAGTACGGGGTGGACGCGGTGGTGGAGCCGGTGACGGTCCAGACTGCCCGTTGGGTGGCTTGTGATGATGAGAAGATGCTCGAGCGTTTTCGCGTAAAGGCCTACGAGAACCTGGCGGAGGATGGAGACGGCCAGCTGGTCTATCTGGCGCCGACCCGGGTCAACCTGAACCTCACTGAGGAGCGCTGGCCGGACATCCGGTTCCTTGCTACCCGGGAGCTTTGAAGCCGTACGCGCGGAGCAGGAATTCGGTTCAGAAACTCCGTGTATTTTCTTGTTTCTGTTGCACATATCTAACGATTTTGTTGTATTATTTGCTGTAGCGGTTTCGTGAAGTGCTATTTTTGCAACAGAGGCCCGGCCAGATGAAAACCAGATTCCATCAGACACTCTACGCAGGCGTGGCGTTCACCATGGTGGGGATGGGCGGCAGCGCTTTCGGGGCGGGATTCTATCTCCCTGAGCTGGGTAGTCCGGCCAGTCTCGGGACGGGCGGTGTTGCCAACGTGACTAACAGGTATGGGGCTGACGCTTCGTTCACCAACCCAGCGGGCATGACCGGAATCGATCAGCAACGGGTATTAGCGGGTCTGCAGTTTTTTTTGCCCAAGATCGAGTTCGATGTGGAGGGGTTTGAGAGCAGGGGTCTGCGCCCGGTTACCGGAAACGACGGCGGCAACGCGGGTATCATCACCCCGGTTCCGAGCTTCTTCTACGTGACCCCGGTGAGCGACAAGGTTCGCTTTGGTTTCTCCACGACCGGCCCGCTGGGCGGGGGTGTGGACTACGGAAATCGGTTCGCCGGGCGCTATGCCGTGCAGAGTGCCGTGCTCGGTGGTTTGGCATTTACGCCGTCGGTCAGCTACGAGGCCAACGACAAGCTCTCCGTCGGCGCCGGCGTCTCGGTTCTTTACACCTTCTTTAACCAGAAGATAGCGGTCCGCCAGCCCGGAGGGGTGGGTGATGCCACGGTCAAGTTCAACGACCTAAGCAGCTGGGGTGCCCAGGCGGTTTTGGGTCTGCAATACCAGTTTACCGACAGGCTCATGTTGGGTGTCGTGTACCGTAGTCAGGCGGATACGGATCTCAAGGGCGATGTCAAAACCGAGAACTGGCGTCTGCCCTTTCGTCTCTCCAACGGCGTCGAGATCAGCTGGACCAACCCCCAATGGCTGGAGGCCGGCCTGAGCTATGAGCTGGATGACAAGATCACCTTGTTCGCCAATCTCGGTTGGCAGGAGTGGTCCAAGTTCAGCAAGAACGAGCTTGCCATTGGCGACAGGGTCAATGTGTTGGACCGCAACTGGGACGATACTTGGCTTGCGGGCGCGGCTCTGCTTTATAACCTGAGCGATCGTTCACACTTTTCGCTCGGCTTCTCCTACGAGAGCTCACCGGTCAAGGATGAGTTTCGCACGTTCGATTTCCCCGTGGACGAGATGTGGAAGCTCTCCGCGGCCTACGGCTGGTCCCATGGTGATCAGCTGCGGTTCGCGGTGGGTGCGACCATGTATTTCGTAGGCAACGCCCCCATCGACCAGACCGCCCAGGGTGTGCGGGTCTTCGGCGACTACAGCGCAAACAGGTTCGCCGTCGCGGGCGGAAGTTTGACCTACAGTTTCTGAGCAAGCTCGAATGCGTAGTTGCCTTCGCCGGATCCCGGAGCGTAGGTCCCGGAAGGAGCAGATACGCAGCCAGCGATGATCTTCGAATCCGTCGTACTCTCCGCCCTGTTCTATGGTCTGATCAGCGCCGTGACCCTACCTCTGGGGGCGTCCATCGGCGTTCTCTGGCGTCCGCCGGACCGGATCATGGCCTTCCTGCTCGCATTTGGCGGCGGTGCGCTGCTCGCCGCTCTGACCATCGATTTGATCGCTCCGGGTGTGGATCGAGGCCACTTCGCAGACCTGGCCCTCGGGGCAATGCTGGGCGGGTTTCTCTTCAAGCTCCTCGATTTCCTGGTGAACCGGCAGGGCGGATACCTGCGCAAGCCCTCGACAGCCATGACCTATTGGCGCAACCAGGCGCGAGAGCGACTCGAGGCCGTTCTCGGCAGTGTTCGCCGCACACAACCCCTCGGAAACCTGTCGGCAGATGCCGAGGACAAGTTGCTGTCGATCATGCTGGTTCGCGACATCCCTGCGGGCGCCTGTCTGTATCGCGCGGATGATCCGGCCACCAATCTTTACATCATCGAGGACGGAGTGGTCGAGCTGAGCGATCCCCGGCAGGGTGGCAAGGTCTTCGAGCGTCTGACCAAGCACGATGTGTTCGGGCGGATGAGCTTCGCCACCGGCCTGCGTCGCGCTACCGAGGCCCACGTCGTCGGCGATACCCGGTTGCTGGTCATCCCGCGTAACGCATTCATGGTCCTGCTCGAAGAATCCAAGGATCTGCGCGAGATCGCCGCAAGAAGCATCGGCGACGACGAGGTCGGGGCGTACCTGCAACAACGCCAGGGCCTGAGTGCCGGAGAAGTCCGCGCGTGGCGCGAGCAGGCCCTCGCGAGCCTGTCGGATACCGGACATTACGACCCGCCGATTCGAAGTAACGAAGTACCGGAGAACCTGATTGCCCTGATGAAGGCGGAGACGCGGGAGGGATTTTTTGCCGGCCTGTCGGACGCGACCCTGGAGCGGATTGCGGGGCGACTCATCCACAAGACGGATCCCGAGGGTTACAACTTTTTTCATCGCGGTCAGCCCGGGGACCGTCTTTACCTGTTGCGCAGCGGGACCGTCTACCTCTTCGACCCGGACGACAGGTCGCGCAAGCCAATGGTGGTCCGGGCAGGGGATGCCTTCGGCGTACTCTCCTTTCTGACCGAGGGTACCCATGCGGTCACGGCCGTAGCCCACGAGGCAACCCGGATCTCGGTCCTGCGGCACCGCGACTTCGAGGCCTTGCTGGGCGAGTGTCCGGAACTGCGGCGCCACCTGAGCGAATTCCTGCGCCACAGAAGAGTCGCTGAGTATCTCACTGCAAGGCACAGGCTTGACGCAAAAAGGGCGGCACGCTGGATCGACAAGGCGACCAAGAGCGTCGAGGGAGGCAAGGTCTTCCCGTCCCTGTCGGAGATGACGAAGCAGGTCGCCCGACACGAGGGCGCGGCCATGGCTATGTTTCTGGGCATACTGCTCGACGGCATTCCCGAGTCCTTCGTTATCGGTGCCAATGTACTGGTCACCGGGGGTATCAGCTTGTCGTTGATCGGCGGCGTTTTGCTCGCCAACCTGCCCGAGGCCCTCTCCAGCGCGGCCGGAATGAAGGAGCAGGGCATGAAGATCACCAAGATCCTATGGATGTGGACCAGCCTGATGATCATCACCGGCGTCGGTGCCGCAATCGGCGCGGTGTTTCTCGAGGACGCGCGGGCCGAGGTGTTTGCGTTGATCGAAGGTATCGCCGCCGGCGCCATGCTGACCATGGTCGCCGAGACGATGTTACCGGAGGCCTTCCACAAGGGCGGTGGCATCGTGGGCATCTCGACCCTCGCCGGGTTCTTGGCGGCGGTATTTTTCAATACCTTGGGGTAGTTTTTCGCAAATAGGGGAAATCGACCATGGTGCGCTTGTTGCCGTTGGCCCTTTGGCTGGCTGTATGCCCTGTGCTTGCCGAATCGCCAGGCCAGGGGTCGATCCCGGTATATGAGGTCAGGCCCATTGGCTGGATTCGCAAGGCGGACGGTAGGACGCTGATCGAGGTCGACGAGACGTACCAGCCGGCCTTGCTGGGCGTTGAAGATGTCGACAAGATCTGGGTCTTGTACTGGTTCGACCGCAACGACACGCTTGAGCAACGCTCCATCTTGCAGGTACACCCGCGCGGCAATCCCGAGAACCCGTTGCGCGGCGTGTTCGCCACGCGAGCCCCGGTCCGGCCCAATCCGATCGCCCTCAGCCGTTGCCGCGTGCTCTCGGTCAAGGGAGGCGTCATTGAGATAGAGGATATCGACGCCTTTTCCGATACGCCGGTGTTGGACATCAAGCCCTGATGCTCGGTGCGGGCTTGACGCTGCTGGAAGGAGATGCGCTCCCATCTGCTTACTCTGCGCAAAATGCCGGGTACAAAGAGGGGCGGCCCGCCACGGGTCTCCACGGCAGAGATCGCCTGGTCCCGAGCTCGTATCCTCCGCAGCGGAAGCACCCGAAGGAACGGATATCACGATAAGAGATAAATACGAATAACTAATTATTTAACATTATTTTCGCGCTTATCCATACTTCGTCTCAACCGCACCGCAACCGGCTAAATGCCCGTGACGACCTTCGCCGGGCTCGGTGCCTGAAAGAAGAACGCCAGTCCACGATAGGAGACGAAAATCATGCTCAACACCGAAATTGCAAAGCCGGAATCCATCCCCGCCGGATCGGTCCTCTTCGACGAGGACGGCTATCTGCTGAACCAGGACCTGTGGAGCGAGCAACTGGGTGCGGATATCGCGGCCGATGAGGGGGTGGGGGCCCTGACGGAGAAGCACTGGCGGGTGTTGCATCACATCCGCGACAAGTTCTTTCGGATCGGGGCGCTACCCAACATGCGGCGCGTGTGCCGGGAGACGTCCCTCTCCAAGACGCAGATCTATACACTGTTCGGTGGCTGCTTGGTTATCTGGCGAATCGCCGGTCTACCTAATCCGGGCGAGGAGGCGAAGGCCTATCTAATCTGAAGAGAAGGCTAACTGCTCTCTTTGGGTTAAGGCGTCGGGGCGTCGGGGCTCAAGAACCAGTCTGTAGGTGTCGCGTTGACTTGCAGACTGGATGGATCAGCAAGACCTCCTTCCCCCGCCTCACGGATGACCTGTACCCCTTTATAGTCTTCCGCCTCTTCGTAAACCCAGCGCAGCAGGGCGTTCTCCACCCCCTTGCCGCGCCAGGTCTGTAGACGCGGGTTGTTCATTAGTGAGACGACGATCCAACGCTCTCCATGGCGGTCGAGAACGTAGCCGACAATGCCCGTGGTTCCCCGGATGGTGCCGGTTTTCACGTGCGCGTGGCCCTTGAGATCGCTCTTGCGAAACCGCTTGCGCATGGTGCCGTCAACGCCTGCGATGGCCAGAGATGAGAGAAACTCCGGCATGTTGGGGCTGGCGTAGGCAAAACCGAGGAGCCGGCCCATGCTCTCTGCGGAGATGCGGGTTTCCCGTGACAGTCCGGAGCCGTTGTCGAGCGCCAGCTCCGGGAAGTGCAGACCGCTCTCGGCAAGCCAGTCCTTGACCGCTTGGCGTGCCTTCGGCAGCGATCCGGGTGCGTCCAGGCGTTTGGCCCCCAGGGTCAGAAACAGGGTCCGGGCCATCAGGTTGTTGCTGCGCTTGTTAATGACCCGTATGACCTCCTCGAGCTGAGCGGATTCTTGGGCGTGGAGCCGTCGCGCGCCTTCTGGCAGCGTGCCTTCCCTGACCTCCCCCTCGATCCGCCCTCCGATTCCGCGCCACAGGGCGACGATCGCACCGGCGCTGTGCTCGATCGGCTCCAGCATTAGGCGTGGGTAGCTGGTTTCACCGCATTCGGCCGAGAAGGTCCCGGTCAGGCGCAGCGTGGTTCGAAGGTCCTCTTGGACCAGCTTCACCGCCGGCTTGTGGAACTTGCGCTTGCAGGGGGCATTAACCAGCTTCAGACGGTTGTCCACGGCGACGTTGGCCAGCGGTGGATCCGTAAACACTCGGACGCCACCGTCGGATCCGCCCCCCAACAAGTGGATCTGTGTCGTCTGTAGGCTGACGCTCAGGGCGGAGGGCAGGGCGTTATACGCGCTGTTCGGATTGTTGTCGAAATCGCCGCGATTGGTCTGGGGAGGCTCGAAATAGGAGTCGTCCAGGATCAGGTTCCCGGCGACGGTCTCCACGCCGCGTTCTCGAACGCCCCAGAGTAGGCGCCACAGCGCCTCGGGGGTGAGATTCGGGTCACCGTATCCTTTGATGATCAGGTCGCCTTGGAGCAGCCCGTCGGTGACCTCTCCCGTGATATACGCCGCGGTTTTCCAAGAGTAGGTCGGACCGAGGATGTCGAGGCCGGCCTTGGTGGTGAGCGCCTTGATGGTTGAGGCCGGATTTCGCGGTACCTTGGCGTTGAACGCGACCCGCGGCATGGCCTCCGACAGCTTGTGGACGTAGAAGCTTACATCATCGGGGGAGATCTGGTGCTTGCGCAGCTGCTTGGTCACCGCGGCCGGCGCGTTCATGATGTCGTCGGCACTTGCTGTAATGCTGCCGGCCGTTCCCGCAAAAAGCACGGTCAAAACAAAGACCGATGCGCGTGCTCGATTCAACAACATGTCCTCCGCCGTTTCGGTTTGCCGCGAATCTTAGACTATTTGCCGCGAACCTTCTCATGACAAGGGCGGGCGCCCGGATCTAGTGCGTGTTACTACGTAGCGAGCGTCAGGTGTCATTGCGGATTGTCAATACTGGACCGGTTCAATAACCTACGCTTCTTGACGTCTAAATCCCATGCGCCAAGCCATTAGCGCCCGGGATCACCCAGAATCGAAATATAAGACGAGGAGGATGACCGCCATGTCCGTGTCCGTGAGCTACGCACCCAAAAAAGCGGCGCTGAATCTGCGCTTCGATGGCAACCTCGACATATCAGCCGCTATGCCCGTTTGCGACCTGTGCAGGCGGGTCCCGCGGGGCTTGGAGCGCTGTGTTCTTGATCTGAGCCGGGTCGAGCGCGTGTTCGATTCCGGTGTCGCATTGCTGCAGATGCTCTGTCAGCGTCTTGCCCGGCTCGGCGCCGAGGTCTCGGTGATCGGCGATAGCGTCGTTGCCCGGCGTCTCGAGGCGGGCCCGGGTAATACCGTCTAGTCACCTGTTCGGGATGCTGCCAGCATGGTGCAGGCTTGCCCCGCACCGGGGCCCGGCAGATTACCTCACCTAGCCGTCGCCAGCTGTGGCCGACGGCATTTTTTTCTCCATTGCGGGGTCGGCTGCCGATTACCGCTTCATCAGGAGAAAGCGCCGTCGTCCCGGTTTCAGGTTGCATGGCACATTGGTCGGGGGCATGCGGGCTCCCGGGTAACCTGTGCTTCCTGGATGATAGGTATAATCACAGGCCTGCCAACGACGGGCCGAGGACATCAGGGTGCTCTCCGGATTGCCGGGGCCTGCACCCACGCCGAGGTGTCGTCGAGAACAACAATCCGAAGATGGGCGACCTAAGTTGGGCTTGCGGTTGGATTCATTACCTCTGCGTCTGGGGGCGCTGTTCGTCGTTCTCCTTTTGACGGCCGCCCTGGTCGTGGGCTACCTGTTCGATCGCGGTCGTGCCGAGGCGATGGAGCATCGGGAGCAGGAGCGCTTGAAGGTGCACGCCAGCCGCGCCGTTGAATACCTCATCCACCAAGTGGACCGTCTACGCCGGGATACGTTGTTCCTCGCTGCTACGCCCCCGGTGCAAGGCATACGCCGTGCCCTCGCTGCAGCCGGCACCGATCCCGAGGACGAATCCACGGAAGCGCAATGGCATGAGCGGTTGGAGCAGATTTTTCTCGCCTTTGCGAAGGCGCGTCCGGAGTATTTCCAGTTGCGCCTGATCGGCGCCGCGGACGAAGGACATGAGCTGGTGCGCGTAGATCGGTCCCGGGGGGAGCTGCGGATTGTCCCCCCTGCCGATTACCAGCGCAAGGGCCACCGGTATTATTTCGAGCAAGCGGCGAGGGTGCCGATGGGTGAGCTTTATCTCTCACGTATCGATCTCAATCGTGAGCATGGACGCATCGAGCCAGAGCATATGCCTACCATACGGGCGGCCACGCCGGTACGCGATCCGGCCGGCGACCTGTTCGGCGTGATCGTAGTCAACATGGACATGGGAATCCTCTTCCGGTATCTGCAAGGGAATCTCGACAAGAGCGAGCGGCTCTACGTGGTCGATGAGGAGGGGAACTTGCTATACCACCGGGACCCCGAAAAGACTTTCGCCTTCGACCTCGGCCACGGCCTGGGGTTGGCTGATGTTTTCGGTGAGCAAGCGACGCACATCGGCGATCTGCAGCCGGAAGTCGGTGGTCTGCTTGATCTCGGAGGAGGTGCGGACCGGGAAACTGCATTCGTCGTTACGCGCTCCCTGACCCAGGCCGATCCGGAACGCAGCCTGACACTGATGGTATCCAAGCCGACTGCCCAGATCGAGCAAATAGCGGGCGTGATGCGCCGCGAGAGCCTTGCGACTATGGGCATCCTGCTCCTCGGGGCGGTGCTGATCGCCTTGTTTTTGGTTCGGCATTTAACCGGCTCATTGCGTCAAGTAACGCTGGCGGCCGACGCCATCTCGCACGGAGACTACGAAACGCCGTTGCCCCCTGTAACCGGCAATGAAGTGGGCGTGTTGGTCAACGCCTTCAAGCGCATGGCCGACGAGGTGGGCAGTCGCGAGCGTGCCTTGGCCGAGCTCAACCGCAACCTGGAGCATCTGGTGGACGAGCGCACCGCCGACCTGAACCGCTCGCGTGCCGAGCTCGATCGGCAGCAAGCCCTGCAGCGGCTCGTACTGGAGGGGATAAACGACGGTGTCGTGGTCGCCGATACACAGGGACGGTTCCTGATGTGGAACCGCAAGGCATCGACCATCATCGGTAGTGGACCCGACGATGTCGATCCCAAGCGTTGGTCGGAGCACTACGGGGTGTATTATTCGGAAGACGGCGAGTTGGTCCCAGTCGAGGAGCTGCCTTTGACGCGTGCCATTCGCGGCGAGTCCACGGACGATATCGAGGTCTTCATCCGTGGAGCCGAAGCCGAGGGGCGTTGGATCTCCCTTGTTGGCCGGCCGTTGCACGATCAGGAGGGTAAGTTGGAGGGCGGCGTCGTCACGCTGATGGACATCACCGAGCGCAAGCGCCTGCAAAGCCGATTGAGCGAGCATCAGCGCGAGCTCGCGAAGGTGGGGCGTCTGGCGCTGATGGGCGAGGTTGCGGCCATGGCTTCACACCAGCTCAGCCAGCCGGTGGCGGCCATGGCGAACTACGCCGGCGCCGCGATTCAGCTCCAGCGTTTCGGGCGGCTGGACCCGGAGCGCCTGACGGAAATCCTCGGCCACGTCAACCGGCTCGCCGAGCGTGCGGGACGGGCGCTGGACAATCTGCGCGAACCTGGCGCGACGGCGCGAGGTCTCGCCCACCGGAGTCGAATTGAGCGCAGTAGCCAAGTCCTGTGTCGAGGTCATCGCGGACCGGCTGACGCGTGACGGCATCCGGCTGGAGTGCGATCTGGCCGGGGACTTGCCGACATTGGGGGGAGATCCGATAGAGCTTGAGCAGCTGCTGATGCACCTGGTGATCAATGCCCTCGATGCGCTGGAGCATTTGCCTCACGACCGGCGCCGCGTGTGGATCCGCACCAGCCGCAAGCAAAATCCCGAACGGATACTGGCGGAGGTGGGGGACGGCGGCAAGGGCGTGTCCGACGATCTGCGGGAGCGCTTGTTCGAGCCCTGGGTAACGGACAAGCCGGGCGGATTGGGCATCGGGTTGTCCATCGTGCGTACACTGGCGGAGAACTACGGCGGCCGGGCCTGGATGACGCCCGCCGATCCCACAGGTTCCATCTTTTCGGTAGAGTTCCCGGTCGGGGAGGAGAAGCTGTGACTGGCACGCCCCTGGTCTGCGTGATCGACGACGACGCCGATGTGCGCGATTCCTTGCGCCTGCTGCTCGAATCCGTGGGGATCGAGGTGGCCTCCTATCCGAGTGCCGACGATTTCTTGTCCCGAGAGGAGCATCTGGGGCAGAGTCGGCCCTGTTGTCTATTGTTGGATGTGCGCATGCCCGGAATCGGTGGCGTCGCGTTGCTGGAGTACATGCGCCGTCACAAAGTCCTGCTGCCTACTATCGTTATCACCGGGCACGGTGACATCCCCATGGCTGTGCGCGCAATGAAGCTGGGAGCAGTGGACTTCGTCTCCAAGCCCTACAACCACCAGGTATTATTGGATCTGGTACAGGAAACCCTGCGCCGGATACCGGTTCGGGCTGTCGCCGATACCGTAAGCGACGAAGAGTTGATCGAGCGTTGGAGAAACCTGACCGAGCGCGAGCAGCAGGTCTTCTGGGACGTCGTCCGGGGAGCCGCAAACAAGGTCATCGCCCTGGATCTGGGCATCAGCATACGGACTGTTGAGGCTCATCGTGCGCGCATCATGAAAAAGATGCAGGTGCGCAAGCTGGCGGATCTGGTGCTGTTCTCCGTGCGGCTCGAGGGCTTGGTGCACGCCGATGGCACCTGACGCACGTCAATGCTTCCGGTAGCAAAAGAAAGCAGGGGGCAGGTACTCAGGGACGCAGCGAGCCGACCAGTGCCTTGAGCGAATCCGGGCTCAAGGGTTTGAGCAGATGGCGGTCGATTCCAGCAGCCCTCACCTCCCTTCGTGTGCGCGAGTCTCCGCGACCGGTTACGGCGGCGATGCGCATGTCCCTGCCGTGGGGGAGCTGCCGCAGGCGCCGGGCTACTTCCAGTCCGTCCGAAGCGCCCAACCCAATGTCGAGCAACACCAGCCGGTGACGCTGTTCCCTTGCGAATCGGAGCGCCTCTTCAGGGTTTGCCGCCAAGTCGACCTCGTGTCCGAGTGACTGCAGCAAAAGTCCCGTGCTTTGTGCTACGTCAGGGTCATCATCGACAACGAGGATCCGCAGCCGCGACCTATCCAGCGCATGCTCGGCGGCGGGCTCTATGCGCTGGCTCAGGGGCAGTCGAACGCTGAAGGAGGAGCCCTGGCCGATACCCGGGCTCTCTGCCGTGACGCTCCCTCCGTGCATGCACACGAGGCGCTTGACAATGGAAAGGCCGAGACCCAGTCCGGCCAAGGGAGGGGCTGGGCGCGTCCGCTTTCGCGCCAAGCCGTCAAACAGGTGCGGCAGCTCGTCGGGTGCCAGTCCGCGGCCGTTGTCGCTGACACGGACCAGTACGTCCTTTTCATAGTCTTTTACCTGCAAACGAATCTCGCCGCCTTCGTCCGTGTACTTGGCCGCGTTCTCAAGCAGGTTGGTGAAGACCTGGCACAAGCGTATGGGGTCGCAATCCAGGAGAATGGAATCTGCGCAGGGCCCGAGGTCCAGATGCTGTCCACGTTCCTTGATGCGGGGGCTGGACAGCTCGCGGGCCTGCACCAGTATATCGGCGAGCCGCGCGGTTTCGCGCCTCAGCTCCAGGCGGCCGCGCGCGATACGAGTGACGTCCAGAAGGTCCTCAATCAGCCGCTCCATGTGCGCGCATTGGCGCTCGATCATCCGTGAGGACTCGCGCAGCCGCGGATCATCCGAGTCGATCTGCCGCAAGATCTCAGCGGCGTTGCGCACGGGCGTCAATGGATTGCGGAGCTCGTGAGCGAGCATGGCGAGAAATTCGTCCTTGTGGTGATCCGCCTTGCGCAACGCCTCCTCGCTGGATTTGTGCTTGCTGATGTCCTGCATCAGACCGAGAATGACGATGTTCGCGCCGGTTCCGGCGTAGGTTGCACCACGGGCGCAGAGCCAGCGGACCCTACCGCCGGGCAGCGGAACGCGAAACTCCGCTTGGTTGGGTGCGAGGCCGCGCGTAGAGGCTTCCAGACAGGCCTTCAGGTGCAACCGGTCCGATGAGTGGATCTGTCGGAGCATCGCCTGCAGGGTGCAAGGGGCATCGGCGGGAAGGCAAAGCAGAGCGCGGACCTCGTCGGAGACGACACAGCGTCCCGTGGCGGGATCCAGGCTCCAACTGCCCTCGTGGGCCGCTGAAAGCGCTTGGCGCAGACGTTCCTCGTTCCGCCGCAGCTCCTCGGCGGCCTGCCTCTCGGCAGTCACGTCTGCGATGATTCCCCTGCGATGGATGAGCCGCTGCGCCGGGTCGAATCCCGCCCATCCGTGCTCCTCTAGGATCAGCTCCCGGCCACTCGGCGTCATATAGCGGTAGCGTGTGCGGTAGGTGGGATCGGAGGGCTTGAGGTCGGCTAGGGTTGCTTGCAGCTTTCGACGGTCGGGTGACGGGATTTGATTCAGGTACTTGTGCCAGGCTCCCTCTGCCACGACAGGCTCCAGGCCGAGCAGCGCAGAGCACTCGGCTGAGAGGACTGCCAGGCCTCTATCCGGGCTCCACTCGAAACCGAAGGTCGCGAAGGATCGGTTGCAGTCGTCGGTCGACGACGGGCCCGCGCCGGCTTTGGGCATTCGCGAATTCAGGTGAGCGTCGGACATGTCCTTTGGCCTTGGATCTACTGCCAGGCGACCCGTTGCGAGAAACCTGCAGGAGAAATAGCAGGAGGGTTCGCTGTTCTCTGGCGAAGCTTGGGCACTCGGTAACCTCGCAAAGCATTTTCCCGCAGCCTATGGTATTCGCGTCAAACGACGATTGCGAATAACGCACATCGAGACCGGTTTGAGGGTCTTTGGCAATAAATGCGGCAAGTCGAAAGCAGCACGCCGTTAGTCTACCGCACGAAGCTGGTCCAACAGTGAATCGGGGACTCGCATCGCCGCTGCCTGCCCGGTCACAGCGCATACGCCTCCGGAGAATAAGCAGTTGGCTATATTCGAAAAAGTTGATTGACGTCAAAACAGGAGTTTTTTCACCGAAGTAATCTTTTAAATGCGGGCTTGTAGTCTTGTTGTCCGCGCTTCACGAGTTTGTGAGGAGGAAACCAAATGACCAGGAATAAGCGTTTCGTTTTGGCCGCGGCCGTCGCCGGCGCCACGGCCCTGACATCGCTCTCCGCCGAGGCGTTTTTTGGCCCCTTCAACTTCATGCGAAGCGGCTGGGGCGGAGGCGGCCCTTGGGGTTGGGGCGGTGGACCTTGGGGTTGGGGTGGCTACGGAGGGTATCCATACTACGGCGGCTGGGGCTACCCCTACTATGGAGGTTGGGGTTATCCGTACGGGGGCTGGGGGGGCTATCCTTACTGGGGTGGCGTTCCCTATCTCGGCTATCCCGCGCTGGCCGCACCAGTCGCTCCGGCAGCTCCCGCATCCAGCTCGGACAAGTAACATCTGCGCACTCCCGCGCCGCTCGGCGCGGGAAGTCTCTCAACTTCCTGCTTTCCCTCCTCCCCAACGACGCCTGTCCCGTCCGCGACTTTGCGGCGGAGCTCTAATTTTGCAGACTCGCCGCGGCTTCGCGTTTGGCCGGTGGCTTAATATCTTTAGGATTCGCGCGAAGGCGTGACCACAACATGGTTGAATTGAAGATAACGGGCATGAGCTGCCAGCATTGCGTGCAGGCGGTCAAAGATGCACTGGAGGGTGTCGACGGTGCCGACCGGGCAGAGACAGTGAAGCTGGAGTCCGGCCGCGCGCTGGTCGAAGGTCGGGCAGACCCCGCCGTGCTCGTGACGGCGGTAAAGGCAGCGGGTTACGAGGCTGAGTTGATCTCTGCTTAGCAACCGGTCCTTGAGCGGACAGCCAATTTCTTGAAAAAAAATGCCCCGCGGATGGGCGGGGCGAACGAAGGTATAGACGAGAGTATCGTATTCCAGTATTTCTGGTTCCGCCGCGAGAATTTCAATACCCGAGTGTATCCGTCGGATTCAGCGTAGAGAGAGATTTGATTTCAAGCTATGGGTACGCGTGAGAAGCTGGGAGCCTGGATCGAGTCGAAGCGGATCCAGAGCCTCATCATTGGCCTTATCCTGCTGAACGCCGTCACCCTAGGGTTGGAGACGTCCGAATCGGCGATGGCCGAGATCGGGGGGCTTTTGCACTGGCTCGACCGGGCGATTCTCGCCGTCTTCGTCCTTGAGATAGGGTTGAAGCTCTATGCGCGAGGTTTGGGCTTTTTTCGCGAGCCCTGGAATGTCTTCGACTTCGTCGTAGTGGGAGTTGCACTGATTCCGGCCAGCGGACCACTGGCGGTGTTGCGCGCCCTGCGTGTTCTGCGCGTCTTGCGCTTGGTGTCCATGGTGCCGCGGCTGCGGTTCGTCGTGGAGGCACTGTTGCGAGCGGTTCCAGGGATTTCCTCCATCGGCCTGCTGATGCTGATCTTCTTCTATGTCTTCGGGGTCATGGCCACCGGGATGTACGGCGCAAGCTTCCCGGAGTGGTTCGGCACCATCGCGGATTCGATGTACACCCTGTTCCAGATCATGACGCTGGAGAGCTGGTCCATGGGGATCGTGCGCCCGGTGATGGCCGAGTATCCGTACGCATGGCTGTTTTTCATTCCTTTTATCCTGGTGGCGACCTTCACCATGCTGAATCTGTTCATCGGCATCATCGTGGATACCATGCAGACCATGCACATCGTGGAGCACGGGCGGGACAGGGATCATATCGAGCAGGTGGTCCATGAGGACACCTCATCGATCGAAGTGGAAGTGCAGGCGTTGCGCGAAGAGATCCGTGCGTTGCGGCTGGTGCTGTCCGACCGGAGCGAAGAGCGGAAACGGTCCTGAGGAGCCTGCCTGCTGTATCTGGATAATCCGGCTTCACCGTGTATTAAGGGCTATAATGCGGTAGCATACGAGAATCTTTTAAAGCGTTTGTTGAGGCGCAGTGATGAGGCTGGGGCCACAACTCGTCGTGAGCTCGCGCTGCCTGGCCCGAGGGAAACTGCGTCTATGACTTGTCTCGATGAACCGAGTGTTCAGCGCACTCGTCAAGAGAAAGACCACAAAGATGTTGCGCGCGCCGGGTATGTGAGAACTGACAACCGTCAGGACTTGACGGCGCGGCTGTGAGATATGCCATACCCTAGGATTTACATGCGTGCGAGGCGGTTTATTTACCGCGCGTATCTTCAGTTTGACAGCACCTGTCTCCAGGGCAGGCGGCGCCGGCCGCGCGATTCAGGACCAGTAGGAATGCTCTGCCGGGCGTGCGCGGCGGTATTGGTTGGGGCGGCATTCGCTTTTACCACGGGGATTGCCCGCGCAGCCGATCCCCAGCCATACAAGTTCGAGATTGCCAAGACGGGCGAAGCCGCGCTCGATCAGGCCATCGCCGATGCATCGCTGCTGGTCAGCCTGCGAGAGAAAGCCCCCGTCGGTCCCTTCGCGTTGGTCGGGCGCGCGCGGGACGACGAAGACCGCTTTCTCACGGTGCTGTACGGTCTTGGCTTCTACAAGGGGCAGGTGGATATCCGTATCGACCGCCGCCCCCTCGACGCCCCCGATCTGCCGGACTACCTGGCCGGACTGCCGGCGGAGCCGCCGACGGCAGTCACGGCCTCGATCCGGCCAGGGCCCCTGTTTCGTTTGGGTAAGGTGACAATCGAGGGCTCGTTGCCCCAGCCGGCGAGGGAGAAGCTCGACCTCCCGCCGGGCGCTCCTGCCGTCGCGGCGAATGTGCTCGCCGCCCGCGAGCGGCTGCTGAACGCCCTGCGCGATCAGGGCTATGCCTTGGCTACCGTCGCCGATCCCATCGCCATCCTCGATCTGGAGCGCCGATGCGCTCGATATCGTCCTCACGGTCGACACCGGCCCCCTCGTCGAGATCGGCAATATCAGCTTTCAGGGGCTGCAGAGAACGAACGAGTCCTTCCTGCGGAAACGGTTGCTCATTCACCCGGGCGAACGTTACGACCCGGCGGCCATCGAGAAGGCCCGGCAGAATCTTGCCTCGCTCGGGGTCTTCTCCTCCGTGGTAGTCGCTACCGGGAAGGAGCCCGACGCGCAGGGGCGGCTGCCCGTGGAGTTTGTCGTCACCGAGCGCAAACGTCACGCGGTCAGCTTCAGCGCCGCCTTTGCGACCGACCTGGGAGCGAGCGCGAGCGCGCAATGGCAAGACCGCAACCTGTTCGGCAATGCCGAGCAGCTCAAGCTGTCGATGGGCTTCAGCGCCGGCGGGACCGCGCAGACAGATCCCGGCTACTGGGGCAGCGCCCAGTTCGTCAAGCCGGACTTTCTGCGCCCCGAGCAGACGCTGCAGATCGATATGAGCCCCTTGAAGGAGAGTCTCGAAGCCTACGACCGCACAGCCCTCACCGGCAGCGTATCGATCAATCGGAAGTTCTCCGAGCGCTGGACGGGCAGCATCGGGCTCGCAGGGGAACGGGAGCGTGTGACGCAACAGGACGTAACGGACAACTTTACCCTTACGAGCCTACCCCTGGTTGCCAAGTACGACAGCACCACGGACCTGTTCAACCCGACGGGCGGTGTCCGCGCGACTTTATCCGCGACACCGACCCGCTCATTGGATAAACAAGGCGTGAGCTTCGTGTCCGTACAGGCTTCCGCCTCCACCTATCTCGATGCAGGAGCCTGGTTTAACGCGCAGGCGGGGCGCACAGTGCTGGCCCTTCGCGGCCTTGTCGGCGATGTGCAGGGTGCGAGCCAGTTCGATCTGCCCGCGGATAAGCGCTTCTACGCCGGAGGCAGCGCCACAGTTCGCGGCTACAAGTATCAGTCGGTCGGCCCTACCTTCCCGGACGGTAAGCCGCAGGGCGGCACCGCCGTGGCCGCCGGCACCGTTGAGCTGCGCCAGCGCATCCTGGGCGACTACGGCGCGGTGGCCTTTGTCGACGCGGGCCAGGTCGCCGCCAATGACTGGTCCTTCCCCAGCACCTGGGGCGTGGGCGCCGGCGTGGGCGGGCGCTATTACACTGCCATCGGTCCGATCCGCTTCGATGTTGCGGTGCCGGTGAACAAGCTGCCGAAAAGCAGCTCGTTCCAGATCTACATCGGTATCGGGCAGGCGTTCTGATGCGCCGGCCTACCAAGGCGCTGGTGTGGACGCTCGGCATTCTGCTGGGCGTGCCAATGCTCCTGATGGCCGTCGTCCTGCTCGCGGCGAACATACAGCCCGGGCGCGATTTCATCGAGCGCATGGTCCCCAAGGTCACTGACGGCGATGTGAGGCTCCAGGGGCTTGGCGGCCATTTTCCCGCCGCCTTGCGCGCGGCGCGGATCGAGGTGCGGGATACGGAAGGCGCTTGGTTGGTCATCGAGAACCTGACCTTGGACTGGGCGCCCTCACGCCTGCTGGTCGGCGAGGCGCTTATCGACCTTGTTGCGGCCACACGGATCGAGCTCGCGCGTCTGCCGGTCAGCTCTTCTGAGCCGTCGGAATCCTCAGACGTTTCCCTCCCCGTTCGGATATTGCTGCAGTCGCTCGACGTGGCAAGGCTCGACATAGCGGCAGCGGTGGCTGGTACCGAGGAAGCCCTCTCGATCAAGGGCCATGCCCGCCTCGCCTCCCTGGAGCAGGGCGATCTGCTGCTCCATATCCAAGGACTCAACGGGGCGGGCAGCTACCTGCTTGAGGGCAGCTTCGATGCGACGACCCTTGCCGGGCAGCTGAAGGCCGAAGAGCCGGCAAACGGTCTGGTTGCACGGCTCGCCGGGCTGGTGGACCTGGGGGCTATCGCGCTCGATGCGTCCGCAAAGGGGCCCCGCTCGGCGGTCGCGGCCAATCTCTCCCTGGACGCCGGCCGACTGAGCGCGAACGCCCGCGGCACGCTGGATCTGCTGGATTATGCCGCCGACTTGCGGATCACGGCAACCGCACCGGCCATGAGCCCGCGCCCGGACATCTCCTGGCAATCGGTCTCTCTGGACGCGACCCTGAGCGGTCCCTTCGCGCGACCTTCGGCGGCGGGGACCCTGCGCATCGCGGACTTGCGCGCCGGCGGCGCCGAGGTCCGGACCATCGCGGCCGACGTCCAGGGCGATGCGGGACAGGTGCAGCTGCAGGCCTCGCTCGACGGCCTGCGCATTCCCGGCCAAAGTCCGGAAGCCCTCGCGGCGGCGCCCGTAACGCTGCAGGCCGACGCGCGGCTCGACATGCCGGAGCGGCCCGTGACCTTCAGGCTCGAGCATCCCTTGATAGGGGCGAAGGGCGAGGCACAAACGGCGGGGGAGATTAAGGCCTCCATTTCCCTCAATCTGCCGGACCTCGCGGCGCTTGCCGCGATCGCAGGGGCCGACGTCCAGGGTCACTCGGAGCTGGAGCTCCGGGCTGCCGAAAACGCCGGCGAGACGACGCTGAATGCGGAAGGTACGGTGAGCATTACAGGTGGCGCCCCGCCACTGCCCGGCCTGCTGGGAGATTCCGCAAAAATCGCTGCAACCGCGACGCTGAATGGACAAGATCTGACCCTCTCCCGGCTGCAGATCGACGG
The DNA here is from genome assembly GCA_942492625.1 of uncultured Gammaproteobacteria bacterium. Lineage (GTDB taxonomy): Bacteria > Pseudomonadota > Gammaproteobacteria > Chromatiales > Chromatiaceae > Thiosymbion. Next base: position 62,430 of record CALOFM010000053.1, on the reverse strand, counting down.
CAAGGCCATCCAGATGTCGGCGAACGGCGGGCTGGTCTCGCAGGCGGTCAAGCTCACCTGGCGGGTGGCCCTGTCCGACTTGGCGGTGCTCACCCCTACCATCTCCGGCACGCTGCAGGCGAACGGCCAGATCCAAGGGCCGCAGGACGATCTCTCGGCGCAGGCCGACTTGAGCGGCGAACTGGAGACGCAGGGCCTGCCGCGCGCCCCGATCAGCGCGCACCTGGAGGCGAAGGGCCTCCCCAAGGCGCCCGCCGGAGAGATCACCGCCCAAGGCACCCTCGCCGGGTCCGCGCTGGAGCTTGCCGTCGTCGCCCGTCAGTCCGGCGACGGGACGACTCGGGTGGATATTAAGCGGGCCGATTGGAAGAGCGCCCACGCGGAGGGACAGCTGACCCTGGCACCCGGGGCCCTCTTGCCGCTTGGCACGCTGGACCTGCGCATGAGCCGGCTCCAGGACCTTGCACCCCTGATCGATCAATCCCCAACGGGTTCCCTGACCGCAACGCTGGAGACCACAGGCCAGGGCGGCGAGACCGAGGCGCGCCTTGCAGTGGATGTCAGCGCCGCCGGGCTTTCCGGGATGGGGTCGGTCGACCATCTCACGCTGGCGGCGACTGTCCTCAACCCCGACGCCGACCCGGTCGTGGATGCCAAGCTGGTCGTGGATGGACTCTCTGCCAACGGCGTGGCGGGATCCGGTCGGCTCGAGGTCAAGGGGCCGCAGAATGCCCTCGCGCTCCAGGTCGCGGCCGATGCGAAGAATCTGGCCGGCAACCCTCTGCGGCTGACCGGCGCGGCCGTGCTAGACGCCACGGGAATGAAGGTCTCGCTCTCGGCGCTGCAGGCGAGCTGGAAGGGCGAGACCCTGCGCCTGCTCGCGCCCGCGCAATTCGCCTTCGCCGAGGGCCTCAAAGTGGAGGGTCTCCGCCTGGGGATACAGGAAGCCGTGTTAGAGGTCTCCGGACGTATCTCGCCGACCCTGGAACTTACCGCGGAAGCGCGCAACTTGTCCCCGGCACTGGCGAGCGCCTTCGTCCCCGACCTGAAGGCCGAAGGTAAGCTGCGCGCGGACGCAAAGCTCGCCGGCACCCTCGAGCGGCCCACCGGGACGGTGCGGTTGGAGGCCACGGGACTGCGCATGCGAACAGGGCCCGCAGGCTCGCTTCCGCCCGCCAACTTGACGGCGACGGCAGACCTGGCCGGCGAGAGTGCTCGGATCGATGGCCGGTTGACTCTTGGCTCCAAGGCTAACTTGTCCGTGACCGGCCAGGCGCCGCTCTCTTCGACCGGGCGCATGGACCTGCGCGTACAGGGCGCCATCGAGCTTGCCCTCGCCGATCCGATCCTGGCGGCCAGCGGGCGGCGTGTGCGCGGGCAGGTCCAGCTCAATGCCGGGGTTAGCGGCACCCTGGCCAATCCACGCCTGAGCGGTACGATCCAGCTCGCCCGGGGCGAGATCGAGGATTACGCCCAGGGCGCACAGCTCACAGCGATCAATGCCCTGCTCCAGCTCGAGGGCGAGAGCATCCGTATCGCCCGCCTCACCGCGCGCGCCGGTCCAGGGACGGTTTCCGCCTCGGGGACGGTCGGGATTCTGGCCCGCGATATGCCGATCAACTTGCGCCTCGAGGCCCGGGATGCCCGACCTTTGTCGAGTGACCTCCTGACGGTAAACCTGAACGCCAACCTGACTGCAACCGGGCAGCTCGCGAAACAGCTTCTCCTGTCAGGCAATATCCGCAGCAACAAGGCGGAGATCCGCATCCCCGAGACTTTGCCGACCAGCGTCGCCACCCTCAATGTACGCCGCCCCGGAGAGAAGCCGCCACCCCCGGGCGCGCCAGGTCCGGTCGTCAAGCTGGATTTGACGATCGAGGCGCCGGGGCAGCTTTTCGTGCGCGGGCGCGGACTCGACGCGGAGCTTGGCGGCAGTGTCCGCGTGCAGGGCACCGCGGACAACCCGCGGACCATCGGCAGCTTCGAGCTGCGGCGCGGGAAATTCTCGCTGGCGGGTCAGACCCTCAACTTTGCCAAAGGCAAGGTCAGCTTCAACGGCGGAAGCCTGACCGATCCTTCGCTCGACTTTACGGTCAGCCCAACCAACGCGGCGATCACCGCGGAGCTGAACATTGGCGGGACCGTCAGCAATCCGAAGATCACCTTGAGCAGTATCCCCGAGCTGCCGCAGGACGAGATCCTGGCCCAGATCCTCTTCGGGCGCAGCGCCTCGTCCCTTAGCCCGTTCGAGCTTGCGCAGATCGGCTCGGCGCTCGCCGAGCTAACCGGCGTGACCTCCGTTGGCCTCAACCCCTTGAGCAGTATCCGCAAGGGTCTCGGCCTCGATCAACTTTCGGTGGGCACTGGAGCTGACGGACAAGCGACGCTGGAAGCCGGACGTTATGTCGCCCCGGGTGTCTATGTCGGCGTTGAGCAAGGCGCATCCGCAGATAGCACGAAGGCGAAGGTGCAAGTCGATCTCACCAAGCGCCTTAAGCTGGAGGGCACGGTCGGTACCAGCTCCGGCTCTGCGACCGGCTCGAGTGCGAGCGGTGAGGGCGGCAGCAGCATTGGCGTGACCTACCAGTTCGAGTACTGACGTGCACGGCAGCTCCGTTGGTTTGTGCCGTTCTGGAGGATCAACGTCGGCGCCGTCGCGGTCCTTCGTCTCGTCGTCAGGCTCGCGCTCCGAGCCCGGCGGCGCTCCGACCAAGACTGGCGATTCGCTGTGTGGTGATCCACCTTTCAAGAACAAAGAATAAGGGCTGTGAGCTTGAAGCACGTGCTTGGGCATCCCCGCCATTGGCCGAGCTGGGTCCTGGTGGGTGCCTTCCGCCTCATCGGACTCCTGCCCTTTCCCCTGCTCTGGGCCTTAGGCATGGGATTCGGGCGCCTGGGATATTTCCTCGCCGGCTCGCGCCGGCGCGTGGCGCTGCGCAATCTGGAGATTTGTTTTCCCGACTTGTCCGAGGCGCAGCGCAGAAGGTATGCGGTCCGTAGCTTCGGTTACCTGGGGGTCGCGGCCTTTACCCAAGGGCTCGTGTGGGGATGTTCTCGGTGGCGGCTGGCGCGCATCGTGAAGTTCCGCAACTGTGAACCTGTCGAGGAGCTGCATCGAACCGGGAAGAACCTGATTCTTTTGGCACCGCATTTCGTCGGCTTGGAGCTGGGGGGGGCCGCGTACACCGCCCTTATCAAGCCGGGGATGTACATGTACCAGAAGATCCGAAACCCCGTACTCGACTACCAGATGCGCCACAGCCGTTCTCGGTTCGGAGCCATCTCCATAGAGCGCAGGGGCAATCTGCGCCAGATGGTGCGGGGGATCCGCGCCGGGGCACCCCTGTACTATCTTCCGGATCAGGATCCCGGCCGGCGCGGCATTTTCGTGCCTTTCTGCGGAATCGCTGCCTCAACAGTGCCCATGCTGAGCCGGTTCGCCAGCCTGGGGGACGCCCAAGTGATTCCGACCTATGCCCGTTATCTGCCCTGGGGACGGGGCCTGGAGCTGATCATGGATCCGCCGCTGGCTCCCTTTCCCACAGACGATCAGGAGGCGGACACGGCGCTCATGAACCGGACCATCGAAGAGCGCATGCGCACCATGCCGGAGCAGTATTTCTGGGTCCATCGCAGGTTCAAGACCCGCCCGCCCGGCGAGCCGCCGATATACCCTCGCAAGCGGAGGCGCTGACGGCGGGTGGGATTCCGCATCGAATGACACAGAAAACGACATCCCGCGGCATCGAGCCGCGGATAGTAAAGACCCGTGATTGGGTCATCGGCGGTTTGCTGTTCGTGGCTGTCTTGCTAGGGGTATCGCTGACGGTTGGCTGGCGTGCCCTGCTGGCCCCTTGGCGGGAGCTGACAAGGGGTGCATTGCTGCTTCCTTTCGGGCTTACGGCCCTGAGCTATTTTTTTCGCGGCGTTCGGATCTACGTTTACTTTCGCCCTCGGCTCGACGGGCGTTTCCTCACCGTCCTGCGGCTATCGGTCCTTCACAACACGGCAAATAACCTTCTGCCGATGCGCGCCGGGGAGATGGTCTTTCCCTGGCTCATGGGGCGCTACTTCGGTCATGGCTTTTTGGGGGCTACGGCCTCCCTGATATGGATTCGGCTTCTCGACCTGCATTTCCTCGGGCTCATCGGTATCTTCATTCTATATTTGCGCCAGCCCTCCTGGAGTTGGCCGCTCGCCGCGCTGCTTTGGCTGCTGCTTCCGCCCATCGCAGGTCTTGCGGAGCGCCTGATTCCAAAGGGGACGGGCAGGTTCGGCAGGGTGCTGCACTTGATGAGTGACGCCGCCCCCGAGACGGCGGGTAGGGCGCTGCGAATCTACCTGTGGACCGCGCTTATCTGGGTCACCAAGTTCCTCGCCTTCGCTTTCGTGCTTCGCCACTTTCTGCCGCTCGAGCTCTGGCAGGTACTGGTGGGTGTTATGGGGGCGGAGCTATCCAGCGTGCTGCCCTTTCACGGTATCGCGGGGAGCGGCAGCTACGAGGCGGCGGTGGTCTTAGCCCTGTTGCCTTCGGGTGTAGACGCGGTATCGGCCATGGCAGGGGCGGTGAACCTCCATTTGTTCCTGCTTGGAACGACGCTGATTCTCGGGGTGGTTGCGCTCTTGTTGCCTGTGCGTAGCAGTGGGACCGCCGGGCCCGGTGATCCTTGAGAAGAAGCGATAGGGTCGGACCCTTTGCGATGCCCCTTTATTGATAATCAGGTTGAGTCACATGCTGTATCTATCTGAACTTACATGTATACTTCTTATGTTCTTCCGAATATAGAAAACCGAAACGGCCATGGGCTGCACTTCCCGGAGCCGCGGACGAGGGAATCATTCAATTCGCTCCTGAACGATAGGGTGCCGATGTATTCCACAAGGTATATTCGCAGCCTTCTCCCGATCCTGGCGAACGCGGTGTTTTTTGCCGCCGTCTATTTGCTCGCTCGGAAGTATCTGGATATTCCCTGGCTCGAGTATCTGGTCCCCGCAATTTTTCTTCTCACGGTAATCCCTTTTGCGGTCCTCCCGGTCGAGTACGAGGTCTACACGCGTTGGGAGGAGACCTTCCTGAAGTTTTGGAAGACCCAGCACTTTCAGAAGGAAGTCAAGCGCCGTTTGATGCTCTTCGGCGTGATACCGGTGGGCAAGGAGGAGACCGTGCGCGTCGAGCGCATGCTCAATCAGCCGCCCATCGACGCCGTCTTAAACGACCTGCTTAGCAATGCCGAGCTGCTCATTCCTGTAGTCAATTCCGCCGCCAGATTGATCGTGGGACGGCGGTAATGCGGATTTTAGATGAGCCTTCGACGGCTGCCGCTCTTGTACCGCCCATTTTGACCGGTTCACCGCAGTGGAGGTGGCGATGGCTACACCTGATTCTAAGAGCGCGCCCGACGGCCTGCTGTTTTCCGCCCCGCTCGAGAGGCTGCTCGTCCCGGAAAACGTCTATGCGGCGACTTTCTTGCTTGAGCTGATTAGCCCCGCTCGCGTCCGGGCTCACGTAAAACCCGTGCTGGAGAAAGCCCACTGGGAAATACGCAAGGGTGATGTGAGTGCTCAAACGCTGGATCGCCTCGTTAGACTGCAAACGGGCTTGTGAGAAATCGGGAGGTCACTCGTCAGCGGCGCGCGCGCCCAGACGCTCGGGCAGCTTGTCCAAGATCCGCCGTAAGTGCAGCGGATGGACGACCTCTCGATGCCGACCTTGTCCGCCCATTTGCGCAGGCCGAGGTCGATGCGGTAGCGGACCTCCTCGACGAGCGCGTAGTGCAGGGCGCCGGGGATGGCGAGCTCCTGCTTGCACGGGGAGCCGATGCGCACCACTGACTCGAACTCCGCCGCCACTTCTGTCAGGGCCTTGATCTTTCCCAGCTCCCCGTAGATCGCAACCTATAGCTCGCCGCTGGCCCCGGGAGCCACCGGAGCCGGAACGCGTCGGCTATAATGGCGCGGCATTCGTGGAGGATTGCCATGGCCGATTTTCATCAGGAACCCCTGATTACGACTCTGCATGGTCTGTACGAGGCCTTCGACAAGGCCGCCTACCTGAACGAGCTCGAGAGCCGGCTCGAGCAACACACGCAGCACGAGAGTATCAGCCTGCTCCTACCCTCGCTCCACAGCGAGATTGGGAACGCAGGTGTGCTCGACCGCATCTTGGCTCAGATCATGCCGGTCCGTTACCTGAACAATATCGTGATCGCCTTGGGCGGGGCGCAGGAAGAGGAGCAGTTTCTTGAGGCGAAGGAATACTTCGGGCGGCTGGAGAGTGGAAAACGGGACGTGAGAATCGTCTGGATCGACGGCCCACGCATCCAAGGCCTGCTCGGTGAGATGGCGGAGCGGGGGATTCATTCCGGAGTACAGGGTAAGGGGCAGTCGGTCTGGGTGGCCTTGGGCTATCTCTTCTCGCGTGACGAAAACGGGGTGATTGCTTTGCATGACTGCGACATCGTCACCTATCACCGTACTTTGCTGGGACGGCTGATCGAGCCAGTGGTCAATCCCAACAACGACTTCCAATTCTGCAAAGGCTATTACGCGCGCATCTCTCCTACCGAACGGGCGCTGAAAGGCCGTGTGACGCGGCTGTTCGTCACGCCGTTTGTCGAGACTCTATCCCGCATCACCCGCCAGCGGAGAAACCTGGAGTTGGAACGTTTCTTCCAGTTCCACCGTGCCTTCAAGTATCCCCTGGCTGGCGAGTTCTGTTTTACGGTTGATCTGGCCAGGGGCTTGAACGTCGCGTACGACTGGGGGTTGGAAGTTGCGACCCTGTCCCAGGTCTACGATCAGCTGACGACGAGGCAGATCGCCCAGATCGATCTAGCGCCGAACTATGAGCATAAGCACCAGGAGCTCTCCGCCGACAACACCGAGCGCGGCCTGCACCGCATGGTGGTGGACATCGCCAAGTTCTACCTCACCTACATGCGATCCCACGGCGTTCCGCTGGACGAGGCCTTCGTGGACATGATCCTGCACAGCTACTACCAGACGGCTCTCAAGTACATTCGAAAGTACAGCTACGATGCGGACGTCAACGCCCTGGCCTTCGATCTACATCAAGAGGAGTCCGCTGCCGGTCATTTCCGTGGCTTCCTGTGGGACGCCTGGGAGCAGAGTAGGGGCCCTCAGGAGGCGAAGCTGATACCGTCCTGGAACCGGGTGGCCTATGCGTTTCCGGAGATCTACGATCGCCTGATGGGCGCGGTAGAGCAAGACAATAAATAGGCTTTAGACGGGGGTCGGACTTCAGTCCGGCACCGGACCTGTTGTGGGGCTGAAGCCCGACCCACCGGTCGCGAGAGTAAGCGATCCTCAGGTTTGCTCCTTGTTGCTCCGCAGCCTGCGTTGGAAGTGGTCGAGCAGGCGTGAGCGGATCTTCTTCTCCTTGTGCTTCGAGGCCGCTGCCAAGCGGCGCTCGGCTACGCCGATGAGGGTCTCCTGGGCGCCCTTGGCGTTTCCCTCGACCGGCTTGCGTTGGACGTAGGTTCCATCAGGCTGCATGTCCCATGCCGAGCGCTGGTCCGCCAGCTGTACATCCAGAATCAGCCGCAGCTCTTGGCGCAGCTCCGGGTCCTCCACCGGCGCGTGCACCTCGACCCGGCTCTCCAGGTTACGCTGCATCATGTCCGCAGAGCCGATGTAGTACTCCTCGTCTCCGCCGTTTCGGAAGTAGATGATGCGGGCGTGCTCCAGGAAGCGGCCTACGATGCTGACCACCCGTGCGTTCTCCGACAGGCCGGGAATGCCGGGGCGGAAGCGGCAGGTGTCGCGTACGATGAGATCCACCTTCACGTCCGCGCGGGTGGCCTCGTAGAGGGCGCGGGTGATGTCCACGTCCTCCAGGGCGTTCATCTTGATCTGGATCAGACCGTTGCCGTTCTCTTCTTGGTGTTTTATCTCCCGCCGAATGCGCTCCAGGATCACGTTTTTCATCCGGTAGGGTGCCACCAAGGTCTTGCGGTAGCTCGGCGGCGGCGAGTAGCCGGTGAGGTAATTGAACAGCTCGGTGATGTCCTGTCCGATGTCTTCGTCGCAGCCCAGCATCCCCAGGTCCGTGTAGAGCTTCGACGTGCCCGAATGGTAGTTGCCGGTGCCCACGTGATAGTAGCGGCGCAGCTGGGCGTAGTCTCGGCGCACGACGAAGATCAGCTTGCTGTGGGTCTTCAGACCGATAACGCCGTAGTTGACGTGGATGCCCTCGGCCTCCAGGCGTCGCGCCCAACCGATATTGGCGGCCTCGTCGAAGCGGGCTTTGAGCTCTACGAGCACCGCGACCTGCTTGCCGTTGCGCGCGGCCATGATCAGGGAGTCCAGGATCTTGCCCTCGGACGAGGTGCGGTAGAGGGTCATCTTGATAGCCAACACCTTGGGGTCCTCCGCTGCGGTGCGTATGAAACGCTCCACCGTGGTCGCGAAGGGCTGGTACGGATGCTGCAGCAGCAACGGGCCGTTCTCGCGGACGATATGGAAGATATTGCGCCGGTCTTTGGCGAGCAATGGGTGATCGACCGGGCGGTGGGGCTCGTCGTGCAGCTCGGGTATGTCCAGGAACGCCAGCTCGAACAGGTCGCGCATGGCCATCATGCCCTCGACCTCGAACACGTCCTCGGCCTCGTTCAGGCCCAACTCTGCGGCGAGCATGCCACGATGGACCGGGTCCATGCCCTTTTGAACCTCCAGGCGAACGATGGGGGCGAAGTGGCGCTCCCGCAGCTCCGTCTCGATCAGCTCCAGGAGGTCGTTCGCCGCCTCTTCCGAGGGCTCCACGATGGCGTTGCGTGTGACCCGAAACATCTCGCAGGATTCGATCTCCATTCCCGGGAACAGCATGTCCAGGTTGTTGATCATGAGGTCGTTCAGGGAGACGAAGGTGTTGGCATCGTCCACGGGGATCAGACGCTGGGAGATGTCCTTGCTCACCGGAACCTTGACCCGTGCCATATGGGTCTCGTTGCCACCTGGAAAGCGCAGGGTCACCAGCAGGTTGAGCGCCAGGTTGGATATGAAGGGGAACGGGTGGGCCGGGTCCATTGCCAGCGGCGTGAGGATGGGGAAGATGTTGATGCTGAAGTGCTCGCGCAGCCGCTCGCGGGTGGGTTGCGGCAGGTGTGCGAACTTGACGATCCGGATCTCGTGGACCTCGAGCAGGGCCAGGAGCTCGTCCAAGATCCGCTTTTGCTCCGCGTGCAGCTCCCGGCATAGGACGTGGCACTCCTGAACCTGCTGCGCGGGCGTGCGGCCGTCGACCGAAGTCTTTCTCACGCCGGCGGCAATCTGCTGCTTGAGTCCGCCGACACGCTTCATGAAGAACTCGTCCAAGTTGCTGCTGACGATGGCAAGGAACTTGACCCGCTCCAGCAGCGGCGTTCGGGGATCGGCCGCTTCGTGCAGCACGCGGCGGTTGAATTCGAGCCAGGTCAGCTCCCTGTTGAGATAGAGTGCCGGGTCGTCCAGGTCGATCTTTGGTGCCTCCGGGGGGGCGATGTCTGGCATGGTTTCCTCGTCCTCAGTGGTGACGTCGAGGACAGGTGCGTCTTGCGTATCGTTCATGGTAGGAATCGATTGTTTGGCTGGGTTGGTGCAATGGCATTGGATATTCTAGCGTTCTCCCCCGGTGTCGTCGTAATAAAAACGTAACATTAACCGCGGCGGTGCGATTCCGATGGACAAGGACAATCGAGATGAGCTGTTCTTCGACCCCGAGCGTGGAGCGGTACCCTTCCGGTTCGACGATGCGGTGGTGGGGTGTTTCCGGACATGGTGCGCCGCTTCGTTCGTTGCTATGCGCAGCTGGTGCAGCTCTGCGGGCGGCATTGCGGGCGTTTCATCGTGCCCGGGTAGACGACTTGTCAGCCACCGAAATCGGAATGCGATTTAATTGTTGGATACGTCGGCGCATGAGGTCCTGACCGTGAAAGTCGTCAGCGAAGCAGCCCGCAGTTTCGTCACGAGTGCGTTCTCTGCGATCCCTACAGGGGAGAATGATCGTCTTGCGGAACCGGAGCAACGCTTTTGCACCGCCGATGCATCGCTGCGCGGGCGATGAGGTGGGCGCTCACGGGCGCGGTGATGAAGAGAAAAACGCTGACCAGCAACTCGTGGACGCTCAGGGTGCCGCGGGTGGAGAAGAACAGGATGGAGGCGATCAGCACCCCGCCCACGCCCAGGGTCGTGGCCTTGGTGGGACCGTGCAGGCGCGTGAAGATGTCCGGCAACCGCACAATGGCAATGGAGCCGATGAGCGCGAAGCCCGCCCCGGCGAGCAGGAGCAGGGCTGTGAGTAGGTCGACCAAGGTCTGGATCATTCGATGATGTCTCCCCGCAGCAGGAACTTGGACAACGCCATGGTGCTTACGAACCCGAGTAGGGCGATGAGCAGGGCGGCGGCGAAGAAGTCTGGACGGCCGATGTGTATGCCGTAGAGGACGATGATCGCCACCGCGTTGATGTAGAGGGTGTCGAGGGCGAGGATGCGGTCGGTGGCGTCCGGCCCGCGGAACAACCGCCAGGCGTTTAACAGGAGCGCGGCACCGAACATGGCGAAAGCGACATAGACGACCGCGTTCAACATGCGAATATCTCCTTGATGGGGGCCTCGTAGCGGACCTTGATCTGCCGTACCAGCTGGTCCGGACCCTCCTCGGTGAGGGCGTGGACCAGCAGAAACCGGTGCTCCGGGTCTAGCTCCGCCGACAGGGTTCCAGGCGTGAGCGAGATGACGCTGGCCAATGCTGTTACGGCGAATTCCCCCTTCACGTCCAGCGGGACGCGCACGAAGGCCGGTTTGATGCCTTCCCGGGGGCCGAGCACGATGCGTGCCACGACGAAGTTGGCGACGACGATATCCCAGAGCACGATGCCGATCAGCCGAAGGGCTGCGACAGGGCGGTGGAAGTGGGCCCGATCGGGCCAGAACCGCTTCGTGAACATAGGAGTGAGCAGCCCGAGCACCGCGCCCAGGAGAATCTGCCCCGGGGCCACGCTGTCGTTCAACAGCAACCAGATGAGCAGGAGCAGCAGGCTTAGTAGGGGATGGGGCAACCAGGCGGAGTGTGTCGGCATCAGGGGCTCTTCCGTTGGCTGGCTGGAATACTTACGCCCTCGTTCGCCATGACCGCATCCACGTAGGCGGCGCGGTCGGCGAGCTGAGCGGCAGTGGCTTGGGTGTACTCCGTTACGGGACCGGCGATTACCATGAGGACAGCGGCCCCGGAAACGAGCGCGGCTGCGGGCGCGAGCGTGAGCAGGCCAGAGCTTTCACCTCTAGGCGGTGTCTCCCCTGTGCGCCAGAAGATGGCGCTCCCGGCCCGGCTCAGGGCGACGATGACCAGCAGTCCGGTCCCCAGGATCACCCCGAGCATCCAGTAGGCGGTGGGGTGGGAAAGGGCGCTCTCAAGGATGTAAACCTTTGCGGCGAAGCCTGCGAACGGGGGCAGCCCGGCCACGCCTATGGCCCCGATGAAGAACAGCCCCCCCAACAACGCGGGCTGGACGACGCTGCGCTCCCGGTCCAGATGCGCCCCGGGCTCCCCGCGTTGGCAAGCGATGAGGTCGGCGAGCAGGAACAGGCCGCCGGCCACCAGGGTGCTGTTTAGGGTGTAGAAGAGCGCGGCCGAGACCGCCGGTTCTGAGGCCAGCCCCAGGGCCGCGGTCAGGGTACCGGCTGACAGGACCACCAGATAGGCCAGCAAGCGCCCGAGCTCGCGGCTCGCCAGCACCCCCAGGGTAGCGACCAACACCGTCGTCAGACCGATGGGGACAAGCCAGGGGTCGGCCAGGGAGGCGGCGTAACCGGCACCCGGTCCGAACACCAGGCCATGGACCCTCAGAATGGCGTAGACCCCGACCTTGGTCATGATGGCGAACAGGGCCGCCACCGGCGCGCAGGCCGCGGAGTAGGCCGGGCTCAGCCAAAACCCGAGGGGCACCAAGGCGGCCTTAAGGGCGAATACCGCCAGAAGCAGCAGGCCTCCGGTCCGCAGCAGACCCGCCTGCTCGGAGGGGGCGGCGGCAACCCGAACGGCCAAGTCCGCCATGTTAAGGGTCCCTGTAGCGGAATAGATGGCTGCGATGCCGATCAAGAAGACGCAGGAGCCCACCCAGTTCAGCACCACGACATGCAGGGCGGCGCGGACCCTGGCGGCACCGCCGCCGAAGAGCTGGAGCGCGTAGGAGGCGGCGAGCAGAATCTCGAAGAAGACGAACAGGTTGAACAGGTCGCCGGTGAGGAAGGCGCCGTTCACCCCCAGAAGCTGCATCTGGAACAGGGCGTGGAAGTGCCGGCTGCGCCGGTCGTCGCCGTTCAGGGCATAGACCAAGGCGGCCAGCGCGAGCACCGACGCCAGGGTCAGCATCAGCGCGCTGAGCCGGTCCACCACCAGGACGATCCCGTAGGGTGCGGGCCAGTCGCCCAAGTAGTAGGCCTCAGGTCCCGCCGCTGGCGGCGCGGGCGAGCAGGAGCAGGGCCACAGGCAGCAAGGCTGCGGTGGCGGCAACGCCGATGGCACGCTCCACACCCCGTCCGAGACGGCCGGCGAGCAGGAGCGTGGCCCCTGCGAGCAACGGGATCAGGATCGGTAGGATCGCGAGATGGCTCACTCGGCATCCCCTCCGTCGACTCGGTCGTCGCCCAGGTCCCGGAGGCCACGCAGGGCGAGCACGATCAGGAATGCGGTCAGGGCGAAGCCGATGACGATTGCTGTCAATACCAGGGCCTGGGGCAGGGGATCCGGCAAACTCTCGATGCCATGGCCGACCAAGGGGGCGCTTTCCAAGGTCAAGCTGCCGCTGACGAACAGGAAGACGTTGACCGCGTAGCCCAGCATGGAGATCCCCAATATGACCGTAAAGGTTCTGCGGCGCAGGACCAGGTAGATACCGCTAGCGGTCATGATCCCCACGAGGACGGATACCAGGACCTCCATCAGCCTTGGCCCTCCTGGAGATCCAGGCGGCCGATCCCGGACAGGATCAGCAGCACGGTACCGACGACACCCAGGAAGACTCCCAGGTCGAAGACCATGGCGCTGGCCAGCTCGAAGGTGCCGATCAACGGCAGGGTCGCGTAGCTGTAGGTGCTGGTTAGGAAGGGATAGCCGAATAGCCAGCTGACGAGGCCGGTCAGCGCCGCGATCAGTATTCCCGTCCCGATGAGCCGCGGCAGATTCCAATCCATTCGCCGATGGGTGTATTGGGTTCCCTCGGCGATGTATTGAAGAATCAGGGCGACCCCCGCGACCAGGCCCGCGATGAATCCGCCGCCGGGCTCGTTGTGGCCGCGCAGGAACAGCCAAGCGGCGACCAGCAGGGCCATGGGCAGCAGCAACTTGGATACGGTGCTCAGAATCAAAGGGTGCCGATCTCGGGACCAGGGATGCCCCAGCAGGTCGGTGTCCGGACCGCGGAAGAACAACCCCTTCAGCATTCCCAGGATGCCGATGGCCGCGATGCCGAGGACCGTCACCTCGCCCAGGGTGTCGAAGCCGCGGAAGTCCACGAGGGTCACGTTCACCACGTTGGTGCCGCCGCCCCCCGGTTTGCTCTCCGCCAGGTGGAAGGCGGAGATGCTGTCGGAGGTGTGCGTGAGCATGGCGTAGCAGAGGAACCGCCACGCCGGTGCCCACCAGAACGGCGAGCAAGGCGTCTCGGCCGCGGTGGGGCAGGCTCGACTCCGCCGGCGTCTCTCGTGGCAGATAGTGCATGGCGAGCAGGACCAGGACCACGGTGGCGATCTCGATCAGGAGCTGGGTCAGGGCCAGGTCCGGCGCAGAGAAGCGCGCGAACAAAAGGGACACGATCAGCCCCACCAGTCCGAGCATCAAGACCGCGCGGAAACGACTGCGGTGCCAGACGGCGGTCGCGACGGACCCGGCGCCGAGCAGGATTCCGCCGATCAGGATGCCCATGCCGATCGGGGTGCCGGCGACAGGTGCCGGCTATCGGCTCGCCCCAGTATCCGGCGACGCCCAGTGCCAGGGAGCAGAGCACGAGCAGGAACATGTAGCGGGGCAGGCTGCGGTTGTCGATCAGCCCGTCGAGCCAGGTCCCCGCCCGGAAGGTCCAGGCGATCAAGCCCTCGGCCAGTGCCTTGCCGTGGACTCGAAAGGGAATCCGGTCGTGGGCGGCGAACACCCAGCGGCGCAGGGCGTAGAGCAGGACGCCGCCGCCGAGGGCGATCAGGCTCATGAGCAGCGGGTAGGTGAAACCGTGCCAGATGCTCAGGCTGAACTCCGGCAGCGGGCGCTGCAGCACCGCGCCGGCGGCGGCCTCCAGCGCCGGGCGCACGGTAATGCCGGGAAAGGTGCCTACGGCCACGCACAGCACCACCAGGATCTCCACCGGTACCTTTATCCAGCGCGGTGGCTCGTGCGGCGTTTTGGTCAGTCCTTTGGGCTCGCCGTTGAAGAAGACGTCGTGGATGAAGCGCAGGGAGTAGGCAACCGCCAGCACGCCGGCGACGGTCGCAGCGAAGGGCAGCAGCCAGTGCCAGGACGCCTCCCCGAGCCATTGCAGGTAGACGGTCTCGCCGAAGAACATCTCCTTGGACAGGAAGCCGTTGAGCAGGGGGACGCCGGCCATTGCGCTGGCGGCGACCATGGCCAGCACGGCGGTGTAGGGCATGTACTTGAACAGGCCGTTGACCTTGCGCATGTCGCGGCTGCCGCACTCGTGGTCGATGATGCCCGCCGCCATGAACAGGGATGCCTTGAACACCGCGTGGTTGATGATGTGGAAGACGGCTGCGATCTCGCCCAGGGGCGTTCCCAGACCGAAGAGCAGCGTGATCAGCCCCAGGTGGCTGATGGTCGAGTACGCGAGAAGTCCCTTGAGGTCGTTTTGGAACAGGGCGAGATAGGCGCCGAGCAGCAGGGTGATCGCCCCGGCGGTGCCGACCGTGTAAAACCAAAGATCGGTACCCGCCAGGACTGGGAAAAAGCGCCCCAAGAGAAAGATTCCCGCCTTGACCATGGTGGCCGAATGGAGGTAGGCGCTCACCGGCGTCGGTGCGGACATGGCGTGGGGCAGCCAGAAGTGGAACGGAAACTGGGCCGACTTGGTACCCGCACCGAGCAGGAATAGCACCAGAATCAGGGGGTAGAGCCCATGCTGCTTGATTGTCTCCCCTGCCGCGAGTACGTCCGTGAGCTCGTAGCTGCCGACCAGATGGCCGAGTATGAGCACGGATGCGAGCAGTGCCAGTCCTCCGCCGCCGGTGATCAAGAGCGCCAGCCGCGCGCCCTGACGTGCCTCGGCCTCGCGGCGGCGAAAGCCGATCAGGAGGAAGGAGGAAAGGCTGGTGAGCTCCCAGAAAAGGAGCATCTGCAGCAGGTTCTCCGAGAGCACCAGGCCCAGCATGGCACCCATGAAGAGCAGCAGGAAGGAGTAGAACCGGGGACCGCCCTCGCTCGCCGACAAGTAGTAGTGGGCGTAAAGCAATACCAGTATGCCGATGATGAGGATCAGTTGGGCGAAGAGCAGGCTGAGTCCGTCGAGACGGAAGGATGCGGACAGGCCGATGGCCGGTATCCACTGGTGGCTGTCGATCAGCACCCGGCCGTCATAGACGGGCGGCATCTGGGTGATCAGTAGGATAAGGGCGAGCCCGGCGGCCAGGCTCGCGGTCAGCGCGGGCTTGGTGCCGAATTGCCTGGCGGCGACGGGGACGAGCAGCGCGCCGAGAAACGGCAGGCAGACGATCAGGGGTAGCATCTAAGGTCCCGAAGCGGTGGCTAGAATTGGATGGTTAACGCAGGCGGCGGCGAGTGCCAATCTTAGTGAGAAACACCGCGCGACGGAAGCGAGCCGTAGAGAAATCAACCTCGGCGCTTTCCGAACAGGACGAAGACCATGGGAACCATGATGAGCACCGTAGCTGCAATCTGTCCGCGCGCGAGCAGAGTAAGCATGGCGAGGACTCCAAGCAGGGTCAGGGCGTCTATGACCAGCTTTCGGGTGCGCGTTTTCATGGTGGGAAACTCATTGATGATTCCGGAGGCGAGCAGGCAAGCTGCAGAGGTATCCTGTAGCGGATTCTAACGGCGGCTGCCCGTCGTCGTCCCCCGCTGTGGATAGCATCCGCGCTTGCTCGGTTGTCAACCGCAGTCTGCGCCCCGACACTATGTCAAACAGTTGTTGGAATTGCTTTCGTGCGCAAGCTGCTGAAGATCCTCCTGCCCCTCCTGATCCTTTCGATCGGATTCGGCAGTTTCAAGCTCTTAAGGGATACCCGGTCGGAGCAGAAGCCCGCCGCGGTCCAGGAGCGCGTCTGGCGGATCGAGGTGCAGGAGGTGGAGCCGGGTCGTCTGTCACCCGAAATGGCGCTGTATGGCCGGGTCGAGACTCCCGATCTGCTGAAGGTCGCGGCCTCTGCGCAGGCGCGGGTCGCCGAGGTCTATGTGCGCGACGGGGACCCGGTGGTGAAAGGTCAGCTCCTGGTTCGGCTGGACGAGCGTGATTTCCTCCCCCGGTTGCACCAGGCACAGGCCGCGGTCGCCGAGCTCGAGGCCCAGACCCAGAGCGAGCAGAACCGTAAAGAGAGCGATCGCAAGTCCCTGGAGCAGGAGCAGACGCTGTTGGAGATCGCCAACGACGGATTGGAGCGCGCCCAGCGGCTGACTAAGCAACGGGTCGGCTCCGAAACGGACCTTGACCTGGCGGAGGAGGCGTTGGCGCGCCGTGCGTTGGCGGTGAGCGACAGGGAGATGAGCATCAGTGACCACCCGGCACGTCTTCGCGCCCTGGAGGCGCGGCTGCAGAGCGCCCGCGCACGCCTGGCGGAGATCGAGCTCGACCTGGAGCGTGCCGTCTTCGAGGCCCCCTTCGACGGACTGGTGGCGGGTGTGGAGGTGACTGTCGGCGATCAGGTCAAGGAGGACGCGGTGCTGCTGCGTCTGTATTCGCTGGACGGGCTCGAGGTGCGTGCCCGTATTCCCGCGCCCTTCCACGCAGAGATTCGCGCCGCCCTGGACTCGGGTGCGGAGCTTCCTGCGATAGCGGATGTCGGTGACGCCCGGGTACCGCTGCGTTTGGATCGCATTGCCGGGGAGGCCCGGCCCAGCGGCGTGGATGGCCTGTTCGCTGTCGAGGCGGACTCACACCTGCTGCGTCTGGGCCAGATGGTTTCCCTGCGACTCGCGCGCCCGGAGCGAGCCGGCGCGGTCGCGGTACCCTTCCAAGCGGTCTACGGAGGCGGGCGGATCTACAAGCTGGTGGACGGGCGCTTGCGCGGGGTCCAGGTCGAGTCCCTCGGTGGGATGAGCGACGGCAATGGCGGCGAGCTCTTGCTGGTTCGCTCTGCCGATCTGGCCGCCGGCGATCAGGTCGTGGTGACCCACATGCCTAATGCGGTGGACGGTCTGCGGGTGGAGGCGATCCGTTGAAGGGGCACAAAAGCGATCTGATCGGGCTCTTCGCGCACCACAAGGTCGCGGCCAACCTGCTCATGACCATGATGATCCTGGTCGGGCTCCTGGCCCTGGATCGGCTCAATGTACAGTTCTTTCCGAGCTTCGATCTGGATATCGTCACGGTGCGGGTGGTCTGGAGCGGGTCCAGTGCCGAGGACGTCGAGGACGGCATCACCAATCCCCTCGAGCAACGTTTGCGTACCGTGGAGAACCTGTACAAGCTTACGTCCACCTCGACCCAGGGCATCTCCTCCATCACCCTTGAATTCAAAGAGGATACCAACCCCCTGCTGGCTCTGGACGAGGTGCGCCGGCTGGTGGACGAGTTCCGAAACTTCCCCAAGGACGCGGAGAAGCCCGAGGTGGCACTGGCCACTCGCTATGAGTCGGTTGCCAGGGTCTTGATCACGGGCCTGATGGACCCCGCGGAGATGCGTCGTCTCGCACGCCGGTTAGAGAGCGAGCTGCTCGACCGGGGCATCGATAAGGTGAGCATCAGCGGCCTGCCGGAGGAGGAGATCAGCATCCAGGTGGATAACGACCGGCTGCGTGAGCTGGAGCTCAGCCTGGACGGGATCGGCGAGCGGGTAGGGGCATTCAGCCGGGATTTTCCGGCGGGCTCCATCGGCCGCGGGGAGGGAGCCAGGGAGCTGCGCAGTCTGGACAAGCGGCGCGATGCCCTTCAGTTCGGGCAGGTTCCGGTGAAGACGGCGGACGAGATGCGCATCGACCTCGGTGACATCGCCGACATCCGCCGCGGCCCCAGGGACGGCGGCGTCTGGCTGAGCAGGGACGCCGCACCCGCCGTAGAGCTGAGGCTGCAGCGGGCGGAGCAGGGAAACTCCCTGGTCGCGGCCAGGATCCTGGAGGAGTGGGTCGAGGAGACCCGGCCCCGCCTTCCACCGGGGGTCGAGCTGACGGTGTTTGATGAATCCTGGCAGCTCATCAAGGAGCGCATCATGCTGCTGGTGAAGAACGGCGCCGGTGGGTTGGCCCTGGTGGTGGCCATTCTCTACCTGTTCCTCGCCGGGCGGGTGGCCTTCTGGGTAGCTTGGGGTATTCCCGTCTCCTTCATGGCGACCCTCTTCATCCTCTACCTGGCGGGCGGCAGCATCAATATGATCAGCCTGTTCGCCTTGATCATGGCCTTGGGCATTATCGTGGACGACGCCATCGTGGTGGGCGAGGATGCGCTGGCCCACTATCAGATGGGTGACCCGCCCTTGTTGGCCGCCGAGGGCGGTGCCCGGCGGATGCTGGCCCCGGTGGTAGCCTCTTCCTTGACGACCATCGCCGCATTCCTTCCTCTGATGCTGATCGGCGGGCGCATCGGCAACATCCTCTTCGCCATTCCGCTGGTGATCGTGAGCGTTATTCTGGCCTCCCTGATCGAGAGCTTTTTCGTCCTCCCCGGACATCTGCGCCATTCCTTCATCCATGCTCACAAGGTGGGTACGCGTTCCCTGCGCGGACGCCTGGACGCGGGCTTCTCCTCCTTCCGCGACAGGCTGTTCAGGCCCCTTGCCGGTTTGGCGATCAACAACAGGTACACCACCATCAGCCTGGCCTTATCGCTGCTTCTGATCGCGGTCGGTCTGTTGGCCGGGGGGCGGCTCAACTTCGTCTTCTTTCCCACCCCCGAGGCGCAGATCGTCAGCGCCGATGCCGCCTTCGTAGCCGGTACGCCCAGGGCGCGGGTAGACGCTTTCCTTAAGCATTTGCGGGAGACCCTGTCCGAAACGGAGGAAGCGCTGGAGAAGGGAAAGCTCGTGAACCTTGCGATCGCCATCCATGGTGCCAAGGCCGGTGGAGGCCACGGGAGCGTGCGCGGGGCTTCCGGGGAACAGCTCGGCGCCCTGGAGGTGGAGCTGGTGCCGCCGGACGAGCGCAAGGCGCGCAACGCGGATCTGGTTCGTGCCTGGCGCGAGCGCATCCAAATGCCTGCCGGACTGGAGGGCTTCACCATCACCTCGCGCCGCGCGGGCCCACCGGGCCGGGACCTCACGGTGCGCCTGAACGGCGGTAGTGCGGAGCAGCTCAAGGAGGCGGCTCTGGCGCTGACCGAGGTGTTGGAGGGGACCCCGGGCGTGGGCGAGGTGTCGGACGACCTGGCCTACGGCCGCGAGCAGCTCATCTATTCACTGACCCCGGCGGGGGAGGCCCTCGGGCTCACCGTCGAAGATCTGGGCCGGCAACTGCGCACCGCGTTCGACGGCCAGCTGGTGCAGATCTTCCAGGACGGTCCGGATGAGGTGGAGGTCCGGGTCCGGCTTCCCGCGGCGGAGCGATCACGCCTGGGCAGCCTCTACCGCCTCAACGTGCGTCTGCCATCCGGCGAGTCCGTGCCGCTCACCGCGGTGGCCGAATGGCGCTCAAGGCGCGGCTTCGAGGTCCTGCGCCACGCCGAAGGTCGCTTGGCGGTGGAGATTGCGGCGGATGTGGACTCGGGAATCACCAACGTCGGCGCCGTCATCGCGTCCCTGGAGTCCGATAC
This sequence comes from uncultured Gammaproteobacteria bacterium, assembly GCA_942492625.1. GTDB lineage: Bacteria > Pseudomonadota > Gammaproteobacteria > Chromatiales > Chromatiaceae > Thiosymbion. Next base: position 42,516 of record CALOFM010000053.1, on the reverse strand, counting down.
CCTGCCCGAGCTGCAGGAGCGGTTACCGGTGGAATATTCCTTCGAAGGTCGTTCCGCCGATCAGAGGGAGACCCTGGGCGATATGCGCAAAGGCCTGATGCTGGGGCTGGTGCTCATCTACCTGATCCTGGCCTGGGTGTTCGCCTCCTACGGCTGGCCCTTGGTGGTCATGGCGGCCATCCCCTTTGGACTGACGGGCGCCTTGTTCGGCCACTGGCTGATGGGAATAGACTTGACCATCCTGTCCCTGTTCGGACTCTTCGGGCTGTCCGGGATCGTGGTCAACGACTCCATCATCCTGGTGAGCTTCTACAAGCGGCTGCGCGCACAGGGCATGGAGGTCCAGGATGCCCTGATAGAGGCGTCCTGCCAGCGTCTGAGGGCGGTCCTCTTGACGTCGCTGACCACCATCGCGGGCCTTACGCCGTTGCTGTTCGAGACCTCGTTTCAGGCCCAGTTCCTGATCCCCATGGCCACGTCCATTGCCTTCGGGCTCGCCTTCGCGACCCTTTTGGTTTTGCTCGTGATTCCCTCCCTGCTATCGATCCACGAGAGTGCTCACGCACTATTTGGTCGGCCGATGCGCCCGGAGATGGAAGCGGGGGACCGCTCCGGCGGATGAGTATCCGCCCGTCGCCGGGCTCCGAGCTTGGCTGCAATAGGGATTGAAAATCGCAAGGCCCGTGAGGACCAGGATAAGCGATGTGTCGCGCGAACGGCGGCGTGTCCAAGCGCCTGCAGGCAACTCGGCGCCAAGCCGCCGAAAATGTCGGGATCAGCGCTTGCCCAGTTTTTCGTCGATTTCACGCTCGGCGTCGGCCCAATCCTCGGCGTCGAACCCGGACGCGAAATTCCGTCGTTCGGCTTTGTAGTAGGCGGCCTCCTGAATCATCGCATAGCGTTCGGCGGCGCCGACCGCGGCGGAAGCGCTCGCTTGCGGTTTCTCTTCCAAGGGCAAAGCCGATTGGGTTTGGGGTGTTGGTTTCGGCTGCGGGGCAGCCGGTTGCGCAGAGGCGGCCGCAGGTACCGGTCGGGTTGCCGGGCGCGTTGCTGCAACCGGGGCCTTCTTTGCGGCGACCTTCTTGGTTGCCGGGGCTTTCTTCGCGACTACCGCTTTCTTTGCCGCCGTCTTCTTTGCGACTGTCTTTTTAGTCGCCGCCGTTTTCGCAGCCGCCGGCACCGGGGCGGCTTGCTTGCTCGCTGTCTTCTTGGCGGTTGCCGGTGCCTGTTTGGTCTCGATCTTTTTGTCGTCAGCCATCGTCTCTCTCTCGTCTCTTTGGTGTTCGAATCGGCATCTACCCGGCGACCGTCTCAAACGGATTTAAACCGTTACGTCGATCGGGAAATAGAGGTTATCTGCATAATAACTGATTCATGCCGCCAATAAAGGCCGCTTGTCAGGTGCCGGCGATTCTATCGTAATAACGCGCCCGGTAAAGCAGACGGGGCCGCTCGTCGTCCGCGAATCCGGTACGGGTGTGAAGCGGGTTATTGCCCACCAGGCCCCAACCCGGCTCCAGCTTGGCGCAGAAGTGCCAAGCTGTTTTTTTATGCAGTATGTCCTTGAGAGCGGCAACTGCCTCTGCGGTGACGGGGTCGTCGCGCCACAGGATGCTGCGTGTGCGGTCTGTGTACCTCATGTGCAAGTGACCGTCAATCTGCACGGAGAACACCGGGCCCGTCCGCTCGGGACGTTGCTCCGTACCGTCCACGATGTTGGCGGGGATGGTCATGGCTTGATGGTGCATGAGGTTGCGGATTAGCTCCGGATCTCGGTCGCGCAAAAGAATGTAGGCGATCTCGGAATCCAGCAGGTCGTTCGTTCCGCCTTCCGCCGCCGGGCGTACGCAGTGCAGTACCATGGCATTGATCTGCTGGTGCGAGGCGTTGTAGTAGCCGTCGGTATGCCAAGCGATGGGACGTGTGCTGTACGGGATAAAGCCGCGGTGCAGGGCATCGGCCTGAACGGTTATGGAGCTGATGGCGTCGTCGTCCGCGCCCCTGTTGTGATCCAGGCGCGTTAGACCGAGCTGCCGGCCTAGCTGCCGCGGGATTGCCTTGTCCGGGTCATCAAAGCTTCGGCTCGCGTAGATGGCCATGTTGGCGCGCCGGCACCGGTCCAGAATAGCATTTGCCTCGTTGTCGGTAAGACGCCGCGGATCGCGGATCTCTACGATGAGATCCTCGACCCGCGTCGGGTGGAGCGCGAGCTTACTTTCGCGCCAGCGTGCGTATTCCTCGGGATGCGCCAGGTCGAATGGATGGGTGCGGTTGGGTACTGATTGTGATTGCATGGGACTTGTTGCTTGATGGATAGGGTGGCGGTTACCCGGTTATTCGATATGTGGGGTTGGCCTGGGCGTTGCGCAGGGTTTCTTTGCGCCGAGACGTCTTGCGACGCCCTTTGGGGGTTGTGGCCCTGATCTCTTGTGCGGAAACGGCGATCGCCAGCCAAGGGTGGGTCGTTGCCGGCAGGTGCGGCTCAAGGCGCGAAAACGTCGTTACTTGCAAGATACCTCTGGTGTCGGAAAGGGGAGGGTGAAGCTATCTCGATCCCCGCGCAAGGGTCTTCGGCGCGAAATTGCGGTAAGCTTAAGGGTCACATCCTTCTAAGTAAACCGATACCACGGGCCCGCAATCCGAGCTCTGCCTCGGTGCCCAATCCCACATTCAGCAGTGCCTATACTTGAATCGGATGTTTCTGGAAGGAGAGACCCTCATGAGCGCAGCCGATTACGAACACTTTCTATTGGCCGTTGACTTTGCTCCGGAGACCGAGGCCGTCGTTGAGCGCGCGTTGCAGCTGAAAGAGCACTGTCAGGCCCGGCTCACCCTGCTGCACGTGGTGGAGTATCTGCCCATGTCGTATTCTGGAGACCTGGTTCTGCCGGACGATTTCGACCTGGAGCAGGAGCTTCTCGAAGTAGCGAAGAAGCAGATGGCGGCCCTGGGTGAGCGGATGGGCGTGGGCGCCGAGAACAGGCATATCGAGCTCGGTACCACCGGCCGCACCGTATTGCGGTTTGCATCCGATCTGGATGTGGACCTGATCATTCTCGGCAGTCATGGCCGTCATGGATTGGCGGCGCTGCTGGGCTCTACCGCCCGTTCGGTCCTGAACGGTGCGAGCTGCGATGTGCTAGCGGTGCGTATCAGGGAGGAAGGCTAGGATTCGCCTGGATGGTCAGGGCGTCGGGCTCATGCGGTGCGTCGGCGAAGTACCGCATCAGGTGCTCAGTGCAGAGGGCGTTCGTTGCTCCTGGCGTTGACTCGCTCCATCAGCGGCAGGGCGGTGCGGTGCTCGGCCAGATACCTGCAGTCGCCTTCGAGAAGGACGACGTTCGTCGCAAGTACCCGATTGGCCGCATCGGAGGCTTTCCGCGCGGACGGATCCGTTTCTCTACGAGGCGTATGACCAGCTCTTCGGCTGCGCCGGCTTTTTCGTGAATCTGAATAGGCCGCCGCCAAGGGGCCGCGTCCCGTGCGTGAGTCGGGCTTCAGCCCGCCAGCAGCGAGTAAGGGCTCGGACTGAAGACCGACCCGCAGACCGACAGCCCGGCCAGCCCTGTTCAGGCCGCCGCGTCGTCGACATCGGACTTCTCGATGGACCGGCGTGCACGCAGGAAGCGTTCCTCTAAAGCGGCGGCCTCGGACGCGGGCGCGGGGCCGCAAAGGTACCATTCCTGCAACAATCGCGAAGTGGCCTCCAGCGGGTCTCTCTCGCCCTCGCGCATGTGCTCGGTCAAGCGCGTGACCTGGAACTGCAGACGTTCTTGCATCAGCGCCGGCGGTGAGTCGATCTTGGCGAGTATCTCCAACCGCAGGCAGAGCTCGGCGCGGCGCTTGCCATCGGCGGCGAAGCTGCTGCGCAGGGCCGCCAGCTTGTCGCCGCCCTCTCCGAGGGCCTCTGCGGCTCTGTTGAAGCGTCTTTCGACAGCGGCTTGGATCTCCGGGTCGTGCTGCTTCGGGTGGGCCTCCCAAGCGGCTTGCGTCTCGGCCAGCGTGGCCTCTGTGCCGGTCTGGGCCTCCAATGTCCGTTCCAGGCGTTCGCACAGCGCTGCCTGATCACCGAGCAGATCCAGGTCCTTGCGGCGCTGCTCCGCCAAGCGCTCCCGGCGGCAGCGCTCGACTCGGCTGCAGGCCTCGCGCCAGCGCTTGATGAGTCCGGCCTCGGCCAGGCGGGGCACGGGCAGCATCTCCGCTTCCCGCCAGCGTGTATCGAGCTCCCGCAAGGCGGACGTCAGCTCAAAGGCACCGGTGTCGGAGGCGGCGAGCTTTTCCGCCTCCTGGCACAGCTCCTCGCACTGTTTGAGGTTTTCGCCAAGCTCGGCGGCATGGGCCTCCTGCTGCGCTTGGCGGCGGGCGAACACGGCGTCGCACGCCGCCCGGAAGCGCTGCCAGAGCCGGTTTTCCTCCTTTTGCCGTGCGGGCACCGAGGTGTACCAATCCCTTTGCAGGCGCTTTGTCTCGTCGATGGCGCGCCCGAGGTCCGGCTCTTCAATGAGAGTTTCGACTTTCTCGATGAGCTCGCGCTTGAGGGCCTGGTTGCGGCTTCGTTCCTCCGCCAGGTGGCCATCCAGGCGTTTCAGGGCGCCGCGGAAGCGCTTCTCCAGCTCTTTGCGGTGGCGGCCTTCCACAGGCCCTGCGGTGGACCAGGCCTGACGCATCTCGCGCTCGGCTCGCGCAGCCATTTTCCAGTCCATGCGCTCCCAATCGACCCGGTCGAGGAACTCCTCGAGCTCCCGGCAAAGCTGCTCGCGCAGCTGTCGGTTCGCGTCGCGCTCGGCCGCCTGCTTTTCAAGGTAGGGCCTGCAATGCTCGTATACCCGCTCGGAGGCGGAATGGAAACGCTCCCACAGCGGGTGGTTCACGGGGGAGCCCCCCTTGTCGAGCTCCTTCCACTGCATCTGCAGGTCGTGCAGGCGCAGGGACATGGCCTCCAAGGATATGTCGGTCGAGATCAGCTCCTCCATGATCGCGCACAGCTCTTGGCGATGTTGGTCGGCTCCCCACCTGCGCCACTTCTGCAGGTCATGCAACCGTGGCGCCAGTGCCTTGAGCCGTGCCGCAGCTTCCGCGCAGGACTTGCGCGGCAATCCGCTCTGCTCGATCAGGTCGATACTGGCGGTGACGCTCTGGTGGAGGGGCTCGGCCTCCTTGAGGCTACCGTTTTCGAGGGCTCCAGTAAGCTCGTCGAGCATTTCCGGGAGCTGCGCCAAGCGTTGCTCGGCGTGCTTTTTCTGCTTGCGCAAGCGCTCGTCGATGGCTTCGCGTTTCTCGGCAAAGCGCGCTGCGACGGTCTTGTCGGCACCCTTTGCATCGAGCAGCGGCTTCGCCTCGTCGAGCAGCTCCCGGATCTGCCTGCGGCTCAGGGGCTTAGTACGTTCCAATGCCTTTTCGGCGCTCTGCAACAGCTCGCGCATTCGCTCGTTGCGCCTGGTCATTGCCGTCAGCTCTTCAAGGCGGCTTGTTGCGTCCTCGCGCATGGCCGCGAATTTGCGCTCGAAAGACGCCTGCTCCTTCTCCGGAAGGAGCTCGAGCCCACCCCAACGGGTGGCGATCTGCTCCAGCTCTTGCGCCACCTTTGCTTGGTCGCCCAAGGTGGCCATGGCCTGCAGCTCCTCGAGCAGGGACCGGCGATCCGCACGCAATGCCTCGCGCGCCTCTTCCGCGGCTATCTGCGCCTCGTGCTCGCTGCGGTAGGACTCGTAGGCAGCCAGGAAGCGATCGCGCAGCTCTTGGTAGCGAGCCATGCGGGTCTCATCGGCCTCGGGCTCGATCTCCCTCCGTTGCCGGTCGAGCAGATCCAGCATGGCGCGGTCCTGCACCCAGTGCCCGAAGCGCCCCAGGCGCTCGACCTTCTCGATCAGCTCTTCGCATTTGGCGCGGATGCGTGCGGGCAGGGCCTCGCGCTCGACGATTTCCTTGAGCTTCCCGCGGGCGGCGCGATAGACCCGCTTGTCCTTTTTGCCGATGTTCTTTACGACCTGATCCAAGGCCTTTCGGTCGTCCAGCAACTCGACCGCCGCGCTCCGGTTCGCGGCCAGAGCGTCATTCAGGGCACAGTTCGCCAGGACGTCGGGATTCGCGATCTTAACGATGGCTGCGTGGCGGGCCTGCGCTTCCTGCGCGTCGAGCGCCAGCTGCTCGAGGATGCGCTGATCCTGCAGTACTCCAATCTCGTCCAGGCGCTCCGGCAGCGATGGTTCGTCCTCGTCCCGCCCGCACAGTAGGTTACGGTAGTGGACCAGGGCGATTTCGCGCACCCCGGCGTCTGCGTCCGAGGAGGCCAGAGCGCGCAGCTCGGGAAGGCGCGTGATCCGGCGGCAGGCATCGCGGCGCGCTGCTGCGTCCTGGCTTTCGCAGACGATGCGGATCAGGTCGTCTTGATTCTTCGGGGTAGCTGTCCGCTCTTTCCTCCTGCCGAGAAGTCGCTTGAAGATCATGAGGAGCTTGGACCTCCGAGTCTCGAAGTGCTTGCGTATGATTGATTGCCGGGTGATCGAGTAGGGTGCCTGCGCTGGCGGTATCCTCGCGCGTTCTGCTGGGCGAATTGTAACCGAGAGGACGTCGCCGTGATCGGCAAAGGGGAGATCGGTGATTGATAACTCTACCGGGAGCAGTAAGCCTTTGGCGATTAACTATTAGCTTTTGTTTTTATTAAGGAAAAATATTTGCGTTTGTTCGTCCGCAGGGTGCGCTGAAAGACCGCTGCGTTGGCGACTATTCTCGAGCCAATACCTGGGAGAGCGTTTCACCGCCGGTGGGTACCCGAATGCCGGTAACCTGGACGATGGTCTCCAGCGCCCCCAAGAACAGGGAATGCGGCTCGGCCGTGGGGGCCTGCTCGAAGCAGTCCTCGAAGGCATCGGCGGCACTCAGTATGAAGCGGCGCGCGTCGTCCGAGAGCGGAGGCTCGTCAGGCGCCTGCGGAGCTTCGCGTTGGACGGGCTCACCGATGCCCGCAACCCTTTGGATCTCCCAGCCCAGGCAGTTGAGGTAGTCCTCACCGTAGCTGCGTTGGAAACGGTCCGTTTCCGCCAGCTCTTGTTGCAGCAGGAGGGAGGTCGCATCGTCCAGCTCCTGGAGACGCTGCGCCAGGTGGTCCGCGGCCTGCGCCAGCGCTGCGATTGTTACCTCCTCTTCGCTGGGACTGTGCTCTCGTGGTGGTGGGGGAGATTCATCCGCCGGCTGCATAAGCTTGCGGCAGGTCGCCAGGTCATATTCCAGCGCGGCCGCAAACAGGCTCCTGCTCTGCTCGTCGCCGATTCTCAGGTCTTCCAATCCTGCGAGCATCGATTGACGCTGCGCCTCGCTGAGCCGATAGGGCTCCACGAACCTCTTGCCGCCGGCGGACTTGGGGGATGTGGTTTTTTTTCCGCTGCTTGCGGCGGGAGACAGGGTGCCGCGAACCCAGTTGGTGCGCCCGGAGCCTGTGCGTGTAGACGGAGATGAGTTTGAACCCACTTTACTCATCCGATAAATCGCTGGTGTTGCGTCTATTAAAGCATAGATCGGGACCTGATTCCGGGAATCTGGGAATATACTGATTCCCTTAATATATCTGGAGCACTAGCCGGTTCGGGCTCAGGCGAACGCCTTGCCGACGAAGGCGTCGCCGACGAAGGGGTTGGCGCGGCGCTCGGCGCCCAAGCTGGACATAGGTCCGTGACCCGGTATGAACCGCACGTCGTCGCCGAGCGGGAACAGGCGCTTGCGAATCGAGCGCAACAGGTCTGCGTGATTTCCTCGGGGAAAATCGGTGCGTCCGATCGAGCCCTGAAACAGCACGTCTCCCACTTGGGCCAGTCTGGATTTCGGGTCGAAGAAGATGATGTGGCCCGGCGTGTGGCCGGGGCAGTGGATGACTTGCAGCTCCACCGCACCGAGCTTTACGCCGTCGCCGTCCTCGAGCCAGCGCCCGGTGGTGAAGCTGTCCACCTTGGGGACGCCGAACATCCGCGATTGCTGGGCCAGGGACTGGAGCAGGAAATCGTCGTCTCGGTGGGGGCCCTCGATGGGGAGCGCCAAGCGCTCCACGAGCTCCGCCGTTCCGCCTACGTGATCCATGTGGCCGTGAGTGAGCAGGATCTTCACCGGGTCGACGCCCGCCGACCGAATTGCCGCGAGGATATGCACCACGTCGCCGCCAGGGTCGACGACTGCGGCCTGTCCCGTCTCGTCGCACCACAGGATGGTACAGTTCTGCTGAAAAGGCGTGACCGGGACGATTTCATACTTCAACATGTCGCGAATATCTGCGTCTGCATCAGTCGCTGCGCAGGATTTCGTAGAGACGGTCCTTCATCATCAGGCGCTCTTTCTTGAGATCCTCAATGGTCTCGTCGGCCACCGGGGTCCCAAGCTCCTCAAGCTTGCGGACGCGGGCATCCAGGTTGTCGTATTCCGACATCAGTTGCGCAAACTCTTCGTTGGAGCTGCAAAGCGCTGCAATTTTTGCCTCCAGATCGGGAAACTCGTGCAGCAGATCGTGGGATTCACCAAGCATCGATTCTCGTCCTCATCTTCATACTGGGGCGCGGCCTTCGCTGCAGCGCCGATCTCTTGCGAAGAATTGCCGACTGGCCCGGCAAGCCACGGCCCTTCACGCGGCGATTTAGCGCAATGATTCTACCCCGGGCGCCCGGAAGAGAAGAAACCTAAGCGTAAAAAAAACCGAGACCCGCACGCCGGCGAAACCGACTGAGCGCCTGTTGCTACCTCTTGTCCTGCGCATCGAGCCGCTTGATGACTTCGGAGGTGAGATCCAACCCTTCGGCGATATACAAGAGGCCGCTCTGGCGGCGCTCAAAAACCGCCGAGACCTTGTTGTCCTTGGCTACTGCAGCGACGATTCCTTCGACAGGCGCCAGGATCTTGCCACTGAGCTTGTTTTGCTCACTCGCTAGCTCCTGCTGCGCCTTTTCCGCTTTCGTCTGAAATGCCTCCATCATCTTCTTGAGGTCGGCGTTCTTCTTGTCGAGCTCGGCTTGGCTCATCAGGGCTTCGTCCCTGGCCAGGGTTTGCTGCAGCTGACGGATCGACTGCTCCTCTTGTGCAAACTCCTGCTGCTTACTTCCGAACTTCTCCTTGAGCGCCTCTTGGGCCTGCTGGCCGGCCTTGCTCTTATCGAGCACCATCTGCATATCCACATAGCCGATTGGACCCGGCTCTGCGGCAAGGGCCGGGACCGTGAGCAGAAGCGGAAGGAAAAGGTTTACGAGTTGTTTCATAGAGGTTCCTCCTTTGCACAGCATCGTTCGTAGCCTGTGAATTCTACCCGTCTGCGGGCGGTGCCGGTATAGGTTGGTACCGTTTTTCGCTCTACCCAGGTAGAAACGAGCACCCTCCCCGATGCGCGCGCGGGCACAGAGTTGCACCATGGGTTGCATTCGAGCGCTCGGCTGATAGATTCTCGAATCCTCATCGTACAACGAGCTCGGGAGAGGAAAACGTGGGAAACTCACTGCAGGATCAGCTGCTAAAGGCGGGGCTGGTCGACGAACAGCGGGTGAAACAGGCCAGGTCGTCCAAGCGAAAGAAGGGCAAGCAGGCCGGCGGCAAGATCAGGCCGGGAGAGGAGGACCGGCGGCGCGCGCAACAGGCCGCGGCCGAGAAGGCGCGGCGCGATGCCGAGCTCAATCGGCAGCGCCAGGAAGATGCACGGCGCAAGGCGGAAGCGAACGAGCTGCGCCAGCTCATCCATTCGAACCGGATACCCCGGGGCGAAGGGGATGTCGCTTACAGCTTTCTCGACGGCGACAGTATCAAGCGCATCTACGTGACCGCCGAACAGCAGGGCAAGCTGGCGACAGGTGGCTTGGCCGTCGTGCGTCAGGACACGGGTTACGAGCTGCTCATACCCGAAATTGCCGAAAGGGTTCGGGCGCGGGACCAGAGCCTGATCATCGTGTTGAACCAGACGGGTGGCGATGGCGGCGAGGACGACGAGTACGCCGATTACAAGGTGCCGGATGACTTGATGTGGTGATCGACACCCACTGCCACCTCGATGTCCAAGCGTTCGATCCAGACCGTTGCGAGGTTATCTCCAGGTCACGTGCTCTGGGCATTGTTGCCGTGGTTGTGCCCGCCATCCATGCCGGAGGTTGGCGCGGCTTGCTCGATCTTTGCGGATCTGCGCCTGATTTGTACCCGGCCTTAGGATTGCACCCGGTTTTCCTGGAGCAGCATCGCGACGACGACTTGGCTGAGTTGGAGCGTTTGATTGAGGCGGTGAGACCGGTCGCGGTGGGGGAGATCGGGCTCGACTTTTTTGTGCGCGACCTGGACCCTGAGCGCCAGCAGGTCCTGTTCGGGGCCCAGCTCGAGCTGGCCGCCGCTGCCGGGCTGCCGGTGCTGATTCACGCACGCAAGTCCCACGACCAGGTGTTGGCGGCACTCGAACGCACGCGTGTCCCCGGAGGCATCGCCCACGCCTTCAGCGGCAGCCTGCAGCAAGCCAGGAAATACATCGATCTGGGCTTCAAGCTCGGATTCGGCGGAATGCTTACCTTCGAGCGTTCCCGCAAGCTCCGCGCCCTCGCCAGGGATCTGCCGTTGGCGGCGATCGTGTTGGAAACGGACGCGCCGGACCTGACGGTCGCGGCACACCGCGGAGAGCGCAACAGTCCCGAGTACCTGCCAGACGTGCTGGCCGCGCTGTCCGAGGCGCGCGGGGAGGCACAGGAGCTGGTCGCGGCGCAGACTACGCGCAACGCTTGCGAGCTCCTGGGGATTGAGCTGGAAAAATGACTGGAGAGTCTCCGGATTCCGGACCGGGTTTGGATAACCCTATCTGGGAGCGCACGCGTATTGTCATCGGCGACAGCGGCGTAGAGCGCTTGCGCGGGGCGCGGGTGCTGTTGGCCGGGCTCGGCGGCGTTGGCTCCTATGCTGCCGAGGCCTTGGCTCGCGCTGGTATCGGACACTTGGCGTTGGCCGATTTCGACCAGGTGGCCGCATCGAACCTCAATCGCCAGCTGGTCGCGCTGGGCTCGACGCTCGGACGCGAAAAGCTGGATGTTATGGGTGAGCGTGTGCACGACATCAACCCCGACTGCCGTCTGACGCGTCTGGACCAGTTTCTGGCCGCGGACGAGATGGCGCGGGTCCTGGAGCCGGGCTTCGACTTCGTCATCGACGCCATCGACAGCCTCAACAGCAAGGTCGCACTGATCTTCACGGCGATCGAGCTCGGTATCCCGGTCGCCAGCAGCATGGGTGCGGGCGGACGCACAGATCCCTCGCGCATCCGCGTCGGAGACCTCATGGACTCGCAGGTCTGTCCGCTGGCTCGCGTGGTTCGCCAGCGGCTGCGCCGGCGGGGGTTGGGCCGCGGCGCGCTCGCTGTCTGGTCCGAGGAGACTCCCTGCGCACCCCTTCCGCCAGAGCCTGCGGGCATTGGCCGTGCGCGGGCCGTTAACGGGACCGTCAGCTACCTGCCCGCGTTGTTCGGCATGACGCTGGCGGGGGCGGTGGTTCACCGTCTGCTTGGGCGCGCTTGAGACTCAACGGAGTCTTGCTGTGGTTCGTGGATTTGACGGACTTGTACCCATTGTGAACTACGCCTCGGGCTCCTGGAGTCCTGTCGCGGTTTTCGCGAGAAGCGCGATCAGTGCCTCGAGGGGGGCGAGGGCGTCCAACATGAGCCCTCGGACCTGTTTGGCGCTCAGCCCATGAGCGGGATGCTTGCGGTTGTCCGAAATGACCTTGAGAACCTGTACCAGCTCGACGCGAGAGAAGCGGCTGGCTGTGGCGTAGAAGCCGCTGGCCTCCATGTCTACCATCGAGTCTTGCTCATAGCTCAGGTCCGGCCGGTCCAGGGTCAGCAGCGATTCGGACGGGAAGGGCTCTCCCGGGGGAAGGGACGGGTGCCAGATTCTGCCGGAGCCTGTGTCGGTGATCCTGTGCGCAAGCACCACCTCGCCCACATGCCGGTGGGCGTGTCCCGCGGCTCCGATATTCACCCAGATTGCGTCTCTGCGTCCGCCGCTCAGGGCGCCGAGATAGGCGGTCGCAGCTGCCGCGTTGATCTTGCCCGGCGCGCAGACCGCCAAACGGGCGTGCCCACGCCGGTAGATCGGGAATATCCGCTGGGTGTGCACCCGTTCCAGGCCGAGCCTGGATGCGATCGGCTTTGCCTCTGCCGGCAGGGCGACGACCAAGTTGATCAAAGAAGCGGACATACGGCAAACATCTGTTAGCATTCTGACGCGGAATCATAAACCTTGGAACCTCTCCCCGTTGGATACGGCCGTATCGGTGATGCGTTCGGAGCCATTGAAACGATCGGCAGCTGCTTCTGGACCTGATATGACGCAAGAAAAACTCGCGCATATCCAGACGCTCCAGGGGCGCCTGGACGAGCTCGAGCTCGAAAAAGGGGTCCTGGAGGATGAGCTTCAGGCACTCGTCGGCGCCGACGGAGAAGCTCCGGCTGCGGAAGCAACGAGCACCGTCAGTGCCATTCCCGAGAATGACGCAGAGATTGTCAACGGTCTCTATCTCGGGGACCGGCCAGAGTCCCCTGGCGAGCAAATCGAGATCTACCGCCGAGCGGTCGCTGCGCGTGCGGGCAAGCTGCCGTTGCGCGGGATCTTGCCGCCTGCCGCGCGGACCCGCCACACACCCGCGTTCGGTTTGAGCTTACGAGCCCTTTATGTCGGTCTCGACACCGATCTAAACGCCCCGGCGGGGGTTGTCAACTCGGCCCTCAAGGCCGCTCGGCGTGGTGAGTTTTGGCCCTTTCCGCTACCACGCAAGCGCGGAAGCGAGCATGAGGCCGAGGCGGGCGAGCCGCGTCGGGTCACCGCGATGGAGGCGGCCATCCTGCGCCGCACGCAGATTCTGCTCGGTGGCCCGGGATCGGGAAAGACCACCTTCGTGAACCTGCTTGCCTATGCACTGGCCGCCGGGGATGCACAACACCTCGGGGGCTGGCCTGCGGCCGAACGCGAGTATCTTCCCATCCTGGTGGTTCTAGGCGATTTCGCCGCCTGGATAGGAGCCCACGGGGGCAGCCACGAGGCAAGCGCGTCTATCTTGTGGGGATACATTGTCCGCGACCTGCGCGAGCGAAACCTCGGTTTTGCCATCGATCCCCTTTATGCTGCCTTGGAGCGAGGCGAGGTGCTCTTGCTGCTCGATGGGTTGGACGAGGTACCTGCGAGCCTGCTTCCATCGGTGCGCGACAGCATTCAAGACTCCGCGAAGCGGTACGCGTCCTGCCGCATTCTGGTGACCTGTCGAGTGCTGGCTTACGAGCAGCCGGACTTACAGCTGTCCGCGCGGCGTTTTCCGAAGACAACGCTCGTGCCCTTCGATGTTCAGCGGATAGACGAGTTCATCGGTGCCTGGTACGCCCAGGTCAGTGCTCAACGCCAAGCCCCGGCGGCCCGAGGACTGGAGAAGGCGGAAGCGCTGAAACAGATGGTGCGCAGGCCGGATCTCCGGGGCTTTGCGCCCCAGCCGATCTTGCTGACGGTAATGGCGTTGGTTCACACGTACCGAGGGGGTTTGCCCGACTCGCGCGCGCGGCTCTACGAGGAGGCGATAAACATCCTACTCTGGGGGTGGGAGCAAGGGAGCCAGGGCGCCGAGCCACGGTTGACCGATCTTCTGAACGAGGCCCGGCGTGACCGCACCGACCTGATCGGGCTGTTCGAGCGGCTGTCCTACGAGGTCTGCGCGGGAACTGTTTGTGAGGAGCGGAGGCTGATAGCCGGGATGGGTGAGCCGGATCTGATCAGGTCTTTGCGTCAATTGCATCCCACGAAGCACCTGGACTGGGCACAATCGGTCCTGGATACCTTGATTTTGCGTTCCGGTCTGATGGTGGAGAGCCAACCGGGAACCTTTTGTTTTCTTCATCGCACATTCCAGGAATACCTGGCGGGGGCATATCTTTCGCATTCCGTCGGTTTTCCTGAAGAAGCCGTAGCGCTTCTTGCTGATTGGGCCGCGTGGCGGGAGACCGTGCTTCAGGCGATAGGTTTTTTGGTTCACAACCAGCGCGAGCTGGGGCGGGTATTGCTGTTGGTCGAGAAGCTGTGTCCCCCTCAACCGCCCACGGACAATTTCGGCTGGCGCCGGGTCTGGTTGGCGGGTGAGGTTCTGTTGGAGATCGGCTTGAGCCGGATACGCGATGAGGCGGCTCGCGTCCGGCTTCTGGAGCGCGTGTCGCATCGGCTCGCTGTGCTCGTCGAACGAGGGGCGCTGCAAGCGCGCGAGCGCGCGCAGGTAGGTGATGTTTTGGGAATGCTGGGAGATGTGCGCTTCGATCATTCGAGATTTCGCATGTCGGCGCATTTTCGTGGCGAACGGGAGAAGGCCCTGGGTTTGGTCCTCATCAAGTCCGGCCCCTTGGTTATGGGCAGCGGCGAGGAGGATTCGGAGGCGGAGCCCAACGAGCGCGGAAATCCGCCAAAGATGTCGGTCGACTACCGCTATTGGGTAGCCCGGTACCCGGTTACTGTTGCTCAGTTCGCGGCTTTTATCAGGACCGGAGGTTACGACTCCGCCGACTGGTGGACCGAATCCGGTCTGGATTGGTGCAGGACTAAGAATCGCCGGGAGCCGGACAGCTGGTCCGAGCAAGCAGCGTTCGAAAATCGCCCCGTGGTTGGTGTTGCTTGGTTCGAGGCCATGGCGTATGCGCGTTGGCTGGACGTCCAGTTGCGCAGGCGCACCAGCCATGTTCCCGCCGGCTACCTGATGCGTCTGCCCACCGAAGCGGAATGGGAGTTGGCCGCCCGGGGGGCTGCGGGGCGGATCTACCCTTGGGGAGATGAGTGGGAGGACTCACGCGCCAATACGAGCGACAGCATTGGCCGGCCGGTCAGCGTAGGCATGTTTCCCGACGGGGGTACCCCCCATGGTGTTCAGGATCTGAGCGGAAATGTTTGGGAGTGGTGCCTCACCGGATACAGGCCCTATCCGTACAAGAGAGACGATGGCCGTAACGACCTGCAATCCAGCGGCGCGCGCGTTCTGCGGGGTGGGTCTTGGCTTCAGGATCACCGCAGCGCGCGCTGTGCCTGCCGGCTTGCCTCTTACCCGGACCAGCCACACAGGGACGCCGGCTTTCGGCTCGTGCTCTCCGTCGCAGGTACGCAATCCGCTTAGCGGCTTATTCGGCGAAGACTTCGTCGAGGAACAGCTGCATCAGGGCCCAGGACCGGTTGTCCGCCTTCTCATCGTATTTCACTCCATCGATACCGTACGCGTCCGCCCCGGGATTGGTGAAGCCGTGATGCGCACCGCCGTAGCTCACCATCTGCCAGTCGGCGCCGGCCGCATCCAGTCCTTGCTTGAATGCAATGATGCGCTCCGCGGGTATGAAGCCGTCTGCCTCGCCGTGGGCAACCAGCACCTTGGCCTTGATGTTCTTCTGTTGCTCCTCCGTGGCGGGGGGTAGGGAGCCGTGAAAGCTCACCACGCCGTCCAAGTTGGCCCCCGCATACGACATCTGCATGACGGTTGCGCCGCCGAAGCAGTAGCCCACGGCGGCGGTATAGTCCGGGTCCACCAACTCGTGCTTCTTGAGGATATCCAGGCCGAGCAATGCGCGTTTTTGCCAGGCCTCTACGTTCTCCGTGATTTGGGACATCCAGCCCTTGGCGTCCTTGGCGTGCTCGGTGACCTTCTCGTCCCCGTACATGTCGATGGCGAAGGCCACGTAGCCGAGCTCGGCGAGCATCTCGGCGCGCTGCTTGGTGTAATCATTCAGTCCCCACCATTCGTGGACCACGATGACACCGGGCCGCTTACCCTCCAGGGCGTCGTCGTAGACCATAAATCCGTTGAGGGCGGTATCGCCGTCTTTGTACTCAACGGTCTCGGTCTTGATTGCTGAGCGAGCGGCGAAGGGGATGGTAAGAAGCAATAGGAGCAGGGTGCGAAGCTTGCTGTGCATGGTAAGTCTCCGAAGTCGTCGTTTTCGTGATTGTCTTCCGGTCAGGTCCTCGGGATTACTGTTGGGCCGGATTCTCGGACATAGCCCGGGACAAGACAAGCCGAACCTGGTCTCAGCGCCCGATCAGAAACTGCTCCGGTCCGGTTCGTTTCCAGTCGCCGCGGGTTACGCGCAGGACTTCGTCCTCACCTGCGCTGAGATCGATCTCGAAACGATAGACGTCCGCGGAAATCCGCCTCAGGTCCTCCGGTCCCGAGACCGGTTGCCCCGCCATGGCGGCGTAGACGACGGCCCGGGCGTGGTGCGGATCATCGACCCCGATCGAGGCAACCCGCTTGAGGATGTAGATGCGCTGATTGGCCAGGATGTAGCGCGCGATGACGCCGAGCACCTCCGACTTGGTCCGGCCGCGCTCGTCCTCGTAGCCGTCTGCTACGAAGTCATCGAAGGACCGCAATTTGCGCGCCTCGGCTGCTTCGGCGACCTGATCGATGTAGGCGCGGACCCGCTCTTCCGGCGCCGGCTCGCCACCACAACCCGCAGTCACCAGGGTGAACGTGGCGGCCAGTAACAAAAAGAACGTACGCATGTGGTCGTGCTTCCAGTCTCGGGTGAGCAGCAGCCAGCCGGCATATCTGGCCATCCAGCCGCCGAACCCTATGCCGGCGGTAGAGATCGATTTACCGATACCCGACATCGTTAAGCCGCTCAGCCGGAGCCCAGATCCACCAATATACGCCCGTGGGTCTTGCCCTCCAGCATGTCGTGGAACAGGCGCGGGAGCTCATCGAGGCCCGGGGTGGCCGTAAGCAGTCTCTCCAGATGCGGTGGGCGCCAGTCCGTTGCCAGGAGTGTCCAGATTCGGGTGCGCAGATCATGGGGTACCTCCACCGAGTTGATGCCGAGCAGGCTCGCCCCTCGCAGGATGAAGGGCATGACCGTGGTGTTGAGCTCGAAGCCGCCGGCGAGCCCGATGCTCGCGATGTTTCCCCGGGGAACGATAGTGCGCGTGATCTGTGCCAGCATCTCGCCCCCCACGTTGTCTACGGCGCCGCCCCAAACCGCCTTCTCCAGGGGTCGCTGCTTGCCCGGCAGCTGGTCGCGTCCGAGAATCTGCCCGGCGCCGAGCTCCTGCAGCCAGCCGTAAAGCTTCTTCTTTGCGGACACCGCCGCCGGCTCGTAACCCAGGTGCTTGAGGATGTCGATAGCGATGGAGCCGACACCGCCGGTGGCCCCGGTCACCAGCACGGGGCCCATCTCGGGCCGCTGTCCGTTGACCTGCATGCGATGGATCGCCAGGGCAGCAGTGAAGCCGGCGGTGCCCAGGATCATGGCATTGCGCGGGTCCAGACCCGTAGGCATGGGGATCGCCCAGTCGCCGGGGACCTTCAGGTACTCGGCATAGCCTCCGTCGTGGTCGAAGCTCATCCCGTGGCCGGTCACCAGCACGGGGTCGCCGCGGCCGAAGCGCCCGTCGGCGGAGACCTCGACGATACCCGCGGCGTCTATGCCACCGACCAGTGGGAATTTGGCCAAGATGTTGCCCTTGCCGGTCCCGGCCAGGGCGTCCTTGTAGTTGACGCTGGAGTAGGCGACGCGGATCAGGACCTCGCCTTCGCGCGGCTCGGCGACGGGAAGCTGTTCGATCCCCGCGCGATAGCTCTGGTCGTCGTTGTGGATGCGGAAGGCTTTGTAGGTACCCATGACACAGCTCCAGGAATTTTCGGTCGCCGGCCGGGATCACGGAATCGAGGAAACGCGCCGGCAAACGCCTAAGCCCCCACCTCCACTGGTATCTTCCCGATCTTTGCCCGCCATTCGGCCGGCCCGGTCTTGTGCACCGACTCTCCGCGGGAGTCAACGGCAACGGTCACCGGCATGTCCTTGACCTCGAATTCGCGGATAGCCTCCATGCCCAGGTCTTCGAAGGCGACTATGCGGGAGCCCTTGATGGCCTTGGCTACCAGGTAGGCGGCGCCGCCCACGGCCATGAGATAGACCGCCTTGTGCTTCTTGATGGCCTCGATGGCGGCGGGTCCGCGCTCCGCCTTGCCCACCATGCCGATCAGGCCCGTATCGGCAAGCATCTGCTCGGTAAACTTGTCCATGCGGGTGGCGGTGGTTGGACCGGCAGGACCTACGATCTCGTCCCGCACCGGGTCCACGGGACCCACGTAGTAGATGAAGCGATTGGTGAAGTCCACGCCCTCCGGCAGGGGCTCGCCGCTGTTGAGCATGTCGACGATGCGCTTGTGGGCGGCGTCTCGCCCGGTGAGCAGCTTGCCGGAGAGCAGGACACGGTCACCCGGCTGCCAGGTTGCGATCTCCCGGGGCGTGACCTTGTCCAGGTCCACGCGCCTGGCGTCTGCGCCCGCCTCCCAGGTGACGTCCGGCCAGTCGTCGGGGCTCGGCGGCTCGAGACTGACCGGGCCGCTGCCGTCCAGGGTGAAATGGGCGTGCCGGGTGGCGGCGCAGTTCGGGATGATGGCCACCGGCAAGGAGGCCGCGTGGGTCGGGTATTCTTTGATCTTGAAGTCGAGGATGGTGGTGAGGCCACCGAGGCCTTGCGCGCCGATGCCCAGGGCGTTGACCTTCTCGAACAGCTCGAGGCGCAACTCCTCGACCGGGCTGGAGGGTCCACGGGCCTTGAGCTCGTGGATGTCGATGTGCTCCATCAAGGACTCTTTGGCGAGCAGCATGGCCTTCTCTGCCGAGCCGCCGATGCCCATTCCGAGCATGCCCGGCGGGCACCAGCCTGCGCCCATGGTGGGCACGGTGCGCAGCACCCAGTCCACCAGGCTGTCGCTGGGGTTGAGGATGGTGAACTTGGACTTGTTCTCCGACCCGCCGCCCTTGGCGGCCAGCTGTACCTCCACCTTGTCGCCGGGCACCAGTTCCATGTGAATCACCGCCGGGGTATTGTCGCGGGTGTTCGTGCGCTCCCCGATTGGCGGCGAGACGATGGATGCGCGCAGCAGGTTGTCCGGGTGCGCATAGGCCCGGCGCACGCCTTCGTTCACCATGTCATGGATGCTCATCTGTGCGTCCCAGCGCACATCCATGCCGATCTTCAGAAATACCACTCCCATGCCCGTGTCCTGGCAGATCGGGCGATGGCCCTCGGCGCACATCCGGGAGTTGACCAGGATCTGGGCCATGGCGTCCTTGGCTGCGGGGGATTCCTCGGCCTCGTAGGCTGCGCCGAGGGCTTGAATATAGTCCTTCGGGTGGAAGTAAGAGATGTACTGAAAGCCGTCTGCGATGCTCTGAATCAGGTCTTCTTGGCGGATAGTGGTCATGTTCGGGATCTGCTCTTCTCGTTGGCTGGAGTTTCAAGGTGGTCCGTTAAGTATACTGGGAGCCAGGTCGCGAGAGACACTTGCGCGGGGTGTTTGGGAGCATGTATGATTCCCGGCTCTTGACGACAGGCGCGTAGCTCAGCTGGTTAGAGCACCACCTTGACATGGTGGGGGTCGTTGGTTCGAGTCCAATCGCGCCTACCAATCCGAGCTGCCCGCCTCCAGACACCAGCCTCCAGCAGGATTTCGCCGGCGGCTGAACGCTGGGGGTTGGCAGCTTTTCCCTTTCATGGCTTTTCCCTTTCATGTGATCTCTCGTATGGATCACCACTGAATCTGCAGGACCCATCATGCCCCAGATTACCCTCCCCGACGGTTCCCGTAAGCAGTTCGATGGACCGGTCTCCGTGCACGATGTAGCCCTCTGCATCGGCCCGGGTCTTGCCAAGGCCGCCCTGGCCGGCCGCGTAGACGGCGCGCTGGTGGATACCTCGTACGTCATCGACCGGGATGCATCGCTCGCCATAGTCACCAATCGGGATGAGGACGCCTTGGAGTTGCTGCGTCACGATGCGGCGCACGTCATGGCCCAGGCGGTACAGGAGCTCTACCCTGGCACCCAGGTCACCATCGGGCCGGCCATCCAGGACGGCTTTTATTACGATTTCGCCCGGGACGAGCCCTTCACCCCCGACGACCTGACGCGTATCGAGCAACGCATGAAGGAGATCGTCAAGCGCGACCTGTCCATCCAGCGCGAAGTCTGGGACAGGGAGGAGGCGGTCCGGGTCTTCGGCGGCATCGGCGAGCAGTACAAGGTCGAGATCATCCAGGACATTATCCCGGAAGGGGAGGAGGTCTCGGTCTACCGTCAGGGCGACTGGTTCGACGTCTGCCGCGGCCCCCACCTGCCTAACACTGCCAAGCTCGGCAGCGGGTTCAAGCTGATGAAGGTGGCCGGCGCCTATTGGCGCGGCGACTCCAACAACGAGATGCTGCAACGCATCTATGGCACCGCCTGGCGGGACAAGAAGGAGCTCAAGGCATACCTGCACCGGCTCGAAGAGGCCGAGAAGCGCGATCACCGCAAGATCGGCAAGGCCCTGGACTTGTTCCACTCGCAGGACGAGGCCCCGGGCATGGTCTTCTGGCACGACAAAGGCTGGACTATCTACCTGATCTTGGAGCAGTACATCCGAGACAAGCTGCGCGGCAGGGGCTACCAGGAGGTGCACACGCCCCAGGTCATCGACCGCAGCCTGTGGGAGAAGTCCGGGCATTGGGAGAAGTTCCGCAACGACATGTTCGTGACAGAGTCCGAGGAGCGTGTCTTCGCCATCAAGCCCATGAACTGTCCGGCGCACATTCAGATCTACAACCATGGTCTGAAGAGCTACCGCGACCTGCCCCTGCGCCTGGCGGAGTTCGGCTCCTGCCACCGCAACGAGCCTTCCGGCACGCTGCACGGGTTGATGCGCGTGCGCAACTTCGTACAGGACGACGCGCACATCTTCTGCACCGAGGGGCAGATTCTGTCCGAGGTGTCGGACTTCATTGACCTGCTGTTCGAGATCTACCGGGACTTCGGCTTCGAAGAGGTGCTGGTGAAGTTCTCCACCCGCCCGGAGGTGCGCGTGGGCGCCGACGAGGTTTGGGGCAAGGCGGAGAAGTCCCTGGAGGATGCCCTCAATCAAAAGGGTCTGGATTGGGAGCTCCAGCCGGGGGAGGGCGCCTTCTATGGTCCCAAGATCGAGTTCTCTCTGCGCGACTGCCTGAGCCGGGTCTGGCAGCTGGGAACCATACAGCTCGACTTCTCCATGCCCGATCGACTGGGCGCACACTACATCGCCGAGGACAACAGCAAGAAGGTGCCGGTCATGTTGCACCGGGCCATCCTCGGCTCCCTGGAGCGATTCATCGGCATCCTGATCGAGCACTACGCCGGCGCGTTGCCTCCGTGGCTCGCACCGGTGCAGGCGGTGGTCCTCAACATCACCGATCGCCAGGCGGATTATGTGCTAGAGGTCGCTAACGCCTTGCGCGACAAGGGCTTCCGCGTGGAATCGGACTTGAGAAACGAGAAGATCGGCTTTAAAATCCGCGAGCACACGTTGCAGAAGGTGCCTTACCTGCTGGTGGTCGGCGACCGAGAGGTCGACAACCGGACGATTTCCGTCCGTGACCGCAAGGGCAAGGATCTCGGCACCATCGGCCTTGACGACTTCATTCTCCGTCTTGGTGAAGAGGTTGCAGGCCGAACCCACTGACGTCCGGAACGGCGCGGATAGCCTCACAGCATAAGGCTTCTGCGCCGCCGGTCGTTTTTGTTTTTGGCTATTCGGAGGAACCTGCTATCGCTGCACCAAAAAGAAACCGCGTCAATAACGAAATAACGGCCTACGAGGTAAGGCTCATCGACGCGGAAGGTAATCAGGTCGGCATCGTGAAGTTGACGGATGCCCAGGAACGGGCAACGAACGAGGGACTGGATCTCGTGGAAATCGTCCCCAATGCGGAGCCACCGGTCTGCCGGCTCATGGATTTCGGAAGGTTTCTGTTCGATCAGAAGAAAAAGAAATCCGAGGCCAAGAAAAAGCAAAAGCAGGTTCAGGTCAAGGAGGTCAAGTTTCGTCCCGGGACGGACGAGGGAGACTATCAGGTCAAACTACGCAACCTGACGCGTTTCCTCAACGATGGGGATAAGGCCAAGGTCACCATGCGTTTTCGCGGCCGCGAGCACGCGCACCGCGAGCTGGGGCTGCAGTTGCTCCAGCGTGTGGAAGGAGATCTTGCCGAGATCAGTGCCATCGAGCAGCAGCCGCAGATGGAAGGGCGGCAGATGATCATGGTCCTGGGCCCCAAAAAGAAGTAGCAACAGAGAAAATTGAAATAGCGGAGTTTCAGAAATGCCTAAGCTCAAGACCAATCGCGGGGCGGCGAAGCGCTTCAAGCGCACCGCCTCCGGAACCTTCAAACGCAACGCCTCACATCGGCGGCACATATTGACAAAGAAGCCTACCAAACGGATGCGTCATCTGCGTGGGCCCAAGACACTGCACAAATCCGATGTGAAGTCCGCCCAGCGGATGATCCCCTATTGCTGATTTGACAGGTAAGAATCCGGAGACAATCCCATGCCACGCGTAAAACGCGGTGTAACAGCACACGCCCGTCACAAAAAGGTGCTGAAAGAGGCCAAGGGCTATTATGGTGCCCGCAGCAAGGTCTATCGAGTTGCCAAGCAAGCCGTCATCAAGGCGGGGCAGTATGCCTACCGCGATCGGCGCCAGAAGAAGCGCCAGTTCCGCTCCCTGTGGATCGTCCGCATCAATGCGGCCGCCCGCGAGAATGGCTTGTCCTACAGCCGGCTCATCAATGGCCTGAAGCAGGCCGGGATTGAGGTCGACCGCAAGGTGCTGGCCGACATCGCCTATGATGACAAGGATGGGTTTGCTGCCCTCGCCGAGCAGGCGAAAGCGGCACTGGCTGCCTGACACAGGCGGCTGGCCGCCTGTGCGTGAAGAGGGAAAGGCTGAGGTCTTTCCCTTTTTTCTTGCTGCGAAGGGGACATTCGCAGCAAGAAGATAGTTCGCAGGTCGGGTTAGGCGCGTCTGCAATGCTCTCGAATTTTTCCGCAGAGCTTACCCGCGCCGCAGCAGGACAGAATCCGCGGACGTCGGGTTACGCTTCGCTAACCCGACCTACGGTCTTATTTCGCGAAACACAATCGACAAGAACATGACCGAACAAACTGGACCCGGTATCGACCAGCTTCGAGACGACGCCGTGGCGGAGGTTGCCGCGGCGGCAGACTTGGCCGCCCTGGACCAGGTGCGCGTACGCCAACTCGGCAAGAGTGGCCTTCTCACTACTCAGCTTAAGCAGCTCGGGAAGCTTCCCAAGGAGCAGCGCCCCGGTGTGGGGCTGGCCATCAACCAGGCCAAGGTGCAGGTCCAGGAGGCAATCGACGCGCGTAAGTCCGAGCTGGAGCGCGGCGCCCTGGCGGCACGGCTCGCCGCCGAGCGCATTGACGTCACTTTGCCGGGACGTGGCCAGCGGCCCGGTGGGCTGCACCCTGTCACCCGCACCATGCAGCGAATCGAGCGGCTGTTCGCCAACGCCGGGTTCAGCATCGCGGAGGGACCGGAGGTCGAGGACGACTACCACAACTTCGAGGCCCTCAACATCCCGGCCCACCACCCGGCACGGGCCATGCACGATACCTTCTACTTTGACGAGCACCTGCTTCTGCGCACCCATACCTCCCCGGTGCAGATCCGGGTCATGGAGAAGCAGGGGCCGCCATTACGGATCATCGCCCCCGGCCGGGTCTACCGCTGTGACTCGGACCTGACCCACACGCCCATGTTCCACCAAGTGGAGGGCTTCCTGGTCGACGAGCAGGCGACCTTCGCCGACCTCAAGGGCGTACTCTACGATTTTCTGAACAACTTCTTCGAGCGTGATCTGGAGCTGCGCTTCCGCCCGTCTTACTTCCCCTTTACCGAGCCCTCGGCGGAAGTGGATATCCAATGCGTCATCTGTAACGGGTCCGGCTGCCGCGTGTGTAAGCAAACGGGCTGGCTGGAGGTGCTCGGCTGCGGGATGATCCACCCGGAGGTCTTCCGACACGTGGGCATCGACTCCGAGCGCTATTTGGGGTACGCCTTCGGCATGGGGGTGGAGCGCCTGGCGATGTTGCGCTACGGCATCAACGACATCCGTCTGTACTTCGAAAATGACCTTAGGTTTCTCAGGCAATTCGCCTGAATATAAAGAAAATATTATACAGGACAGCTTGAGATGCGATTCAGTGAGGCATGGTTGCGCGAGTGGGTGAATCCGGATGTGGACACCCGAGCGCTGGCCGATCAATTGACCATGGCGGGCCTCGAGGTCGACGCCGTGGAGCCGGCGGCTCCCGAATTCAGCGGCGTCGTCGTGGGCCATGTGCAATCCGTCGAGCCCCACCCCGACGCCGAAAAGCTGCGCCTGTGCCGGGTCGACGCCGGGACGGGTGAGCCGCTGCAGATCATCTGCGGTGCGGCCAACGTGGTCGCGGGCATGAAGGTCCCGGTCGCCACCGTGGGCGCGCGCCTGCGCGGCGACTTCAAGATCAAGCGTGCCAAGCTACGCGGCGTAGAGTCCCTGGGTATGATTTGCTCGGCCGCCGAGCTCGGACTCGCCGAGTCCTCCACGGGTATTATGCCCTTGCCTGCGGATGCCCCGGTCGGGGAGGATTTCCGCACTTATCTGGCACTCGACGACCAGTGCATCGAGCTGGACCTGACTCCCGACCGTGCGGATTGTCTGAGCTTGGCCGGCGTGGCCCGAGAAGTCGGCGTTATCAACCGCAGTCCGGTGCAGGGGCCTGTCATCGAGCCGATACCTGCCGTGAGCGACGACTGCGTCCGGGTGCGCCTCGACGCCCCTCACGCCTGTCCCAGCTACGTGTGCCGGGTAATCCGCAACATCGACCCCTTTGCTGAGACGCCCCTGTGGATGCAGGAACGGTTGCGTCGCAGCGGGCTTCGCAGCATCAGCCCGGTGGTGGACGTCACCAACTACGTGCTCCTGGAGCTCGGCCAACCCATGCACAGTTTCGATCTGGCCAAGCTGGACGGCGAGATCCGGGTGCGGATGGCAGCAAACGGGGAGTGGATCGCCTTGCTCAACGTCGAGGAAATCGAGCTCCGCGACGACACCCTGGTCATCGCCGACCGGGAGCGGCCCGTCGCCCTGGCTGGCATTATGGGCGGAGCCGATACCGGCGTGGGGGAGGGTACCCGCGACATCCTGCTGGAGAGCGCGTTCTTTTCCCCGCGAGCCATCAGCGGCAATGCGCGCAGCTACGGGTTGCATACCGACTCCTCCCACAGATTCGAGCGCGGCGTCGACCCGCAGCTTCAGGCCCGTGCGGTGGAGCGTGCGACGGCGTTGCTGCTCGATATCGTCGGCGGCGAGCCCGGTCCTGTCGTTTCCATGAGCTCGGAGGAGCACCTGCCGCGATTAGGGGCCCTGCGCATGCGCCGGGAGCGTATTGGCAAGGTGCTGGGTATCGAGATCGAGGACGACGAGGTCGTGGACATCCTCCAGCGGCTGGGTCTGGCGGTCACCTCGACCGCGGATGGGTGGGATCTGGTTCCGCCGAGCAACCGTTTCGACCTGCTGCTCGAAGAGGACCTGATCGCCGAAATCGGCCGTATCTACGGCTATGAGAACGTCCCCGTCACCCATGCCAGCTCTGCGGCCACCACCAAGGCGCCGCCGGAGACGGCCTTCGACCTGGACCGTGCCAAGCTGGCGCTGGTGGCCCGCGGCTACCACGAGGTGATCACCTACAGCTTCGTAAGCCCCGAGATGCAGCAGCGCATCGATCCGGAGCCTGAGGTCCTGACCCTCTCCAACCCGCTGTCCGCTGACATGTCCATAATGCGCACAAGCCTCTGGCCGGGTCTGCTGCAGGCCGCACGGCAGAACCAGGCGCGTCAGCAGGAGAGGGTGCGCATCTTCGAGAGCGGGCTGCGTTTTCTGCGCGACGGCCCAGAGCTGAATCAGGACGCGGTGCTCGGCGGCTTGGTCGTCGGTATCTCCGCGCCCGAGCAATGGGGCATGAAAGTACGGCCGGTGGATTTCTACGGTGCCAAGGCCGACCTGGAGTCCGTGCTCTGCCTGACCGGGGCTCCGAACCAGTTCCGCTTTGTCACCGCCGAGCATCCGGCGCTACATCCTGGCCAGACGGCCCGCATAGAGCGCGGTAGCCGCATGGTGGGCCTGCTTGGCATGCTGCACCCGGCTCTGGCGGCGGATCTCGATATCGGCGGAAACGCCTTCCTGTTCGAGATCGCGCTCGCCGAGCTGGAGCAAGGGCGGCTGCCGGCATTCAAAGCCCTGTCTCGATTCCCGGCCATTCGGCGTGATCTGGCCATCCTGGTCGATGAGCAGGTGTCTTTCGAGCTCGTTCGCGATTGCGTGGCTGCTGAGGCATCGGATCTTCTGCGGGAAGTCGTACTTTTCGACGTCTATCAGGGGCAAAATATAGATTCCGGGCGAAAAAGCCTTGCTTTGGGATTGATTTTGCAAGCATCTTCTCAGACACTTACGGATCAGGAGGTCGACCAGACCATTTCCCGTGTGTTGGCGCGGCTCGAAAGTGAACTAGGGGCAAGACTGAGGGATTGACCAGATGGCATTGACGAAGGCCGACATGGCAGAGTATCTCTTCGAGGAATTGGGTCTGAACAAGCGTGAGGCCAAGGACATGGTCGAGATGTTTTTCGAGAAGATCCGTGGAGCGCTGGAACAGGGCGAGCAGGTGAAGCTGTCCGGTTTCGGGAATTTCGACCTGAGGGAAAAGAAGCAGCGTCCTGGCAGAAACCCGAAAACGGGTGAAGAAATCCCTATAACTGCCCGTCGTGTCGTAACTTTTCGCCCCGGACAAAAGCTAAAATCGCGGGTGGAAGCCTATGCTGGAAGT
Source organism: uncultured Gammaproteobacteria bacterium (assembly GCA_942492625.1). Classification (GTDB taxonomy): domain Bacteria; phylum Pseudomonadota; class Gammaproteobacteria; order Chromatiales; family Chromatiaceae; genus Thiosymbion. Next base: position 15,824 of record CALOFM010000053.1, on the reverse strand, counting down.
GAGCAGTAGCAGCACTAACGAGCTGCCGCCCATACCCGGCAAGCGCTACTTCACCATCGGCGAAGTCAGCGAGCTTTGCGGGGTCAAGCCCCACGTCTTGCGCTACTGGGAGCAGGAGTTCCCGCAGCTCAAGCCCGTAAAGCGCCGGGGCAACCGCCGTTACTACCAGCGTCACGACGTCCTAATGGTGCGTCAAATCCGCAGTCTGCTGTACGAACAGGGATTCACCATAGGCGGCGCCAGGCAGCAGCTCTCAGGCGAGACCGCCAAGCAAGACGTCTCACAGAGCCACCAGATCATCCGCCAGCTAAGGCTTGAGCTGGAAGAGATCCTGCACATCATCAAGCGCTGAGTCGTACTGATTGACAGCGACCGGTTCCCGGCATACCCTTGCCAGCTTTCCGGGGCGTAGCGCAGCCTGGTAGCGCACCTGAATGGGGTTCAGGTGGTCGGAGGTTCAAATCCTCTCGCCCCGACCAAAAAATACAGTAGAAACAATAAGATAGAGACTGCGCCACTGGCGCGGTTTTTCTTTTCTCAAAACTTTCTCAAAATTTTCTCAAAAACCCCCTCCAAAATTCGCGTTGATCAGGTGTATCGGCGGCTGACTGGCGTGTCGCAACCTCCGCTATCGGCGTTACCTCATGAATGGCCGCGAGATCATTGAAGGAGATGGCTTTTGTCGAGGATCGCCTCACCCAGCGGCTTGAATTTCCGGGTGTCCTTGCTAGTTGTGAGTAAAGGCGGCGTCGGCCACTTGTCTCGCGGAGACCTTCTTCCAGCGCCAAACGCAAGACGATAGGCGCATACCGCGTGCACATTGGCGCGTTTCGCCAGCCCCGGCGATATGCGACATGCGGGCTCGGGCTACTCGCACTCGGGCAGCGGGACAACTAGGGCTCTCGATGTAACCCTCCGCCAGGGACCAAAAACCTAGACCGGGGCTTGGCGTTGATCCGATCTTCGACAAGGCAACGATTGTAATCCCGTCAGACACCATCGGAAGATAGCCATCGCCGCTATTTCTCGTGGGGTTCAGACAAAATCGCGAGCTCGTTCTCGGCAATGTGACGAACTGCCGAAAGGAGCCGTTCCACGTCGGCTGCGGTGTTGTAGAGGTGAGTCGAGATCCGCACGGCATCGAGGTCTCCCGCCGGCATGGGCAGCACACAGATCCCTGTGCGGTCGCGGACCGCCCGCGCGACATTGTGCATGGGAACCTGGCCGACCGTGAAGCTCGTCAGACCGGCGGAGAGCCTTGCATCGGCGGACGTCCAGAGCCTGACCTCGGGAATGGCGCCCAGACCTTCCCGTAGCTGCTTGCCCAGTGCCCGCACCCGCGCCTCGATTCTTGCCTTTCCGATGCGTTCCTGCAATCGGATCGCAGCTCCAAGACCGGAGACGGAGGGCAGGTTCTGCTGGCCGCTCATCTCGTATTTCCGCGCGCCGAGCCGGCCTGGCGCATTCTGTTCCGTATCCGCGAAACCGAGCAGTGGCCAAATCTTCTCCTGCAAGTCACGGCGAATAAAGCAGAGCCCGGTTCCGGTGCCGCCGAGCAGCCATTTCTGACCCGAAGCGGCGTAGTGATGGCAGCTGAGCCCCTTGAGGTCGAGCGAGAGCATTCCGAGCGGATGCGCACCGTCGACGGACAGGAGCGCGCCTCGCTGGTGACAAGCTCGGCCAACTCTCGAACGGGCACGATCAATCCGGTGACGAAGGTGATATGGCTGGCGACGACAATGCACGTCCTCGGGCTCATGGCCTGTCGGTAGCGATCGAGGATCTCCTCGCGGTCCCCGGGGCGGTGTCGGCAGCTCGATCCATTTGATCCTGATCCCGCGCCGCGCTGTGAGGGTCCTGTACGCGCCATATCCCCCCGGATGCTCGTGCGTGCACATGAGCACCTCGTCTCCGGGACGCCAGTCGATGCCGTGGGCAAAGATGTTCATGCCCTCCGTGGTGCTGCGCGTGATCGCGATCTCGTCCGTGTCCGCCCCGACGAAGGCCGCGAGACGCGTGCGCGCCTCTTCGCGTTCCGCTTCCAGGTGGTAGTCGATGGGATTTGCCGCCAGGTTTCGAGCCGAGCGGTCGTTTGCCTCTACAACGGCCAGAGGCACGGGCCCCAGGGATCCGTTGTTCATGTACGTGAGATCCGGGTCGATGAGGAACTGGGAACGAACTTGTTCCCAGAGGGCATCGTCGGGCATGGCGTCGGCCGAGGGAATCGCACCCGAAACCGCAGCTGCGGGGCTCTCAGTGGATGCGCCGGAAGGCTTGGCCGATGCCAGTAGGGTAGCCGACCCCGACAGCGCGAGAAACTCGCGTCGAGAAACAAGCGTCTCTAGGCCTTTCGACTCGGTGTCTCTCATACCCGGATTTCCGAAAAGTTTCGGTTATCGTGGGAGTATAGATTGCCCTTTTCATAGGTTTGTCGCTCATACGAATTGGCATGAGCCGCACTGCTGCTGATACGGCGTCAGCTCGTCTCCGTTTGCTGTGCCGAGCGGAATCTGGACCTTAGATTGTTGCCACGTCGTGCGACGCGATTCCACCGCGCTACACAAGCTGCCTCTGATTTGCATAAACTGCGTGCGGCAACGGGCTGACGATAGCACCTCTGCGGACCGTGCCCGCTCTGCGTGGAGAACAGCAAACATGACGAAGTCCGATCTGATCGACCTCATGACGCGCGCACAGAGCACCCTGAGCGAATGCGACGTAGAGCTTGCCGTCAAGACCATGTTGCAGCAGATGGGCGATGCGCTCGTAGCGGGCAAGCGCATTGAGGTCCGGGGATTCGGCAGCTTCACGCTCCATTCGCGTCCGCCCCGTATCGGACGCAATCCCAAGACCGGCGAGGCCGTGGCTGTGCCGGCAAGGTTTGTTCCGCACTTCAAGCCCGGAAAGGCGTTGCGAGACCGTGTGAACGCAGCCACGGATGGGCGATCACATGGCTGATGCGTACAAAGCGGCGATGGCCAAAGCGGCGCAAGACTACGCGGACGCCGTTGCCAAGGCCGCTGAAATTGACGAAGCATCGGTAGGCGCGGGTCCGGTGCCGGAAGCCAAGCCGTCCGGCCCGGAGCAAGATCGCCCTGAATTAAACGCAGCGGCGTTCTTCGATGTGATCCGGGCGGGCCTGTTCGGTGGATCGCTCAGCCAGGGTCAGGTGGACGGTCACAACATCATTGGCAACGTCTGCTCGGTCGCCGGCCTCGATCCGGTACTCGAACAATCGGCCTATATCCTCGCCACCGTTTACCATGAGACAGCGCGAACGATGCAGCCAATCGAGGAGTACGGTGGCTGGAATACGCGGTACGCGCCCTGGTTCGGCCGAGGGTATGTCCAGTTGACCTGGGAGGAGAACTACAAGAGACAGCAGGACAAGCTGCACGCGATCAAGCAGGTTCGCATCTACAAGATCCCCTACCAGGTGCACGACGACTGGAATCTTGCGCTCGTACCCAGTACATCGGCCCTCATCACGGTTGGCGGCATGAGAGATGGTGACTTCACGGGAAAGAGGCTAGCCGACTACATCAAACCTGGATCGGTGGACTACGTGAATGCGCGGCGCATTGTCAATGGGACGGATCGAGCGGAGCAGATCGCTGGTTACGCTAGAGAGTATGAGCGTGCCTTGAGAGCTGGAATCGACGGCTAACGAAAACGTGTCACAACAAGACACCGGTCATCGGAGCGGGCGAGTGAGGCGCTTTTCCCGGGCGGCGGCATAAGGAGCTGAATGGGGGGCTGAAGATACGGTGGCTGAAATAGTCATCAGCCGGCCAGATCGCGGTCCCGTCGAAGATTCGGCGCTGCAGCAACTTGATACACCGCAATACGCCCTTGTCTATCCTTCTTCACGGACTATACGGTTTGCCGAAAGCCGCGCATCGTTTGCCCAAAGCCATGGCCACTTTCTAGATCGTCTCACCGGCCTTGCGAAGCGCGTAACCCGGGACAAGGCGTTGGCGGAGCGCATCCGCCACAAGTTCAGCATCAAGAACACCACCGGGTACAGTCTCAACGCCCTTGTCGATTTCGAGGATCCCTTCGAGATTCTGCAGCATCTGATGATTGGATCCGAGGGAACACTGGGATTCATCGCCGAGATCACCTACAGGACCGTACCGGAGCACCCGTTCAAGGCCAGCAACCTGGTCTTTTTCCCTGACGTCGAGAGCGCCTGCCGGGCGGTGGCCGGCCTGAAATCCCAGCCAGTAGACGCAGTGGAGATCATGGACGGGGCGGCCCTGCGCTCGGTCCAGGATCAGCCGGGTATGCCCGAATCACTCAAAGGATTGCCGGTCGCGGCTGCCGCGTTGCTCATGGAGACCCGAGCCGAGACGGCAGACGACTTGACCGAGCACATTGCGGCCATCAATTGCTGCCTGGCTGCCCAGGACACGCTGAATGCCACCGGCTTCTCCGATGTCCCCGAGGAGTACGAAAAGTTGTGGAAGGTCCGCAAAGGACTCTTTCCATCCGTGGGTGCAGTGCGCTCGGCAGGAACGACCGTCGTCATCGAGGACGTCGCCTTCCAGGTTCCCAAGCTCGCCGCCGCCACGCTGGATCTGCAAGCCCTGTTCTCCGAGTATGGCTACGACAACGCCATCATCTTCGGGCATGCACTGGAGGGGAATCTGCACTTCGTCATCACACCGGACTTCAACGACCCAACCGAAGTCGAGCGATACAAAGGGTTCATGGACGCACTCAGCAAGCTTGTCGTCGAAGGGTACGATGGCTCGCTCAAGGCGGAGCACAGTACCGGACGCAACATGGCCCCCTTCGTCGAGCTTGAATGGGGTCCCGACGCCTACCGCTTGATGCGTGAGATCAAGGTCCTCTTCGACCCCAAAGAGCTGCTCAATCCGGGCGTCATTCTGAACAGCGATCCCCTGGCTCATGTCACGAACCTCAAGCCCATGCCTGCTGCCGACGAGCTCGTGGACCGCTGCATCGAGTGCGGATTTTGCGAGCCCATCTGTCCGTCGCGAAACCTGACCCTGACGCCGCGTCAGCGCATCGTACTCCTGCGCGAGCAGGCGCGCCTGACACGGAGCGGCACGTCTCCCGATCTGTTGGAAGAGTTTGACCAGGAGTATCCCTGGCTGGGGGAAGGCACATGCGCGGCCGACGGCCTGTGCGCCACTCGCTGCCCGGTGGGCATAGACACTGGCGTCATGATGAAACGGCTACGCGCGGCGCGGCAAGGAGAGACCGCGGGAAAGGTCGGTCACTGGGTCGAACGTCATATGGGCGGAGCCACTGCCGGGGTCCGTCTTGGACTGGGTGCGGCCAGCGCGATTTCGCGCCTGACCGGTTCCTCGGTCTTGGAGAAATCGACGTCGGCTCTGCGCCGGCTCACCGGAGATCGGGCCCCGATTTGGGACTGCTCGATGCCGAGATCCGCGAGCCGATTGGTGCGACTAGCTCCGGTCCCGGACCCATCGGGACGAGTCGTCTATCTGCCGAGCTGCGTCAGCCGGACCATGGGGACGGCCGTGTGCGATTCCGAGAAGAGGGACTTGCAGCAGATCACCCTGTCGCTGCTGTCCAAGGCCGGCTTCGAGGTCGTTATACCGAAGCGCGTTGAGGGCCTCTGCTGCGGCATGCCCTTCGCGAGCAAGGGGCTGGACGGTCCCGCGCGGGCCGCGTTGGGGCACATCGAGGCGGCCCTCTGGCAAGCCACCGAACAGGGCCGACTGCCCGTGGTTTGCGACACCAGTCCTTGTACGGCACGCATGATCGATGGCTTCACCAGGCCCATTCGGATTCAGGAGCCGGTTGGCTTTGCACGCGAGCACCTGCTTCCGCGCCTGCGTCAAGTCCAAAAGCTCGATCGGATCGCCCTGCACATCAGCTGCAGCGCCCGCAAGATGGGCTTGGAGAGAGATTTTGTTGCCCTTGCCGAGACCTGCGCGGAGCGAGTCTTCCAACCGGAGGAACAGGGCTGCTGCGGCTTTGCGGGGGAGAAAGGCTTCACAACGCCGGCGCTGAATGCATCCGCATTGAGCCGCTTGCGGCAGCAGATTCCTGAGGGCTGTAAGAGCGGTTACTCGAGCAGCCGCACCTGCGAGATCGGCCTCTCCAAGCACTCGGGGATCCCCTACAGGTCCATCCTTTACCTGATGGACGCCTGTTTCGAGTCCGCCTCCTGCGAATCCAGGGGGCGCGCGGGCCTAAACAGTTGAGCCGGAACAACATAGACCGCCTGTCGATAAGGGGGTATCCACGGGTGGCACAAAAACGGTATGTTTGCTGCGTCGCGACTGTCGAGATTCAGTACAGGCGGGCGACGCAGAAGGCGACCGAAGGCACGAACGGCTCGCCGGCACCGTCAAAGCACCGAACGACGAAACCGTTCTTCCATTCCTCAGGTCGGCGTTGGGATTCCGGCTCCGAAGATTTCATCCACAACTAGCCACATTGGAGATACGCTATGAGTCTGGGCATACAAGCGTTGCTCGCTGTTGCACCCATCCTGATCGCCGCGATCCTGTTGGTTGGATTTCGCTGGCCCGCCAAATGGGCGATGCCGATCGCCTATGTCGTCTCGGTTCTGATCGCGCTTGTCGCGTGGCAGGTCTCGTTTGCGCAGGTTGCCGCCTCCACGGTGCAGGGCCTGTTCATCACCTTCAATATCCTCTTCATCATCTTCGGGGCCATCCTGCTGCTCAACACGCTCAAACACTCCGGGGCCATCACCGCCATTCGCAGCGGTTTTCACCGCATCAGCGACGATCGGCGGGTGCAGATCGTCATCATCGCCTGGCTCTTCGGCAGCTTCATCGAAGGTGCTTCCGGGTTCGGGACGCCGGCGGCCATCGCCGCGCCCCTGATGGTTGCCATCGGTTTCCCTGCGATGGCTGCGGTCATGATCGGCATGATGATCCAGAGCACGCCGGTCACCTTCGGCGCTGTCGGCACGCCCATCCTGGTCGGCGTCAAGGGCGGCTTGGAGAGTCCGGAGCTGACAAGCCGGCTGACCGCCGTCGGTATGGACTTCGAGCAGTATCTGCGACTGATCGCCGCCGAATCGGCGATCTTGCACGGCATCGTCGGCACGCTGATACCGCTGCTCATGGTGATGATGATGACGCGCTTCTTCGGCCGCTCAAAATCCTGGACCGAGGGCCTGTCCATCGTCCCCTTCGCGCTGTTCGGCGGTGTCGCCTTTACGATTCCCTACGCGCTCACCGGCGTCTTTCTTGGTCCCGAGTTTCCGTCCTTGATCGGCGGGCTGGTAGGTCTCGGCATTGTAACCTTCGCCGCGGGAAAGGGCTTCTTGGTCCCCAAAGATACCTGGGATTTTGCGCCGGCCAGCGAATGGCCCGCGGATTGGCTGGGCAAGATCGAGATCAACCTGGACGCCCTGACCACCAAGACCATGTCCACCTGGCTCGCCTGGGTCCCGTACCTGCTGGTGGCCGTGATCCTGGTGCTGACCCGCCTCCCGGAACTGGGCATCGGCAGCGCCCTCAAGGCGCTGACGATCCAATGGTCGGGGATCTTCGGCACCGAGATTACCGGCAAGTCCCAGCCCCTGTACCTACCCGGGGCCATATTGATAATGGTCGTGATCATTACCTTCTTCCTGCACCGCATGAAGCCCTCGGAGCTAGGCGCCGCCATCGGCGAGTCGAGCAAGATCCTGTTGGGGGCCGGGTTCGTGCTGGTTTTCACCATTCCCATGGTGCGCATTTACATAAACTCCGGCGTCAACGCCCTCGAACTGCCCAGCATGCCCATCGCCATGGCCCAATGGGTGGCAAGCAATGTGGGCGAGGTCTGGCCGCTGTTCGCTCCGATCATCGGCGCCCTGGGCGCTTTCATCGCGGGCAGCAACACGGTGAGCAACCTGATGTTCAGCCTGTTTCAGTTCAGCGTGGCCGAGGGGTTGGCGCTGTCCGGGGCCCTCGTGGTTGCCCTTCAGGCAGTGGGTGCCGCTGCAGGCAACATGATCGCCATCCACAATGTGGTGGCCGCCTCCGCGACCGTTGGGCTCTTGGGGCAGGAGGGAGCCACGCTGCGCCGGACCATCATCCCGACGGTCTACTATGTCCTTGCGACCGGTGCCCTGGGGCTCCTCGCCATCTACGTTCTCGGGGTTAGCGATCCGCTCCTGCCGAAATAGGGGGGCCCGCTTCGGATCGCATCGCCAGCGGTGCAGGGAGGCTCCGCAGCCTTGCCGACGTGACAAGCGCGATCGCTTCGTCGTCGTATGCGAAGAAGAGCGCGACGCCGGAAGCGAGACTGAAGCTGTGACTCGCACAGAGGCGTTACTTCTCGATGACGGCTCTGACCATGACGAGTGGCAGCGCACTTTATCCAGATCGGTAGAGGTGAGGAACCTGGACCCTGGACAACTACGCCAACGGGGATGGCACCGTGCTCGGGGATTTTCGAATGTACCGTTGGTCAGCCTGTAACGGCCGTTTTGAGTGCCTTTGCAGACGCTTGCTGAAGCGAGGTGCTCAGCGGGATTGTAGTGCTAACTACGGTTTCGACAGCTCAACCTCCAGCGTCCGGAAACAGCGTGGAGCAGTCATTACAGGTTGGCAGACGGTCGATTGAAGCGGGGGGAAGCTCATGGTCAGTTAAGGCTTGGCGGGCTGTGACTTTTTTGCTACATCGCAGACTTCCGAACTGATCTGCCTACGTGCACTGTTGGCTGGACTCTGGTTATCGACAGACTGAGGAAACGAACCGGTCGACGCGACAAACACCGGTCCGTTCCTGGAGACCAGTCGGTCGCTGGAAGAGCAAGGCGGGCTGCCTTTAGTTGGTCGACCCTTTTCATGAGGGACATCGGTCGCACACGGGATCGTCCATGCGGGTAATAAGCGACCAGAAGGGTTTTCTATCGGTCGACAACGCGATCCGCGCGCTTGTTTCCCTCCGTCGAGTTCGCCACCCAGTGCTAATCTGCGGAGCCAGGGTCGGCGTCGCTCCGCCACCGCAGGTCATTTAGAATTGGGGTATCTTCCGCACGGCGCGCCCGTACTTGCTCACATCTTTCCTCCGAATCGCATGAAGATCCTCGCCTACCGCGGCCTCGACACCGCGGCAATCCCTGGCTACGAGAAGCTCGCCAATTACCTCGCCGCCGATGATTTCCGTTCCGCCGATGTCAAGAAGATCGGCGACAACCTCTACCGGGCACGGCTGGACCGCAGCAACCGGCTTTTGTTCGCGCTCTACCGCCACAAGGGCGAGCGCTGCGCGCTGTTGCTGGAGTACATCCGACAGCACGCCTATGAAAAATCCCGATTTCTCGCGCGCGGGGTAACGATCGATGAGGAACGGATCCCATCGGTAGAACCGGGTGCGGCCGACGCGGCCCCGGAGCTTTCCTATCTGAACCCCAAGCTGCAGCGATTCCATCTGCTCGACAAGGTGCTGTCCTTCGACGAAGACCAGGAAGCGGTCTACAAGCAGTCCCCGCCGCTGGTGATCATCGGCTCCGCCGGCAGCGGCAAGACCGCGCTGACATTGGAGAAGATGAAGGATGCGAGCGGCGACATCCTCTACGTCACGCGCTCGCCCTTCCTGGTCCAGAACGCCCGCGATCTCTACTACGCCAGCGGCTACAGCAACGACGAGCAGAATGTCGATTTTCTGTCCTTCCGGGAGTACCTGGAGAGCATCCATGTACCGGAGGCTAGAGAAATCACGCCTAGGGTCTTCGCGGGCTGGGCGGCCCGCCAGCGTCTGCCGCGGGGGCTCAAGGACAGCCACCGGCTGTTCGAGGAGTTCCAGGGCGCAATCACCGGGTCCGTGACCGAGCAAGCGTATCTGAGCCGCGACGCCTACCTGGCCTTGGGCGTTCGACAGTCCATCTATGCGCCGGAAATCCGCGGCGCCGTTTACGACCTGTTCGAGAAGTACCTGCGCTTCCTCGCCGAGCACGGGTGGTTCGACCCCAACATCCTGAGCCACGCCTGGATGGCGCGCGTGGAGCCGCGCTACGACTTCGTTGTCGTCGACGAGGTCCAGGACCTCACCAACATCCAATTGCTGCTGATCCTGCGGGCGCTTCGCGATGCCCAAAGCTTCCTTCTGTGCGGCGACTCCAACCAGATCGTTCACCCCAACTTCTTCTCCTGGTCCAAGGTCAAGACCCTGTTCTGGAAGGAGCGAGACGAGGGCGCACCGGCAGACCTGATTCGCATCCTGAACGCCAACTTCCGCAACTCGCCCCAGGTCACGCAGATCGCCAACCGCCTGCTGCACATCAAGCACGCCCGTTTCGGCTCCGTGGACCGCGAGAGCAACTACCTGGTGCGCAGCTGCGGCCCGAGCCAGGGGCGGGTTGGATTGTTACAGGACAGCGAGCCGGTCAAGCGCGATCTGGACCGGCGCACCGCCGCCTCGGCGCGCTTTGCCATCCTGGTCCTGCACCCGGAACAGAAGGCCGAGGTGCGCAAGTACTTTCGCACGCCCCTGGTGTTCTCGATCCACGAGGCCAAGGGCCTGGAGTACGAGAACGTGTTGCTCTTCGGTTTCGTCTCGAGCGAGGAGAAGCGCTTTCGCGATATCGCGGGGGAGCTGAGCGGAGAGGACCTGGAAGGCGAGCTGCGCTATGCCCGCGGCCGCGACAAGGGCGACAAGTCCCTGGAGATCTACAAATTCTATATCAACGCCCTGTATGTCGCCGTGACCCGGGCGGTGAAGAACCTCTACCTGATCGAGCCGCGCCCCAAGCAGCACTTGCTTGCGCTGCTCGGGCTGACCGAGGTCCACGAGGGCGTCGAGGACGTCGAGACAGCGCGCTCCAGTCTCGACGAGTGGCGCCACGAGGCCCATCGGCTGGAGCTCCAGGGCAAGGACGAGCAGGCGGCCGAGATCCGCGAGCAGATCCTCAAGCAGCGCCAGGTACCGTGGCGCGTGTTTCGGGGGGATACCCTGACAGAGCTGGAGAAGAAGGCTTTGGAGGGACAGGAAAAGAAGGCGCGCATCGCGTTGATGGAATACACCCTGGTCTATCGTGACCAGCGCCGCTTGAATGCCTTGGTCCAAGCCGGGTTCAAGACCGCCAGGCAACCGGACAAGGCCATGTCGGTGCTGGAGAAGAAACACTTCGAGCACTACGGCTTCAGGAATCCGGCCGGGGTGCTGCGCGAGACCGATAAATACGGTGTCGACTTCCGCAATGTCTTCGATCAGACTCCGCTGATGATCGCCAGTCGCATGGGCAACGCCGAGCTCACCGAGGCGCTGTTGGACCGGGATGCGGACACCAGCCTGGTCGACGCCAACGGGCTCAACGCCTTCCAGATCAGCCTCGAGCGCGCCTGCGCCGACGAACGGTTTGCGCGCACCAAGCTGCCCGCAGTCTTCGACCGACTGGCCCCGGCCAGCCTGGACCTGCAAATCGACGGGCGTCTGGTGAAGCTCGACCGGCGGCTGATGGAGTATCTGATGCTCTGCATCGCGATGGTGTTGTTCTATCAGCGTCTCGGAGAGAACTATGCCTCGCGCGGGCGGTTCCTCTCGGCCATCGATTTTGCAGACGTCCTTGGCCACTTCCCGGAATCTGTCGTGCCCGCGCGGCGCAAGAAACGCGCTTACATCTCCTCGATCCTCTCCAAGAACGAGGTATCACGGCAAGGCCCATACAACCGCAAGCTCTTTTTGCGTGTGAGCCACGGCCAGTACCTGATCAACCCACAGCTGGCGGTGCGAGTCGAAGACGACTGGCGCCGCATCTACGAGCTGCTCTGCGCGGACCGGTTGGCGGGCGAGCTGCGCGATCCGCTGCATTGGGCCGGTCAGGTCTGGGACCTGAACGCAGACAGGGAGCGTGCCATCGTGGTGCTGCGCACCCTGCTCAAGGACCTAAACGACGGTCGGGGAGTGCCGGTCTTCTTCTAGGGCTCCGGCACAAGTTCGCGAAGCTCTGTATCACGGAGCACGGGCAGTACCGAGTTACTCGACGAACGCGTCGATCAGGCGATCCGGATTCTCGTCGTCGATGAAGTCCTCGCGACGTTCGGGTAACAATGTGGCCTGTCCTCGTGGCTGGTCCGTCACAAATCGCTTCATACCCGCCCCCGCCTCTCGGGCCCCGTCGAATTATACCGCGAGCGGCGTTCTCGCATTTGCGCGGGGACAAACCGGGCGTAGCAGGATTAGGTCGTGCAGGACCGCAACAGGTACCGGACCGTCGGCGAGGTTCCCTCGTTGACAATAACGTGAAATTAACTGGCAGCAGAGTCCCGCCAGGACAGGGTACAGTCAGGAGCTGGCTCGCTTTATCGGTTCGCGGCTGCGGCCTCTTACCTTTTCTAACCCTCAAACCGTTAGGCCTGCTTCGGCATCGACCCAACGTTCCTGATGACGATCCAGGTAAAGCTCCGTCATGCGCTTGGAAGAGTGACCAAGCAATCGTTGGATCGACTCCTCCGGCCAGCCGGCGACACGGTACTGATCGGCGCCAAGGGCACGGACCTCGTGAAAGCTTGGGCGTTTTTTCGGTGCCAGATGATCGACCAGACCGGTTTCGTCTCGGAGCCGCTGGAATTCCCGCGTCAGCATCTCCTTCGACACCTTGGCCCAGTGTTCTTTCTGGTTCTGGTAATCCATCCGCATTTTCTGCGGCCGTCGATGAACGATAAACGGGCTGGCAATGTCGTCTCGGCACCTTTCGATCACTGGCCTAAGCTGCGCCCCGAGTAGAATACGAACGTTGCCTGCGTCCGTCCGACTTGCGGTTTTCTTCTGACGTACATAGAGAAAGCCGTCGCGGATGTCCTCGAAGCGCATCTCAACGAGGTCTTCCCGACGTTGCAGGGTTTGTATAGCCAGGTCTAAGGCATTACGGAACCAGTGGGGGGCCGCTTCTTTAATCGCGAGGAAAATCGTGTGTTTCCGGCAAACGTGCGTGACCAGTTGACAGCGGGCTGATTAGGATGCCGACGGTGCCAAACACTCACCGGAGGCGACATGAACGCACGCAGCGAAGCCACATTGACACTGGAAGCAGTTGCCAAGCATTTCGCGCATTGGCGAAGGAAAAAAACCAGCGGGGAGAGGATACCCGAAGAGCTCTGGAATCAAGCGCTCACCCTGTTGGAAACCTATGGGATCTCACAGGTCAGCAGAACCCTACGCCTCAGTTATACGGAACTTGATAAGCGCCGAAAGGCCATCGAGGCAGGGCTAAGCCGGCAGGGATCTGGCGATGACACGGCGTTTGTGGAGATCGATCGCGCGCTCATCGAGCAGGCCCCGGGGCCGGACGCCACGGCGGTGTGGATGGAACTGGAACGCCCGGATGGACTGCGCCTGCGCATCCGCCCAAGCCACCGTGGCGACATGCTGACACTGCTCGATCGTTTCATGGGGGCCTGATCATGTTGCAGCTGACCCCACAAAGCCGCGTCTTCCTCGCCCGTGAGGCGGCGGATTTCCGCCGCGGGATTGATGGGCTGGCGGCGCTGTGCCGGCAGCGGCTTGGCGAGGACCCCATGGCCGGCGCCATCTTTGTCTTCCGCAACCGGCGGGGGACCTCGCTGAAGCTACTTTGCTACGATGGCCAGGGGTTCTGGCTGTGCCAGAAACGTCTGTCACAGGGTCGGTTGACCTGGTGGCCGTCGACAGCGCAAGTCAGCCATCGGCTCTCGGCGCGCGAGCTGCAGATTCTACTGTGGAACGGCAACCCCGAGGAGGCCGGGATGGCCGATGACTGGCGGCGGGTGGCTTAGGGGCAGCGGGTTCTCGAGCCGATGGCCGGGCATCACGGTAGTTCCAGGGCAGCCAGGCCGCGGGGTCGGCGAACACCGCCGAGCGGTTCTCCATCAGGGCGCGGAGGTAGTCCAGCGGATTGATCCCGTTCAGCCGGCAGGTCTCGATCAGGCTGGTGAGGACCTCGCCGACATGGGCGCCGTGCTCGTTCTTGTAGAACAGACTGTTTTTGCGGTACCGCAGGATGATCTTGAGCGCCCGTTCGGCGGCATTGTTGTCCAGCGGCGCCCCCGGAATGTGCAGGAACCGGGTCAGGGCCGCCCAGCGCTTGAGCAGATACTCGAAGGCCCCGCCCAGGCGACTGTTGGGCTCCACCAGCCGCTCTTCGAGCCGTTGCTCCATCCAGGTCTTGAGCTCGTCCATCACCTCGCGGCTGTGCTCCTGGTGGTAGGCGAGGCGTTGCGCCGGTGTGAGCTGCTGGTCTTTACAATGGGCCTCGTGCTTGTAGATCGTGGCGATGGCATCGATGACCCGCGCGCATTCGCTGGGAAAGAATGCCTCGATATCAACAAACTGCCGGCGCCCATGGACCAGGCAGCTCAAGTCCACCGCCTGGTCCTTATGCTCCTTGGGGGTATTGGCTGCCAGGCCATCGGACATCCATTGGATGGGCGGGAGACTCGGGTCGCGATCGGCCAGGAGAGCGTCGAGATTCTCGCCCGCGTGCCGGCGCCCGGTGAAGTACAGACAGATCGATTGCTCCCCTTCGAAGCGCAGGACCGTGGTGTACATCCCCTTGCGCTTAGGCTGCGGGTCGGCCTGATTTTCCTTGATCAGCGACAGGATGCGCGTGCCGGTGTCGTCCTGGTAGACCAGCGGCTGTTGGGCGCCGAAACGCTTGAGGTATTCAAAGGGCGGATAGGCGCTATCGGCGACCTCCTCGACCAACTCCCATTGGGTGGCATCGGGCAACGGCATACCCACCAGCTGCTGAAAGGACTCGATGCGTTTGAGCGGCAGGCCCAGATGATAATGGGCCACGGCCAGATTGACCTTCAGGCTCACATCGTAGGTTTCCTGACCCGCCTCGGGTGGCATGTGGGCCACAAACAAGGCGCCGCACGCCCCGCAGCGCAGCTGCTCCAATTCATAGCGGGTGACGTTCGCCAGCGGTTGGCCTCTGAAACGCAGGCGCACCAGGGGGCGTGAGCGGTAGAGCCGCCCGCGCGTACATTTGGGGCAGCGATCGCCCGCCTGGTACTGATCATGGGGGCAAAAGATCCGCTCGGCCCCTGGATAATCCGCCGCTCCGAGGCGACCATGACCTGGTCGCGGTGTCGGCTTTTGCCCATCGCTGCCAACACCCGTTTGCTCGCCCGAGCCCGTTTCTGTATCGCTTTCGACCTCCGATTGCCTCCCGTCCTCCCCGGCGGCGGCGTCCCCGGCAGGGGGTTCGGGATCACTTGGCGGATCGGATTTGCCCTCCGTGTTCTCGCTCCAATCCGCCGGCCCGTCGGGAGGCTTTGGGGGTTTTCGCGTCGTCTTCTCGGTGCGCTTGCCGAAGAGGAGCTTTCTCAGCTTCGCCAGGCTGATGCGCGTCTCCAGCAAGGTGTGCTCAAGCCACAGCAGCGTTTGCAACAGGGGCACGATCCGCTTCTGCGCGGCGGGATCGAGCCGCCCGTGTTGCGCCTGCTCGATCAGCCGCTCGACCTCCGCGGCCTCGATCTCAATGGGCTGCGGATCGGTCATTGCCACAGCCGTACCCGGAAGTCCTTCGCCAGCGGATACACCCACACCGTCTTGATCGGTACCTGGCCGAGACGATGATCTCCCAGCTTCCCCCGGCCCTGCGTCTGGCCCACGCAGGTCCAGTTCGCCGCCCGGTAACAGGTCCCGACAAAACGCTCCGTCTCCACGAAGGTCTCCAGCAACACCGGGCGGTAGCCGTACCGCCCTTCCCAGTGCGCCGGCAGCGAGCGGGCAGCCATCGCCAACAGCTTACTGGCCAGCGAAGAGACCCGAACCCAGGGCAGGATCAGAAACCGGGCGTTGTTGATCACACCGCCGAGGTTGCGGTGGCGCTGCGCCCGGCTCCAACCAATCCATTCATCCCGTGGTCCGCTCTT
>CALOFM010000052.1:2500-90423 GCA_942492625.1 uncultured Gammaproteobacteria bacterium | reverse complement strand
GTTCGCATCTCCTTCTCAGGGGCGCGGCCGCTACACCGACCGGTATGGTCTTGCCGTTGAGGGTGAGCAGGGCATCGGTCAGCCTTGCCTGAATCCTAAAGCCTCCCCCCGACTCTACGAGCCATCTCTGACGCACCAGGACTGCGAGCCGTTCGCGGGCCTTTGCTGCGATCTCGGCCTCGAAGGCATCGGACTGGGTCGGAGCCTCTCGTCCCCGCTTGTGCAGTTGCTCCAGGGTCTGACTGTGCTCCCATTCCTCCAGCAACCGCAGCGCCAATGGGCGGGGCAGAGTCAGCTCCGCCTCCCCTGCCAAGTGCTCTACCCAGGCGCCGCGCTGCTCCAGCATCTCGCGCGTGAGACCCTGGCTGGCAAGGGAGAGACGACCCCGAACCTGGCCTTGTGGTGTGGTGATCTCGACGGGGCCGAGGGCTAGCTCGGGATCCGCGGCCAATAACAGGGGCACATGCTCGGCCATGATTGCCGCCATGGTAACGGCAATCAGGGACTGGTCCATCGGATTGTCGGAGAGCGCGCGCATCGAATCCTGAAGGGACGCCAATACATCACCGGGCAGCCTTTGCAGCGAGAAAGAGAACTGCGACGGCCCGTAAGGCACGCCGTTCACACTCAGCTCTTCGGCCCGGTACGCCAGCTCCAAGCTCAGGAGCGTGCCCTCGGGGATCGTCTTACCAGTGGCCGAGAGTCCGGTGGCCTGCAGGTGCACCCGCGGGGTGCGCAGCTCGGCCCGCCCCAGTTTCAGAGTGGCCTGGCCGGTCGCCAGACCCGCGATCCAGCGCGATCCCGATCCTTCGAGCTCCAGGCCGCGCAGCTCCAGCCGGTAGCCCGCGTCGGCGGACAGGGATAGGGAGGGCAGGGCAAGTCGACCCCTAACCTGCGAAAAACCGGGGGCGAAAGTCAGCTCTCCGTCCCCCTGCGCCGTCTGCAGGCCTGAGCCCGCTGTCGTCGAGGGGACTGGCGGGAGGCGGATCTCGGTCGCGCCGCTGCCGTCGAGCTCCACCCTCGTGGTCAGCAGCAGCGGTGGCGGCACCGAGCCGGGGAGCGATAGCTCCGCCCGGCTCTCGATCAGGGCCGCGGAAGGAAGCAGACGCGGTGAATCAAGGGGCCAGGGTCCATGGGAGATTCGGCTTTCCAGGCTGATCGGAGCCGCAGCTTTGGGGGCGGTCTGCGGGGGGCCGTAGGGCAGCTCGATTCTCACCGAAGCCTCGGAGCTGAGCCATCCGCCCCGATAGTCAGAATCGATCACCCGGGCACCCTGCGACTGCAGTTGGGTGAGAAGGTTCTCGTGGGCGGTCCGGGCTTGGGTACCGAGCACCCATGGCAAGGCGAGGACCGTCGCCGCCACCAACGCGGCGGCAACGGCGAGGGCCTTTTTCATCGGGAGGCGTTGCCCTTGGGGAAGGCAATACCCGGGTCGGAGCCGCGCAGGGCGTCGCCCACCGCCGCCGTGATGCCGGGCACATCCAGGCCGCACTCGGCGAGCTGCTCCTGCTGGGAAGCCTGATCCAGGAACCGATCGGGCAGCCCCAGATGCAGACATCGCACCTCGACTCCTTCGCGGGCCAGCAGCTCCGCAACGGCGGAACCGGCACCGCCGGCCACCACGTTCTCCTCCAGGGTCACCAATAGCCGGTGGGTTCGGGCCATCTCCAGGATCAGGCCCTCATCCAAGGGCTTCACGAAGCGCATGTTGACGACGCTGGCGTCCAGGGTCTTCGCGGCCTCCAGTGCCGAGGCCAGCAGGGTGCCGAAGGCCAGCAGCGCCGCTCCCCGGCCCTGCCTGCGTAGCTCGGCCTTCCCCATGGGCAGGACCTCGATATCGGTCTCGACCGGAACGCCGGGTCCGGAGCCGCGTGGGTAGCGCACCATGGCCGGGCCCGGGTGCTCGTAGGCGGTCTGCAGCATGCGCCGACACTCGTTCTCGTCTGGCGGGGCCATGATGGTCATGTTCGGCAGGCAGCGGCAGTAGCTGAGATCGAAGCTGCCGGCGTGGGTGGCTCCATCGGCGCCCACCGGACCGGCTCGGTCTACCGCCAGGGTTACGTCCAGGTCCTGCAGGCAGATGTCGTGGATGAGTTGATCGTAGGCCCGCTGCAGGAAGGTGGAATAGATGGCCACGACCGGCTTCAGTCCCTCGCAGGCCATGCCGGCGGCCAGCGTCAAGGCGTGCTGCTCGGCAATGCCGACATCGACGTAGCGTTCCGGGAACCGCTCGGCGAATCTGGACAGGCCCGAGCCTTCGCACATGGCCGGCGTGATGCCTACGAGACGCATGTCTTTGCTCGCCGCGTCGTACAGCCAGTCGCCGAAGACCTTGGTGTAGGTGACGGCACCCGCTTTCTTGTGCATCTCCCCGGTCTTGCGATCGAAGGGCGTCACGCCGTGATAGGTGACGGGCTGGCCCTCCGCCGGCTCGTAGCCCTTCCCTTTCTGGGTCACGACATGCAACAGGCGGGGCCCCGGCATGGTCTTCATGTTGTGCAGGGTGCTGACCAGGTATTCGATGTCGTGACCGTCGATGGGGCCAATGTAGTTGAAGCCCAGCTCTTCGAACATGGTGCTGGGCATGACCATGCCCTTCGTGTGCTCCTCCCAGCGCCCCAGCAGCTCCCTCAGTTGAGGTAGGCCGCGCAGGGCGGACTTGCTGCCCTCGCGCACGCTGGTGTAGAGCTTGCCGGAGAGAAGCCGCGCCAGGTGGCTGCTGATGGCCCCCACCGGCGGCGAGATGGACATGTCGTTGTCGTTGAGGATCACCATCAGATCCGGGTCCAGGGGACCGGCGTGATTGAGGGCCTCGAAGGCCATTCCCGCACTCAGGGCCCCGTCGCCGATCACCGCGATCACGTGCCGCGACTCACCCTTGGCCTTGGCGGCCATGGCCATGCCCAATGCCGCGCTGATGGAGGTGCTGGAGTGGCCTACGCCGAAGGTGTCGTAGGGGCTTTCGCTGCGCTTGGGGAATCCCGACAGACCGCCTTTCTGACGCATTCCGCCCATGCGGGCACGCCGGCCAGTGAGTATCTTGTGCGGATAGGCCTGATGGCCCACGTCCCAGATCAGCCGGTCCTCCGGGGTATCGAAGACATAGTGCAGGGCGATGGTGAGTTCCACTACACCCAGCCCCGCTGCCAGGTGACCGCCGGTACGCGAGACGCTGTCTATGAGGAAGCTGCGCAGCTCGTGCGCCAGCTCGGGAAGCCGGTCTTGGGGCAGCCGGCGAAGGTCGGCGGGAAGCTCGACAGAGGACAGGAGCGGGTAGCGTTTGTTGCCGGTGCGCGTATCGCGGGGCTTGCGGTCGGGCATGCAGGGAACCGATATTTGTCGACGGGGCCGCGTATTGTAGCTGAAGCCGGTCGAAATTGTGCGATGCGAAAACCCGGAAATTCACACCGTTACGACGCATCTGAATCCAGGGGCTGGGACTCGCGGGCAGCCCCCTGGAACGGGGCTCGCAGCATCGGATCCGACGGGGCCGGCTCCAGCGCTCCCCGGCTATTTGTTCTTAGCAAATCCAGTTGAGGGTAAGGGGCCCACCAAGCCGCGGGCCTCGTCCAGCACAAACTGCCGAAAAGCCTGGGCGGCGGGCGAGAGGCGTCTGCCGCGGCGATAGACCAGGTGCCATTGGCGCTCGATCGGAAAGCCTTCCACGTCCAGGATCACCAAGCGCTCGGTCTCCAGCTCCAGCTCCACCGTGTGCAGCGAGACCACGCTCAGGCCCAGACCCGCACGTACCGCCTGTTTGATCGCCTCGTTGCGGGTCATCTGCATACCGTGACGGATGGTGATGCCGTGTTTGGCGAAAAATCGCTCCATGGCCTGGCGGGTGCCCGAGCCGGGCTCGCGCATGACGAACACTTCCTCGGCCAGGCGCTCGAGATCCACGCGCGTGGTCCCTGCCAAAGGATGCCCGGACGGGGCGACCACAACCAGCGGGTTCTCCATGAATGCCTCGGACTCCACGTCCACCCCCTCCGGAGGCTGGCCCATCAACACGAGGTCTACGCTGTTGGCCTGAAGCTGCTGTACCAGCCGCTCCCGGTTGGTGACGTCCAGACGCAGACCGATGCCCGGATAGCGCAGGTGAAACGCGGCCATCAGACGCGGCGCGAAGTAGTTCACGGTGCTGGCCACGGCGACGCTCAGGCGTCCCCGGCTGACCCCCTTGAGTGCCTCGACCACCTCCTCCATCTCCCGCAGGGCCCGGTCGATGCTGCGGCTGTAGTGGTAGAGCTCACGCCCCGCCTCGGTGAGGCTGATCTGCTTGCCGAGCTTCTCGAACAGGGGCAGCCCCACCTCGTCCTCGAGCTGGCGCACCTGCATGGAGACCGCCGGCTGGCTGAGGTGCAGTTCCTGGCTCGCCTTGGTGTAGCTCAGGTTCCTGGCAACTGACTCGAAGACGCTGAGCTGCCGTAGTGTGACGTGCATATTGGGGGAGCGGCGCGGTGGCGATCGGAATGAAAAATGGTAAAGGTAATCAGAGTGTTGTCCGGAGTCATAAATTCTAACTTATGACCGAAGGAGATTCCGTCTAAATTTCTTATTGTTCGGGGCAGCACCCTCCCGAGCTCCATTCCTGACCGGCGGTTGACGGACGCGGTACCGGAATGCTACGGCGGTCTCATAGTATCTCCAGCAGCTCCACCTCGAACACCAGCGTGGCGTTCGGCGGGATGACGCCGCCGGCCCCTGCTGCGCCATAACCCAGGTGGGGCGGGATGGTCAGCTTGCGCGTGCCGCCCACCTGCATGCCCTGTACGCCCGCATCCCAACCGCCGATGACCTGCCGGGCACCGAGTTTGAAGGCGAAGGGGTCGTTGCGGTCCTTGCTGGAATCGAATTTGTTGCCGTTGGTGAGCCAACCTGTGTAGTGGACCTTGACGCGTTGTCCCGACTCGGCGGCAGGACCCTCGCCTGCAGTCAGGTCTTCGTACTTCAAGCCGGAATCTGAGATCTTTTCGGGCATCTGTATACCTATTATCATCTGTTCGGCCGCACCCTTGAGGACCGGGACGAGGGCCCAGAGAAGCGCCCAAAGCACCGAACGCGCAAGCCGGGCAGGCTCCCGGGGGTGCCCCCCCCGCTCAGAGTGCGCGCCCTATGCGGCGGGCCGCGGCAAGCGGCCAGCCACCAGAAACCGGGAGATGGGAAAGCGGGTTAGCGACTTGTCCGCAGCCGACGACCAGCTCACCCACTGGGCTCGCGTCTCGCACAACCAGGGACTGCGCGAGAGAGGGCGCGGGTTCGCAAGCGAGGCCGGATCGACCAACGCAACATTGATTCCGCGGCGGCTGGCGCGGGCGGAGACGAACTCGAATACCTGGATACCCGCAGCGCGAATGGCGCGGCCCAGTGCTTGGGTCGGACCATAGTCCACCGCATCGGTGAGCCGGTCTTCGAATGCCCTGCAGGGCGGGGCCTGAAGACGCAAACCATGGGCGCTGCGGTAACGGGCCCGGATCAGGCTGTGCTGCGTGAGCAGGCGCTCGCCGGGCGGGGGCTGGACCATGGCGGTCCAGAAGGCGAACCGGTAGTAGGCGCCCTCGGCCAGCACTGTGCTCAGGGCCTTGGAGCCGTAGAGCAGACTCGGCTCGAAGCGGGTCCCGAAACGCGAGCCGTGACGAAGAGGTGGGTAGCGGAATGGGCTCGCCAGCAGGTAATCCAGGTGCTCCGTCCCGGGGCGCAAGGGGGGCTTGGCGGCCTCGATCAGGTCTTCCAGGAGTGCCTGCTCCGCCAAATCGTCCACGAGGGTACTGGTAGCCACCTGCTCCTGACTCTCCACCAGCCGCAGCAGGTCGCCGCCGACAGCGACGGGTTTTGCCCGCTTGCGGCAGGCGGTCCAAATATCCAACTTAAAGCTTCCCGCGCATGGCATCCAGGTACTCGACCACCCGGATCAGCCCCTGCACCGAACGTATCTGCTCTTCCGGTGGCCCGCCGGTGTCCAGATTCTCCGTGTGCATCCAATGGCGCATGGCTTGCGGTTCTCCGCCTACCAGGACATAGAGACTGCGATAGCACCGGATGAGCAGCAGGGCCAGCTCGCCGGACTTGCTCGCGGGATCAAGCCCACGGGCGATGGAGCTGCGATCCTTGCCCACGATCTCGCCAAGGGCGGATTGCGTAAGGCCCAGCGCCTTACCCGCGTTGATCAGG
Organism: uncultured Gammaproteobacteria bacterium; assembly: GCA_942492625.1. Lineage (GTDB taxonomy): Bacteria > Pseudomonadota > Gammaproteobacteria > Chromatiales > Chromatiaceae > Thiosymbion. The sequence continues at coordinate 84,252 of CALOFM010000052.1, read as the reverse complement.
GCCTTGGCGAGGACCGCGCCGGAGTCCGGGTTTTGAAGCGCTTGTCCGTGCATAGGTTTGGGATCAATCAAAAAATGATCAGTGTCGTATTCGGGTCATTTCTGTTTATATTGTAGCAAATACAGCAAGCATTGGTGGGCGTGAATATCGCGAGCGACTGCCGCCGGGTCCTCAGACCTGCGATCAGGTCGGTTCGAGCACGGTTAGAAAACTCTCATGATAGATATTGCAGAGGCACCCTCCCACCCGTCTTGCGTGCCGATCCAGGACCCTCCAGCCCATAAATCACATAAGCACATACTTATCCATTGCATCAGAAATCGTTAATATCTTTATATCCCGACTCGCAGTAGACTTCCGCTCCAGTTGTGGGTGATTGGACGCTTCCAACATCCACGGCCGGCTTCCGGGGCTACCGCTACACAAGGTGCGGAGGCCCGCAACAACGCGATCCAACATTCCCAGGAGGAATCGATTATGGCGAAGACCTACAGCGCGGGCGTAAAAGAGTACCGCGAGACTTATTGGATGCCCGATTACACGCCGAAGGACACCGATCTCTTGGCGTGTTTCAAGATCACCCCCCAGCCGGGTGTGCCCCGTGAAGAGGTCGCCGCCGCCGTGGCCGCCGAGTCCTCCACCGGCACCTGGACCACCGTGTGGACCGACCTGCTGACCGACCTGGATTACTACAAGGGTCGCGCCTACGCCATCGAAGACGTGCCGGGCGACGACACCTGCTTCTACGCCTTCGTGGCCTACCCCATCGACCTGTTCGAGGAAGGTTCCGTGGTTAACGTGCTGACCTCCCTGGTCGGTAACGTGTTCGGCTTCAAGGCCCTGCGCGCCCTGCGCCTGGAAGACATCCGCTTCCCGGTCGCCTACGTGCTGACCTGTAACGGCCCGCCCCAGGGTATCCAGGTCGAGCGTGACATCCTCAATAAATACGGCCGTCCGCTGCTGGGCTGCACCATCAAGCCGAAGCTGGGCCTGTCCGCCAAGAACTACGGCCGTGCCTGCTACGAAGGCCTGCGTGGTGGTCTGGACTTCACCAAGGACGACGAGAACGTCAACTCCCAGCCTTTCATGCGCTGGCGTCACCGTTTTGACTTCGTCATGGAGGCCATCCACAAGGCCGAGGCCGAGACCGGCGAGCGCAAGGGTCACTACCTGAACGTAACCGCCCCGACCTTCAACGAGATGATGAAACGTGCCGAGTATGCCAAGGAGATCGGCGCCCCCATCATCATGCATGACTACCTGACCGGCGGCCTGACCGCCAACACTGGCTTGGCCCAGTGGTGTCAGGACAACGGCATGCTGCTGCACATTCACCGCGCCATGCACGCCGTGCTCGACCGCAACCCCCACCACGGTATCCACTTCCGCGTACTGACCAAGGTGCTGCGTCTGTCCGGTGGTGACCACCTGCACTCCGGTACCGTGGTCGGCAAGCTGGAAGGTGACCGCGAGGCCACCCTGGGCTGGATCGACACCATGCGCGATTCCTTCATCAAGGAAGACCGCAGCCGTGGTCTGTTCTTCGACCAGGATTGGGGCTCCATGCCTGGCGTTATCCCGGTCGCCTCCGGTGGTATCCACGTCTGGCACATGCCGGCTCTGGTGTCCATTTTCGGCGATGACTCCTGCCTGCAGTTCGGTGGCGGCACCCTGGGTCACCCCTGGGGCAACGCCGCCGGCGCCGCCGCCAACCGTGTCGCCGTCGAGGCTTGCGTAGAGGCACGTAACGCCGGTCGCGAGATCGAGAAGGAAGGCAAGGACATCCTGACCACCGCCGCCAAGTCCAGCCCCGAGCTGAAGGCTGCCATGGAGACCTGGAAAGAGATCAAGTTCGAGTTCGACACCGTCGACAAGCTGGACGTGGCTCACAAGTAATCGTCTGGCCACTACATCGACGGGTCGGAGCGGGGTTCGGTGGCGGTTTCGCGACCGTGCCCCGGCCCTACCGAATGCGAAATACTACCGAGGTAAACGACAATGAGTGATATGCAAGACTACAACTCGAGCTTGAGCGATGCGGCCCAGAGCCGTCGGTTTGAGACTTTCTCCTACTTGCCCGCCTTGAGCACGGAATCCACTCGCGCCCAGATCCAGTACATCGTCGACAAGGGCTGGAACCCGGGCATCGAGCATACCGAGCCGGAAAATGCCATCAGCAACTACTGGTACATGTGGAAGCTGCCGATGTTCGGTGAGACCGACGTGGACGCCATCCTGGCCGAACTGGAAGCCTGCCACGCGGCGCACCCGAAGAACCACGTGCGTCTGCTGGGCTTTGACAACTACGCCCAGTCTGCCGGTACCGCAATGGTTATCTACCGGGGTACGGCCGTCTAAATATCCCGACCAGGGATAAGCCCGCCGGGCGGTGCGCCCGGCCGGCTTTAGACAACAAAGCCCCCGCCCAACCGTTTTCAGGGGGGCGGGGGTTTTTTTTGAAGAGCTGTTAGCGTTTAGCAATTAGCTCTTGGCGTCGGTGCCGAGCGTTAGTTGCCAAACCTTAGCGGCTACATTTTTGAGCCAGTGTTCAATTGACTAAAGAGCTATAGGCTAAACGCCAATAGCTAAAGGCTGACAATCATGAGCGAAATCGACCGTGACCAGTATCTGATCTCCAACGAACCCTACTACCGTGCCGTCGGTAGCGAGGTCGAGATGTACCAAGCGGCCTACGCCGCACGCATGCCCGTCATGCTCAAGGGCCCCACCGGATGCGGTAAGTCACGCTTCGTCGAGTACATGGCCTGGAAGCTTCAAAGGCCTCTGATCACCGTGGCCTGTAACGAAGACATGACCGCATCCGACCTGGTCGGCCGCTTCCTGCTCGACATCAACGGCACCAAGTGGCAGGACGGCCCGCTGACCGTCGCCGCCCGTATCGGCGCCATCTGCTACCTCGACGAAGTCGTGGAAGCCCGTCAGGACACCACCGTGGTCATCCACCCCCTCACCGACCACCGCCGCGAGCTGCCCCTGGAGAAGAAGGGCGAGCTGGTCAAGGCCCACGAGGACTTCCAGATCGTCATCTCCTACAACCCGGGCTACCAGTCCCTGATGAAGGACCTGAAGCAGTCCACCAAGCAGCGTTTCGGTGGCATGGACTTCGACTACCCGGACACCGAGATCGAGGTGGAGATCGTCTCCCACGAGAGCGGCGCGGGCAAGGAAATCGCCGAGAAGCTGGTACATATCGCCCACCGCTCCCGCAACCTGAAGGGCCACGGCCTGGACGAAGGCATGTCTACCCGCCTGCTGGTGTACGCGGCGCAGCTGGTGTCCAAGGGCATCGACCCACAATCCGCCTGTCAGATGGCACTGGTGACCCCGTTGACAGACGATCCGGATATGCGCGACACCCTGAGCGCTGCAGTTAATACCTATTTTTGAGCGCTGACAGCTGAGGGCCTACCTGCCATGTCCATAGACTTCAGTGAATACGTTCATTGCCTCCACGGCGGCGATCACGAGCACTTCGAGGCGCTCGAATCCTCCTACCATGAGGCCCAGCGGGTGATGTCGCCACGGGGCCTGCAGAACTACCTCGAAGGCATGCGCGCCTTTTGCACCCTCGGGCGCGGCCAGGACCTGGTCCTGACCTACGTGCAGGAAATGCCGGGCGTGGCCAAGGAGGTCGGCGAGGACATCATCCCCGACATCGTCGAGGCCATGATGAAGCTGGCCTCGCACACCTCCGGCAGCGTCATCACCCTGATCGTCGCCAACATGCCGCTGGCCGCCTCCCGACTCGGCGATGCGGAGGTCATGCGCGGCTTCCTCAAGCTGCTGCACCAGATGACCGGCAAGGCCCCGCGCGGCCTGCGTCCGATGATGGAAAATCTGGACGAGCTGCTGTCCAAGCTGACCCTGGGCGGCCTGCGCCGCTGGGTCATGTGGGGCGCACAGGCCCACCAGCGCGATCTCGACGGGCAGCTGGCCTACTTCGGCCTGCAGACCGAATCGTCCCGCTCAGTCCTGCAATCGGAGCGACGCGGCACCCTGTTCATCGACAACCAGCGCAAGCTCAACTTCTACCTGCGGGCCTTGTGGGCGCGCGCCTTCTTCATGCGCCCCACCGCCGGTGACTTCGAGTCGCGCCAGGGCATCCGTCCGTTCATCGAGGATTTCCAGATTCACGTGCCGGACGCCTTCGATCCGTTCCGCGGTATCGACGGCATGGAGGTCTACCGTGCCACCGCCGCCCACGCGGCCGCGCACATGGTGTACACCCGCGAACCGATCTCGGCCGAGCAGTTGTCCCAGGCGCAGATGCGCATGATCGAGTTGTTCGAGGATGCCCGCGTCGAGTACCTCGCCTACAGCAAGTTCCCGGGCCTGCGCAAACTGTGGCTGCAGTTCTTCACCGCCGAGCCGGGCGAGAACGACGAGCTGGGCCAGCCGCACGAGACCATGGACCTGATGATGCGCACCACCCGCGCCATCATGGACCCCGACTACCGTGATGAGATCGATGTGATCAACCAGGTGGCCGACGATTTCGTCGCCAAGCTGGAGGAAGATCCGCACGCCCCGCGCCTGGCCTGGATGGCCGGTGTCGACTTCTATAACAAGATCGTCGAGATCGCGAAGATCCCCAGCGTGCGCATTCTTTCCGAATGGCCGATTCCCTACCGTGACGACAACCGTTACTTCTGGGATTTCTCGGAGAACATGTTCGAGAGCCAAGGCATCGACTACCTGCCCGGCTCCCGGAAAACCGTGCGCAAATACGTCAGCGTCATGGAGATGGTCAACGAGATCGACTCCGAGATGAAGGACGACAATCCGCAGGAAGTCTGGGTCCTGAACAGCGAATTGTTCCCCTACGAGGACGAGGGCGTCAGCTACAACGAGATGGAAGGCGTGGAACCGGTCTCCGACCCCTACCACTACAACGAGTGGGACTACCACGTGCAATTGGCTCGCCCGGACTGGGCCACCGTCATCGAGCGCAGGCAGGGCGTGGGCGACCCGGAGACCATGGACGAGATCCTGCAGAAGCACAAGCCCGTCGCCAGCCGCATCCGCCACCTGATCGACGCCATGCAACCCCAGGGCATCGTGCGCCGCCGCGGCTACGAGGAAGGCGAGGAGCTGGACCTGAACGCCGCCGTGCGGGCCATGATCGACATCCGCCGCGGCGTCATGCCGGACCCGCGCATCAACATCCGCATCGACCGCCACATCCGCGACCTGTCGATGGTTGTGCTCATGGACCTGTCCGAGTCCACCAACGAGAAGGTGGGCGTCTCCGAGGGCGAGCCGGGTTATGAGGAAGCACCCTCGATCCTGGATCTCACCCGCGAGTCCACGGGCCTGCTGGCCTGGGCCATCGACTCCATCGGCGACAACTTCGCCGTCCACGGCTTCGCCTCCGACGGGCGCCACGATGTCCAGTACTACCGCTTCAAGGACTTCAACCAGCCGTATGACGACGAGGCCAAGTCACGCATGGCCGGCATGAAAGGCGGCCTGTCCACCCGTATGGGCGCAGCCCTGCGCCACGCCGGCTGGCACCTGACCCAACAGCCCGCCCAGAAACGCCTGGTGCTGCTCATCACCGACGGCGAGCCCGCGGATATCGATGAGCGCGATCCACAGTACCTGCGCCACGACACCAAGAAGGCCGTGGAGGACCTGGCGATGCAGGGCGTCTACACCTACTGCTTGACCTTGGACCCCAATGCGGACCGCTACGTGGCACGGATCTTCGGGGAGAATAACTACTCCATCGTGGACCAGGTCGAAAAGCTGCCGGAGCGGCTGCCAGCGGTGTTTGCGGCCCTGACAGGCTGAAGCTAACGTCCCTTCCGCCGACCGCGCTTCGGCAAGGGGCGCGCTCGAGCGCCCGAACGCCGCGGCCGCGCCTCGGCTCGGCCATGCCCGCCGGCGGGCTTGGCACCCGTGACCTTCGGCTGCCAAGCCGGTACCAGATGCCGTTGCCCGTTACCGATGAGGTCCGACCTGCCCAACTCCTTGAGGGCATTCCGCAGCACGGGCCAGTTCTCGGGATCGTGATAGCGCAGAAAGGCCTTGTGCAGCCGCCGTCGCTTGAGCTTACGCACAACCGAGACCCGCTCCGAACCTGGCGCGACCTTGTTCAGCGGATTCCTCGCGCTGTAATACATGGCGGATGCGATCGCCATGGGCGTGGGCAGGAACGCCTGCACCTGATCCGGCCGGAAGCCGTTTTGCTTTAGCCAAAGGGCGAGCCCGAGCATGTCCTCGTCGCTGGTCCCCGGATGGGCGGCGATGAAATAAGGAATCAGGTGCTGCTCCTTGCCGGCCTCCCGTGAGAAGCGCTCGAACAGGGCCTTGAAGCGCTCGAAGGTCCCGATCCCGGGTTTCATCATCTTCGACAGGGGTCCCTCGTGCGTATGCTCCGGGGCGATCTTGAGGTAACCGCCCACATGATAGGTAACAAGCTCTCTCACATAGGCCGGGGAGCGCACAGCCAGGTCATAGCGCAGACCCGATGCGATAAGCACCCGCTTGATCCCGGGCACCCGTCGCGCCTTGCGGTAGAGCCGGATCAGGGGCTCGTGATCCGTACCCAGGTTGGGACAGATCCCCGGATAGACGCAGGACAGGCGGCGGCAGGCCGACTCGATCTTGGGATCCTTGCACGCCAGCCGCCACATGTTGGCGGTGGGGCCACCCAGGTCCGAGATGGTGCCGGTGAAGCCCGGGGTGCGGTCGCGTATCTCCCCCATCTCGCGCAGGATGGAGCCCTCCGAGCGGCTCTGTATGATGCGCCCTTCGTGCTCGGTGATAGAGCAGAAGGTGCACCCGCCGAAGCAGCCGCGCATGATGTTGACGGAGAACCGGATCATCTCCCAGGCCGGTATCCTGGCCTCCCCGTAGGCGCTATGGGGCCGGCGGCTGAAAGGCAGCTCGTAAACTCGGTCGAGCTCGTCGGAGGTCAGCGGCAGGGGAGGAGGATTGAGCCAGACGTCCCGATTCCCGTGACGCTGAACCAAGGCGCGGGCGTTGCCCGGGTTGGTCTCCAGGTGGAAGACACGGGAGGCGTGGGCATAGAGCAGGGGGTCCTGCTTCACCTGCTCGAAGGACGGCAGGCGCACCAGGGTACGCGTCCGGTCCAGATGGCGGGGACGGCGGTGAAAGCCAATCGGTACCCTGTCACCGTTGCGCTTGCGTTCGTCGCACGCGGGCGCCGTAGCATAGGGATTCGGATAAGGCTCGGTCGGCCCCCGTGCAATCGGACCCGGCTCGTCGATGCGGGTGCTGTCGATCTCGGACCACGCCGCCGGAACGCCCGGGCACATGAAGCCGGTACCGCGCACGTCCCGGATATTCGCGATGGGCTCTCCCTTGGCCAAGCGATGGGCTACCTCCACCAGGGCCCGCTCCGCGTTCCCGAAGATCAGCAGGTCCGCCTTTGCGTCCACCAGGGCTGAACGGCGCACCTTGTCCGACCAGTAGTCGTAGTGGGCAATGCGGCGCAGGCTGGCCTCGATCCCGCCGATGATCACGGGCACACCGCGAAACGCCTCCCGCACCCGCTGGGCGTAGACGATCACCGACCGGTCCGGGCGCTTGCCGCCAGCACCGTCCGGCGTATAAGCATCGTCCGAGCGCAACTTCCGATCCGCCGTGTAGCGGTTGACCATGGAGTCCATATTCCCTGCGGTGATGCCGAAGAACAGGTTCGGTTGCCCCAGAGTTCGGAAATCCTCTGCGCTGGTCCAGTCCGGCTGGGCGATGATGCCGACCCGGAAACCCCGGGCCTCCAGCAGCCGACCGATCACCGCCATGCCGAAGGAGGGGTGGTCCACATAGGCATCGCCCGTGACGATAATGATGTCGCAGCTGTCCCAGCCCAGCAGGTCCATCTCTTCGCCGGACATGGGAAGCTCCGGCGCCGTGCCGAGCTTGTGCGCCCAGTGCTTGGGGTAGGAGAAGAGGCGGGGGGCGGTATTCATGGGTTGGATCGAGTCGATGGGCTTCGCCAAGCGCAACCCATCCTACAGAAAACGCCTTGCGACAATAAAGAAACCCCGGCACCCAGGGGTCGGGGTGCCGGGGCAATCGCTTCCCCGGCTGGGGCTGCCGGGAAACCGGGACCGCTAAAGGGGGAATCTTGCGGCCCCGCGTCACGTAACACTCGCAATGTAAGAACCCGGCGTCGCGGAAAAGTTCACAGGGCCGCGACCTAATTCTTTTCCTGCTGTGCCTGCTCTTGTTTCGCATTCTCCTCTGCTGTGTGCTCGCCCTGCGAGCGCACGAACTCCACAAAATCCGGGTTCGTCCACCCCGGCTCCGCCAGCCTTCCGGTCGGGGGTGACAGGCGGGACGTGTAGTCCATGATGGCCGAGATATCCCGCTCGCTGAAGCCCTTGATCTGCTCGACCATCTCGGGATCGGCATTGCGCCGCTTGCCATTGGCGATCCACTCGAACTGGCGGACCAGATAGGGGTAGTGCTGGCCCTGTATCAAGGGCATGTTCTCCGCGGCGATCCCCTCGCCCTGCTCGCCGTGACACTCCACGCAGTAAACGCGGTAAAGCTGCTCCCCCCTTTCCAGGTCCGTACCGGGCCCGACGGCGTTCTTCGGATTCATGGGCAGCTCGCTGATATATGCCGCCACGTCCGCGATCTGCTGCACGTTCATGATTTCCAGCATGGTGAAGGGAAGCATGGTCGGCGTGTCCCGGTTGCGCGCGCGGATGTCGGCCATCTGCTTGATGGTTACACCGTAGAGCTGTCCCGCGACCTGGGGATAGTCACCATCGGCCGTCCCCCAGCCCTCCGGCTGATGACAGACCGCGCACAGCAGATAGACTTCCCGCCCACGCTCCGGGTCCGGCGTCAGCGTCATGGCCTTCTCCACCTCCTTGGCAGCGGCATCCGGGTCGGGATCGATAATATCCGCAAGGACGGCGCCGGTGATCAGGGTGCTGAATACCGCCGTCAGCAGTCTCGTAAGACCCATCAATCTCTCCTCGCAGCAGGACGTCTCATCTTCAAATTGATTCAGGGGTTTGTTCGGCGTGGACATGTGTAGCGATGGACCACGGAGCCGAGGCAAGCTGCTCGCGGGACTGAGGCGAGCACGGTTCCTGTTATCGGAAACAGGGCGGACTATATGATCGGCAACCGCCTTTCACAATAGGACAGTCACCCATCAGACAGGTTTCCGACGTAGCCGAGCGCGTCGAAATGACCAGGAGTCTATCCGGTATCCGCGATTCCGCAGTGGAACCGTTGCAAGCTGGACAGGCTCACGCATCAGTGGGCCTCCTCCCAGTTGTCGCCCACACCCAAATCGACCAGCAACGGGACCTTGAGCTGCGCCGCCGACTCCATCTCGCGCCGGATGCGTTCCTGCGCGGTCTCCAGGGCATCCCCTGCGACCTCGAAAACCAGCTCGTCGTGGACCTGCATGATCATGCGCACCGGGGGCCCGTCGCGCTCGATCCAGCGGTCCACCGCGATCATGGCCCGCTTGATGATGTCCGCCGCGGTTCCCTGCATTGGCGCGTTGATGGCGGTACGTTCGGCGCCGGCCCGCCGACCCTGGTTGCTGTGGTCGATGTCGGTCAGATACAACCGGCGGCCGAACAGGGTCTCGACATACTTGTCTCTGCGCGCCTGCTCGCGGATGCGGTCCATGAACTCCCTGACCCCCGGATACCGCTCAAAATACAGATCCACGTACTCCTGCGCCGCCCCGCGCCCGATGCCGAGCTGCCGCGCCAGGCCGAAGGCGGACATGCCGTAGATGAGCCCGAAGTTGATGGCCTTGGCGGAGCGGCGTTGATCGGTGGAGACCTGCTCCGGCTCCAGGCCCCAGACCTCCGCGGCGGTGGCCCGGTGGATGTCTTGGCCCGCGGCGAAAGCAGCCAGCAAGCGCTCGTCACCGGAAAGGTGGGCCATGATCCGCAGCTCGATCTGCGAGTAGTCTGCCGCCAGCATGCGGTGGTCGGCCTCCGGTACGAAGGCGCGGCGGATCAGTCTCCCGTCCTCGCTGCGGATGGGGATGTTCTGCAGGTTCGGATCGGATGAGGACAAGCGGCCGGTGGCGGCGACCGCCTGGTGATAACTGGTGTGCACCCGCCGGGTGACGGGGCTCACCATCAGGGGCAGCTTGTCGGTGTAGGTGGACTTTAGCTTGGCCAGTCCCCGGTGCTCCAAGATGATCCGCGGCAGCTCGTGACCTTGCTCGGCGAGCTGCTGCAGGACGGACTCGGAGGTCGAAGGCGCCCCCTTGGGCGTCTTGGAGATCACCGGCAGGCCCTTCTCCTGGAAGAAGATCTCACCGATCTGCTTGGGAGAGCCCATGTTGAACCTGCGCCCGGCCTCATCGTACGCCGCCTGCTCCAGCCGATGCATGCGAGCGGCCATGTCCAGACTCTGCGCATCGAGCAAAGAGGCGTCGACGCGCACCCCGTTGCGCTCCATGCGCGAGAGAACCGGGATCAAGGGCACCTCGATCTCCCGGTAGAGACCCAGCAGTGAGGGCTCCGACTCCAGCCGTGGAAACAGCTTCCGGTGCAGGCGCAGGGTCACGTCCGCATCCTCGGCGGCATAGGGACCCGCCTGCTCCAGGGGGATCTGGTCGAAGGTGAGCTGTTTGGCACCCTTGCCGGCGATGTCCTCGAAGTGGATGGTCTCCTGCTCCAAGTATTTTCTCGCCAGCGAATCCATGTCGTGCCGCGTGGCGTTGCTAGCCAGAACGTAGGATTCCAGCATGGTGTCCTGCTCGATCCCCGCCATGCGAATCCCATGGTTGGCCAGCACGCTCATGTCGTACTTGAGATTTTGGCCCACCTTGGGCCGGTCCGGGTCTTCGAGCAAGGGCTTCATGCGTCGTAGCACCCAGTCCCGCTCGAGCTGATCCGGTGCCCCCGGATAATCGTGGGCGACGGGGACATAGGCTGCATGGTGCGGCTCGACGGCGAAGGACAGGCCCACGACCTGCGCCTGCATATAGTCCAGGCTGGTCGTCTCCGTATCGAAGGCGAACAGCTCCGCCGCCTCCAGTTTTTCCATCCAAGCTTGGAAGGTCTCCTCGTTGAGCACCGTCTCGTAGTCCATCCCGGCGGTGTCCGCGGTCACCGAATCCGGCTCTCGGGAGCCGCCGTCGCCGTCGAGGGTCGCGAGCAATCGCCTTGACTCGAAGCGCTCGTACCAGCCGCGTAAGGCCTCCAGGTCCGGTGCGGAAGGTGTCAATTCCCGTGGAGCGGCATCCAGGGGCACGTCCAGCTTGATGGTTGTGAGCTTACGAGACAGGGGAAGCTGGTCCAGGCTGGCGCGCAGATTCTCCCCCACCTTGCCCTTGACCTGCTCCGCGTGCGCGATGACCTCGTCGAGACTGCCGAATTCGCTGATCCATTTGGCCGCGGTCTTGGGCCCGCACTTGGGCACGCCGGGGATGTTGTCTACGCTGTCCCCCGTCAAGCTCAGGTAGTCCACGATGCGCTCCGGCGGGATCCCGAACTTGGCAATCACGCCCTCGCGGTCGAGCAGGGTGTCGCTCATGGTGTTGATGAGCGTGACCCGCTCGTTGACGAGCTGGGCCATGTCCTTGTCTCCGGTGGAGATGAGGGTGTCCGTGCCCTCGGCGGCCGCCTGACTCGCCAGGGTGCCAATGACGTCGTCCGCCTCCACGTCGGGGATCACCAGCAAGGGCAGTCCCATGGCACGAATGACCTCCTTCAGGGGCGCGATCTGCTCGCGCAAGTCATCCGGCATGGACGGCCGGTTAGCCTTGTACTCCGGATAGATGTCGTCGCGGAAGGTCTTTCCCGGGGCGTCGAGCACCACCGCCATGTACTTGGGTCCATAGTCATCCAAGAGCTTGCGCAACATGCTGAGCACCCCCAACAGCGCCCCCGTCGCCTCGCCTTTCGAGTTTATGAGCTTGGGTAGGGCGTGGTAAGCGCGAAACAGGTACGACGAGCCGTCGACGAGGATGAAGGGAGGTTGCTTGTCCATTGGATGTGGGCCGGGGTAATGCATGTCGCGTCGGAAGCCCGAACCGTACCATGAAATGCCGAACCGAAGGCGCTCTTGGCGCCTTGGCGGTTTCAACTCCAGAATCCGGGAACAAAGCTACGTGCGAAGTGCTTCCAACGCGCGATCTCTCCCGGCGAGCAGTCAATCGTCCCGGGCGCGTCCAGCCGCGCGCGCTCGGCCTCAGGTCAGGTGCAGCGTCAGTGGCTCGGTCTCGCGGTAGATGAGCGGGAGGGGTGCCTGGCGGGTCAGGGTCAAGATACGGGTTCCCGACGGGTAGACCAGATGATACGTCTGCAAGAGATGAAGGTCGCCCGTGCCCGTGAGCAGGTCCATACAGGCGTCCAGCTCGGCCTGGTCCTCGTCGCCGAAGCTTACCTCCGAGTCGGCGATATGCAGAACGCCTTGGCCGAGCGCGATCTGTGGAGGCTGCTTGTCGGCTTCCGTAAGGAGCAATGGCTTGAGAAACGGCTTGACGGTTGGCGTAATGATGATCCCGATTTGATCCTGTCCCAACAGCCACAGCAGGTCCCGCTTCTCGTCGAAGTGCTTTTCATGATTGCCGAAGGCCGTTGCCCAACCTTGGAAATAGGCTGAATAGCGGCGGATCTTGCGTTCTGATGCCATAGGAGAAAATGCATGGAACGAGGAGTCTGCACAGGAAGTTGGCGACCGGATTCTATGTTTTTATTCGCGACCCGCCAGTGGGTGCACGGACGTCGCAATAATCCTGCTTTAAGGGCATATTAACCTAACCTTGTCACGTCGGCGAGTCAGTACCACGCCGGCGGGGTGGAAGGGCACAGGAATTTCCGCGGTCGTGAAGATCGGTTGAGGATGGTTCAAGGATTTTTCGAGAGGTGTTGCCGAGGGGGCTCAAACCTGCCCCGTTTCGACCAATCGTTTGAGCCGTTTCAGACCCTTCTCGTACTTCTTCCCCACCAGCCCCTCCATGAGCAGACCCATGTAACGCCCGATCAGGTCGTACCCGATCTCGTAGCCGAAGCTCCAGGTAACCTCAGTACCTGTTTCGAGCGCCCGTAAGTCGAAGCCGGCCTGCGCGCTCCCCTGGGGGCCGAAGTCCAGGCGCAGCACCACCTGCCCCGTGGGTAGGCTGCGGATGATCTCCTGGCTGCCGGAGCCGACCTCCGGATTTTCGCTGGACCAGCTCATGCGGGCGCCCACCCCGGATTCCGGACCAGTGAGCTCGTACTTGGTCGCGGTGTCCAGGTCCGCCCAAGGGGACCAACGGTTAAACGCCTCCATATCGTTGATCAGGGGAAAGACCTGCTCCGGCGGGGCGTCGATCTCGATGCTGCGCTCGACCCGGATCTCGCCGGGGAGCACCAAGCCGCCCAGGATAAAGAGGCCGAAGAGGATGCCGAGGGTGAGCGCAGCTATTCGTACGAAGCTCATTTTTTTACCTTGAACGTGAGAAACTCCACTCTGAAGCAACAGAGTAACTTAAGAATAACCCGTAAGTTAGGAAGACGATTGCGATACAAGCAACTTGGCTCGGTGCAGCTGTGACGGCGAAGCTCCTCTGGGACAGCTCCCACTCCCAAAAATCCAGCAAGTCATCACAATATTCGCGGTCGTAGTCGTTCATCGCCTTTTTCCTCCTGATGTTCGTGCTACAAACCTCAACGGCTGGCGCTGACTGCATCCGTGACATACGCACGCTGAAAATGGGACAAATGTCACAAAGGCTATGCGCTGCCGATCTCCGTTCGACGCATGGTTCCAGCGTCTCGCCCATGTCGGCGGCCTCAGTGAGGACTCGGAGCGTTGTGCCTTCGCGGCGGGCTGGTCAGGTACCGTTGGCAGGACTCGGGAGATATGATCCTGGCGATTACCTGAATCGAAACAAGTGGGTGCTCTTGAGGTGGGCGCTCTTGCGGCTCACCTTGATGCTGAGCAATCGAGAACGATTGTTCCTCTGAAAAACAACAGCTAATTCCTCTACTTCAGGGTAAAGCCCTATCGGGGCGGGATGGTTGCTCGGTTGCGGCATAGGCATCAGCCGCCGAGGAAAGTCTCCCGACCTACGAGTCCGGCTCATAGGCCAGATTCGGTCCCAGCCAGCGTTCGATCTCGCTCACGGACATGCCCTTGCGTTCGGCATAGTCCTCGATCTGGTCTTTGCCCAGCTTGCCGACGGCGAAGTAGCGGGCGTCCGGGTGGGAGAAGTAGAGCCCGCTCACCGCGGCGGTGGGAACCATGGCCTTGGATTCGGTCAGCCAGATGCCGGTGCGCGCCTCCACGTCGAGCAGCCGCCACAGGTCGTCCTTCTCCGTGTGATCCGGACAGGCCGGATAGCCCAGGGCGGGACGGATGCCCCGATAGCGCTCCTCGATCAGCTCCTGGTTGCGCAGGGTCTCGTCCCCGCCATAGCCCCAATGGAGCTTTCGCACGCGCTCGTGGAGCATCTCCGCCAAGGCTTCGGCGAGGCGGTCCGCCAGGGCCTTGAGCATCAGGGCCGAGTAGTCGTCGTGGTCGGCCTCGAAGCCCTTGACCTTGTCGTCGATCCCGATCCCGGCGGTGCAGGCGAAGGCGCCGAGGTAGTCGTTGAGTCCCGTGTCCGCCGGGGCCACGAAGTCTGCCAGACACTCGTTGTACTTGCCCTCGGGTTGGCGGCCCTGCTTGCGTAGGAAGTGGAAGCTCAGCACCGGCTCGATTCGTTCCTCGTCGGCGTAGACGGCGACGTCATCCCCCACCGAATTGGCCGGGAAGAGTCCGATGATTGCGGCGGCACGCAGCCATTTCTCCGCGATGATCTGCTGCAGCATGGCGCGGGCGTCGTCGAGCAGCTTGCGCGCCTCCTCGCCCTTCTCCGGGTCGTTCAGGATCTGCGGGTAGCGGCCCTTGAGCTGCCAGGCATGGAAGAAGAAGGTCCAATCGATGAAACGGTGGATGTCTTGGATCGGGATGTCCTCGAAGACCTGCACGCCGGGGTGGACGGGAACCGGTGGCACAAAGCTGCTCCAATCCACGCGCGTCGGGTTGGCGCGCGCCTGCTCGATGGGGACCAGGTTCTTGGCCTCGTCCTTGGCTGCCCTGCGGATTCGCACCTCGGCGTACTCGGCGCGCACGGACTGGACGAAGCCCGCGCGCATGTCCTCGGAGAGCAGGCTGGTGGCCACGCCGACAGCCCGTGAGGCGTCCGGTACATAGACCACCGGATGCTCGTACCCGGGTTCTATCTTCACAGCCGTATGGGCCTTCGAGGTGGTCGCGCCACCGATCAGCAGGGGTACCTGGAAATTTAGGCGCTGCATCTCTTTGGCCACGTGCACCATCTCGTCCAGGGAGGGCGTGATGAGTCCGGACAGGCCGACGATGTCCACCTGGTTTTCTTTGGCTGCCTTTAAGATGTCGTCCGCCCGGACCATGACCCCCAGATCGATGACTTCGTAGTTGTTGCACTGGAGTACCACGCCCACGATGTTCTTGCCGATGTCGTGCACGTCCCCCTTGACGGTGGCCATCAGGATCTTGCCCCGGGTCCGCAGCTCGCCGGTCTCGGTAAGGGCGGCCTTCTCCGCCTCCAGGTAGGGCTCCAAGTAGGCCACCGCCTTCTTCATGACCCGCGCGGATTTGACCACCTGGGGCAGGAACATCTTGCCGGCGCCGAACAGGTCGCCGACCACGTTCATGCTGTCCATGAGCGGCCCCTCGATCACGTGCAGCGGACGCTGGGCGTTGGCCCTGGCCTCCTCGGTGTCTTCGTCGATGTACTCGGTGATGCCCTTGACCAGAGCGTGCTCCAGGCGCTTCCCCACCGGCCAGGTCCGCCACTGAAGGTCGTCCTTGGATTCGGCCGCCGTACCGTCGCCCATGTACCCGGGTGCAAGGTCCACCAGCCGCTCGGTTGCGTCCGGTCGGCGGTTGAGGATCACGTCCTCCACCGCGTCGCGAAGCTCTGCCGGGATATCGTCGTAGACCGCGAGCTGTCCGGCGTTGACGATGCCCATGTCCAGACCCGCCGAGATGGCGTGGAACAGGAACACCGCGTGGATGGCTTCGCGCACCGGGGTGTTGCCGCGGAAGGAGAAGGAGACGTTGGACACGCCGCCGGAGACCAGGGCGTGGGGCAGGTGACCCTTGATCCAGCGCACCGCCTCGATGAAGTCCACCCCGTAGTTGTTGTGCTCCTCGATGCCCGTAGCCACCGTGAGGATGTTGGGGTCGAAGATGATGTCCTCGGGCGGGAAGCCCACCTGCTCGGTGAGGATGCGGTAGGCCCGGCCGCAGATCTCGATGCGCCGCTGCAGATTATCCGCCTGCCCCTGCTCGTCGAAAGCCATGACGATGACCGCCGCGCCGTAACGCCGGCAGAGCCTGGCGGATTGGACGAACCTCTCCTCCCCCTCTTTGAGGGAGATGGAGTTGACGATAGGCTTGCCCTGGACGCACTTGAGCCCCGCCTCGATGATCTCCCACTTGGAGGAGTCGATCATGTATGGGACCCGCGCGATGTCCGGCTCCGAGGCCATGAGATGCAGAAACCTCTGCATGGCCGCAACCCCGTCCAGCATGCCCTCGTCCATGTTGACATCTACGACTTGGGCGCCGTTCTCCACCTGGGCACGGCAGATGTCCAGGGCCTCCTCGTACTCTTCGTTCAGAATCAGGCGCTTGAACTTGGCCGAGCCGGTGACGTTGGCCCGCTCGCCCACGTTCAGGAAATTCAGGGATCGTTCGATGTTCAGCGGCTCCAGGCCCGACAGACGGCAGACGGGCGCAGGCGTTCGCGGCACCCGCGGCGGCTTGCCCGCGACGGCCCCGGCAATGGCCGCTATGTGGGGCGGCGTGGTCCCGCAGCAGCCGCCCACGATGTTCAAAAACCCGGAATCGGCCCACTCGGCTACCTGCACGGCCATTTCCTCGGGACCCAGGTCGTACTCGCCGAACTCATTGGGCAGACCCGCGTTCGGGTGCACGTTGACGAAGCATTCGGCTACCCGCGACATCTCCTCGACATACTGCCGCAGCAGATCAGGCCCCAGGGCGCAATTCAGTCCGATGGAAATCGGCCTGGCGTGGCGCAGGCTGTTGTAGAAGGCCTCGGTGGTCTGACCGGACAGGGTGCGGCCGGATTGGTCCGTGATAGTGCCGGAAATCATCACCGGCAGCGACAGGCCGTCCTCGTCGAATACCCGCTCGCAGGCGAAGATCGCCGCCTTGGCGTTCAGGGTGTCGAAGACGGTCTCGATCAGCAGAAGATCGGCGCCGCCCTCGATCAGGCCGCGGGCCGCCTGCATGTAGGCGCTCACCAGCTCGTCGAAGCTTACGTTGCGGAAGCCCGGGTCGTTGACGTCCGGTGATATGGAGCAGGTCCGGCTGGTGGGGCCCAGCACGCCGGCGACGAAGCGGGGATGTTGGTCCGTCGAGAAGCTGTCCGCGGCCTCCCGAGCCACCCGCGCCGCGGCGATGTTGAGCTCGGTGACTAGTCCTTCCATCCCGTAATCGGCCATAGAGACGGTGCTGGCGTTGAAACTGTTGGTCTCCACGATGTCCGCGCCCGCCTCCAGGTACTGCTCGTGGATGCCGCGGATGATCTGTGGTTGGGTAATGCAGAGCAGATCATTGTTCCCGGTAAGGTCGCTCGGCCAGTCGGCGAAACGCTCGCCGCGATAGTCCGACTCCTGGAGCTTGTGGCGCTGAATCATGGTGCCCATGGCACCGTCGAGGATCAGGATGCGCTCCCGCAGCAGGTTCTGGAGGGTGGCGTGAATATCGGGCATGTCTGGAACCTTGGGTAACGAGCTGGGAGCTGAAGCGGCACGGGGCCGCCGCAAACCAAAAAAATAATTATAGCTCCGCGTGCGTACGAGTCGGCCGCCTAGTCGTGCCCTTGCGTTCGAACCGTTGCGGGAGCGGGGCTGCGCTTCGCGATGAAGCGCTTGCTCAGGTGCGCGAGCTGCGAACGATCGGCATTCCAACCCTTGGCAACGGTTTTGTAACCACGGGCCGGGACGCAGTCGCCGTTCCCGTATTATGATTCAATAATCAAAACCAGGATTTTTGAGGAGGTTGCGACATGGCAGAGCGTCTCATGGTGCTGCCGAGTAAAGACGTAGGCAGAATTCGCCTGGTGACGGTGCCTGAGGACATGTCGCCCCACGAAGCCTACCGGTATGTCACCGGGCTCGTGTCCGAGATCGAGCGCACGGGTGAGGACCAGTGGGTGGACGAAGTCCTTGACCTGCTGGAGGACCACGGTTTCGAGAGCCTGGAATTCGTACTGGGTCCGCCCCTGGACTGACGCAGTCCCCGCGTGCGGTCCAATGCGGATACACTTGCTGAGCGTCGGCCGCCGAATGCCGGGGTGGGTCGAAACCGGCTTCCGGGAATACGCGAAGCGCCTGCCCGCCGAATGTACCCTGAACCTGGTCGAGATCGAGCCGGGACACCGCCGCAAGGGCTCAAGCACGGACGTGGCGCGTCGCACCGAGGGCGCACGCATGCTCGCTGCGCTTCCGAAGGGCGCGCAGGTGATCGCCCTGGACCTGGCCGGTCGCGCTTGGAGCACCGAGAAGCTCGCCGCGCAGCTCGCGGACTGGATGGCCGACGGGCGCGACCTCGCCCTGCTGGTGGGCGGGCCAGACGGACTGGCCAAACCGTGTGTCGAGCGAGCGGAGCGCCTGTGGTCGCTCTCGCCCCTGACTTTCCCCCACCCACTGGTGCGGGTCATCCTGGCCGAACAGCTCTACCGGGCATGGAGTATCCTCAAGGGCCACCCCTACCACCGGAGTTGAAGGTTCAGCCCGGGTTTTCGCGCGATGGCGCTCGGTATGGGTAGGGCTTCCGTATTAGGAGCTAAGCTTGGAGAACCCTTCGCTCTTTCTGGCGTCAAAATCCTCCAGAAGGCGCGACCTTCTGGAGCAGATCGGCATCCGCTTCGCCGTGCTCGACGTTGACCTGGATGAGGCGCGGCTCCCGGGCGAGACACCCGAGACCTACGTACGGCGTCTTGCCCTGGACAAGGCCCGTGCCGGTCATGCTTTGGTCCAGCGGCGCAGCGCCCTTCCGGTACTTGCAGCGGATACCGCGGTGGTCGTCGGGGAGCGCGTCCTGGGCAAGCCCAGCGACGGCGGTGACGCAGCCGCCATGATGCGGTTGCTCTCCGGGCGCACCCACCGGGTGTTGAGCGGGATCGCGCTTGTAGGCACGCAGGAGCGGCAAGACATCAGCATCAGCGAGGTCCGATTCCGTGCCGTGAGCGAGGAGGAGGCCGTCGCCTACTGGGAGACCGGAGAGCCTTGCGACAAGGCCGGCGGATACGCCATCCAGGGTATTGGCGCCTTGTTCGTGGCAGACCTCAAGGGCAGCTACTCGGGGGTGATGGGGCTGCCCCTATTCGAGACCGCCCGCCTGCTTGCCCAGGCGCGAATCGGCGCGTTCGTCCAAGCCCGGACGATTGCGGCAACTTAAGGAATCAAGAGCTTGAGCGAAGAAATCCTTGTCAACGTAACCCCGCCGGAGACCCGGGTCGCCGTGGTGGAGAACGGCGTCGTGCAGGAAATCATCATCGAGCGCGCCGACCGCTGCGGGCTGGTGGGGAACGTCTACAAGGGCCGTATCTGCCGGGTCCTGCCCGGTATGCAGGCCGCGTTCGTGGACATCGGGCTCGAGCGAGCCGCCTTCCTGCACACCTCGGACATCGTCGGTACCGAGGGAGAGCCCCGTAGCGAGCACATCTACGAGGTGGTCAGCGAAGGCGACGGAATCACGGTGCAGGTGGTCAAGGACCCGTTGGGCACAAAGGGTGCGCGGCTCACCACCAATATCTCCATCCCGTCGCGATACTTGGTGTTCATGCCTGCCCTGACCACCACCGGTGTTTCCCAGAAGATCGAGGACGAGGAAGAGCGCAAGCGGCTGCGAGACATACTGCAGCGTTTCGTGGATTCGGAGCAAGGCGAAGGGGGGTTCATCGCCCGTACCGCAGCCGAGGGTATCGCCGAGGATGCGTTGGTCAAGGATATGGATTTTCTCAGTAAGCTGTGGCTCGGCATCAAGGACAGGTGCCGCTCAGCCGACGACATCGGCATGATCCACGACGACCTGCCCTTGGCCCTGCGCGCCCTGCGTGACCTGGTGGGCCCGGAGGTGGAGCGCGTGCGAATCGATTCGCGCTCCACCATGGAGCGCGCCTGCACGTTCGCGGCCAAGTACATCCCCGAGATCGAGGAGCGGGTCGAGTATTACCAGGGCGAGCGTCCCCTATTCGACCTCTACGGGGTGGAGGACGAGATCCAGAAGGCACTGCAGCGCAAGGTGCAGCTCAAGTCCGGTGGTCATTTGATCATCGACCAGACCGAAGCCATGACCACGATCGATGTGAACACCGGCGCCTTCGTGGGTCACCGCAACCTGGAGGAGACAATCTTCAAGACGAACCTGGAGGCCGCCCAGGCCATCTGCCGCCAGCTTCGCCTGCGCAACCTTGGTGGCATCATCATCATCGATTTCATCGACATGTGCGACGAGGAGCACAAGCGCCAAGTGCTCCGGGCGTTGGAGAAGTGCTTGGCAAAGGACCATGCCAAAACCCACATCACCGAGGTCTCGTCCCTGGGCCTGGTGGAGATGACCCGCAAGCGTACACGCGAGTCTTTGGAGCACATCCTCTGCGAGCCCTGCACCTGCTGCGGCGGCAGAGGAACCCTGAAGACCGCCGAGACCACCTGCTACGAGATCTTCCGCGAGATCCTGCGCGAGGCGCGCCAGTTCGATGTGGAAACCCTGCTCGTGCTGGCCTCCCAGGAGGTGATCGACCGCCTGCTGGACGAGGAATCCGCCCACCTGGCAGAGCTGGAGGAATTCATCGGCAAACCCATCAGGCTCCAGGCCGAGGCGCTCTACAGTCAGGAGCACTACGACGTGGTGCTGATCTAGCCTTAGGTCAGGTCAGGCGCGTGCCTGAGGTCGCAAAAAACCGGGAACGCATTTCGCGCGCGCCCTAACCCGATCAATCCTGCGGCTGCCCACTGCCCACTGCCCACTGCCCACTGCCCCCTTTCGCTAATGATCCACCTGTTCAAGTCAGCCGTCTCCAGGGCCGTCACCTATAGCCTGATCGGTGTGATTGTTGTCGGGCTCCTGATTGGCGCGGTGCGCTTGGCCCTACCCTTCGCCGATCTGTTCCGCTCGGAGTTAGAGGGCGTGTTGTCCGAGACCCTCGGTCTTC
Organism: uncultured Gammaproteobacteria bacterium; assembly: GCA_942492625.1. Classification (GTDB taxonomy): domain Bacteria; phylum Pseudomonadota; class Gammaproteobacteria; order Chromatiales; family Chromatiaceae; genus Thiosymbion. The sequence goes on along the minus strand of CALOFM010000052.1, from coordinate 63,062 downwards.
AGGTGCGAGTAGGACGGCTGGGGCTGCGGCTGGCAGGCCAGGTCCCACAGATCACGCTCATCGATGCCGAGCTCGTGGACCCGGACACCGGACGCACGCAGCTCAGCCTGGAGCAGCTGCGGATCGAGCTGAGCTTGTTCGCCAGCCTGCGCGAGCTGGCGCCCCATATAGAGTCCGTTATCCTGGTAGGGGCGCATCTGGTCATCAAGCGGCTCGCGGACGGCACGGTTGCGCTCCAGGGGCTGGAAGGTATCGAGGGTGGCGATCCGGCGGCCATGACCTTTTTTCTCGGCAATGGCCGCTTCCTGCTCGTGGACAGCGACGTGCGCTGGATCGACGAGAAGGAGGCGCCGGATGCCTCCCCGCTGCACCTTTCCGACGTTCAGATCCGCTTCGAGAATGCGGGCGAGCAGCATCGATTCGGCATCCTCGCGCGGCCATTCGGTGACCGCAAGACCCACCTGCGGCTGGCGGGAGATCTTCGTGGCAAACCCCGCGACCCGGCAGATTGGAGCGGCGAGATCTTTCTGCACTGGCGCGAGGCCAATCTGGAGCAAGTCCTCCAGGGGAGGCTTCCCGCCGGGCTGAGCATCGGTAGCGCGGAGTTTGAGGTCGAGATCTGGAACGACCTGGAGGGCGGGGTCCTGACGCAATCATTGACCCGGATGGCTGTAGGCGGGTTGACGACCGGGCGCAGATCCGGCGGTGCCGATGCTGCGCCCATGCGCCTGGACCGGCTCGAGGCGTGCCTGCGCTGGAGCAGGGTCTCGGACGGCTGGAATCTGGACGTCAAGGACCTGGCCTTGACCCGTGACGGTGCCAAGCAACCGGAATCGGATCTGGGATTGCGCTTTCGCGCCGGCGGCGACGGAGGCTGGAGCATGCAGGGAGGCAGCCAGCTCCTCGACCTGAAAGACGCCCGCGACCTGCTCGCACAACTGCCCGAGGCCATGGCCGAAAAGCTCGGCCCGCTGGTGGACATGCACCCCGAAGGCAAGCTGAAGGACCTGCGCTTCCGGTTTGAAAAGCACCCCGTCCTCCCCCCGGAATGGGCCCTGTCGGGGCGTGCCGAAGGGCTTGGTGTCGCGGCCCATGGGCGCATCCCGGGCATTGCGGGCCTGGACACCGAATTCTTCGTGGACGAGCATCGCGGTAGACTGGTCCTCGCCTCCGGCCCACTGGCCCTGGATCTGCCCAACCTGTTCCCGGACCCTATCGGGCTCGACGAGCTGAACGGTGAGGTCCAATGGGACCGCACCGCCGATGGTGCCCTGAAGGTCTCCGCGGATGAAATCACCGCTGGCAATGCGGACATTGCGACCCGCTCGCGTTTTGCCCTTTCCCTGCCGTCCGGCGGCGGCAGCCCCTTTCTGGACTTGCAAACGAGCTTCCAAGACGTGGAGCTCACCTCCCTGCGCAGTTACATTCCAAAGCGGCGGCTCAAGAAAAAAAAGCTGGTGACCTGGCTGGAGGGTGCTTTCGAAGGCGGCCGCATCCCCTTCGGAACCTTGTTGTTCCGGGGCATCGTGGCCGATTATCCCTTCGCTGAGCAGCAGGGCCGTTTTCAGGTCCTGCTCGGGGTGCAGGACGGGATCCTGGTGTTCAACAAGGATTGGCCCCCGCTCGACGACCTCCAGGCCATGGTGCACTTCCTCAATCGGGGGATGGAGGTTTTCGTCTCCAGCGCCCGTTTCATGGACAGCGACCTGCGAAGCACCTACGCCAGCATTCCCAATCTGAAAGAGGCCGTCGCCCTGGATGTCGTGGGGCGGGCGGAGGGTCCCTTTGCCGGCGGACTTCGGGTGCTCGGCGAGACCCCCCTGCGCAAGAAGTTGGGCGCGATCGCCGATACCTTCGAGGCCGAGGGCAGCTCGCGTATCGACCTGGACATGGCGATTCCCCTGCCCCGCAAGGAAGGCAAGGTTCCGTTACGGCTCTCCGGGGAGCTTTCGTGGCCCGGTCCCGCTGGCTTCAGCATTGCGGGCCAGGACAGTCAGCTCACCGACCTGAAAGGCAGCCTGCACTTCGACGCCCGCAGCATTTGGGCGGAGTCCATCGGGGCTAAGCTCTGGGGTGAGCCTGTCAACCTACGTGTCGAATCGAGCGAGCCAGATGAAGCCGGAAAGACGTCCGCCCGCATCCGCGCGGACGGAAGTCTCCCGACCGGTGTACTGTCCCAGCGCATCCCGTCCCCGATATGGGACTTCGCGAATGGCCGCTCGCGCTGGGAGCTGCACCTCGACATCGGTATGTCCTCGGACGACGGGACCTTGCCGCCGATGGACTTCGATCTCCAAACCGATCTCGACGGAGTAGCGGTCGATCTTCCCGCGCCCCTGGGCAAGCCTGCAACCGGGGCGCGCCGGCTGCATTTCTCGGGGCGATTGGCCCGTGCGCAGGAGTTGCGGGTCCGAGGCGGCTTCGGCGACCTGGGTATCGGCTTGGGACTGGAGCGCAACGAAGATGGCAAGCTGCGGCTCGCACGCGGTACCTTCAACCTGGGCGGCGCAAGCGTTCCTTTGCCCGGCGGCGAGGGCTTCTATCTCAGCGGCTCCGTCCCGAACCTTGACCTGTCTGCCTGGCTCAACTGGTGGTCGAGCAGGAATCCGGCTACAGCCGGCGACGCGGCAGGCGGCTCCTCCAGGCTCAGATCGGCAGACGTGCGGGTGCGGCGCCTGCTGTTGACCGACATGGCCCTGAACGACGTCCGTCTCGACCTGGATCAGAGCGCAGGCCGATGGGACGCGAAGCTCAGCTCGCGCGAGCTGGACGGCAGGGTCTCCATCCCCCACCGGCCCCGGCGGGAGCCAATCCGGATCGCACTGGAGCGGCTGGATTTGAAGGCATTGCTCGGATACGAGGGCGAGGAAGGCCAAGCCTTGGCAGACGCAAAGCGGCGCTCCGATCCGCGCCGGGCCCATACCCTGAATTTGAGTGTCGAGCGTTTGGTTTGGGGAGACAATCCGCTGGGGCGCGTGACGCTGCGCACACAAGCGGTGCCCGACGGCTTGCGCTTCGCGGACATCGACCTTAAGGGCCCCTTCATGTCGATCCAGGGTCAAGGGAGCTGGACGCAGCAAGGCCAGGGGCAACGCACCAGCGTCTCGATCAATGCAAATGGCTCCGACTTGGGCGAGTTCCTGCGCAGTCTCGAGTTCAAGAGCCTGTTCTACAAGGCGCCGGCCCAGGTGGATCTCACCCTCGGTTGGCCCGGCGGACCGGGTCAATTCTCGGCGTCGGAGCTGAAAGGGGACATCGGGATCGAGGTGGGTGCCGGCAGCCTGCTGGAGGTCGAGCCCGGGGTAGGGCGGATGCTTGGCATCCTTAATTTGCAGGCCCTTCAACGGCGCCTGAGCCTGGACTTCAGCGACCTTTTCGAGCGCGGTTATGCGTTCGAGAAGATCTCGGGGAAGCTGAAAGTGGGGGGGGGAAGGGCCGAGATCGAGGAGCTGCTCATCGAAGGGCCCTCTGCCGACGTGAGCGTTGAAGGCTACACAAACCTGGTGAAACAGGAGTTCCACCAGATCGTGACCGTAACGCCGCGCATCGGCACCGGCGTAGCCCTGGCCACCGCGGTGGCGGGCGGCCCCCTGGTCGGTGCGGCCGTCTTTCTTGCCGATCAGGTCTCCGGCGGAATCGTGGACAAGCTAGGGAGTCACCAGTACGAGCTGAAGGGACCCTGGGCCAAGCCCGAGATCCATAGGGGCAAGCTCGGCGGCGACGGGGATCAGGAAGCCCCGGAGGGGCACTTCCTGGGGGGGGCCGGCCGTGCCGGTGCGGGGGAGTTACGAGAGCCGAAGCCCTCGGAGGCACATCCAGCAAGGGCCAAGCCAGCCGCCGAACGCCAGAAGGGGGTGGCGATACCTCTACCTGGCCTGACCAGGGACAAGGAGGCCGAGAATCTGTTTCTTCAGGGACATTGATTTTCCCTCTATGCCGCCGGTGGTATCTTGCCGGCTGCGTTTGCCAATGAAGAATGTCAGCTGAAGACTGGGCCGCTGTCCCTCTTAAGCAGGATATCCAATTGCCCATGCCGAGCTCGAAACCAAGGGTTGCTGCCGTCCAGATGGCAACCGGTCCAAACGTTAGCGCGAACCTGCTGGAGGCGGAGCGGCTCATTCGCAAGGCGGCCGATTACGGTGCGGGTCTGGTGGTGCTTCCCGAGAATTTCTCCTTCATGGGGAAGCGGGATGCAGACCTGCTCACCCAGCGTGAGCCTGACGGCGAGGGGCCCCTGCAGACCTTCCTCTCCAGCGTCGCCGCCCGATACCGAATCTGGCTGGTCGGAGGCACCATTCCCCTGTCCGCCGGCGATGCGGACCGCGCCCGCTCCGCCTCGCTGGTCTACAGCGAGCGTGGAGAACGGGTCGCCCGCTACGACAAGATACATTTGTTCGATGTGGACGTCCCCGGTGCCAACGAGCGCTACGTCGAGTCTGCCACCATCGAGCCCGGTAACGAAACGGTCGTCCTCGACAGCCCCTTCGGACGGCTCGGCCTGGCGGTTTGCTACGACCTGCGTTTTCCGGAGATGTTTCGGCAAATGCTCGACAGCGGTGTGGAGCTGCTGGTGATACCGGCGGCATTCACGGCCACCACCGGCAAGGCCCACTGGGAAACCTTGGTGCGGGCACGCGCCATCGAAAACCTTGCCTATGTGGTCGCCGCCGGACAGGGGGGCTACCACGCCAACGGCCGAGAGACACACGGGCACAGCATCATTGTAGACCCGTGGGGCGCGGTGCTCGCCCAAGTTCCGCGCGGCAACGGCTTTATCTGTCATCCACTGGACAAGGATTTCCAGGCATCGGTGCGGCGCAGCTTCCCGGCTATCGGGCACCGGCGTTTGAAATGCGGCTGATGCGGCCGCAACTCTGTCGTATAAAGTTTATGGTCCTGTACTCGGCATCTCAACCACGACGGAGCGGTGAGTTGTTGTTTTTAGGATAATGCCGGCCAAGCGCGCTCGTCGGCTTCGAAACGCCTCGCCCAAGATTTCCGGAGTCCAGAGTACCCACCCATGCGTGATCCCATACATATCGCCCGTGACAACATCCTGGCACCCGTCGGGTTGGAGAATAGAGATATCGACCGGCTGCTAGGTCAGCTCAGCAGTCCGAGCATCGATGCCGCTGACATCTATTTTCAATCCAGCCGTCTGCAGTCCTGGGTCCTGGAAGATGGAATCATAAAGGAGGGGAGCTTCAGCATCGAGCAGGGTGCCGGTATGCGGGCCATCAGCGGCGAGAAAACGGGTTTCGCATACTCAGACGAGCTGGAGCTGCCCGCCTTACTGCAGGCTGCTCAGGCGGCCCGGGCCATTGCCCGAGTAGGCGCCGAGGGACAGGTTCGAGTGACCAGGACGCCGGCCGCGCGCCGGTTGTACGAGCCGTTGAACCCGTTGGAGAGCCTCCCGGACGACGAGAAGGTTTCGCTGCTGCATCGGGTAGACGAGGAGGTTCGGCGTCAGGACCCGCGGATCAAACAGGTCATCACCAGCCTGGTGGCGGCGCACGACGTGGTGCTGGTGGTCACCGACGACGGCACGCTGAGCGCGGACGTCAGGCCCCTCGTACGCATGGGCGTATTCGTCATCGCCGAGGACGGGGGCAAGCGCGGGCAGGGCACCAGCGGCGGAGGGGCGCGCCAGGGGCTCGGCTATTTTCTAACGGCGGATCGTTGCAAGGAGTACGCCCGCGAGGCGGCCCGTCTGGCCCTGACCAGCCTGTACGCCACCAACGCCCCGGCCGGCACCATGACCGTGGTCCTGGGCCCCGGTTGGCCCGGCATTCTGCTGCACGAGGCCGTCGGCCACGGCCTGGAAGGCGACTTCAACCGCAAGGGCACCTCGGCCTTTTCAGGGCGTCTGGGCGAGCGGGTGGCCGCGCCCGGCGTCACAGTGGTGGATGACGGAACGCTTCCCGGGCGCCGTGGCTCCCTCAATATAGACGACGAGGGAACGCCGACCGAGCGCACCGTGCTCATCGAGAACGGTGTACTGCGCGGCTACATGCAGGACAAGCTGAACGCCAGGCTCATGGGCATGGCGCCTACCGGCAACGGCCGCCGCGAGTCCTACGCCCACCTGCCTATGCCGCGCATGACCAATACCTATATGCTCGCCGGAGACAAGGACCCGCAGGAGATCGTCGCCTCGGTAGACAAGGGTCTCTATGCCGCGAACTTCGGCGGCGGCCAGGTGGACATCACTTCCGGCAAGTTCGTTTTTTCCGCCAATGAAGCCTACCTGATCGAGAACGGCAAGATCGGCGCCCCGGTAAAGGATGCCACGCTGATCGGGAACGGCCCCGACATAATGACCCGGGTGAGCATGGTGGGCAACGACCTGAAGCTAGACAAGGGCGTCGGCAACTGCGGCAAAGAGGGTCAGAGCGTACCGGTGGGAGTGGGACAACCAACCCTGCGCGTGGACGGCCTGACCGTCGGCGGGACCAGCGCCTGAAGTACCATTTGTTGTTGCCGCAAAGCGGTTCAATTCAAGCCACTCACGCAGGAATAAAGTGACAGAAATCGCAACCAACGACACCCACGAGCGCCAGGCCCGGCTTGAGCACGTCGTCGAGGATTTGCTCGCGGAGGCCAAGCGCCAGGGAGCCAGTGCCGCCGAGGCAATCGCCAGCAGCGGCGCAGGACTGGAGACCACTGTCCGTCTCGGCGAAGTGGAGACCGTGGAGCATACCCGGGGCAACGGCCTCAGCATCACCGTCTACATGGGGCATCGCAAGGGTTCGGCCAGCACCTCGGACCTGAGCTCGACGGCAGTACGTGACGCGGTCGGCGCCGCGTGCGCAATCGCTGCTCATACCCAGGAAGACAGGTGCGCCGGGCTCGCGGATCCCGGGCGCATTGCCAGTGAGATTCCGGACCTGGACCTCTACCACCCGTGGGGGCTCCAGGTGGAGGACGCCATCGGCCTGGCGATCGAGTGCGAGGACGCCGCTCGCGTCACGGACCCGCGCATCGTCAACTCCGAGGGGGCATCCGTGAGCACCCACACAGGGGTCCATGTGTACGGCAACAGCCACGGCTTCGTCGGCGGCTACCCCACCTCGCACCATAGCCTGAACTGCGCCGTAATCGGGCAGGACAACGAGGGCATGCAACGCGACTACTGGTGGAGCTCGGCGCTCGCCGCGGAGGATCTGGAGTCCGCTGCGAGCGTGGGGAGACGAGCGGGCGAGCGCACGGTGGCCCGCCTCGGATCGCAGCGGATCTCCACCCGCCAGGCTCCGGTGCTGTTCAGCGCTCAGATCGCATCCGGGCTTATGCGCCACCTCGTAAGCGCTATCACCGGCTCGAGTCTCTACCGCCAGGCGAGCTTCCTGCTCGACCACCTGGACCGGCAGATCTTCCCGGACTTCGTTCGTATCCACGAGGAGCCACGGCTTCCGCGCGGGTTGGGCAGTGCCCCGTTCGACGGCGACGGGGTCGCCACCGAGCCGAAGGACCTGATATCCGGTGGCGTGCTGCGTACCTATTTGCTCGACGCCTACTCCGCCTGCCGCCTGGGTATGGAGACCACCGGAAACGCCGGGGGCGTGCACAACCTTAAAATCGACATGGGGGACCTGAACCGGGATGCCCTGATCCGGCGGATGGATACCGGCCTGTTCGTTACCGAGCTCATGGGCCAAGGCATCAACCCGGTCACGGGCGACTACTCCCGCGGCGCCACCGGATTCTGGGTGGAGCGGGGCGAGATCCAATACCCGGTGGAAGAGATCACCATCGCCGGTAATCTCAAGCAGATGTTTCTGGGCCTGGTGGCCGTGGGCAATGATTGCGACTATCCGGGCAGCACCCGCACCGGGTCCTGGCTCATCGAAGAGATGACCATCGCGGGGAAATAGCCTTGTTGGTGCAGCGCCATCGCCGCGAACCCGTGGCTTTCGCGAGGTAACTCCTCCGGTGCCTGCCCCTACTTCTTTGGTTTTTTTCGTGTTTCTTCGTGCTCTTCGTGGTGAAGTGCACGTCCTGATTACATTATTCTTATCTCTGCATAAAATCCCTTGCCAGGACAGCGGCTTGCAATGGCGGCTGGATCGTTCTAGTTTCCGAAGGCGATCTGAATCGCGCTCACTTGAAGCCGGCCGCTTTCCTTAGATAGCTGCAACCGGTCGGGTTGCCTGCTCAGCTGTTCTCGGAGGACACTCGCCCATGATTACCTTTGCAGAGCTACACGGACAGATCCACAAGATCACCGAGCTGTCCAACGTATTTCTCTACCTCATCCAGGACCGCGCCATGTGCGACACTGCTTGCGCGCGCGATCTCTTCTTCGAGTACAAGCAACGCGTTAAGGAGCACATCGAGCTGGTAGATCAGAAGCTGTGCGGCAAGCTCATCTCCTATCCCGATCAAAAGGTCAAGAACACCGCGGACCGTTTCCTGTCCGGATCGACGGAGATCAAGAAGATCTTCAGCGATTACATCAAGGAATGGTGCTCGGAAAAAGACAAGACGCTCACCATCCGCGACCACAGTGAGTTCGTCAAAGAGTCCGAGGAGATGTTCGACCTGGTCCTGGACCGCATTCAGCGCGAGACAGAGCACCTCTACCCGCTTATCCGCAAGCTCGAAGACGGTGACAAGCTGGCGGCCTGAACCGCCAGGAGCCTATCGAGTCGCGCTGTAATCCTGGAAACGGCAGTTGACGGCTTCGTGTCACAACCAACCTCTTGATTCTTTTCGAGAAATCGATGCTTTCGCCGCTTCCGGGGTAACCGAGCCGACCTGTTCAGGCGACCCGATTGCGTTCCAAGCCTTTCGCAAACGCGAGAATATTCTGCGCGACCTCATCCACCAGCCGCTGCCGGCACTCCCGGCTGGCCCAGGCGGTGTGGGGGGTGACGATCAGGTTGGGCAGGGTCGGATCGAGCAGGGGATTGCCGTCCCGCGGCGGCTCCAGGCTCAGCACGTCCACGGCCGCAGCGCCGATCTCCCCTCTGCGGAGCGCTTCGGCCAGTGCCTGCTCGTCAACGATGCCGCCGCGGGCCGTGTTGATCAGCAGGGCATCGGGCTTCATCAGGGTCAGCTCCTTTTTAGCGATGAGATTGCGGGTGTTGTCGGCCAAGGGGCAGTGCAGGGTCAGCACGTCGACCTGCGGCAGCAGCTCCGCGAGCGGCACCCGGCCGGTCTGCGGCGGAATGCCGGGGCGCTGCGCGACCAGGACCTTCATGCCGAAGGCCTCGGCGACCCTGGCTACTTCCCCTCCCAGCTCACCGAAGCCGACTATGCCGATGATCCTTCCCGCAAGCTCCCGGATGGGATAGTGGAGCAAGCAAAACTGATCGCTTCGTGCCCATGCCCCATCCAACACCGCCTGACGATAGTCGAGCAGCCGCGTCGCGTGGGTCAGCATCAAGGCGAAAACATGCTGGACCACGGAGGGTGTCGCATAGCCTGTGACGTTGGTCACGGAGATTCCCACCTCCCGCGCGGCGTCCAGATCCACGTTGTTGGTTCCGGTGGCGGCAACGCAGACCAGCTTTAATTCCCGTGCCGATTCCAGTAGCTCCCGGTCCAGCAACACCTTGTTGCTGACCACCAACTCCGCGTCTCTGATGCGCCCCTTGGTCTGCCCCGGAGCGGTGCGTTCGTGGATCTTCCAGCGCTCGCAGACCGAGCGCAGCGGGGATAGATCGATGTCGCCCCGGTCGATCGTGGCCAGGTCCAGGAGAACGCCTTGCGATAGTGTCATGTCAAAAATAGTGGGCAGTGGTCAGCGGTATTCTGATTTACTGAAACGGCGAATTGGGAAACCAATCTTACCCAGCCACCCTTAGCTGTAGTAGTCGGCATCTGACCTGACAGACACTGCCAAATATTATCGAATGCGGACGCACAAGCGCGATATCTGCCCCAGGCAGAAGACGACCCACAACGGTCCTTAACCGATTGCTTATGAATGGCGTCAGAATTCTTTACACCACCCCGAGGCAAGCCAGGCACGAACGGCAGGTCTCGACCCGCTGCTGTCACTCGCCACCTCGCCCTTCAGCGTGCGGGTTGTCCCATTATGTAGAGCTCTACATAATGGGACCTATGTAGAGTTCAGTTTTATGTAGAGTTCGGGTCTCTCGGTCAGCGGTAGATGCCGTGGTTGCTGGGCTCGGGCAAGGAAGCTCGGTGGTGAACTCAACATAATTTTCAGGTTTTCTGGAATGCCATCCACGCACGACAGGAGACCGAAATGAGTTCGACCCGACAGCTTTTCCGTCAACCGACAGACTGGCTCGTTGCGAGCCCTTTGGCAGCCTACGTTGACGCGTTCACGCGTTACCTTTGCGAACGGCGCCGCGCATCGAAAACCATTCGCAAGTACCTCGGTTGCCTCGCCCATTTCGGGCGCTGGATGAATCAGTGCCAGCTGAACATCAAGTGCATCGACGAGGAGCTGGTGAGGCGATTTCTCGACGAGCATCTGCCGCAGTGTGACTGCGCCCGGCCGGTGTGCCGGAATCGCATCGAGCTGCGTGCAGCACTCGGGCATCTGCTCTTGGTTCTGCGTGCCGAGGCGGTGATTCCCGAAGCGGCACCGGGAACGACCCCGGTCGAGGAGGAGCTACGCCGCTTCGACGCCCATATGGACCATGTCCGCGGGTTGGCGCCGAAGACGCGCAGCATGCACCTGCTTACTGTCGGTCGCCTACTGCGAGAGCAGTTCGGCGATCAACCCGTCGTAATCCCGGCGCTCACGCCCGGCGACCTTCGCCAATTTGTGGCCTGCCAGATGGCGCTTTATCGATCGCCGGGTAACGCCACCTCCATGATCGCGGCCTTGCGTGGCTACTTCCGCTTCCGCACCACCTGTGGCGACCAGGTCCACGCACTGATCGGCGTGCTCGCCTATCCGATCCAATGGAAGCTGGCCACCCTCCCGCAAGCGTTGAGCAACACCGAGGTGGAGCGCCTGGAGGCGGCTCTCGGCGGGGAGGGACGCTCGGCACGTCGCTCCGATGCCATGGTGCGCTGCGCGCTGGATCTGGGCCTGCGCCGCGGGGAAGTTGCCGGACTCTCGCTCGATGATATCGATTGGCATGCGCGAACCATCACCTTGCGCCGGACCAAGGGCCGTCGCGAAGACATGCTGCCGTTACCGGCAGCGACCGGTCGCGCGATCGCCGATTACCTCCGTCTCGAGCGTCCGCAGACAGACAGCCGAGCGGTCTTTGTCCGCCACGCCACGCCTGTTGGTCGGCCAATCGGCCCCGACTGCGTCGGCAAGACGATCCGCCAGGCCTACGCCCGCGCCGGCCTGCCCTATACCCGCGCGCACCTGCTGCGCCACACCAGGCAGCCAGCCGTCTGCTGGCCGGCGGCAGCTCGCTCAAGGAGGTGGCCGACGTCCTGCGCCACCGCTGCCTGGACACCACGCTGATCTACGCCAAGCTCGACGGCCGTAACCTCTCCGCGGTGGCCCTGCCGTAGCCGGGAGGTGAGGCATGAACGCCGTGGTCACGATGCAAACGCGCGTCGAGGATTATCTGGCCGAACGCCGCCGGCTCGGATACCACCTGCGCAGCACAGGTTTGGCCCTCAGGAGCTTCGCACGCTATGTCGATGGTCTCGATCTGTCCACTCCGATCAACGTTGAAGTGATGGCCGCATGGGCGCGGTGCGCCAAGACCAACAGCGATAATCCCACCACTTGGGCGCGGCGGCTGAAGCAACTGCGTCCCTTTGCCCGCTGGCTGCAGCAGTTCGAGCCAGGCACCGAGGTACCCGATAGCACGGTCTTCGGCCCCATCGGCTGGCGACCGGCCCCGCATATCTTCACCGAGCAGGAAATCGGCGATCTGCTGGCCGCCGCCCGGCGTCTTGAACCGGATCTGCGCGGGGCCACCTACGAGGCCCTGTTCGGCTTGCTGGCGGCAACGGGCTTGCGCGTCTCCGAGGCGGTGCACTTGCGACAGGCGGATGTCGATCTGCATGCGGGCCTGCTGACGGTGCGGCAGACGAAGTTCGACAAGTCCCGCTACGTCCCTCTGCATCCCAGTACGACGGAGGCATTGCGGGGGTATCAGGGTCTGCGCAACCGCTACCTCACGGCCAAGGAGGACACGCCATTCTTCGTCGGCACCCGGGGGCGGCGTCTCGGGTGCGACCTGAGTCTGCGCCAGGTGGATCGGATCTTCCAGCAGCTGCGCGAGCACTTGGGCTGGGTCAACCGCGGTTCCCACGCGGCCGTCCGCGTCCATGACCTTCGCCATCGGTTTATCGTCACTCGTCTGTTGCGTTGGCATGCCCGGGGTGGACATCGACCAGGCGATGCTGGCCTTGTCCACCTACGTCGGTCACGCCAGGGTGACCAATACCTACTGGTACCTGTCCGGCGTGCCCGAGCTCATGGGACTGGCCGCCGAGCGTTTCGAGCCGCTGGCGCCGCATGCGGAGGTGGACCATGTCTGATGGCAAGGTTTCCGATGCACCGTCGTTCCCCGCACTGGTCCAGCAATTCTTCACCGAGTACCTGGTCAGCCAGCGGGCCATGAGCCCGTATACCGTCGCCGCCTATCGCGACGCCATGGTGCTGTTCCTTCACTTCGCCCACCAGCGTCTGGGCAAGGCGCCGACCGCGCTGTCGTTGCAGGATTTCGCGCCCGACCTGATCCTGGCTTTCCTCGATCACCTCGAACAGCAGCGCGACAATACGGTGCAAAGCCGCAATCTGCGACTCACAGCGCTGCGCGGCTTCCTGAAATTCGCCGCACGCCGTGACGTCGCCTCGTTGCATGTTATCGAACGGGCGCTGGGGGTGGCGCTGAAGCGCTTCGAGCAGCCCATGTTCGGGTTCCTCACCCGCGAGGAGATGGTGGCGGTGATCGGCGAGCCGGGCGAGACCTGGACCTCACAGCGCGATCAGGCGATTCGCGCTTGGCTTCGGCGCAATCCCTCGCTGGGCGCCGACGCGCCTTTGCTGCCGAACCGCAACGGGCGCACGATGACGCGCTCCAACGTCAACAAACGCCTGGATATCGCCGTCGCCCGTGCCGCCGAGCCCCAACGCCACACCCCCGTCCCCGGCGCCCGCCTTTCCCCCCCTCCGCGCCTCCCCCCCCCCCCCCCCCCCCCCCGCTCCCCCCCGCGCCGGCCCGTCCCCGGCCCCCCCCCCCCCCCCCCCCCCCGCCCCCCCCCTCCCCCCCCCCCCCCCCCCCCCCCCCCCCCCCCGCCCCCCTCCCCGCCCCCCCCCCTCCCCCTCCCCCCCCCCCCCCCCCCCCCCCCCCCCCCCCCGCCCCCCCCCCCCCCCCCCCCCCCCCCCCCCCCCCCCCCCCCCCCCCCCCCCCCCCCCCCCCCCCCCCCCCCCCCCCCCCCCCCCCCCCCTCCCCCCCCCCCCCCCCCCCCCGCCCCCCCCCCCCCCGCCCCCCCCCCCCCCCCCCCCCCCCCCCCCCCCCCCCCCCCCGCCCCCCCCCCCCGCCCCCCCCCCCCCCCCCCCCCCCCCCCCCCCCCCCCCCCCCCCGCCCCCCCCCCCCCCCTCCCGCCTCGTCTCCGTCGCGCGCTCTCTCTCCCCCCGGCCGCCGCCCCCCCCCCCCCCCCCCCCCCCCCCCCCCCCCCCCCCCCCCCCCCCCCCCCCCCCACCCCCCCCCCCGCCGCCTCGGGCCCCCCCCCCGCCCTCTCTTCGACGCGTCGACGCGGGGAGGTGGTTAGGGTGTGTAGGGACTTTCCCCTGGGGGTGGGCCCCCCCCAGGACCCCCCTTGTTCCTTGGACCCCCCACCGCGCCATCCCTTGGCGTTCTCCCTTGCTTTCGGCTCCTTTTGGTTCCCCCGTCCCCCCCCCTCGCTCATTGCCATGGGGATGCCCGGCACCGCGCCGGGGGCCGGACGCCCCGCGCGTCTTGCCGACGCTTGCCGCCACGCAGAGGTCGGCCAGTGACACCGGGTTCTCGCCGGCTTCGGCGAAACGCTCTTCGGCCGCGCGGACGATCCGGCCGGCGTTTCTGACACGCCCGGACGTGGGTATCGGCTCAGGGCGTGCCAGGAGGTAAGCATCGAGCAGCAACTCGAAGATCCGGTCGCTGAAATCGCCCGCGATATTGGGCGATGTGGCGCTGGGGCCGGGCTGCAGAAATCTGGCGACAGCACCCCCCAAGCCGTCTTGTAACCGCGCGTAGCCGTTCGGTGCCATCACGAGCGCGCGCTCGGTCAGGGGCGGCTCGTCCGGGTCCACGCCGCGCAGGGCTGAAACGGTCTCGACGAAGCGAGCTCGGGGCAAGATGCATCCGAACTGTTCACGTTGTCCGCCACGCATGTGGAGAGCGTCGTTCTCCCTGGGGATGTGCAGTACGTCGGGTGCTGCTTTGATGCCATCGATCTTGAGACCATCCGCCCACCGCAGAGGGATCAGGAACCCTACCATGCTCGGGTCGAGCACGATGACGCCGACGGAGTGCGGCTGCACGAAACTTCGGACCAAGGTCACCCCTCCACCCGAGATGATCTTAGCGCCGGTCACGAAAGGGCCCGGGCGCACCTGTACAACGGAGTTCTCGATCAGGGGCAGCCGGCGCCCGATCGGTGTGTAATCCGAAAGGCCGAAGCCCTCCCAGGTGAATAATCCTTGCGATCGGTCGCGATCGTCTGTCGCCATGGCTTTGGACTCTCAACTTTAGCCGGACATCGATGCAAACTTTTCAACGAGCACTGACCGCTTTCGCCGGGCAACGCAAGGCCGCTACTCGTTCTTCAATTGGGGCACCGACCGGGCGTGCAAGGCGTCTCTGGTGCAAGGGGTGCCTCTGAATTTTCGACCACACCTCGCCCAAGAAGCATCCACAAACCGCTTCGCCCTTAGTTTCCGTTGCGGTGCCAGATGCCGCGACGGGACAACGCGGAAGATCTGCATAGTCGGCACCAACGAAATTCGCTACCGTCCGATCGAAGATTTGGGAACCGACGCGGATGTCATGATGAATTCATCGAATCATCCCGCGACAAGCCACCCCGCCCTGGGCCGTCTCCTGCCAGCGGGAGCCGCTGCGCTTGTCTGCATGACGTTCGTCGCGTTGCTTGCGTCGGCACCGGCAAGAGCAGTCGACGGGCAGCACGCTATCGGACTGCGAAAAAGTTGACGTGATTCATCAAGAGGCACAGACATGACGAAAGACGACCTATCCGCGAGCGCCGGTCCGCCGGACGCCGACGACTTGGAAAAGGCGAGTCTCGACACGGTCTACGAAAAGCTCTCGACCTCGCCCGAGGGCCTGACCTCGGCCGAGGCGAAGGCCCGGATCGACAAATACGGCCGCAACGAGCTGGTCGACAAGGAGGCCAGCGATCTGGAGAAGTTTCTGCGCTTCTTCTGGGGGCCCATCGCCTGGATGATCGAGGCCGCCGCCATCCTATCCCTGCTGATGGGGCACTGGGCGGACCTCACCATCATCCTGGTGCTGCTCTTCTACAATGCCATCTCAGGCTTCTGGCAGGAGCGCAAGGCCTCCGACGCCCTCGCCGCCCTGAAGGCCGGCATGGCCCCCAAGGCCACGGCCCTGCGCGACGGCGAGTTCGCCGCCATCGACGCCGCCGAGGTCGTCCCCGGCGACGTGCTGCGCATCAAGCTCGGCGAGGTCGTGCCCGCCGACGTGCGCTTCATCGACGGCGAGTACATCAGCATCGACCAGGCCGCGCTCACCGGCGAGTCCCTGCCGGTAAGCAAGAAGGTCGGCGACGAGGGCTACTCCGGCAGTATCGCCAAGAAGGGCGAGATGAACGCGGTGGTCATCGGCACCGGCAACAATACCTTCTTCGGGCGCACCGCCAGCCTGGTGGCCAGCGCCGGCGGCGAAGCATCGCACTCTGCGAAGGCAACGGCCCAGATCGGCGACTTCCTCATCATCACCTCGGTGATCCTGTGCGTCATCCTGGTGGGCTTCGAGCTCTATCGGGACATCGTCGTGCAGACCGCCTGGGCCTGGTCCGACCTGGCGGACATCGCCCGCATGGTGCTGGTGCTGCTGATCGCCTCCATCCCGGTGGCCATGCCCACGGTGATCACCATCACCAATTCCCTAGGCGCCCAGGCCCTGGCCCGGAAAAAGGCCATCGTCTCGCGCCTCGAGGCCATCGAGGAGCTGGCCGGGGTGGATATCCTGTGCTCGGACAAGACCGGGACCCTGACCAAGAACATCCTAACCCTCGGCGACCCGATTCTGTTCGACGCCAAGAGCAACGACGAGCTGATCCTGGCCGGCGCCCTGGCCTCCGAGAA
The DNA here is from genome assembly GCA_942492625.1 of uncultured Gammaproteobacteria bacterium. Lineage (GTDB taxonomy): Bacteria > Pseudomonadota > Gammaproteobacteria > Chromatiales > Chromatiaceae > Thiosymbion. Next base: position 46,837 of record CALOFM010000052.1, on the reverse strand, counting down.
GGGCAGCGAGGACGCCATCGACAAGGCCGTGAGCGGCGGGCTGAAGGACCCCAAGGCCCTGGACGGCTACAAGGTGACCAAGTTCGTGCCCTTCGACCCGGTGGGCAAACGCACCGAAGGGCAGGTGACCGACCCACAGGGAACAGCAATGCGCTACACCAAGGGCGCTCCCCAGGTCATCATCGAGCTGTGCAAGCTCGACGCCGAAACCGAAGCCAAAGGCAACAAGACGGTGACCGACCTGGCCGCCGTGGGCATGCGCGCCCTGGGTGTCGCCGCATCGAGCGACGACGGCAAGACCTGGAGCTTCCTCGGCATCCTCTCGATGCTCGACCCGCCGCGGGACGACTCCAAGCAGACCATCGACAGCGCCAAGGAGCATGGGCTGCGGGTCAAGATGGTCACCGGCGACGACGTGGCCATCGGCAGCCAGATCTCCGGGCAGCTGGGCATGGGCACCCATCTCATCGCCGCCGCGGACATGTTCACCAAGGACATGGACATGAGCCATCTGCCCGAGCGGATCACCGAGAATGTGGATCGGGCCGACGGTTTCGGCCGGGTGTTCCCCGAGCACAAGTACGGCATCGTCCACGCGCTGCAGGACCGCGGCCACATCGTCGCCATGACCGGCGACGGGGTCAACGACGCCCCGGCGCTCAAGCAGGCCGACTGCGGCGTGGCGGTGAGCGGCGCCACGGATGCCGCCCGCGCCGCCGCGGCCCTGATCCTCACCGCCCCCGGCCTGTCGACCATCATCGACGCCATCGAGGAGTCGCGCCAGATCTTCCAGCGCATCATCAACTACATCCTGTTCCGGGTGGCGATGACCCTGGACATCATGTTCGTCGTGGTGCTGGCGACCGTGTTCTTCGGTTTCTCGCCCCTGACCCCGGTGATGATCATCCTGATCGCCCTGCTCGACGACGTCCCCATCATGACCATCGCCTACGACAACGCCAAGCTACCGAAGCAACCGGTGCGCTGGCACATGCGGCTGCTGTTGTCCGTTTCGGCCTTCATGGGCGTGATGGCGGTGGCTCAGACCTTCGGTCTGCTGCTCATCGGCATGGAATGGCTAAGCAATCCGCAGTGGCAGTTCTGGATCGAGCTGACCCAAGACCAGATCCAGACCGCCGTCTTCCTGCAGATCGTCGCCGGCGGGCACCTGCTGCTGTTCGTGATGCGCTCCCGAGGGAGCATGTTCAGTCCTCCCTATCCGGCCGCGCCGATGTTTTGGGCCATCGTCGGCACCCAGATCTTCGCCGTCCTGCTGTGCGGGTTCGGCTGGTTCGTGACCGCGCTGCCCTGGACCGTCATCGGGCTGATCTGGCTCTACATGCTGGCCTGGATGATCGTCCTGGATTGGGTCAAATTGGCGCTTTACAGCCGCATCCTGCCGGGCGCCGAGCACCCGCACTGGTACAAGCGCTTTCTCAAGGGACGACACCCCGCCCGAGCCCTTGCCCAGGCCCATAGCGTCGCCCGATAGGGCCCCGATGGGACCCCTCGATGGGACCCCCTCGATGGGACCGAGGAGAAGCTCTCCGGATGGTCTCCCGACCATCCGGAGGGTAACGAGCAGACCCTGACACCATGAGAACCGGGATGCGGTCCGCCTGGAGCGGCCGTTTCCCCCACGAGCGAAGATCTGAGACAAACCACCATGAACTACTTCAAGCAATTCCGTGTCGCGCCGGGCAGCAAGGTCGATCTGGCCAAGGTCGACGCCGGCTTCAAGGACAAGCACGAGTCCCACGAGCAAGCCCTGCCGGAGATCGAGGCTTATAACCAGAAGCTGCACGACCTGCAGTACCTGATGTACGCGGAGGGCAAGCGCTCCCTGCTCATCTGTCTGCAGGGGCGCGACGCCGCGGGGAAGGACGGCACCATTAACCACGTTCTGGGGGCCATGAACCCACAAGGCTGCAACGTAACGGGCTTCAAGGTCCCCTCCAAGGAGGAAGCGGCCCACGACTTCCTGTGGCGCTACCACAAGGCCACCCCGGGGAAGGGGCAGGTGGCCATCTTCAACCGCTCCCACTACGAAGACGTGCTGGTGCAGCGGGTGCACGACATGGTGCCGAAGCAGGTCTGGTCGAAGCGCTACGAGCACATCAACAATTTCGAGAAGCTGCTCTCCGACAACGGCACCCACATCCTGAAGTTTTACCTGCACATCGACGCCGCCGAAGAGCTCGAGCGCTTCAAGATACGCATCCAGGACCCCGCCCGGCACTGGAAGATCAGCGACGGGGATTACGCGGAACGCCCGTTCTGGGACGCCTACACCGCTGCCTTCGAAGACGCGCTGAGCAAGTGCAGTACCGAGCATGCACCCTGGTTCGTCATCCCGTCGAACCACAAGTGGTTCCGCAACCTCGCCATCTCCCGGATCGTCGCCGAGACCCTGGAGTCGCTGGATATGAAGTTTCCGGAGCCGACGGTCGATATCAGCGAGATCAAGAAGAAGTACCACGCGATCGTCGAACAGGAAGGGGACGGACCAGAGGCGGAGCTCGACGGTCAGGCGGACAGCGGGACGGGCAAGAAGAAGCGGAAGAAGGGGAAAAAGGGTAAATAGGCAGCCGGAAATCCACATTGGACTCGAATGCAGGCACCGGCATCGCGCTCAACGTCACGCGTACGCGCGTCACGGTGCTGGTATTCAACCTGACGATCATCTCCCTCATGCTCTCGATGATCGTCGGGCGTGGCGGGGCCACCACCGAACAGCATGTCATCGCACATCTGACGAGCTTTGCTGCGTTGTTCATCGGTTTCTGCCTGACGCTCTTGGGGCTTTTTTGGTTGCTCTACTCGCAGGACCTCGATGCCCAGGGCCTGAGCCGCCCCTGGCCCTTCACCCTGGGGTCGATAACGACCTACCTTGCGCTTTCGCAGACCGTCACGGCCTTCATGCACGAGTATCTGGTCGAGTTCGAATCGGTTGTCGAAGTCGTGCGGCCCGTTGTAGAAGACCACACCCGAAGCCTCGTTCGGCTGGATATCCTCAAGCTCGATGCCCTCGGCCACACGCCGCTCGTTATCCTCCTGGTCTTGGGAGGCGCCATCTGGGTCCTGATTACCTATCTAGCTCCCCTGGACACGGGCTTCAGGGGCCCGATTCGCGGCGGCCGGCGGTGGGTCTTCGCGGTCTACTATCTCGCGATTCAGGTCCCAGTTTGCTGGGTCTACGCCAATGCCTGGCAACTGCAGTATGTTCCACCGGACCAGCCCACGGACATGTTGAGTCTGTTCGGGCTCCAGTTCGCTCAACCCTTGCTCTGGTTCCGCTGAAATCCGCTCTATGGACATCCCATCGATTCTACTCGCCGTCGTCGTCTTTCTCGCGGCAACGGCCGTCTGTGTCATCCTGTTCGACCTTCCCCTTCCCGACGACTCGCGACGCGTGTCCCCAACGCAACCTTCGCGCGTTCCTCCGACGATTCCCGCCCCGACGAGCCACCGACGAGTCCTTTCACCCTTGCCCCAAGCCTCTCTCCGGCGGTATCGTCGCGGCCATACTGCCTGTGGTGCGGTTGAATCACCTGTCCTGCTGAGGCGCGCATTGCTCCCGATTCGTTCTCCTCACTCTGAAGAGCCCCAGCACCCGTCATGAATACCTTCGAGTTTGATGCCTTCGTCTCGTTCACGCTGGCGATCGTCCTACTGTTCATCGGCAAGGCAGCGCTCAGCAAGATCGAGATCTTGCGCCGCTACAGTATTCCGGAGCCGGTCATCGGCGGTTTTCTGTGCGCTGCGGTTGTCGGGGTCGCCTATTTCTTCTTTGATCTTCAGGTCACCTTCACACTGGAGGTTCGCGACTGGCTGCTGCTGTACTTCTTCGCCGCGATCGGCCTGCGGGCGGATATTCGTACGCTCATCTCGGGCGGCAAGCCACTGGCGATTCTGTTGGGCCTTGCCTCATCCTTTATCGTGCTGCAGAACCTGCTGGGCATCAGCGTCGCCAGCGCCTTCGGCTTGGACCCCAAGGCTGGACTCATGGTCGGCTCCATCTCACTCACCGGCGGCGTCGGCACCGCGCTGGCCTGGGCGCCTACCTTCGTCGACAAGCTGGGCATCACCAACGCAATGGAACTGGGCGTGGCCACCAACACCGTTGGCTTGATCGCCGCCTGCGTGATCGGTGGCCCGATTGCACGCTTCCTGATCATCCGGCACAAGCTCTCGTCCACCGCCGACCCACAGTTGGACGTCGGCGTCGGCCACGGTAAGCAATTCTCCACCAAGGTCGATTCCTACGGCATCCTCTGGGCCTGGCTGTGGATCAACGTTGCCCTGATGATCGGCTACTCCCTGAACGAGGCACTGCAGGCGGCGGGGCTGCAACTGCCGCTGTTCGTCTCCTGCCTGATCGCCGGCATCGTGCTCGGCAACACCCGCAGCCTGATCTCCAAGAAAGACGAGTCCTACCCCGGCGCCCGACTCGGGATCGCGCTGATCTCCGACGTCAGCCTGGGCATGTTCTTGACCATGGCGCTGATGGGGCTGAAGCTCTGGGAACTGCAAGGGCTCGTGCTGTTCATCGGCGTCGTGATATCACTCCAGATCCTGCTGTCCATCCTGTTCACCCTCTTCATCGTCTTCCGCACCATGGGCAAAGACTATGAGGCGAGCGTCATCAGCGCCGGTTTCGGCGGGATCACGCTGGGCTCGACCGCCACTGCGATTGTCAACATGTCCGCGGTTGCCAAGCAATACGGCCCCGCGCACCGCGCGTTCATCGTCGTGCCACTGGTCTGTGGCTTCTTCATCGATCTGGTGAATGCGCTGATCATCAACTTCTTTGTGAGTCTGTGAATGTGTAAGCCAGCACATCGATTGGAGGAGAAACGACGATGAAATCTCGAAAAGGGTCCGACGACGAACGATTCGACGCGGGGCGGCGTTCGCTATTCAAACTTGCCGGCTTGGCTGCGGCCGGTGCGGTTGCCGGTCACAGCACGCTCGCCACCAGCGCCGACGTCGGCGAGACGGCTCCAGCCCAAGCGCCCGGCGATGCTCCGATCTACCTGTTCCTGCAGCCTGATGAGGCGGCGTTCATTCGTGCGGCCAGCGCCCGGTTGATCCCCGGCGACGCGCAGTCCCCGGGGGCCCGGGATGCGGACGTGACCAATTTCATCGACAAGGCGCTGGCCAGCCCCTGGGGCGGCGGATCCGACATGTATTCCAGCGGCCCCTGGCAACCGGGTACGCCGCAGCAAGGCTATCAGCTGAAATTCACCCCGGTCGAGCTTTACCGAACGGCGCTGGCCGCGATCAACCGAACGCTCGCAGGCGCGGGAACGCCGTTTGAGAAGATGAGCGAGGCCGAGCAGGACGCCTATTTGTCCAAGCTGGAGGCCGGTGCTGAAGACCTGGGCGGTGTGCCCTCGGCGGTCTTCTTCTCGATGCTGCTGCAGAACACCCTGGAGGGCTACCTGGCTGACCCGATCTACGGCGGCAACCGGGACATGGTCGGGTGGAAGGCCATTGGGTTTCCGGGTGCCTACGCGTCCTGGTATGACCTCGCCGACAAACACGGCATCGATCTGACGGAACGAACGTCCAACCCGATCAGCATCGCCGATGCCCCCGGTCACATGGGGCAGATGGGGCATTCGGGAAAGGAGGGGTAGCATATGGCAAAGACACTCAAGGCCGTAGACGCTGTGGTGATCGGAGTGGGCCTGAGCGGTTCCATCCTCTCCCGTGAGCTGACCGCGGCCGGGCTGCAGGTGGTCGGTTTGGAAAGGGGCAGCGCGCGCAACACCGTGCCGGATTTCCAGGCGCCAGCCATGCACGACGAGCTCAAGTACTCGGTGCGCAAGGGCCTGATGCAGAGCGCCCAGAAAGAAGCGGTGACCATGCGCAACCGCCGCGATCAGACGGCGCTGCCCATCCGGCGCTGGCAGGCCTTTCTGCCCGGCACCGGGCTGGGGGGTGCAGCGGTGCACTGGAACGGCAACCTCTGGCGCTTCCAGGAGGCCGATTTCGTGCTCAAATCGCACCTGGAGGAACGCTACGGCAAGGATTTCGCCGACCCGGCGCTCTCCATCCAGGACTGGGGCGTGACCTATGCCGAGCTCGAACCCCACTTCGCGCGCTTCGAGGCACTCTACGGGGCCTGCGGCAAGGCGGGGAACCTCGGGGGCAAGATCCAGCCCGGCGGCAACCCCTTCGAGGCGCCGCGCTCTGGCGAATACCCCAACCCGCCGATGAAGCAGACCTACGCGGGCGCCCTGTTCGCCAAGGGCTCGGAAGGCCTCGGCTATAAGCCTTTTCCACTCCCCTCTTGCACCATGTCGCGGCGTTATACCAACCCCCTCGGGGTGACCATGGAGGCCTGCGTCCTGTGCGGGTTCTGCGAGCGCTATGGGTGCGAGCACAAGGCGAAGGCAAGCCCCCAGGCGACGGTGCTGCCCGTATTGCTCAAGAGCGAGCGTTTCGAGCTGCGTCCCCAGGCCCAGGTGCTGCGGGTCGAATTGGACAAAGACGGCAAGCAGGCGACGGGCGTTACCTATGTCAGCGCCGCCGGAGAAGAGCTGTTTCAGCCGGCGGACCTGGTGATCATCAGCGCCTTCTCGTTCAACAATGTCCGCATGATGTTGCTGTCGGGCATCGGCCAACCCTACGATCCGGCGACCGGCGAGGGTGTGGTCGGACGCAACTACACCTACCAGACAATCAGTGGCGCCTACGTCTTCTACGACCAGGACGTTCGGATCAACCCCTTCATGGCCTCGGGCTCCAGCATGATGGCCCTGGACGAGCTCTCGGGGGACAATTTCGACCATTCCGGACTCGGCTTCGTCGGCGGCGCCTACCTCTATTCCAACATCACCAACGGCCAGCCCATCGGCTTTCACCCCGTGCCGCCGGGCACACCCCGCTGGGGACAGGGTTTCAAAGACGCCATGCTCCGGCACTACAACCACACGGTGAAGATCGGCGCCCACGGCTCCTCGATGCCGACCCCGGGCAACTACCTCGACCTGGACCCCACCTACAAGGACGCCTGGGGCCAGCCGCTGCTGCGCATGACCTTCGATTTCCCCGACAACGACCTGAAGATGTCGGCCTACGTCACCGGCAAGCTGGAGGAGATCGGCAAGGCCATGGGCGGCAAGCAGGTCGTGGCCGCGCCGCGGCGCGGGCCGTTCGACTCCGGAATTTACCAGTCCACCCACAACTGCGGCGGCGCGGTGATGGGATCCGATCCGAGCACCAGCGCGATCAACACCTACCTGCAGAGCTGGGATGTGTCGAACGTGTTTGTCGTGGGTGCCTCGGCCTTCGCCCATAACGGTAGCTACAACCCCACCGGCACGGTCGGGGCGCTGACCTATCGAACCGCGGAGGCATTGGTTTCCAAGTACCTGAAGTCGCCAGGGCCATTGGTATGACGATGAAGACGAGCATCTTCCCGGCCGCTGCCGCCATCCTAATACTGGCGGCGAGCCCATCGGTACTGAACGCGGAAGCGCGCGTGGGTGATCCGAGCGTCGGCGCGCGCATCGCGCTCGACGGTGCAGGCGTGACCGCGCCGTGCAAGACCTGCCACGGTGATGCCGGCGGCGGCACGGCTCTCGACAGCTTCCCGCGGCTGGCGGGCTTTAGCGAGTACTATCTGCGCAAACAGTTGCGGGACTTCGAAGCCGGCAGCCGCAAACAGGCCACCATGCAGCCGCTCACCTATGGCGCGGATGAGCAAGAGATTGCCGACCTAGCGGCCTACTATGCGTCATTGCCCACGCCGCCCTTCCCGGAATCACCGACGGTAGACCCAAAGGTGTTGGCCGCCGGCGAACGGCTCGCCGAGGCGGGCGACCCCGAGCGCCAACTGGTGGCCTGCGCCAACTGCCACGGCCCCGAGGGAATCGGCCTGCCTCCTGCCATCCCGTCGCTGGTGGGGCAAACCAGCGGCTACATCACCGCCCAATTGACGGCCTGGCAGCGCGGGGACCGGAAGAACGATGACGGCGGGCTGATGGCCGCGGTTGCGAATGCCCTCAACGAGGCGGATATCGCCGCCGTCGCGGCCTATTACGCGACGGTCCGTCCCGCCCGGCTGGAGCCATGAGCGGGCCGGCCCCTGACCCCCAGCGGTTTCCACGGCGGTTGAGGTCAAACAGGTCAACTTGCACCGTCATGATGCAGCACAATCGCGCGTCTCTGAAGGGCCATCAGCATGGGAGAAAGACTTGGCTCGAACCGCAGCCGCGACTAAATTGTCTATCGGATCTCGATTGACGATGCCCGGCTGCAGCGACCTGCGCCAACGCTGTTATGCCTCACCATCTCGATGATTGACGCAGCGGAAGTAACAGAAACCAGCCCCGACCGACGAAACAGGCATGAAGGATCAGCCGGCAGATCGCGCGGGGAGCAACCCTTGCGGTCGGCCCTGAAGCGACTCTCGGATACGCTGGAGCATGCGGGCCCGGTCAGGGTCTCGGATCGCACACGCGTCGCCTTGCAGACCGGCTTGGCCATGGTTCTCGCCTATGGCATTGCACTGGGGATGGACTGGCACAAGCCCTATTGGGCCGGGCTGGCGGTGGCCGTGTGCGGTCTCGGCAGCGTCGGCGAGTCGTTGCACAAGGGCTTGCAGCGAATGCTCGGTACCTTGGTGGCCCTGGTCATGGCCTTCGTGGTACTGAGCCTGTTCATACAGGACCGTTGGTTGTTCCTGCTTGCGCTGTCGCTGTGGACCGCATTCTGCGGCTACATGTCCATGACCAGCGCACGCAGCTACTATTTCTGGTACGTCGCGGGATTCGTGGTGCCCCTGCTGACCATCGACGGGGGCGGTCTGCCTGCGCAGACCTTCGACATCGTCGTACTGCGTGCGCAGCAGACCCTGCTCGGCGTACTCTGCTTTACGCTGGTTTCCGTGCTAGTGCTTCCAGTCAGAAGCGGGCATATTCTGGCCGCCGAGACCACCCGATTGGTTTCGGCGCTCCGCGCGTTCGGCCGAGACGCATTTTCGAAGCTGTCCACGACGGCAACGCCGGGGCGAGCAGCAGCGGAGCCAGAGGCGGATCGGGCACAGTTGGAAGAGGCTCGGACGCAGGCGACACGCGCGCTGGCCGCGCTTCCCCCCTTGCTTGCAGCAGCCGAGCTGGACACCTACGGGATCTGGGAGAGTCGCCATGCTTGGCGCGCGGCATTGCGCGATCTGGCGCGCCTGAACCGCACGCTGGAGCGGCTGCATCAGAATCACACCGAGCTTGCCGATGTCGATATGCACGCCCACCTCAGAGGGCTAGACAGGTTGCGCACGGTCGTCGATGCGCGCCTGCAAAGGGTCGAAGCGCTGCTACCCGTGCTTGGCGATCAGGAAAGCACCTCGCTGCCTTCGGACCCGGTTGATGCCATGGGAGACCTCAAAGCGCTGGATCTCGACATTCGGCGCTCTGGGCCGTCCGCCTTCGACCGCGCCGCGTTGGCGCTGACGCGGCGACAACTGATGCAGGTCGAGCGGCTCACGGCTGACCTGAGTGCGCGCTTCGAGACAATCGCCGGGCTGTCGCAGGCACCACCCGACACCGACGTACGCGAGGACAGCGCCCGACCGGCCTCAAGATTCAGTCTTCCTGTCTTGCTGGAGCCGGAGCGCCTGCTGGGCATCGCGCGCCAACAAAGCACCTTCTGGCTGGCGGTACTGTGCCTGTTCTATATCCCCGACTTGCCGCTGTCCAACGTTACCATCGTGATCGCCACCTCCCTGGCCATGGCACTCAACCCGATGCCCCAGCTCCGGCCGCAACTCCTGATCGCCCCGTTGCTGCTGGCCTTGCTCTTCGCCGGCTGGCTTCATCTGCTCGTGATGCCGCATCTGGAGGGCTTCGCGGCGCTCGGTAGCCTGCTGTTCGCCGCGACCTTCTTCATCGCCTGGCTGTTCCACGAGCCAAGCCAAATGGCCGGCAGATCCATCGGGCTGTCGGCCTTTGTCATGGTCATGGCCGTGGACAACAACCAGATCTACAGCTTTGAAGCCGTCGCGAATTTGGCCCTGGGTCTTCCGCTGGTCGTGCTCTTGCTTGCCGTCACGACCCACTTCCCGCTGTCCTTCCGGGCGGAAGATCGCACCCTCGCGCTGATCGGGCGCTGGTTTCATAGCGCTTCCTGGCTGTTCGGCACCCTGGGAACGGATGCCGAGCGTGCGCAACAATCCGGTTCGCTGGGTTTTCCCTCGCGACTGGCCTTCCACCGGCAGGCGGTGGAGCAGATCCCCCAGCAGTTGGAGACCTGGGCGCGCGCGCTGCCGCCCGCGGCCCTGGGCAACTCGGGCCCGGCACCGATGCAGACGCTCGTGGTCAGAGTGCAGGAGATGGCGCTGCGCATCGATGACCTCCTTGAGGCACGTAGCGCGCTGCATTCGCCGGCCATGGAGCGCGCGCTGGCGGGAGCGGTCCGCGAATGGCGGCTGGTGGTGAAGGAGCTGCTTGCACGCTCGGCCAGCGATCCCGCGCTGCTCGACGCCGCGGATCTGCGCGCGCGCCTCGGCCGCAAGCTCCAACAGATTGAGCAGCTCACCGAGCAGGCCATCGACCAGGACCCGGACTTCCACGCCCACCAGACCCTGAACGAGAACAGCTATCGCCTGCTCGGAGCCTATCGGGGCTTATCCGAGAGCCTGGTCGGCTTTGCGAAGGCGGCGCGGGCGGTCGATTGGTCGCGTCTTAAAGAGCCGAGATTTTGAGCCGCCATCGGCATAGGCACCCAGACAATCCGCTGCACGGTTGAGAGAACGACAAGACGATGCCCCTGATCCCCAGTGAATTCGCCATCGGCGAGGTCTATCTGCCACCCTTCCTGGTGGTGGCGCTACTCGCCGTGGCCGCCGCCACGCTGACCGCCCATCTGCTGAACCGGTTCCGGTTGTCGCGCTTTTTCTTCTATCCGCCTTTGGTGCTGCTGGCGCTGACGGCGCTCTACATGGTTGGAATCGGCACTTGGATCATCCCATTATGAGCAAGCTTACGCGTTACCTCCTCACCGCCCTGGTAGTGCTCGCCGCCGTCTCGGCGGTGGCCTGGAAATACTATGACTATGTCGTCAATCCCTGGACCCGAAACGGTCAGATCAGCGCCGATGTGCTGCAAGTGGCGCCGCGCGTCTCGGGCCCCATCGTCGAGCTGCCGATCATCGACGATCAGGCGGTGAAACGCGGCGACCTGCTGTTCAAGATCGATCCGCGGACCTACCAGGCGGCGGTGGATCAGGCCGCTGCCCGCCTGGACGCGACTCGAGACCAGCTCAAGAATCTGGCCGAGCAGGTGAAGGTGTCGCAGGCCGCTTTGGAGCAGAGCGAATCGGGCATCAAGCAGGCGCAATCGGCCGTCGCCAGCGCGCAAGCGAACCTGGACAAGGCACAAAAGGACTTCGATCGCGCAAAAAATCTGGTCGCCAAGGGCGATGTCTCAAAGCGCACCTTCGATCAGGCCAAGGCCGCATTCGACGTTGCCCGGGCGGATCTGGCCAATGCCGATGCCAAGGAGACCCAGGCCACCTCCGCACGCTTGCAGGCACAAGCGGAGCTGGCCCGAACCGAGGCCCAGCTCGGTGCCCCCGGCGAGGACAATGCCCAGTTGCGTGAAGCCAAGGCCGCGCTCGAAACGGCCAAGCTCAATCTCGAGTTCACCGAGGTCCGTGCTTCCGTCGACGGCTACGTGACCAACGTAACGCTGCGCCTCGGCAGTCAGGCAGTCGCTAATCAACCGGCTCTGGCGCTGGTGGACACATCAAGCTTCTATGCACGTGGCTTCTTCCGCGAGAACGCCGTCGGCCACGTGCGGCCGGGTATGCCCGCACTGGTGACATTGATGACCTACCCGGACCGGCCCGTCAGCGGCCGCGTGGCGAGCATCGGCTGGGGCATCTACCAGGACGATGGCGCCAGCGGCCCGGACCTGCTGCCTAAGATTCAACCGACCTTCGAGTGGATTCGGCTTGCGCAGCGCATACCGGTGCGCGTCCATCTGGATTCCATCGCGGACGGCGTGGAACTGCGGGTCGGCACCACCGCCTCGGTACTGGTCATGACTGGGGGTGCCGGAGAGAATACGGACGTCCCGTCAATTCCGCGGGCGCTGCAGTAGCTTTCGTGCACGCCGGAGAAACCACGCTCGACGGAGCCTGGCGGTTGGCCTTTTTACAGCTAAACGCTCTAAGTTGAACCGCAACCTACCCAGTGGGGGAACACGATGACCGACGAGTCGAAACAGAAAGAAACAGGTGTTGTCGAGGCGCTGATCAAGCGCTTCGAGCAGTGGAGGCTGCCTCGCGCTCTGGACATCAAGGCGAAAGTGGACCGGGGCGAGAAGCTGGACGACTTCGATATCGGCTTTCTCGAGGAGGTGCTGAAAGACGCCGAAGCGATCAAGCCCTACGTGGATAGGAGACCCGATTATCAGACCCTGTACACGCGCGCCATCGGTCTTTACGGGGAAATCACAAAAAAGGGACTGGAGAACGAGCAGACCGGGAAAGGACCCGGCGCGACCAGCTAAGCCGACTCTGATGAATCCTGCGGAAAACCCTGGAGACCGATTATGATCGAGCCCGAACAGCAGCCAGGTCGGATACGCCGTGTCGTCGGCCGAGTCGCCCCCGGCGTAGAGGCCTTTTCCCGCTACCGGATCGCATGGCTGCCCGCCGACGTCGCGGCGGGCCTGTCGGTGGCGGCTGTTGCACTGCCGGTCGGTATCGCCTACGCCGATCTGGCGGGGGTGCCCGCCGTCATCGGCATGTATGCGGCCATCTTTCCGTTGTTCGCCTACGCGCTGTTCGGTTCTTCCCGCCAGCTGATGGTGGGGCCGGATGCTGCGACCTGTATGATGATGGCCGCCGCCCTCGGGCCGCTCGCCAGCGGGGATCCGGAGCGCTACCTGGCGCTGGTGATCGTCATGACCCTGACCGTCGGCTTGGTCTATCTGGTTATGGGCATCGCGCGGTTGGGGTTCATCGCCAACTTCTTGTCCCTGCCGATCCTGGTCGGCTTTCTGAACGGCGTGGCCTTGATCATCATCGTCGGCCAGTTGGGGAAGCTGCTCGGGGTTTCGGTAGAGTCCAGCGACTTCTTCCCGAAGCTGACGGAGACCGTGACAAAGGTCGACGGCGCCCACCCGCCGACGCTGGCGCTCGGTCTCGGCCTGCTCCTCGGGCTGGTCGCGCTGCGTCGCTATCTGCCGCGCGTGCCCGGCGCCCTGGTGGTGGTCGTCGCGGGCATCGTCCTGGCGTCCGCGCTGGACCTGCAGCAGCAGGGCGTCGCGGTCCTCGGCAGCGTGCCCGCCGGACTGCCGGAGTTCTTCCACATCCCGATCCTCCCGCTCGGGGACTACCCAACCATTGTGCGAGATGCGGCCGGCCTGGCGCTGGTGAGCTTCACCAGCGGCATCCTGACGGCCAAGAGCTTCGCCCAGCGCAATCGCTATGAGGTGGACGCCAATCGGGAGCTCGTCGGGTTCGGCGCCGCCAACGTCGCCTCGGGCCTCGCCCAGGGCTTCCCGGTGACCGGGGCGGATTCCCGCACCGCGGTCAACAACGCCATGGGCGGCAAGAGCCAGATGGTGGGAGTCGTGGCCGGCGGGGTCATGCTCTTGATCCTGTTCTTTCTCACCGAGCCCTTGGCCTATGTCCCCAACACGGCCCTGGCCGCGGTCATCATCGTCTCGGCCGCGGGCCTGTTCGATTTCGCGACGCTGCGTGAGCTCTACACCATGAGCCGGGTCGAGCTCGGCTTTTCCGTGGGGACCACCTTGGGCGTGCTGGTGCTGGGGGTGCTGCCCGGCGTCCTGCTCGCCGTCGCGCTGTCCCTGCTCCTGCTGCTGATGCTGACCTCCCGGCCGACGGACGCGGTCTTGGGCCGCGTGCCGGGCATGAAGGGTTTTCACGACCGCAAGGACTATCCTGAGGCCGAAACCATACCGGGCCTGCTGCTGTATCGCTTCAACGCCAATCTTGTGTTCTACAACGCGGACTATTTCAAGACACGGGTTCTCGCGGCCATTGCCGAATCGCAGACCCCCGTCGAGTGGGTGGTGCTCGACGCGAGCCCGGTCAACGTGGCCGACAGTACTGCCGTTCGCAAGGTCGGGGAGCTGCGCGAAGCGCTCGCGGCCCGGGGCATCGTGTTTGCCGTTGCGCGCAGGAAGCATACGGCCGGACGGTTGTTCGAAAGCTCCTGGGTGGACGCGCAACGGGAACTAACGGAGAGGTATAACTACCGGACCCTGAAATCGGCGGTAAACGCATTCACAAGACGCGTCGATCAGTCCGCCAGGACGGCCACCGGACAGCCGACTGGACAAGGCGCCGGAGCGTAGGAACCTTTGCTCAAGGCCGGATCGTATTGAGGGGAGATCATGGGGATTAGACGTGTTGTCACTGGCCATGATGCCAATGGAAAAGCCATATTCGCGAGTGATGCGGGCATCGAATCGATCACTCTCACGCACCTGCCGGGGACCGAGTTCTATCGTTTGTGGGGAGCAGATCAACCCTGCCGATTTCCAGACGATGGGTCGAAGCCCGCCAACCCAAATTACTTTCCACCGCTCGGTGGCTTCCGGTTCGGGTTGTTTACGATTGCGCCCGGTACGGCCTCGACGCCGGAAGAATCGGACATGGCAGCAGTCATCAGCGAGCTGAACGAGAAGCTACCCGGGCTCGGTGACTCCCTCGAGCCCGATCACCCGGGCATGCATACCACGGCGACAGTCGACTACGAATACATCGTTTCCGGACGCTGCTTGCTCGAGCTCGATGACGGCGTCACCAGAGAGCTCGGTCCGGGAGACACGCTGATCCAGAACGGTACGCGTCATGCGTGGCGCAATCCGTTTGGTGAGCCTTGTGTCATCGTCTTTGCCCTCGTTGGCGCTCAACACGATCGTATTCCGCATGATTAACGGTCGCGATATGATTTGAGGTTCAATTCATGGACATCCCATCAATTCTCCTGGCTGTCGTCGTCTTTCTTGCGGCAACGGCCGTCTGCGTCATCCTGTTCGAGCGTCTCGGCTTCGGGTCCATCCTGGGCTTCATCGTCGCCGGCGTTCTGATCGGCCCGCATACGCCTGGCCCCGTTCCCGTCCACGCGGTCGAGGAGCTGCAGAGTGTTGCCGAGCTCGGCGTGATGCTGTTTCTGTTCACCGTCGGGTTGGAGATGCGCCCGGAGAAGGTCTGGTCCATGCGCCGCCTGATCTTCGGCTTGGGGTCGGCGCAGATGCTGCTGACCGCAGCCCTGTTGGCGGGCTACCTGATTGTCTTCGTCCAATTGCCCTGGGAGACGGCAACCATCGTCGGCCTGGCCTTCGGCATGTCGTCCACGGCCATCGTCATGGCGACGCTGGGAGAGCGCGGCGAGCTCGCCACCGAGCATGGGCGCACGAGCTTCGCCGTGCTGATGGCGCAGGACCTATGGATCGTGCCGGTCATGGCGCTGGTACCGATCCTCGCCCACACCCAAGCGCAGGGTGATGCCAAGCCCATCTGGGAAAGCATCGGGCTGGTGATCGCGGTTGTCGCGGGAATCTTTGTCGTCGGGCGATACCTCTTACCGGCCGCGCTGGGTTATTGCGCGAAGCGGCGACAAATGGACGCCTTCGCGGTCGTCCTGTTCCTCGCCGTCATCACCGCGGCCTGGGCGGTGGACCAGGTGGGCATCTCCATGACCCTCGGCGCCTTCCTGCTCGGCATGTTGCTGTCGGCGTCGGACTTCCGTTACCAGATCGAAGCCGTCGTCACACCCTTGAAGTCAACCCTGATGGGGCTGTTCTTCATCGCCGTAGGCATGTCTATCGATGTCGGCGCTCTGGTGCAGGACTGGGCGGCGTTGCTTGTGCACGTGCCCGTGGCGCTGGCCATCAAGGTGGCCGTGTTGATCGGGCTTGTGCTCGCCTTCGGCCTGGGTCGCGCGGCGGCCATCCGCACCGGGTTCTATCTGTCGCAGGTCGGCGAGTTCGCGTTCGTCTTGCTGGGGGCCGCCGCGGTCGCCGGCTTGGTGGGCGGCGACGGACACACCCTGGCGATGCTGGTGGTGGCCGTCAGCATGATCCTGACCCCGCTGATGGTGAAGGCGGGCGCGTGGCTCGCCGAACGACGCCAGGAGTTACCGGCCGCCGACGACGCGTCTGTGCCGCCGGATCTGGAAAAGCACGTGGTCATCATCGGCTATGACGAGGTCGGCCAGTTGGTCGACCTCATATTGGAGAAGGCGAACGTCCCGCATTTTGCCGTGGAGCGGGATATCGGCATCGTCCGCCAAGCAAAGGCCGCGGGCCGCGCCGTTTACTTCGGGGACATGACCAGTCCGACGGTTCAACAAACCGCAAACCTCGGCAAGTCGGCCGCGGTGTATCTGACCTCGCAGGACACGGACCACGCCAAGGCGTTGGCCGTCACCCTGCGCAGCCTCTACCCGCGGTTGGGCGTCTACGTGCGGGTGCGCACCCTCGCGGATCAGGCGGAGCTCAGCGCCAAGGGGATCAAGCACGCCGGCACCGGCTACATCGAGAGCACCCTCGTTCGCGGAAGTATGCTGCTGAAGGATCTCGGCCGATCCGAGGACGAGGTCGACGACCTGGTTCGAGACTTCCAGCAGGATAACTATGCGTTGATCCGTGATGCGTACGCTCAAGTCGTGCCGCGGGGGACGAACTCCTAGTCCGCTGGCTCCGTATGTCTGATTCGAATCGGAGCGCTACCGGGCTCGTGCGGAGCTGTCCCGTATAATTCTACTGGCCCGGAAACGTCGTGTTAGGCGATTGAGTTGGAGCCCCGTGGAGGCAACACAGATGCCGACATTTAGATCCTGTGGTGTCGTTGTGCTATTGGCGGGCGTCGTCCTCGGCGGTTGTTCCAGCACCGGCAAGAAGCTGATGCCGACCCCGTTGCTCTATCAGTCCTCCGCCAAGCACGCGGTCTTCGAGCAGGCACCCGACGCACGGCGCCGCTCCTCGATTGACCTTCTCTACATCACGGACCGGGCGGCAGCCATATCTGCCGATACGCTTGGACCCTACGGGCAGGGGCGCGCCAAGACCCTCGCCTTCGGTTCGGCGATCGTCGAGCTGACACCCAGGATGACTTGGCCCGAGCTGGTGCGAGAGAGTCTGGCCCACCCCCGGTCCATCGAGGTCGGGCTGGATCTCGGGCGCGTGGCGGAGATCGGACGCTACCCGGTCGAGCCCTACCCGATCCTGCGCACGGCGTCGGGTCGATTGCGGCGCGACCCCGGGGTGCTCGAGCAGCATGAGCGCAGCGAGGAACGGCTGCGGCAGGAGGTACAGAGGCGCCTCGAGACCGCGCCGACGGGTGAGGTCATGCTGTTCGTGCACGGTTTCAACGAGACCTTTGCAACGGCCGCCTACACCGCCGCGGATCTTTGCCACTTCCTTGGCAGATCTGATGTCTGCGCCTTCTTCAGCTGGCCGGCATCCGCGAAGGGGAACCCTCTGTTTTCCTACGAGGAGACAACGGAGTCGGCGCTCTACTCGGTCGGTCATCTGAAGAAGGTGCTGCGCACCCTGGCCCAAGTGCCGGAAGTCGAGCGTATTCAGCTGCTCGCGCACAGTCGCGGTGCGGCCGTGGTCCTGTTGGCACTGCGCGAGCTGGCCATCGAAGCGATTGCGGCGGGCGAGGAACCCGCTGATGCGATGAAGCTGGAGAACCTGATCCTGCTGTCGCCCGATGTGGATGCGGAGGTGGCCTCGCAACAGATTGCGATCTTCGCCTCCGACCCCGGCATGACGAACCGCTGGCCTCACGGATACCTGCCCCGGTTCTTGAACGGGCGCTTTGCGATTTATGCTTCCCCGAAGGATCGCGCCTTGGGGCTGTCGCGGTTTCTCTTCGGCAGCAAGGCTCGTGTGGGCCAATTGCGACCGGAAGATATTGGGGAAGGCTATAGGGAGGTCTTCGCCAAGGAGGGAAATATCGATCTCATCGTCTACGAGGGAAAACGCACCGACTTCTTTGGCCACTCCTACTTCCAAAGCAATCCGCGGGTCAGTGCGGACCTGATCGAGCTGATCCGCAACGGAACGGCCCCCGGTGCGCCCGGCCGCGATCTGGTGCGCATCGGACCCGTGAGCTGGCGTTTCCCCGAATGATCTGGAAAACCACCTGGCGTTTGTTGGCGGCGGTTGCGGTGCTTGTGGTTGTCCTCATCGGAGGCGCATTCGCTGTCCTCCAGGCTCCGCAGCTCGCGGACGTACGCAGCCGGATTGCGGCAGATCTGCTGTCCCGCTACCTCGGCGAGGCTATCAACGTGGGGGGCGACGTTGCCGTGACCTTCGGGCCGACCATCGACATCGCGATACAGGGCGTTTCCCCGGCTGCGCCCTCGACAGCAGCGACGCCGGTGGGCCGGGTGCGCCTGTCCTTCTCCCGCGAGGCCGCGTTGCGGGGGCATCTCGCGCTCACGGCGTTGGACCTCGCGAGTATCCGCCTGGTCATCGACGACGCCGCGACCGAGCCTTCAAAGGAAACACTCGGCGAGCAGGTCTCCCGCGCGGTGGAGGGATTCCTGTCGTCACCGCTGATTCGCAGCCTGGAGCTCGAGGATCTCCGAATCCTCCGTATCAACGAGCCGGCGGGCTGGAGCGGATCCCTGGTCTTCGACACCGTCTCCTCGCGCGAGACCGGTCAAACGGGCGTGGTTTCAATCGACGCAAGAGGGAGCCTGAACGGACAGGGGTTCACCCTTTCCGGGAAGCTTCCGGAGCTCTCTCCGACCGCGGCAGCCGCGCGTGACGACGCGGTGTCGCTGAACCTGGCCTTCAAGGGTATCGAGGCCTGTCTGAATGGTCGCCTGGCACAGAACGTCGGCGGGCTGGCACTCGCCGCCCGGCTCGACGTCAGGTCGCCATCACTCGGCGACGTTCAGGAGGTGCTGAAACTCGCGCGGGCGGTCGAGGGAACCGGGACGCTGGGATTGGCGCTCGACGGCGCGCTCGCCAAGCTTGCGATCGGCTCGGCGGAGCTGCGGATCGAGAGCGCCGACGGCCGCGTGTACCAGGTGGACGGCGAGGCGGCGGATATGTGGGCGCTCGACGGGGTCCAGCTGAGCTTGATCGCGACTCTCGTCCCGCCCGCTGCGGCGAAGGGCAAATCGCGTTTCGACTTGGCACCGCGCTCCATCGAGGGCCGCGTCTCGAGCAAGGAAAGCGGATTCGAAATCGACGACGTCATCGTCGAGACGGGCCTCGCGTCGGTCGAGCTGGAGAACCTGGGCCCCATTCGGGTCGGCAAGATTGCGCGGGACGAGCAAGGACGCCTTCGGCTCGAAGACATCCGCCTGGTGCAGGGCGACCCGAAGGACCCGATTCTCGACCTCACGGGCAGCCTGAACGATGCCCTAGCGCTGAGGGATTTCTCGCTCGTCGGAGGCTTCCGGTTGGGAATGGGGGGCTTGCTGACGGGGCGGCACAATGTACCCGGCGCCGGCACCTTGCGAGGCA
Organism: uncultured Gammaproteobacteria bacterium; assembly: GCA_942492625.1. Taxonomy (GTDB): domain Bacteria; phylum Pseudomonadota; class Gammaproteobacteria; order Chromatiales; family Chromatiaceae; genus Thiosymbion. Next base: position 27,362 of record CALOFM010000052.1, on the reverse strand, counting down.
AGCTAGCGATGTCGGATGCCTCCGGACATCTGCGGCTCGAGAAGCTCGATGCCAAGCTTACGGAAACGGACCTGATGTCGCTCTCCCTGCGTCTGGCGGAGAGCGGCAAAGGCGGTGCCCGTATCGGCCTGAAATTGAACGTACCCGATCTGGCCCATCTGGCCTCGGCCATCGGGCGCAAGGCCCCGGCCGGTATCCGGATCTCCTACGACGGCTCGATCGGCGTCGATAACAATGCAGCGACGGCACGCGGCGCGGCGCGGGTCGGTCAGACCGACCTGGAAGGCCGGTTGCGAATCTATGCGCCCAAGGGTAAACCCGAGATGACGGGCAGCATCCACGCGAAGGACCTGCACCTCGACGATCTGATCGCCGCCCGCGGGGTCCCCGAATTGTTCTCGGACCGAAAGATCGATGCGGTGAAGCTGCGAGAGGGCGTTCAGAAAGAAGTGACGCTGTCCCTCGATATCGCAGCGGACGCGGTCGAGGGCGGCGGGCAGAAGGCCGGCGGTCTGAAAGCGCGCCTCGTCTACGGGAAGTCCCGCCTGCGGGTGTCGCCGGTCGACCTCGCGTATCTGGGCGGACACATCAAGGGCGACGTCCGCGCGGATTTCGCCCACTCGCCGCCGGCACTCAAGCTCGAGGCGGCCGGGCGCCGGCTCAGCCTCGACCGGCTGTTCAGGAGACTCGACATAGCGCCCGCGGCCTCGGGTCCGCTCGACCTCGATCTCGCCGTTACGGCGAAGGGAGCGGATCTTAAGGCCCTGCTGGCCTCCATGAGCGGGCAGGCTTCGGGTTCCATCCGGGGCGGCAGTCTCGCCGACAGGACGATCAATCTGGCCGGGCAGCACATCGTCGAGTGGATGTTCACCCGCACGGCCGACGGCGGCGCACCTCTGCTTTGCTTCGTGGCCCGATTCGACTTCAACGATGGGATCGGAACCGCCCGCAAACTGGTGTTCGAGACGGACAAGGTGCAGGCCGCCGGTGGAGGGACGCTCAATCTGCGCAACGAGACCATGGACTTCGTGTTTACGCCGCGACCCAAGCGGAACGAGCTGCTCGGCAAGGTCGGACACGTCGATGTCAGCGGCCCGTTGTCCAAACCAGAGATCAACCTGGCCGACGGCGCAGTCGCCGCGAAGGTGGTGGGAGACACCATCGGCCTGCCGTTCCATTTGCTGGGCTCGATCATCGGTGCGGACGGTCGGCCATTGCCCGGGCACAAGCCCTGCATTGTCGTCTCAGGCGTGGATTAATGAGCCCCAAAGCTTGTGTGTAGTCAGCCCTTTCCCTTTATGCAACAAGGGACGGAAGCGGCTCGCGCCCCCCGCGTTTGATGGCGAGCCGCGATCCCAGAAACCTTGGCAGCCCCCTTTGCAAGAATCCATCTATGTCGAGCATCGCCATTGGACGAATCATTGTCGGCACCGGTCGGAGACAGTGGCGCATGGCGCTGTTGCTTTGCGTGGTCTGCCTGCCCATGGTCGCCGCGGCGGCCAGCGATGCGGCTTTCGACCCCCATCCGATTCGCCCCCCCGACACCTCGAGCCCGCGGGACACCTTGCAGAGCTTCCTGATCAACGCGGAGAAGGTGGCCGAGGAGCAGCATCAGGGCGAGTTCACCGACGCGGGCTATCGGGCCTTCCGTCACGCAATCGACACCATGGATTTTTCGACGACGCCCGAAGGTGGCTCCTGGTTCGTCCGCGCCCAGCGCGCGTCGTTCCTGCACGAGGTGCTCGCCCGTGTCGCACTGCCGCCGGAAACAGAGATCCCGGGCGATGAGGAAGTCGCCGGCTCGGAAATCCGATATTGGGCGGTGCCCGGCACAGAAATACGCATCGAGCGTATCGAAAAGGGTCCGCGGGCCGGCCAGTTCCTGTTTTCTGCCGGCACCGTGGCAAAGATCGACAGGCTCTATCGAAAGTCCAGGCATGTGCCCCACCGGCCTGGCACATCCCCGGGAACTCACGACGCCACGATACTTTCCGACGGCGCGCAGTTCGCGCGCATGCGCAGCATGCGCAACCGGCTCAAGCCGGTCGATACTTCGAATCCCCGCGCTACCCTCGAAGGTTTCCTGGACAGCATGAATCGGGCCTATGGATTGGTCACCGAGGCAAACGCCGCGTTGGGCGCGGATCCGCCGACCATGTCCGCGGAGGAGGCCCGAGAGGCGGAGCGGATGGCAGCGCAACTGCTGGAGCGCGCAACGGTCGCATTGGATCTGAGTCACGTGCCTGAAGAGCTGCGGCGGGATATCGGCGAAGAGGCGGCCATGCAGCTCAAAGAGGTCCTGGATCGCTTGATGCTCCCGCCGGTGGACTCGGTGCCGGATGCCCAGATGGTGGCTGTCGCGCGGGACGGGGTGCTCGGCTTCTTCATCCAGGGAGCAACGGGGCTGCGCTGGCGTCTGCCGAATACGGAGATCGAGATTGCCGAGGTAACGGAAGGAGACCGTACCGGACAGTTCTTGTTCAGCGCCGCGACCATCGAGCGCGTCGGCGACGATTTCGAGGAGGTGCGGGATCTTCCCTACCGCGTCGAAAATTTGGGAGGCACCGAGCACGACTATGTGTCTCCGGGGCTTTCCAGGGGCTTTTACGACGACTACGTCTCCAGTCCAGGATACTTGATACCGCGCGCCAACCCGCTAGGGGAATTCATCGACGGCTTACCCGAGTGGCTCAAGTCGACTCACGCCGGCCAGACTATCTGGCAATGGATCGGCCTCATCATCCTCCTGTTGCTCGGCGTGACATTAACCGCACTCCTCGCACGGCGAGTCAGACGACTCGCGAACGACTCACAACCACCGAACAGCAGATGGCTCACGGTTCTCACGCCGGCCGGCATCGCGCTTGTCGCGTCTTTGCTGCTCCGCTTGATCGACAACGATCTCAACATCACCGGCGAAGTCCTTGCGACGGTCTCCTTGAGCCTCAAGGGCCTCATGGTGTTGATGCTGGCCTGGGCCGTGTTCATCGCCGCCAGGGCCATTGCCGAGAGCGTCATCGCTTCACCGCGGATGCAGATCAAGGAGGAGAGTATCGATGCGACCGTGTGGCGCATCGGCACCAGCATCGCGGGATTCCTTTTGGCGATTCTCATCGTCGTTGAGGGGCTCCAGTCGCTCGGTGCCAACATCGTCCCGGTGCTGGCCGGCCTGGGCGTTGGTGGTTTGGCGGTCGCCCTGGCGGCCCGGGAGACCCTGGTGGACGTGTTCGGCTCGCTGATGATCCTGGCCGACCGTCCCTACCGCATCGGGCATTGGGTGATCATCGGGGACAAAGAAGGCACGGTCGAGCACATCGGCATTCGCAGCACCCGCATCCGCACCTTCTATGACTCCGTGTTATCGATTCCAAACTCACAGGCGGTGTCCAAGATCGTCGACAACATGGGCATGCGCACCTACCGGCGGGTCTACACCAAGCTCGGCATTCGCTATGACACGCCGCCAGAGCGGATCGAAGCCCTGCTTGAGGGCATCAAGCGGATCATTCAGGCCAATCCCACCACCCGCAAGGACTACTTTCACGTCGTCCTCAATGATTTCGGCCCCGACAGTCTGGTCGTCATGCTGTATTTCTTCGTCAAGGTACCGGACTGGGCCGCCGAGCTGGTGGAGCGCCAGCGAGTGTTCCTGGAGGTGCTTCGTCTCGCCGAGCGCCTCGACGTGGAGCTTGCCTTTCCCACCCAGACGCTGCAGGTGGAGAGTTTCCCGGGTCACCCAAGCCGGGAGCCACTGCCCGCCGCGAGCGACCAAGAACTGCGCGGTATCGCCGAGAGCTTCGCGAACACGGCCGGCTCTGGCCGCCCTCGCGGCCTTGGCATCTTCGTACCGCCACACGAGGAGCGATGAGCGCTCGGGGCGTCAGTATTGCGCCGACGCCAAACCCGGCACGGCACCCATCCCTATGCCCAAGGGGTGGCGGTTGGCGCGACGGGCCCAATCGAGTTGCCGATGCCCGCGTCGGGTCGACCAGTCGGATACCTCGCGTGAGATTCTTCGACGGCCAGGCTGTTGAGAATTATCGCCGTTCATGCGGCGCGCTATTACGTCGCCATCGCGGAAAAGACTTGGCTCTAACATCGATAGCGGAGCCGTTGGAAGCTCCACTATCCGATAATAGGTGAACGATGGTCAGCTTACTGATGGACTGCGGACTCTGTGAGGTTGGGCTTGAAGAGCAAACTTGAACTCGTCCATTCGCTCGATCCACAAGAACGCGACCGGCAGCTTCCAGCGTCTTGCGGTCGCTCATAACCCTGCCGCCGAGTGACGGCTAATGGCCGGGAGCTGTCCCTCGGCGCCTCAGAAAAACGACCGGATACTGTTGGCGAATGGGCTGCACAAGTTTGGCTGGGACGCGTCTAACGACGTTAGATTGCCTCCACCACGCTTTATGCAGGATTATCGCCATGTCTCTCCATCCCAGCCTGGCCGGTCCGGTTCCCGAGCAGACGGCCAAGATTGCACGCGCAGCCTTTCCAAAAGGCACTCCTTACCTGGCCCTTCGGGACGAACTGGGCACCCTCTACCGCGACGAGGATTTTTCCGCGCTCTTCCCGCCTTGCGGCCAACCGGCGCTCTCGCCCTGGCTCCTGGCGCTCGTCACCATCCTCCAGTTCCGCGAAAACCTCTCGGACCGCCAGGCCGCCGAAGCCGTGCGTGCCCGCATTGACTGGAAGTACCTGCTGGGGCTTGAGCTTGACGACCCTGGCTTCGACTTTTCGGTGCTCTGCGAATTTCGCACACGGCTCATCGCGGGCGGGGCCGAAATGCAAGTGCTGGAAGGGCTTCTCGGCCAGTGCCGCCAACTGGGGCTGGTGAAGGCGAAGGGGCGCCAGCGGACGGATTCGACCCATGTGCTGGCCTCGGTGCGCCAGCTTGGCCGTCTGGAACTGATCGGTGAAACCTTGCGGGCGGCCCTCAACGAGATCGCCAGCTTCGAGCCGGACTGGCTGCGCGGCGTGGCACCGAAAGATTGGTATGAACGGTATGGTCGGCGGGTCGAGGACCGCCGCCTGCCCAAGAGCGCCCCGGAGCGGGAGGCCTACGCCCAGACGGTCGGGGAGGACGGGTTTGCGCTGCTCGGGTTGCTCGAAACGCCGGGGGCTCCTGCAGGACTGGCGCAACTGCCGCAAGTGTCCGTCCTGCGCACTGCGTGGGCCAGACACTACGTGCGTGATGAGCCGCCAGGGGGAGGTCCGCCAAGTGTGCGCTTCAAAACCAACCACGAAGTATCCCGGGCCGAAGAGAAGGTGGAGTCGCCTTACGACCCCGAGGCCCGCTACCGTAACAAAAGGGACACCCACTGGACCGGCTACATGGTGCATGTCAGCGAAACCTGCGACAAGGGCTGCGTCCACCTGGTCACGCACGTGCACACCACCCCGGCCGACGTCCACGAGGCGATGTGCACCGAGACCATCCACAAGGCGCTGGCCGACAAGGGGCTGCCGCCGGGCGAGCACTTGGTAGACGCGGCTTACGTGTCTGCGGAACTCTTGGTCGGCAGCCGGGACGATTACGGCATCGACTTGGTCGGGCCTGCCCGTGCAAACCCCAAGTGGCAGGCCAAAGTCGAGGGGGCCTACAGCCGGGATCGGTTTGTGATCGACTGGGACCAACGCATGGCCCGCTGTCCCCAGGGCGTGGCCTCGGCCGCCTGGCGTGACTATAGCGATGCGCAGGGAAAGCCTTATCACCTGGTCTGTTTCCAGAAGGCGGCTTGCCTGGATTGCCAGGCCAGGGCGCTTTGCACCCGGGCCAAGCAGTCGCCGCGCCGGTTGTACCTCCAGCCACGGGCAGAGCTTGAAGCCCTGGATGCGGCCCGTAAACGTTTGAAGACCGAGGAAGGCCGGTTGCTCTATGCGCAACGCGCAGGGGTCGAGGGAACCCTGTCGCAAGGCGTCCGGGTCTTCGGGGCGCGCCGCAGCCGCTACCGAGGGCTGGCGAAGACCCATTTGCAACAGGTCATGACGGCAGTGGCCATGAACATTGACCGGATCGTGGCCTGGCTGGTGGGCAGGCCATTGGCGGACACACGAACCTCGCGTTTTGCGGAGTTGGTGGCTTAAACCAATTCGCCAACAGTATCCGACCGTTTCGCTTGCACTGCGTAGAAGGCGCATTTTTGTTCGGTCCAACAACCAAAAAACGCGTTAAGAATAACTGTGCAAGGTTGCTGATCAACATCTTTTTTTCTGATGGACAAGATCGCGAGAGATGCTGATCGGGTAGGTTCGTGTATCGTCGACTGTTGTCTGCAACCAATTAGAGTCCGGGCGGATGTTCGCGAGCCCATTCGCATTTTGCGAGCCCGGCCGATTATGTTCGCGAGCCGTTACACCTATCGCTCCGATCGGCCGGACGCAGAACGCCAAGGACAACCGCCTTACAGCCGGAGCGGTGTCACGAGCCGAAATCCTCGTTTTTACGATGTAGCCGACGGGCCCAATGCGAATAGAATGAACAATGCAATGCCGACTGCAATCATTGGGATAGCATCGATCAGCCCCACAGAAATAAATGCCTGCGTTCTGAACAAAGGAAGCAAATCCGGTTGTCTTCCCAGCCCCTCCAGTAGTTTGGAAGCAACCATACCTATGCCTATGGCGCCACCTACGGCTGAACCAAAGATCATTAGTCCCGCAGCCAAGTACAATGCACTCTCAATCCCCATGATTTCTCCTTCGTTCCGTTAAGGAACGAAGGATAGTCGATTCAACGCATGTTTTCGACGTCGTTGGGCTCCTCGAAGGTCCTGTGATGGCCGCGACCTGCCCTTCGCCAACGGCGGCAGGGCAGTGTCAGAAAATTTTACAGTGACATGCTGCGGACGGCACCTCGAAGGTTCGTCCATGGCCGATTTGGGTTATTGAGATAACACGATCTCGCGTGTGTCCAACGTCCCCTTACGCGGATCGGACTCTGTCCGCAAGATCAAATCTGGACTAGTACACCTCAGCTGTCTAAGACCAATCCCCGCTGATAATTCCGGCCCGAAGGGCGATATCTCTAAGAATCCCCAAGGATTCTTAGAGCATTAGTTCTTGAAGTCGTCGTGACAGCCCTTGCAGGTCTTGGCGGTCGCGCCGAACTGCTCCTTCATGGCCGCCTCGTCACCACCCTCGGCTACCTCGGCCAGCTTGGCGGACTGTTCCTGCAATGCCTTGAACTTCTCCTGGAACTTGTCCCAGTCGAGCCAGATAGTGTCGCTGGCGTCGCTCTCGTCGTTGATGGAGTCCTCCGGGAAGCCGGCGAGCCCATCGAGCCTGGCGGCGGCGCCCAGGTCCTTGGCGTGGCGGGCGAAGGCCGCGGTGTCGAACTCGACCTTGCCCTTGACCATCGCGCTCATGGAAGTGACGTTGTAGGCAAGGACGTTCATGAGCCCCTGCCGGTAGTCGACTGCCTTCTCGACCGAGTCGTCGGCCTGAGCGCCGGTGGCCGTCAAGGCCAGGACAAGGGGAACGAGACCAGAACGGAGCTTGGACATTGTTTTCTCCCGTCGTTGGATTGTGTCGAAAGGCGAAGAGTGGGGGAAACTATCGCCGGGTTTCAAGAGAAATCGTCCGCTTGTCCCATCGGTTCACCCACCCCTTTCCGCAACCTCCCGCCCGAGCCCCTCGATCATCCGCTTTAGCGCCGGCTCACGAACCCGCTGCACGGCTTCGGGCAGGACTACCCATTCCCGGCCGCGGAAGTCCTCCACCCAACGGTCGAGTACGCGCTCTACCACCATGGCGTAGACCTCCACCACGCAAGTCCCGCCCCACTTATCGTACTCGTAAGTGCCCAGCGTCCCGGGCAGCACCCGGCCTTGGATGCCGGCCTCTTCGTGGGCCTCCTTGGCGGCGGATGCTGCGGCTGTCAGGTCCGGCTCTATGATGCCCTTGGGGATGATCCAGCGGCGCTTCTTGCGGGTGGTGATCAGCAGAACCTCGAGCCCGGTTGATTTCTGACGAAAAGGGATCACCGCCGATTGCCGGTAATAGTAGTCGGGTCTGGTTTGCATGGCTGGATTGAAGCGGGGAAAACTCAATTGAACCGCCAAGGCTCCGAGAACGCCAACCATTTATCGATGTTTGAACGGCGGTGAGGTGGTGGGGCGGCGTTCCGGGAAAGGGAGGAGTCGGAGGGCATGGGCATCGCCAGGGTCTGCCGAATCCGCGCTCCGCCCACCCCTGCGGCTCCCGACGCGCGCGTTTCCATCGGGTCTAGTTTTCTCCGCGCGCGGCCGAGCTCCGATTTGACCGCAGGGGGGTTGGCTGATAGAAACGGCTGCTGCTTTCCTCCGAGGTGTTCCTTGCTGTGTCATCGGTCTTACGCGATCTTCCGTTGAGCTTGCGCGTCCTGCTCGCCGCTGCGGCGGGAAGCCTCTGCGTGCTCTCCTATGCACCCTTCTCGATCTTCCCCCTTGCACTGGTGGCCCTGGCGGTCTTTTATGGGCTTGTCGCCGGACAGACCCTGCGCGGGGCCTTTCTGACCGGCTGGGGGTTTGGCATCGGTCTGCTGGCTTTCGGCATCTTCTGGATCCGCATCAGCCTGAATGAGTTCGGCAACATGGCGCCCTGGCTGGCCCACCTGCTGACCTTTCTGTTCGTGCTGGGAATGGCGCTCTACTACGGTATTGCCGGTGCCCTGAGCGCATGGCTGTCTTGCGGTCCGCGCTGGAGCGGTCCCCTGCTGGCATTCCCGGCGGCCTGGGTGCTTACGGAGTGGTTGCGGAGCTGGTTTTTTACCGGCTTCCCTTGGCTCACCATCGGGCACAGTCAGATCGACTCCTTTCTGTCGGGGTATGCACCGATCGTCGGCGTGTACGGTGTCGGCCTGGTGGTGGCGCTTTGCGCCGGTCTGATATGGGGCTTGGTGCACTGGCCGGGGCGCGCCAGATACGCAGCCCTGGGCGGGCTGGTCATGATCTGGCTCGCGGGTGCCGTCCTCACCCGCTTCGAGTGGACCGAGCCAAACGGGGAGCCGTTCAGCGCCACCGTCGTCCAGGCCAATATCCAGCAATCGCTGAAGTGGGACCCGGAGGCTCGTATTTCCATCCTCGGCGCCTATCTGGAGCTCACGCGCGCTAACTGGGACAGCGATCTGATCGTATGGCCGGAGACAGCGGTCCCGGATTTCCTGCACCAGGTGCGTAGTGCTTTCATCAAGCCGCTGGCTGAGGAGGCGCGGGACCAGGGCGCCGAGCTTGTGATCGGCATCCCGGTAATGGACCCGGAGGCGCGCACCTATTTCAACGGGCTGATCAGCGCCGGGACCTCCGAGGATGTCTACCTGAAACGGCACCTGGTCCCCTTCGGCGAATTCATCCCCTTCAGGGATTGGCTGGGTCCTATCGCCGACGCCTTCGAGGTCCCGATGTCGGACTTCAGCTCGGGAGATGCTCCGCGGCCGCTGCTGGAGGTCGGCACTCGATTGGCCGGGGTGTCCATTTGCTACGAGGACACCTTTGCCGCCGAGGTACGGGAGGCCCTTCCGGACGCGGCCTATCTGATCAACGTGAGCAACGATGCTTGGTTCGGCGACTCCCTGGCACCCCATCAGCACCTGGAGATGGCACGTATGCGGGCCCTGGAGAACGAGCGCTGGCTGGTGCGGTCCACCAACACCGGGATCTCCGCCATCCTGAACCACCGGGGGGATGTGACGGGCGTCGTGCCAGCATTCGAGCGGGGTGTATTCACGGCACAGGTGCAGCCGCGCGCGGGAGCGACGCCCTTCGTACGCTTGGGAAACTGGTTCGCGATCGCTGCCGTATTTGCGATGCTCACCGTCGCCTTTCTGCTCTCTCGCCGAATGCCGCGGATTTTGGCTGGCTACCGGATGCAACTATGATGCGTCCCTAAGGTTGTTTCTTTCCGGAGACATGGCTTGCAGGCCCTGATCCAATTTTTTTTCGAGCTTTGCTTGCTGCGCAAAGCACCCCAGGATTTGTCCGCATCCTCCGCGCTGCTGGGTGTGACCCTGGTGGCAGACCTGCTGATGGGTATGGTGCTTGCCGGTACTGTCGGCCTGTCGCCGGGTATGGGACTGTCGCAGAGCATGGCGGATGTTGCCTTCATGCTTGCGTTGCTCTACGGGGCCCTACGCCTGCTCGACCGTCTCCCCCGGTTTCAGCAGACCGCTACGGCTTTGCTCGGCAGCGGCGCCCTGCTCGGTTTCATCTCGGTAGTGCCACTGAGCCTGGTGCCGAAGGGTGCAGAAGAGCAGGCGTCCGGTGGCGCTGTCCTGCTGTTCCTGGCCCTCATCGTCTGGAGCGTCCTGGTGACCGGTCACATCCTGCGCCATACCTTCGAGCTCAGTCTCGGGCAGGGTGTGGTCATCGCGGTGGTCTACAACTTCTTCGCCTACACCCTGTTGGGCGGTCTCTTTTCGGGTACTTGAGATGCATCTTCATATCCTCGGCATTTGCGGCACCTTCATGGGTGGTATCGCCCTTTTGGCGCGCGCGTTGGGACACCGTGTCACGGGCTCGGATGCCAACGTCTATCCGCCCATGAGTACACAGTTGGAGGCGGCTGGCATCGGCCTGATGGAGGGCTACGATGTCGCCCACCTGGACCCCGCACCCGACGTGGTCGTCGTGGGAAACGCCATGAGGCGTGGCATCCCCGCGGTGGAGTACATGCTGGACCGCGGGTTGGCATACGTCTCGGGCCCCGAGTGGCTGCGGGAGAACCTGCTTTGCGACCGCTGGGTGCTGGCGGTGGCGGGTACCCACGGTAAGACGACCGCCTCCAGCATGCTCGCCTGGGTCCTGGAGGACGCGGGGCTGGACCCGGGATTCCTCATCGGCGGCGTGCCCAGGGGATTCGGCGTTTCCGCCCGGCTGGGCTCGACGCCTTTCTTCGTGGTTGAGGCGGACGAGTACGATACGGCCTTCTTCGACAAGCGCTCCAAGTTCGTCCATTACCGGCCGCGGACCCTTGTGCTGAACAATCTGGAATTCGACCATGCCGACATCTTCGACGACCTTGCCATGATCCAGCGCCAGTTCCACCATCTGGTGCGGACGGTGCCGGGATCGGGGCTGATCGTACATCCCTTTGCCGAGCCGGCCTTGGAAGAGGTGCTGGGAATGGGTTGCTGGACACCCGCCGAGACCGTCGGCGATGCAGGGGATTGGTCCGCCGTACTTGAGCGGCCGGATTGGTCCCGCTTCCGCGTGCTCCTGCGGGGTGAGTCCGTCGGTACCCTGGACTGGGACCAGACCGGGCGCCACAATATGCTCAACGCGCTCGCGGTGCTGGCCGCCGCGCGGCACGCGGGCGTGCCGGCGGACAAAGGCGTCGCGGCCCTTGGCCGTTTTCAGGGCGTCAAGCGGCGCATGGAGTTTCGCGGCGAGGTGGGGGGCGTGTGTGTCTACGACGATTTCGCCCACCATCCCACCGCCATCGCCACCACCCTGGAGGGGCTGCGCAAGCGCGTCGTGGCCGAGCGTATCATCGCGGTGCTGGAGCCGCGTTCCAACACCATGCGCATGGGCGTGCACAATGAGTCCCTGGCGGCCTCCCTGGAGCTTGCGGATCTGGTGCATCTGTTCGTGCCCCCGGACCTGGGGTGGGACCCGGCACCGCTCATCGAAGGCTTGGGCGAGCGGGTAACGGTAATGGACAGCGTGCAGGAGATCGTCGATCGCGTCTCTGCCGAGTCCGGTCCTGGTGATCATGTCCTGGTCATGAGCAACGGGGGATTTCAGGGCATTCACCAGAAGCTGCTCGACGCCCTCGGCAGCCGTTCCTAGTGCTTCGATTATTAGCCTGCAGCTGCGCCATGAATGTCAGGAATTCTCAGACACAGTTGTCCGGGGCCGAGCTCCGGGACCCAGTCGTTCAGGGATGGCGAATTCGCCCTGCATACCCGGACTCCGTGGCGTGAATAACTTTGGCCATTCATCCGATGCCTGACCACACGAACACCTGGACCAAAACCATCGCGCTCGCGATCACCGGCGCCTCCGGCACCCAATATGGGCTTCGCCTGCTGCAATGCCTCTTGGAGTCCGGGGCGCGGGTCTACCTGATGGTTTCCCAGGCGGGGCAGGTGGTGCTCAAGATGGAGGCCGGAATCGAGGTCCCCTCCCGCCCCGCGGATGCGGAGCAATTTTTCTCGGCCCGATTTGACGCGCGCCCGGGACAGCTGCGTGTGTTCGGGCGTCAGCAGTGGACCGCCCCCGTGGCAAGCGGCACCAACCCCCCGGACGCCATGGTCGTGTGCCCCTGCACCACAGGCACCCTGGCCACCGTCGCATCCGGCATGTGTCAGGACCTCATTGACCGCGCCGCGGACGTGGCGCTCAAGGAGCGGCGTAAGTTGATTCTCGTGGTGCGCGAGACGCCCTTCTCCGTCATCCACCTGGAGAACATGCTGCGTCTGGCCAAGGCCGGAGCGGTCATCATGCCCGCGAATCCCGGCTTCTACTTCAACCCGCGCACCGTAGATCAGATCGTCGACTTCATGGTCGCCCGCGTGCTGGACCATCTGGAGATTCCGCACGGCTTGACGCGACGTTGGGGGGACGGAGAAGCGTCCCGAATCTGAGCGGGGGATGGGAGCCCGCGTGAGCGTGCCTCCAGGGACTCCCTGCGCCCCGGAAACGCGGGAGCAACGTCCAAACGCAGGTGTTTGCGCCAGCCTTCGGCCGCTTCGCCAGTCGCGGTGAACGGGAGAAAACGACCCGGGGATTTCTTCCCCGAATGAGGGAGCTCGAACATTTAGCCGCGGCTGCAAGAGTCGCCCGGGCCGCTCAAACGTTGTCCCGGTTCTGTCGCTACATCTGCTACGGTTCCTGCAAGGCGGACTGGAGCAAAAGGGGGCCGTCCTCTCCATGGCTGAACGGCTGCAGCCCTGAGAAGTCGTCGCGCGCCGACTCCAGCGGATTGCGTGTATCCGGGTCCGTCGCCGGGATGGCGAGCAGGTCCAGAATCGTGCGTTTGTGTTGGGAGGTGACGTTCCCGACCCAAAGCGGCCTTGTTCCGCCGATGCGGTAGGCCGTCGCCCACAGGCGCAGCACCAGCCGGCTGCCGCCTGGAGCCTGCTTTACCAGGGTCAGCGCGTCGTGGCGGCCGTCGTGGACGTGGGGTATGACGGGCAGCTCCCATAGCGGTAGGGACGGCGACAACAGCTTCATCGCGGCACCCCAGTGCAGCTTCTCGCCCGGCTCCCAGTCCTCGGAGGCGAGCATGGTCCGCAGCGCGTCCAGATCGCCCGCGTACTGAAGGTTCAGGGGTTGGCTGCTCTCCTGTCGCAGGTCGTCCCGTGATTGCGGCAGCTTGCGCCAAACTTTCGTGCTCCAGTCGGACTCGGTGATGGAGACGGTCTGGGGTTGCGGGCGGTAAAGCTCCAGGTCCGAGTTGTGGGAAACGGCGGATTGAATTGCGAACCCAACCGTCAGTACGCCTAAGGCGACGCCTCCAAGCCCTTGCCAGGACGTCTCGATCTTCGCATGGCGGCGGTAGGCCAGACCGAGTGCGGCCACCCAGGCCAGGCCCAGGGTGAGGCTTCCGACCACATCGGTGAGCCAATGTGCCCCGAAGTAAAGCCGGGAGATGCCTACGGCGACGATGAGCACCGTAGCCCAGGCGTAGGGCAGCCAACGCCAAGTCGGAGTCATGCCGCCAGCAAGTGCGACGGCGAGAAATCCGTAGAGCACCGTGGCCCGCAGTGCGTGGCTGCTGGGAAAGGCCCAGGGCGAGAGCCCCGTGAGACCGATGTCCGGCCGCGGAACCTGGAGCAGGACCTTGAGCAGGGGGCCGGCGAGAATCGCGAAGGTACCAGCGGCGAGCCAGTACACCGCATTTCTGCGCTCGCCGCGATAGAGGTGCCAGCCGACGATTGCCAGGACCAGAGGCAGGATCACCCCGACGTCGGCCAGGCGGCTCAAGGCCGCCATGAGATGACTGGCGCCAGGGGCCTGCAGGCTCAGTCCCAGGTCGAGCACCGTCTGGTTCATAGGCAGGTCCGGTGCTCCGGTGATCGCAAAGCCGGCGATCAACGCAAAGAGGACCGTCGCCAGTAGCAGCACCCCTGCCAGCGCGGCCAGGGTGCCGGCCTCCGGATGGTCGGGGTCCGCCAGGGCGCGTGCGACCTCCCCAAGGCGCGGGTGGACATCGGCCCAGCGCAGCAGGCCTTCGACCCAGCCTCTGGCACGTGGGCTGTAGAGCAGGAAAAGCTGCTGCACGCCCCAGGTGGCTGTCCAGATCAGCACCACCAGGGCCAGCAGCAACACCACCAGGTGGAATGCCGCTTCCGCGGCCAGTTCCAGGGAGGCGCCGAAGACAATGCCCGGAAGCAAATAGACCGGGGCCCAGACGATTGCCGAGAGGATGTTGGCAGCCAAGAAGCGCCCGGTCGTCATGCCCATCATGCCGGCAACCAGCGGGATCACTGCCCGCACCGGTCCCACGAAGCGGCCGAAGGCGACGCTCTTGCCCCCGTACTTCTCGAAGAAACGCACTCCGGCATCCAGGCTTTCCGGGTAGCGGCGGAAGGGCCAGATTTTTCTTAGCCGCTCCTGGTAGCGGCGCCCTAGCCAGTAACTGACTCCGTCTCCGGTCACGGCACCGGCGACGGCCCAGAGGCAGACCGGCCAGAAATCCAGGGCCCCGGTGGCGATCAGGGCCCCGGCGCCCACCATCATGATCACCCCAGGGACGATCAGGCCGACAATGGCGAGGGACTCGACGAGGGCCACCAGGAAGACGGACAAATGGGCCCAGCCCGGGTTGGCGGAGACCCAGGCGAGCAGGTCCTGGAAGAGCTCGGCCATGCCTGCGTGTGTCAGCGTCGGTGTGTTCTGCGCACCTCAGCCTGAGATGGCCGCGAAGGCCTCTGCCGCAGAGCTCAGAGTGTTGGCGATGTCCGCCTCGCTGTGGGCCGACGACACGAAGCCGGCCTCGAAGGCCGAGGGGGCGAGATAGACGCCGCGTTCGAGCATGGCGTGAAAGAAGGCGCGGAACCCCGCTTGGTCGCAGGCCGTCGACCCGGCGAAATCTGTTACTCGGTCCGCATTCGTGAAGAAGACACCGAACATGCCTCCGGCGTGGTTCGTGGTGAGCGAGACCCCATTTGCGCGAGCCTGCTCCGCCAGGCCCGACACAAGCTTTTCGGTCTTGGCGCCTAGCTCCTGGTAGAAGCCGGGCGCGCAGATCAGCTCCAGGGTCTTGAGCCCGGCGGCCATGGCCACCGGGTTGCCGGACAGGGTGCCGGCCTGATAGACCGGGCCCAAGGGGGAGATCTTCCCCATGACCTCGCGCCGGCCGCCGAAGGCACCCACGGGCATGCCGCCGCCGATGACCTTACCCAGCGTGGTGAGGTCGGGAGTCACGCCGTAGAGGCTCCTGGGCGCCGCCGCGGGCGACCCGGAATCCGGTCATGACCTCGTCGAAGATGAGCACCGCGCCGTGCCGGTCACAGAGCTCGCGCAGTCCTTCCAGGAAGCCGGGTTCCGGGGGGATGCAGTTCATGTTGCCGGCCACGGGCTCTACGATGACGCAAGCGATCTGATCCCCGATCTCGGCGAAGGTATCTCGGACCTGATCAAGGTCGTTGTAATTCAGGGTCACCGTGAGCTCGGCCAGGGCCGCGGGGACGCCGGGCGAGCTAGGCTCCCCCAACGTCAGGGCTCCGGATCCCGCCTTGACCAACAAGGAGTCGGAGTGACCGTGGTAGCAGCCCTCGAATTTGACCAGCTTGTCGCGCCCCGTGTGGCCGCGGGCCAACCGGATCGCGCTCATCGTGGCCTCGGTACCGGAGCTGACCATGCGCACCAAGTCCATGGACGGCACCAGCTCGCATACCTTGTCGGCCATGCGGGTCTCCAGCTCCGTGGGGGCGCCGAAGGACAGCCCCTTGTGGATGCGGTCGGCGACTGCCTCGATGACCAGAGGATGCGCGTGGCCCAGGATCATGGGGCCCCAGGAGCCCACAAAATCGATGTAGCGGTTGCCATCGGTGTCAAAGACGAAGGGACCCGCGGCGCTCTCGAAGAAGACCGGATCGCCGCCGACACCGCGGAATGCCCGCACCGGCGAGTTGACGCCGCCGGGGATGTGGCGCTGGGCTGCTTCGAACAGGTCGTGGGATTGGGTCATGGGGCGCAACCTCCGTCGGCGAAGAGTCGGGTAAAGGCGGTGGCGGCGGCGCGTATGTCGGACTGCCCGAAGACGGCGTCGACCACGGCGAGCATGTCCGCGCCCGCCGAAATCAAGGACGCGCCATTCTCCGGAGTAATGCCGCCGATGGCAACCAGTGGGATGGTCATGCGCTCGCGCGCGCGCCGAAGCAGGTCCGGCGTAGCCTGAACGGCCAGGGGCTTGGTGCTGGAGGGGAAAAAGCGGCCGAAGGCCGCGTAATCCGCTCCGATCTCTTGGGCATGGAGCGCCTGCTCGAGCTGGTCGTAGCAGGAGACCCCGATAATGGCTCTCGGGCCGAGGTGCTTTCGGGCGACTGCCGGGTCCGCGTCGTCTCTGCCCAAATGTACGCCATCGGCTCCAATCCGCATCGCCAGGTCCAGGTCATCGTTGATGATGAGTGGGACTCCGGAGGCCCGGCAGAGCGCCAGCAGGGCTTTGCCCGCGCGCAATCGTTTTTCCGGGTCACCGCTCGTTTCCCGGTACTGGATTACGCATGCCCCGCCGGCGATGGCTTGCTCCACTTGGGCTGCGAGGGGCATCGCAGCCACCCCGGCCCCAGGCGTGATGGCGTAGAGCCCGCGCAGCCGGCTCATACCTCGGGCTTGCTCGGTCCCGCTGAATCCAGAGCGAAGAGCCGGTCCGGCGTGAGTTGGCAGCGGCCGGTGCGCCTGGCTCGATTCAGGCTCTCCCAGGTGTACTTCTGGGCTTCTGCGACTGCGCTCGTCATGTCCAGTCCCAGGGCGATGCGGGCCGCGATTGCGCTCGCCAACGTGCATCCGGAGCCATGGTACGCGCCTTCCAGGCGCGGCCAGGACCACTCCTCCTCTTTGCCGTCCTGGCCGTAGAGCCGGTTGATTACCTCCTCTCCCGGGGCATGGGTGCCGGTGATCAGCACCCAGGTGCAGCCCGTTTCGAGCAGCCGTTTGGCGCAGTCGCCCGGGTCCGAAAAACTGCTCAGGGTTCGTGCCTCCGGTAGGTTCGGCGTTACCAAGGTGCAACGCCCGACGAGATTCTTGCGTATTTGATTGAGCATGGCCGCGTCCGCTAGCGACTGACCAGTACTGGAGGCGAGGACCGGGTCCAGGACCAGTGGCAGGTCCGGGCGCTCGGCGGCGAGGTCGCAAAGGACCCGCACCATCCGCGAGCTGCCGAGTAGGCCGACCTTGAGCGCACGGACCGAGCTGTCGGCGAGCATCAGGCGGCACTGCTCTTCAACTTGCTCGGCCCTCTGGGGCCAGAGCCGGCTGATGTGGCAGGTGTCCTGTGAAGTCAGGCAGGTGATGATGTTGCAGGCGTGAATGCCTGCCGCACGCGCGGATTCGGTGTCGGCTTGGACGCCGGCCCCGCCGCTCGGGTCATGTCCTCCTAGGCACAGCAGGACGGGTTGGGGATCTTTGCTTTTCATTTAGTTTCCGGATGTATCGATCTGTGGAGCGCGCTTCGCTGCCGCGGCAAGCTCATTGGTGAAGTGGTGATGCTAACAGATTGAAAATGGACGCCAATATTCGAGATCGGCGAGTGATTCAGCATCCTATGGTAAACCAGACACGAATTTCCCATTATCTCACGGTAAAATATCCCGTTGTTCCATGTGCCGACCAAGGACCTAGTCATGAAGACCTACATGTGCGTCATTTGCGGTTTCGTTTTTGAGGAAGAGAAGGGGCTGCCGGATGAGGGGATCGCGCCCGGAACCAAGTGGGAGGATGTGCCGATGAACTGGAAGTGTCCGGAGTGCGGCGCCGGAAAGGATGACTTCGAGATGATGGAGATTTGATCCTGTTCACAACTTCGATGTTGAACGGCTGCGGAAACGGCGATCTGGACTAGAATCATTGATGTATATGCAGATCCTCCACCAGCCGCTATGAGCCCCAAAACCCCGGAAATGATCAGTCTCGCGCAGCGGTACTGCGAGCTGATCGAAGCGTCGAGTGTCGAGAAAGCGTCCTGGCTAAAGGACGTCGCAGAGCTGCTGCCTCGGCTGCATGCCGCGATTACCTCCGTCAACGGCCATGGGAGCGAAGGTGACGTGACCCTCCTGCCGGATCTGGATGCGCGGTTCGAGCTTTACACGCATTTGGTCGAGATCCTGGGTGACCGCGATTCCTACTGGCTCGAGTTCGACCGTGCCGACGATTCTCTGGCGATGACCGGGAGCCTCGCAGACGATCTGACGGACATCTACTGCGAGCTCAAGCATGGCTTAAGGTCGCTCGATGAGGACCCCGAGCATTCTCTGCACGCCTGGCTCGAAGGGTTCGTCGCTCACTGGGGTCAGCATTTGACCGATGCGGAGCGCCACCTCACGGCGTTGGCCTCGGCCGGGCGCTTGGAGTGATCCGAGGCGTAGTTTCGGGTACGGCTGGAAACCAGTTGCCAGTTCCTGCTATGCTTGGCGGTCTTAGTTAACATTTTCGGAGATGCCCCAATGTTGGTCGGTCTCACTGAGCAAGAACTCTCCCTAACTTCTCCCGCGCAGGACAAAATGGGCGAGCTGTTCGCCCAGGTCGATGACAACATCCAAGGCGTACGCGTGTTCGCAACCCCGGGCGGTTGCAGTGGCATCAGCTTCGGCATGACCTTCACCGACAGCGTCAACGACGACGACGGCGTCCTCGATGTCGGTGGGTTCAAAGTCATTGTCGATGGCGGCACGCTTCAATATCTGCGCGGTGTCGAGATCGATTTCGTCGATCGCGGCGACGGGAACGCGAGCTTCGTGTTCAACAACCTCCCCTCCATGGGGGGGGGCTGCGGGACCTGCGGCTCATCCGCCGGTGGCGGTTGCGCCTGATCCCGGTCTACTGGAGCGGGCTCCGGCTTCACCGCACGGCAACTGCGCACTCGCATCATGTGCCGGGCTTGCATAAGACTAAATAAAACTAAAGTGGTAACCTCTCGTTTGCAAAGCGGCACCAGCCGCTTTTTTCTTCTGTACCGTCCAATCCCGCTTCTCAGGTCGGGCAGTCGATTGTCGGCGACGGTGGGGAGGGTTCCGGCGTGATCAGGATCGGTATTGTCGGCGGGACTGGATATACGGGCTCCGAGCTGCTGCGGTTGTTGGTGCTTCACCCGCAGGTCTCGCTGGCGGCGATTACGTCCCGGGCCGAAGCGGGAATGGCGGTGGCGGAGATGTTTCCGCATCTGCGCGGGCATGTGGATCTGCGGTTCACGGCGCCGGACGTGGCTCGGCTGGGAGAATGCGATCTCGTGTTCTTTGCAACGCCCAACGGAACGGCCATGAAGCTGGCGCCGGACCTTCTCGCGCAAGGGACGCGGGTTATCGACTTGGCCGCCGATTTCCGGCTCAACGACAGCGCCGAATGGGAGCGCTGGTACGGCATGCCGCACTCTTGCCCGGACTTGCTGCGGGAGGCGGCGTATGGTCTCCCCGAGATCAACCGGGATTCCATTCGCCAGTCTCGTCTCGTCGCCAATCCGGGCTGCTACCCGACCGCGGTCACCCTTGGTTTTCTGCCGCTTCTGGAGGCGGGTCTGGTGGACCCGGGGTGGCTGGTGGCCGACGCGAAGTCCGGCGTCAGCGGGGCCGGGCGCAAAGCGAGCGTCGGAATTGCGATGGCGGAAGTGGGCGAGAGCTTCAAGGCCTATTCCGTGGACGGTCACCGCCACTTGCCCGAGATTTCCCAGAACCTTGCGCCTTTTGTCGAAGGCGAGCCTGGGCTGACTTTCGTACCCCACTTGGTACCGATGATCAGAGGAATCGAGGCGACGCTGTATGCCCGGCTTGGCGATTCCGGCACCGATTTGCAGGGGCTGTTCGAGAGGCGTTATGCGGATGAGAAGTTCGTGGATGTCCTGCCTTCGGGGTCGCACCCGGAAACCCGGTCGGTGCGGGGGAGCAATCAATGCTGTATCGCCGTATCCGAGCCCCTGGGGCGCGGCATGGTCGTCGTGCAGTCGGTCATCGACAATCTCGTCAAGGGCGCTGCGGGGCAGGCCGTGCAAAACATGAACTTGATGCTCGGTTTTGACGAGTCCGTGGCGTTGACCGGTCTTGCCTTATTGCCTTGAGAGTTGATATATGGCCCATCGCAGGCGTGTTGTTTCTCCCAGGATCCTTCCTCCCCCGCGCTATGGCCTGCGCGCATTCCTCGTTTTCTTGTTATTGGTGGCTGTAGCGGCTGCCGTTGGCGCGGCCTTTTTTGCGGGGGTTCAGCTCGAGCGGGAAACGTCGAGTTCGCTCGTCGATCAAATCGGTGCCATCGAGCAGGGGCGAGATGCCCTTGCCGCAGAGGTCGCCGAGCTGAAGCAGCAGAGTATCGTGCTCGAGCGGTCGCAGCAGATCGATCGCGAAGCCAACAAGACTGCGGCGAAGCAGTTGAAAGAGGCGCAGGACGAACGTCTTGCGGTGGAGAAAGAGGTGTCTTTTCTCCGGCGTTTGATTGAGGAGGGCGGCGGGGGAATCCTGCAGCCAAAGGATTTCAAGCTGAAAGAAACGGATGAGCCGGGAGTGTTCGGTTACAGTTTCACCATCCAACAGCTCATACCTGATTTCGGCGAGTCCGTGGGCAGCATCGAGATCAGAGTCACGGGCAAGCGCGACGGCAAAGAGCTGACGTTGTCTCTCGAGAAGCTCGAGGGCTCTCAACCGGTGACTCATAAGATGGAGTTCAAGCACTTTCAACGCTTCGAGGGTTCGGTGAAAGTTCCGGACGATTTCGAGCCGGAAGACTTGGTGGTCGAGATCAAACCGACGACCGCAAAGTTGATACCGGTAACCGAGACCTTCGCTTGGAGTATCGAGTGAATAGATGGCGGCGAGTATCCGCAGACTTTGTCTTTGGCTTGTCGGCGGCCCGGGTTGCGCTATCGGCCCGAGTCTCTTCCGTAGGTGTTCGGCGGGGAACCTAACAGCGATGGCAAATATAAAGCGTTTGCCGGATTACGTCACAGTCATCGGAGAGGGCACGGAGATCGCGGGAGTTGTTCGCTTCGCCGGTGGAATGCACATCGACGGCAAGGTGATCGGCGATGTAATCGGGGTCTCGGAGAACGGCTGCGCCTTGACCCTCGGACGCACTGGAGTGATTGAGGGAGACCTGGACGTTGCCCGCGTGGTGCTCGACGGCGCCGTGATCGGCAACGTACGTGCCGCTCAGCGCGCCGAGCTGGCGCCAGGCGCGTGCATCGAGGGCAGTCTTTGCTATGGCGTGCTCGAGATGGCCGAGGGCGCAGAGGTGAACGGGAAGCTGTTGCGGACCGACGAAGCCCCTGCCGATCCCGCCGGCAATTCGACGCGAGTGCTGGCTGTGGACGAGGCCGATGCAGCAAAGGACTTGGCGCAGGGAGATGGCAATACTTGAACAAAATGCTGGGAAAATGCATTATCGATCATATCTATCCGCTACGGTATTTCAACTTGAAAGGACAGAATCTATGAATGCAGAAGCAGCTGTCGAATCCTCCCTTGAGTTTACGTCCGCTGCGGCGGCGAAGGTCGCAGAGCTGATCAAGGACGAAGGAAATCCCGGGCTGATGCTGCGGGTCTACATTCAGGGCGGTGGCTGTTCCGGTTTTCAGTACGGATTTACCTTCGACGAGAACCTGCAGGACGGGGATACGCAAGTAACAACAGACGGTGTGAAGCTCCTGATCGATCCCATGAGCATGCAGTACCTCTCGGGAGCAGAGATCGACTATACGGAAGGGCTGCAGGGCGCTCAGTTCGTCATACGCAACCCCAATGCATCGACCACTTGCGGTTGCGGATCCTCGTTCTCTGTTTGAGGGTGTTCCGTGGGGCTTGACGCCGTGCTGCAAGCTGTCTGGACCGGGGCACCTGAAGCCGCGCGTGCTCAGAGCGAGCACACGCGGCTTTTTATTCGCGATGTTGCTTGGCGCACGGGGTCTAACGCGCGTCCGCCACGATGATATCGGAGGTTGTCTGCTCGAGGCTTGCGAGAATTGGCCTGACGAAGCTCTGAAATCTAGCCATCTCCTTAGGCGGTAACGGCTCTGCCACCGGGGCCGCCACCGTGAGAGGATCGCGTTGTACGCCGTTCACGTGGAATTCGTAGTGCAGATGCGGACCGGTTGCCAGACCAGACTGCCCGACATAGCCGATGACTTGCCCCTGCTTCACGCGGGCGCCCGTTTTCAGGCCTTTGGCGAACCGAGACATATGGCCGTAGACCGTGCGGTATTTCCTTCCGTGCTTGAGGTAAACGACACGGCCATATCCTCCCTTCCAGCCTCGGTATTCGACGGTCGCGTTGCCGGTGGCGATGATTGGCGTGCCGTTCGGCGCGGCGTAATCGACTCCCTTGTGCGCGCGTGCCCGCTTGAGAACCGGATGCCAACGGCGTTTGGAGAAACGCGAGCTTATTCGGGTGAATTTCACCGGTGTGCGGAAGAAGGTCTTTTTCAGCGGCATACCGTCCCCCGAGTAGTATTTGGAAATCCCCTGGCTGTCCGTGTAGCGAATCGCGCGATGGGTGCGGCCCTTGTTAACGAATTCCGCGGCAATGATGTCCCCTGATCCGACCTGTTTGCCGTCCGCCCAAAGCTCCTCGTAGATCACCGAGAAACTGTCGCCGGGGCGGATCTCGAGGGCAAAGTCTATGTCGTATCCGAATATCTTCGCCATTTTCATCGTGACGGTGTCGGGTAAGCCCGCGTCGCTCGCACTGGAAAACAAGGTATGGTCGATGACGCCGGCGGCGGCGGTGGCCATCGTCTCCGTTTTCTTGCGGACCCGCGCGCTCTCGATGCCCGAGTCCGTGGCCGAAAATTCTACGGAACGCAGCGCATCGAGCTGTAGGTGAAGCTCGGCGAACCGCTGTTCCTTGTCCAGGTGAATTCGCAGCTTGTCCTTGGGGCGGATGGTCTTGAGGTGCCTCGCTTCTTTTCCCGAGCGTAAAATGTTCTGGAGTAGCTTCGGGCTCAGGTTGTTGTCGTGGAAGATCTTGGCCAAGCTGTCGCCCGGTTTTACTTCGTGCTCTAACCAGGTCCCGTCCTCGTTCGCGGGGGGCGCGATGTCGTTCCGCGTGTTGGGAGGGGGAGCGCTGCGGCTCGCGGCAAGGTCTATCGCCGCCTGGTCCGGTCGCTGGTCCCGTTCAGGCAAAATCTGTGTTGCAGCGGTCAGTGACGCGGCCTCCCCGCTACCTTGCAGAAGCTTCATGGCGTCGGTGAACGCCCGGTCTGTCGGGACTTCTGTCGGGCGGCTCTGTTCCGAATCAGCGGGGCGGGCATTTTCCTCCGGCTCTGCGTGCGGGGGTAGCGCGAGAGGGATTATGTCCGAGTCCACTTCCGGTGCGTCCGGTTGCGCCTGCCAGCCAAAGTCTGGCTGGAAGACCCCATATATGGCTGCGGCCGCGATGCCCAGTCCTGATATCGCGAGCAGTGTTTTGCTCAGGGTGCGCTTAGGCTTATTGAAGGAGAGGTCGCTCTGGCAGAACTTGTAGTCGTACATAACGAAGTCGCTACAACTTTACAAAAATTCAGTCGTTTTCTCTCAACGCAATTGTAGGTGAGGTGCGGATCAAAGTGAAAGGTTTTTTGTTGAGGTGCTGGGGCGGAGCATCTTCCGTCCTAAGAATGACGTTTCAGCTATCATGCAAAGTTTTTGCGGTGAAGGGTTAGCGATATGGGGGTAGTAGACGACGCGTTTGAGGTCATAAGCCGGGGGACGGAAGAGATTCTGGTGGAGGACGCCTTGCGTAGCAAGCTATCGAAGGGGAGGCCTCTACGCGTCAAGGCGGGGTTCGACCCGACGGCTCCGGATCTACATATCGGACACACCGTCCTGATCAACAAGCTGCGCCAGTTCCAGGATTTGGGTCATGAGGTCATGTTCCTGATCGGCGATTTTACCGGGATGATCGGGGATCCTACGGGCAAGAACGCCACCCGGGCGCCTCTTACGCGAGATGATGTCCTGGAGAACGCAAAGACTTACGAACAACAAATCTTCCGCATATTGGATCCGGAGCGGACCCTGGTGGTGTTTAACTCCAGCTGGATGGGTGAAATGCGAGCTGCGGACCTCGTGCAGCTTGCCGCCAAGCATACGGTCGCGCGCATGCTCGAACGTGACGACTTTTCGAAACGCTTCAGGACCGGGCAGGCGATCGCCATTCACGAGTTCCTTTACCCGCTCATCCAGGGCTACGATTCGGTCAGCCTGAAGGCGGATGTCGAGCTCGGCGGGACCGATCAGAAATTCAATCTGCTCGTGGGGCGTCAGCTTCAGGAGGCCTATGGCCAAGAGCCGCAAGTAGTGGTCACATTGCCGATTTTGGAAGGGCTTGACGGCGTTCAAAAAATGTCTAAGTCCTTGGGGAACTGCATCGCAATCACCGATCCGCCCGACGACATGTTCGGAAAGATGATGTCGATTTCCGACGACCTGATGTGGCGCTATTTCGAGCTGTTAAGCTTTCGGCCAATGAGTGAGATCGAAGCTTTTCGACGGGCCGTATCCGAGGGCGAGAATCCGCGTGACATCAAGTTCCGGCTCGCCGAGGAACTGGTGGCCCGGTTTCACGATGCGGCCTCGGCAGAGCGCTCAAGGAATGGTTTCATCGCGCGTTTTCAAAAAGGGGTTATTCCGGACGATATACCCCGCCTCGAGCTGCCCGCCCGCGAGGGGGCGCTGCCCATTGCCAATCTGCTGAAGGAGGCGGGTCTGGTCAAGAGCACGTCGGACGCGCTGCGCATGATCGGCCAAGGCGCGGTGCGA
>CALOFM010000051.1:0-60306 GCA_942492625.1 uncultured Gammaproteobacteria bacterium | reverse complement strand
GACCGATCCTCGGCCGCGATCCGACAGCTCAACTGCGATCGCATAAAGGCGTCCGACTCCTGAGTCTCCGAGAAGTCGCGGGCGATGCTGATCCATGAGCATGACCTCGCCGAACTCGCCGACCGCGTATTTGTCCGGCTTGATATCGCGATGGATCACCTGCGAATGCGCGAAGGCGACCGCCTCGACGGCCTTGACCAAGGCCACAAGCAGCTCGCGGACCGCGCCCGGACTCGTCGAGTCCTCGTGGGCCTCATCAATGTGTTGGCGCGGCGTGCGCCCTCGATGACAGCCATCAGCATGCGCTGGCCGCGCGGCGTCCGGCCGGCCTCGTAGGCCGGTGGGATCGAAGGATGCGTGAGCTTGGCCGTCACGCGCACCTCGCGCAAGAAGCGCTCGCGCCCGTCCGTAGTCATGCGCGAAGCATGGAGCAAGCAGGCCCGCGGCGTGCCGACCGAGACGATGATCGAGCACCCGAACGACCGTGCCCATGCCGCCCTCGCCCAGAGTCTCGAGCTGCTCGAAGGCCAATTCAGCGTGCGGCGCGAACAGACGATCTTGCTCATAAGCCTGGACGTAAACGGCTTGAACGCGCTCGATGTCAGCCTTGATCACGCCCCGAAGACAGCGACTTGTCAGAACTCGCGCGAGTTTCGTGGTAAACCATTGCAGGTTCCCGGCTTCCTTTGCTCACTATCATGGCTTCAGGCAACGACGAGATAAAGCAATCATCGACATGGCGACGCGCCAGATCTCCAGCGCGCGCTCGCGGCGGATCTCGGACACCGACAAAGCCGCCGCCCTGATCCGCGCCCGGGCCCGCGTCGAAGGCCCGCAAGTGCTGCTCGAACCGCTGGCTCAGATCGATCGCTGGAAACGCGCCCCGAGCTCCTGCAAGAGCTCGCCATCGAAGAAGCGGCTCGACGCCTCCGCGACACTTTTGACCGCGCCGAGACGCATCTGGTCCCAGAGCGGGCGCGCCATTCGGTAGCCAGCTTTCGACACCGCGACACGGGCCTGCGCTTCCAGCTGCTGCCCGGCTGCGACGAACAGCGCGCCAATGAAGACGCTACGCCGTCGGCATCACCGAATGGCCGCGTCTGGGTCTCAAACCAATGCGATCACACGCTGCGCTTCAGATCCTGGCATCAAGGCGAGCGGGTGTGGTCGATGGTCGCCCAGGCCGGCGACACCAAGCGCCCCGTTGGCGAAAGCTTCCCCTGAGGGCACCGATATGCGCATCAGCATCGCCGAGTCCTCGGTGCCGCACCATCCTGCTGGTAGCCGCCGGCATCACGACGCCGGAGAACCTCGGCCGAAAGCGCCCCTATGTTATCGTCGGGGTCTTTGTGGCGGGGATGCTCCTCACGCCCCCGGACGTGATCTCCCAAACCCTGCTCGCCTTTCCCATGTGGATACTGTTCGAGCTTGGGATCATCTTCTCCCGCTTCTTCCAGCGGCGGCGGCAGGCTTCAGGGCAGGAACAGGAGGCCGCGGAGGAAAACGACGGGCTGTCGTCCGTCGCCGCGGCTTCAGCCGGCGGTTCCGCTGCCAGCTCTCCCCCGGGGGAGGGGTCGGATGGCAACCCGGCGGGCGGCGCGACTTCGCGCGCAAGCGGACAGGGCGCAAAGTCCGGCGGCGACGACGTGGTCGGCCGGGACATCGCCGGCGGCGATCCCTTTGACTCGGAGCGTTTCACGCGCATGACGAACGAGGAGATGGAGGCCGAGCTCGACGCCATCGAGGCCGAAGACGAGATTGATTCGGATGAGATCGACTCCGCGTACATCGACGAGCCGGATCTGGTCGAGGACAAGCTCAAGCAGGTCAAAGAGCTGCGCGAGCGCGAGGACATTGCCGGCGCTCGGAAACTGCTCTATGAGATTCTGGAAGATGGCGACGACGAGCAGCGCTACGTGGCGCGGAATATCCTCGCCCAGCTCGATGCGCTCTGATCGAATTGGGCCACCACGAAGCCGCTGGATACTCGACAAGAAAAAAAACTACGAATCACGCGCATTACTCGAACCGTATTTGTTACATTCGTTTCATTCGTAGCGGATAGACGCGTAACTCAGGTTCAGCTCGGAGGTACCGATGCGTGACGTCTCATCCCCGGCGGCGTTGGGACCACCCCGACGAGACTCTCGGTTCCGCAGCTCTCTTCCCATCCTGATTGCGCTCGTCCTTTCGCTGCTCCATCTCTCGGCGAACGCCGCAAACGCCCTGGCGGGCAATCCGTCCCCCTATCTTGCCATGCACGGTCAGGACCCTGTCGAGTGGCGAGCTTGGGGCCCCGAGGCCCTGGCAGAGGCGCGGCGCGAGAACAGGCCCCTGTTCGTCTCCAGCGGCTATTTCGCCTGTCACTGGTGCCATGTCATGCAGCGCGAGAGTTACCGGAATCCGCAGATCGCGGCCCGGCTCAACCGGGATTTTATTCCGGTGAAGCTGGACCGGGAGCTGCACCCGGCACTGGATGACTACCTGATTGGCTTCGTCGAGCGCACCGCCGGCCAGGCGGGTTGGCCCCTGAACGTCTTTCTGACCCCGGGGGGTTATCCTCTCGTGGGCTTGACTTACGCCCCCCCCGAGCGGTTCGAGGCCCTTCTGCAGAAGGTATCGACTGTCTGGTCTCAGGACAGAGAGACCCTCGTCGACTTGGCCCGCCGCGGTGCCGAAGAGCGCGCCCGTGGCCGTGAGGCTTTGTCGCCGTCTGCCGAGCCTGTCTCCATCCCCCCGGCGGAGCTGGCCGAGCGGTTGCGGCGTCAGGCGCTTCTGAACGCGGACGAGCTCGCCGGTGGCTTCGGGCGCCAGACCCGCTTCCCCATGGCGCCCAACCTGTCGGCACTGCTCGAGCTCCATGCCCGTTTTCCGGACGAGGAGCTAGCTGCCTTCCTGCGTCTCACCCTCGACGCCATGAGCCGCAAGGGGCTGCGGGATCACTTGGGCGGGGGTTTCTTCCGCTACACGGTGGATCCGGATTGGCAGACCCCGCACTTCGAGAAGATGCTTTACACCCAGGCGCTGTTGGTGCCCCTGTACCTGCGAGCCGCCGAGGTCATGGAGGTGCCTGCTTACCGCGAGGTCGCCCGCGATACCTTGGCGTTCCTGCTGGAGGTCATGCAGGGTTCGGATGGCGCCTTCATCGCCAGCCTCTCGGCGGTGGACGCCTCGGGCGTCGAGGGCGGCTACTACCTGTGGCGGCCCGAGGAGCTCGAGTCCCTGCTGGATCTTAACGAGCGCCGCCTGCTGGCCCTGGCTTGGGGCGTGGAGGGGCCGCCGCCGCACGAGCCCGGTTATCTACCTATGGGCGAGCGCGATCCCGCCCGGGCGTCGGCGGAGCTGGGTCTTCCGGTGCAGGAGGGCGAGCGTCTGTTTGCGTCCGCCAGGACCAAGCTGCTGGCCGCCCGGTCGGGACGCAGTCTGCCGCGGGACGACAAGCAGCTCGCCGCGTGGAACGGGTTGATCCTTTCGGCGCTGGCGGCGGGACTCGATGCATTTTCGGACGATTCCTACCGCGCTGCAGGCTCCGCCTTGAGTGCCTATTTGCGCGAACGCCTTTGGGACGGCGAGACCCTTCACCGCGCGGTCTCGGATCTTGGCTGGATCGGCGAGGCCACCCTGGAGGACTACGCCTTCGTGGCCAAGGGGCTTCGGGACTGGGGACTTGCCGCCGGCTCGCAGGCGGATCAGGAGCTTTCCAGGCTCCTGATTGCGCTCGCATGGGAACGTTTCTACGGGCAAGGCGGCTGGCGGCTCTCCGCGAAGTCCCTGTTGCCTCTGGTCCCGGCAGAGCCCATCCTTTCCGACGCCCCGTTGCCGTCGCCTTCCGCTGTACTCATCGGTTTGACCCTGGCGGGTGGAGACAAGGGCCTGACGGCAAAGGCGCGCGAGGCAATGGATCTCGGCTTGGCGCAGGTCGCGCGCAGTCCCTTCACGTTCGCCAGTCAGGCGCTGTTGCACCTGCAATCCCCGCCGGAACCCTGAGACGGGATCTGTTTCACTGCGGAGCATTGATCTATTATTGGGTGACCACCGAAGCATCATAGAAAAATACAATGCCATCCGGTCCTCAGATCCACTATAAGCAGAATCGGTTGAAGCAGCTGCGCGCCTTTTGTCACGCGGCGCGCACCGGCAGCGTCAGTGCCGCGGCCGAGCAGATCTTCCTGAGTCAACCGACCGTTTCTCTGCAGATTCAGGCCTTGGAGAGGGAGTTCGACACCATGCTGTTCGAGCGCCGTGGCCCTAAGATCAAGCTCACGCCGGAAGGCGATCTGCTCTACCAGCTGGCCCAGCCGCTGGTGGAGGGTATGGACAAGCTTCACGAGACCTTCGCCACCCATTGCGGGCGGGTCGATCAGGGCATGCTGAACATCGCGGCGGGCGAGTCCACCATTCTGTACATCCTGCCCGATCCGGTGCGGCGATTCACAGCCCGGTTTCCGGGAATCGAGCTCAAGCTCCACAATGTGACGGGGCGGGATGGTCTGGCCATGTTGCGTGCGGACAAGGCGGACCTGGCCATCGGCTCCATGCTCGAGGTCCCGGACGACATCACCTACCGCCCGGTAGTCACCTTTTTTCCCAAGCTGATCACGCCGAAGGACCATCCCCTCGCGAGCAAGGAATCGGTAACCCTGGAGGACATAGCACCTTACGGGCTCATCCTGCCGCCGCGCCACCTGAGCACTTGGCGTATCGTGGATCTGGTCTTTCGCCAGCACAACGTCAATTACCAGGTCTCCTTGGAGGCGGGGGGATGGGAGGTCATCAAGAAATACGTGGAGCTGGGTATGGGCATCTCCATCGTCACCGACGTCTGTCTCGCCGGCGACGACAACCTGGCGTGCATTCCCCTGGAGGAATTTTTTCCGAAACGCAGCTACGGGATCGTTCTGCGCCGGGGTAAGTTCCTCTCGCCCCAGGCCAAGCGCTTCCTCGATGTCGTGGACGAAGCCTTTGCCGACCGGGACGTGGAGCCTCACCAGCAGACCATCGGCGAGCCCGAGTGGGAGGATACTTACCTTGGTTGACGCCGCATCCGTCGCTTAAACCTGAAACGCCGCCTGCGGGCGGGAAGGCAGCTCGAGATCAACATGGAACAGACTGAACTTTCCACACTTTCCCATCGCACCCTGGAGTATCTGCGCAGGGGCTGGAGCGGTATCACGGAGGCGGCGCGCGTGCACCTCACCGGGACCGTGCGCGACGACCTACCGGAAGAGGACCAAAAACGCCTCGCCAAACAGATCGACGAGTGTCTGAAGGGCGCAGGCGGAGAGGTCTCCCAGCGGGCGCGGGCCGCGGATATCGGACGGACCTACCTGGGCCTCAACGCGGAAGGACGGCACAACTTCTTCGAGCTTTTGGCGAGGGATTACGGAACAAACGAGGAAGAGCTGGCGCGCACCATTCACGACTGGCAGAAGCTGTATCCGGACGGTGATGCGCTCTCGCGGAGGGAGGTCGAAACCCGCATGTGCGAGCTGCTGTTTTCCCCGAGAATCCGGTTGCTTTCCCGGTTCAATGCCCTTCCGGAAGGGGTGAAGTTTCTGGTGGACATGCGCGCGGAGCTGATCTCGCTGGCGCGGGAGGAGCCTCGGCTCAAGTGCCTCGACAACGACCTGCGGCGGTTGCTGGCGTCCTGGTTCGATGTGGGCTTCCTCGAATTGAAATCCATCAGCTGGGACGCCCCTGCCTCGCTGCTCGAGAAGCTCGCTCAATACGAGGCCGTGCACGCGGTGCGGCACTGGATCGATATCAAGAACCGGTTGGCGGCAGATCGGCGCTGTTATGCCTTCTTTCACCCACAGATGCCGGATGAGCCGATCATCTATGTGTGGGTTGCTCTTGTGAAAGGCATTTCCGGCAATGTCCAGGCCCTGCTGGATTCCCGGCATAGGACGGTGGAAGACCCGGCCGCCGCGGACACCGCCATCTTCTACTCCATATCCAATGCCCAGGCGGGCCTGCGAAACATCAGCTTCGGAAACTTTCTCATCAAGCGGGTCGTAAACGACTTGGCAGCGGATTTCAGTAACATCAAGACCTTCGCCACACTTTCGCCTATCCCGGGGTTTTGCGCCTGGCTGCAGCAGCGCGTTGCCGAGGAAGGGGTAAGCCTTCTGCTACCAAACGAAA
Organism: uncultured Gammaproteobacteria bacterium; assembly: GCA_942492625.1. Classification (GTDB taxonomy): domain Bacteria; phylum Pseudomonadota; class Gammaproteobacteria; order Chromatiales; family Chromatiaceae; genus Thiosymbion. The sequence goes on along the minus strand of CALOFM010000051.1, from coordinate 54,162 downwards.
GAAAGGCTCTGGAATCGGTACTTGAGCAGCCGCTAGACGAGGAGTACCCGCGCCTGTGTAAGGATCACAGCCTGTGGTACCGCAATCAGTCCAGGGAAGAGGCCATACGGGGTCCAATGATGCGCCTGTGCGCGATCTACCTGAGCGAGGCCAAGCGCGACAATCACGCCCTCGATCCCGTTGCCCATTTCCATTTGTCAAACGGGGCAAGTATGAAGCAGATCAATTGGCTCGCGGATACCTCGTCCAAGGGCTTCCGGCAGTCCGCGGGTATGATGATCAACTATCTGTATAGATCCGGTCAGATAGAGAAGAACCACGAGGCATATTCGGCTGAAGGCGAGATCAGAAAGTCCGGTACCTTCAAGGCCTTGCTGAAGACCTGAGTCGTTTAGCCGTCCGATACCTCGCTCGGGGCCCGGCATCGGCCCTTGCCTGGGCATTGCGCGAACGACGGCGCGTACGAGCCCCGCGTCGTCGATTCTTTAACTCCTTGTTCCATTTGCGTTAATGTGCACTCCTTCACGGCTGAATGCCGTTTCCAGGGACAAGGGCTGAAATCCTCATGAGCCAGCGGCACCTCGATTCTCTCTTCCGGCCCAAGTCGATCGCCTTCATCGGGGCCTCTCAGGAGCCTGGTCGCATCGGCACCGTGGTTACGCAGAATCTACTGCATGGTGGCTTCAACGGCCCCATCATGCCGGTTACCCGAAGATTCAAGTCCGTGGGCGGCGTGTTGGCTTATCCGAGCGTGGCCGGCCTGCCTATGACGCCGGAGCTCGCGATCGTAGGTACGCCCCCTGAGCCCGTGCCTTCGCTGGTGCGCGAGCTCGGCGAGCAGGGGACGAGGGCGGCGATCGTTCTGACAACCGGCATGTCCCGCGTAGCGGACGATCTGGGCGGAACTGCCGCAGAGGCCATGCTGGAGGCGGCGCGGCCTTATAATCTGCGGATTCTGGGGCCGAATTCCTTTGGCGTTCTGGTTCCGGGACTCGGCCTCAACGCCAGCTTTTCCCACCGCCCGGCCCTTCCCGGCAAGATCGCCTTCGTCTCCCAGTCGGGGGGTATGTGTACGGGCGTCCTCGACTGGGCGCGCGCAAAGGGCATCGGTTTCTCACACTTCATCGCGCTGGGAGAATGCGCCGATGTGGGATTTGCCGAGGTGATAGATTATCTGAGCATGGAACCGTCCACCCGGGCGATATTGCTTTACATGAACAGGCTGATCCATCCGCGCGGGTTCATGTCCGCGGCCCGGGCGGCGGCGCGAAACAAGCCGGTACTCATCATCAAGGCCGTACGCGATCCGGATGCCTCCTGTGTTTCGGCTTCAAAGGCGCGTACCGTCATCGGATCTGATGCCGTCTACGACGCGGCCTTTCGGCGTGCAGGCATGCTCCGGGTGATGGACACGGAAGAGCTGTTCGCCGCAGTGGAGACGCTGGCTCGCTCCAGGCCCCTGCGCAGTGACAACTTGGCGATCATGACCAACAGCGATGGAATAGGGAACATCGCCGTCGATGCCTTGGTTCAAGGTGGTGGAAGCCTCTCGCATCTCAGCAAAAAGACTCTGGACAAGCTCGACGCAGTGCTCCCGGCGGCCTGGTCCCGCGCCAATCCGGTGAACATCAGGGCGGACGCTGCGGCGGAGCGCTACTCCGACGTGTTGCGCATTTTGTTTGCGGCCAAGGAGGTCGACACGGTTTTAGTCTTGCACGCCCCGACCGCAGTTGCGTCCAGCGTCGCCGCCGCTGATTCGGTTGCCCGGACCGCGGTGGAATCGGGCGGCAACATACTGACTTGCTGGATTGGCGAGGAGGCGGTATCCCCGGCGCGCGAGTTGTTCGCGCAGGCCGGCATCCCGAGCTACGGAACGCCGGGAATCGCTGTGCGCGCATTCCTGCACCGGGTCCGCTACCGCCTAAACCAGGAGCTGCTGATACAGACGCCCCGTTCGGTGCCCGAGGAGTTCATTCCTTCCATGGACGTGGCGCGAAACGCCGTGCGCAAGGCGCTGGCCGAAAGAAGGGAGGTCATGAGCGACCCCGAGGCCAAGGTCGTGCTGGAGGCGTACGGCGTACCCACGGTCCCGACCCGATTCGCCAGATCGCCTGCGCTGGCGGTTCAAATGGCGGAGGCCGTCGGCTTTCCCGTCGCCGTCAAGCTGCTCTCTCCCAACATCGCGAACCGGTTGGATGTGGGCGGCGTCGTGCTCGACTTGGGAACGCCTCAGGCGGTGGAGGATGCGGCAAAGCGTATCGCCTCACGGTTGCTGCGGGTCTGCCCCATCGCCCATCTCGATGGTTTCGCGGTGCAGAAGATGGTGCAGCGGCCTGGAATCCACGAGCTGATGGTCAAGGTTATCGCGGACCCGGTTTTCGGCCCCGTCATCCTGTTCGGCCAAGGTGGCTCAGCGGCTGAGATCATTTGCGACGTTGCAGTGGCCTTGCCGCCGCTGAATATGCATCTGGCGCGGGAGCTGATGTCCAGGACCAGGATCTTCGACGTGCTTCGGGGCTATCGCGGCCACAAGGCGGCGGATATCGACGCGATCTGCCTGACCCTGGTCAAGCTCTCGCACCTGGTTATCGATGTCCCGCAAGTCGTGGAGGTTCACATCAATCCGCTCTTCGCGGACGAAAAAAGCGTGCTGGCCATCGAGACCCGCATTCGCCTGCGCGCCGAGCCGTTGCCACCCGAAAAGCGCTTGGCGATTCGCCCCTATCCCCAGGAGCTCGAAGAAGGCTTTCTCCTCAAGAGCGGGCGTGAGGTACGCTTGCGGCCCATACGCCCGGAGGACGAGCCCGAGCACCTGGTCTTCTTCTCCAAGCTGCGTCCCGAGGACATCCAGCTGCGCTTTTTCGGATCTCTGGTCGACGTCCAGCACCGGAGCATGGCCCGCTTCACTCAAATCGATTACGACCGGGAGATGGCGTTCATCGCGACCGCTCCCGATGAGAGCGGGAAATCGGAAACCCTGGGCGAGGTCAGAACCATCGCCGACCCGGACAACAGGGTCGCCGAATACTCCATCATCGTGCGTTCGGACCTGAAAGGCTCGGGCCTGGGTAGCAAGCTACTGGCCAAGATGATCGACTATTGCCGCTCCCGCGGGACCCGGAGGCTTGAAGGGCAGGTGCTGCGCAGGAACCAGGCGATGTTGGCCATGAGCGCCTCCATGGGGTTTCGTCGCAAGACATCAGCGCAAGACATGGAGGTCTTCGAAACCTGGCTTGATTTGGGGAAGGAGTAACGGTCGAGTTGTCCGCCCGGGAAACGACCATTTTCCCGCTCACTACTGTCTGCCAATGCGCTGCATGGTGACCTACGCGGCGACTGCCCCCGAGCTCATTCTTCCGACGGCACCAGATCGCGATAGGCGTGCCAGGTTCCGTGGCCGACCAGCGGCAACGCGACGATCAGGCCGATGTAGAAAGTGATCAGTCCGAGCCCTACGATGAACACGATCAAGGCGGCCCACAAGGTCATTGCGGGCATGTTCTGCATGACCGCCTTGACGCTGACGCGCACCGCCGTGAATCCGTCCACTTTGCGGTCCATCAACATCGGGACCGAAACCGCGCTGATGGCGAAAGCGCACCAGGCGAACATGAATCCGACCGCAACGCTGGCGATGGCGAATAACCTGCCTTCCTCGGACAGGAAGGCGTTGCTGAAGAAGTTGTCCAGAGGCGGTGAGATACCGGAGTAGAGCAGGGCGAAGAGCACGTAGTTGGAGGCAATCCATAGCTGCATGATGATCAGAAAACCCGCGCTGACGATGCTGAGCTGGGATTGATTGCGCTTCCATGCCTCCAAGGCGTTGCAGGATTTCAACGGTTCCCCCTTCTCCAGGTGAGCGCTCATCTGGTACAGACCGAGCCCGATGGCCGGTGCGACCAGGAAGAACCCGGCCCCTAGAAAGGGCACCAGAAAGAAGTTTCCGGTCGCAGCCAATCCCCAAGTCAGCAAGCCGCTGATCAGTACGACGCCGGCACCGTACCGCAAGCTGTAAATTCCCGCGTCGCGCATGTCCTTCCAGCCCTTCGCCAGCCATCTCCACGGCCGGGCGTAGCTGACACGTTTGACGACGAGCTCGTCCCAACGGGTACTGCCGGTATAGGTGGTGGTTTCCATTCATGTCCTCCGGATAGCATTTGTTGTTGTTTGCACAAAGCAGCGTGCCCCGTTAGATTCGCGCACCGGGCATCCGAAGCGCAACATCATTCGTGTCCGCGGGGTCGAAGTTCCTGCCACGCAATTCCACGGCTTGATGCGTCGACCCTTTCGGCGCCGGGACGGCGTTGAATTCTATGCCGACTCCGAGCGAAAAGGCAGGTAGCGGCCCCCTCGCACGTCCTGACTCGATCTTGACATCGTCAGGGTCCCTCCATATACTTCCGCGTCTCAGTTGAGCCGGCATCGTCTGCCGGCTCGCTTTGTTTCCAAACCGGGCGTGTCAACGCTCGGACACCGCTAAGGTCAAACCGCGAGAGGCGTGATCCCGTCGCCGCTGAGGCGGATCGACGGCAAAAGCACGTTTGCCTCGCGATTTTTTTGCGTGTAAGGCGCTCTGGCGCCGGTGGAGATCGTTACGAATGGCGACAATCAACCAGTTGGTGCGCAAGCCGCGAAAGCGCAAAGTTGCGAAGAGCAACGTGCCGGCGTTGGAGGCGTGCCCCCAAAAACGCGGTGTTTGCACGCGCGTCTACACCACGACGCCGAAAAAGCCCAATTCCGCGCTGCGCAAGGTCGCCCGTGTGCGACTGACCAACGGTTTCGAGGTCACCTCCTACATCGGTGGCGAGGGCCATAATCTGCAGGAGCACTCGGTGGTGCTTATCCGTGGCGGTCGCGTGAAGGACCTGCCCGGTGTGCGTTACCACACGGTGCGCGGAACCTTGGATGCCTCCGGGGTGGAGAGCCGTCGTCAGGCCCGCTCCAAGTACGGTGCCAAGCGTCCGAAAAGCTGAGTCAAGATTTATAGTTAAGGGTCGGAGCCTTCAGTCATGCCGAGAAGACGCATAGTCGCCCGCCGCCAGGTCCTGCCGGATCCCAAGTTCAAAAGCGACCTGCTGGCAAAGTTCATCAACATGCTCATGGAAGACGGCAAGAAGTCGGTTGCCGAGCGCATCATCTACGGCGCTCTGGACCAGGTTGCCGACAAGAAGGGCGCAGAACCGCTCGAGCTGTTGGACCAGGCGATGGAGAACGTGCGCCCGGTAGTGGAGGTCAAGTCCCGCCGTGTCGGTGGCGCCACGTACCAGATTCCCGTCGAGGTGCGGCCGACGCGCCGTAACTCGCTCGCCATGCGGTGGCTCATCGACGCCGCGCGCAAGCGCTCGGAGAAGTCCATGGCCCTGCGCCTCGCCGGCGAGCTGATGGATGCGGCGGATTCCCGCGGTACCGCGGTGAAGAAGAAAGAAGACACCCACCGCATGGCGGAGGCCAACAAGGCCTTCTCTCATTATCGCTGGTGAGCTTGCTCGTAAGTTCTGGATTCATTTAGGGCGGATAGACTCGTGGCACGTAGTACACCCATCAACCGGTATCGCAATCTCGGCATCATGGCGCACATCGATGCCGGTAAGACTACTACTACCGAGCGCATCCTGTTCTACACCGGTATCTCCCACAAGATCGGCGAGGTGCACGACGGCGCCGCCACCATGGATTGGATGGAGCAAGAGCAGGAGCGTGGCATCACCATCACCTCTGCGGCTACGACTTGCTTTTGGAAGGGCATGGGTATGCAGCATCCGGAGCACCGAATCAACATCATCGACACGCCCGGGCACGTGGATTTCACCATCGAGGTGGAGCGCTCCCTGCGTGTACTCGACGGTGCCTGTGCCGTCTTCTGCGCCGTCGGAGGTGTGGAGCCCCAGTCCGAGACCGTCTGGCGTCAGGCCGACAAATACGGCGTCCCGCGCCTGGCCTTCGTCAACAAGATGGACCGCATGGGCGCCAACTTCCTGCGCGTGGTCGGGCAGATCAAAGAGCGCCTGGGCGGAAACGCGGTTCCACTCCAGCTTCCCATCGGCGCCGAGGAAGACTTCAAGGGTGTGGTCGACCTGCTGGAGATGAAGGCCATCGTTTGGGACGAGGAATCCCGAGGGATGAACTACGAGCTTCAGGACATCCCCGAGGACATGGTGGATGAGTGCAACGAGTGGCGCGAAACCCTGATCGAGGCGGCCGCCGAGGCCAACGAAGAGGTCATGGAGAAGTACCTCGAGGGCGAGGAGCTGACCAAGAAAGAGATCAAGGAAGGTCTGCGCACCCGCACCCTGCACAACGAGATCGTGCCTGTCATGTGCGGCTCCGCGTTCAAGAACAAGGGCGTGCAGGCCATGTTGGATGCCGTAATCGACTACATGCCCTCACCGGTTGATGTGCCGGCGATCAAGGGCGTAGCCGACGATGCGGCCGAGACCGAAGTGGAGCGTCCGTCCAGCGACGATGCCCCCTTCGCCGCCCTGGCCTTCAAGATCGCCACAGATCCCTATGTGGGCACCCTGACCTTCTTCCGGGTCTACTCCGGGGTGCTGAAGTCCGGCGACACCGTGTACAACCCGGTTAAGAGTAAGCGCGAGCGCGTCGGCCGTATCCTGCAGATGCACTCCAACGACCGCGAGGAGATCAAGGAGGTTCGCGCGGGCGACATCGCCGCTGCAGTCGGCCTAAAGGACGTCACCACCGGTGACACCCTCTGCGCCCAGGGCGCGGTCGTCACCCTGGAGCGTATGGAGTTCCCGGAGCCGGTCATCTCGGTTGCGGTGGAGCCCAAGACCAAGAGCGACCAGGAGAAGATGGGCATCGCCCTGTCCAAGCTGGCCCAAGAGGATCCGTCTTTCCGCGTGCGCACCGACGAGGAGTCGGGCCAGACCATCATCTCCGGCATGGGCGAGCTGCACCTGGAGATCATCGTCGACCGCATGAAGCGTGAGTTCAACGTTGAGGCCAACGTGGGCGCGCCCCAGGTCAGCTACCGCGAGACCATCCGCAAGACGGTCGAGCAAGAAGGCAAGTTTGTCCGCCAGACCGGCGGTCGCGGCCAGTACGGCCATGTCTACCTGCGCATCGAGCCCCAGAAGCCGGGCGAAGGCTTCGAGTTCGTCAATCAGATCGTCGGCGGTGTCGTGCCCAAGGATTACATTCCTGCGGTCGGAAAGGGCGTCCAGGAGGCCATGACCAACGGCATCATCGCCGGCTTCCCGGTGGTGGATGTGAAGGTCACCCTGTACGACGGCTCCTACCACGAGGTCGACTCCAGCGAGATGGCCTTCAAGATCGCCGGCTCCATGTGCTTCAAAGCGGGCGCGGCCAAGGCCAAACCTGTCATGCTCGAGCCTATCATGAAGGTGGAGGTGGTCACCCCCGAGGATTACATGGGCGACGTCATGGGCGACCTGAACAGCCGCCGCGGCATGGTGCAGGGCATGGAAGACGCGCCGGCGGGGAAAGTGATTCGCGCCGAAGTGCCGCTGTCCGAGATGTTCGGTTACGCAACCGACCTGCGCTCGGCCACCCAGGGCCGCGCCACCTACAGCATGGAATTTGCAAAGTACAACGAAGTCCCGGCCAGCATTGCCGAGGCCATCTCCAAGAAACAGTAATCAGCGATAGGGGTAGAGCGGGATGTCCAAACAGAAATTCCAACGCACAAAGCCACACGTAAACGTGGGCACGATCGGGCATGTTGACCACGGCAAGACAACGCTGACGGCGGCGATCACCAAGGTGATGGCCGCGAAGCACGGCGGCGAGGTCAAGGCGTTCGACCAGATCGACAACGCCCCCGAAGAGCGCGAGCGCGGCATCACCATCGCCACGGCGCACGTGGAGTACGAGAGCGACGCGCGCCACTACGCGCATGTGGACTGCCCCGGGCACGCCGACTACGTGAAGAACATGATCACGGGTGCGGCGCAGATGGACGGAGCCATCCTGGTGGTCTCCGCGGCCGACGGCCCCATGCCGCAGACGCGCGAGCACATCTTGCTCTCGCGCCAGGTCGGCGTACCCTACATCGTCGTATACATGAACAAGGCCGACATGGTCGACGACGAAGAGCTGCTCGAGCTGGTGGAGATGGAGGTGCGCGAGCTGCTCGACAGCTACGAATTTCCCGGAGACGACACCCCGATCATCACCGGCTCGGCGCTCAAGGCGCTCGAAGGCGATGAGGGGGACCTTGGGGCGCAGTCCATCTACAAGCTCGTCGAGGCGATGGACAGCTATATCCCCGAGCCCGAGCGTGACATCGACCAGGCCTTCCTGATGCCCATCGAGGACGTCTTCTCCATCTCCGGACGCGGCACCGTGGTGACCGGGCGCGTGGAGCGCGGCGTGATCAAGGTCGGAGAAGAGATCGCGATCGTCGGCATCAAGGACACCGTCAAGACCATTTGCACGGGCGTGGAGATGTTCCGCAAGCTCCTGGACCAGGGTCAGGCGGGAGATAACGTGGGCGTGCTGCTGCGCGGCACCAAGCGCGACGAAGTCGAGCGCGGGCAAGTGTTGGCCAAGCCCGGGAGCATCACCCCGCACACGCACTTCGAGGCCGAGGTCTACGTACTGAGCAAGGACGAAGGCGGGCGTCACACCCCGTTCTTCAACGGCTACCGCCCGCAGTTCTACTTCCGTACCACGGACGTGACCGGTGCGTGCGAGCTGCCCGAAGGCATCGAGATGGTCATGCCCGGTGACAACGTGAAGATGACCGTCAAGCTGATCGCGCCCATCGCCATGGAGGAGGGGCTGCGTTTCGCCGTGCGCGAGGGTGGCCGTACCGTCGGCGCCGGCGTGGTCGCCAAGATCATCGAGTGAGCTAAATGGCAAACCAGAGAATTCGCATCCGCCTCAAGGCCTTCGACCACCGGCTGATAGACCAGTCCGCGCGGGAGATCGTCGACACGGCGAAGAGGACCGGCGCGCAGGTTCGGGGCCCGGTCCCGCTGCCGTCGAAGAAAGAACGCTTTACCGTTTTGGTATCGCCCCACGTCAACAAGGACGCCCGCGACCAGTACGAGCTGCGCACCCACAAGCGGTTGATGGACATCGTTGATCCCACGGACAAGACGGTGGATGCGTTGATGAAACTCGATCTGGCCGCCGGTGTGGACGTTCAGATCAAGCTGAGCTGAGGAAACGACGATGACGATTGGTGTGATCGGACGCAAGGCCGGTATGACCCGGGTCTTCACCAAAGACGGTGATACCGTCCCGGTGACGGTCATCGAGGTACAGCCGAACCGTGTGTCCCAGGTCAAGACCGGCGACACCGATGGCTACCGAGCGGTGCAGGTGACCGTGGGCGCGCGCAAGGCGTCCCGCGTCAACAAGCCCGAAGCGGGCCATTTCCGTAGGGCCGGGGTCGAGGCTGGAGACCTGCTCGGTGAGTTTCGACTCGACGAAGGCGAGGGTGCGGAGCTTGCAGATGGCCAGGAGATCACCATCGGTGTCTTCGAGGTCGGGCAGAAGGTCGATGTGCGCGGCGTGAGTAAGGGGCGTGGATTTGCCGGTGGTATTCGCCGCCATCATTTCCGCGGTCAGGACAACACCCACGGCAACTCCCTCTCTCACCGCGCCCCGGGCTCCATCGGACAGTGCCAAACACCGGGCCGTGTCTTCAAGGGCAAGCGCATGGCCGGTCAAATGGGCAACGTGAACCGTTGCCAGCAGAACCTGGAAGTGGTGCGCGTCGACACCGACCGCAACCTCCTGCTGGTCAAGGGCGGAGTGCCGGGACCGGCCGGCGGACGGCTGGTGGTCCTGCCGTCTGTTAAGCAGAAGAACAAGGGTTGATCGGTATGGATCTCTCATTACACAGCGACAGTGGAGGCAGCCTTCAGGTCTCCGACGAGGTGTTCGGCGTCGAGTACAAGCCTGGTCTCATCCACCAGGTGGTCACCGCTTACATGGCGGGCGGGCGTGCCGGCACCAAGGCGCAGAAGAGCCGCTCGGCCGTCAATGGCGGCGGCAGCAAGCCCTTTCGGCAGAAGGGAACGGGCCGGGCACGTGCCGGCACCAGCCGCAGCCCCATTTGGCGCAGCGGCGGCGTGACCTTCGCGGCCCAGCCCAAGGGCTACTCTCAGAAGGTGAACCGTAAGATGTACCGCGGTGCCGTGCGTTCCATTCTCTCCGAGCTGGCGCGGCAGGAGCGCTTGGTGGTGCTGCCCGAGCTCAAGGTCTCGGCGCCCAAGACCAAAGAGCTGGCGCAAAAGCTGCGCGAGCTTGGCGTTTCGGACGTGCTGATCGTGACCGAGGGCTTCGAAGAGACCCTTTTTCTCGCCGCGCGCAACCTCACGAATGTCGACGTGATGGCGGCGCAAGAGGTCGACCCGGTGAGCATGATCGCCTTCGATAATCTGATCGTCACCGAAGGTGCGGTCCGCAAGCTTGAGGAGCGGCTGGCATGAACCAGGAACGGCTGATGAAGGTTCTCCTGAGCCCGGTGATCTCCGAGAAGGCGGCATTGGCCGCGGAAGACAGCGGTCAGTACGCGTTCCGCGTTGCCCCGGATGCCACGAAGCGAGAGATCGGTCGTGCCGTCGAGCTGATGTTCGACGTGAAGGTAGACCGCGTTCAGGTGATCAATATGAAGGGCAAGAACAAGCGTTTCGGACAGCGGCTCGGCAGGCGACCCGATTGGCGGAAGGCCTATGTGCGTCTGCAGCCGGGTCACGATATCGATTTTGGTGGCGGCGCCTGATCGGAGCCCCTTACCCCCAGCCCTCTTCCCGAGGGGAGAGGGGATCTGGAGCGCAATTAGCGCATCATGAATAGATTGGACGAAAGATGGCAATCGTAAAGACTAACCCCACGTCTCCGGGACGGCGCTTCGTCGTCAAGGTCGTGACGTCCGACGTGCACAAGGGTGCCCCTTACGAGCCGCTGCTCGACAAAAAGAGCATGTCCGGCGGACGAAACAACAAGGGACGCATCACAGTACGTCACCGCGGTGGCGGGCATAAGCAGCGCTATCGCATCGTCGATTTCAAGCGCAACAAGGAAGGCGTGCCCGCGGTGGTTGAGCGGATCGAGTATGACCCGAACCGCAGTGCCAATCTCGCCCTACTGAAGTACCTGGACGGGGAGCGTACCTACATCATCGCGCCCAAGGGTTTGAAAGCAGGCGGCCGGGTGCAGGCGGGCGAGGATGCACCCATCAGCCCGGGCAACTGCCTGCCGCTGCGTAACATACCGCTCGGAACGCAGGTGCATTGCATTGAGATGCGCCCCCGCAAGGGCGCGCAGCTAGCGCGTGCGGCCGGCGCCTCGGCCCAGCTCATAGCCCGTGAGGGACAGCACGCCACCCTGCGCATGCGCTCCGGTGAAATGCGCAAGATCTTCGCGGAGTGCCGTGCCGTGGTCGGCGAAGTGGGAAACTCCGAGCACAGTCTGCGCAAGCTGGGCAAGGCCGGCGCCAAGCGCTGGCGGGGCGAGCGTCCCACGGTTCGTGGCGTCGTCATGAACCCGGTGGATCATCCCCACGGTGGCGGCGAGGGACGTACATCCGGCGGCCGCCACCCGGTTACGCCTTGGGGTGTGCCCACCAAGGGATACAAGACCCGCAAGAACAAGCGTACCGACAAGATGATTGTGCGCCGCCGCGGGCGTAAGTAAGGCCATTCTTGAGTGGCGATGGTGGGGCGGGGCGTTTCCCCCTCACCCCGGCCCTCTTCCCCGAGGGGAGAGGGAGATTAATAGCGCGATATGCGCCGTTCATTCTGAATTGAGGTTGAGCAAGTGCCACGTTCCATTCGCAAGGGACCCTTTGTGGACCACCACCTGCAGAAGAAGGTGGAAGAGGCGGTAGCCCAGAACAGCAAGCGGCCCATCAAGACTTGGTCGCGCCGTTCCATGGTGCTGCCGGAGATGGTCGGCCTGACCATTGCCGTGCACAACGGGAGGGCGCATGTCCCGGTCCTGGTCAACGAGAACATGATCGGGCACAAGCTCGGTGAGTTCGCCCTGACCCGGACCTACCGTGGTCACGCCGCGGACCGGAAGGCGAAAAAGTAGGCGAGGAAGCGCAAATGCAGGCTGAAGCAAAAATCAAGCACGCCCGTATCTCGGCTCAGAAGGCGCGTCTCGTGGCCGACCAAATACGCGGATTGCGCGTGGAGCAGGCACTGAACCTGCTTTCGTTTAGTCCTAAGAAGGGCTCCGGGATCCTCAAGAAGATCCTCGAGTCGGCCATCGCCAACGCGGAGCACAACGAGGGCGCGGACATCGACGAGCTCAAGGTCGCAGTGGTGGAGGTCGACGAAGGGCCGACCATGAAGCGCATCCGCGCGCGAGCCAAGGGTCGGGCGAGCCGCATTTTGAAGCGGACCAGCCACATCAGCGTCACAGTCGCCGAGAGCTAAGCAGACAACGGGAAGCCAGAATGGGTCAGAAAGTACATCCAACCGGCATACGCTTGGGGATCGTCAAGGACTGGACGTCCAAGTGGTACGCCGACACCAAAGACTACGCGGATCTGTTGATTACGGATCTGGAGGTGCGCAGCTTCCTCAAGAAGCGCCTCTCGCAGGCTTCGGTCAGCCGCATACAGATCGACCGGCCAGCGAAAAATGCACACATCACCATTCATACCGCGCGCCCGGGTGTGGTGATCGGCAAGAAGGGCGAGGATATCGACAAGCTGCGCAAGGTCGTGTCCGAGAAGATGGGTATCCCGGTGCACATCAGCATCGAGGAGATCCGCAAGCCGGAGCTGGATGCGCAGCTGGTCGCGGAGAACGTCGCCTCTCAACTCGAGCGACGCATCATGTTCCGCCGCGCCATGAAGCGCGCGGTTCAGAACAGCATGCGCCTGGGCGCCGGAGGCATTCGGATCAATATCGCCGGGCGCCTCAACGGAGCGGAGATCGCCCGCAGCGAGTGGTATCGCGAAGGCCGTGTGCCTCTGCATACCCTGCGTGCGGACATCGACTACGGATTCGCCGAGGCCAAGACGACCTACGGCGTGCTCGGTGTGAAGGTGTGGATCTTCAAGGGCGAAGTGTTCGCCGGAGCGGAAACGGAAGAGGCGCCTGCCAAGACCGCTCGCAAGAGGGGCTGATCCATGCTGCAACCGAAGAGAACAAAATTTCGTAAGCAGCAGAAGGGCCGAAACCGTGGCTTGGCGCAGTCGGGTAGCCGCGTGAGCTTCGGCGAGTACGCGCTCAAGGCCACCACCCGCGGGCGCCTTACTGCGCGTCAGATCGAGGCGGCCCGCCGCACAATAACCCGCAAGGTCAAACGCGGCGGTAAGCTGTGGATTCGGGTGTTTCCCGACAAGCCGATCTCCAAGAAACCCTTGGAAGTGCGCATGGGCAAGGGAAAGGGCAACGTCGAGTACTGGGTCGCCCTGATACAGCCGGGCAAGGTCCTCTACGAGATCGAGGGCGTTTCGGAAGAGTTGGCGCGTGAGGCCTTCAGCCTGGCCGCAGCCAAGCTGCCGGTACAGACAACCTTTGCAAAGCGGACGGTGATGTGATGAAGGCCAACGAGCTTCGTGGCAGCAGCGCGGAAGAGCTTCAAAAGCAGCTCGAAGAGCTGTTCAAAGAGCAGTTCAACCTGCGCATGCAAAAGGGCACCGGGCAGCTGTCGCGGCCCTCGCAGATGCGGGCGGTGCGGCGAGACATCGCCCGGATCAAGACGATTATGACTGAAACGAAGGCGGGCAACGGGAAATGAGCGAGGAAGCCAAGCACAACCGAAGGCTGACCGGGCGCGTCCTAAGCGATGCCATGGACAAGACCATCACTGTACTGGTGGAGCGGCGCGTTAAGCATCCGCTGTACGGTAAGTTCATGCGCCGCTCGACAAAGATCCACGCCCACGACGAAGAGAACAGCTGTGGCCGCGGTGACTTGGTGACCGTGGAGCAGTGCCGCCCCTTGTCCAAGACCAAGACCTGGCGCTTGCTGGAGGTCGTGGAGAAGGCGCGCTGAGCGCGTAGGAATAAGAAAATGATTCAGATGCAGACAAATCTGGGTGTTGCCGACAACAGCGGCGCGAAGCGCGTACAGTGCATCAAGGTGCTGGGCGGATCGCATCGGCGTTATGCCGGCATCGGAGATGTGATCAAGGTTACGGTGAAGGACGCCATTCCCCGCGGTAAGGTAAAGAAAGGGGACGTGTTCAACGCCGTGGTCGTGCGCACCAAGAAGGGGGTTCGCCGCCCCGATGGGTCCGCGATCCGCTTCGACGGAAACGCCGCGGTTCTGCTCAACAACCAGTTGCAGCCCATCGGTACCCGTATCTTCGGGCCGGTGACCAGAGAGCTGCGCAGCGAGCGGTTCATGAAGATCATCTCGCTGGCACCGGAAGTCCTTTGAGGGGTATGCCGATGCGCAAGATCAGACAAGGTGACGACGTCGTCGTCCTCACCGGAAGAGACAAGGGTAAGCGCGGAACCGTGCTGCGTATCCTCGAGAACGACCGCGTCGTCGTCGAGAACGTCAACATGGCCAAGAAGCACCAGAAGCCGAATCCGCAGCGCGGCGAGCCGGGCGGGATCGTGGATAAGGAGATGCCGCTGCATCTGTCGAACCTGGGCTTGTACAACCCGGAGAAGGACGGCCCCGACCGGGTGGGTATCAAGATCCTCGAGGACGGTCGCAAGGTACGGGTGTTCAAGTCCAACGGCGAAGTCGTCGACGTTTGAGTAAGTCAGTCATGTCCAGATTACAGACAGAGTACCGCGAGAACATCGTCGGGCAGCTCATGGAGCGCTTCAGCTACGCCACGGTCATGCAGGTGCCGCGGATCGAGAAGATCACGCTCAACATGGGTGTGGGCGAGGCGATTGCAGACAAGAAGGTGATGGATAACGCTGTCGCCGATCTGCAGATGATTGCCGGGCAGCGGCCTATCGTTACCAAGGCGCGTAAGTCGGTCGCCGCCTTCAAGATTCGCGAAGGCTGGCCCATCGGCTGCAAGGTGACGCTGCGCCGCGAGCGCATGTACGAGTTCCTCGACCGCCTGATCAACATCGCCATCCCGCGTATTCGCGACTTCCGCGGACTGAACGCGAAGGCGTTCGATGGGCGCGGAAACTACAGCATGGGCGTGAAGGAGCAGATCATGTTCCCGGAGATCGATTACGACAAGATCGATACCCTGCGCGGCCTGGACATTACAATCACGACCAGCGCACGCGGCGACGAAGAGGGGCGGGCACTGCTCGCGGCATTCAAGTTTCCCTTCAGGACCTGAGAACGAAATCATGGCGAAAAAGAGCATGGTGGCGCGCGAGATAAAGCGCGCAAAGATCGCAGCAAAGTACGCGGCCAAGCGCGTTGCGCTCAAGGCCGTCATCAACGACCGCAGCGCGAGTCAGGAACAGATCGACGAGGCGCTTGCGCAGATGCAGAAGCTGCCTCGGGACGCCAGCCCCACACGCCGGCAGCGGCGTTGCCGCCTGAGCGGGCGTCCGCATGCCGTCTACCGCAAGTTCGGCCTGAGCCGCAACAAGCTGCGCGAAGCCACCATGCGGGGAGATGTTCCCGGTCTCGTAAAGGCGAGTTGGTAGAGAGATAGTTCTAAGGTTTAAGCGAGAAGTTTTGAGCGTTAGCTGGTGGGGTGTCGGTACAGAATTGCGCGGTACGCCATCTAGCCGATAGTGCGAACAGCTTCTTAGTTAACGCTCAAAACATTAGTACAGAAAACTTCATCGAGGGTATCGCGCCGAAACGGCGGACTGACCCGAGGTATCGTATATGAGTATGTCGGATCCCATTGCGGATTTGCTGACCCGCATCCGCAACGGCCAGGCGCGCGGCAAGGTAACCATCGCCATGCCGTCTTCCAGGCAGAAGGTGGCCATCGCCAACCTGCTCATGGACGAGGGTTACCTCTCCGAGGTGAGCGTGGAGGCGGACGGCACCAAGCCGCAGCTGGTCATCAAGCTGAAGTACTACCGCGGCAAGCCGGTCATCGAGCACCTCAAGCGCGTATCCCGTCCCGGGCTGCGCATCTACAGGGGTAAGGACGAGCTTCCCAACGTCATGGGCGGTTTGGGTGTGGCCATCGTGTCCACGTCCAAAGGGCTGATGTCAGACCGGGCGGCGCGAGCGGCCGGCCACGGCGGCGAAATTCTCGCCTTTGTTGCCTGACGGTAAGGAGGCGAGATATGTCACGTATAGCTAAAGCACCCATCGCCGTCCCGAAAGGGATCACGGTAGAGATCGCCGGCCAAATGGTCAAGGTCAAGGGCTCCAAGGGAAATCTGTCCTGGTCTGTTCATCCGAAGGTGAAGATCGCCCAGGAAGACGGCGAGCTCAAGGTCGGCCCGGTCGACGAGAGCAAAGAATCCTGGGCCTTGGCCGGCACCACGCGTGCCCTTGTGAACAACATGGTTGTCGGTTGCGGGACCGGGTTCGAGCGTAAGCTGGCCTTGGTCGGTGTCGGCTACCGCGCGCAGGCAAAGGGTAAGGTACTGAACCTGAGCCTGGGCTTCTCGCACCCGATCGACTATCCGGTGCCCGATGGTGTCGAGGTCGCAACGCCTTCGCCGACGGAGATCATCGTGAGCGGGGCCGATAAGCAGAAGGTAGGGCAGGTTGCGTCCGAGATCCGCGGCTTCCGGCCGCCGGAGCCCTACAAGGGTAAGGGCGTTCGTTACGCGGACGAGCAAGTCCTGCGTAAAGAAGCGAAGAAGAAGTAGGGGTATTCGGGATGGACAAGAAACAAGCTCGTATGCGCCGCGCCATGCGCGCCCGCGCCAAGATTCGGGAGCTGCGCGCCTATCGGCTGTGCGTTTTCCGTACCCCCCGCCACATATATGCCCAAGTGATCGGCCCGGACGGCGGCAACGTGGTTGCCAGTGCCTCGACCGTAGAGAAGGATTTGCGCCAGTCCATCGAGGGACATGCGGGTAACGCGTCCGCAGCCGCGGCCGTCGGTAAGACCATTGCCGAGCGTGCCAAGTCGGCCGGAGTTGAGAAGGTGGCATTCGATCGCTCCGGCTTCCGCTACCACGGCCGGGTCAAGGCCCTTGCCGAGGCGGCAAGGGAAAACGGACTGGATTTTTAAAGGCTGAATGATGGCTAACTACAATCCCAAGCCGGAAGGCGACGACTTACTCGAAAAGCTGGTGGCGGTGAACCGCGTCGCCAAGGTGGTCAAGGGCGGCCGGCAGTTCGGCTTCTCGGCCCTCACCGTGGTGGGCGACGGCAAGGGCCGCGTCGGCTACGGCACCGGCAAGGCGCGCGAGGTCCCGGTGGCCATCCAGAAGGCCATGGAGAGCGCGCGTAAGAATTTGGTCGAGGTCAAGCTCAAGGGCACGACTCTCCAGTACCCGATGATGGGTCGTCATGGCGCAGCGAAGGTCTTCATGAAGCCAGCCTCCGACGGTACCGGCATCATCGCAGGCGGCGCCATGCGTGCCGTATTCGAGGTGCTCGGCGTGCAGAACGTGCTGGCCAAGTGCATCGGCACCAACAACCCGATCAACGTGGTCCAGGCCACAATCAACGGCCTGGAGATCATGACGGACGCAGAGAACGTGGCCGCCAAGCGCGGTAAGACGGTCGAAGAGATCCTGGGGTAAGCGATGACGGACAAAAAGACAATGAAGGTCACTCTCGTGCGTGGCCTCGGTGGTCGTCTGGCGACGCACAAGGCGTGCGTGCGCGGCCTGGGGCTGCGGCGCATGCACCAAGTGGTGGAAGTCGAGGACACCCCGGCAACGCGCGGCATGGTGAACAAGGTCTCCTATATGGTCAAGGTCGTGGAGGAATCCGCAGATGCGCCTCAATGACATCAAGCCCGCACAGGGCAGCAAGCGCGACGCAAAACGCGTTGGGCGCGGGATCGGCAGCGGGCTGGGTAAGACCGGCGGGCGGGGTCACAAGGGCCAGAAGTCCCGTTCCGGCGGATTCCACAAGGTGGGTTTCGAGGGCGGGCAGATGCCCTTGCAGCGGCGACTACCGAAGGTGGGCTTCCGCTCGCGCAAGGCATCGGCCAAAGATGAGATCCGGCTCCATGAGCTGGCACGCATCGAGGGCGACGTCGTCGATCTGGACGCCCTGCGTAAGGCCCGTCTGATCTCCAAAGAGATCAAACGCGTCAAGATCATCGCCTCCGGAGAGCTCGGTCGTTCAATGACCCTGCGTGGGCTGGCCGTAACCAAAGGTGCCCGCGCTGCCATCGAGGCTGCGGGCGGCAAGGTCGAGGACTAAAGCGCAGGCAGAACCCCGATGGCCGGAAACACTTCTTCAATGGTCGGCGCGCTCGGCGGTATGGGGCGGCTCACGGAGCTGCGCCAGCGGTTGCTGTTCGTGCTCGGTGCGCTGCTCGTGTATCGAATCGGGACCTTCATCCCGGTACCGGGCGTAAATCCGGAGGCCCTGGCGTTCCTTTTCGATCAGAACCAGGGCTCGATCCTGGACATGTTCAACATGTTCTCGGGCGGCGCCCTGGAGCGCGCGAGCCTGTTCGCGCTCGGGATCATGCCCTACATCTCGGCGTCCATCATCATGCAGCTGATGACGGCGGTCATCCCGAAGCTCGAGCAGCTGAAGAAGGAGGGTGAGTCCGGAAGGCGCAAGATCACCCAGTACACGCGCTACGGCACCGTGGTGCTCGCGACATTCCAAGCAATTGGAATCTCGGTTGCACTGCAAGGCCAGTCTGCCGGTGGGGCGGATATCGTCGTCACCTCCGGGTACGGGTTCGTGTTCACGGCAGCGGTGTCCCTGGTCACCGGCACCATGTTTCTGGTATGGCTGGGCGAGCAGATCACGGAGCGCGGCATCGGTAACGGTATCTCGCTGATCATCTTCGCCGGCATCGTGGCGGGGCTTCCGTCGGCCATCGGCGGCACCCTTGAGCTGGTGCGTACCGGAGAGATGAATGCGCTCGCGGTATTGGCCCTGTTCGTGCTCGCCTTGGGTGTGACCGCGTTCGTCGTGTTCGTGGAGCGCGGCCAACGCCGGATTACCGTCAACTATGCGCGCCGGCAGCAGGGGCGCAAGCTGATGGCTGCCCAAAGCTCGCACTTGCCGTTGAAGCTGAACATGGCCGGCGTCATCCCGCCGATCTTCGCCTCCAGCATCATCCTGTTTCCGGGAACGCTGGGACAGTGGTTCGGGCAGTCGGAGGATTTTCGCTGGCTGGCGGACATCACCAGCAAGCTGTCCCCGGGCGAGCCCGTATACGTCATCTTCTACGCGTTGGCGATCATCTTTTTCTGCTTCTTCTACACGGCGCTGGTGTTCAACGCCAAGGAGACGGCGGACAACCTGAAGCGGTCCGGCGCCTTCATCCCCGGCATCCGCCCAGGCGAGCAGACGGCGCGCTACATCGATACCGTGATGACGCGGCTGACCGCTGCCGGCGCCCTCTACATCACTCTGGTGTGTCTGTTGCCGGAGTTCCTGATCGTAGGGTGGAACGTTCCTTTTTATTTCGGGGGAACGTCGTTGCTGATCGTGGTGGTCGTGGTCATGGACTTCATGGCCCAAGTCCAGGCGCACCTGATGTCGCATCAATACGAGGGCCTGATGAAGAAGGCCAATCTCAAATCGCCCGGCGCCGGGATGATTCGTTAAAGAGCCAGGCATCCGCCGCGCGAGCTATTCGGAGAGAAGAAATGAAAGTCAGAGCTTCAGTGAAGAAGGTGTGCCGCAACTGCAAGATCATTCGTCGCAACGGCGTCGTACGGGTGATCTGTAAAGACCCGCGGCACAAGCAACGCCAGGGTTGATGCTGGGGCATTGACTTATTGGTTCAATCTGGTATCCTGCGCGGTTTTCCCCCGCAGCGCCTAAGTGGAATTGGAGACAGAAAAGCATGGCCCGTATCGCCGGTGTCAACATCCCCGACAGGAAGCACGCCGTCATCGCGTTGACGTCGATCTACGGTATCGGTCGTACCCGCGCGGCGCAGATCTGCGATGCAGCCGGTGTCGCGACGGACATCAAGATCAAGGACCTCACCGAGGAAGAGATCGATAAGCTGCGTGCCGTAGTCACCAGATTCAGTGTTGAAGGCGACCTGCGGCGTGAGATATCCATGAACATCAAGCGGCTGATGGATCTGGGCTGCAACCGGGGCATCCGTCACCGTCGTGGCCTGCCGTTGCGGGGCCAACGGACCCGTACCAATGCCCGTACCCGCAAGGGTCCGCGGCGTCCGATCAAGAGATAGGAAAGTCCCAGATACAGGCAAGCCAGGAATATAGCCGATGGCCAAACCGACTCGTACCAAGAAGAAGGTGAAGAAGCAGGTGGCGGATGGGGTTGCCCATATCCACGCCTCGTTCAACAACACCATCATCACCATCACCGACCGCCAGGGCAATGCCCTCGGCTGGGCGACCGCCGGCGGCTCCGGCTTCCGTGGCTCACGCAAGAGCACCCCGTTTGCGGCCCAAGTGGCCGCCGACCGCGTTGGCCAAGCCGTGAAGGAGTTCGGACTGAAGAACCTGGACGTCAACGTCAAGGGACCGGGCCCCGGAAGGGAGTCCGCAGTTCGCGCGTTGAACAACGCGGGCTTCAAGATTACCAGCATCACCGACGTCACGCCGATCCCGCACAACGGCTGCCGTCCGCCGAAGAAACGGCGTGTATAAGAGCAGAATAGGCTACTAAAGACATGGCAAGGTACACCGGTCCTACCTGTAAGTTGGCGCGGCGCGAGGGTACGGATCTCTCGCTGAAAAGCCGAGCGCGTTCGCTGGACACCAAGTGCAATCTGGAGAAAGTCCCGGGACAGTCCAGCGACCGTCGCCGCCGGGTTTCCGACTACGGTCTGCAACTGCGTGAGAAGCAGAAGGTGCGCCGCATCTACGGCGTCATGGAGAAGCAATTCCGCAACTATTACAAAACGGCTGCCGGGGCCAAGGGCGCTACGGGCGAGAACCTGTTGCGGCTGCTGGAAACGCGCCTCGACAACGTCGTCTACCGCATGGGCTTCGGCTCGACCCGCTCCGAGGCACGGCAGCTGGTCAGTCACAAGGGAATCCTGGTCAATGGCAAGACCGTTAACGTGCCCTCCTACCAGGTCAGCGAAGACGATCAGGTCGAGGTCCGCGAGAAGGCCAGAAAGCAGGTCCGCATCCAGAATGCGGTCGCCCTGGCGGAGCAGTATGGCTTTGCCGATTGGATCGAGGTCGATACCAACGCCCTGAAGGGGGTCTTCAAGCGTGTCCCAGACCGCGAGGACCTCCCGGCGGACATCAACGAGTCGCTGATCGTGGAGTTGTACTCCAAGTAAGGGGACGGAGAGGGTTCTTGCATGGCTGATGCTGTTAGCGACTTTTTAAAGCCGCGTATCGTAAAGGTTGACCCGGTCGACGGAAGGCGCAGTCACGCCCGGATTTCACTGGAGCCGCTGGAGCGCGGGTTCGGTCACACCCTGGGTAACGCGCTCCGCCGTATCCTGCTCTCCTCGATGTCCGGTTGCGCGGTCACCGAGGTGGAGATTCAGGGCGTACTGCACGAGTACACCACGTTGGACGGGGTCCAGGAAGATGTGCTGGAGATCCTGCTCAACCTCAAGGAGCTCGCAATCTCCCTGGAAGGAAAGGACGAGGCGACCTTCACGCTCTCCAAGAGTGGGCCCGGTCCGGTGACGGCGGCGGATATCGCCCTCGACCACACGGCGGAGATCGCCAATCCCGAGCTGGTCATCGCCAATCTGACCGGTGATGCAGAGCTCAGCATGACCTTGACGGTGCGCCGTGGCCGCGGTTACGAGCCGGCCACCCAGCGGGAGGCCGAGGCCGGCGACGAGCGCCCCATCGGCAAGCTGCCCCTGGATGCCTCCTTCAGCCCGGTACGCCGTGTCGCAATCGATGTCCAGTCCGCCCGCGTGGAGCAGCGGACCAATCTGGACCGCCTGGTCATCGATCTGGAGACCAACGGCACCATCGATCCAAAGGGGGCGATCCAGACGTCTGCGGCCATCCTTCGAGATCAGCTCTCAAGCTTCGTCGCCCTCGAGGGCACCCAACCCCTCGACGTCGGTGCGGAAGAAGAGCCGGATCAGCCGCCGATCGATCCGATTCTCCTGCGTCCGGTAGATGACCTTGAGCTTACGGTACGCTCCGCGAACTGCCTCAAGGCAGAGAACATCTATTACATCGGCGACCTGGTGCAGCGCACCGAGGTGGAACTGCTGAAGACGCCGAACCTGGGTAAGAAGTCGCTCACCGAGATCAAGGACGTGTTGGCTACCCGCGGGCTGTCGCTCGGCATGCGGTTGGAGAACTGGCCGCCCGAGAATATCGACGAGTTGGCCGCAGTAAAGTAGAGAGCGGCTTTCCGCAACCCGCCCTTCGTGAACGGCGGGTACATGATTTATCAGGACTGATTTCGAGTAAAGAACCATGCGTCATCGCAAATCCGGAAGGCATCTGAATCGTACCAGCTCGCACCGCGACGCCATGTTTCGCAACATGGCCAACTCGCTGTTCCGCCACGAGCTCATCAAGACCACCCTGCCCAAGGCCAAGGAGCTGCGGCGTGTGGCCGAACCCCTGATCACCATGGCCAAGTCCGATTCCGTCCACAAGCGGCGCTTGGCGTTCGCCCGTCTGCGCGACAAGGAGGTAGTCGGCAAGCTCTTCACCGAGCTGGGGCCCAGGTACGAGACCCGCCCCGGCGGTTACCTGCGAATCCTCAAGTGCGGCTATCGCGCCGGCGACGCGGCACCCATGGCCTACGTGGAGCTGGTCGACCGCCCCATGCCGGACGTTGTTGAGGACGACGACGACGCATAGTTCGCCTGATTCGTAGCTCATCTCTTCCGACGAATGATCAATCGGATAGCACTGGTTACCGACTTCGGCCCCGGCGGTCCCTACGTAGGGCAGATGAAGCTTCGCTTGGCGGAATTGATCCCGGCAATCCCCGTGATCGACCTGGTCTCGGATCTCACGCCCTTCCGGCCCGATCTCGCCGCTTATCTCCTGCCGGCTTTGGTGCGGGATATGTCGGTCGGGATGCTTTATCTCTGCGTGGTGGATCCTGGTGTCGGCAGTGAGCGGGCTGCACTCGCCGTCAAGGCCGACGGGTGCTGGTACCTGGGTCCAGATAACGGACTAATGGCTGTCGTCGCAAAGCGTGGGCAAGAGGTACAGGCTCTGCGCGTGGATTGGCGGCCCGAACGGATGTCGGATAGCTTTCACGGCCGTGACCTGTTCGCGCCGGTTGCCGCCATGCTCTGCGGCGGCAATCTTCCGCCCTGTACCGAGATCGAGCCCGAGCAGATGGTCGGAGGCGACTGGCCGTTTGATCTGCCGCGTGTCGTCTACGCGGACCCGTACGGAAACCTAATGACGGGGCTGAGAGCCGCTGCTCTTGACCGGGGCGCGATTCTCGAAGTACGAGGCAGAGAGCTGGGCTTTGCCCGCACCTTCTGCGAGGTGCCGCCCGGTACCGCTTTCTGGAACGAGAATTCGTTTGGCCTGGTGGAGCTGGCGGTCAATCGGGGAAGCGCTGGACGCGACCTCGGGCTTGCCGTCGGTGATCCGATCGGCGTTCCGTCCTGAGCAGAGCTGTGCTAGTGGCTTGGCAACCCGGGGCGTTGCCCAGGGCAATAGGGTTCGACCCTTTGGGGCTGCTCCCGAGTGTTCTTGCTTTTTTTGTGTTTTTCGTTTGATTGGTAGGCACAATACCTTTTCGGGCAAGCTCCTACCACCCTCGCTCCAGGTGGAGCCTGAGAAACCGCCCGGTGTGCGAGCCCTCATCCGCGGCGATCTGCTCCGGGGTGCCGGTGGCGATGACCTCACCGCCTCTGTGGCCGCCCTCGGGCCCCAGGTCGATAATCCAATCAGCGGTCTTGATCACGTCCAGGTTGTGCTCGATGACGACCACGGTATTGCCGTGGTCGCGCAGTCGGTGAAGCACCTCCAGGAGTTGCTTGACGTCCTGAAAGTGCAGACCTGTCGTCGGCTCGTCCAGAATATAGAGGGTGCGGCCGGTGTCGCGCTTGGACAGCTCCCGCGAGAGCTTTACCCGCTGAGCTTCTCCGCCGGACAGGGTGGTCGCGCTCTGGCCGAGCTTCACATAGGCCAGGCCTACGTCCATCAGGGTCTGCAGCTTGCGCTTGATCACTGGCACGGCGGAGAAGAACTCCAGGGCGTCTTCCACCGTCAGGTCCAGCACCTGATCGACGGTCTTTCCCTTGTAGTGGATCTCCAGGGTCTCGCGGTTGTAGCGCCGGCCCTTGCAAGTGTCGCATTGGACGTAGACGTCCGGCAGGAAGTGCATCTCCACCCGGATGAGTCCGTCCCCTTTGCATGCCTCGCAGCGCCCGCCCTTCACGTTGAAGCTGAACCTGCCCGCCGTGTAGCCGCGGGAGCGGGCCTCGGGTACGGAGGCGAAGAGCTCCCGCACCGGGTTGAACAGGCCCGTGTAGGTGGCCGGGTTGGAGCGGGGTGTGCGGCCGATGGGGCTCTGGTCGATGTCCACCACCTTGTCGAAGTAATCCAGGCCCTCGATGGCCCGGTGCTCCGCCGGGCGCAGGCTGGCGCCGTTGAGCCGGCGCGCAGCGGCGGGGTAGAGGGTGTCGTTGATGAGGGTGGACTTGCCCGAGCCCGAGACCCCGGTGATGCAGCAGAAGGTGCCCACCGGGACGGCGGCGTCTATCTGCTTCAGGTTGTGGCCGGTGGCCCCCAGGACGCGCAGCTCCCGCTTCCGGATCGATCGGGGTGCGCTGGGTCGGGATCTCGATGCGCAGGTCGCCGCAGAGGTAACGGCCGGTGATGGACCCTGGGATCCGCGGCGACCTCCTCCCCCGAGCCCTGGGCTACGATCTCCCCCCCGTGGACGCCGGCGCCCGGTCCCAGGTCCACCACCCGGTCGGCGCTGCGGATGGCCTCCTCGTCGTGCTCCACCACGATGACCGTGTTGCCCAGGTCCCGCAGGTGGGTGAGGGTGCGCAGCAGGCGGGCGTTGTCCCGCTGGTGCAGGCCGATGGAGGGCTCGTCCAGGATGTACATGACGCCCACCAGACCGGCGCCGATCTGGCTGGCGAGGCGGATACGCTGGGCCTCACCCCCGGAGAGGGTCTCGGCGCTGCGTTCCAGGGTGAGGTAGTCCAGGCCCACATCCACCAGAAAGCGCAGGCGTTGAGCGACCTCCTGGATGACCTTGGCGCCGATCTCTCCGCGCTTGCCGGGCAGCTTGAGGGTGTCGAAGAATTGCAGGGACTCTCCGACGGGCAGGGAGGCCAGGTCGGGCAGGTTGCGGTCGGCCACCAACACATGGCAGGCGGCCTCGTTGAGGCGCGAGCCGCTGCAGGCGGGGCAGGGTTGTTGGGAGATGTAGCGGGCAAGCTCCTCGCGCACTGTGTTGGAGTCCGTCTCCCGATAGCGGCGCTCCATGTTGCGGATGATGCCCTCGAAGGGTCGCACCTTGCCGGACCCGCGCTCGTGGGGCAGCTTGAGCTTGATCTTCTCCCTCCCGGAACCGTACAGGATGACTTGGCGGACCTTTTCCGGCAGCTCTTGCCAGGGGGCCTCCACGCCGAACCCGTAGTGGTTTCCCAGGGCGCGAATCATCTGAAAATAATAAGCGTTGCGCCGGTCCCAGCCGCGCACCGCCCCGCCCGCCAGGCTCAGCTCCGCGTGGAGCACCACTTTGGCCGGATCGAAGAACTGCTCGACCCCCAGGCCGTCACAGGTGGGGCAGGCACCCGCGGGGTTGTTGAAGGAGAACAGCCGCGGCTCCAGGTCGGGGATGCTGTAGCCGCACACCGGACAGGCAAAGGAGGCGGAGAACAGTAGCTCCTCGTGCTCCGGCTCGTCGATCCAGGCCACCCGCGCCATACCCGATGAGAGCCCGAGGGCGGTCTCGACGGACTCAGCCAGGCGAAGCGACAAGCCCGGGCGCACGCGCAAGCGGTCCACCACGACCTCAATGCTGTGCTTGCGCTTGAGGTCCAAGTCCGGGGGATCATCCAGCTCGAACAGCTCCCCGTCGATGCGCGCGCGGATAAAGCCCTGGGCGTGCAGCTCCCCGAGCAGGCGGTGGTATTCCCCCTTGCGCTCGGAGACCACGGGAGCCAGCAGCATCAGCTTCACGCCCTCGGGCAGGGCCAGGATTTGGTCTACCATCTGGCTCACGGTCTGGGCCTCGAGGGGCTCACCGTGCTTGGGGCAGCGCGGGCTGCCGACTCGGGCGAAGAGTAGGCGCAGATAGTCGTAGATCTCGGTGATGGTGCCTACGGTGGAGCGCGGGTTGTGGGATGTGGTCTTTTGCTCGATGGAGATGGCCGGCGACAGGCCCTCGATGTGGTCCACGTCCGGCTTGTCCATCACCGAAAGAAACTGTCGCGCATAGGCCGACAGGGACTCCACGTAACGGCGCTGCCCTTCCGCGTAGATGGTGTCGAACGCCAGGGACGATTTGCCGGACCCGGACAGCCCGGTGAGCACGATCAGCCGGTCCCGCGGCAGGTCCAGGTCCAGGTTCTTCAGATTGTGGGTGCGTGCGCCGCGGATGCGGATGGTGTCCATATTCGATCAGCAGTCGAGAAAGCGATTGAATCCGAAAAGGAAAAAATGAACCACCAAAACGCCAAGGGCGCAAAGGTATTCATCGGCTTGAGGAGGTTGCGTACAACACCTGCTTGTTGATTGGTGAGCTGCGCGAAAACTTGGCATCTCTCTGGGCGTCCGTCGCGACTTGGCGGTTCCGCCCTCGGTTTTGAGTGAGCGGGTCGCTAGCCGCTCCTTTCCGAGCAAATCGACCGGGACCAGACGCAGGCCAAACTGCTACTATAGTCAGCCTTTTGCGCTGGAGGCAAAGCAAAGTTCATGAGGGGTCCCAGACTGCCCGTATTGCCCATGACCTGGTCCGAGAAGCGGGCCGCGGCTGGTTTAGCCGGGATTTTCGCGTTGCGCATGCTTGGTTTGTTCCTGATCTTGCCGGTGTTCGCCCTGCATGCGCGGGATATGGCCGGGGCGACGCCCATATTAATCGGGCTCGCCATCGGCGCTTACGGGCTTACCCAGGCACTGTTGCAGATCCCCTTCGGCATGCTGTCAGACCGCATCGGGCGTAAGCCGGTGATCTTCGGTGGTCTCATCCTGTTTGCCATCGGGAGTGTTGTCGCTGCGCTTGCGGACGACATCGGGGGCGTAATCGTCGGGCGCGTCCTCCAGGGCAGCGGGGCCATCGCCGCGGTGGTGATGGCCCTCACGGCGGACCTCACACGGGAGGAGGTCAGGACCCGGGCCATGGCGGGCATAGGTATCAGCATCGGCATGGCCTTTGCGCTCGCCCTGGTGCTGGGGCCGTTGCTGGGCCACTGGATAGGGCTCGACGGTATTTTCTGGCTTACCGCCGCTTTGGCCGTGGGCGGCATGCTGATCCTGGCGTTGGTGGTGCCGACGCCCGAGCACTCGAGCGTTCACCGGGATGCGGAGCCGGTGGCAAGCCAGCTCGGCGGCGTGTTGGCGGACCGAGAGCTCCTAAGGCTGGATCTCGGGGTGCTCATCCTGCACATGATGATGACGTCCCTGTTTCTGGTGCTCCCCCTGTCCCTGGATACCTACGGCCTGGAGGCGGCGCATCATTGGTCGGTCTATCTGCCGGTGCTGGTTCTCTCCATGGCTGCCATGGTGCCCTTCATCATCCAGGCGGAAGGCAAGGGCCGCATGAAGCCGGTCTTCCTGGGGGCAATTCTGACCTTGGCGCTGGCGCTGGCCGGTCTCTATTTGCTCAACGCCAGCTTGATGCTGCTGGCGTTTTTCCTGTTCCTGTTCTTCACCGCCTTCAACCTGCTGGAGGCGTCTTTGCCGTCCCTGATCTCCAAGATCGCCCCGGCGGGCGCGAAAGGGACCGCCATGGGTACCTTCTCCACTTCCCAGTTCGCCGGCGCCTTCTTCGGCGGGCTCGCCGGGGGCTGGGTCCACCAGCGCTTCGGGGCGGACACAGTCTTCCTGTTCTGCGCGGTCATGGCGCTCTTGTGGCTCCTGATCGCCTGGTCCATGCGAAGCCCGGGGCGGGTCAGCAGTCAAGTCATCCGTATTGGCGATGGGAGAGATGCGGACGGCGCGGGCATCCAACGCCGCCTTCTGGAGATCCCTGGTGTGGAAGAGGCCGTAGTGGCTACGGATGAGGGGCTTGCCTATCTAAAGGTGGACAATCGCCGGCTCGATTGGGCAAGATTGCAGGCGTTTACCGTAAGGGTTTAGGCGATCGCCGGAGAAACACAGTCGAGATTGCACAGGATTCGACAGAAATCGCCTAACTGTAGGGCCGTGCGCGATCACATCCGAACGGTTGCAGCGACTCTGGCATAGAGGCGGCAATGGGTTGCCGCCCTGCGAAGAGAAGGTGAAAGCGTCTCGGCGCGGCGGATGTCGCCGTGGGAGGATTCGTCAAGGGCTGCCCCTAAATGAGCGGCACGGCCACCGTCAGCAACTTGAAAACTATGGCGAGACAGCCCCTGAGTCGTGGGGCCTAGTCTTTCGCGCCCCGGACCGCAACAAACAAGCCATCGTTCCCGAAAATGGTTCTAAACAGGTCGTACTCGGGCATGGCTTGATGAGGGAAAAACTATGGCTGGAAGAGGAAGTGTCAACAAAGTAATCCTTATCGGTAACTTGGGAGCGGATCCGGATACCCGATATACGCCGAGCAACATGGCGATCACCAAGGTCAGGATCGCCACCACCGATGTTCGTCGCGATCGCAACACGGGCGATACGCAGGAGCACACGGAGTGGCATCGGGTAACCCTGTTCGGGAAGCTGGGCGAAATCGCTGCGCAGTACTTGAAAAAGGGTGCCAAGGTCTACGTCGAAGGACGACTGCGTACGAATAAATGGCAAGGCCAGGACGGGCAGGACAGGTACACGACCGAGGTCATCGCCGATGAGATGACGATGCTGGACAGTCGGGGTGGCGGTGGCGGTGGCGGTGGCGGTGGGGCAACGGTGCCCTTCGACAGCCCCGGCGGCGGACAACCGGCGCAAGGCGGTGGCGGCGGTGCACCACCACCGCCTGACAAGCCGGATTTCGACGACGACATCCCCTTCTGAGGCGCACGATGCAAACTATCCTCGTGACAGGCGGCGCCGGCTTCATCGGCGGCAACTTCGTCCATTTTCTCATCCAAGGGACCGACGCGCAGATCATCAATCTGGACAAGCTCACCTACGCCGGAAACCTGGATACCCTGGCCCCGCTACGAGGCAACGCCAGGCACGTTTTCGTGCGGGGGGACATCGGCGACCCCGATCTGATTCAACGCCTGCTGTCCGAATACCGGGTGGATGCAGTCGTCAACTTCGCCGCCGAGAGCCACGTCGACCGCTCGATCGACGGACCGGCCGCCTTTGTCGAGACCAACGTGACCGGGACCTTCAACCTGCTCGACTGCGCCCGCAAATACTGGGCCGATCTCGGCAGATCCGGCAAGGACGCCTTCCGTTTCCTGCACGTCTCCACAGACGAGGTCTACGGCTCGCTGGGGCCCACCGGCAGGTTCGCCGAGACGACAGCCTATGCGCCCAACTCTCCCTATTCGGCCTCGAAGGCGGCCTCGGACCACCTGGTGCGGGCCTGGTATCACACCTATGGCTTGCCGGTGCTTACCACCAACTGCTCCAACAACTACGGGCCCTACCAGTTTCCGGAGAAGCTGATCCCCTTGGTAACCCTGAAGGCGATGGCGGGGGAGCAGCTGCCGATCTACGGGGATGGGTCCAATGTCAGGGACTGGCTCTATGTGGAAGATCATTGCCGCGCCATCTGGCGGGTGCTGGAGGCGGGGCTTCCCGGCGAGGTCTACAATGTGGGGGGCGACAGCGAGCGTACCAACCTGCAGGTCGTCGATACCCTCTGCGGCCTGCTCGACGAGCTTCTGCCCGAGTCACCCCATAGACCTCACGGAGGGCTCAAGACCTTCGTAGCCGACCGGCCCGGTCACGATATGCGCTACGCGATCGATTCGCGTAAGCTCCAGTCCGAGCTCGGCTGGGAGCCCCTGGATAGCTTTGAGAGCGGAATGCGGCGGACAGTGGCTTGGTATATGGAGAATCGGGACTGGTGCCGCCGGGTGACCGACGGCAGCTATCGTGGTGAACGTCTGGGCTCCGCGGAATATTCCTGAATGAACAGAAAAGGCATCATCCTCGCAGGAGGCTCCGGCACCCGCCTCTATCCCCTGACCCATACCATCAGTAAGCAGCTCTTGCCGGTCTACGACAAGCCGATGATCTACTATCCCCTGTCGACGCTTATGTTCGCGGGGATTCGCGAGATCCTGGTCATCACCACGCCGCGGGACGAGGGCTCCTTCCGGGACCTGTTGGGGGACGGCAGGCAGTGGGGAATTCGCCTCAGCTATGCGGTGCAGCCGCAGCCGGGCGGCCTTGCGCAGGCCTTCATCATCGGGAGGGATTTCATCGCCGGAAATCGGAGCTGCCTGATTCTCGGCGACAACATTTTCTACGGTCACGGCATGGTCCGGCAGCTGCGGGCGGCGAGCGAGCGCGAGCGCGGGGCCACCGTATTCGGCTATTGGGTTCGGGATCCGGAGCGCTACGGAGTGGCGGAATTCGATGCCGCAGGAAATGTAGTGAGCTTGGAAGAGAAACCGGTCAAACCAAAATCCAACTACGCAGTGACCGGCATCTATTTTTACGATGAGAAGGTATGCGATCTCGCCGGTGCCTTGCAGCCTTCCGCCCGTGGTGAGTTGGAGATTACGGACCTCAACAACCTGTACTTGAGCGATAGCGCGCTCTTTATGGAAAAGCTCGGACGGGGAACCGCCTGGCTGGATACGGGGACCCACGAGTCGCTGATGCAGGCGGGCAACTTTATCGAGACCATAGAGCAACGGCAGGGACTCAAGATCTGTTGCCCGGAAGAGGTTGCGTTCCAGCAGCATTGGATAGATGCGGATCAGCTTACGCAGATGGCGACGGCGCTCAGCAAGAGCGGGTACGGAGAGTATCTGCTCGGGCTGATGGGGCGGGGAGAGGAGCCGTGAAGGTCATCGAAACCGAGATTTCAGGTGTCCTGATCATCGAGCCGAAGGTCTTCGGCGATTCGCGGGGTTTCTTCATGGAAACCTATCAGAGCGAAAGGTACGCGCACTTCGGCATCCCGGAGAATCTAGTCCAGGATAATTTGTCTCGATCCCGCCTCGGAGTTTTGCGGGGGCTGCACGTGCAGCACCCGCACGCGCAAGGGAAGCTGGTGCAAGTGTTCAGCGGGGAGGTCTTCGACGTGGCCGTGGATATCCGCCGGGGATCGCCCACGTTCGGGCGTTGGGCGGGGGTGCGCCTATCGGGAGAGAACAAGCGCCAGCTCTGGATCCCCCCCGGGTTCGCTCACGGTTTCTGCGTTACCAGCGACGACGCCCTGTTCGGATACAAGTGCTCCGATTTCTACAATCCGGGAAGCGAGCTCAGCGTGCGTTGGAACGATCCTGAGATCGGAATCCGATGGCCAATCGATGGTGAGCCGGATCTGTCTCCCAAAGATTTTGATGCCGCATTACTCCGCGATATCCCCCCTGACAGGCTCCCGCTCTACGAAGGCGCTCCATCCTCATGACGACTAAGACCATGCATCTGCCTCGTATTCTCCTGATCGGTGCCGATGGCCAGGTGGGATGGGAGCTGCGCCGTACGTTGGCGCCCTTGGGTGAAGTCATAGCCGCGTCCCTGGATGGTGCTTGCGGTCCCCGCGTGGAGCTTTCAGACCCGCGCTCCTTGAGCAGTCTCGTGCAAGAGGTTGCGCCGGATGCCGTGGTCAATGCCGCTGCCTACACGGCGGTGGATAAGGCGGAGAGCGAGGGCGAGCTTGCCCAGCGAATCAATGCCGAGGCCCCGGGCATGCTCGGCGGTCTGCTGCGGGACCGGGGAGTGCCCGTCGTCCACTACTCGACGGATTTCGTGTTCTCCGGAGAGTCCGATCGCCCCTATCGGGAGGACGACGAGCCCGGCCCCTTGAGCGTCTACGGCGAGACCAAGCTGGGGGGGGAGCAATCGCTCATGGCCACGGGGGCCAATGCAATCATACTGCGCACGAGCTGGGTCTACGGCGTGCGCGGCAACAATTTTCTACTCACCATGCTGCGGCTGTTCGGGGAGCGCGAAGAGCTTCGCGTCGTGGATGATCAGGTAGGTTCACCCACCTGGAGCAGGATGTTGGCCGAGGTTACGGCGCAGATCCTTTGCCGCATCTTGCGCGGAGAGCTGGAGGCCGAGCGGGTCAAGGGCATTTATCATGCGACCAACCACGGGGAGACGAGCTGGTTCGATTTTGCCCGCGCCATACTTGAGATCAGCGCCCGGCGCTGCAGCCTCCTGCCCATACCGACCACCGAGTACCCCGCGCCAGCGAGCCGTCCGGCCTATTCGGTGCTGGACAACTCCAAGCTGCGGGAGACATTCGGCCTCGTCTTGCCGCACTGGGAGGCGTCTTTGAGGCAGTGTATGGACGATCTGTGCACCCGCGACTCCCAATAGGACAGGATCAACAGGATGTCGTCGGACCTGGTGCGATCCTGTTAGTCGGGTCCCGAAGGTGCACTCTCTGCGTTCTCGGCGTCTTTACGGTTCAACCCGGGTTAATCGCTTTTCCCGGAACCCTTCTCGCGAAAGAGCAGCGGTACGACCTCCTCGAAGCGACGCGCGAAGTGCACCTTCAGCCCCTTGCGCACATGGTCCGGTACCTCGTCGAAGTCCCCCCGGTTGTCCTCTGGCAGGATAATCTCCTTGATTCCAGCGCGGCGGGCGGCGATGAGCTTCTCGCGTACGCCACCGACGGGAAACACCTCACCCGTTAATGTGATCTCGCCGGTCATAGCGATGCGTCGCACGGGCTTGTTGCGGGCAAGAGACAGGAGGGCGGAGGCGATGGTGATGCCGGCGGACGGGCCGTCCTTGGGCGTGGCCCCGGCAGGCACGTGCAGGTGGATGAACGCCTTCTCGAAGAACTCCGGATCGGCGCAGAATTCCTCGGCATGACTCATCAGGTAACCGTAGGCGATCTCCGCTGATTCCTTCATCACGTCCCCGAGTTGGCCGGTGAGCTTGAGGCCGCGGTTGAAGCTATGGGTGCGTAGTGCCTCTATGCTAAGGGTGGCACCTCCCATGGCGGTCCAAGCCAGTCCCGTGACCACCCCGGGCCCCGAAAGCCGGCGCTCGTCCCGAAACGGTGGGCTCCCCAAATACTCTTTCAGCTCGTTGGCGTCTACCTGGATCGGGGGCTCTTCCCCTTCGAGCATCTTCACGGTGCTCTTGCGCACGATCTTGCCCAGCTGCTTTTCCAGGCGGCGCACCCCGGCGTCCCGTGCATAACCTTCTATGATCGCGCGCAGTGTCTTGGTGTCGATTTTGAGCGCGCCCTTGTCCAGGCCGGCCCGCTCGATTTGTCGCGGCAGCAGGTATTTTTTGGCAATTTGCAGCTTCTCCGAGGCGATGTAACCCGAGAGCTGGATCACCTCCATGCGGTCGAGCAAGGGCCCCGGGATGCTGTCGAGTTGGTTGGCCGTGCATACGAACAGCACCTTGGACAGGTCGAAGCGCAAATCCAAATAGTGGTCCAGGAAGTCGCTGTTCTGCTCCGGGTCCAGGACCTCAAGAAGGGCTGATGCCGGATCGCCGTGGTAAGACGCACCGATCTTGTCGATCTCGTCGAGCATGATCACCGGGTTGGCCGTTCCCGCGTCCTTTATAGCCTGAATGAACTTGCCGGGCATGGCCCCGATGTAGGTCCGGCGGTGACCCTTGATTTCCGCCTCGTCGCGGATACCGCCCACGGAGAAGCGGTAGAAGTGCCGGCCCAGCGCATCGGCGATGGACCGGCCGATGGAGGTCTTGCCTACACCGGGTGGCCCCACCAGCAAGATGATCGAGCCTGAGATCTCGCCCTTCATCATGCCCACGGCCAGGAACTCGAGGATACGCTCCTTTACGTCGTCTAGTCCGTAATGGTCTCTGTCCAGCACGCGGCGGGCGCGCTTCAGGTCCAGTTTGTCCTGCGAGTGAGCGCCCCAAGGCAGCAGGGTGATCCAGTCGAGGTAGCTGCGGGTGACGGCATACTCCGGAGAGCCGGTCTCCAACATGGACAGTTTGTCCATCTCCTCCTCGACGCGCTTTGCCGCCTCGTCGGTCAGGGAGAGGTTTTCGATGCGCTCTTCAAACTTGTCCAGCTCTGCGGTGCGGTCGTCCTTGGCGATTCCAAGCTCCTTTTGGATGGCCTTTAGCTGCTCGCGCAGGAAGAACTCCCGCTGCTGGGTCTGCATCCGCTCCTCGACCGATTGGCGGATCTTCTGCTGGGCCCGGGCCAGCTCCAGCTCGTTGTTCAGCAGGACGAGCACCTTCTCCATGCGCGGGAGTAGCTCCAACGTCTCCAACACCTCTTGTAGCTGCCCTTTAGTGGAGGTGGTCAGGCTGGCGGCGAAGTCCGACAAGTGAGATGGGTCGTCCGGACCGAAGCGGTCTAGGAACATGCGCAGCTCTTCGACATACAGGGGGTTGAGCGGCAGCAGCTCCTTGATGGTGTTGATTACGGCCATGGCATAGGCCTTGACCTGCTCGTCCGGCGGCCCCGCTGACTCGGGGAGGTAGTCGACGCGGGCGGTGAAAGGTGCCTCCGGGCTCACCCAGCTGTTCAGGCGGAAGCGCTGCATGCATTCCACCAACACTTGTAGCATGCCGTCTTGCTCGTGCACCCGATGGATGCGGCAGGCGGTGCCCACCTCGTGAAAGTCGCCAGGGCCGGCTTCCTCTGCGGTCTCGCTGCGGACCAGAACCACACCCAAAACCTTGTGCTCCGTCTCCCCGACGGCCTCCAGGGTAGCGCCCCAGTGCTCTGCGCTCATGAGCAGAGGCACCGCCTGACCCGGGAAAAAGGGGCGCGCGGCGACCGGAAGCAGGGGGATCAAGCCCGGGAGGACTTCGTTGGCGCGGGCCAGACCGCCTGCCTTCGGTGTCTCGACCTGCACGCTTTCAGTGGAGCTATCGTTCATCGTTCGACTGCCGTTTTTGGGGTTTACCTAGTACTCCGTCAAGGAGGTATTGATGGAGGCCATCAAAACCCCCTGGACGGAATACTTTTTCCCGTGACCTAGTTCAGGGCGCCGTAGGAGGTTTGCAAGCCGCGTTTGCCAAGTGAACGAAGGTCTCCACGCTCAGCTCTTCCGCCCGTTGTCCGGGATCCAATCCTTGCGCCGTCAGCAGCTCCACGCCGACCAGACCCTTGAGGCTGTTGCGTAGGGTTTTGCGACGCTGTGCGAATGCCTTCGCTACCAGCAGCGACAGGTACGCCGGCTCCAAGACGGGTGCGGGCAGGGGCCGCAGCGGCGTCAGGCGCAGAAAGGCGGACTCCACCTTGGGGGGCGGAGTGAACGCCCCGGGTCCGATGCGCAGCAGGGTATCTGCGCGGCAATAGGCCTGGATCATGACCGAGAGCCGGCCGTAGGTCTTGGATCCTGGTGGGGCGGTAATGCGCTCGACAACCTCCTTCTGGAGCATGAAGTGCATGTCGCGGACGCATTCGGACTGTTCCAGAAAGCGGAACAACAGGGACGTGGATACGTTGTAGGGGAGATTGCCGACAAGGCGCAGGCGCTCGTTCGGATAAAGGGAGCACAAATCGAAGTCCAGGGCATCGGCGTTGTGAATCCGCAGGTCGCCCAGGCCGGCGCAGCTAAGGGCGAGGGGCTTGATCAGATCACGGTCCAGCTCGACTGCATCCATCCGACCGGTGGCCCGAAGCAGGTCCCTGGTAATGGCGCCGCGGCCAGGTCCGATCTCCACCAGATGCTCTTCCGGTTTCGGGTGGATGACCGAGACGATGCGCCGGATAATGCCGGGATCGTGGAGGAAGTTCTGGCCGAAGCGCTTGCGCGGGCGGTGGTGCATCGAGCCAGCTTAGGCCATTTCTGCCAAATCACATACTGGCCGGCTGGGTTGTCCATCTTGCACTGGCTTGGCCGAAAATTGTTAGGTAAGATCGAGAAACATGTAATAACTCTGTCATTTTTATTCCTTTTTGCCTGCTCGTCTAGTGGTTTGAAGGCGGGCGCCAGATCGAAGCAAGAAGCTTTGGAGGATGAACCAGAAAGATCATGAGCGAGATAGCGCAGGAGTACCTCATCCCGGACGGGACGAGTTCTCAGCACATAAAGAATCTGATCCGGGCCCGGCGAAATTTCACCGAAGAGCCCGCGCAGGAAGTAACCAAGCGGTTTCTGGACAGCTTCGATTGGAGCCTCTATCTCGCGGGTGCCTCTGTCGAGGAGCGCTTGGACGGAGGCCGCCGCCAGCTTCTCTGGCACGACCTGCGTGCCGATTCTCCGCCCTGCGCGCAGACCATCGGACAGGAGCCGGGCTTCGCGTGGGACCTGCCCCAAGGCCCGGTACGCAAGCGGGTCGAGTCGGTGCTTGGCATACGCCGCCTGCTGCCCTTGCTGGAGGTCCATGGTCGGGTGCAGACGCTTCGCCTGCTCAACTTCGACGACAAGACGGTCGTGCGACTGCTGCTGGAAGACAATAGGTTCCGGGACCTGGGCCGGGACCGGGAAGGGCCGCTGGCGGTGCGTCTGCGTCTGTTGCCCGTCAGAGGCTACGAGGACTACCTGCGCGAGACAGCAAAGATGCTGGATCAGGATCTGGGGCTGGAACCGGCACACACCACGGTGCTGCCGGAGGCGCTGGCCGCCGCGGGCCGCCGTCCGGGCGATTACTCCTCCAAGCTCGACTACCACCTGGATCCGGACAAGCGGGCGGATGCCAGCGCCAAGGAGATCTTGCTGGGGCTGCTCAATACCGTTGAGGCCAACATCGAGGGTACCAAGGCGAATCTGGATTCAGAGTTCCTGCACGATTTGCGCGTCGCCACACGTCGCACGCGTTCGGCACTGACCCAGATCAAGGGCGTCTTTGCACCCGAGCTGGTGGAGGATTATAAGACCCGCTTCGCCTGGCTGCAGCAGATTACAGGTCCGGTGCGGGATCTGGACGTCTATCTCCTGGATTTCGAGGGCTACCGGAGCAGTCTGCCGGTTTCCCTGCAACCCCACCTGGAGCCCATGCGCGATTTCCTGACGGACCACTACGAAGCGACCCAGAAGAAGCTTGTGCGAGCGCTCGGATCCGCGAAGTTCAAGGGCCTGCTCAAGGCCTGGCGGGCCTTCCTCGAGGCGCCGGTTCCGGAGCGTTCAGCGGTTCCCAACGCTATGCGCCCCACCAAAGATGTTGCGGATAACCGCATCTGGAGTATGTACCGGCGGGTGCGCAAGGAGGGTCGTGCCATTTCCCCGGACTCCCCTGCGGATGATTTGCATGAGCTGCGCAAGAGCTGCAAAAAGCTGCGTTACCTCTTGGAGTTTTTCAGCAGCCTCTATTTGAAAAAGCAAGTCGGCGCACCGATCAAGCTGCTCAAGGTGCTGCTCGATAACCTAGGCAATTTCCAAGACCTGGCTGTGCAGGGGGGCCATTTGCGGGAGATGGCACAGACCATGCGCGACGAGGGCGTTGCCGCAACCGATACCCTGCTCGCCATGGGGGTACTGGTCGGCGATCTGTTCAACAGGCAGGAGCAGGCCCGGGTCGAGTTTGCGCGGATCTTCGCCGGGTTCGATACCAATGAGAACCAGGCGCTCTTTCGCGAGCTGTTCGCCGCTGAGAAGAAACGAGGCTAGCAACCGTGAAGATCATCGGTGTCTACAACAT
Source organism: uncultured Gammaproteobacteria bacterium (assembly GCA_942492625.1). Classification (GTDB taxonomy): domain Bacteria; phylum Pseudomonadota; class Gammaproteobacteria; order Chromatiales; family Chromatiaceae; genus Thiosymbion. The sequence continues at coordinate 16,505 of CALOFM010000051.1, read as the reverse complement.
CAAGGGCGGCGTGGGCAAGACGGCCACCGCCATCAACACCGCGTACCTGGCGGCCGAAGAGGGCAACCAGACGCTGGTGTGGGACCTGGATCCCCAGGCCGCGGCGACTTTTTACTTTCGTGTAAAGCCAAAGGTAAAGGGGGGCGGCAAGGCCCTGGTGCGGGGCAAGCGCGAGCTCGACTCGGTGGTGAAAGGGACGGATTTCGAGAACCTGGATCTGCTGCCGGCGGACTTCTCGTTCCGCAACATGGACCTGGTGCTGGAGGACGCCAAGAAGCCGACGAAGCAGCTGTCAAGGCTGCTCAAGCCGCTGTCCGAGGAGTACGACTATATCTTTTTGGATTGTCCCCCCAGTATTTCGCTCGTCTCAGAGAACATCTTCCGCGCCTCGGACGCCATCCTGGTCCCCATGATTCCCACCACCCTGTCGGCGCGGACCCTGCACCAGCTCATGGACTTCCTCGACGGACATGGCCAGCTGACGGATCTGCGCGTGAAGCCTTTCTTCTCCATGGTGGACCGGCGCAAGCGCCTGCATCTGGACCTCATGGCGCAGCTGCCGGAGCAGTACCCCGGAATCCTCCAGACCCATATCCCCTATGCCTCGGAGGTGGAGCGTATGGGGGTCCATCGCATGCCGCTGACCGCTTATGCGCCGTCCAACGTCGCTGCCAAGGCCTACCGGGCCTTATGGGAGGAGGTCAAGACGGGGCTGTAGGATCGGACCTGGGTTGGACTCTGGTCCGGCTCCAAAACCGCGGTTCTCTCCAAACGCCCGCTGCGATCCACAAGAGGCGCCTCCCGATGGAAGATCCAGACATAACGACCCTGTTCCGAGCATTGAGCTTTGCCGCGGAAAAGCACCGGGATCAAAGACGCAAGGACGATCACAGCTCGCCCTACATCAACCACCCGATCGCCGTAGCCCGTGTGCTTTGCGAGGAAGCCGGCGTGACCGATACTCCGGTACTGTGCGCGGCACTCCTGCACGATACGGTGGAAGATACCAATACCTCTGCCGACGAGCTTGAGCTGCTTTTCGGGACCGAGATACGCAGGGTAGTCATGGAAGTCACCGACGATAGGAGCTTACCCAAAGCCGAACGCAAGCGCTTGCAGGTCGTGCATGCCGCCGGAATCAGTCACGCGGCGAAGCTGATCAAGCTCGCGGACAAGATCTGCAATTTGCGCGATGTAGTCGAGGCACCGCCCGTGAGTTGGGAGCTCGAGAGGCGTCAGGCCTATTTCGATTGGGCGCGGGACGTAGTGGATCAGGTGCGCGGTACCCACGCAGGCTTGGAGGCGTTGTTTGACGATGCGTACCTGCGCCGTCCGCTGGACTGATGCGATTTCTGTCAGATCATGAACCATCTGGAGTGATGAGTTGCCGGCAGTCGCCGAATCAGCTCCCGGGGAGTATGGGCGTGGTCGCGCCCTGCTCCGATCCCTGCGGTGTTTGGAACCAGCTCAGCTTCTCTCGCAGGCGCACCACCTGCCCGACGATGATCAGGGTCGGGGGCTTGGGACGGTCCTGCTCCAGGGTCTTCAGGATGCTCGATAGGGTGCCGGTGTAGACCTGCTGTTTGTGCGTCGTCCCCTGTTGTACAAGGGCGATGGGCATGTCCTTCGCTACGCCATGCGCGATCAGCTTCTCGACGATGATAGGGAGCCCTACCAGGCCCATGTAGAACACCAGCGTCTGGTTCGGCTGCGCGAGTTGATCCCAGTTGAGGTCCATGGTTCCGTCCTTCAGGTGGCCGGTCACGAAGGTCACCGACTGCGCATAGTCCCGGTGGGTGAGTGGGATCCCGGTATAGGTGGCGCAGCCCGAGGCGGCGGTGATTCCGGGCACGACTTGAAACGGGATTCCTTCGGCTGCCAGGGTGTCGATCTCTTCGCCGCCGCGCCCGAAAATGAAAGGGTCTCCGCCTTTGAGGCGCAGAACGCGGTGACCCTCTTTCGCCAGATCCGCCAACAGACGGTTGATTTCCTCCTGGCGCATGGCGTGGTTGTTGCGCTCCTTGCCTACGTAGATGCGTCGTGCGTCCCTGCGTACCATGTCAAGGATCGGCTTGGCCACGAGGCGGTCGTAGACCAAGACGTCGGCCTGCTGCATCAGGCGCAGGGCACGAAAGGTGAGCAGGTCCGGATCACCCGGGCCTGCGCCCACCAGGTAGACCTCGCCCATGCCTTCGCTCGGCTCGCTGACGGCGAGCTCGCGCTCCATGGCCGCGTCCGCCTCTTCCATGTGGCCCGAGAACACGCGCTCGGCCACAGCGCCCTGTAGAACCCGATCCCAGAACCGGCGGCGGTCGCGCTGCTCGGCAAATTTGGCCTTTACTGTATCGCGGTAGCGTCCACAGAGGTCTCCGAGACGCCCGTAGCCGGAGGGGATCAGGGACTCCAGTCGGACTCGCAGCAGCCGCGCGAGCACCGGGGAAGCGGTGGACGTGGACACGGCCACGACCACCGGGGAGCGGTCGATGACCGAGGGCATGATGAAGCTGCATTCTTCTGGCTGGTCTACCACGTTTACCGGGATTCCTCGCTCCTTGGCGAGTCGGGACACCCGCGCGTTCACGCCACGGTCGTCGGTGGCGGCGACCACCAAGCGAACACCGTCCAGATCGTCCTCTTCAAAGCCTCGCATCAGATGCTTGATGTGGCCTGCTGCGGCTAGGTCGTCGAGGTGCTCCCCGAGCCCTGGCGACACGACGCGCACCGCGGCTCCAGCCCGACGCAGGTTGGCGACCTTGCGTGTGGCGGTATCGCCGCCGCCGACGACCAAGCAGGGTTGGCTTTTCACGTTGAGGAAGATGGGAAGCAATTCCATGATCATGTACTCAGTCGGATGTCGCCTATGTCGAAAGAAACACGCGGATACTCAGAGCGATATCCGCGGAACTATGCTCTCGACGTACCTGGTGGGGAGACTCTGTGCGGTCCCGGGCATTGAGATGGGATTCAAAACCTATTAATATACTTAAATGCTTGGGTACTTGGTAGGGTTTTAGCGGTGGTAAAAGAAATCGACTCGGCGGCCCTGCAGTCGAGGCTGGCTGCAGGCGATGATGTTCACTTGGTCGATATTCGAACGCCCGGTGAGGTTGCGCAGGGCGTGATTCCGAACGCATCTTATCTGCCCATGCACCTGATCCCCGTGCGCATGAGCGATCTGCCTAGAGACAGGGATGTGGTCCTCTATTGCCGCAGCGGGGCCCGGTCTTATCATGCCTGCTCCTATCTGATCCAACAGGGATTCGACAATGTCGTCAATCTGCGCGGTGGCATTATCGGGTGGGCCCGAGGGGGTTTCGAGGTCGCGCCCCGAATAGCGGTGTGAAGAGCTAGGCCCATGAGCTCCGGCTCTTACTCTCCCTGTATGTTGGCTTGCCTTTTTTACGGGTTTCGCCTATAAAGCAGAATTCCTGAGTTTTCTCATATTCTAAAACACCAAGTAACCTGGAGGTTATGCCATGGCAGACTTCGATCAAGAGCTCGACGCTAGCGGTCTCAATTGCCCCCTACCCATCCTGCGCGCGAAGAAGACCCTGAACGGCATGGATGCGGGTCAGGTCCTGCACATCATCGCTACCGATCCGGGCTCGGTGAAGGACTTCGATGCCTTCTCGAAGCAAACCGGTAACGAGCTGTTGGAGTCCAAGGAAGAGGGCGGCAAGTTCCACTTCCTGATCAAGAAGTCTTGACCTCCGGCGCAACGACCCACCCACTCACCGGTTTCTACAGGAGAGTCTGATGGAAGAAAAAAAGCTGGCGATCATCGCCACGAAAGGTTCGCTGGATTGGGCCTACCCACCGTTCATCCTCGCATCCACCGCGGCGGCGCTGGGTTATGAGACGCAAATCTTTTTTACCTTCTACGGGCTCCAGCTTCTGAAGAAGAAGCTTTCGCTTCAGGTTACGCCCCTGGGTAATCCGGGGATGCCGATGCCCGCGGGAATGGATAAGTGGTTCCCGGTGCTGGGCATGGCGTTGCCCGGAATGCAGGGCATGATCACCTCCATGATGAAGGGGAAGATGAAGTCCAAGGGCGTGGCCAGTATCGACGAGTTGCGCGAGCTGTGCATCGAGGCTGAGGTCAAGCTCATCGCTTGTCAGATGACCGTCGATTTGTTTGACATGGACCATGCGGACTTTATCGACGGCGTCGAGTACGCCGGTGCGGCGGCATTCTTCGAGTTCGCCGGAGAAAGCGACATCTGCCTCTATATCTGATCCAGCGTCTAGTTCTGATCCTGGTATTTCAGGCAAAAGAAAGACGCCGCCCGATCGGGCGGCGTCTTTTTTCTTTTTCTGCGGCTCAGTTAGGAGATTCCGTCCCGCAACTGCAATTGGACAGTAGAGTAGTCGTAAGCCGGACAGCGTCCTAAAAGCTCTTCGTCACCTCCAGTGCCGCCAGGTTCGTGTTGCTGCTGTAGTCGCCATTGAGGGCGTCGCTGCCGTTGATATCATCCCCCGGCGCGTAGGCGACGCTGCTGCGGATCTTGCGCTCGTTGACGGAGACGTACATGTAGGCCGCGTCGATTGCCCACCCCTGTCCCAGGTCCTGGCCGACACCGATTGAGAACAGGTGCCGGTCGTTGTCCGGGACCCGTGCGCTGAAGTGCTTGTCGTCTTGGCCCGTCTCGTCATAGCTGTAACCGAATCGCAGCTGGGTGCTCGAGTCCGGGATATCGTAGCTGACCCCGAGGCGGTACGCATTGGTGTCGCTCCAATCATTAGCGTCGCTGCTGATCAATCCATCCAAAGACCCTTTGACATCGAGCTTGTCGAAGCTGCTCCAGCCGATACGGGTCCAGTCGATCTCCACCGCCAGGTCGTCGTTCACGGCGTAGCGGACCCCGAGATGAAGGCGCCATGGGAGGTTGAGGTCCAGGCTGGCGTTTTGGCTAGGGGGCAGACCGTTACCGGGACTGAGCCTGTTCAGGAGCACAAGCCCTTGGTCCAGCGGCTCATACCAGCCATCGAGGTCAACGGTCACGCCCGAATGAAAGCTGGCACCGAGGCTCCAAGCGTCCCGCCGGAAGAGCGCGCTGACATTCCACCCCAGGGCATCGCCGTCGCCGTCCATCTTGGCGAGTTGGCCGTTCAGCTTGGCCTCTCTGGCAGCGTAGTAATCGAGTCCCGCGGCCAGGCTCAGCTCGTTGTTCACTCTGTAGGCAAGGGTCGGCGTGAAGGCGACGATCTTGAGCTTGCTGCTGGTGGGATGGTTGCCTTTCGGGATGTCGATCGGACCCACGGGAAGTGGAAGTGGGAGCGTAGCAGCGGTTCCGGTGAGCGCGGGGAAGGTGCCGACCTTCCAGCGCGTCTCCAGCCCGAACGGGGCGCTTAGCCCGACGCCTACGCGCCATTGGTCGTGGACCTTCAGGGCGGTCTGGAAGACAGGCGCCGCGAACCAGTCGGCGTTGTGGCTGTCGTGGTTCCCGCTCGCCGTCCTGACGTCGAAGCTGGGATTAATCAATACAGTGCCCACTGAGATGCTGGAGTCTTCATGGAAGGCCATGGCGGATGGGTTGTAGCCGAACGTGCCTGTCTCCTCGGCATTGGCCACGACGGCGTTTGACATGCCCGTGCCCAACGCCGAGAGCTCGGGTACGGAGAAGCCCGAGGCCGTCGCCGCACAGTTGGTGAGCAGTAGCGCGCAACCCCCTGTCAGGGCCGTGTAGACAGCGGCGGAAATTTGCTTCTTCATGATGAAAAGCTCCCCAATTTGCCTTTATGTTGCGTAAAAAAGACTTCAAGTAATTATGAACTTAAAAGCTGTAGGTTATTATATTATAGAAGAGTTTTCCAGTAGTTGTGGTTAAAATATATCAACTATGTATTAAAAAAAACACAACAGTCTCGACTCGTTTCCGTGAGCGGTCTTTTTTTGGGTGGGATTACCTTCGTCCTTGGTGATCTTTCTCGGAATCCGCGCTTTATGGTATAAAGATTTTTTATTTGCCCATCTTTCGAGGCTTGTGCTCATGGCGGACCGGAGATTGCAGGTTTTCCATACGGTCGCACGGCTCCTCAGCTTCACCAAGGCCGCCGAGTCGCTCCACATGACGCAGCCGGCCGTGACTTTCCAGGTTCGCCAGCTCGAAGAGTACTTCAATACCCGGCTTTTCGACCGCACGCACAACCGAATCAGCCTGACCGACGCCGGCAAGACGGTGTACGGATACGCCGATCGCATTTTCGAGCTGTACTCTGAAATGGAGAACGCGGTCCGCGAGATGACCGGGGACATCAGCGGCGCGCTCACCATCGGTGCCAGCACTACGATCGCCGAGTACATGCTTCCCACCCTGCTCGGGGATTTCAGAGAGAAGTACCCGGAGGTCACCATGCACCTGAAGGTGTCCAACAGTGATGGCATCGTCTCCATGGTGGAGAACAACACCATCGACCTGGGGGTCGTGGAATCGCCGGTGGGCAACAAGAACTTGGTGGTGGAGACCTGCAAGCGTGATCAACTGGTAGCGATCGTCCCCCCGGGGCATGCTCTCGCGAAGAAGGAGTCGGTAAAGTTCTCGGAGCTGTTGGAGTTTCCGTTCATCTGCCGGGAAGAGGGCTCGGGGACGCGCGAGGTTATCAACGACTATCTACACAACCTCCCGCACTGCAGCTCGTCGATCAAGATTGCCATGGAGCTTGGAAGTCCGGAGGCCGTGAAGGGGGCCGTGGAGGCTGGTATGGGAGTATCCGTGGTCTCCCGCGCGACAATTCAGAAGGAGCTGCGGTTGAGCACGCTTGTGGAGCTGAATCTCGACCCGCCTCTGGACCGCCCATTTTCCTTCGTCCACCAGAAGCAGAAATTCCGTTTGCGAGCCATGGAAGAGCTGCTGGAGTTTGCCCGCACATATTGTGATACGCACGGTACGTGACGGAGGGACGGAAGGTTGATAAGCCGAGGTCCCAACGCTAGCCGTGGCGGCGAGCGGCAGCTGATCAGGTTCTTCCGTTCCCTGCAGCCGGGAGATCGGAGTACAGTGCTTGCTTTTGCCGAGTTCCTGGCCGGGCGCGGCCCGGACGAAGCGGCGCAGCCGCCTCCAGGGCCGCAGGAGCCGGAGCCGATCCCGCGCCCGGCAAAGGAGAGCGTGGTCGGCGCAATCAAGCGGCTCTCCCAGAGCTATTACATGCTCGATCGCAGTACAATGCTCAACGACACCTCGTCGTTGATGGGGGCGCATGTCCTACAGGGCCGGCCTGCCGGCCCTGTGATCGATGAGCTCGAAGCGCTGTTCGCACGCTACTACGAGAAGTATCGGGTAGAGAACGAAAAGAAAGACACTTGACCCGGCGCGACTCCAGGGCTAGGCCGACCCGAGCGTCGGTTTTTCCCGAGGGGCCTCACCCTTCGCCTCGCTACTCCGTTTGCAATGAAGGTAAGTGCGCGAATTCGGGGCGAGGGGAGAAGAAGAGGGCCCCGAGCGCCACCGTAACGAGTTTTTGGCTCCCGTATGCAGGTCCTCACCGACTGGTTTCGCCGTTATTTCTCTGATCCCCAGGTCGTCTTTCTGGCGGTCGTGCTGCTCGTCGGGTTCGCCGTGGTGCTCACCATGGGGAACATGCTGGCTCCGGTCCTGGCCAGCATCGTTATCGCCTATCTCCTCGAAGGAATCGTCTCCTTTTTTCAGCGACACGGATGGCCGCGTCTGGCGAGCGTTCTAATCGTCTACATCTTCTTCATTGTCTTCGTCGGCCTCATCCTATTCGGCGTCATGCCCTTGGTGTCCCGCCAGGTGACCGATTTGGTGCAGCAGCTGCCTTTCATGATCTTCGAGGGACAAAAGGCGGTCATGGGTCTCCCGGAGCAGTATCCGGATCTGGTGTCCACGGAGCAGATCCAAGAGATGATGGGCACCATACGCGCGGAGATCGCCAACTTCGGTCAGCAAGTGGTTTCCTGGTCCCTGGCATCGGTCGTGGGTGTCATCACACTGCTCATCTACATTATACTCGTACCGCTGCTGGTGTTTTTTTTCCTCAAGGACCGGGACCTGATCATCGATTGGTTCAAGCGCTACCTGCCCAAGCACCGCAGGATCGCCGGGACCGTCTGGAAGGATGTGGACCGTCAGATTTCCAACTATGTGCGCGGCAAGTTCTGGGAGATTCTGATCGTTTGGGCCGTGAGTTACGTTACCTTCTACGCCTTCGGGCTCAACTTCGCCATGCTGCTGGGCATGCTCGTGGGGCTGTCGGTCATCGTTCCCTACATCGGCGCCTCGGTGGTGACTCTGCCTGTGCTGCTGATCGCCTGGTTCCAGTGGGGTTGGTCCTCACAATTTGCCTGGCTGGGGGTTGCCTATTTCATCATTCAGGCCCTGGACGGAAATGTGCTGGTGCCATTGCTGTTCTCGGAGGTAGTGGATCTGCACCCGGTGGCCATCATCGTCGCCATTCTCGTGTTCGGAGGGCTATGGGGCTTCTGGGGCATCTTCTTTGCCATTCCGCTTGCCACTCTCGTCCAGGCCATCCTCAGCGCTTGGCCGCGGCACGAGCCGCAGCCGGAGCCCGAGACTGCGTGAACGCTGGAGCAGGTTGAGAAGGTGCGGCAATGCACTCGTTCACTCTATCCCGATTCCTGTTCTGGTTTGCGATTTTCTTTCTCGCCGCGCTCGCCCTGAAGCCTTGGGTGGAAGGTATGCTGGAGGGCCGTCAGTCGGTGCCGCGGGAGATTACGCCGCGTGGAAACCTGGCGGCCGATGAGCAGACCACCATCGCCGTGTTCGAGGCCACCAACCCGTCAGTGGTTTATATCACCACCACCCGCCCCGTCTTGCACCGGTGGACACGCAACGTCACCGAGGTACGGCGCGGAACCGGCTCGGGACTCATTTGGGACGAAAAGGGCCACTTGGTGACCAACTACCACGTAATTGAGGGGGTGCAGTCTGCCCACGTGCGCCTGTGGGATCAGCGCAACTACGACGCGATCATCGTTGGGGCCAGTTCCGAGCACGACCTGGCGGTTTTGCGTATCAACGTCCCTATAGACAGACCCCAACCCGTGCCCGTTGGAACCAGTCACGACCTGCGTGTCGGGCAAAAGGTATTTGCCATCGGCAACCCGTTCGGCTTGGACTATACGCTGACCACCGGGGTGATCTCTGCCCTGGATCGTTCCATACAGGGCGAAGACGGCCGGACCATCGAGCACCTGATCCAGACCGATGCGGCCATCAACCCCGGAAACTCCGGTGGTCCTCTCATCGACAGTGCGGGGCGGCTCATCGGCATCAACACGGGGATGGTCAGTCCCTCAGGCGCCTTCGCGGGGATCGGTTTCGCCGTTCCCGTGGATACGGTTAACCGCGTTGTGCCCCACCTGATCGATAGCGGCCGTTACATTCCTCCGACCCTGGGCATTACAGCGGACGACGACGTCAGCGAGCCATTGCTGGACGAGATGGGGGTTTCCGGGGTCCTAGTGCTGCGGGTGCTGAGCGGCTCCGCGGCCGACAAGGCCGGTTTGCGCGGGACGCGCGTGACCACCGACGGCGGGGTCATACCGGGTGACGTGATCTTGGCCCTGGAGGGAGTCCCTGTCTCCAGTATTCACGACTTAGTCGACAGACTGGAGAGGTTCAATATCGGCGACCGCGTGGAGCTGCAAATCTACCGCAATGGGTCCACGCAGACGGTCTCGGCCGTGCTGGGTGCCAGCAGGTCGCGCGCGACCGGCGGAGCACCCGGCTCCGGCGTTTTTCCTCACACTTAATCCGGCGCTGCGAGTCTGTCCGGTATCTGCGTCTGGCAGCAGAACCAAAGTAAGCCGGACAGACTCGTGCGACGCTTGTTGCGGCGAACAACCCCTAATCCAGGCCGCACATGCCGCCCGGGCAGCAAGCGCCGGTGCCGCAGGCCGGCGCCGTGCCGCTGCCCAAGCTGTTGCTGGAAATCACGTTGCCGCCTGTGGCCAGACGATGGACCCGTGCGTCGAGGGGGGTTCCTGCCGGCTCGACACCGGCTCGCTCGCACAGTTCTCCCCAGGTGGAAAGGCTCTCGCTCATGCGATGCATGACTTCCAGTGTCCGGCCGTTGGTATCGCAGCGGTAGTCGTAAGTAGGCATTCGGGACCTCCTAATATATCAAGGTTCTCTAATATGGTTGCATTATAATCAGACCACCGATTGAGGCAAGCTCTGCTTGGGCAGTCGTAGGTCGTGTTAGCTGCACACAGCCATATCGTTGTAATTTGCTGGCGTGTTTTCGCTGATCAAGAGGTGTTAGGGTCTATCCCGAAAGCTACGCACGAGCACCTTCTCGGCGACATGCGCAATCATTCTGCTGTTCGGCTTGTAGGCTGGCCAGCCATTGTGCACATTGATCGTTGGGACGCATAGTGGTTTTCCTCGCGAGTACCGGGCTCGTCTGAGCCGCAGAGCAGAGCTTTTTAATCCGCTTCTATGGCAACGTGATAGGCGGTCTATCGTGCACTTTGAATCGATCGTTCTCTTTGGTGCGGGGTTTCTCGGTGGCGTAATCAATTCAATAGCAGGGGGCGGCAGCTTCATTACCTTCCCCATGTTGTTGTTCACCGGAATTCCTCCGATCAGCGCGAACGCGACCAACACCTTTGCCTCTTGTTCCGGTTATATAAGCGGCACATACGCGTTTCGAGGCGATCTGCTTGCACATAAGAAAGACCTGCGAAAATTTCTCTTGATCAGCCTTTTCGGCGGTATCGCGGGTGCATGGCTGCTGCTGCGGACGCCGAGCACATTGTTTCGCGAGGCGATTCCCTGGCTGCTGCTTTTTGCAGTCCTGCTTTTTGTGTTTGGCGGGTGGTTGAATAACATCCTTAGAAAGCTCGCTTCCCGTCATAGGCACGCATCGAGCGTGGGGAGCTGGTTGCTTCTGCTCTCCCTCTTTGGCGTATGTGCTTACGGCGGTTTTTTCAACGCCGGGTTGGGGATTGTAATACTCAGTTACCTGGCTTTGGCAGGCTATACGGATATCAACGCGATGAATGGCTTGAAGTTGTTGGTTTCGTCGTCTGTTTCACTAACTGCTGTAGCCTTATTCAGTTACGAGGGTGTCATTGCGTGGGGTGAAGGAGCCCTGGTCTTTCTCGGAGCGCTCGTCGGTGGTTATGTCGCCGCCCACATTTCCCGGCAAGTACCACAGCCGTACGTGCGGGCATTTGTTATTGTCGTTGGCGTCGGCATGACAGCTTATTTTTTCACCGATGTTTATGGCGGCTAGCGATTCGCGGTTGGGTTGGGAAACCGTCCCTGGTGCATCTCCGCGCCCTTCATCCCTGAAGGGCGTTCGCCGCGCTGCGTTGGTCGACTGGACCGACGGTCGCGGCTCACCCCCCCGTTGTGTTCATGTGGCGGAAAAGGACGGGCTTTGCCTCCAGGTCGAACTCGTGCCCTTCGGGTTTGATCTGCATCGCAGCGAGGATGGCGTTGCCCAGACGGGCCTGATCTCCGGGGTGCTCGCGCAGGATTCGGCGCAGATCCAGCGAGTGCTCCTGTCCCAGACACAGCAGCAGGCGGCCCTCAGTGGTCACCCGCACCCGGTTGCAGTCGCCGCAGAAGTTGTGGCTGTGCGGGGAGATGAAGCCCACCCGCGTTTCGGTTCCCGGGATGCGGTAGTAGCGTGCCGGTCCGCCGGTGGTCTCTGTGGTGGGGACAAGCTCGAAACTGGACGCGAGATCTGCCTGGATGCGATCGCTGGAGTAGAAGACCGCTGCCCTGTCGTGATCGCCGATCACGCCCAAAGGCATCTCCTCGATAAAGCTGATATTGATTCCCTTGTCCACCGCGAATCCCACCAGATCCAAGACCTCGTCATGGTTGCGGTTCTTGAGGATGACGGCGTTGAGCTTGATGCGCTCGAAGCCGACGTCAAGGGCTGCGTCGATACCCCGCAGCACTCCGAAGACTTCTTGCGGGTGATGCGGCGGAATCGATCGGGCTGCAAGCTGTCCAGGCTGATGTTGATGCGCTTGACGCCCGCGGCCCGGATCTTCCTGGCCTGCGCCGCGAGCTGGGAGCCGTTAGTCGTGATCACCAGCTCGTCGAGTCCGGGCAGGGCGGCGATCTCGCCCATCAGCCATGGAAGGTTGCGCCGCACCAGGGGCTCGCCGCCGGTGAGGCGGATCTTGCGCACCCCCAGGTCTACGAAAGTCCGTGCCACCCGAGCGATCTCTTCGAGACTGAGCACTTGATCGCGCGGGGCGAAGCGTTGGTCAGGCTCCATGCAATAGACACAGCGATAGTCACAACGGTCTGTAACCGAGATACGCAAGTAGTTGATCCGGCGTCCGAATCGGTCGATCAAGGCGCGTGTCTTGGGTTGTATGGTCTCGGCGGTCATCGGGAAGGGCTCTCCCGTGTGTTTTTGCTCTCAGCGATGTTTGATAGCAGATCGGCTCCCCCCTGCCAAGCGGTCGGGTGGGTTGTGGATCAAAGGGGCAGCGTTCTTCACAGGTATTCCGAGCCGAAGTCCGCCAAGCGCGAGCGCTCGCCGCGGATCAGCGTGATGTGGCCGCCGTGTCCCCAGTCCTTGAAGCGGTCGACCACGTAGGTGAGTCCGGATGTGGTCTCGGTGAGATAGGGCGTATCGATCTGGGATATGTTGCCCAGGCAGACGATCTTGGTGCCGGGACCGGCCCGCGTGATCAGGGTCTTCATCTGCTTGGCGGTCAGGTTCTGGGCCTCGTCCAGGATGATGTATTTGCGCAGAAAGGTGCGCCCGCGCATGAAGTTCAGGGACGAGATGCGGATGCGGTTGCGCAACAGGTCGTTGGTCGCGGCCCGGCCCCACTCGCCCCCTTCGGTTTGGGTCAGCACCTCGAGGTTGTCCATGAGGGCGCCCATCCAGGGTGTCATCTTCTCTTTCCTCGGTGCCGGGTAGGAAGCCGATGTCTTCGCCCACGGGGACCGTCACGCGGGTCATGATGATCTCCCGGTAGATGTTGCGGTCCAGCACCTGCGTCATAGGCCTGCCGCCAGGGCCAGAAGGGTCTTGCCCGTGCCCGCGGATCCGAGCAGGGTGACGAAGTCCAGGTCCGGGTCCATGAGCATGTTGAGAGCGAAGTTCTGCTCCCGGTTGCGCGCGGTGATGCCCCACACGTTGTGCCGGGTGGAGCGGAAATCCTCCGCCAGCTCGATGATCGCCTCGGCAGGGGAACGCTTGTCCCGCACAATGGCCTCGAAGCTCTCGTCGCCCTTGATGTATAGACACTGACTCGGATACCAGTCGGCAATATCTGGTCCGTTGATCCTGTAATAGGTGCGGCCCTCTTCCTTCCAGGATTCGACCTGCTTGTCGTGGCTGGTCCAGAAGTCCGCGGGCAGCTCTTCCTGGCCCGTATAGAGCAAGGAGACGTCGTCCAGCACCTGGTCGTTGGAGTAGTCCTCCGCCGGGAGGCCGAGCACCGCCGCCTTGATGCGCAGGTTGATGTCCTTGGAGACGATGATGACCGTGCGATTCGGGTATTTCTCCTGCAGTGCCCGGGCTGTTCCAAGGATATTGTTGTCGTTGTTGCTCCCCGGCAGCGAGCTGGTAGGTGGAGGTCCAAAGTCGCGGTCTGGAAGAACAGTCGGCCGTTCGCTTGAATCACGTAAGAGCCCCGCGTTCTCGGTGAAAGGCTGGATGGGCAGTCCGGCGTCGATCTCGTCCTTGTCCGCACCGCTCATGAGTTGATCCAGGAAACGGCTGACCTGGCGCACATTGCGCGCTACTTCGGACATCCCCTTCTTGCCCCTGTCGAGCTCTTCGAGCACCACCATGGGCAGGAAGATGTCGTGCTCCTGAAAGCGGAAGATGGACGTGGGATCGTGCATCAGCACGTTGGTGTCGAGGACGAACAGGCAGGGTCTGTCGTTGTCGCGCTTGATCATCGGTGGAATCCTGTGGCTTCGCGCCGCGTAGTCCCCCCCCCCCCTCCCCCTCCCCCTTCCCCTCTTCTCTCTCTCCTCTCCCTCCTCTCTTTCCCCCTTCTTTTCCTTCTTCCCCTCCCTCCTCCACCCCTTTCTTCTCCCCTCTTCTTCCCCCCTTCCCCCCCCCCCAGCTCTTCGGCGGCCTGGAGGACCTCGTCCACGTGGCCTTTCAACCGCCTTCACCTTCCGCCACTCGCGGCGCAGCTATGCCGTCCGCGTCGATCAGGAAGGTGCTGCGCTCGACGCCGAGGGATTCCTTGCCGTACATCTTCTTGAGCTTGATGACATCGAATGCCTGGCACAGGGTTTCGTCCTTGTCCGAGACCAGATCGAAGGGGAAGGGTGCTTGGCCTTGAAGTTCTCCTGGGCCTTCGAGGCCGTCGCGGGACGCGCCCAGGATCACGGTCGAGGACTGCGTCGAAGGCGGCAGCGGCATCGCGAGAAGCCCTGTACCCTCCAGGTGTCAGCCGGGGGTGCTCGCCTTCGGGTAGAAAAAGAGTACCACGCTTCTTGCCACGCAGATCGGACAGCTTGAGCGTCTTGTCGCCCGGTCGTCTTGAGTTCGATGTCGGGTACGGTCTTGCCGATGGCTAGGACTCATTGGGTTGATGGATCCTGGGAAGTTTTAAGTTTTAAGGAGAAACCTGCGGAACTCCGTCGGTGAAATTGCCGGATTCCCAGCTCACCTGCGGTTACATTTTCGATCTGGCTCCCAAGCTCTGCTTGGTCGCCCGCCCGGAGCTCCCGAAACTCACGCCCGTTCCGGTTCACCTGCCTTTACGGTGATATGTAATGCTTAACCCGCTATTTCCAATATTTTTTAAAACTTAATACTTGAGTCTTAAAACTGTTCTTTCATCCCTTAAGTGGCTCGAGGACCGCGTCTAGATTCAGCCCGTCGCAGTAATCCATGAACTCTTCGCGCAAGGCCGCGATATGCAGATCCGCCGGGATGCCGACCGTCATATGCACCGCGAACATGGGTGTCCCGGTATGCGCGGCGGCGTAAGTGCTGGTGGACATGTCTTCGATGTTGATCTTGCGCTCGGCGAAGAACCCGGCCAGGTTGTTGACAATCCCCGGGTGGTCCATGGAGATCACATCCACCGCATAGGGCAGGAGGTTGGCCTCTGCGCTTCGCTCTCCCGGTGCGCTTGGATATGATGGTCATGCCAAGCTGCCGCTCGAGCTCCGGAAGGATGTTTTCCACCTTGGCCAGGGTGTTCCATTTGCCCTCCACCAGCAGCATCGCCGCGAACTCGCCGCCGAGGACCGTCATGCGGCTGTCCTCGATGTTGCAGCCGTGCTCAAGCACGGCCCGGGACAAGGCGTTCACGATGCCCGGGCGGTCCTCACCGAGGGCGGAGATCACGAGGTAGGTCTTCTGCGTGGCCATGGTCTGAAATCCATTGGGTCGCGTGAGGCGGCGAGCTGGTTTTGAGTTGAGAGGATTTAGCATGGGGTCCGGTCGCCTCGAAACCCATCCCCGGCAGCAGCGGGCGTCCGGCCATTCAGCTCCCGCAGGTACGGCGCTTCGCCAACGCTGTCTCGCTGACTGCGCGTTCCCTGGCATGGGTTGTTTACCGCAGGCGGGTTGTGTTAAAAGAGCAAGATAATATGCAAAGTTTTCGCACGCCGGAGGCGAGCCCATGTTTCGCGGCAGCATCGTTGCTCTGATCACCCCCATGTACGAGGATGGCCGGATCGACGAGGATTCCTTGCGTCGGCTGGTCGATTTTCACGTGGATGGTGGCACGTCCGCGATCGTCGCCGTCGGCACCACGGGCGAGTCGGCGACCCTGGACGAGGACGAGCACTGCGCAGTCATCCGCCGGGCGGTCGAGCTCGCCGCGGGTCGCATCCCGGTGATCGCCGGTACCGGTGCCAACTCTACGCGCGAAGCCGTCGAGCTGACCGAAGCCGCACGCAGTGTGGGTGCTGATGCCGCATTGCTGGTCACCCCCTACTACAACAAGCCGACCCAGGACGGGCTGTACCTGCATTACAAGGCAGTCGCCGAGGCCGTGGACATTCCCCAGATCCTCTACAACGTGCCGGGCCGCACCGCCTGCGATATGCTGCCGGAGACCGTCGCGCCTGTCCTCGGTCCCGAATATCGTGGGAGTCAAGGAGGCCACCGGAGATCTGGAGCGGCTCCCCGGCCTCCAGTCCCTGTGCGCGGACGATTTCGATTTGTACAGCGGTGACGATGCAACCGCCTGCGAGTTCATGCTGCAGGGCGGTGCACGGCGACATTTCCGTGACCGCCAACGTGGCGCCCCGCGCTTATGCAGCAGATGTGCGCGGCGGCACTGTCCGGCAAGGCAGACGAGGCATGTGCGATCGACGCGCGCCTCGACCGCTCTGCACCGCGACCTGTTCGTTCAGTCCAATCCGATCCCGGTGAAGTGGGCAGTGGCGGAGATGGGGTTGTCGCTCAGGGGAATATGATTACCGTTGACTTGGTTGACTATACGCCCAACCCAGTGCGAGCCGCCGCACGCGGCCGGAGTCATTTGAGACCAACGCCCTCGGGGCATCGGACGATGCGGCCGATTCAACAACTTGACGAATATGCGAGAGCTACCCTTATGCAGA
>CALOFM010000050.1:0-113586 GCA_942492625.1 uncultured Gammaproteobacteria bacterium | reverse complement strand
ACCGCCGCGGCCGTGCCGGCATGGGACTCGCGTGCTGACCCCGGGAAATCGTCACTCAGCACGGTGGTTGCATTGAGATCGATCCGGATTTCAACGACGGTTGCCGTATTCGGCTCTCTCTGAGAGCGGTCACGGTGCAGGAATGACATTCGCTCGGCCCCTTATGACAGCCAACGACGACGGCCTCGGCAGCGTCGATTCTGCGTGTCGTCAGGACCTGCTCGAGACGCAGCTCTCCGCGTTGTTCGAGGTTAGCTCCGTACTGAGCCGCTCTTTGGACCTCAACCAGACCTTGCATGCTGTGCTCGAAGTGTTGCATCAACGTGGGCGGCTGAAAAAGGCATGGTCAGCCTTTTGGACCGAGATACCTGCGAGCTGACAGTAAATGCGCTGCATGAGGACGGTGGCGTCGCCGTCGAGTCGATCCGCTATCGGTTGGGCGAGGGCATCATCGGGGGCATCCTAGAACGCAACCAACCCTGGGTCGTTTCTCGGGTCGCGGACGAGCCACGCTTCCTCGACAAGCTGAGGGTCTACGATCGGCAGCTACCCTTTATCGGCGTCCCCGTTCGCATCGGCGACGAAGGCGCGGTCGGTGTTATCGCGGCGCAGCCACCAGCCGCGGATGCCTTGCTTCAGCAAAATGTCCGTTTCCTGGAAATGGTCGCAAACCTCATCGGTCAAGCCGTGCGGCTGGCGCACATGGTCGATGACGAGCGCAGGGCGCTGAGGGAGGAGCGCGACAAGCTGCGCCGACAGGTGCGCGGGGACCATGGCTTCGACAGCTTCATCGGCCACAGCCACGTGATGAAGCTGGTCTTCGACCAGGTGCGTCAGGTGGCCAAGTGGAACACCACAGTGCTGGTACGCGGAGAGTCGGGCACCGGCAAAGAGCTGGTCGCCAATGCCATCCACTACAATTCGCCCCGGGCGCGCAACGTGGTCGTAAAGCTCAATTGCGCTGCCTTGCCCGACAACCTGCTTGAGTCCGAGTTGTTCGGCCACGAAAAGGGCGCCTTCACCGGTGCCAACGCCCAGCGCAAGGGGCGCTTCGAGCAGGCCGACGGAGGTACCCTGTTTCTGGACGAGATCGGCGAGATCAGCCCCGCTTTCCAGGTCAAGCTGCTGCGCGTGCTCCAGGAAGGGGAATTCGAGAGAGTTGGTGGCGTTCGTACCCTGAAGGTCGACGTGCGCATCATCGCGGCCACCAACCGGGACCTCGAGGGCGAGGTCAGGGGCGGTAACTTCCGCGAAGATCTTTACTATCGACTCAACGTCATGCCTATCTTTATGCCCTCTCTGCGCGAGCGCATCGAAGACGTGCCGGACCTGGCGCGGTTTCTCGTCAACAAGATCGGCAAGTCACAGGGCAGGGAACTCAGGGTCACGGATAGCGCCCTGCGGGTACTGATGCGCCACGACTGGCCGGGCAACGTGCGCGAGCTGGAAAACTGCCTGGAACGCGCTGCCGTGATGAGCGAACAGGGCGTCATCGACCGAGATGTGATCCACTTGGCAGGACTCGATGTCGGCGCGCCGGACCACGAGCCCACGATATCCGCCGCTGCATCTCCTGCGGTAGATCTCGACGATCCGAACCTGGACGAGCGCGAGCGCGTCATTGCCGCCTTGGAGGAAGCCGGTTGGGTGCAGGCCAAGGCAGCGCGGTTGCTCAACATGACCCCGCGCCAGATCGCCTACCGCATTCAGACGCTGAAGATCCGGGTTCGGCAGATTTGACGGGCTACGGGGGCTTCAGCGTCTGAATTGTTGGCGCAAGATGTCAGGATAAAGCGGTGAGAGTGTTGGCCCAGAACTTGTGGTGACGATGTCTGAGATCGACCCGAAGCGGACATGCAGGCTTCCGTCGGATGGCATTCAAGAATACCTAGTCGCCGACCAAACTAGATTGATAGAGTAAGGCGGACGAGAAGAAGAAATTGTGTAGAAAATGCAGCGCGACGGAAGGCCAGAAGCGGTAAGTTGTTGCGATTAACCACAGGCTACAAATACCAAAGACAAGCAAAGGAAAGAGCGCCAAGCCGTTGCGCCCATGACTCAATGCAAACATGATTGCGAGTGAGATGCCAATAAACCACCACAAAAAGTTTTTAACCAAACCTCTGGTAAAAAACATCGGCCCGCGAAATACCAGCTCCTCATATACGGGTGCAATCACTAAGCTGGTCGCTAGATTCCATGGGTCTACGAATAGCAGATCGGCGAAACCTTGGAGCTTTCCCTGCGTCCACCTTTGGGTCTCGAACAACCATTCCAGTAACGGAAAGGAAAAGAAGAGTTCAGCGGGAAATACAGATGGACATAAATACGGGCACCACGCGGTGCCACTCACGATGACTGCTAGGTAGTTCTTCAGGCCGCAAGCAGTTACGACTATGGCCAGACATGCAAGAATTCGAAGCCAAATCGAGCCTGCCGACAAATTGGGCGTTATCGCCAGATTATTGGTGTTTGGCACGACAACCCCCTTTCGGGACGCCATGCTCCCACACGACCGACTCGTCGTCTAGCATTGCAGTGTGGTGGCTCTAGCAAGTTCGCGGCAACTTCTGCTTTTTGCCAACACTTGCCTCAGGACGGCGTGGTTTCAAAGAATGGCTGAGGCTATTCACCAGGATACAGCGGCCGCAGGGCGCGCCCCCCAAAAATCAGGGGGGCTTGCGCGGCCCACCGACCCGGCTTCTAGTTTTCTTGCAGCGATTGAATGTAGTAAACAAGCTGCAGGATTCGTCCGCGTACTACGTCTTCGGCACCAAAAGCAGTGCCGTATCTTTCGTAATCCTCTTCCGCATAGCGTGCACCCCAGATAGGCATCTCCCGGTCGCCATGCCCAGGCACGGCAACCCGCCCGTCGATCATTTGATATATCTTCACGAATGGATACTCACCCTCATTGTTTTTTGCCAGCGTCGTGAGATCAGAGGGTTTCTTCGTCAGGAGTTCCATCATCGGACCATCACCCTTCCCTCCTTCACCATGACAATTTTGGCAGGAGATACGATATTCGTCAGAGCCGATAGTTTCGGAGATGCGGTATTTGCTACCTCCCATACTTACATCCTCGGCGAAAACGGTACCCCACCAAACAGACACGTTTAACAAAAACATCAGTCCAACACATCTAACGCATCTGAAAAAATTCGTAGTTACATTCATAGCGAAACCTCTCTTTTTCTCGATTTAGACTCCGGTTGCTCAATTATCTCGGACCTTGGTTTGACCAACCTACAGGTATTGACTGCGAGGAAGTCGATCTAGAACCTGGGAGGTGGTTTACTTCCTCTTATTATTGCTGATCTTTCCGAAGGTGCTCTCTCGGATAAAAGGCTCGAACGGCCATGGGCCCTTTTTGCGTCGACCTCCAGCAGTCAAGCACTCTTTTGTACGTTCCCTAAATAACATAGACCAATGCTCCGCTTTTCGCTTTCTGAGGCCGTGGACCGCTTCTGGCCGAACCCGGCTGTTCGACCTCTCATGCCCTAGCAAGCGCCTGAGCGATGATTTGGCGGCAAGGTGTCCCAGGTAACCGCGTTGCGCAGCGCACGGGCAGAGTCCAAGATCCCCCGTTAACCCAAATCGCTTTGGAGGGGAGAGCGTGGTGAACCGAGACTGGGGCGTTGATGCTAGTTCGTTCAGCAAGCATTCAGGTTTTCCTAACTACTATGATTCCGACGACAGCTCAGGTTAGCAGTGCTCGGCTTGGCATCGCCGCCGCAAGCGGGAGCGAAGATTTCGGGAAGACTGGATCTGTCAGCTCGAAAATCAGAAACTTCTCGGAGCAATTAGAGTCAAGCTGGCGGTGATCCCCCCGGTAACGTGTCGGAGGTGCAGGTGATGAAACGTGTTTTTGGCGTTGCAGGTGTTATTTTTTTGATTGCTATCTTCGCTGCTCCAGTGCAAGCGGACCCACCCCATCGTGGTGGGTTGCCGCCCGGGCTGCAAAAGAAAGTCGAGCGAGGTGAGAGCCTGCCACCTGGCTGGAGGAAAAAATCAGGTGTTTACGGGTACGGTTACGAGGAACCGTACTATGAAGAGCCGTACTACGATCAGTACGAGCCCGAGTACATCGAAGATAAGGCGGCACGTATCATCAGAGATGTGAGAGATCTCACCAACTCCTTTCCGCAATAGATTCGGGCCAATCGCTTTTCTGACGTACGGGCGGTTCACGAGGTTCTCGCACCCAAGCTGCCGCCGCAACCGGGCCCCGCCGGTCACGAGGACCCGAACACGGGTTCTAGCCATCCCCGATGCACCCTGAGAAGCGCACAGCCGGTGAAGCCTGAGCGAAAACAAGGGATGCTCGACCCTGTCTCGACGAGGCAGCAGATAAACACTGGTCTGCCCGGCGGGATGCCTGACCCCGAGGAAACTCCCCTGCGGTGTCCGCACTCAGGACGCCTGCAGGTGTTTGGTGACAATTAACTTGACCGAGGGAAGCAGACGAGTAACGACTCTGTCCCCGTCCGTCTGGTGGCGGGCGAGGGAATGTCTGGACCCGCCCTCCGGCGCACTCTTACGGTAGCTGGGTCCCCCCTGGGTTTACACGTGCAACAACGGTTTCCCGCATCCACGCTCACCGCTGCCCGCGAAGATGGAGGGCGCAGAACGGCATCGCCTCCTGCGCCCTTATTCAAGTGGTCGGGACGTGCAAGGTTAGCTAGAACGTAATGACTTTGTCTGCGAACAAGAACAAGTTATGGATATCAACTCCATTGCTTACTGGTGCGTCGAAATTTGGATCCTCATCTGGGAAACGTTTTGCCTTGCAGAGGGGGCATACTTCAATGAATCCTCCCAGTGACGTGAACCTTTGGAGAAGCTGGTTCAAAGACACTGCGGTCGGCTCGCCCTCGGGCGTAAAGGAGAGACACAATTCTTCGTTCAGCAAACCATCGGCGTCGCCGGGTTTTCCGTTGGCAGGATTCACGATCTCAACGCCGCCTACGGTAGGAAACAGGACAACTTCATCCGCCGGTACAACGGGTATACCCATTGGAGGTGGCATTATCGTATCAAGCAATCGACGCTCCAGAACGGCTTAGCATTAAGTCCTCTGCGTTACAGTGCAAACGATGCGCCCCAGCTGCACCGATCCCCTCACCTCCAATACGTTGACGTGTAGCTAGTCCGACAGCGTCCGATCATAGTCTGCAGAACTTCTCCCAAACCGCGATCCTGATTTCCTATCCACAAACTTGCTGTGAATGCAGATTGTGCGCCCTGTTAGTCTACGATATCAGTCACATGTGATCGCGAAATCAAAATGTGACGTGTCGCAAGTCAAACCAGTAGTGAATCGGGGCCGGAACGGAGAGATCGCTTGCGACTCGTCATTGCAGCCAGCCGTTTTGGTGGGAGGCGGCATGACCTACGAGTGAGGGTGGCTGGACGAGTCTGGGCGGGGCGCGATGGTCTGCACACCTGAAGGTCCGCAGCCGCGTGTCAGAAATCTTTACAATACGCTGCCACGGATGGCTCCGCGAACGTCCGTTGTTGGCCGGTAGCGGCTTCGCCTTTTCCCTTCGCAGCGTGTCAGGACATCTTGCGCCGCTGAACTGCAAGCAACACGTCAGAGGCAATCGCCCTGACTCTTGCCATCGCGCCTTGCAGAACTGTATCGGAGGCAACACCGATCTAAGGCGATTCCTGTCAAATCTCGTACCACCTTGCGTGTCTTTTCGCCCCGCTTCGGTGTTCGCTTCGGCGAAAGTCAGCCCAGCGCAGGCAAAACGTCCGTCTTCGAGAAATCGTCGCCCTTGAACAGCAACGGAAGGCCCGAGGACTTCGACAGCGCGTACGCGAAGCAGTCGCCGAAGTTCAGCCGTGCCGGATGATTGCCCTTGCCGAAGTCGAGATAGGCTTGGCGGGCGATGTCCGCGTGCTCGCGGCTAACGGCTTCGACACGGACGCCCGCCCGCGAGACCAAAGCATCGAACTGTCTACCCGCCGTTGCTCCGATTTGATTGTCGACGACGATTCCCGCCTCCAGGTAGTTTGCGGCCGACATCAACCGCACCTCGGCTCCCGCTATTCCTGACGCATAACGCTCCGCATCGTCCTCGGCGAACAATATGGCCAAGACTGCGGAGGTGTCTATGATCATCGGGGAAGACCTCGCTCGTCATAGAGCATCTCGCCGTGTTCTGTGGCGTCCTGTCGACCGTGGGCGGCACACCTTTTCCCGATGGCGATCAAATCGGCCACGAGCCTTTCCCGATCTCGATCCCGCTTTGTGCGCTCGAGTCTCTCGCGAAGCGCTTCGATCACGGCCTGGGTCTTACTTTCGCCCATCAGCTCGGACAATGCGCGCACGAGACGGTCGGCCTCGGCGCTCTTGATGTTCAGTGACATTCGATTTCCGCCTTTGTAGAAGCATTTTCTACCCTTCTACCATCAACTCTTACTTGGGGTCAATTTCGTTTAGGCGATGGCATTACCAACGCACGAACAAACTCCCTGGGCCGGGCATGCGGCCAATCTGAGGATATCCAGCCCCGCGGCTTACGGAAAGCAGAATCGACAGCGTTTTCCCAGGCTAAGAGAACGCTGAAATGGGCGCTTGCGGAAGACCAAGCAATAGGCTGATGCCACCTGCCCGGCAAGTGGTGGCAACCGCAGGTGCGCCGAACTCAGAGCAAGCGCAATCGAAAGGGTCGGTTGAGCCGCTGCTCAAGCTCCTGTGGGTCCAGCCAAGGACCGGTGAGGGTATTGCGGATAAAGCCAATCGCCGCCTGCACCCCGAGCTGCGAGAATAACCCGGCCAGTTCCCTGGAGAAGCGGGCCAAGGTGTTGAGCAGGTGCGCCAGGCGCAGGAGGTAATGGTAGCCTTTCATGGCGTTGTACTGCTTGGCGAAGGCGTGCTCGTAGGAGTAGCCTTGGTGCTTCTCGACCAGAAAAGCGCCTTCGATGCCCCGGCGATAGCGGGCGCCGAGGTTGCAGCGGGTATGCACATTGAGCCGACTCAGGGGACGACTGGAGATCCAGGCGTGTTTGTTCTCTTTGGTCACGATCTGCAGAGTGTCCGGATCGAGCGCTTCCCAGCTCTCCCGGCACACTACGACATGGATGTCGATGGACTTCTTTGCGTTGGGTCCGTACTCGTAGCGGATCGCGTTGACCCACTGGAAGCGCTGTCTTCGCTCGCCCCAGTTCTGTTGCATCGAGTTTTGCTCCTGTTCGTGCATCAGGCTTTGGTACTCCTCCCAAACGCTGGACAGCGAGCCGTCCTTGAGCACGATCATAAAGTCCCAGCGGTAGCTTCGGCAGCGCTCCATGATCGGCCCGTTGGGATAGAGCCCGTCGAGCAGCAGCATAATGGGCAGGCGAGGAAATGCCTTCTTGATGCGCTCGGCGAGGCGGTGAAAGGCCTTGCTCTCGCAGTCCTGCTTGCGCTGTTCGCCATCGCCCGTCTCGTACTCGAGAAACTCGCTCATCAAGGGGATAACCATGCCGTTGCGAAAGCACAGGCTGGCCTCCAGCACATAGACGTAGTACTGATATTTTTGCTCCTCATCACTGTCGGGATCGACTTTGGGTCCGATTCTGCGCTGTAGCAGGTGCTCGTCCCAAAGGGCGGAGAAGGCGAGCTTCTGGGTGCCGTCGATGCCGAGAGGAAAGCAGTTGTTGATCAGGTGGCGCGTGAACTTCTTGTTGCGGATCAGATGATTGATCAGGGCGATATGGGCCTGCTCGATTTCGCCCGCATCGATGCAGCACAGCAGCCGAAACAGGGTGTCGGAATGCGGGAGGTTCGTAAGCTGCGGAAACAGCAGCCGCAGGTTGTGCTCGAACATCGGTCGCGTGACCTCCGCGTTGGCGGCACGCCGTGATCCATACTGCAAGACAAAAACGAGTATTCCGTAGAGCATCAGGACGGTGAGCTGGTGCTTGAGCTTTTTGGGGTTTCCCGGGTCGGGAATCTTGCCTAAACGCCCGAGTAGAACCGGCAGCATCTGGCGCATGATCAGGATCAACCCGCTCACCGCTTCGGTACGCGCTGCGCCCTCCTGCTCGGGGCTCTCAAGGCGGGATTTGCTGTTCGATGGGGTGGGGGCCGGGTGCGCGATCAGCCCGGCTTCACGCTGTTGACGGCGCAACTGGCATTGTTGGCGTTTTTTTTCTCGCCCGCGCTTTGATTTCCTCGCGTCCCGGACGGTGGCTTGGCTTGCTCATAGCTCGGTTGTGCCTTTGAGTTGATTGGAGCACAGCAGAGCGCGAAAGTCCGTCTGCAATGCCTTGGCGAAAATCAGCTTGGGGCTGGTTTGGTACTGCTTTCCCCGGCGCACCAGTCCGTCACCGCTCGTGCGTCCCAACAGCGCCCAGCCGGCCGCCCGGTAACAGCTGCCCCGGAAGTGGGCGGGGTCCACAAAGGTCTCCAACAGCAAGGGGCGATACCCCCAGCGCGCCTCCCAGTCGTCGCCGACCCGCCGGGCCAGCTGTCCGAGCACGTGGCTGGCGAGATTCGCTACATCGACCCAGGGAAAAATGAGGAATCTGCTGTTGTTGAGCACCCAGGGCAGATTCGCCAGCCGTCGGCGACGCGCAGCGCGGTGCAGGTGTGGATCAAGGACGCAGAGTTGTCCGCTGGCGACTACCTGTTCTTCGGTCGAATCCGACGAGATTGCCACCTGAAGACGCGCCAGTATGCACGCATTGTCGACGGATGGGTCTCGAAGGCGGCAAGCATCATGAGAGCCCCTGAGAGCAAAACCTGAAGGACTGGCTGTGCGAGTAAATTGAGACCGCCGGGATCGGGGATGAGGAGGGGCCCCCGTCTTCCGCTCCGCGGATCGCAAGACCAAGGAGCTGAGCGCGCGCCGTCTGGACCGGCAACGGGCCTGGGCGATCGTGAAGCGCCGAGCAAAACAGGCCGGAATCGAGATGCCCGGAATCTGCAATCACGCATTTCGCGGCGCGGGCATCACGGCCTATCTGGCAAACCCGAAAGCCAAGCTGGAACGCGCACAGAAAATGGCCGCGCACTCTGATCCGACGACTGTGCGCCTTTGTGACCGGCGCAGCGATCAAGCCTCCATCGGTGAGGTCGAGCGGATCGGGATTCAGCGGTTATTTGCGAACCGACTCTTGACCGTTCACGAGCCATTACACTGCGACTGGCGATGGCGTCAAGCGTCCATTTGTGACGTACTCGCTTCTACCGTAAGGAAGCTCGCCACGGTTATCTATCGCTTTCCATTGCTTTCTTTACTGGATAAGTTGCCCTGTTTGTGGACGCACAACAAAGACACACGGGGTCGACAGGAACAAAGAACGATAACCCTCGTTTTCTTTACCTCTCATCATCCCCGGAGTTCACGGACAACGTAAGCGGTAACTCCGCGGCGTCCTTCCCTCCGCTCGCGAGGTGCGAACAATATCTCTCGTCCTTTACCACACGGACGGGAGAAAACGATGCCACCCATCTCCAAACGCATCCGCCGCAGCCACGAGCAGTGGCAGGTGCTGATCGCAAGCGCTGAGCACAGCGCCCTGAGCGTCACCGAATTCTGCCGGAGCGAGTCGGTCAGCACCGCGAGTTTCTACGCCTGGCGCAACCGCCTGCGTGGAGCTACCTCGTAGATGAGAACGACTCGCGATGGAAGTTCGGCCTAGACCAGCGTGTCGAAGGCGCTCTTCATCAGGCTCTTGGCGTCGAGCTTGGGCTTGGTTATCTTGATCTTGCCCAGGTCGAAGTCGAGCCCCTCCTTCTCGGACCAGGCGACTGGAAAGTCAGCGGAAAGTTCCATGTTCGGCCCGAACTCGCCCAGCTTCTTGCGCCACGGGCCCCATGTGTGGTCGATGTCGGGTACAGGCCAGGGAAGATCAACACCTGCGGTTACCGAAGCATTCACGCCGAGCTCGAATTTCGGGCTCGCCTCGACGTTGGCGTTGGCGTTGAACGCCAGCCCGTCGGTGGCGTTCCACTTCACGCCGACGTCGATCTTGCCCTCGACCCCCAGCCCCAGCATGCCGTCGAGCCCGACGCGGCCCTTCACGTAGGCTACCGCTACCTGCGCCTTCAACCCGCCGCCAAGATCGAGCCTGAAGCCCGCAAAGGCAGGAACATAGAACTGCGCCTTGCCCTCGACCGTCGCCTCGGACGGCTTGTCGAGATCCATCGTCGCGTTGACCTTGGTGTCGCGCAGCTGGCCGGGGCCGACATAGGCCAGAAAATCCAGCCGCGCGTCGACGAAGGCGAAGATGCCGATGCCAACCGGGCCCAGCTTGACGCCCCAGATCGGGAAATCGGGTGGGGCGATTTCCAGAAGCTTCTTGGAGTAATCTACCCGCTTGAACAGATCAACGGTGGGTGGGAGCGCGATCTCGCCGGTGATGATGATCTTTCCTTCGCGGGTATATGCGATACCCGCCGTTCCGGTCAGCACCTTCCCGAAGGCTATCGAGGCCTGGCCGTTGCCCCAGATCTGCAAGGGGCCGGTGGCACCGCCCTCGATAGGTTTTCCGCTCTCGTCCATCTGCAGATTGGTGGCGGTGACCTGGATAAAGCCCGTGGCCGGCCCCTTGGCCAGGTCCATCCGGCCGTCGAAATACACCTGATCGCCTTTGACCGCGATGGTCAGCGTGCCCGAGGCACCCGGCGCCTTCAGCGCCGCGCTACCTGCGCCGCTGAACAGCCATTCCCCGGTGTCCGGGCTGCGTTGCGCCCGCACCGTGACTTTGGCGTCCGAGACGCCGGGCAACCTGTCGACCGGCAGGGCAATGTCCTTGCCCTCGATCAAGATGCCCGTTTTCGGCGTGTAGCCCACGGTGATCGTGATGCCCGTCAAGGCCCCGCCCAACTGCAGCGTGCCGGTCACGCCGAATGTCTGCCGGGTGGCGTTGACCTCGATGGTGCCGCTCTCGACCCCGGGCAGTGTGCCCTTCTTGACCTTCAGCGTGCCCTTGGCCTTGAAATCGTCCTTGGCCAGCGAATATTCAGCCGCGACCTCGGCGCTTTCCACGAAGCTGAAGTTGAAGGCGAACTTTCCGCTGATCAACGTGTCCTTCTTCGTGGTTTTGGCTGTCAGTCGCCCTTGACCCAGCTTATCGATCAGGATCGTGGCCCCGCCCGACATGAACAGCCCGTCCGGCCCGATGCCGAGGGTCAGCGAGACCTCGTTGACGTCCACGGGACCGAATTTCAGCTTGTCGCTGGGGATCGGGAAATCGACGAACACATTCTCGCCAAGCAGTTGAATCGGAATGTTGAGCTGCGGCAAAAGCGCTTTTGAGGATAAGATGTCGCCCTCGGCGGCGAGCATCCCGTCGGGAGTCACGCGAGTGTTGCGGAGATTCAGCGGGCTGAGACCGGGGAAGTCCGCGTCGGAGAAGAAGCCGGCGATGCTCTCGCGCGAGATATAGGCGCCGAAGCCGAGTTTCGGGTCATGACGCAGGGTGATCGGCTTCTCGGCGTGGATGAATTCCTTCGATCCCTTTTTCTTGCGCTTGGAATACTTGACCTGGAGTTCGGCGAGGTTGCCGCTCACGTTACCCGCCGTGGGCGGCGTGAAGCTGTTGATTGCAAGCACTTGCATCCCGCCGTAGAACCGTGGCGGCAGGGCCAACTCCTTGCCGCCCTTCTTGACCTTGAACGGGATCACCCAGCCGCCCGAGGCAGAAGGGAATACGTTGATGACCTTGGGCGCGATCTTGGGGTCAAAGACGAAACCCTGCTCGGCCAGTTCTGTCGCCGTCATCGCCTTGAAATGCTTCACCTGCTCGCCCGCCTCAATCTTGCCGCGCGGCCAGTAGATCGTCGTGCGGCCCAGCTTCGAACTCGCCTTGACCGTCGCGAATTCAATGACCCAGCTTGCCTTGACCTCGTTGTAGTCCTCCGGCAGCTTGCGCGGCGTCTTCACGCCGGGGTTCTTCTCCAGAAACTTCTTAGTGGCGTTCACCACCGCCGTGGCCTGCGAGTTGATGCGCCCGTCAATGCGCGGCCCGGCGTTCTGGTTGAAGTCGCGCTTCAGCATCTGCATGTTCTCAGCCCCGTAGACGCCGCCGAGCTGCCATTCCAGGATGTGATCGGCGTCCATCGCGTTCTTGGTGCCGGACATGCTGAATTGCGGTCGCAGGATGCTGTCATGCGCCGACAGTTCCATGGAATTGCCGATCAGCGCGGTTTCCATCCGAGCGGTGTCTTTGCCGAAATAGAGCACGTAGACATCACTGCCCGCCTTACTGAGGGGCGCCGCGTCCTTCTGGGTGGCGAGATGGGCGTCGAGAGCGCTCTTGGCACTCTTGACGAAGGCGGTCTTGCCATGCGCTACCCAGACGTCCATCGCCTTTTTGGAGGGTCGCTTGCCATGCGGGGGCAGGGTATGTTTCGAACCTGGGGTGGGGAGGGAAAAGCCGCTGTCGGCCACCGGGGTGAAGGCGCCGCCGGCGACGCCCTTTGCTACGCCGTCGATCGTCGGCAATTCCAGCGCAGCAACCTTTACCGTGCCACGGTGCTTGCCTGCCGGTCGCAGATCAACCGAGCCGCCCTTGACGGGTATTTCCTCCATCAGAGTCTCTTCGGCGGTGGTGTCGCTCTTGGTCTCCGACTTGGCGCTGGACTTGTCTTTGGCCGTTGCGCGTTGGATCCGCTGCACTCCCGCGCTGCCGCCGCGTTGCTGCACGGTGTGAGCGGCCTCGTGCGCAATCAGGCGTTGGCCGGAAGTCGAGACCGGGTCGTATTGGCTACGGCCGAAGAACATGTCCTGGCCCACGGTGAAGGCGCGGGCGTTGAGCGCGTCGGCCGCTTTTCCTGCCGACGTGCCGGAATGCACCCGCACCCCACCCAGATCGACGCCCATCTTGTTTTCCATCCGGTTGCGCAGAGGCGGGGCAAGCCCTGGTGCGGGGCCAGAACGCATGGCCTGAATGCTTGATTCCACCCCGGAAGGCGCGGCGGCGCCTTGTGCGCCGTGTCCATTTGCGTCGCGCTGCGCGTTCAGCGCCTGCGACAGCTCGTCTTCCCTGGCGGGTTTTTCCGGCCCGGCCTTGAGCTGTGCCGGTTCCTCCGGCCCGGTCTCGCGCTCCTCGTCCAGCGCCTCGCGCTGGAGACCCAGCGGCGAGATCACCGGTGGCGGGGCGGCGGCGGGTAGGGCAGAGGAGCCCACGACATGATCGGCGATGCGGTCGGCCTCTCGCTCGAATCGGTCGCCCGCCGCGCCCACCTTCATCCGGCGCTGCAGGGCCTCGGTGCCCGGGCTTGCGCGCGCCTCTTGCTTAGGCGCGGTCAGCGTAGTGGAACGCGCGGCCACTGCCCTAGCCGCCGACCGTATCGTGCGCGCGCCTCAGCGCCCGGATGGCCGGGTCTGTCTGGGCCAGCGTGCGCAGGCCCAGTATCTCGCACAGCTCGCGCCGGTCGCGCGCGAAGAGCTTGTCGACATCTGCGAGCGTCTTGACGCCCGCTTTGTCCAGCCGTGCCGCAAAAGCGCCGCGCGGTTCGCTGGTGGCCAAGACCTGCCGTTCGACCAGCTCGTCCTGGGCCAGCTCGGCGATCCGCGCGACAGTGCGGTCGACGCCTAGGCGTTCCGTCCCTTGCGACGCGATGCCGACAACCAGGGTAACGGTCGCACCGGCCTCGGCCGTACTGCCCGCCTTGGGCTTTTGCGCCAGAATGATTCCGACCTGTGCGGGCGCATCGACGGGCCGCTCGGTGCGGTCGGCGCCAAAGCCGGTCTCTTTCAGCACCGCCAGCGCCTCGTCCAGGGTCATGCCGGTCACCTGCGGGACCTTGGCCCGCGCAACCTCGACGACCAGGGGCGCACCGATGACCAGGTTCACAGCATCGCCCGGTGCCACAAGGCTGCCGGGCGGCGGCGATTGGTCGAGCACCGCACCGGCCGGGACCTTCTCGGTTGGTTTTTCCGACAGGTCGCCGAGTGTCAGCTCTGCCGCCTTCAGAATGGCCTCGGCATCGCCGAGCGGCTTGCCGCGCAGATCCGGCACGGTAATTTCGCTGTCGTCCTCGGCAGGCTTGCCGGCGACCAGGGCGACGGCCGTGTCAGGCGCTACCATCGCGCCCGCGCCGGGGCTTTGAGCGACGACGATGCCGACCTTTTCGGGCGGCACCGGTACCTCGGTGGTCTCGCCGCGCTTCAACTCGGCCTCTTTCAGCTTGGCATCGGCCTCGTCCACCGAGCCGCCGGTCACGTCCGGAACCGTCACCAGGCCCGGCTCGTCATCCTCGGCTACGCCGATCGACATGGCCACCGCGCTGCCGGGATCGGCCAGGGTGCCGGGCAGGGGAGTCTGTTCGACAATCAGCCCCGCGCGTTCCTTCTTGACCGGCACTTGCGTCAGCCTACCCGGAACGAGTCGTGCCCTTTCCACGAGCACATGCGCGCGCTCCAGCGTCAGCCCGATCAAGTCGGGCACCTGCACCCGGGCCGATGCGCCGACGACGATATCGACGCTGTCGCCGCGTTTGACCGTCGCCCCGGCCTCGGGCACGTGAGAGATAATCAGCCCCTCCCTCCCCTCGACCGGCTCGGTGGTGCGTTTGCCGAGCGTCAGCCCCCGATTCGCCAGAAGCGAAAGTGCGGCCGCCTCGGTCCGGTCCACCAGATCGAGCATCGAGAAGGTTTCGTCGGGTTGCACATCCGGCCCTGGATCGGGGCAGGGCGTCTCGGCCCCGCGGGTCAGGTCGATCTCGCGGTATTGCTGCTGGCCGGTTTCCAGCTCTGCCGGTTCGGGGTCGCGGTAAAGCTCGGCCCCGTCCTTGTTTCTCACCGACAGCACCAGCCCGGTGTTTGCGGGCAGTTCCAGCGCGAAGCTGCCGACATCGTCGGTACAGCCGAAATCCAGCCGCACCCCGTCGCCGATGGCGCTGACCGACAGGCCCGGCTGCGGAACGCCGTCATCGACCACGCGGCCCCAGATCGCCGCGCCTTTTTCGACGTCGAGCTCGGGCCGGGAAATCCGGGCGCGGTCCAGCTCTTCGGAAAAGAGCGCGAAACGCGCCTCGGCGCGGTCTGCATTGGCCCGGCGCAGCGCCACCTCGGGGTGGTCGGCGCCCTTGCGCTTGGCGGTGCGCCCCACCTCGCGATTCATCTGCGCGGCGCGCGCCTGGACCAGCGGATCGGCCAGCCCGTAACTCGCCAGCCGCACCCGGTCCGACAGATCCTCTATCCGAGTGACGTCCTGCGAAAAGTCGTCGAGATTGACGCACTTGGTGAAATCGGTCGACTTGCTCATCCCTGACCTCCTGTGGTCGTTTTCACGCCGAAACGTTTGCTGAGTATTTCCGAAAGCTGGAGCCCGAGCTTCTCGAAGAGCTCGCAAAACCCGAATCCGATCAGCCCCAGCAGGTCGCGGTTACCTGAAACCAGGCGGCCCGGCACCGGGCCGATCGCCAAGATACAATGCGTGGTCTGGTTGGCTGCGGTCTGGTTGAGCAACCCGAAGGTCACCGCCGACAGCAATCCGGCGGTCAGCCGTTTTTGCAGCCGGTTCGAGCTGACGCGCAGCGTGGTTGCGACCGCCAGCACGTTGGTCAGCGCTAGCACCACGTTGTTCTCAATCTCGGCCTGGTTGTCGCAGAAAGACACGTCGTCGGCGCTCATCAGCATCACCGAGCTGAGGGTGAAGGGCAGCGCAGGGGAATGCGGCTGAAGGCTGATTTGGTTGTCGTTCACCATCATCTCGCCGCCGCGCAGCCGTTCGGGTTGGTAGCCCTGTTGCAGGCCGGTGATCACCG
The DNA here is from genome assembly GCA_942492625.1 of uncultured Gammaproteobacteria bacterium. Classification (GTDB taxonomy): domain Bacteria; phylum Pseudomonadota; class Gammaproteobacteria; order Chromatiales; family Chromatiaceae; genus Thiosymbion. The sequence continues at coordinate 97,874 of CALOFM010000050.1, read as the reverse complement.
CGGCCTCTTCGGCTACGCAAAGGCTGATCAGGTTGACCGCGTCGCCGCCCAGAACCTCTGACAAAAGCTCCAGGAACGCGTAGTCCAAGAGGTCGATATTCTGCGTGGGGTTGAAGATCTGTCCGCTGAGTCGGCTGAGCGACAGCCCGCCCACGATCAGCGAGCCGAAGACGTTCGAGGCCAGCGCCGAGCGCCCCGCGCCGGTCAGCCGGTTGCCCAGCACCATCACCGGTCCCATGGTGATCGCTTTCAGCGCACGGGCGCCGGGTGCATCCACCGTGTTGCCGCTGACCATAAGCGCCGGGCGGTCGACGCCGCGCAGCTTTTCATTGCCGTAGGTCGACACACCGCCCATGGCGAACCCGATCACGATCCCGCCGCGCCGCCCTGGCGCCAGCGCGGTGTCGCGGTCGGGGTCGATGCCGTTGCCTTCGATCCGGTTGCGCTCGATCCGCACGTCCTCGGCGATGGCGAGGAACAGGCCGCAGATCGGGTCGGTGGAAGCGGCGCCGTTGTCGGCGATCAGATTGTCGCGGATCGTGGCGTCGGAACAAAGGCTCAGCGCGATGCCGCCCCAGCCGATGAACTGGCGCAGCAAGGGAGTGGTTGCGCCGGTCTCGTTGATCATACAGCCGGTGATCCGGTTGTCGCTGATCTCGATGGTCTCGACCGCGATCAGGTCCGATAGTCCGCCCTTGCCGAGACCCGAGAAGACATGCGCCGAGATGCCGTTAAAGCCCATCGCGGTGATGTCGTTGCGCAGGATGCGCACATCACGCACCAGCCCGCCGGATTCGGGGAAGACTGGCGTGCCCTCGGGGATGTCGACGGTGCCGCCGGGTGTGCCGGGCATGCGGATGCAGCCCGCCGCGTCGATAGTGATGCCCTGGCCGTAATAGCCAACCGAGCGCATTGCGGCGTTGCCGTAGTAGCCTGCCGCCTCTCCGCCGGCGTTATTGGCCAGCGCCTTGGCGGTCTCGATGGACAGCTCGCTGGTTTCGGCCACGAACTGCACCGAGCCGAGCGTGATGCCGTGGCCGTTGCCTCCGGTAATGGCGTTGTCGCGGATGATGACGTGTTCCGATCCGGCGGCGATGTGGATGCCGCCGACGGCGAGGAACAGGCGGTCCTTGACGCTGGAGGCGTCGATGCGGCAGTCCTCGACGGTCAGGTCGGTGCCGGCGAGGAAGATCGCCGAGGTGCGGCCCGCCTTGGGGTCCTGCGATAGCGGCGCTGACATCGGCTGCAGCCGGACATCGCAACTTCGCAGGGTGCAGTCGTCGATATCGATGGCGGTGATCGCGCTGGAATCCGAGGTGGTTATGCGCAGGTCTTCAAGTATCAGGTTGCGGCTCTGCCCGCCGCTCGATGTCTTCGACAGCACCGCCTGATGCGCCCCCGCCGCCAAGGTCAGGCGGCGCACATGGATGCCCTCGCAGTCGCTCAGGGTCAGCGTCGGGCTGTTCGCCGTCTTCGGCGCCCATCGCGATCCGCGGCCGCAGCCGGTGATGGTGATGTTCGTCTTGCCGTCAATTGCGACGTTCTCGGTGTAGTCGCCTTCGTGGATACAGACCTCGCCTCCTTCGGGCGGCAGGCGGTCGATGGCCTCCCGAATGCTTGTGACATCGCCGTGACTCACCAGCCCGTCGCCGACCGTGACACGGCAGCAGCCGCCGACCCGGCAGAGCGGGCGGAAGCGGTGGCGGCAGTCGAGCGCGTCGCCCGGCACCGGGCCGGTCCAGGGAATCAGCGCCAGCGGGGCCAGCAGGCGGTGCGGTCCAACCGGCGGGGCGCCGGTCAGGAGTGCATGCGGCGTGACGCGGGTCGGCGTGTTGGGCCGGGCCGAGACGATCCAGAAATCGCCGGGCATACCCTGGCCCGAGAACAGCGCCGTCAGCCCGGTTTCGCCCAAGTCGACGGGGTTCACCGTGTCGATGGCATGATCCACCGCGCCGCCGGCATCGCCGCCGCCGGTCCAGAGGCGCAGGTAGAAATAGGTCTCCAACCCCGCCGTCGCGTCATCCAGCGGGTTGATCGCGGCCTGTCCGTCCGCGCTGGTGAACCAGTCGTCCCAGGCCTGCGGCACCGCGGCCGAGACGAGGATCGAGTCGTCGCTGGGGTCGTAGCCGTTCTCGACCGTCAACAGCAGGCCCTGGCGTTCCGCCACCTTCTCGCGGTTTTCCGTCAGCGCCCCCCAGCGCAGCGCCTCGACGGTCATGCCGGCCAGCGGCCAGCCGAGCTCGTCGCGCGGCAGGGTGAGGAACAGGATCTTGCGGCGCGTGTTGTCGCTCGGGTGCGCCTTGACCTGCACGCGGTAGAGCGGCGCGGCGTTGTCGCGGCCCCAAACGAAGCGGCCGGGCGTGGTGACCTGGACGCGGAAGGTCTCGTTCCGCGCGCCGAGGAACCCGGCCTGCGCCGAGGGGCGGCAGAGGTCGTTGAGCGGATCGAGCTTGGTGAAGCCGATGGTCAGCTCGGTCTGCGAATTCACCTCGCAGCCTTCGGGGTCCAGCGTCCCGCCGGGGTATTCGCGGGCGATCAGGTCCGCAAAGGCCTCGTGGCAGGTCTCCTTGGTGCCCTCCAGCACCTTAACCCGGCTCATCCCCCGCCGTCGCGCGGCGCTGTCGGCGCCGCCCAATGCGACCTCGTAAAGCTCGGTGTCTTCGGTGGCGGTGACGGTCTGTTCCCAGGCATCCAGATAGACCAGATCGGTGCGTGTGTCGCCCGCCGTTGGCAGTGACGGCCCGGGCGCGTCGACATCCATCCCGATCCAGTCGGGCTGGTTCTGATAGGTCATCTTCGCTGCACTGCTGCCGGGGATCACCGCAGTGGTGCAACGCAGGCCGCCGAGGTAGAAGCTGCCGTCTTCCAGCGTGAAATCCAGCAGGTTGTTCGCCGTCAGCCCGACGTTGTCCACCAGGTACCCGTCGCCCGGCGCGCCTTTCTCGCAGATCGTCTCGGCAATCGCATCGCGCAGCATCAGCGCGCCTATATCCCCGGCTTCGGTTTCTTCGGCATCGAGTGGAAGGCGGCCCTGCTGACGCACGACGCCGGTATAGTTCTGAAGGGGTCGCAGCGAGTGTCGCGAAATGTCGGCTGTCATGGTCTTGCTCCCTTATGTCTCTGCCCGCCCATCAGCTCCCAGCCCATCAGGTCTCAAAAACCATCTGGGCGATCGCATTGATCGGCATGAATTCTTCGAGTTTGTTGCGCAGGTCCGCGCGTTTGATCGGGTCGAGCGCCTTGTTGAAAGCGCCCATCTCGGTGCCGTCCTCGCCGCCAGTGCGGATGTCGGCGGGCGCGACTTCGCTGAGTTGCGCGTAACTCGCATCGCCGAAACGGGTCGAAAGGAAGGTGCCGGGTGGCATCCCACCGGCATAAAAATGGCTTTCATAGGCTTGCGGCACTCGCCCGCCCTTGGCGGCGGCGGAGAAGCGGAAGCAGCCCGATTGCGCGTCCTCGACGCGGACCTGGCCGTCGACGATAACCTCGGATGCGTCGAGCGCGCCGGTGATCAGGCGGCCGAAGATCGTGCAGCGGTCGAGACAGGCGCGGGCGTTGCGCAGGAAGATCGCGGGCCTGGGGGCGATTGTGCTGTCGATGATCGTGTCGCAGATCGTAATCGTGTCAACGGCGCAAGGGTCGAAGGCAGAGGCGGTTTCGGTGATCGGGCCGGTGATGCTGTTGGCGATCAGGATGTCGTCGATGGCGCCGCCGAATTCGAGTGTGACCGGCGGGATAGCTTGGGGCAGGGCCGGGGCGACGGCGGCACGCTGCCCGCCGGGGTCGAGCGTAACGTTGCGCAGGATCACCTTCGCCCAGGTCCCGTCGATGGCGAGCGTGGTGGAGGCGGCGCCGAGGAGGCTCAGCCACAACCCGTCGATGGTCAGCGTCAGGTCCAGGGCGACGGCGCGCAGGGTTAGGGTGCCGCCGGCGGGCGTGGCCTCAATGAGAGGCCGTTCGCCGTTGGGGGCGGTGAGGGTCAAATCGCCATCGGCGGTGATGATGCCGGTGGCGGGCAGGATCGGCGTGAAGGTGCGGCTGTCGGCGAAACGGAGCTCGCCTGAGAGGGGCAGAGCGGTGAGATTCGGGCTGTCGGTGTTGAGGAGGGTGAAACCTGTATCGGACAGGTCCGACGCGCGGTCATGGGTGCCTGCGCCGACTGGGCAGAATGCACCGTAGTGTATCTTTTGTACGAAGAAATCGCGGTCGCCGGGCAGGGGCTCCATCAGCCGGACACGGCCGAGGATCGGGTCTACCATCGCCTCGACCCAGCCAGGTGGGGCATGATCGACACCCCATTCGGCGAGGTTGGCGCCGTAGAGCTCCTCGGGCCCCAGCGGTGTGTCGGTGGCATTCGGCGCCACGGCCAGAGAGATCGCGCAGGTGTCGTCATCGCCGCCCGGCAGCAGGTTGCGGCGGGGGGTCTCGTCCTCCATCGCCGCGGCTATCAGGTCTGCCGCCTGGGAATCGGCCAGTGCGTTCGGTGGGGACGGGTCGGCCTCCAGCGCAGCGTTGGCGGCCTCCAGCAGCCCCGCCTCCGTGGCGAACCGGCGGCCGTAGATCGGGGCGAGCAGCGCCTCCAGCCCCGCCGGGGCATGGGCTATTTCAGGCGCGAAGCCTGCAGCGTTCAGGCGGCGGCATGGAATCGGCGCCCGCATCTCCCATTCGCGGGCGGCCGCGCAGGCGTCCGCCGTGTCACGGCCGGGCTGGTAAAGGGCCAGGTCGCGGCCCGAGGGATCGAGCGTGTAGTGCTCTGCCGCGATCAGGCGCGGGGTGACACCTGAGAGTCGGTAGGCATAGTGCCGGAAGAGGTGCAGGTTGACCTTAGGGATGCCGTAGCGGCCCGAATACCCGCGATGGCGGCGGAAATCGGGGAAGTGCGAGAGGTCGTCATGCGCCTCGTTCAGCACATCGGAAATGCGCATATTGCGAAGGTCTGCGTAGCCCCATTGCGGCGAGCCGGTGATGCGCCCGAGCTCTGGTGGGCCGTCGAGCATGTGCCAATGGCGGACTACACGCAGGAAGCCCTCGGACGCGACCGCATCCCAATCGGCGATGTCGTCGGCGAGCAGCTCGGTCAGCCGCGCCGTGCCCTGCCGCCGCCGGTAGAGGATCGTGCGGGCGAGGTTGGCGCGTTGCGCCGCGCGGTTCAGCGCGTTGACGGGGCGGGCGCCGATTAGCGCGCCGATATAGGGAATGGCCCAGTCGTCGGCCTCGTCGGCGCGGGTGTCGGCCCACAGCCTGTCGACAGACCGCCGTGCAATGGCCGCCTGATTCGCAAGCATTTCGACCAGCGCGCGCAGGCGCCCGGGACGGTCGGCGAGGCCGTCGGCGTTGCGATAGACCTCGGGCACCAGCGCCCAGATCTTCTCGGCATAGTGCGTCTCAAAGCCGTCATCGGCAGGGGTGTGGGGAAGCTGCGTCCTGTCTGCCATCTCAGGTCACCGTCGTGCCGGTTTCGAGGTCGAACCATTTGCCTTGCCCCGCCGCCACCGCATGGGGCATCTTCAGCCCGTCGAGCAGGATCGTTGGCACCGAGGCGACACCCGCCACCTCGTGTAGCCGGTGGGTCAGGGCGGATCTGAAGAGCGTGCCCCCAATGGTCTGATTCTTCGGGGCGAGAAAGCCGGTCTTGTCGTCAAAGAGCGCAGTGTTGACCGCATCCCGCACCGGGTCGGGGTCGTAGCCGTCGGCATAGGCCAGCGTGATCGCCAGCGTCGAAAACGCCGCCTTGCCCGCCTTTTCCACCGCGACGACCAGGTCGGGCGCGGCGCGGGCCGAGAGGTATTTCGCCAGATCGGCGCTGGGGTCACCGCTGTCAGGGATGATCCATAGCTTTGCCGTGGCACGTTGGCGGCGGGTGTCCCAGGCCCAGGCCGAGGCGGCGTTGACGATGCCGGAATAGGCGCGCCCCATCGCCTCGAAATCGGCCAGCGACACCGCCCGGCCCAAGGTCAGGGCAGCGGCGGGCGCGCTTGTTCGCAGCTCGTCTGCCGTTTCCGCGTCGGCACCGCCCCGGGCGGGGAGCGGGCCGATGACGCTGAGAAGCCCCTTGGTGGGCTTGGCGATCGACTGGATCGACCCGGCGGGCGGTTTCGCCGCCCCCGCGCCATAACGGTAGTCGGCGCGGATGTTGGCGACCCCGGACGGCAGCCGCGCGCCGCGCTTGCCGTCGCCGAAGGTGATGCGCGAGCCGCCGTCGGGTTCCAGCGTCACGGTGTAGATCTGCTCGTCCGGGCCCTTGCCGAAGAAAGTGTCCACCCGTTTCCATTCCAGCCCGCCGACGCGGACCGTCAGTTCCGGCTTGCGGCCGTCGGCCAGCGAGGCATCTTCGACCCAGGCGAGCGGCTTTTTTTTCAGGGTGAAGCTTTGGTGCGGTTCGGCAGCGTTGCCGCTGCCCAACTCCTCTTCCAACAGGGTCTCGCCGCGCACCGCCTCGACCACGTTGCCGAATAGCTTCACCGGCGTGGACAGCTTGCCGAAATCGGCGCTGCCCGCGTCAGGCGCGAAATGCGCCTGGCCGTCGCCGTCGTCGACCAGGGTGCCGCCCAGCTTTGCCCCCTGCGCGCCCTCGCCACGGGCGATGACGGAGCCGCCGTCTGGCGCGTCGCCCAGGTCGACCGGCGCCTGTAACACGCCAGAGTTCTTAATGTCTGTCATGCCGATTTGCGTCTTGGCGATTCGGCTGGGCGATCCGAGCGGCAACGGATTGGCGTGAAGTGTGACGCTGTCGAGCGTGCTCCAATAAACCGGCGGCGTGAAAGTGGCCTGCGTCACCGCCTGCTGTGCGGCGGGCGTGCCGCTGCCTTCTATGGTCTTGAGAATCCTCGTCACGCCGGTGACCTCGACCGGGTGTAGCACATCGTCGATTTCTATCACCGCGCGCTGGCCCGAGCGGACTTGGGGATAGACCGAATCGAGCGTTATGGTGGTCCAGGGGCCCGCAACGGCGGCGAGCACCTGGGCATTGGGATCGGTGATCGCCATGTAGTTGGCCATCGGCAGCCGCATGATCGCGATGTTCAGATCGGCCCGCGCGGTGCCGAACAGGGTCGAAAGACCCGGCGAGCTTTCGGCATCGAGCTTGGCCTTTTGGTAGGTCACTCCGTCAGGCGCGGGATCGGGATCAATCGAGGCGATACGCACAGCGGCGGACTTGGTGTCGGACCAGATCGCCAAAACCGTGCTGGCGTTCGGTGCTCGTCGGGGTAGGAAGCGCAGCGTGCCGTCAAATGTGGCCTCGCGCACGGGCGCGAGTTGCCAGTGGTTGCGTTGCGGCCAGATCTTGTGGCTAGCGGCCAGTTCAAAGACTTGCGGTGCCTCGCCGTCGAAGGGGCCCGAGCGGAAGCCGGTGCCCTTGGGCAGCGTCACCGGATCGGCGCCGTCGGCTTGCACCGCCAGAGCGACGCGGGCCGCCATGGCCGGGCGTGGGCGGTGACCGATCAGCGCGGTCAGGTTGCGGGCGGCGGCCTCGTCGGGGGCGGTCTGAAGATAGCTTCGCTCGGCAATTCGCGCGTCGTAGAAAGCGGTTGTGTCCAGCACCACTGACCAAGCCTCCAACAGCATCACCCCTAGATCGCCCTCGGACCGCGCGCGCCAGTCGGTAAATTCGGGATGGCTGGGGATCGCGGTGAGCATCGCCGCGCGGTATTCCGGGAAGCCCGAGAGCTGCCGCTCGGCCAGTGCCGGCAGCCCGGCCGGGATGTCAGGCGTTGGCGGGTGCGGCAGCGGCGGGCAGCCGCAGCTTTCGTCGCGGGTGATACTCATGGCGCACCTCCGTGGGCGGTGACGCGCAACGCGCCGCGGCCGGGAAATTTCGGATCGTTCTGCAGCCGGACGATCTGCCAGGGCTCGACCGCCAGCTCGGATTCGGTAAAGTCATGCCAGTCGCGTTTCGTGCGTTCGCGCAGGCGGATCTTCTCGACGCCCTTGACGCCTGGCACGCATTGAACGGCGGCCTCGAGGCCCGAGCGGATGAGGGATTGGCCGAAGGTGAAATTGTCGGGGGCGAAAAAGCCCGGGTTCGCAAGCGCCCTGGTCACACGCTCGGCAACCTCGCCGGGATAGGAGTCGGCGCTGGCGCAAACCTCCACCTCGAGGTCAATATCGACGTAATCGGGGTCGGCCTGACGCGCGTCTCGGGTGGCCTGGCGGACACAGTCGATCTCTTCGTCCAGCGCCTTGCGCTGCGCGTCGGTCAGGGCAAAGCCGTTCAGTGGGTCAGCGGCGATGAAATAGGTCGACCAGCTGCCGGTCCACCGTACCGTCGCGTTGGCTCGTTGCACCCAGTCGAGCCGCTCTAGAATGTCGCTGAAATCCTCGGGCCGCACGGCGCGCAGGGGCAGGGAACGGTACGCCTCGGGCGCGTTGATGCGGATGTTATCGGAGGTTTCCTCGTCGGTGCCAGAGGTGATCTGCACCGGGTTGGTGACGGCCTCGGCATAGCCGAAGAGCAGCCCCGGGGGCGCGCTGGCGGGCGCGGTCAGATGGGTGACGCTGTCGGGGGAGAGGTTCGCGGAGCTGCCGGGCGCGGTGAAATAGCGCGCCTCCAGCACGGTGCCGTCCTCGGGTGGGCGGCCAAAGGCGCCATCGCCGAAGCGGATCGTCCAGCCCGCGTCGTCCGCATAGTCGTGGAATTCGATATCGCCTGACGTGGGCGTCTGGTAGGTGACGACCTTGCGCCACACGCCCTCTTCCAGCGTGAATTCGGTGCTGTCGAGATCGGCGGTGGCCATGTCGCGCGTAAAGCTCCACGCAACGCCGCCGGGGTCCAGGGCATAGAGCGGCGGCAGGACCTCTTGGAGATCAAGCAGCGGCGCGCGGACGGCCATGTTGGACAAGCCCGTGGCCTCTGCGGGCTTGACCCAGCCAAGCCCGCGGTCCTCGGAGGCGCGTAGGCCGTAGCGCAGGATGCGCCCACGCCCGCCGCGATCCTCCTCATAAGGCGCCTCGCGCTCGACCGCGCGGGGCAGGGCGAGCAGGTGGCCGAGCTCGGTTGGCGTCAGGCCGGGATGGCGGGCGGAGGCGGCGCTATCGGGGCCGACGCGGAACCGTTCCCTGGATTCTTCTCCGGCGATCACGGTGACGATATTGAGCAGCGCCGAGGTCTTGGCCAACGGCAGCGGCCAAGGCGTCGGTTCGCCCCAGGTGATCTTGGCCACCGGCGTGGCGGTGCCCGGGATGGGCGCGAGGCTGTCGGTCGTGGGTTCGACGCCCTTCAGCGTCACGGCAAAGGCGCGTTCGGGATCGGCCGGATCGGCGGGTTTCGACCGTAGGATCGCCCGCCGGCCCTGCCAGAATTCTCGTGGCGTGAGCGGCGAGCCGGGGGGGAGCTGCGCCGCCGTGGGCGCGCTGGTCAGCAGATAGGCCTCGGTCGCTCCCTTGGGCAGGCAGGCGACGTCGCTGTCCGGGCAATGCAGCGGGATTTCGTTCCATGCCTCGTGATGCCAGACCTGCGCCTTTGCTGAGAACGGAATCGGCGGGCGGCCCTCGGGCAGCGCCCAAGCGCGGGCGCCGATATCGCAGGTATCGCCCCCGGTGCCCGCCGCAACCCAGACGGCCAATTCGGATTCGGCGGCAAGCCCTGGATCGGGCAGGTAATCCACCAGGCGCGCCAGCGCCGACCGGCTGCGCCGCTGGGTGGCGGTGGGCAGCGTGGCTTCACGGGCGTAGCGGTCCTGGGTATAGGCGAGCTCGTCGCCGAGCGCGGCCATGATCTCCATGAGCATGACCGCCTCGTCGGCCTCCAGCGGCTCGGACCAGCCGGGGTATCGTTCGGCGGCGAAGTCCAGAAGCGCGCGGCGGAAGGACCAGAAATCGCGGGCGAGGTAGTCGACGGAGTAGTCGATCGATTCGATGTCTTCGGGCGTGCAGTCGTCGCGGCAGTCGAAGACGCTGGGGCAGCCTTGTTTGAAGCTGAATTCGGTGTCGTTAAATACCGGATCGACTCTAGCGTCGTCGATATAGAGGCGATGCAGCGAGAAATCGCCGGGCCTTGTCACCGTGATTTCCAGCGCCAAACGATTTCCGGCAGGGGCGATGACGACCCGCCACTGAAGCTTGTCGATCTCGACCGTCGCGCCGGACTCTTGCGACCTGATCGTGACGCTCAAGGGGGCCGCCACGCCCGGGCCCGCGGTGCCGATGGGCGAGCCGCCCGGCGGGGCAGTCAGGCTGGCCGACGGGATCATCGGGGTGTCGAGCTGGGTGGGTTCGACCACGAAGAACACCCGCAGCCGGTCCTGCACCAGCGGCTCGACCACCTGTATGAAGTCGATCCCCGTCAGCGCAGTCTGGTCGCAAAGGGCGGAGAGACGGTCGACCAAGGCCATCAGATCGTCACCTCCTCGTTGAGGATCCGCGACACGCCGCGCTGGATCACCATGTAGTGGACGGTGATCAAGAGCTTTTCTTCCTCAACGCTTACGGCGAGCTCTTCAACCTTGATCACGGTCGAGAGCCAGCGGCTGAGCGCTTGGTAGATCAGCGTTTGTGTCAAGGACGCCGTGGCGGGGTTGTTGGGCGCAAAGACCATCCGGCGGATGCCTGCGCCGAAATCGGGCCGGTTGATCCGCTCGCCCGGGGCGGTCATCAGAACCTGGCGGATGAGCTGGCGGATATAGGCCTCGTAATCGGCCTCTTCCGCGGCGCGGCCCCCTCCGGCGTCGACGGCGAAGGGGTATTTTATCGCGTGCAGGATCTCGGTCATGTCACCCTCATGTCGCCATGATGCGTGCATCGGCCAGGGTCACCGTCATCGGCCCGGGGGGGATGGGGGCCGGGCCGACACTGGTGCCGACCGAGGCCTGGTTGATGACGGGAACCGAATTCACCATTACGCGGGTCGCGCCCAGCATCCAGTTGCCGCTGACCTGCAGGCCGGGGAAGATCATCACATCCGTTTGCACGGTCAGTGGACCGGCGGCAGCCTGCGCCCGCGCAGTGCCAGGCACTTTCGCCGTGGCAGGCGCGGCGGTGGCGTTGACGACGCCGGCGGGCAGGACGGAAACCGGTGTGCTCATGACATGCTCCTCTAAACTACCTTGAACGCGCCGTTCTGGGCGTCGAAACCGGCGGCTGACAGCTCTGTCGCTCCACCATTGGCGCTCTGCTTGATCGACGGGGCCTCTAGCGAGATCTCGTCGCCCGACATCACCAGCTTGGCGCCGCCGGTCGTCTCGATCTCAAGCGTGCCGGCGTCCTCAATCGTGATCGTTGCGCCGGGCGTCTTCAGCACCACCACCTCGGGGCCGTCGCCCGGCACCGCCTCGCCCTCGTCCCAGAAACAGCCCACCCAGATCGGGTGATCGAGCTCGCCCGCCTCGAACTCGATCCAGACGCTGGCGCCCACCGGCGGGATCGCGTGCAGGCCCAAATCGGCGGCGGCGTATGGAACGCAAGGAAGCGCCCACTTGGTCTCCTGTCCGGAGACGCCCGGAATGCGCACCTCCAGCCGGTTGCCGCCGAGCGGATCGTTGTTGTCGACGACGGTGCCGCGGTATTTGCCGAAGAAATGCCGCTCCATTTCCTCGAAAAGACGTTCGGTATCGGCGTCGGCCATCAGCCTGCTCCCCCAAGTCCGTTGGCATGTGCGGTGAAGTCGGTGAAGTGATCGGTGGCGGTGATGACATGCAGCGCCTTCATCACCTGGTAAGAGCCCGAAAGCCGGGCATCGAGGTGGGTGAACTCGACGATCTGGTGCGGACGGATCACGAAACCGGCCTGTTCGAAAGTGCTCGAGGCGTCGACCTCGACGAACCAGCTTTGTTCGAAAACGATGGCCTCCTTCGCTAGAAACGCCTCTTCGGGGTCGACCTTGGGCGGGATGATCGCCTCGCGCACTACGCCGCCGACCTGCACCGGGCGGGCGGGGTCCACCGGCTCTGCCGTCTGCACGATCTGGTCGATCACCGCCTTGTCGCCGGCCGCGTCAAACGTGAACCCCTTGGCGGCAACCGGTTTTTCATAGTCGATCTTGGCCTCGAATTTGTTCACGCCGGGGCAGTCGCGTCTCGGCGGGTTGACGGCCAGTGTCTGCGACGTTGGCGCCGCCAGCACCGGCACCTGCGGCACGCCGCCAGCCTGGTTGCGGTCGGGCGACGTGCGCAGGTTGGCGGTTTCGGTCAGGCTCAGGATACCGGTCTGGGATGAGCCCGCGACCGCGTAGCTGATCCAGAATTCAAAGTTGTTCTTGCGCGCGATCTCTTCGAGAAAGGCCAGGTCCGAGCCGCGCTGGGAAAGCTGTTTCTTCCGGCCGTCATACTCGATCAGCGTGTCCTGAACGTTGGGCGTGAACTGATAGGCGCCGAGAATGCCCGAGGCGGCGGCGCTGGCCGTTCCGGTATATTTCGCCTGCACGCCGACGCGGCTCATCTCCACCCGCCGGTCCTCCCCGTGGATTTCGACCCAAGAGCCGGGCCCGCCGAGCTTGCTGTTCGATTTCACCTCGGTGACCGGGCCGTAGACCAGGCAATCGAGGACATCGTTCTCGTCGATGACGAAAATCCCCAGCTTTTCGTCCTGCTTCAGCTCCTCGCTGCCCGACACCGCAAAAGAGCCGTCACAGATGTCGTCCTCGAAGCGCAGCGCAAAGCGGGTTGGTTTCGACAGCTCCATCTCCACCCGTACCTCGACCAGCCAGTTCACGATCTCGGTCGACAGCCGGTTGAGGCTGGTGCCCGTGGTTATGTAGACGCCAAAGCCCATGAGCCTCTCAGGTCTTGGTCGGAATCTTGACGAGCGCGTTATCCAGCGCCGCCTCGGCGGTCATCGCCTGGTTCAACTCGGCCACTCGCCAGAATCCGGCTGGGTCGTTCAGGTAGTGGTTGGCGAGATGGTCGAGCCTTTGGCCCTGTTTGAGCCGGTGCTTGCCCAGCTCGGTCTGCGGCGGAACCAGTGCGGGAGTGAGGCAGGACACCTTGCGCCCGCGCCGGTCGGTCGCGGTGGCGACGGTGGCATGTTTCACGTAACGGCTTTTGGGATCGAAAATGGACATGGGGCCTCAGAACGGCAGAATGGATTTGGCGGATTTGAGCGCGTTGGCGATGTTGGCGATGGCGAGCGTGTCCTCTTGCAGACGCGTCATTTCATACGCGGCGATGGCGATGTCGATGGCGGTGCCGGTCTTGCATTTGAAGACCTCGGGCGTCAGTACCCGCAATTCCAGTTGTACCTCGGCCATGTAAGGATAAAGTTGCGGCGTAAACTCTTTGATTTCTATGGAGATGCTGGTGACACGCACGGGCAGGATCACGCCGATGCCGAGGACCAGCAGTGTAATCGGGACGGTGGCTCGTTCGGCATCGGCGGCGGGGGCGTTGACCAGCGCCGCGGCGCTGGCGATCAGGTCGCCGAAGAGCCCGCCGGAGGGCTCGGTCAGCTTCTGGATCGCGGCGATGCGGCTGGCGATACCGGTGGTTTCCGCCAGGATGTCGCCATCGGCGAGATCGTCGGTGGCATCGAGGTCCAGCTTGAACTTGTAGGTTTCTTCGGGGTCGTAGGGCTGCACATTGGGCGATTGCGCGCCGCGGTTGGTCTGGTCGACCTCGCTGGGATCCCACGGCTTCAGCGTGCGGGTCATTGCGCCGGGGTTGTACTGAAACGGGATGATGTTCGGCACGATGATCCCGAAATCTTCGGCAAGTTGCACGAGCGCGCCCTTAGTGACGGACGGCGACAGCGGGGAGCCGGTGGATTCAGCCATTGTGCGGGCTCCTCTGTCTGCGTGGTTTTACGGTCGAGGCCGGCGCGGCGCGGCCCTCTTTGGTCAGCTCCTGCTCGGTGGCAGCGGTCAGGTCGCAAGGTTCGATGGCGCGGCCCTCGTGCAGCGCCGCGTAAAGCGCCGAGAGGGCCGCGCCCTTGATCTGCGCCGGGCTGAGGTCGTGAGTGGCGGCCACCGTTTCGATCGTCTCGCTCAGCGGTGCGGGGTCGGAGCCGAGCCCGCCAAGCATGCGATGCCAGAGATCGCGACGTTCTTGCGGGCCGGGCTTCGGGAACTCGACCACGTGTCGCAGGCGGCGGATGAAGGCCGGGTCGATATTGGCGCGCCGGTTGGTCGACAGGATCACCAACCCGTCATGGGCCTCGAGCAACTGTAGCAGGTGGTTGGTGTCGGTATTGGCGTAGCGGTCGTTGCTGTCGCGCACGTCCGTGCGTTTGGCGAAAAAGGCGTCGGCCTCCTCGAAAATCAGGGCTGCGCCTGATGCCTTGGCCTGCGCGAAGGCTTCTGAGAGGTTTTTGGCCGTTTCGCCGATGAATTTCGAGGTGGTGGAGGCCAGATCGACCACCAGAAGGTTGCTGCCGAGATCGCGGGCGATGACATGGGCTGCCATGGACTTGCCCACCCCCGGCGGGCCGGAGAACAGCGCCGAAAGCCCTGCGGCGCGGTGGTAGAGCCGCGCGGTCTCGGCGCGTTCCATCAGCTGCGGCCGGGTGCGGGCCTCGAACGTGATGCGCTTCAGTTGGCTCAGCAGGGTATCGGTGGCGATCATGTCGTCCCAGCCGAACACCGGGTCGACCACATGGCCTGCGCCGCGCATCCGCGCGCGCGCGCGGGCCCGCAGATCGTCGGCGGCTTCCTCCAGCGAGCGCGGCGCGGTGCGGCCGACCTCTTGCAGATCGCCCAAGAGCAGACCGGGCGTGGCGGCGAGCCTTGGCGCATCGCCTGCCAGCCGCGGCACCAGCTCCGCGAAGATCGCCGATTTGCTGTCGACGCCAGGGTCGGGCAGGGCGACGGTCAGGTCCGACGCGCCATCGCGCGGCGGCGGGGCCTCGCCCGGCGCGGTGCAAAGGAACTGTAGCGGTGCCATCGGGATTTTTACGGGCCACGCCGGGCTGCCTTCGCGCCAGATCAGCGCGGCATCGGCAAAAAGGGCGAAACGCTGTGCCAGCATGAAGGCTTCGGCCCAATCGGATTGCGGGATCACCGATGCGTCCGCCACCAGTGCCCCGCGCCCCAGCTCGCGCGCCACGGCGGCGGCGAAGCTGCGCCGTCCCGCACCGGGGCGCGCCTCGACCACAAGCCGCACCTCGGCGCCCAGCCGCAAAGCATGGTCCAGCCGCTGGGCGGTCTCGCCCACCGGCCATTCGCAGGGCGCTCGGTCTGCGGAGCAGGCATCGAGCGCCAGCACCAGCTCGGCGTCGAGCGAGAGGTTGCCGAACATCCAATCGACAAGCTGTCGGTCGGCCTCATACCCGTGCGGTTCGCCGGGGGCCATCCGCACCGGTGTCACCAGCCGCCACATCGACAGGGGCGAGGTCGGTTTCCAGATCGGGCGGGCAGGGTGGCCGTGCATCAGCTTGATGAGCGGCTCGGTCGGCAACAGCCGCCCTTCAGCCTCCTGCGCCTGCGCCACCAGCGGTCCCAGCGCCGGTTCTGTCGCCACTGCCAGTGCCAGCGCCAGCAGGTCGGCCTCGGGTTCGGAAAGCCCGAACAACTCCACCAGCCGCGCCCACGCCCGCCCCTCCGGCCCGGCCAGTCTGTGCTCCAGCGTCTGCAGCGGCAGGGATTCGTCCGTGGGCTCGCCCAGCCGCATCGCCAGCCGCAACCGGGCGCAATGCACCAGCAGCTCGGCGGCGCTGGCCAATAGATGCGGCTTGGGATGGACCTTGAGCTCTGTCATGGGGTCGAAAACCAGAAGGGTTGCGATTCAGCGCCGTTGATGATCAGGCGCAGCGGGTGGGTGCCGGCGGTGGCCGGGTTGAAGAGCGGGTGAAACTCGATCTGCCCGGCCTGTCGCACGAACAGCCCGGCATCGATGGCGGGGAGGTTGGAAAAGGCGGTGGCATCGTCGTAGCTCTCGCCGTCGATCGAAAGCTGAACGTTCAGGCCGGCGGCGGTCATGTCGAAGGTGTTCGTTACCTGAACCACCAGGCGTCCGGGGCCTCCGGCGACGACCCGGGTGATATGCGCGCCGACGGAAAATGCGATCTGGTTGCTTTCGGACCTGGTCTCGCGCAGCGTGCCGCCCTCGGTCTGCTGGCGGCGCGTGGTGCGGACAGAGACGGCGTAGATACCGGGCGTGACCTCCAGCGCTGTCGCAACGCCGTTCACGATGGCCTGCAGGTTGCCCTGCAGATCGAACCGCGCAGCGGTCGCGGTGATCTCGACGTTCCAGCCGGGATTCAGCGACCTGTCGATCACCGCGTCGCGCACCGCCACCGCCAGCTCGCGCCAGGCGGGGGTGCGCAGGACGATCTGCGAGGCACCGGGCTGGCCGTCGCCGGTCAGCGCCGAGCCGGCGATATTGACCCGGTTCACCTCGGGTGAAGATCCCGGTTCCAGCACCACGCGGGCGGGAGAGGTATCGAGCACCTGCGGCGGCAGCCCGCTGGCGGCGGGCGGGGTGAAGGTGGTGAGCGCCGAGACCTTTTCCAGAACCGGGGCCGAGATCGGCGCCACGAAGAGGCCGAGATCGTAGACCCGGCCAAAGGCGCCGGTGGGCTCTTCGGGCTCGATAAAGATCGTGCGCACCTCGTAATAGGCGGAAAGCCGGGTCGTCGAGGTCTGCTCGGCGGTCCAGAAACTCATCGCCTCCTCCGGAGTCAGCGGGCGCGGCGAGATCTCGAAATGGTTGTCGCGGCCGCGCAGGTCGGTGTGCATCACCGTCTGCGGCGGACCGCCATCGGGCGAGATCGACAGGCTGTCGTCGATCAGCGAATGGTCGTGCATCGTCTTGATCGCGAGCGAGAACAGGTTCTGCTGGTTCTGCGCGTCGTAGATTTCGTTGATCTCGTGATGCGCGGTGAGAATGTAGAAAAGAGACAAGGCAAGGGGTTGGCGGGATACTGGCGACCCGCCGCGGCCGGACGGCGGAAGGTTCTTGTAGTGGATGTCCTCCATCACGTGATAAAGATGCAGGTTCAGCGTGTCGGTCGCTGCGCCCGCGCGTTCCGGCGGCATGGCGGTGACAGTGACGGCGTTGACGATGCCTTGGCGCAGGAAAAGGGCGCGGACGTTGAATTCCAAGAGCCGTGTCAGCGTGTCGGTAACGAGGAACAGGTTCGCGGTGGGCATCGCCTAGCGCCTTCTCAGTCCGAACAGCGTGAGCGCCCGGCGGCGCGGGGTGAGCGGGCCGATGATCGATGCCTCGGCCGCGGTCATCGGGCGGGTGCGGTGTTCCTGTGAAGGGGCCGGGGTCTGCGGTGCCTCTCGCGGCTGTTGCGCCTGCGGCACAGCTGCGGGCGTGGGTTCCGGCTGGCGCGGCGCGGGCACCGGCGGGTCGGGCAGCTCGGGCATCACCACCGGCGGCGGCATCAGCTCGACGACCGAGCGCGGCTCTGGCGCTGTGGGCGCGTTTGCGGGCTCTTCGGTGACCGTAAGATCTGGCACCGGGGCTGCGGGGATCGATTCGGCCCTGGGGCGCGGGGGGGCCGGCGCCGCCTTGGAAATCTTGTTGGTCCTATCGGCTCCTGCGTCGTGCGCCGGCCGGGGCGTCACGGGTGATGGAGGTTCGGGTTGCGTGGCCTGCGCCTCTGGCGCCGCCGGTGAGGCGGGCGGGGGCGGGGAGGGGGTATGTTCCGGAACCTTGGGCTCCGGTGCAGGCTCGGATTCCGGCAGGACGAGGTCGGCGGCGTCCACGAAACCCACCGGGCTTGGGTGCTGCGGCGGTTCCACCTTGGGTGGCGTCTCGGTTGGGGCTGCCGCTGGAGCCTTGCTTGGCGCCGGGTGCGCAGCCGGTTCGGGTGCGGACGACTCGGGCAGAGCGGTTTCGCCAGCGGGCCGTTGTGGTCCGCGGCGCGGCGCGGGACGGGGGGGCTGGGCTGCCTCGCCGAACCATTCCGAGCCTTCGCCCGCCGGTGCCGCGGGCGCGGCGCGGTCGGCGAAATCGGGAACGTTGAGGCGCTGGTCGGCCAGGCTCACCGGCGATTGCGAGAGGCCCGCGGGCACCAGAGTGGATGCGGGCGGTGCAGGCGCGGCGCGGTCGAGGAGACGTTGCAGATAGCCGCTCATGCCGTCTGCCTCCGGCTCAGCCGAGCGCGCTCTGCCTCGATCAGCCCGGCGAAGGTGCGGCGGTCGTCGCGGGTGAGGCCCATGATCCCGGCGTGGCTCCAGCCGTAGCGCGAGGCGATCAGATGCGTCTCGCGCACCAGGAACGGCCGTTCCGCGGCAAGCCGCCGGGTCAGATAGGTGGCCAGATCGAACCGCACCTGCGCGGGCTCGCCGCATTCGGGGCAGCGCGCCGCAAGATCCAGCGTCAGGACAGGCGCGGCGTTTTCCAGAAATGCTCCGACCTGGCCCGCACTGGCCTCGCCCTCGAGCGTGAGCCGCGCCGCCAGCGTCGCCGGATCGCCTGCCAGGTCGGCATGTTTCGGCGCCCGCACCCTCGCCCCGCCGGGCAGCGTCCAGGCGCCATCGGCATCCGGCGGGCCGGGCCTGTCGGCATCCTGGTCGGCGATTATTTGCGGCAGGTCCAGCGTGAACTCGTAACGCTCGCCGCAACTCTCACAGGCCGCCCTGCATTCGGCCTGCGCCCCGTAGAGCATCCGGTAGACCGCGGCGAGTGCCCGGTCGGACTGCGACACGGTCAGGGCCGGAAAATCCGCTGCCTCGGCCAGCCGCCCCAGCAGCGCCAGTGCCGCGGCCGAACCGGTGCCGGGCAGGGCCAGTTCGTCGGCGCCGGTTAGTGGACGCAAGCTCAGCGCGATTGGCGTTTCGCCGGGAGGGTTCAGATCAACCGAGTGCATTACAGCGTCCCCGGAAATTCTGATGCCCGAAGCCGTCAACGCTCATCGCTCGCTTCGCAGCGCCCTTCGTTGAGCGTGGAGGGACCGGAAGGGACTGAGGAGCGCCTCCGGCGCGCAATCCGCAACTTGCATGGGTAACCAGCGCAGAGCGCATGACGCGCCGCGCCTCAGGTCTCGGTGGGTTCGACCACCGCCTCGTCTCGAACGAACCCCTCGTTCTGGATGACGATGGATTCGAACGCGATGGCGTTGGCGTTGGCGTCAAGCTCTGGAATTGCGGTGAACTCGGAAACCCAGCAGCGAAATACCTGCCAGGCGCGCACCTTCAGCCCTTGGAGATTGTACAGCTCGATCGTGATGTCCTTGCGGAAGTCCTTGAGCGAGACCCCCGCGTCGCCCGCGTTCGAATAGGCCTTGGTCGCCCATTCCTCGAAAGCGGTGTCGTGGGTGATGCCGCGTTCCAGCGTCACGGGTTCGAACTTGGTCGCACCGGGCGACAACCGTGGGGTCGACCGGTCGCCGCCGTCGCGGTGGCTGACCGGCTCGATCGTGTGTTTCAGCGCGCTGACCTTGGAAATCCCCGCGACCGCCTGGCCGTCCCAGACCACGCGGAACTTGAAATTCTTGTAGGGATCGAAGCGGTGCGTGTTTACGGTGAACTGTGCCATCTTTCTCTGCCCTCCCTCAGACCTGAACCTGGCCAGCGATCTGCTTGACCGTCAGCACCACGAATTCCGCCGGTTTCAGCGGGGCAAAGCCGACGATCACGTTGACGATGCCGAGGTTGATGTCGCTGGCGGTCGTCGTAGAGCTGTCGCATTGCACGAAATAGGCATCCGTCGACTTGGCCCCGGCGAAGGCGCCCTGACGGAAGAGCCCGTTCATATACGATCCCGCTGCAAGCCGGATCTGCGCCCAGAGCGGTTCGTCATTCGGCTCGAACACCGCGAACCTGAGCCCCCGGTAAAGCGCTTCCTCGATCATCAGCATCGTGCGGCGCACGGGGATGTATTTGTCATCCACATTGCCCGAGCCGTCGAAGCCAACGAGCGTCCGCGCGCCCCAGCTGACCACGCCCGCCGGGAAAAGCCGGATGGCGTTCAGCGCCTTGGGGTTGATGACGCCGTTTTCGGGGTCGGTCATTTGGTGCTTGACGCCGGTGACGCCGCGGATCGTGGCCTCCAGCCCCGCGGGCGCCTTCCAGACGCCGCGATTGCCGTCGGTGCGGGCCATCACTCCCGCCATTGCGCCGCAGGGGTCGACATAGGTCTTGCCGCCGACATCCAGCGGCGGCCAGTAGCAGGCGGCGTTCCGTGTGGCGACGCCTGTGCGGATCGCGTTCACGCCGGTCTCGGCCTTGGTGATGGTGTCCCAGTCGTCATCCGGGTCGACAAGCAAAAACGCCCGCTTCTTTTCGCAGAAGGAAGAGGCCGGACCCCAGAGCAGTTTGCGTTGGGCATTGCTTTGCCCCTTGTTGCGCGGCAGCAAGAGCAGGTTGAATAGATCGACATTGCGGTCGATTATCGTGTAAGCATGGTCATATTCCGTCTTCGTCGCCGGGTTGCCGTCACCGCCCGGGGTGGGGTTTGCGCCCTGGAATGGCGACGGCCCGGCCACCCCGCCCGTCTGTCCGAGCTTGTAGGCGGCGGTGTTTGCCGCGCCGTTGAACGCGGTGGTGGCGAAGTTGAACGTCGTCGAGGTGAAGGTGGTGACAAGCCCGGTATCGTCAGTGCCGTACTTCGGTTTCATTGCCAAACGCAGACCGTGGCGCTTGACCGTCCAGCGGTCGCTGGTTCCTCCGGCAACCAGTCCGACGACGGTGTCGAGCACCGTCATCGCGTTGCCCAGCGTCTGCGACGAGCCGTCGTCGAACATCGGCACCGCGCCTCCGAGGTTCAGGTTGATCGTCGGGTGCGGCGAGTCGGGGCTGTCATCCGTGATGTCGATGGTTGTGACCTGGTCGCGATTGGTGCCCGCAAACGTGCGGAACTCGGCATATTGGTCAGTCGCGGTGCCCATCCGCGCGACAAATCCCGTGGGCGCGGGCCGTCCGTCGCCGTAATCCGAGCCCTCGACGCCGCCCTGGGCCGTGCCGAGCCGCAATGCCACGGCGCAGTCTGCACTCGCTCCGGGGCTGATCTTCACCGGCCCATGGGTCGAGGTGACGCGTAATAGGCGGTTGGCGCCGGTCCCGCCGTTTCCGATGCTGCTGCCGGGGACGGTCACTGTGACGGTGGCGGCAATGGCGTTCGCCGTCAGCGCGGCGTTCAGATCGTTGGTCCATTGGGTGGCCAGGTTGGCCAGCGAGCCGACCGTGCTCGCGTCGGTCAGCGTCGCCGGGATCGCGATATCGTCACCCACCTTCAGCGTCAGCCGGTTTGCCGAGGCAGTGACGATCGCGTCTAGCTCGGTCTTTGCAGTCGCGGCGGCGCCGTCTAGAACGGTACCGGCAATCGACACCCCGTCGATGGGCGCAGCCGGCGTTGTTGCCGCAACGCTGATCAGCGATGACCTGGTGTTGATGACCGTATCGGCGAAATTGCCGGCGGTGGCGCTCATTGAGAGATCGGTGTATTTCTCCTCTGCCTGCCTTTCGGACGTGCCGTCGTCTTTGAGAAAGCTGCGGAAGACGGTGAGATTGAACGTTTCTTCGGGGCTGGCGGTGTCATAATCGATCTCGACCCGCAGAAGGTTGCCCTCGAGCCCTGGGTCGCGGGCGGTAACGGTCATCGCGTCGGCGCTGTCATCCTGATTGCGCAGCACAACATTGGCCCGCACCGCTTGCTGCGCAATGCGCATGACATAGGCCTGGCCGCCGCCGTTGAGGTAGAAATTGCGCACCTGGGTAGCCAATTCGCCTTGGGTCGTGGCACCGAAACTGCGCTCGAAATCCGCGAAGCTGAAAATCCGCACCGCTGTGTCCATCGGCCCGCGCTCGGCCATGCCGACAAAGGCGGCGATCGAGGTTGCCACACCGGCAATGGCGCGGGCGCCGGATGCCTCTTCTTGCACGTATACGCCGGGATAGGTGGGGGTTACTGGCATCTATTGAGTCTCCCTTTCTGGATTAGCATGGGGGCGTCGTTCGGGCGGGCCGTCGCGGCGGCACCGGGCCTCGGGGTCGGTGAAGGTCGAGCGGGATCGAGCGGGACAGGGCGCGTGCCGCAAGGCGCTGGCAGTGTTCGAGGAGTCGATGACACGCGGGGCTACGTCATCCGGGAAACGAATGCGGTGGCCAGGCCGGCAGGTGTTTTGAGCTGCAGGATCTGAAACCATTCGGGTGCCATCCCAAATTGAAAGACGTCGTAAGAACGAGAGTCTGTTAAGGATTGATATATAGTCCAACTGCGCCTATCTCGCCAGTGACAACCTTGTCCGACACGAAATGAGTTTCGAGAGGTGGGCCGATTCCAACGTGAAATGAGTCTGAAGGGATGGTCACCCATTGGTGGCTAGATGAGCGACAAGAAGATCCGAGCTCTGGACGATGCGCGTGCGATCCCGGCCGGTTGCGTCGCACGATGCGATTCCCTGATACTTTCCTTCTTTGCGGACACGCGATTTCGTCGCTCTCCGGAAATACACCAAGTGATCAATCTGTTACGCGTGAGAAGCGCGGGCAGAGACGCGTGAGCTTGCCGACATTCCCTCGCTGGACGCCAATCGGCCACTGGAGGTCATCAATGCCTTTGCCTAAGCTTCGCCTCGGTTTGCAGATCGTCCTTCTGTCGCTGTGCGCTTCCGCGGGAGCAGGCGAGCAGGACCCCTTGACCTACGATCGTATCTCCTTGTCTGCGTCCGCGCAGTCGGAGGTGGAGGCGGATTTGCTGGTGGCGGTGCTCGCCGCCCAGCGGGAGGGGACGGACGCCACACAGCTTGCCGGAGAGGTCAATACGATGGTGGACTGGGCCTTGAGTCAGGCAGAGAAGGAGACGGGGATCGAGTCAGAGACCCTCGGGTACACGACCAGCCCCCTGTACACCAAGGGTACTCTGACCGGATGGCGCGTGCGTCAGGCCATTCGGCTGCGCTCGCGGGATGCCGCCGCATTGAGCGGACTCGTCGGACGTCTGCAGGAGCGGCTGCTGCTTCAGTCCATCGGCTACCAGGTCTCGGACGGACGGCGTAAAGAGGCCGAAGATGCGCTGATTCGCGTCGGTATCGACGCCTTCAACGAGCGGGCGCAGCTCATCGCAGAGCAGATGGGTCAGCGTAGGAAGCGGCTGGTGGAGATGCGGGTCGAGACGCGTGCCGACCGCCCCGCGCCTGTCTTTGGGACCATGACCGCCATGCCGGCAGCAGACGCCGCACCTGCACCGCCGCGCATCGAGGCGGGGAAGCAGGTCATTCGGGTAGAGGTTTCCGGAGTCATCGAGCTGCAGGTGCAGTAGACTGGATGCTCGATCTCGCCCGCGCAATCTCCGCCGCTGCGGACTTGAGAGGGGAACGG
Organism: uncultured Gammaproteobacteria bacterium; assembly: GCA_942492625.1. Taxonomy (GTDB): domain Bacteria; phylum Pseudomonadota; class Gammaproteobacteria; order Chromatiales; family Chromatiaceae; genus Thiosymbion. The sequence continues at coordinate 74,740 of CALOFM010000050.1, read as the reverse complement.
GCGCCTTGGCGGCGTGCTTACCAACAATTGGTGCCAGCGCCGGTCTGACTTCTGGTTCCGTCCTCTGTCACCGTCAGATTTCCGCAATCTGAGTCGGTGAAGCCTGCAGGAGCGGCCTGGAGCGTGTAGCTGGTGGCGTCGCTCGCGGTTGCGCTGATTACATAGTAGCCATTTTCCGATGATTGGGTATCGCCACCCGTAACGTCGTCGTACGCTTTGCAGCGCAGGGTGCCACCGGCAGCGGCGTTATAAGCACCGTACAATGCCTTGCATTTCTCCAGGTTCTGCGCCCATTTGATCAGCTCCGCCTTTCCTTCCGCCCTCTTCGATTTGGTGATCTGACCCTGAAATCCCGCGTAGGCGATGCTCGCAAGGATTGCGACGACTGCGACCGCGATCAAGATCTCTATCAGCGTAAACCCCCCCGAGGTGTCGACTCTCATCGCTAGAGACCTCCGGATGCCTGGCTGCCCCCGGGGGCAGAGTCGACCTCCGAACCACCGGAGGGTATCAGGACCCTGGTTAGATGCAGATGTCCGTCGTCGTCGACGCGGAAATCAAAGCGGATCTGCCGTCCCACGACCAGGTCCGTCGGTGATCCCGTTCGTCCGTCCGCGTGCTCGATCGGTGTTGCCGGAGGCACCAAGTAGCTCCTATCGTCAATTACGACGACCGACCCGGGTCCGTGCACGACGGCGATGGTGCCTGAGTGCTCGGGTTGCGGAGGCCCGGTGGCTGCGCCGATTCCGGGTAGGGCGAGGAGCAGGAGTAAGTAGAGACGATTGATCATGATGATTCCAAACAGTTCGATCTGCCGGTCAGTTGCGATAGAGCTGCTGCCAGGACAGGCGCCCGGTGTCGAGCGATTCGAGCTCGACGATTGCGCGTGTTTGCACGCCTCTGCCCTCGCTGCCGCCCGTGAATTGGGTGTTGTCCCTGAAGGTCGAGCCCGTGGGGATACCCCCGGAGAACCTGACTCTGCCGGCGATCTCTGTCCGTGGGTCGGTCGGATCCGCCGGGCTGCTCTCAGCGACCACGTCGCTTGCGTCTACCACCGCATCGCCGTTGACGTCGAAGGCCGGGCTGTCGGGGCGGCCCCCGTTCTCCATTGCCAGGGCGTAGAGAAATCCTGATCCACCTCCCTCGCAGGGGTTCGTGATGCTGCTCAGCGGTATGAGCGAGTTGAAAAAGACAATGCCCCCGCGCAGGGTCGCGTCTGTGACCACGCGCTCGCCCGAATCAGGCAGGTTCAGATACCAACCATGCTTCGTCGTCCAATCGACAGTTGTGTCGGTTACTACCGATTCGTCCGCGAAATCGGCTTCGAAGGTCTGCTGTTGCAAGTTGGCCGTGGTCAATCCGAAATCACCCCGGTCCCACACTCCGTAAAAGGCCTGGGTCGTCGTGGTGGACTTGTCGGCCTCGGTCAGGTACTGGCCGGTGCCGAAATAGACCATGACGTTGGGCTGGTTATCATCGGTCGTCCCGTCTGAGATGTCACCCTGGCTCGGGTGCTTGGCTATCCGGGGCTTTACGGTTATGGGCTGGGTGCTGCCGGCCTGGAACAGCGGCGTTCCGGACCCTGCCACGGTCCAGTTGTTGACCGTCGTGTTGGACAGATCAAACACCCAGAGGTTGCCGAGCAGGTCTCCCGCATACACACGGTCTGTCGTGCCGTTGCCGTCGAGATCGGCGACGGCTGGGGACGAGAGCCCGTTGCGCTCGGTGGGCGATGCGATCGGCACCTCGATCTTGACATAGTCGTCCGACGCCTCGTCCCAGGTGCCGTCGAGCCCTTCCTTTAGAAAGATGATGAACAGGTGGGCATTGAGATTCGTGCCTGTATCGTTGTAGCCGCTGCCCACGATTGCCGCCCATTTGCCGTTGTTCATCAAGGCGATGACGGGTTGGCTCAGGGTGTACCCAAGCTCTGCGTCCGCGGCGCTCGTGAACTCCCACATCACGGTATTGGCGGCGTTGGTGGTGGAGATGGTGGAAGTAAAGAGGGCGGGATTGGTGATATCCAGGGCATAGAGACCCCGCCCCCCGGCGCCCAGTCCGCCGACGGCCACCGTCCGCCAGTCGTCGTCGGCCCCCAGGGCGGTGGTGGGGATGTAGACGTCGCTGATGGCGGGGGTCCGGTCCACATAGAAGCGGTGTGCATAGCTCGTATCGGTCAGGTAATGGAGCCCCTCGGTCGGCGCGGTCGAAAACAGGACCGAGGGAATGTAGGCGAAGAGCTCCTCGCCGTCGCTCACGCGAAAACCATGCAGCATGCCGTCGTTGGCGCCCACGTAGACCACAGGGGTGCGGCCTGAGTTGCTGTTTCGGAACTCGGCGTAGGTCTCTCCGCTCGCCGTCGGGAAGAAGGTGGTTCCGGTGGAAGGCAAGATGGTGGTTCCGGTGGAAGGCCAGTTCAGGTCCGGCGCGCCCACGACCACGGGGCCGGAGCTGACGATGTCGCCCAAGCGGCTGCCGCGCTGGCGCAGCACCAGGTCGTCGTTTGCGGCGTCGCCTTCGAAGTCGACACCGGACGGGCAGCCCGGATCGACGTCTGTGTCCTCGCAGTCGCGGTCGCCGCGCAGAAAGGCCAGACGCAGTTGGCCGAGCGTTTCCTCGACGCCAGTGCAGGTGGTGGTCGTCTCGCACAGGTCGCTTTGCTGGGCGGCCGTTAGATTCGCCCATTCGAAAGTGACGCCGTCGGTCGCGTCCCGTGTCAGGATAACCCGCTCTGCCGGGTTCGTTAGGGTGTTGTCGTCGAGTATCGCTGCCGCACTCCATTCCGGCGTCTCTTCCAGGGTGCCATCCGGGTCGACCTTGAACGCCTTGAGATCTCCGGACCAGTCGGTCGTGTCGAGCTCGGTTTGGAAGATCAAGCTGTCCGTGGTCAGGCGGGGGGTGTTGAAGCCGGCTCCGGCCGAGGTGGTGTTGCCGCGTTCTGCGATGGTGGAGGTCGCCTTCGTGAGGGCCTCGCCGACCGAGGCCGGATCCCTTGCGGAGAGAAACTCGCCGCGGCCGTTCCACGCGGCATGGCGCATGTCGTCGATAGTCGTGGACTCGCCGACGCAGACGGGCGGCCAGTAGTTGAAGGAGGCCGTATCGGTGCGGCTCGGCGGGTCTTGGCTCAGGGTGCCGTCCACGCCGAAGGCGACGGTGAAGGTGACCAGGTGTTGCCGGTCGTTCTCGTCGGCATCGGAGGTCGGGACCTCGTCGTTCAGCCCCGGGGCGAGGTCCTGCTCGTAGTAATGCATGGCGATGTCCGCGAGCGTGTCCTGCGTGATCGGGGTTAAAGAAGGATTGATGCACGACGAGGGCAGACTCGCGTCGTCGTGGGTGAAGCGGTCGAAGTCGGAGTTGGTGCCGCTCACGTTGGCCAGCAGGCCGTCATGGTCGGCGTCACCGTGGGTTGCCAGCGCCTGGCCGGCGTTGTCGATGACCGGGTTTCCGCCGTTGTCTGTCGGCCAGTTCCCGTTCCAGAAACCGTCCGAGACCAGAATGACGAAGTTTTGCTGGCACCGCCCTCCCTGCTCGGGCGGCAGTATGGGGCTGTCCTCTGTGGTGTCAAGGTACTCGTGGTGGAGGTCCGGCGTGTTCTTGTCGAAGTAGTGACCCGCCTCGTCGAGGGCCCGGCGCAGCGGGGTATTGGGACCAGTGGGTTCAATTCCGAACAAGCGCTCCAGCAGGCACTCTTTGTTAGTCAGTGTCCCTCCGCAGTCGCTCCCCTCGGTGTTATCGCTGAGGTCGCGGACCGGGGTCGCGGCGTTGCCCTCGTTATTCAGGGTGGCCAGGCCCACTCTCTGGTCGGCGTCGAAGATGACCTCGGAGACCGCTCGCTTCTGCACCAGATCGCCGGTGCGGTAATACCTGTACCAGTTGGCGAAGTTCGTCGCGGCGTCCACTCCACTCGGAGCCGTTGCGCTGGTCGCCGGGACGCAGCCGGAGATACCGGCGCAGACCGCCGGTGTGACCAGGTCGCCGTCGGTCAGTGTTGGGTCGTCGTTGAAGGGCCTCGGGCATTCGCCGTCCTGGTAGACGCCGTCGCCGTCGTCCGTCCACTCGAAGTAGACGAGCTCGCCGCCGATGTCCGCTGCACAGGTCGAGGGGTCGTAGGGATCGGTGCAGAAGCTCGACAAGCCCTCACTTTCATCGCCGTTCGCAAAGTCCAAACCCGGCCAAGGGGTGTAGGTGACGTTCGGGTCGTATGCCAAGATATTGTATCCCGCGCAGAGCCCGAGCGTACTCTCGTCGTCTTCGGGAGGGTTCGGGAAGGAGGAGGAGCCATCGGGTTCAAGATAGGTTTTAACAAAGGTCGGGTGGGCGGCCTTGGCCCCCGCCGACTTGATGACCGGGCTGCGCATGCTTTCGGAGTCGTCCAGCACAAAAAAGATGTTGGGCTTGACGCTGACGGAGACGAACAGCGGGAGCTGGGCCAGGGTGCCGGGGGCGGCCCGGGCGGCGGCGGGAATACCCGCCGCAAGTGCCAATGCCGCGGCCGGGAGCAGGCGCCTGCCGGTGAGATGGCTCTTTGCGAACATTGATGCGGCTCCTCTCGGTATGGATAGACGTATACAGTGTTTTTCCGCTTCAGGGGCGGAAACAGGCGAAGTGGGTCTGCAGCAGGCTAGTGGACGTTGCGTCCCTGCTGGTGCCCCACCCGGTGATGCGAAATACAGACATCGCCTGACACTGCGGGACGGGACAGGCCGGGTCGAGACACCGCTGCCAGGTGCTGGCGTTCGTATCGACGCATTGGTCGCCCACGTGCTTGATCAGGTAGCGTGGTTGCTTGCCGCTTGGCATCTCGGGGTAATCGTTGGACGCGTAGGTGAGGAAGTCCGAGCCCGTCGTCCAAGCGTGAGTGAGATAGTTCGGCTCGACCGCGAATTCGCCATAGGTACCCGCTGCGCCGGTCGTGGGTGCGATGGTCAGATCGCACAAGGCCGTGACGAGATCGGCGGCAATGGTGCTCTCCCCGTCTCGCAGCGCTGCCTCGGAGGCCTGGAAGGCGATGGCGGCCTCCCGTGAGCCGCCGACCATCAGGTTCTCCAGGCGGGTGATGTTCATCATGGTCACGCCCAGCACGGACATGACCGCGAGGAAGACGAGTGCCGCGACAAGCGCGAAGCCCCTTTTCTGCCTCTCTGGCGTCGAGTGGCCCGGTTGGTGGTTCATGGTGGATCGGGGCATGCCTAGTGGAGCCTGTTGCGGAGCTTGACCGTGGTGGTCATCAGCTGGCAGATCTGACCGTCCGGGCAGGTGTCCGTGGTGCCGTTTACGTCGAAGCTTTGGGCGCTGTCCGCGGTAATTACGCCTTCCGACGAGCCGAGCCAGGAGCTGAGCAGCAGGGCGACGCGCATACTCACGACATTCTCCCAACCCGCCGCCGTCAGACTGTTGGCCGATACATAGCGGTTTGCGGTGCCGTCGCCGTTGGTGTCCTCGCCGTAGGTGATCTGCAGATTCTCCACCCCCTCGATCAGTTCGTCGCCGTTGCCGGCGGTGTTCACCGCCCGGTAGAGGGAAGGCGCGACGCCGTTGGTTCCCGTGGCCACGTGGTACCTGATGACCCGCAGGGGATACAGGGTGGCGTTGGTGCGATACTCCTTTGTCAGCACCGCGCCGGCGGTGTTGCCCGGCGTGCCGGTCGGTGCAGGGTCGTTGAAACCCACGTCGGTCTCGCTTCCGGCGGCGGTGAGGCTGGTGGCCTGGAAGATATCCGCCTCCACGCAGTCGGAGAGCAGCACCATGTCCGCGACGCTGTTGGTGACGCAGTTGGAGGAGCCGCAGATTACCTCTTCCACGGTTGTCTTGGCCCCGTCCACGATCAGCGGATTACCCGCTCCGCCTCCCCGGTGTCCCTGGACGATCAGCCCCGGCCCGATTGCACCGCGCAAGGTGATCTCGTCTGGATCGGTCCCCGAGTCGTTTGGGGCTTCCAGTGCGTCGGTGAAGTCGTGGATAGTCGCGTTGTAGGAGGTGCCCGTGTTGACGCGGTTGGAGGTGCTCGCCCCCTGCTTGCACCCGAAGTTGCCGGCCATACGCAGGTCGCTAGCCATGGTCGCCAGGGCGAAGCGACCGTTCTCTTGGATCCGGGAAAGGGCCTCGTTGAAGCGGTAGCTGGTCTTGTTGGCCACGAACAGCTGCACCATGCCGGCGGTGAGAAAAAGGCCGATTGCGATGGCGATCAGGATCTCCACCAGGGTGAAGCCCGGTTGCGGGTATCGGCGGATCACGGCTCCACCCACATGGTCAGGCAGGTCAGGTCGGTTTGCGGATTCGGGATGTCCGGACAGGAGGTGACATTGGCACCCGTGCCCTCGTCGTCCCACATCAGGCGGATCGCGAAGCGCCCGGAATTGGCGGGTGTCTCGGTGACCGTACCGATACCGCCGGCCATCCCGGTTCCCCCTGGAAGCTCGCGCAGCAGCAGCCCCCACTGGTTGATGTCGTAAGTTACGATCTGCTGTGGGGTGCAGGTGTTGCCGGTCCCGCAGGTGGGGGGGGAAGTCGGCAGGGTGCCGGTGTCTATGCCGTCGTAGTCGCCTGCCTCGACGCGGGTAGGATTGGAGCGCATGCGGTCGGCCATGTCACGGGCGAGCCAGATGGCCCGGCTCTGGCGTAGGGCGCTGGCGGTCTCCTTGGTGCCGATGAACTGCAGGGCGGCCATGCCGAGCAGCCCGACCGACAAAATCAGCAGGGTGATCAGGGCCTCAATGAGCGAAGCGCCGCGGGCACGTCCAAGAGAAAGGGGGGCTCTAATCATGGGCTCAGGGGCAGGTCAGTTCGTTAGGAGGAGAGTCGCCATCGTCCTCAGTGCCGTCCCCGTCGGAATCTGAGGTGAGGCGATTACGCCCTGCGCGGGATATGATTATTCCGCGTGCTTTTGCCGCTCCGCGTGAATCGCAATGACGGAGTGTTCCGCCGGTACCAGACAGGCGGTTAAAAGTTACTTGCTTGGCGACATTGGTGTTGCCTCGCAGCGTCGTGCCGTCCGCTAAGGGCCCATGGACGTCGATGAGCGCGTCTTCTCCAAAATCCCAGGTCCCGCTGCCGTTCGTATCTTCCGGGTTGTCCAGAGAAGGCGGGCCTGAGTCTCCGTCGACAAAGACGATCCAGCCATCCTCCCAGCCGTCCGGACTGCTGGCGCAATCCGGCGGGTCGGCGCCGTCGGAGATACAGACGATGGTTCTTGCGCCGCGCTTCGCCGCCTCGGCCCGGGCGACGTTGAGGGAGGCTATCATCGCGTTGAGCTGAGTTGCCCTGTGGTTGTTCAAAATCAGGTCTCGGAAGGCGGGGCCCGCGAGTGCGATCACGATCGCCAGCAGGGAGATCGTGATCAGAAGCTCAACGAGCGTAAACCCGCGAGTGGAGTGCCGTTTCATCCAGCTACGTTAACAGCACCGAGCCCGTCCGCACAGCAGGGATCGACGAAAGGCCGGCTTTCACCGACCAGCGGCCTCGTGTCGGAGGGAATGCCGATTGGATCCCGGAAAAAGATAAACCCGCCGAATGGCGGGTTCCATGGTGCTTGCGCTTGGAATCTGGCGCGGTTCAATCGCCTCCACGCTGGTTGGCTTGAATTACGGGGCGAATTCCCCAACTTTTCACGATAACCTTATAAAAATGCGGAGAAATACCATGCGAATGGACAAGCTCACGGCGAAGTTCCAAATGGCCCTGGCCGATGCCCAGAGTCTCGCGGTGGGTCGTGACAACCAGTTTATCGAGCCGACACACCTGATGCTGGCCCTTTTGGACCAGGAGGGCGGCACGGCACGGCACCTGTTGTCGCTGGCGGACGTAAACGTAAACCGGCTGCGATCCGGTCTGGGCGAGGCCCTGGAGCGCCTGCCGCAGGTACAGGGTGCGGCCGGAGACCTGCACGTCTCCAACGACCTCGGGCGTCTCCTCAACCAGACGGACAAGCTGGCGCAGCAGCGCAATGATCAGTACATCTCCTCGGAGCTGTTCGTGCTCGCGGCGGCGGACGATCGGGGCGAGCTCGGCAACCTGCTGCGGGATTCCGGTGCCAGCAAGGGCGCGCTGGAGCAGGCCATCGACCAGGTTCGAGGTGGTCAAACGGTGGACGATCCCAACGCCGAGGAGCAGCGCCAGGCCCTGGAGAAGTACACCATCGACCTCACCGAGAGGGCGGAGCAGGGCAAGCTCGACCCCGTCATCGGGCGCGACGACGAGATCCGGCGCACCATCCAGGTCCTGGCCCGGCGTACCAAGAACAACCCGGTGCTGATCGGCGAGCCCGGCGTGGGCAAGACCGCCATCGTGGAGGGGCTGGCTCAGCGCATCGTCAATGCCGAGGTGCCGGAGGGGCTCAAGTCCAAGCGTCTGCTGTCCTTGGACATGGCGGCCCTGATCGCCGGGGCCAAGTTTCGCGGCGAGTTCGAGGAGCGGCTCAAGGCGGTGCTCAACGACGTGGCGCGTCAGGAGGGGAACATCATCCTGTTCATCGACGAGCTCCACACCATGGTGGGGGCGGGCAAGGCTGAGGGTGCCATGGACGCGGGCAACATGCTCAAGCCGGCACTGGCCCGCGGGGAGCTGCATTGCATCGGCGCCACCACCCTGGACGAGTACCGCAAGTACCTGGAGAAGGACGCGGCCCTGGAGCGGCGCTTCCAGAAGGTGCTGGTGGTCGAGCCCAATGTCGAGGACACCATCGCCATCCTTCGCGGTCTCAAGGAGCGCTATGAAGTCCACCACGCGGTGGATATCACCGATCCCGCGATCGTTGCGGCGGCGACCCTGTCCCATCGCTACATCACCGACCGTCAGTTGCCGGACAAGGCTATCGACCTGGTGGACGAGGCGGCGTCTCATATCCGGATGGAGATCGATTCCATGCCGGAGGAGATGGACAAGCTCGATCGCAGGCTCATACAGCTCAAGATCGAGCGCGAGGCACTGAAGAAGGAGTCCGACGATGCGTCCCGGAAGCGGCTCGCCGACCTGGAAGAGCAGATCGGCCGCCTGGAACGGGAGTTTTCGGATCTGGATGAGGTGTGGAAGTCGGAGAAGGCGTCCGTCCAGGGAACGGCCCACATCAAGGAGGAGCTCGATCGTGCCCGCCTGGAGATGGAGACGGCGCGCCGCGCCGGTGATCTCGCGCGAATGTCGGAGATTCAGTACGGCCGGGTCCCGGAGCTGATGAAGCAGCTCGAGGCCGCGGATGAGGCCGAGCACTCCGCGAAGACGCTGCTGCGCAACAAGGTTACGGCGGAGGAGATCGCCGACATCGTCTCCAAGTGGACCGGCATACCGGTCTCCCGAATGCTGGAGGGAGAGCGGGAGAAGTTGTTGCGCATGGAGGAGGAAATCGGCAAGCGGGTCGTTGGTCAGGACGAGGCGGTGCGCGCCGTGAGCGACGCCATCCGCCGCTCGCGCGCCGGGCTTTCCGATCCCATGCGGCCGCTGGGCTCCTTCCTGTTCCTCGGTCCAACCGGTGTCGGTAAGACGGAGCTGTGCAAGGCCCTGGCCGAGTTCATGTTCGACACCGAGGAGGCCATGGTACGCATCGATATGTCCGAGTTCATGGAGAAGCACTCCGTGGCCCGGCTCATCGGCGCCCCGCCCGGCTACGTGGGCTACGAGGAGGGGGGTTATCTCACCGAGGCCATCCGCCGGCGGCCCTACAGCGTGATCCTGTTGGATGAGGTGGAGAAGGCCCACCCGGATGTCTTCAACGTCCTGCTCCAGGTGTTGGACGATGGGCGCCTGACCGACGGGCAAGGCCGGACGGTGGACTTCCGCAACACAGTCATCGTCATGACCTCCAACCTGGGCTCCGACGTCATCCAGCAGATGGCGGGTGAGGAGCGCTATGAGGAGATGAAACAGGCGGTCATGGAGGTGGTCCGCGTGGCCTTTCGGCCAGAGTTCATTAACCGGCTGGACGAGATCGTGGTCTTCCACCCCCTGCACCGAGATCAGATCCGGGCTATTGCGGGCATTCAGATCCGCTACTTGCAGCAGCGCCTGGCGGATCGGGAGATGGGTCTCGTGGTCAGCGATGCCGCGTTGGATCACCTGGGGGAGGCCGGCTTCGATCCGGTCTACGGCGCGCGGCCGCTGAAGCGGGCTATCCGTGTGCAGCTGGAGAATCCGCTGGCGCAGGAGATCCTTGCCGGTAAGTTCGCACCCGGCGACAGCATCGATGTGGACCTGCGCGATGGACAGCTCGAGTTTGAGCGGGTACTTGAGGGTGAGGTGGTCGACTGAGGGCCGCTTCGTTTGAGCAAGCGTCGGCGTCCTCTGCTCGCCGCCCCTCGGACGCCCTTCGCGCCAAGCGCCGCTCAATGCGAAGACGTTCCTGTTCCCATGCACCGTCGCAGGGATCGTTTCCACCGGATACGAGCCAACCAGAGCCGTTTCTCTGCCCCCGGCGAATTCCCTTGCCGGTCTACGCGATTGGGGGTTCGCGCATAGAGCGCAAGCTTTCGGTATTCACCTAAGCACGTTTCGGAAAACACCTACAGACTAACGGTGCGTAACTGTCTACATTTGGTTACATAAATAAAACATCTAGTGGCGCTGATGAAGCGAGAGGGCCTTTCGCGGTCCATGATCAGGTCCTCGGCTCGTCGCAAGCGAAATGGAGGTGGCCATGAAGGGTCCGACTCGCCACAAACGGTCGATCGGTCTGGAACCGCGATCCTTCAGCTTCTCTTTATTTTGCCCGACCGGATGCCCCGCTGCGGCGGTTTCTTTTTTTGCGTACGGTTTGTTGTTTGCCGTGGCAACTACGCGGGCCGCAGCGCCGGGTCCGTCAGGCTCTTGCGAGGAGAATCTAACCTGTGCTCGCGAGACCAAAGCGGCGGTGAATCACGAGTTTTCCCGTGGCCCTGACCTCTCTGCCTGGCGGCTTACGGCTTGGAAACCCGATCCGGAACTTATTCCAACTGCGGCGGGCCCGGTGTCACGGTCCTTTCGGGATCCAGTGACAGGGATGGATTTCGTCCTCGTTCCCGGCGCCTGCTACGACACCGGGGGAGAAGACGGGTACCCGGAGGAGGTTTGCATCGACCCTTATTACATCGGCGCATACGAGGTCACCTTTGATGAGTATGACCGCTTTGCGGGTGCGACCGACCGCGAGGCTCCCGACGATGAAGGCTGGGGCCGCGGGCGCCAGCCGGCGATCAACGTTTGCGTCTACGATGCGCTGAACTTCGCCAAGTGGCTGAGCCGTCGGGCGGGTACCCACTATCGGCTTCCGACAGAAGTCGAGTGGGAACATGCCGCGCGTGCCGGAGGCGCCACGACCTATCCTTGGGGTAACGAGCTGGACCGCAACAAGGCGAATTGCGACGGCTGCGGCAGCCGGTGGGATGACGATCGGACGGCACCCGTCGGATCCTTCGCCCCAAACGACTGGGGACTCTACGACGTTGTGGGAAACGTAGGCGAGTGGACTTGCTCCATGCGGGACCCGGAGCCGGCTCACTCGTTCGCGCGCTGCGACAGCATCTACCAGACCCGCCGCCGCGCCTTCCGCAATGGCGGCTGGAGCGATGGGCCGGAAAGCGTCGAGATATCGTCCCGGGATTGGAACGTTGCGATGCGGAGGTCCGACGACGTTGGGTTCCGCTTGTTAAGGGAGTGCGTGGAGTGCAAGGCCGGTTTCCGTCGAGCAGCACAAAAGCGATTTGTCCAAGAAGCGACGCAATAAGGGAGGTGTGAGTTGAATCCATGTGCCAGCATGAGAGGCGTGGCGGGGCCACTGCTGTTTATCTGTGCGGCCGGCGCTTGTGCCGATCAGGGAGCCGATCTTTACAGAGAGAAGATCTGCCACACGTGTCACGGCGAGGACGGCACTCACCCGGTTACCCAGGAATACCCGGTCATCGCGGGGCAGCCCGTCAAGTATTTGGTGCGGCAGATGCAGGATATCCGCGACGGCAGGCGCACCAATGGGCTTTCAGCGGCCATGCGGGCCTCTGTATCGAACGTGACGGACGAAGAGCTCGAGGTCATCGCCGAATGGCTTGCCTCGCGCTGGTAGTCACCGAGTCTCGCTGGTAGATGCCGGTGGCGAAGTCGCTCGGAAGTATCGAGCGATTTGAAAGAAAACCTCGCGAGGTCTCCTGACGCCATGGGGGTTGCCGATCGCCTCGTTCTCCTCGCCGGTTCGTTTCTGGCAGCGACTGCGGTCGTGGCGGCCGATACGAGTGACGATATCTTCGACCTCGACCAACTGCGGGTGAAGATTACCGAGGAACTGCCCTATGTCGTAACACGACACGGTTCCGATGAAGTCCTGGTCATGCGACACCAGGATCCTGGGCACGCGATCGAGCCGCCGTACGAGAAGACGTCCCGCGACTGTCCTCCGTTCTGTGTGCAGCCCATGACCGTTGCACCTGGCGTGGAGACCATCGGCGAGCTCGAGTTGCTCGCTTTTCTCCGTCGAGCGGCACGCGGCGACGACAGCGTCTTGGTCATCGATTCACGGTCCGCCGAGTGGACTGCCCGTGGAACCATCCCGGGGACAGTCAATATTCCATACACGCGTTTGGATCCGGGTCATACATCGGCTGCAGCGATTGCCGAAATCATGGAGCTGGACATGGGGGTGATTCGTGCCGATGGTGTGTGGAACTTCAGCAACGCCAAGACCCTGGTTATGTTTTGCAACGGCGCCTGGTGCGGCCAATCGCCGACCAACATAAAATCCCTGCTGAATTTCGGCTATCCGCCTCACAAGCTGAAGTGGTACCGCGGCGGTATTCAGGCCTGGGAACAGCTGGGCCTTACAACAGCCAAGCCCGAGGAGTAAGGCATTCGTGAGATTTCGGGCGAGCGCCTCGCCACGCGCCCTCGATCGTACTTTCTATTCAAGATACCATCCCCTAACTCCCCCCATCTCCCTGACGGAGTGCTAGCGTATTGATCGCGGAGCCGGCAGGGCAGTTCCCTCAATAGACTCTGATCTCTTCGACTCTTCCCAAATAGGCACGGCTTGTCGTATTGGGTCAACAAGTTTGCGGATTAGGTCAAGTAAGGCCGAGCCTGTCGCGGTTAGACTGTTTGCACTTCGCAATCGCGCGCATCCAAAGCCCACAAGAGGCGTGCGGGAAAAGCGCACCGGGAAACGGCACTATGAAGAGAAGCTTGATCGCTCTGACACTTGTTGTGTCTTGCTCCGCCGCAGTCGCTACGGAATCGATCATGGTGGCTGGTGAATTGGCCCTAAAGGCGGGGGTGTGCAAAGGTGCGATACAGAGCGAGGTTTTGTCGGATCGCTGGCGGTCGTTTGACCAGGAACAGTGGGAGATTGTCGAAAACGCATTCCTGAACTCGGCGGTTCATCTTCTCGTTGCGGAGCATACGCTAGATGAACGGAGCGCAAAGTCGCTTATTTTGGCCAAGCACGCGAAAGGTCAGGATATTCTCTTTCCAAGAATACGCGAGACGCTGAAGGCCGACGACGAGACGAGCATCGAGATTGCCTCGCTCGTCGAGAAATGTCGGAGCCTGAGATCGGACTTGCTCAACTTCGCTGCCCGGTTCGATTCGCCGAAAGACTATTGGTCCCCGGTGGATAGTCCGCAAACACCAGAAGCCGCCGGCGGTGCGCGGCGGCAGGAAACGAAGGAGACGGAAGGAATTCATCTATGAAGTCGGGCGATGCTCTACGACCGACCACCGGGCGAGTGAGCCCCGGGATGCCTCGATTCGAGATCCCTGAAATGTTCCCGCATAAGAAAAGCGCAAAACTCCCGATGACGCTCTCTTTGGGCCTCGTCAAACCCGCCACGTGCCAGGCATCGGAGAAGATGTTCCAGAGGCTCGGGCGTAACCGAAGAAGATTTTCTTAACCAGGTGCAATCGATCGTCTTCGCCATCTGAATCCGTTTTTCGGTTACACAGCGCGCGAATAGGCCGAAGTGGTCCGAGGGCAGGTACCGATAGTGAGGATAATCCCTAAGGTCCAAGATCGTTTCTTTCGTGATTTCCTCTCTCGCAGACTCCAGAACGCCCATCTCGGTTGAAGCAAACAGGTTTGGTGAGCTTGCAAAGGCGAGAGCGATTGCACCGATCATCGTTTTCGTGGTCATGGTCATGGTCTGGTTTCGGTTAGCGGCATACCTCAAATGAACTGCTCGAATAGGGTCGGAGAAGTGCTTGCTACGCTTAGTATCGCAGAGCAAGTCATAACGTAAAATAATATTAAATTTATAAATATCATATTATTTTATGTAAGTCGATGTCGCGACCTGGCCGCGGAAGGTGTGAGCCTATGCTGCGAGCTTCCATCAAAAAGGGGCCCGAAGGCCCCAGAAGAGTCGGAATGGCGCGCTCCGCAAGCGCGCTTCTTTGCTAGTTGTTACATGAAGGTATCGTCCACGATGTTTTTGTACCAGCTGTAGGCGTACTCGGTTTCGCGCCTATGGGCTTCCTCGGACGCATCCATCGGCGTCACGCCGCCGGATCCTGGAACGCTGGCAATCTTTCCGTCGGCGCCCAGCTTGTACACTGCGGCAACCGAGATGCCATAGCCGGGCGATGGGATCGAGTAGCAGGTGTTGACGTAGGAGGGTGTTCCCACCTCGCCTTCGTTCAGCATCGCTACCACGGCGGCGGCGCAGACCTTGCCCTGGCTGTTGGCGGCATAGCCGGACTTGGGCATCGCACCCGCCACGCAGGCGTCGCCGATCACGTGCACGCCTGGCACAAGGCTCGACTCGAAGGTCTTCTGATCCACCGGGCACCAGCCGCTGTCGTCTGCCAGGCTCGATGCCTGGGCGATCGCGCCGGCGCGTTGGGGCGGGATGATGTTGAGCACGTCCGCCGCCATCTCCTCCTCCAGTTCTCCTATCGCCATCTTCCGGCTGCCCGGATCGACGCTGACCACTTTGCCGTCGGGAGCCGGGCGCCACTCGATGATGCTGTTGTCGGTGCCGTATCCGTAGAACTTCTCCCAAGCCTGGGTAAACAGGCCCTGCTTCGAGAATTTCTGCTTGGCATCGAGAATGATCACCTTGGACTTGGGCTTGTGCTGCTGCAAGTAATGGGCGATCAGGCTCGCACGCTCGTAAGGGCCGGGTGGGCAACGGAAGGGATTCGGCGGCGCGGCTATGACGACGGTTCCACCGTCTTTCATCTCTTCCAGTTGCTTACGCAAGATGGCGGTTTGCTCGCCGGCCTTCCAGGCGTGCGGTATGCTCTTTGCGGCCTCCTCGCTGTAGCCTTCGACCTTGTCGTACATCAGCTCGACGCCGGGCGCGACGATGCAGCGGTCGAACGCGACCTCCTCGCCACCGGCGGTCTTGACCACCTTTTTCTCGCCGTCGATACCGGCGGCACTGTCCTTGACGAACTTGATGCCGTGGGCCTTCAGGCCGTCGTATCCGATCTTGATGGAATCGAGGTCGCGCTCTCCGCCGATTACCTCGTTGCTGAAGTAGCAGGTGTAATAGGCATCGTTGGGCTCGACGATGGTGACGTCGATAGACGAGTCCAGGCGTTTGAGGTATTTCGCTGCGGTGCCTCCGGCGGTACCGCCGCCGACGACCACCACTTTCTTGGCATCCGCGCGGGCGATGTGGGGCATGCCGGCCAGGCCGACGGCGGTTGCCGCACCGGCGGCCTTCACAAAATCTCGACGATTGATCTTCATAGTTGTTACTCCTCGATCCTTATTGCTCGCTGGCGTAGTAGGCGTAGAGCGCTACGAGGCCCGCGTCGCCCTCTTTCTCGATCATCTTGTCGAGCTTTTTCTTCATCTTCTTGGGCATTTCGCGGCGTTCCTCCATGAAGTCCGCCATGGCGTTCTTCAGGTAGGGCGTCCACTGTCCGGCGAGGATGTAGTATTCCTCGTCTTCCACGATCTTGCCGCCCTCGGAGTGGCACTTCTCGCAGTACTTGTCGTGCAGCTTCAGGCCGGTCTTGGCCAAGCCCTCGTCCACCTCCTGCTTCGCGGGTACGAACTTCTTGCCTGCGAAGAAGGTTGCCATGAGGGCGATTTCCTCTTCGGTGTAGCCCTTGGCGATGCGGTTCATGATGGTCCCGTAGACCTCGTCGTTCTTGTACCCCTGCATCAGCTCGACGAAGTACTCGCCGTTCATGCTGGCGATGGTCGGGATTGCGGGTCCTCCGCTCGCGCCGTCGGTGCCATGGCAGCCGGCGCAGGTCTCGGAGAGCATGCGGGCGCTGGCACCGGACGTAAGCTCCGGCGCAGGTGCCGGGGCATCCGCCGCGAGCGTCGCCGAAGAAAGACCCAGCGCTGCCGCGCCGGCGAGCAAGGCCAGTTTCGTTGATTTATTGGCCATGTTACCTCCTCTGGTTAAAAACAAACTTGCCAACTTATGGTACGGAGCTCACAGTCTCCGTTTTATAGCAAGGGCACCGCCCGGCGGTGCCCCTTGCATCAGAATGCGCGGCGCTCAGCGCTGCGCAAGCAACTCGACGGCTTCGTCGTTGCCTTGTTTTTTTGCGATATCGGCGGCGGTGCGGCCTTGACTGTCCTTCAAGGCCGGGTCCGCATTGTGCTCTAAAAGGATGCCAATGAGATTGTTGTTCTTGGTCGTTACGGCCTCCATCAAGGCGGTGATCCCGTCACTGTCCTGGATATTCGGGTCCGCCCCCTGTTTGAGGAGCTGCTCGTCGACCTCCGGCCGGCCTTGACCGGTGGCCCAAATCAGGGCGGTGGCGCCCAGCTTGTCTCTGGCGTTGACATCCGCACCGTTGAGAATGAGCGTGTTCACAACCTCGGCATGCCCTTCACCCGCGGCGATGATCAGCGCCGTCGCCCCCTCCCTGTCCCTTGCCTCCATGTCGGCGTGCGCATTAACCAGCAGCTCGACGGTCTTTGCGTGGCCCCTGGAAGCGGCCTGCATCATGGAGGTGCGCCCGTCCTTGTCCGCGGCCTTCGGATCGGCGCCTCGGTACAGGAGCTGCTCGACCATCTCCGTGATGCCGTAGCGCGCGGCGATCATCAATGCGTCCCACCCGGCGCGGGTTCGGTCGTGAACGTTGGCGCCACGCTCTATGAGCAGTGCGGTGATGCCGATGTGCCCGTTCTCGGCGGCGAAGGTCAGGGCGGTGCAGCTGGCGACAGTGCGTGCGTTGACATTGGCGCCCCTGGCCAGCAGGAGGGCGACGGTGTCCAGATTGTCGCCCTCGACGGCCATCATCAGGGCCGTTTTGTCGAACTCGTTGGCGGCGTCCACGTCGGCGCCGGCGTCCAGCAGCTTAGCTACCGCTTCGGTGTCGCCGATGGACGCGGCAAGCCGAAGCTCCTTGTTCAAATCGGAACCCTTGGCCCAAACCATGGAGCCGGCCAGGATGGCGAGCAGGCCGAGCAGTATGGAGAAGTGTCTGGCTCTCATGCGGCAACGCCTCGGTGCGGTCTGTTCCTGGGTGACGGTCATGCGGAGTCGGAGTCCTCTTTCTCCTCGAGGTCGTCCGGCTCGTCCGGCTCTTCGTGGGCGACTCCCTTGTGGCAATCGATGCAGGTCTCGCCCTTGTCCTGGGCATTACCGTGCTTGCTGCGGGCCGAGCGGTCCTGCTCGGTCAGGTCCATGTTGGCGAAATCATGGCAGGAGCGGCACTCGCGCGAATCGTTCGCCTTCATTTTCGCCCATACCCGGGTCGCCATGTCCCAACGATGTTCCTCGTATTTTTCCGGCGTATCGATCGTCCCGATGATCTCGTGGTAGAGATCCTTGGTGGCCATCACCTTCGCGATCATCTTGGGTACAAACGATTGAGGCACGTGGCAGTCGGCGCAGGTGGCTTGCACGCCTGAAGCGTTCTTGTAATGGACGTTCTCCTGAAGCTCTCTCTGCGGTATCTGCATCGTGTGGCAGGACGTGCAGAACTCCATCGTGTTCGTGTGCGCGAGGCCCATATTGAACAGGCCGGCAGCGATCATGCCGACCAGAAACACGACGATAATGAAGAATACAGTTTTCTTACGGGAAGAACCGTTGGACATGGTCTCGATAGTCCTCCAAATGCTGGCGTCTAGCTTCCGGACCCGAAACAAAACGGGGCGCGGAAATACCCGGTTGACCTTGTCGTCGGGTGATCCTCGTTCTGATTTTCTGCCCGGATCTTAAGATATCGCGGGCGCTTTGCCAAGAATGGCCGGTGTTTGTGGGGAAATGACGTGTTTTCGGGTGGGCGCGGGCGTGGATGCGCGAACGACCCGCCGTGCGAGAAACGGGACTGGATCGCTGCCGGGGGGCACAGATGTTTCAGGCTCGCCCCCGCTCCCGGCTCGACCGTGCATGCGGGGGGCTTCGGCGACTCGCAAAGGCTTCGATCGCCGTCTCAGCTCAGTCGGAGTCTTTGTTGCCGCCGATGCCGTGCTCTCGTGCGAAGTCGAGCATTCGCTGGATAGGCCGCAATGCCTGACCCCGAACCTGCGGGTCAATATGTACCTCGTGGCCGCCGGTGAGCAGGGCTCGCTCCAGGTTTTGCAGCGCGTTCATGGCCATCCAGGGGCAGTGGGCGCAGCTCTCGCAGGTCGCTCCAGCGCCTACGGTGGGGGCGGCGATCAGCTTCTTGTCCGGCGCGAGCTGGTGCATCTTCCAGAAAATCCCCTCGTCGGTGGCAACGATGAACTCTCGGTTGGGCATCTCGGCTACCGCCTTGATGAGCTGGGTGGTGGAGCCGACCACGTCCGCTTGTTCAACCACCTCGTCCGGCGATTCCGGGTGGACCAGGACCGCGGCGTCCGGGTGCAGTCGGTGAAGCCTCTCCAAGGCAAACCCCTTGAACTCCTCGTGGACGACGCAGGAGCCCGGCCACAGCAGCATGTCGGCGCCGGTTGCCCGCTCCACGTAGTGCCCCAGGTGCTTGTCCGGGGCCCACAGGATCTTCTCCCCTTGGCCGTGCAGATGCTTGGCGACGGGCAGGGCGATGCTGGAGGTCACCACCCAATCCGAGCGTGCCTTGACCTCGGCGCTGGTGTTGGCGTAGACGACCACCGTGCGGTCGGGGTGGCGGTCGCAGAAGGCGGAGAATTCGTCCGCCGGGCAGCCCTCGTCCAGGGAGCAGGTGGCAGCGAGGTCCGGCATCAGGACCCGTTTCTCCGGGTTGATGATCTTGGCCGTCTCGCCCATGAAACGCACACCGCACACGACCAGAGTCGACGCCTTGCTCTCGCTGCCGAAGCGGGCCATTTCCAGCGAATCAGCTACGAAACCGCCGGTCTCCTCCGCCAGTTCCTGCAGGTCGCGGTCGGTGTAGTAGTGGGCTACGAGGATAGCGTCCTGCTCCGCGAGCAGCCGGGCGATACGCGCCTTCAACTCGCCCTTCTCGCCGTCGGACAGGGCAGGCCACTGCGGGTGCTTGGGGACCCGTATCCGATGCTCGGCGATTTTCTCTGGCGTAACGGTGGACATGCTGATTCTCTGGATTACTTGATGAAGGCGATCCGGTCCCGGTGCTTGAGGCGGTAGAGCCGGGCCGGTCGGTGATTGCCGCGTCTGCGTTGCTCGCCGGTCTCTACGATTTGCTCGAGGGCCAGCGCCCATTTGCGAAAGTTGCGTTTGTCGACCTCGGCGTCGAGGAGGATCTCGTAGACTTCTTGTAGCTCGCCTAACGTGAATTGCTGTGGCATGAACTGGAAGGCGATGGTCGAGTAGTCCAGCTTGGCCACCAGGCGCTCGTGGGCGGCGCCGATGATTTCGTCGTGATCGAAGGCCAGGGTCGGCAGGTCGCCGATAGGAAACCAGGATGCCTCCGCGGCGTCGCTCGCCGCCTGCAGCTTCAACCGTTCAGACGGTGCCAATGCGTAGTAGGCGACGCTGATGACGCGCTCGCGCGGGTCGCGTCCCGGTCGTGCCGTAGGTGCGCAGCTGCTCCAGGTACACGCCGCTGACACCGGTCTCTTCTTCCAGCTCTCGCAGTGCGCCGTCCTCCAGGTCCTCATCGATGTCGAGGAATCCTCCGGGTAGCGCCCATTGGCCCTTGAAGGGCTCGCCGCCGCGGCGGATGAGAAGTAGCTGCAGTCTGCCGTCTCGGATGGTGAAGAGGACTACGTCAGTGGTTACCGCGGGATGCGGGTACTGGTAGCAGTAGGACAATGGCTCGGCCATGCTCTTCAAGATGGTGTGTTTGTTACACCAAGTCAAACCCTATGGTTGCATGGCCAACCATGGAGCTTGTGTTGTTTTTATCCCCGGGGTGCGAATAAACTCCTGCGTGCCAAGTAGTAACGGCCGATGTTTTCGACCCCGGCGAGCGCTCACCGGAGCGGGACGATTTTGTTAGACGATCTTGAAGCTTGGGTGGGTGAGCTCATGAGCAGCAGATGCTCCGGCTGGACTCTCGACTTCGGCTGCCGGCGAAACGCTCTTTGATGGGGGAATGTTAGGATCGGCGCTCAAAGGGAGGTTGCCACAGCCAGGCTGCACCGCGCACACCGCTGGAGTCCCCGTGAGCAGGCGGGCGCAGGTCAATATGTAAGCCATCCGAGAAGATGTATCTCCCGATCAGGTCCGGAAGGTTTCGGTAGAGCCGTTCGAGGTTGGAGAGCCCGCCGCCAAGCACTATTACCTCCGGGTCGAGTATGTTGACGACGCTGGCCAGCGACCGGGCGAAGCGCTCCTCGTAGCGTTCAAGAGTTGCACTGGCGTCCGCATCGCCTCGTTCGGAGGCATCGACGATCTGACGGGGTGCAAGGTCACGTCCGGATACCCGCCGAAAATCTGCAGCGAGCCCCGGCCCGGACAGGAAGGTCTCGATACAGCCCCGCCTGCCGCAGTAGCAGGATGGTCCGGGAAGCTCTTCCTCCCGCGGCCAGGGCAGGGGATTGTGCCCCCATTCTCCGGCGACGCGGTTTGGTCCACAAAGCAACTGCCCATTGACCGCGATGCCGCCTCCGGTCCCTGTGCCGATAATGACGCCGAAGACGCTGTTCGCCTCTCGCGCGGCCCCATCCACCGCCTCGGAGAGGGCGAAGCAGTCCGCATCGTTGGCAAGGCGCACGGGCGGCCGAGTGCCTCGGCCAAGTCTTTGTCCAGGGCTTTTTGTTGAGCCAGACCGAGTTGGCATTGCGCATTCGGCCGGTGAAGGGCGACAGGGATCCGGGCGTGCCCACGCCGACCGTGCCTTGCTGGCCGGTCTCGCGCTCTACTTTCGCGACCAGACTCGCGATTGTTCGCAATGTCCCGGCGTAATCGTGGCGCGGTGTATCCACCCGGTGCCGGGCACGGACGGCGTGCTCATTGTCCAGGGCAATGACCTCGATCTTGGTTCCACCCAGATCGATACCGATGCGCAGCTTGCCCAAAACGAGGCTCTCGCTAACTCTTCGGAAAAAAAGACTACGAATGATTTGTTCTATTCGGTCCATTCGCAGGTTTCCGTCTCCGAGGTCAGCTTTGCTGTGCGGCTTGCTCCGGTTTGCCGAGATTTGCCCCCAAACCGTCGCCGGACGGGTTGGTGAAGCGGTCGTTAAGCGTCTGGACGTACGAGTCGCAGTCCTCCGTGATCTTGTGCAGGCGTCGCTTCGCTCCCGATCCCCAGCCGATGGGCGAGCGGGCGAAGAGCGGGCGCCACGGTCGCGTGTTGTACGCGAAGGCCTCGATGAGATTGCCGCGCAGTCCTTCCTTCTTTTGCTGCTTGCGGATCCAACGGCCGAGGCTCTTGGCCGCCAGTCGGCGGATGCCAAGGTGAGCCGCCACTCCGATCAGGATCAAGAGGACCGCCAAAATTTCCGGTCCCCAGGCGATGGTTTTGATCGACAGGAGCCATTCCGGCTCGTAGACGAAACCCCTCCAGTGGCCCGAGCCGATGCTCCAGACGAGGAAAATGGCGAGCAATAGCCCGAAAACGATCCCGTCAGCGACGAGGGTGCGGTTGCGCCAGAGGCGTATCGCTTTTTGCAGAAGGGGCATGGCACCTTCGGAGATATCTGCTGCGCTCTTGCGAAGCGCGCCAACGATGCGGTAGGCGCGTTCGACCTCCACCTCCTGCATTCGGCTATGGATCTCGCTCAAGTCCTCGTCCCGTTTTTTCTCGTAGCGGGCTCGCTTGGCCTCGTCCTCGATTGGGGTGGCGGCGTCCGGGCTATAGATGGTGTAGAACCGCCCCGCCGTAAGGCCCTCTTCACCCAGGGCGCGCTGCCAGGCAGCGACTACGTCCTCCGGGTTGTCCTCGCGGGCGGTGGTATCGAGCTGGTTGAGGATGTAAAGGAATTTGCCCGAGTCCGCCCGGTTGATGGTGTCCGAGACCAGGTGCAGGAGGGTGTCCCGCATGGCCCCCGGCTCCGGGTGGCGGGCGTCGAAGAACACCAACACCAAATCGGACAGGTCGATGATGTGGTCGGTGATGCGCAGCGTCGCGGTACGCTGGGCATCGGCGTCGAAGCCCGGGGAGTCGATCAGGATCTTGCCCCGCAGCCGCTCGCTGGGACTAGCCTTGAGCTGCAGGTAGGCATCGATGCGTTCGCCTTCGCCTTCCGATACCAGGTCGATGTCCTTGGATATCTGATAGAGGGGGAAACGCGGGTCCGAGTCGAGGGCGACGCCGGGCAGGGCGTGTCCCGTTGCCTCGCGGCTGTAACAGATCACGGTGAAGCGGTCGTCGACCGCTTGGTTGCCGGTGCGCTGCAGCTTCGTTCCGAGGAAGTGGTTGATGAAGGTGGACTTGCCCGCCGAGAAGGTGCCGAGCACCGAAATCAGGGGCCACCAAGGAATTTGGGTCGCAAACGATTGGTCCTTCTCCAGCAGACCCATCCGATGGGCAACGCGGTCCAGGACACGAAAGCTCTGGACCGTGCTCAGGAGGACGGGATTCTCCTGCTCTAAATGGGTTTCCAGGTTCTTGAGGCGTTGCTCGACGACGTCTGCGGCAGGGTGCATCGGAAGGCTCCTCACACTTCGAAGCGCGATTAGGGGTAGGGGACGGGGGCTCCGGATATGCGGCAGGCGACGAAGGCCGGGAGCGCGCGGCTTGAATTCCGGATCAGGCTCGCGCGGATTTTATACCCAACGGGTCTTGGAAGGTAGTCTATTTCCGATCTGGCGGTGGCGTATAATCACGTCCCTCGCGGTTGCGGCTATCCCGATGTCGGAGTCGTTTCACGGGTTCCCGGGTGTTGGAAAGAGCCTTTATCGGCCCCTAAAGAGATTGCATTAGGCGACTGATTTATCTGCATTATTCGTTGAATGCGGTTGAAATGTTGCGGCTGATTGGTGATAATTCCCAGGTCTTGGGATGTGTTTATAAGAGAAATTTATCATGAAGTGGCGCGCGGGAAATTCACCGAATGCCGGTGGACCGAACACCAATCCTGGCTGCTTCGAGCGCGGCGATGTTAGGGCTGGGAATGCGTCCCGCCGGCGGGGCATTGGGCCGCGCGTCCGAACGATCGACTTCTAAGGTATGTAGGTTTTAGTCAGGTAGCAAGGCTCATGGGAATACCGATTTTTCGCGGATTGCTTGCGGCGAGCATCATGTTGGTGGCGGGGACCCTTGGTGCGAAGCCCGCCGCGAACGAGTTCGTGGTTAAGCAGGCGGAAGGCGCCCCGACCGTTTCGGTGGGTGGGACCGTCATCCCTTATAAGGAAGTGACGCTTGCCGCCCAGCTTCCGGGGCGAGTGAAGTACCTGGCTGGTATAGAGGGCGACTCCTTCAAGAAGGAGGACCTTCTCGTTTCCCTCGATGACCGCGAGCTTCTTGCCAACCGCAAGTCGCTGCTGGCGCAGATGGGCAGTGCCGACGCTCAGCTAAGAAATGCCGGCATGCAGTACAATCGTGAGATCTTCGCGCCCCGTTCCCGTACCCCCCCGGGTGGTATGGCCGTCCCCAACTTGTTCGACCAGATGTTCACTCGCCCCATGGAGGACTTCGTTGGGGAACGCTCGCGGGGGGCTGAGTTGTCTGCGGATCTATACTCCTCCGGTACCCAGATCGAGCAGGCGCGTAGCGCCCTCATGCGACTTCAGGCCGAGCTTCAGGCATTGGACTCCAAGTTGCGGGACGCGCGCAGCATCGCGCCCTTCGACGGGGTCATCGTCAAGAAGTTTATCGAAGTCGGCGATACGGTGCAGCCGGGTCAGCCGCTGTTGAGCTACGCCGATGTCGAGTACCTGCAAGTCGAGGTGGACGTCCCCGCGCGAATGCGTCCAGGCTTGCGCGAGGGCATGATGATTCATGCCGAGCTCGATGTGAACCACCAGCGCGTTCCGGTGCGTGTCGCCCAGATTTTCCCCATGGCCGATCCTCAGCGCCATACGGTGAAGATCAAGTTCGATTTGCCCCAGGGCATGGCCGAGCCGGGTATGTACGCGAAGGTCTTGGTGCCCGACTTCAATGCGCCCGCGCGTTCGAACCCGATCATCCCCGCCTCTGCGATCCGTTACAACGGAAGCCTGCCGGGCGTCTATGTTCTGGACGAGCAGGGCAATGCCGAGCTGCGGCTCATTCGCGTAGGTGAGCCCGTTCCGGGTGGGCTGATCACGGTGCTCAGCGGGTTACGGCCGGGAGAGCGCATCCTGGCGGACCCACCTCCCGGAATCGCGGCCGGCTGGTCCACCCAGCAGCAGTCCGAAGACGGGCGTTGATCCGAGCGAAACGCTGCGTTGCCGGCATGGCGGCGCGCCCATCCATGCCCGCGTGTCCATCCGCCTTGGTGTATTAGCTAATGAACGAAGACGAGACCCTGAGCACACCCGAGGATCAGGAACCCAAGTACACGGAAGAGAGTCTCGGAATCGCTGGAAGGACGGCGCGTTTCTTCATCCGGTCCCCCCTCTCTCCGCTGTTCTTCGTCTCCATGCTCCTGATGGGCCTGCTCGGCCTGGTCATGACGCCACGTCAGGAGGACCCCCAGATCTCCGTGCCCATGATCGACATCATGGTGCAGTATCCGGGCGCCTCCGCGCAGCAGGTCTCGAACCTCGCCGTGCAGCCCTTGGAGCGCATGATCAGCGAGATCCCGGGGGTAAAGCACGTTTACTCGGCGGCGCAGCGCAACATGGGCATCGTCACTATCGAATTCGACGTGGGCGAGCATATGGGTCCGTCTCTCGTGAAGGTGAACGATAAGCTCGCCTCCAACATGGACAAAATGCCATACGGTGTCATGCCGCCGCTGGTCAAGTCCAAGGGCATCGACGACGTGCCTATCGTCACCCTGGCGCTCTGGTCAAAGGATCTGGATAACGACGGGCTTCCCGATGTGGACGACGGCCAGCTGCGCCTCCTCGCGCAGGACGTGCTCCAGGCGGTCAAGGAGGTCAAGGATACGGGCAGCGCCTTCATTGTCGGCGGCCGGCGCGAGCAGGTGACGGTGGACGTCTACCCGGAGCGCCTGTCCGGCTACGGGATCAGCCTGGATCAGGTCGCACAGACCCTGCAGACGGCGAATGCCGAGACTTCCGCCGGCGGGGTGGAATCGAGCGGTGCCCACTTCTCCGTGACGACCGGGTCTTTCCTGAAGGGTGCGGAGGAGATCAACCGGTTGGTGGTAGGGACACACCAGAACACCCCGATCTACATGCACGACGTTGCGCGTGTTGTCCAGGGGTCGGAAGACGCCACCCAGCTGGTCGCTTTCTATACGGGGCCTGCTGCGCCCGAAGGGCTCAAAGCCGTGGGCGTGCCGGCAGTCACCGTGGCCATCGCCAAGAAGGAGCTGACCAATGGCGTAACCGTGGCGAACGCCATCATCGAGCGGGTGGAAGAAATTCGGGGCGAGCGCATTCCCAACAACGTCGAGGTCAGTATCACCCGCAACTACGGACAGACCGCCGACGACAAGGTCACCGACCTCATCAAGAAGCTGTTCATCGCCACCTTTTTCGTGTTTTTGCTGGTGTGGGGTGCCTTCCGAGCGGTGCGTCCCGCCATCGTGGTCCTGCTGGTCATCCCGGTGGTTCTGCTCATGACCATCTTCGTCGCCTGGACCTGGGGTTACACTATTGACCGGGTGAGCCTGTTCGCGCTCATCTTCTCCATCGGTATTCTGGTGGACGACGCGATCGTGGTGGTCGAGAACATCTACCGGCGCTGGCTGGAGGAGGGGCGGACCGACGACGAGACCGCGGTGGACGCGGTGCGCGAGGTCGGAAACCCCACGATCCTGGCAACCTTCACGGTCATCGCCGCCCTCCTGCCCATGGGTTTCGTCAGCGGCATGATGGGGCCTTACATGGAGCCCATCCCGGCGCTTGGCTCGGTGGCCATGTTCATCTCCCTGTTCGCAGCCTTCGTTTTCACGCCCTACTTTGCGCTGTCCAAGTGGCTGCGTCCGTCGATGCACTATTTGGAGACGGCCGAGAAGCGCGAGCGCAAAGAGGCGGAGAAGCTGGAGAAGGTCTTTCGCAACATCCTGACCCCCCTGATCGAGAGCAAGAGCAAGCAAAGGATATTTCGCCTCGTGCTCTGGGGCGCCTTCATGTTCACCTGCGCCTTCTTCTACTTCAAGTGGGTCCCGGTGAAGATGTTGCCCCTGGATAACAAGCCCGAGTTCTCCGTGGTGATCGACATGCCGGAAGGCACCGCCCTCCCGGAGACTGCCAACCTGGCGCACCGCATGGCGGAAAAGCTGCGCACCTTGCCGGAAGTGACGGCCATACAGCTCTACGCGGGCACGGCCAAGCCCTTCGATTTCAACGGCATGGTAAGGCACTACTACCTGCGCTCCGATCCTTGGCAGGGCGAGCTTCAGGTACAGCTCCTGCACAAGAACGACCGCGAGCGCAGCAGTCATCAGCTGGCGGTAGCGGCGCGGGAGATGTTGACCAAGCTGGCCGACGGGACGGGCGCCAAATTCTCCGTCGTCGAGATGCCGCCCGGTCCTCCGGTGCTGCAGTCGGTGGTGGCGGAAGTCCATGGACCGACTCCGGAGATCCGCCGCCAGTTCGCGCGTGACATGACGGAATTCTTTGCGCAGGCCGAGAGCGCCCGCGATGTGGATAACTATCTTCGTGATGCCTACGATTACTGGCGTTTCGACGTCGATACGGAGAAATCGGTGCGGCGCGGGATCTCCGTCGACACCATCAACCGCAATTTGGCCATGGCCCTCGGGGGGGCGCAGATCGGCGACGTCAAACAGAAAGCCGGCCACGAGCCAATAGAGATCGTGGTCCAGGTCCCCTTGGCGGAGCGCTCCCAGATCCAGCGCCTGGGGGATCTCCCGATCCAGTCCAACGGCGGCTACACCATCCCGCTGCGCGAGCTCGGGGCCTTCCAGCGGGTACCCGAGGAAGACATCATCTACCGCAAGGACCTGCGGGCCGTCGAGTACGTGGTGGCGGACGTTGGCGGCACACTAGCCGCACCCGTTTACGCCATGTTCCAGATCCAGGACGAGATCGACGCCACCGGATATGTGGCGCCGGACGGCGTAGTTCCGCAGGCCTATTGGATAGGTCCGCCTCCCAACGACAGACATTCCGCTTGGGAGTGGTCGGGGGAGTGGACGGTCACCTACGAGACCTTCCGCGATATGGGTGCGGCCTTCATGGTCGCCTTGGTGCTCATCTACATCTTGGTGGTATGGGAGTTCGGCAATTTCCGCATACCACTGGTCATCATGGCGCCGATCCCATTGACGCTGTTGGGCATCATTCCCGCCCACCTGATCATGTTCGCCCTCGGATTGGGCGGCGAGTTCACCGCAACCTCCATGATCGGCTGGATCGCTCTGGCCGGAATCATCGTGCGTAACTCTATCCTGCTCGTAGACTTTTCCATACACGAGGTGCAGAAGGGCGTGCCCGTCGCCGAATCGGTCATCCGCGCGTGCAAGACGCGTACGCGCCCGATCGTCATCACGGCACTGGCCCTGGTGGCCGGCTCCGGCGTCATTTTCTTCGATCCGATTTTCCAGGGCATGGCCATTTCGCTGGCCTCCGGCGTGCTGGTGTCCACGGTGCTTACGTTGGTGGTCATTCCGTTGGGATGCGTTGCGGCCAGCAAGGACCTTTGTGAGGTGGCTGTTGCGACCGCTCCTGCCGGCGCCAACGTTCCTTGCTCCACTGTAGAGGCGGAGAAAGAGCAGCAGCAGGAGTCGGTCAAGAAGTCGAAGGGAAGCCTGGCAATCAAGGTTTGGGGCTACGCGGTGACGGGGATCACGATGTCCTTCTACCTGATTCGCGGCATTTTTCTGTTGCTGTTCGATTTTGTGAAGGGCTTGTTTAAAAAGAAGAAGTCGGCACCCAAGTCCACGCCCAGGCCCAAGCCGAAAGCATCCGGCGGCATAGCGCCAACGGGCGGTGGAGGGTCCGCCGGCGGCGGTGCTGCCGCCCCGTCTGCTTCCGGGGCCGGGAACGCGTCGGGGACGGCACCGGCGGCGCCTGCTGCGGCGGCTGCCGAATCGCGCAAGAGGAGCGCTCAGCCAGAGCTCGATAGGCCGCGGCCTGCGGCATCGGCTGCCGGGAAGGAGCGTGGCGGCGCCCCCGCGGACGGCGGTCCGGCGCCGGTAGCCTTGAAGCCGGAGGCTTCCGATGCGCACCCGCCTGAGACGAAACAGGCCGTGGCGGGCAAGCAGCAGGGCAAGGGCCAGAAACAGCCGACAGAGCCTCCCGAGGCCGGCGAAAAGCGAGTGTCCGCTGACGAAAGGCCCGCAGACACGCAGGGGCGTGCGGCGAAGGGCAATAGCAAGGTAGCGAAGAAGACCGCTGCAAAGAAACGGGTGGCAAAAAAGTCTTCGGCCAAGTCGGACAAGGTAAAGCCGGCACTAGTGCAGAAAAAGGCGCCGCGGCGTGGCATTCGTCTGAAGGTGGACGACGGACAGGGTCCGAGCTTCGACTAATGCCGCGATGCTGTCTCGCTCTGTCATGGTGGGATCGCTCGGATGTGCAATTCCGATCTCTCGCCGGGGTCACGTTGCTTTTCTCTAGCGCGGGTCCATTGGTAGCAGGCCCGGCGACCGGCCGGAAGCTGAATCGAGGAGCGGGCCGCAGGCGTGGCCGATGTTTGCCAATCTAAATGAAATCACCTGTTTCGCCCTTCGTTGCATTTGTTGTGCTTTTTTTGTACGCAATCGGGCCGGTGCTTTCCGGCCAAGGCTACGAGCCTGAGCCCTATCCACCTGCGGTCGACGCCTATTCGGTGCAGCCCGACTACGGGAACCCAGCGCCTCGCTACCAGGCGCAATCTCCCGATTTCCGGAGCTGGGAACAGGCGTATCCATCCGGCTTCGTCCAGGAATGGGCCAGTGAGCCGGCACAGTGGGAGCCTGGTCCACAACCCTGGTCCGAGCCCTATCCAGACCAGTCATCGGGCGGCGGACGCCGGACCTATCCGGCGCCCGAGCAAGTGACCCCCCACCGGCAAGATCCGTGGGGGCGCCGCCCGGGCGTGTCAGAGGCCCCGCGCGGAGGCCCTCCGGACCAGCTGGGCATGCGCGGCGATATGCTACCGTATGCGTATCGAGGTTATCGCTTCCGTGGTGACAGTCCCGCCAGTCCCTCCGGCCGGGGTGCGGAATCCCGGAGGTACGGCTACCAGTTTCGTCCCTTGACCGACCAGGAACGCGAGCGGTTGGATTCGACAACAGGCTGGCGTCCGCGCGAGCCCGACCGCTTAGGGGTAAAGCCTAGGCCCAACGACCCATTGCGAACCAAGGAGGCGTTCGGGTACCAATCGGACAATTGGTTCAAGCGCTACTATGGCGAGCGGCGCTGATGGCCTTTGGCTTGCTTGCTCAGGTTCGCTTTCAGGTGCCCGCAGGGTTGTGCGCGGTCTCAGCGCGGGCGGACGCTCGGGGGAAAACGGGAGCACAGGTGTTTTGCGATGCAGCACGGGTTTTCAATCCGTTTTTTATATTCGGGATACCGGAGACCTACGTTTCCGGACTCCGCGGCCGATCGGATCTCTGTAGGGTCTGCTCGGAATCTCACTACATAGACGAAGGAGCATGAGGTCATGAAAATTGCGAAGTACGCGTCTCGTTACCCCCTTGCACTCGGGCTTGCGGCAGTGTTGTACGGGGGAATCGCGGTCGCTGGCGCGGAGTTTTCCGCCGAGTCGGTCCAGCGTGGGTCAAAGGGAGATATGTCATCCAGCAAGATGTACGTTGGCGACAAGCGGATGCGCACAGAGATGTCGCATCAGGGACAGCAGGTCATTCGCGTAACCGATGAAAACCGCGGTGTCGAGTGGATCCTGTTTCCTGATCAGAAAGAGTACATGGAGCGCAAGCTGGGCGATCCCGTCGGCCAGCTTTCCGGCGAGAAGTCATCTGCGACAGATGATCCCTGCAGTGGTATGCCCGGGTTGACCTGTCGCAACCTCGGCGAGGAAGATATCGGCGGGCGCACCGCGGTCAAGTGGGAGATGGTTGCCTCCCATCAGGGGAAGACCATGAAGAGCACGCAGTGGATCGACAAAGAGCGCGGAATTCCCCTGCGTCAGGAGATGCCGGATGGTCAGGTTTCGGAGCTCAAGCTTGTCGGAGAGGAAGACCTCGATGGCCGCAAGGTCGAGAAATGGGAGATGGTCGCGACGGCGCCCAACCAGCCGGAGATGCGCAGCTTTCAGTGGTTCGACCCGGAGCTCGAGCTCGCGGTGCGGCAGGAGTTTCCCGGCGGCATGGTCAGCGAGCTGACGAACATTCGTGTCGGCAAGCAACCCGACGAGCTGTTCAACATTCCCGCGGGCTATGAGCGCATGGAGTCTCCGCAAGGCGCGCCGAGCCAGCCCCCGGCTCAGGCTCCCGGGCGTTAATCCCCGAGCGCTGTGAGATCTGCCGATGATAACCATAATCGGAAGTCTCAAAGGGGGGTCGGGCAAGAGCACCGTCTCCTTCAATCTGGCGGTTTGGCTCGCGATGGCGGACGTGAACGTTCAGCTCATCGATGCGGACCCCCAAGCGACTCTGACCGACGTTGTCGACGTTCGCACGGAGGAGGGGTTTGACCCGCTGTTGCGGGTCGACGACAAGGCAGGCTTGACCCCGAAGCGGCTTGCCGCAGCCGACGAGACACTCATCGATGTCGGTACCTCGGATATGGATTCCATGCGCCGGGCGCTGGAGCTGTGCGACCGGGTGGTTGTCCCTGTCCCGCCCTCTCAGGCCGACATCTGGTCCACTCAGCGCTACATTCACCTGGTGCAGTCGATGCCGCGGGAGAAGCCGGCGGAGATCATCGGGTTTATCAACCGTGGCGATACTCACCATGCGGTGCGTGAAACCAACGAGGCTGCGGCTGCGCTGGTTTCCCTTCCGGGTATCAAGTTCATCAAGCCCCGGTTGTCCCAGCGCACCGTGTTTCGGCGCTCGTTCAGCGAGGGATTGGCCGTTTTCGAGCTGGACCCTCGCGGCAAGGGATCGCGGGAGTTTTTTTCGCTGGCCGCTGCCCTCTACCCGAATCTGGTCAGTTGAGCCCATAGCCCGCGTCCCAGGCCGGCAAAGCGGAGCGGGTTAAGGGTTAATGATGTTGGCTTGTGTAACGGAAAATCTATGTTAATCTTTTTAAGGATCGAGAAGCTGTAAGTTCGATAACTCTTTTCCGATATGACGGACAACGAGAAACATCCTGACACGACAGAGGGTACCGGTCCGAGGGAACGGGATCCCGGGGGCGGCGAGACGACGGCAAACGCCGAGCTCAACGCCTACGCCATCGACCGTTTGTCGCAGGCGTTTGAGACCAGCGCCAAGCGCTGGGAGCTCATCGTCTATCCATCCCTGTTCGCGTTCATCATCCTGGCCGCTTATGGGTTCTACCTGGTGTTCAGTTTGGCTAAGGACGTCCACTATCTCGCCATCAGCGTAGACTCCAACATGACCGTCCTGGCCAGCAACATGCAGTCCATTTCGGATAATGTCGGCCAGATGAGTGCGAATGTTCGGACCATGGCTGTCAGCGTCGAGTCTATATCACGCGACGTAAGCACATTGGAGCCCATGTTGACCAGCATGGAGACCATGGATCAGGCGATTCAGTCCATGACGTTCACCACCTCGCACATGCGCGACGACATGGCCATTATGAACCGCAGTATCAGCCGTCCCATGAACTTTATGAATGGGTTCATGCCTTGGTGACGGGAGTTGCGGCCAAACCGGCGTTTCGCTTTACGCTTCCGCAAGACGAACTCCCGGCGCGCTCTGACTCGGCGATGCGCTGATGTCATGAGTGAGTCGGACTCTTGCCAAGTGCGCCTCGTCGTCGCCATCTCCTCCCGGGCGCTGTTCGATCTGAGCGCCTCGCACCAAGTGTTCGAGACAGAAGGCGTCGACGCTTACTGCCGATATCAAATCGAGCAGGAGGACAAGGTGCTCGAGCCGGGCGTCGCCTTTCCCATGGCGAAAAAGTTGTTGACGCTGAACGAGCGCCTCGGCGCGCTGGGCCAGGTGGAGCTGATACTGCTCTCGCGCAACAGCTCCGACACCGGGCTTCGGGTCTTCAATTCCATACGACACTACGCGCTCGGCATTACCCGCGCCGCTTTCACCGGAGGATGCAGCCCGTACAGCTATGTCTCCGCGTTCGGCGCCAACTTGTTCCTCTCCGCGGACCCGAATGACGTGCGCATGGCCCTGGAAGCGGGTTGCGCCGCTGCGACCATACTTCCGCTTCAGCGCGCACCTCGTGCTGAAGAAGAGCAGCAGCTTCGCGTCGCCTTCGACGGGGATGCTGTGCTGTTCTCGGACGAGGCGGAGCAGGTCTACCGCAGGGATGGTCTGGACGCCTTCAACGCCACCGAGCGGGCAGCGGCACACGAGCCGCTACGGGGGGGGCCATTCAAGGCATTCTTGGCCGCTCTTCACGAGATTCAGCGGTTGTTTCCGGCGGAGGAGTCTCCATTGCGCACGGCGTTGATCACGGCTCGGGGTGCGCCGTCCCACGAGCGCGTCATCCGGACTCTGCGCACTTGGGGGATCAGGATCGACGAATCCCTGTTCCTTGGTGGTTTCGACAAGGGGCCTTTTCTGAAGGCGTTCAGTGCGGATTTCTTCTTCGATGACCAGCGCGCGCATTGCGACTCCGCCAGCGCCCTGGTGGCGACGGGGCATGTGCCCCATGGTGTGGCGAACGAGACATGATCCCGGGTAGCCTGTCAGACGAACGCGCAAACCGGTCGGACTCCTAAGTGGACTTGACGATGGAAACGCTCGGTCGCTGCAGGAAGTTGCCCTGCACGTAGTCGATACCCGCGGTCCAGAGCACCGTCAATGAGCGGGCATCTTCCACCCCGGTGACCACGCTCTTCACGCCTGAGTCGCGGCACAGCTTGGTTAGCTCCTGAAGCCGCTCTTGTTGTGTCTTGTCCTCCGCTAGACCCTGGCCGATATTCGGCGGGAACTTAACGAAATCCAGGCGTAGGCTTCGCAGCAGGAGCTCGGGGTTAGGCCCCTCGCCAAAACGGTTGAGTGCCACGCGGCACCTGACCTTTCGCAAACCTTCGCTTAGCCTGGTGAAGGCGGCTGCGTGGCTGCGGGCATGCTCTTCGAGAATCTGCAGCGTCAGCCAGTTGCCTCGCGCATGGTATTCTCGCAGGTAGTCGCAGATCCAAAGCAGAAGCTTAGCTTCTTGCAACGTTTGCTCGGAGACGTTGACGAAAAAGTTGAGCTTCCGCCCCTTCGATCGCTGTGCGGCGACTTCGGAGATGGCGTTGCGCAATACCCAGCGGTCGATGGCTACCATGTTGCCCGATTCGACCGCCGCGGGGAGAAAATCCTTAGCCTCGATCAAGGTCCTGTCGTCGTCACGCAAGCGCAGGAGGACGTTATAGCTTTCCTGGCTGTCTCCCTTCAGGCTCACGATCGGCTGGTAAGCCAGCTGAAACCCCTCGACGTCGAGGGCATGCTTGATTCGTGCGGTCAACCTGCTTTGTTCTTCCGGCGCACTCTTGGGTTGGACGCTCTCCGGTGGCACGGTCGGTCTCGCCGCATCTTGTCCCGGTGATGGCTCCAGGGCGCCGAACATATATTCCCGGTAAACCGTATCGAGCAAATCGGACGCGGAGGGGGAAATGGAGTCGGCGAGCGTCAGGCCTGTGCCGCATTGGGGAGCGGCGTCTTCATCCGGAGCCTTGTCCAACGGCAATTGCAGATCCCGTCTGATCATTGCGGCAAGCTCAGCTGCCTCGGCCTGTTCCAGATCGGAGATCAGCAAAATGTATGCGTCATCGCAGATCCTCGCGATGTAGGCATCTGACGGCGCCAGGGCTTGCAGGGTGGTTCCGAGCTCAGCCGCTGCCTTGAGTCCAAACGTCAGGCTGCGGTTCAGCATCAACTTAGGCAAGACGCTGATGCCGACATAAATAACGGCGAAGGGCGTGCGTCCGGCGCCCGTTTCGGCGAGTCTGGAGTCGAGCTCGTCCATCAGCGCTTTTCGGTTCGGAAGGCCAGTGTCCGCATCCAAGGTCCCAGGTCCGGATTCCTGGATCCCGCATCCTTTCTCACGGGTTGTGATGCGGACGCAAGGCTCACCGTCCAGCTTTGAGGCTGTGGCCGTCAAGTGGGCTTCGAAGTGTCCGCCGTCGGCGCGAATAAACCCTACGTTCAGCTCTACCGGCTTGGCCGCGCGGTGCAGCTCCACTGCGCGCAGGGCCTCCCTGGCTTTCGCTTGGTCTTCGGTTGCGATGATGTCGAGCAGCGGATAACCGTCGAGGTCTTCCACCTTGTCGAAGCCGACGAGCTCTTGATAAGCGGGATTGACCTGAACGTGTATGCCTTCCTTTAGGAATGCGACGGCTTCGACGGACGCGTCGACGAGCTCGCGGGACCTTTGCTCGCACTCCTCAAGGCGTTCGCGCATACGGGACTCGGCGCGTCGATGTCCGAAGTCCGCTAGCTCACGGGCGACTACTAGCTGCAGGTGGTCCGAATCCCCATGCTCGGTCAAATCCCTGGCGCCCGAACGCAGGGCGTCGATAAGGGCCGATGATTCTGTAGCACCGTCCGCGATGATGACCAGTGGAATATCCGTGTCCAGCTCCCGGTATTGGGACATACAGGCGTTCAAGTCGATGTCGGGGTCGTACTCGCAGCAGAGAATGAGCTCGAAGGGGTTGGTCGTGGTCAGCTCCTCCAAGCGTTCGGGCTCGCTGGTGTAGATACAGCCAACAGCCAGTCCGCCGTTACGCAGTGACCTGATGAGACCCTCCGCCTCCTCTTCCTTCGAGGTGAGTATGAGCAGGGACGCCGTGCTTGAAAGTGAATCCATGTTCGCTGGTCTGTGACTTAGAGTTTCGTGCAGTGGTGGGTCTGACGGGCAAATTATCGGTCCTTCTGAACCTTTACACCATAGGCGTTTTCCAGCAGGGCCTTCGGATCCTGGTTGAAAGGCCCGACAGGGTCCTTGCAGGGGCGGCCCGCCACCTCACGGACCAGGCGCGGAACCAGGTACCCTGGCAGCCTGACACGCAGCTGTTCCATGAGCCGAAGCGCTCCCGGCTCGTCCAGCTCGAAATGCGCCGCGCCTCGGACCCTGTCGAGCATGTGCAGGTAATAAGGCAGTACCCCGTACACGAAGAGGGCTTCGCTGAGAGCGGCGAGCCGGTCCCCGCAATCGTTGACGCCGCGCAGGAGCACGCTTTGATTAAGCAGTACGGCGCCGGCGTCACGCAGGCTTTTCAGGGCGCGTCCGGATTGTTCCGAGACCTCCCGGGCGTGATTCGCATGCACCACCACAATCGGCGTAAGGCGGCTCGCGCCGAGGGTTCGGCACAGTTCGTCCGTGACCCGCGAGGGCAGGACGATGGGCAGACGGGTATGCACGCGCAGGCGCTGAAGGTGCGCGATCGACGCCAGCTCATCGAGCAGTGCCCCAAAGGCTAAATCGTCCAACATCAGGGGGTCCCCCCCGCTCAGGATCACCTCGCTGACCGATGGGTCTTGGGCGAGCCGGGCGACGGCACCGGCGGCGCGGTCGGGAAGGGCACAGCCTTCCCCGTAGGCGAAATGACGCCGAAAGCAATATCGGCAGTGGATGGCGCAGGCGCCGGTGACTAGCAGCAAGGCACGGCCCCGGTACTTTTGTAGCAGTCCGGGGGAGCACAGGGCCGCCCGGTCGCCCACCGGATCGATGCTAAAGCCTGTCGGAGCCTGAAGCTCGTCCGCCAGGGGCAGGACCTGACGCAGCAGGGGATCGTCGGGATTGCCGCGCTCCATGAGTGCAGCGTAGTTTCGCGGAACCAACAGGCGGAAATCCTTGGATGCCGCCCGCGCGGCGGGCAGCAGGGATCTGTCGAGATCTAGGGCATCCAAGAGCCCATCGGGGCGGGTAATGGCGGTGGCCAACTCCCGCTTCCATAGCGCATCCTGACAGCTGGGCTTTGTTCGCGCTAACATTGTCTGTTTTGGGCCCTTCTGACGAGAGGAAGACATGGCAACCTACAGCACCAATGAGTTTCGTGGCGGGCATAAGATCATGCTCGACGGCGATCCATATGTGATCGTCGAGAACGAGTTCGTCAAGCCCGGAAAGGGCCAGGCGTTCAATCGCGTGCGGGTAAAGAATCTGAAAACCGGACGCGTGGTGGAAAAGACCTTCAAGTCCGGTGATTCTGTTGAGGCCGCCGACGTTCATGATACCCAGATGCAGTATCTCTACAATGACGGCGAGATGTGGCACTTCATGGACCCGGAATCTTACGAGCAGCTCTCTGCCGACGCCACGGCTTTGGGAGACTCCGTCAAATGGATCAAGGAGCAGGATATGTGTGGGGTAACCCTCTGGAACGGCTCTCCCCTGAGCATCGAGCCCCCAAACTTCGTCGTGCTTGAGATTACCGAAACGGACCCCGGGCTCAAGGGTGACACCTCCGGCGGCGGCGGAAAGCCCGCGACCCTGGAGACAGGGGCCGTTGTGCGCGTCCCCCTTTTCGTTCAGACCGGCGAGCTGATCAAGGTCGACACCCGCTCCGGCGAGTACGTATCCCGCGCGAAGGACGCGTGACGCCGGAGACCTGGCGGCCCAGTGCCCCGCATGAGGTGCTGCGTGCCCGGGCGCGAATGCTCGGGCGCATCCGCGGATTCTTCGCGGATGCAGGCGTGACGGAGGTGGAAACCCCTGTCGTTTCCCGCGCCGCCACGACCGACCCTGTCCTTCAGAGTCTGCGCACCGGCTGGCTCGGCGCGGGAGCACGGCCGCAGACACTCTACCTCCACACCTCTCCTGAGCTCCCCATGAAACGCCTGCTGGCGGCGGGAAGCGGGCCCATCTATCAAACCTGCAAGGTATTTCGAGACGGCGAGCGCGGACGCCTGCATCACCCGGAATTCAGCATTCTGGAGTGGTACCGGCCGGGTGTGGGATATCGTGAACTGATGGCGGAGGTTGCGGACCTCGTGCGTCACGCCCTTGACCGGCCCGGCTTGGTGGTCGAATTCCTAAGCTATCGGGAGCTGTTTCTGACCTACGTGGGGCTGGACCCGCTACGGGCGAATATGCGGGCACTGCAACGCGCCGCGGAGGACGTTCCCGCCGTCGAAGATTTGTCCTTGAAACCGGATGGCTGGCTCGACCTGCTGCTCAGCCATTTCATCGAGCCCGAGCTGGGACGGGACTGCATGACTTTCATTTACGACTATCCACCGAGCCAGGCTGCGCTGGCCCGCATCCGAGCCGACACCGACCCCGTCGCCGAGCGTTTTGAACTGTACTTGGAAGGTATCGAGCTTGCCAATGGCTTTCAAGAACTCACCGACGCTGCGGAGCAGCGACGCCGATTCACCGCGGACCTGAAAGAGCGGGGCGCTGCAAGGCTGGACCGACTGCCTATAGACGAAGAATTCCTCGCCGCGCTGGAGGCAGGTATGCCGGAGACGTCAGGTGTCGCCCTGGGTCTGGACCGTCTGTTGATGATCGCGACGGGAAGCTGCCATATCGACGAAGTACTGGCGTTTCCGGTGGAGAGGGCATAGCAGGTTGGAGGGACGACTCGGGAGGGGAGCCATGTCGAGACTAGATTCCGAGCGGTCATCCGGGGAAGGTGTCGATGCTCGAGTTCACCCGGAGCGATCTTGAAGTGATTTTTTGGCGGAGTTCTTCATTACTTTACGATATCGAGCGAGCCTGGCCCTTTTCGCATTCCAAATAAATAATTCCAATGAACCGTCCTATGACATTAAACGCGAAAACCGCACCCGGAACGCCTGACATATAGCACAAGAACTTACGGAAGATACCAACCTCAGAGTATTTTGTTACGACTCCATGAGATCCTACTATCAATAATGCTGGCATCGATATATCAACTGGTATGTCGCCACTTGATCCCAATGCCGTGGGATCAACCAATAGCCATATTCCAAGTCCCAGAGTAAAAAAGGAAAAAGTCCGTGTGAAGCATCCGCCAAAACCACTGCCTGCTTCTTGACCAAAATTGGACATGGTTGTTCTCCTGCATATTGAATGGATAAGAAATCCAATCGCGTGCTTCCAAATATCCCATTCTTGCGGGGCGAATTAAGGGGCAGGGGAGAATCCGGAGGCTATATACGTAACGATGAATAGAGATTGGTTTCTTTGTTGTCAAAGTAGGATACTGACGATTTCATTTTGCATTAAACTTTTTGCACGCTCGATTACAAGCTTTTAGCATTGGTTCTTGCGTTTTTCGACTAACCTCTATTTGACCGGAAGAGTATTGGGAAGTTGATATTGGACCAGTTTGTGAACTTCGCGACCATGCGTTCGGGTGCTGTCACGGGATCTTCCCCATTTGCCTTGGCAAATTCCGCTACTTGTGCCGAACGTAATCGTAAATGTTCAGATAATCCCCTCCCGGATTGCTCCAGGAGTAGTCGGTTCGCATCGCGTTTGTCATGAGGTCGCGGAAGTGATCCGGATGCTGGAAGTAGCAAGCGATGGCGCGGCCTAATGCGGACTCCAGGCCGGCGTTTTCGTAGTTCTCGAACACGTACCCGTTGCGCTCGTGCATCGGTCTGTGGGAGTGGTCCTTGTCGAATACGGTATCGGCGAGCCCTCCCACGGCGCGGACAACGGGTACCGTGCCGTATCGCATCGCGATGAGCTGGGTCAGGCCGCAAGGCTCGAATCGGCTCGGTACCAGCAGCATGTCGGCACCGGCGTAGATGAGATGGGCCAGGTCTTCGTCGAAGCCGATCTCCAGGTGGCAGTCGGGGCTCTCGTTGAGCATCTGCTTCAAGCTCCGGAAGTCGTCGTTTATGCCCTGGTCCGGACTCGAACCCAGCAGAACGAACTGGGCGCCTCGTTCGAGGGAGTAGAAGACGGCGTGGCGGATTAGCTCCAAACCTTTTTGCGGGTCCAACCGGCCGATGAAGGCGACGATGGGCTTGTCGTTGTCGGCCAGCAGCAGGCGATCGCGCAGGGCCCGCTTGTTGTCGTACTTGCCTTCGATGGAGTGTACGCCGTAGTGGGCGGGTATGTGGGTGTCGACTTCGGGGTTCCAGACCTCATAGTCGACGCCGTTTACTACCCCGCCGTATTTCATGTGGTGCGTATGCAGGGTGGTCTCCAATCCAAATCCCTGCTCTTGGTCCTTCGTCTCGAAGGCGTATCGGGGTGAGACCGTGTTTACGAAGTTGGAGTAGACGATACCGCCTTTGAGCAGGTTCAGGGCGAATGGATTGTTGTTGTCCCGCAGCCGGTTGTAGTCGAAAAAGTGCTCGGGCTTGTGCAGTCCCGTGGCCCGCAGCAGCTCCATGCCGGTGAGCCCCTGGTGCTGGAAGTTGTGGATGGTGAGGCACGCCCGGGGGTGGCCCATTCCCAGGTGTTGGTAGATTTCGTACAGGAGCACGGGCACGAGCGCGGTCTGCCAGTCGTGGCAGTGGATGATGTCCGGGTGCTTGCCGGCCTTGAACAGGAACTCCATAGCTGCGCGTGAGAAAAAGGCGTAGCGCGCCAAGTCGTCTTCGAAACCATAGGTGCTTCCCCGGTTGAAAAACTCGTCTCCGGAGTGGGGCTCGATGAAGAAGCATTTGCGCTCGTGTACGAAGCCGAAGTAGACGGTGCAGTGAATGGCGCCGTCGTACCAGGGAACCCATAGATCCCGGTAGGCCTCTCGCAGCTCCCAGATTTGGTCGTATCTAAGGTTGTCGTACTTGGGCAGGACGATTTCGACGTGATTGCCGCGGATCGCCAGCTCTCGGGTCAGGCCGAAGACCACGTCCGCGAGCCCTCCGACCTTGGCTATCGGCGCCATCTCCGGCGTGATGTGAACGACGTAGAGGCTGTGCCGGTGGCGGAACTCCGGGGCCGGTCCTTCCCGATAGACCGGGTCCTCGGCGGGCACGGGTTCCTCCACGTGCACCGGGCCGGATTCTGCCTGCGTTGGTGCGGAGCCGGCCCGTGCTGCCTTGAGCTCCCCTGGCGCCTCCCGGGCAGGCGCCGGAGTAGAGAGCGTGATCCCGGTGGGGACGGAACCAAGGGGATGCGGTCCGGGCACATTGCGATCGCTGGTCGTCGGGTCTGGCTGCGCAGGGTTTTTCCTGTCTGCGTCTTCCGTCGATCCGTCAGGTCGTTTCGCCATAACAGTGGCCTCGAAATCGAACAGGCGCCTGGTACGCCACCGCAGAAATCACCGCGAACGCAGTCGTCGCGAGACCGTGAAAAGATCTCGCGCCAGGTCGCCGGGATGCAAAGCAGCTTCTCTGCGAGCTCAGGGTCTTGGCGCGAGCCTCCTTGTTCCGGCTTGGCAGGGATTTGTGCATCGCCGTACCAGTGGGGTGGGGCACCAGCTCCCCTATGTTTCGCCGTCGACGTCGCCGGTCTCGGGTTCCGAGTTTGTTGCTGCTACGGCCTCCTCGCTGGCTTCGACCTCCTCGTCCGCGCTGGTTTCCTCCTTCCGTGGCGTCTCCAGCTTCAGCACGATCCCGGACAGCGGCGGCAGGGTGATCTCCAGGGAGTTAGGCCGATCCATCCAGACCATGTCTTCGGTTTCCAGCAACCGGGCGCCGTTACCCATTCCACTTCCCCAGTAGACCGCGGCGTCGGAGTTCAGGACCTCCTTGTAGATTCCGGCCGCGGGCACGCCTATGCGGTAGGAATCGCGGGGGACCGGGGTGAAGTTCAGGGCTATGACCAGAAAGTCGTCGCCGGCCCGGCGCAGGTAGACCAGCACCGAATTTTGGGCGTCGTGACAGTCGATCCACTCGAAGCCCTCCCAGTCGAAGTCATGCGTGTACAGAGCCGGATAACTCTTGTAAACGCTGTTGAGGTCCCGAACGAGGGTCTGAATGCCCTGGTGGTTCGGGTATTCGAGCAGATACCAGTCGATCACGGCTGTGCTGTCCCACTCCTGCCCCTGTCCGAACTCGGTGCCCATGAACAGCAGCTTCTTCCCCGGGTGCGTGAAAAGGTAGGTGTAAATCAAACGCAGGTTAGCGAAGCGTTGCCAGTCGTCTCCTGGCATCTTGTAGAGCATGGAGCGCTTGCCGTGTACCACTTCGTCGTGGGAGAAGGGCAGCAGGAAGTTCTCGGTGAAGGCGTAGAGCATGCTGAAGGTCAGCATGTCCTGGTGGTACTGGCGGTGGATGGGCTCGTGGGAGATGTAGGCCAGGGTGTCGTTCATCCAGCCCATGTTCCATTTGAGGTCGAAGCCCAGACCGCCCAGGTAGGTGGGCTTGGTGACCTGGGGCCAGGAGGTGGACTCCTCGGCCATGACCAGTGCCCCGGGCACCTGGGAATGGGTGACCTCGTTGAGCTCGCGCATAAACTCGATGGCCTCCAGGTTCTCGCGCCCGCCGTACTTGTTCGGGATCCACTGGCCCTCTTCGCGCGAGTAGTCCAGATAGAGCATGGACGCCACGGCGTCCACCCGAATGCCGTCGATGTGGTATTCCTCCAGCCAGAACAGGGCGCTTGAGATCAGGAAGTTTTTGACCTCGTAACGCCCGAAGTTGTAAATCAGCGTGGACCAATCCAGATGCTCGCCCAAGCGCGGGTCTTCGTGCTCGTACAGGGCAGTGCCATCGAAGCGGGCCAAGCCGTGCGCGTCCTTCGGGAAATGGGCGGGGACCCAGTCGAGGATGACGCCGATCCCGTTCTTGTGGCAGTGGTCAACGAACCACCGAAAATCGTCCGGCGCGCCGAAGCGGCTGGTGGGGGCGTAGTAGCCGGTGGTCTGATACCCCCAGGACTGGTCGAAGGGATGCTCGGTTACCGGCAGGAGCTCGATGTGGGTGAAGCCAAGGTCGCGAGCATGCTCCACCAGGCGCTCACCCAGGACTCGGTAGTTGAGCATCTCGCCCTCGGGGCCGCGTTGCCAGGAGCCCAGGTGGACCTCGTAGATGGACATGGGCGTGCCCATCCAGTCGCTTTCGGCCCGTTGCTCGAGCCAGTCGGCATCGCTCCAGGCGAAGTCTGTGGGGGGCTCGACGATGGAGGCGGTGCTGGGGCGCATCTCGAAGCGCCGGCCGAAGGGATCGGACTTGAGGACGATGTCTCCGTTCTGGGCGCGGATTTCGAACTTGTAGACAACGCCCGGGGGAAGGTCCGGTATGAAGATTTCCCACACTCCGTTGCCGTGGACCCGCATGGGATGAGTCCGTCCGTCCCAGCGGTTGAAGTCGCCGACGACGCTGACGCGCTCCGCGTGCGGTGCCCATACCGAGAACAAAATGCCGGCGACGCCCTCGACGTCGTGCACCCGCGCGCCGAGCAGGCGGTGGGCATGCCAGTGCTTGCCTTCTCCGAACAGGTGCAGGTCGAAGTCCGGGAGCTGCGGCGGGTAACAGTAAGGGTCGTGAGCGATATGATCTCGGTGCTCGTCGTCGCGCCAGATGAGCCGGTAGCGCTCCGGTACCTGCTCGGCGTCGCCCTCCCACTCGAAGATGTCCGTGCCCTCGATTCGCTGCAGCTGGTGATTCCCGTCCGCGATACTCACCTCCTCGGCATGAGGGAGCATCACCCGCACTCGCACCCTACCGTTGTCCTCGTGTCGGCCGAGTACCCCGAAGGGATCGCGGTGTCTACCGTCGACCAGTCGTTGCATTACGGGGGATAGTTTCGGCTTGCTCATCCTGTCATACCTCTTTCAAATCTGATAACGGCTGCTTGGCGCGCACTGAATTACCAATACTCACACAATTCGGATTGGAAATCTGCCCGGATTGTTGTTTCAGGACAACGAAACTCCCCGCGCACACCGATGGTCGGGCGGAAAGCCGAAGGGCACGCCCTGCGGCCTATGCGGCGCGCCGTTGTGGTTGGCGCTCTACTCCTCCGTCTCGACGATGATGCCGTCCCCCTCCTTGCTCTCGACGATCACCATCTTTCCGAGCGTGGGGTGTCGGGCCGCAGTGACCTTGAAGGCCGAATGCTCCTTGGAGGTGATGACCTGGCTCTCGTCCAGGAGGTCTCGAATGATTTCCGGCACGGCATCGAACAGGCGCATTTGGGTGACTCCTGCAGTGGTTTGTTCCTACTCGTCGGTAACTAAGGCGATTTCTGTCAACGTCAGCGTATCTCCTCGATCGAGAGCTTCTTGTCCACGACTTCCGGCTTGATGGTGGCGTAGCCCTGGAGCTGCCAGTGGGCGAGCTCGGTGATGGCCGAGGGCACCAGCTCGACGAAGTCGTAGAAGTCTTTTGCGCTGTAGCCGTAGTCCTCGGCGGCGACCCCGCAGACCTTGAACTTCACGCCGAGGGCGGCGTAGTACTTCATGCGCTCCACCGCGTCCCTATATTTCTCGTAGTTGTGCTTGGTGGTGGTGACGATCTCGGTGCCGTGAATCAGGACGATCAGGTCCAGAAACTCGGGAGCGTAATTGTAGGGCTCGTCCATCAGCGGGTTGAGGAGCGAGCGTACCCAGAAGAGCGCGCTGCCGATCTTCTTCGGGTCGTCGAAATAGAAGTCGAACACCACCTTCTGCTCCTCGTAAGGGGTCTGGACCAGCTTGGCCTCGGCCCGGGCCACCGTGGCGGGAATGAGCAGGGCCAACAGGAGGGTCAGGTATCTCATACTCGCGCTCCTTGAACATTGAGCTGTCGCTTCAGTCGCCTGTTGGATGAGGCTCCTCTCCAAAGATATACGCCAACCAGTATACAGACCTCCCGGAAACCGCCAATAGTTGCTCGGATCCTGCGGCATGGAACGCTCTGCGCTTGCCAAGCCCTGAACCCGAGGGTCGTTCGTTAGATCAACCTCCGAGCTGCCTATCTCATCCTTCGCGTCTTCACGGCTTGGTGTGAGATGCGCGAGGCAGCGCTTCGGGCTGGCCTCACTCCTCCCGCAACGTGTCGCTCGACAGCGTATTCTCCAACCAAGCAGCCACGCTGCCGCGGAAGCTGTCGATCATGATGCCCACGCCGACAGTGGCGGAAACGGCCACGGTGAGGGCTGCAACGGCGATCCCGGTGCGGCTGATAGACGAGTTGATGCCGCGCGCCGCGAGGCGTCCCTGGATACCTGCGAGCCGGCCGAGCAGGGGGGTGGCCAAGGCGCCGATTACGCGCAGTACCAGCGGGACGCCCAGGCTGAAGCCGACCACCACCGCGAACAGGGCGACGAACCCGATCCCCAGCGCGTTCGAGGGGATCTGCAGCAGTGCGAATCCGGCAGCCATCAGCGCGGCTCCAGCCAGGGCCAGCCAGGGTAGCAGCCGCTGACCCTGCCGCTCCACCAGATGGTGGCGCAGAACATTCCTCGGCTGAGCCTTGGCCGCCCCCGCCGCAGGGCCCAGCGCGGCCGTCAGGGTCACCAACACTCCGAGTCCTGCCCCTTTGGCAATCGACCAGGGCGAGACGAACAGCGCGCTTACGGGCAGG
This sequence comes from uncultured Gammaproteobacteria bacterium, assembly GCA_942492625.1. Classification (GTDB taxonomy): domain Bacteria; phylum Pseudomonadota; class Gammaproteobacteria; order Chromatiales; family Chromatiaceae; genus Thiosymbion. The sequence goes on along the minus strand of CALOFM010000050.1, from coordinate 30,105 downwards.
GCGAAATAGAGGTCGTTGATGGTACGGTTCACCAGCTAGACCAAGCCCCATCCCACCAGGATCCCGGCCGTGACACCGAGCAGGGCACCGGCCAACCCGAAGACCAGGGCCTCGCCGAGCACCAGCGCGAAGAGTTGCGATCGGGTTACCCCGAGGGTGCGGTAGGTGCCGAGCAACGTGCGCCGGCGCAGTACGGCGAAGGTCACGGTGTTGTAGATGATGAACCCCCCGACCAGCACTGCCAGCAGGCTCATGGCGGTCAGGTTCGAGTGGAAGGCTTGGGTCATCTGGCCCAAGGCGTTGCTGCGACTCTGCGCGGTGATCAGGCGCAAACCGGGCGGCAGCTCGCCCGCGAGGGAGCGAGCCCGCCCGCTGCTCAGGATGTGGTCGATACGGTCGATGCCCCCCGGGCGCCCCAACAGCTCCTGTGCGGTGGCGATGTCCGCGATCGCTAGCCCTTCCAGCCTTGCGTCCTCGGCGGTGAAGGTTCCGGCCAGCGATGCCTGCCGCGGCTGGCCGCCGGCTTCGAGCTCGAGCCCTGCACCCCTCTCGATCTGAAGCTCCCGCGCATCGGCGGGGCTCAGGAGAAGGGCGCCCGGGCGTGTCCGCAGATCGATGGTGGCCAGCGGATCCAGCTCCGCTCCGCCCTGGCGCAACGGCTCCGAGGCGAAGGGATCGATGCCGAGCAGGGTGAAGGTGCGGCCGAAGATGCGCACCGTCCCCTCGACCAGGGGGGCGGCGGGGCGCAGCCTGAGATCAATACGCATTCGCGCATAGAGGTCGTCCGGGATGGTGCCTGCGGCGCTTTCGATCTGGTGGGTGGCGCGACCGGCGACGCGCTCCAGGGACAGCTTGAACGCGGTGCGTGCACTCTGGTTGGCCAGGTCCACGGCCACCATCACCGCCACGCCCAACGCGATGCCGAGCACGGACAGCCAGGACTGCCAGGGGTGCCTGGCCAGGTAGCGCAGGCTGGAGCGGAGCAGGCCGGGGGTCACCAGGACAGGTGCCCTGCGCCTTCGGTGAGCCGACCCTCGTCGATGGACAGCACCCGATCGGCGATGCGCGAGGCGGCCAGGCTGTGGGTCACCAGGATCAGCGTCCGGCCTTGCTCGCGGAAGAGCTCCGTGAGCAGGGCCAGGATCTGCTCTCCGGTCTGTGCATCCAGGTTTCCCGTGGGCTCGTCCGCCAGCACGACGGCCGGGTCGTGGACCAGGGCGCGGGCAATGGCCACGCGCTGTTGCTCTCCGCCGGAGAGCTGGTCCGGGAAGGCATCGCCGCGCTGCGAAAGTCCGACGCGCGCGAGCAGCTCGGTGATTCGTTGCCGGCCGGTCTCGCTGTCGATCCCGTTAAGCTCCAGCGGCAGCGCCAGATTCTCGGTGACCGTCAGTGTCGGGATCAGGTTGAAGAACTGATAGATGAAGCCGATGTTGCGGCGCCGGAACAGAGTGAGGGCGGGCTCTGAGAGCCGGGATACCGGCTCCCCCAGGATCCGTACCTCACCGCCGTCGGGCCGGTCAATACCCGCCAGCAGATTGAGCAGGGTCGACTTGCCCTAACCGCTGCGCCCGAGCAGGGCCAGGCATTCGCTGCGGGCAAACGACAGCTCAACGGCCGCGAGCACCGCGTGCTCCTTGCGGCCGTCGCGATAGGACTTGGAGAGCCCATGCACTGCCAGCACGGGCCCGGCGCCTTGCCGCCGGTCGATAGGCTTCATCGCGGGCTCCTGTCGGGTGTGGCTCTCAATCGAGCCAGCGCATCAGGTAGTAGATGCGCTGTCCCTCCGACGACTTCGACGGACCGTAGACCAGGGCCGGGTATAGATTGCGCGCCGGGTCAGTACCGGCCCGCGCTTGCTGCTCGTCGGCGACCGGGGTGACGCATGCCTCCGGGTAGCGGGATCGATCCCTGCGCGGGGTCTTGATCAGGGCGAAACGCTCGTCCAGGGACTTCGACTCAGGGTCTATGAGGATCTGGGGCATGCTTCTGACTCGGTATTGCGGGGCTTCGCTCGTCTCGCGTCCGGAAGCTCAATAGTGCTGATCCGGCGCAATGAGATCAACATCGGATTGCTGCGTATTTCTGGTATTCTTTGCGCGACGATTCCTATAACGAGAAGCACCCGGATGATCGCCCATCACGCCTTGGTCTTGAATCTCCATCAGCCGCCGAACAACCTGCAGGATATGTTGAGCGAGGGCAATTGGGAGGCCCAGGAGATCTTGTTCGCCCTGGACCGCATTCCTCGCAGCCTTTGGGGTTACGAGGACGTGGGCCGCGTGCACCTGTCTCTGTCCGGGACCCTGCTTGAGACCTTGAGCGATCCCGCTTTCCAAGAGCGCGTCTATGGTACGGTGGACTGCGGGTCCATGCTGTGGCATTTCCAGAACCAGGACCTGTTCGAGATTCTGGGGACCGGGTATTACCACCCGGTATTCCCCCTGATTCCGGAGACCGACCGGCCCGAGCACCTGCAACGTTGGTTGAGCATTGCCCACCACGTCTTCTGGCGGCCGCGCTTTCAGGGGTTCTGGCCGCCCGAGATGGGATTCTCCATGGAGCTGATTCCGCTGCTCCGCTCCTTTGGCTACCGTTACGTGCTGGTGGACAGCGAGCACGTGGAGCCCGTGTCGGCCATGAGCTGGCAGCAGCTGCGCTACCAGCCCCACACCGCACGTTACGGAGAGGACGAGATCGTCGTCATCGTCCGTGATCGGGACCTGTCGAACGCCCAGGAGGCGGGCATGGAGGTGGGGTGGTTTCTCAACGAAGTGGCGGAGCGTACCAAGTGGTGCGATTTCGCGCCCCTGGTGACCACCTGCACCGATGGCGAGAATGGCGGTTGGTTCCGCAACACCACCGAGGGCGCCAATTTTTGGAGCGCGTTTTATCAGCCGCTCCTGGATCGCGTGCGTTCAGGCTTCGCGGGGGTGACTCCGACCTTCATCACCGACTATCTGAATGTCCATGGTGTCCATGGCGAGGTGCGCGTCAACACCGGGGCATGGAACACGGGTTGGCACGACGGGCGCGATTTCGTCCAGTGGACCGGCTCCGATCAGCAGAAGAACAGCCTTGCGGCTGTCGCGGATCTGAGCGCGGTGATCCGGCAGATACGAGATCGTGCCGCGGAGCAGGGTCTTGCGGACGAAGGCGCCTTTCAGCACGACCTGGAGCAGGCCACCTGGCATCTGTTGCGGGCCGAGACCAGCTGTAATTTTTACTGGGGCGAGGCTTGGGTGTCGCGTTCCGAGACAGACCTGAGAGAATCCTGGGAAGCCGTACAGCGCCTGCGAGGGCGCCTGGACGGCTAGCCTTTTTACCTGTTAAGAAATTCATTCCGAACGAGGCCCAATTCCGTGAGTCAGTTACCCGAGTATGTCGATGGTGTCCCCAATGTTTCCGGCAACGAGTCCCTGGTAGACGAGGCGGTCGCCGCCGGTGCCGGAAAGGACCTTTTCAAGAGTCGGGGCGGAGTGGATTTCGGCGCCATACGTGCCGCAGCCGCCATCGCCCTGCACCAGCATCAGCCCCTGATCCCCGCCGGCGGCGATGACTTGCGCACGGCGGACATCATCAGCAATCTGCAGTATATGATGGAACATCAGGACATCGGCGATAACCACAACGCCCCCGTCTTCGCCTGGTGCTACAAGCGTATGGGTGAGCACATCCCGCAACTGGTGGGGGCTGGCAAGTCGCCCCGCGTCATGCTGGAGTACTCAGGCACCCTGTTGCACGGTCTTCGTCACATGGGTCAGAACGACGTCATCGATGCACTCAAGACCATCACCTGCAATCCGGATTACTACTGGACCACCGAGTGGCTTGGAATGCCCTGGGGGCACGCGGTGGCTCCGTCCACGCCGGTGCAGGACTTCCGGTTGCACGTGCGCGCCTGGCAGCATCACTTCGCCGCCATCTTCGGCTGGGAGGCTGTGGAACGGGTGCGCGGATTCTCTCCCTCCGAGATGGCCCTGCCCAATCACCCGGACGTAGCCTACGAATTCGTCAAGACTCTGGTCGACTGCGGCTATCAATGGGTTTTGGTGCAGGAGCATACGGTTGAGCACCCGGAAAACGGCTGGCATCCCCAGCGCCCGCACCTACCTCACCGGCTGGTGTGCACCAACTCCAAAGGGGAGAGCGTCAGCATCATCGCCATCGTCAAGACCCAGGGCTCGGACACCAAGCTCGTGGCCCAGATGCAGCCGCTGTACGAGGCCCGGTCTCTGAGTCGGCTGGAGCTTGCGGGTAAGTCGGTGCCTCCGCTGGTCACCCAGATCGCAGATGGCGAGAACGGGGGCGTCATGATGAACGAGTTCCCCGGCAAGTTCATGGAGGCCGCGCACGACGCGAGCGGTTCGGACGTGCCCCTGATGAACGCCAGCGAGTACCTGGAGCACGTCTTTGCCATGGGGATCAAGGAATCGGACCTGCCCGAGATCCAACCCCTGTTCCACCACAAGATTTGGGGGCAGATGAGTCCGGGCGACGGACCCGAACGCCTGGCCCAAGTGATCGAGGAGCTCAAGGAGTCCGATCACCGTTTCCACATGGACGGGGGCAGCTGGACCAGCGACCTATCCTGGGTGCAGGGCTATGAGAACGTGTTGGGGCCGATGGAGGAGGTCAGCGCCCTGTTTAACGAAAAGGTTCTGGTGCCGGGCGTACCTTCGCACGAGCACCGCTACCGCAATGCCCTGTTCCATCTCATGAGCTCCCAGACCAGTTGCTACCGGTATTGGGGTCAGGGCCTGTGGACCGACTACGGGCGAGAGCTCTGCCGGCGGACAACCGATATCTTGAATCACGACTTCAGTACCTGATCAAGCTCTTCGCCGAGAGCGAATGCCAGCAAAGGCAAGAACCAGAACGCCCGGCGACCCCTGCTTAATCGGCCGATGCCCCCAGCATCGGCCCTCATTCCGCGTCGTCGCCGGATTCCAGTGGTCCAGGGAGGGCCGAGGGCTCGGTTCGGCGTCGGCGACGCGGTACACGAAGGGATCGCCATCTGTGGCCCCGAGTCCTGGCACGCCGGCCGGAATCGCCCGACGCAAAGTCCGCTAAACTTGCAGATGATCCGTACAGCGGCGGCCGGTTCGCGTAATCCGGCGCCGATAGAGCATTGCAAGGAGAAGGAGCCGATGGCCGAACAAGAACCGACTTGGAGCGAATGGTTCAAAGAAAGAAAGACACCGGCGTACCTGATCTCCGCGGAGTCGGGAGAACGGACCTGGAAACCCACGGACAAGGATCGCGAGGCCGCTTGGGTTCTCTACACGGAAATCCGAACGCGCATCACAACACAGCCCCTGCATTTCCGATCCGGTGATGAAGAGACGGCGCTTGCGAGCCTACACCAGCTCTTCGACCTGACGCGCACAGTCATGAAAGACAAGGGGGCGGAGTGCGGACATTTTGCCACCATCACCGTTCATTTCCTTAACACTCACGTTCGGCCGTTGACCGCCAAGTGGCACAAGAAGGCCATCGAGAACCGGCTGGCGAATGATGACGACCGGCGCGAGTTCCGCCAGGAACTCAGCGTGGTTCGGAATCGCATGGTTGCGTTTTGCAAGCTTATGGGCGCCATGGCGGAGGGCGAGGATTTCGTCGGCAGCAGTGGCTGCGAGCGAGTGCCGGTTGATGTAGATTCAAGCCTGTCCAAGGACCTGGGTGAGCCGATTCTCTTCGATCGCGTTTTATTCGACGACTCGGTCCTTGGGAGCAACGAGCTGTACCTGGCCGAGAAAGCGGCCATACGCGCGAGGCGAAATCCGGAGGGTCCGGAAGACGGCGATGCCCCTATAGATAACCTGGTGGGGCTCGCCTGCTCCGGCGGAGGTATCCGTTCGGCGACCTTTTGTCTCGGAGTCGCTCAGTCCCTTGCCAGCCATGGATTGCTGCCAAGGGTGGACTATCTGTCGACCGTCTCCGGGGGCGGGTATTTCGGTGCCTTCCTGAGCTCCTACTTGAACGATCCGGATGCGCAGCGCGTGGGACTGGAGAAGGGCCAGCTGCCGTTCGAGGAGCAAGGCCGCCCGGAGTCCACACCCATCAGGCAGCTACGCAACAACAGCAAGTATCTACTCAAGGGTGGACTGCTCGGCCAGCTTCGCATCGTCGGGCTGCTGCTGGTCGGCATTCTGGTCAACCTCCTGACCCTGATGCCCGTCATCTTCGGGCTCCTCACCCTAACCAAGATCGTCGAGCTGAATGGACTTACCCCAAGGCTTTTTCACGACTGGGTGGGTGATTTCATAGGGCTTCTGCTGGTGTTGCTTGCGCTATTTGTGCTTGGGCTTCCTGCTGTCTATAGATGGTGGGGCTCGAGAAAAGCATGGATCGAGCGATACGAGAAGATCGGCATCCGTTTGGCCCTGATTCTCGTTGCCGTGTGGGCCCTTGGCTGGGCTTTGCCCTGGCTCTATCGGTCGGCGGTTGAGCTGGTTTGCTCTGCGGGGACGGTCATCGGCTTTTTCGCTGTCTTGCCGTTTTTGTTCGCCGGGATTGCGTTTGCCTTGGGGATAGACCGCACAGCCGGGCGGGTCCTGATCACTCTGGCCGGGATCACCGGGCCTTTGTTGCTCTTGATGGTCTATATGGCACTGAACGATTGGACCGGCACTAGCTGGGTCGTAGTCCTGTTTCTTCTGATCTGCGCCCTCCTGTCGATACCCTGGCTGATGCTCTTCAACCTGAACTGGATTTCGCTGCACAGATATTACCGAAAGCGTCTCGCCGAGACCTATCTGCTGCGCAGGGGAAAAGAGTCGGCCGTGGATCCGCAGCCTCTCTCGGAGCTGTGCTCGTGCAATGAACGGGCGCCCTATCACCTGATCAACGCGGCAGTAAACCTGCCGGGGAGCAAGGAGTCGGAGCTGCGTGGGCGCAACGCGGACTTCTTCCTGCTCAGTCGCCACTTCTGCGGCAGCCCGCTGCTGGGCTACGCCAAGACCGGGGCGCTGGAGCAGAAGGATCCGAGGCTGGACCTAGGCACGGCAATGGCCCTATCCGGGGCCGCGGCATCGGCCCACATGGGCGCCATGACGTTCGGCGGATTCGTCTTCTGGATGTCTCTGCTCAATATCCGGCTCGGTTACTGGCTGCCCAACCCGAGGCACTTGGGCAGGATCCGGAAGGGAGCCGGCGTGCGGCCATTCTCGCTCTGGTCCGAAATTCGCGGGGGGCTCGACGAGTCGAAGGATTTCGTGAATCTTTCCGACGGCGGCCATATCGAGAATCTGGGGGTTTACGAGCTGCTGCGGCGGCGCTGCAAGCTCATCATCGCCATCGACGGCGAAGCGGACCCGAACATGGCCTGTCCAAGCCTGATGCGACTGATCCGGTACGCCCAGATCGATTTCGGCATACGGATAGAGATGGATCTCAGCGACCTGCGGCGCGACGACACCGGATTCACCAAGGCCCATTTCGCCCTGGGGAAGATCGACTATGGGAAGGGCTTGTGTGGGTATTTGCTGTACATCAAGTCGTCCCTGACCGGAAACGAGCGGGGCTATATTCGCGACTATAGACGCAATAGTCCCGGCTTTCCCCACGAGTCGACGGCGGACCAGTTCTTCAGCGAGGCCCAGTTCGAGGCGTACCGCGCCCTCGGCGAGCACATCGGCGATGATCTGTTCCTCGAGGAGCTGGCCGGACCCGAGACCGGGCGCACGTTCGAGTCGTGGTTCAGTTGTCTCGTGTGCAACCTGCAGGAGGAGCGGATCGCGTGAGCTTCTTCGAGAACGAACCCCTGACCCTGATGATCTCCAGCCGCTGCAACGACAAGGTCGAATTCGAAGGGCGCAAACAGCCCATGACCGCCGTTCGGCGGAAGATGAAGGAGGCCCCCAAGTCAACACCGGCGAGGAAGCGATTGATCGGGCCACCTGGTAGCCTTCCTCTGCGACTGCATCCCGGCCTCCATGAGCACCGCTGCGGCACGGGAGCTGGTCGGTCAACCCTTCCTCAGGGATCACGATACCTGCTCTGCTCTGAGCGACGGGATCGGGGGTCCAGTCCATCTGATCGCATGCCAGAAAGGCGTCACTGAATCCCAGGCGCTCAAGCAGCTGGGGTTCCCCGATGCGGTCGTCGTCACCGCCCCCTTCGGTGTCTATGTGGCAGACGACGTGCAGAAGATACAAATGGTCTTCATCGCCAACTGCCGGGACGAGACCACGACTCGCCACCACGTCCAGCGCCTCCTGCAATGGCTGGATGAGCAGGGCGAAGACCGCCGGCTGGCAAAGCGGGCCCTCTCACGCCGGCTGATCGCTGACCTGATCGCCGCGGAACGATAGGCTAACCAATCCCCGGACGCAGATCCGTCGTTGGTGGCGAAGATGCGTACTTTGACGAGCTCAGGCCCGTGCACCTGTGGCATCTGCCGCCATGTTCCCCGCCACATGCCCGGCAGTCCTCGGCGATACCACCCGAATCGCCACCGCCAACCGGTACAGCGCAGGTGTTAGTAACAGTCCGAGTATGATGGAGAATCCCACCCCGCCGGCAATGACCACCCCCAGGGGCGGCCAGAAGTCGCCGCCGGAGAACAGCAGCAGCGGCAGGAAGCCGCCCACGGTGGTGAGCGTGGTGGACGCGATATGACGGGAGGATTCCACCACCGCATCGACGATGGCATTCACCTGGCCGGCGGCGGCATCGAGGTCGGCGCGGATAGCGACCAGCACCACGATGCTGGCGTTGATGGCCACGCCCACCAGACCGGCGCTGCCGAGTAGGGGATTGGAGCCGAGCGGGAATCCCGCGAGCCAGAGCGACAGCATGCCCAGCCCCGCGGACAGCACCGCCACGAGTCCGACGATGCCGGCCAGGGGCAAGCTGCGGAAGGCCAGCACGAGGCTGGCCAGCATCAGCGCGCCAAGCAGTGGCGCATAGGCCAGCAGCAAGGCCACGGCCTTGCCCTGTTCTTCGCTGTCGCCGTCGGTCTCCAGCCGATAGCCGGGGGGCAGGTCCAGCCCCTCTCGTTCGATCAGCCGGTCGATCTTTGCGGTGACCTCGATGGGCAGCTGAGAGGTCACGACCGTGGAACGGTTGCCGTGGCGGTCGTCGATCAACTCCGGCAGATCGCGCCGTTGCCCGGCAGCAGAAAGATGGGCATGAAGCCCAGTATGGTTGTGAAAGTGGATGCCGCTAGCGGCACGAACAGATGGCCGATGGCGGACTCCACGGCGGCGCTGGCGGACAGCCCGCGCGCCCGGCGCTTGCGCACATCGTCGGTGACCACTATGGCATTGTCGATGAGCAGCCCAATGGCGATGATCATGCCGAAGATGCCCATCTGGTGCACCTGCCGCCCGGCCAGGTCCAGTCCGAACAGGGTGATGGCGGCGGACAGCGGGAGGGCGGAACCCACGATGAGCGCCGAGCGCCAGCCCATGGTGAAGAACACCACCAGCACCACGATGGCGGTGCCGGCCAGTAGATTGCCGCCGAGCTCCGCCAGGCGGGACTGGGTCTAGCGGCTCTGGTCGAAGGCGACATCCAGCCGGTAGCCCTCACCCAGTTCGGCCCGCGCCTGTTCGACCAGGGCATCGGCGGACGCCGCCCAGTCATCCAGATGCACGGCGGTGCGGGTGCGCACGCCCAGCACCACCGCGCGGCGGCCGTCTGCATAGGCCATCTCTTGCGGCGGCTGGCGCCAAGTCTTGCCGACCCGGGCGATTTCGCCGACGCTGATCACTTCGTGGGTGCCGTTGACCATCGGCACGGCGGCGACGCGACTGGTTGCGTCGAGCTCGCCCGCTACCGTGATGCGAAGCTGCTGTTGGCCGCCGCGCTGGGTACCCGCGGGGTTCTTTACGTCCGCCGCCGCCGGGCGCGTCGCCACATCAACGATTGTCAGCCCCAGGGCTGCCAGCTCGCCGCGGTCCACTAGTAAGCGTATCTCTTCGTCTACGCCGCCGAAGTTCACCACCTGCTCGGTGCCTTGCAGGTTGCGCAGGCGCTCCGCGAGAGCCTCCGAGAGCCGATTTATGATGCCCATGTGGGTCTCGCGCTCGCGGATAGCGCCAGGATCATGGAATAGGCCACCGCGCTGCGCTTGGTGTCCAGCAGGGGTTGGCCGGCCTCGGGCGGAAGTTCGGCGTCGGCCTCCGCCAGCTTGTCGCGCAGCTCGGCGAAGATACGCTCGTTGTCGGCGGCGGTGACGGCGTCGTCAAGCTCGAGGGAGATGCTGGAGATGCTGCCGCGGGAGGTGGACTCGATGGTCTTGACCTCCGCCACCTCGCGCAGGGCGTCTTCCAGTGGCTTGGTAACCAAGGACTCCACGCGCTCGGCGGTGGCGCCGGGAAGGGGCGTGATGACAATGGCGTTGCGGGTAGTGATGCGCGGGTCCTCGATGCGCGGCAGGCTGCTCCAGGGCGCAAGGCCGGACATGAGGATGAGCGCCAGGCTCAGAATGAGTAGGTGACGATTGCGGATGAGGGCGATTGCGGGCGCGGGCATGATGCTTCGTCTCCTAGCGCTGGCTCAGGCCGTGCTCGGCGAGTGATCCAGCCTGCGTGCCGGGCGAAGCTGGCAAAGCCCGCACCAACTGACCCGCCACCATACGCAGGTGACCCGCGGCCACCACCTGACCACCTTGCCGCAGACCGCCGCGCACATAGGCCCGCTCGCCCTCGACGTAAAGCGCCTGCAGTGGACGGGGACTGAGCCGATGCGTCGCGTCCAGCTCATTGTCGTCGCCATCTTCCAGCGGGCTGGCCACCAGAGTGCGCCAGAGCCCGCGTTGGCCTTGGGTGAGGGCGGAGATCGGCAGCCAGAGACCGGGCTCGTGTATGGCTTCGGTCAGGGTGAGTTCGGCGAGCTCGCCGGGGCATAGGCGCAGGTTGGCGTCCTATGGCTCGAACAGGGCGTCGACGCTGCGGCTCCGTGCCGAGCGAAGGGGTAGAACGGCGCGCAGCCGTGCGCCGATGGCTTCATCGTTCACGGTGGGCTGATAGCCCTCGCCGGCCCGAAGGGTGCGCGCGAGCGTGCCACCTACGCCCACACGGATTTCCGGCACCGCGTCCTCTTGCAGTTCCAGCACCGGCGCACCGGCGGAGAGAACCTGCCCCTCATCCACCATACGCCGCGTGACGATGCCGTCGAACGGTGTGGTTAGCTCCGTCTTCGCCAAGTCCACGTCGATGAAGACACGCTTCATCTCGTAGCTGGTCTGTTCCTCGGCTTCCAGCACGGAGACACCGATGGCGGCAAGGCGCCGTGTATCGCCGGTTTCCCCGGAGGCAACCTCGGAGGTGCCGGCCCATTTGGCTGCAAGTAGACCGGCGGCGGGGAGTGCGACCGCCATACCGAGTCCGATCAGGCCGAGAATGCCCCAGCGCTTTCCCTATCGTGGAGTCATGGTGGCGGGCTCCGGATTGGTTCTGGCAAAGGGTGATTTGAATAGGTATACTGGACGGTGTGGTTTGAAATTAAATCAGAAAACCAGACCGTCTAGTTTCTATTCTTCTTTCAGGGTTTTTTTTTCCGGTTATGTCTAATTCAAGCACCATCCCGGAAATGCGGACCGAACCCTCCCCGCAGGCAGCGTCGCCGGAGCGGCTACTGGCCCAGTAGGCGGGCGATTCGGAGGTACGCGGCGTTAGGTTGGATGTTCAACGGGCGGGCCGTCCCAAGAGAGCGTTTAGTCTGTTGGCCGAATCCGGCTGTTCAGCCCCTCCTGTTTGGACGCTATCGAAAAATGTTACATACCTCTCGGCACCGAACGTCCGGCGACAGCGGGTTTTCCCCCAGAGAGGGCGTTTCGGAGGCTGGGTAACGCTTCGCGTGAGCGGCGAGCGGTGAAGTGTCGATGTGGCGAGTCCGACTCGGCGCGCGTTTAAATGCCAACTCTTGCCTCATTGTATTGGAACAATCTCCCTCCTAGTTTCGCCATTTTTTCCGGGAAATGATTTGAATAACGCCTCTATCATCGCCGGAATCACTCTTGACAGTTGCGATGATGAACCGGAACTTTTAACGCTTCCCTCATAGAGGACATTAAGTTTTTCCGTGCCCATGCTATTCGCGTCAACAATATAAAGCCATAGGCTGCGGCCGTATTCTGTTATCGATACTCCGTAAGAGCCGACTATACCGTAGGTCGGTTTTTGAATTGTACTACCGAAGTGTGTTCCATAATCGCTATATGTGCCATGAGTGGTGTTGAAAGAAACCCGTGGTTGACCATAACTAGGTATGAAAACTAACTTTTCTCTTCCGCTGTCAATGCCGCAATCCAAAGCAACCACAACATCCGGATATTCTTCTCCTACAACTTCTTTGTATTGATATTTTCTAAGTTCTTGGCGAATAAGTGCAGCATAGGTTTTGTACCCAAGGCTATTTTCCTGTACGTTTAATAGGAAAAAAGCATAAGTCTTGGGGATTGGAGTTTCGCCCAGTTGGTGGAATACAATTACATCGGACTCAACGAACCGCGCACATCCAGACAAAAACAGGGCGGAAACTGCAAGGGCAAGAACTATCGCAATCGGCTTCATATGGTGAGTCCTTTGCCACTGAACAGCAAGCTAGCTTCGGTGCGAACCCCGCAAGTCGGCAGGAATCTATACATTGAGCTGAAGCAATTACCTTCGATATTTCTGGCAAGGCGCCATGTTCGGGGCGGGGCTCGTGGGTCTGAGACCGCCGAAGGTCCGCAGACGACCCGTTGCGGACCTAACCGGCCGGCTAGGCAGGCTGTTCGGCTTTCGCCACAACGGACTCGACTGATCGGATGTGTGCAACCGGCGCTTCGGGTCCTTCTGGTGATCACGGGCTTGCCGTAGTCACCGGCAGATGTGTCCCAAAGCTGCCCGTCAGGTGCGTCCATGCGTGCGTCTCTCGAACGCCCGAAGCGGTCACCCGGCACCGGTCACTTCCATGGGCGAATCCTACAGGGAGCGGTCACTGATCGTTCCGTCGCGCATGTCCGAAATCCCCTCGCGCAGTGACCGCAATGGAATACTGCGCGGACGCTCGCCGATACCTTTGCCTGAGAGGTGGATAGGCGACGGGTGGGCGGTCTAGGCCGACCGGGCCATCAACCAGCGCTGCGTGTTCTGCCCCCGGTTTGCCTACGTAGGCTTTCGACCACTCGATAATCGAAGATGGAAGCACGGGTTGCGGAACTGATTCCGCACCGAGAATACAGGTTCTGGAAAGGCGGGGCGACTGGAAATAACCGCGGGTGCCATTAGACCGGAGAGGCGGCTCTGATGCTCTGCGGGAGCCGCTCTCTGGATCTTCAACCGGTCCGAATATAACCGGCGCGTCAGTCGATCGCCGCGCCGGTTCCAGCCCGCGGGTCATCGTAGCTTTACCGGTCTCGCTGCAAAAGACGTTGCCACCCACTCAAGTATTCAGCATACTCCGCTCAGTGCAGTGTTTCCTTGTAGTGTTCCGGTAGTACCTCTCTCCGCGGTGCGTGGCAGATCCTTCCGAAATATCTCGACAGTCGTCTGCATTAATACACTTTCAATTTCACCCTAGAGGTAACCGTAATGGCTACAGGTACAGTTAAGTGGTTCAGTGACGAAAAGGGTTTCGGCTTCATCGCCCCTTCCGATGGCACCAAAGACGTTTTCGTCCATCATAGCGCCGTCAGGACCTCGCTTGGAACATTCCCCTGTAGACGTCGAGATAGAAAGGCAAGAACGGAGGCCGGTCGCCCTTTGGTATCGTGGTACGTGCAAACGAAAACACCACACCATAGGAGACCGGCCTATGTCCCGCATGCTGCCAGGAATCGAGACCTTGGAGCAACACCGAGAGCTGCTTGAGAGCAATCCCGATGCCTACAAGCCCGAGCGTTGTCCACGCTGTGGGAAGGCGGGCCTGCACCATCAAGGTCACTATGAACGGAATGCACCGCGGGGCGAAGGACTGGCCTTGGTGTTGGGTCTGTTGGTCATCTTGCGGTTCTTTTGCCCGGGGTGCCGCGGTACTTGCTCGCGCCTGCCGGCTTGCTTGTCGCCAAGGCGCCAGTATTGGTGGAAGAGCCAGCAAGCGGTGTTGGCGGGGTTGAGCGCAGGGGAGTCGGTACACGAGGTGGCGCGGGAGATGATGCCAAGCCGGCGCACCATCGGGCGATGGAGGCATTGGCTGGAGGGGGCATTCGATCTTCATAGCCTGCATCTGCGCAGTCGCTTTGCGCATCTGGGACGGGCGGTGGGTTGGCAGGCGTTTTGGTTGCGCTGTTTCGAGCGCATGCGCTTGGCCAAGGCGATGGGTTGGCTCGATCGGATGGGGGTGAGCGTCCCGTGATGGTCTGAATCGCGGCGGTCGCGGGACAGGTGCCGCCGGGGCGCTGCACCATCCCACAGAACTTGCCCCTGCCCTTGAGGTGGCGTCCGGGTTCTCCTGTGTCTTCCTTTCAGACATCGGGAGATCGCGATGAACGACATCAACCCCATGGCCCTGTTCCGCTACTCGGTATTGGGTCCGCTGGTCAGCCGTGCCGAACTGAAACGTGGAGAGCTCAAGGCGACACTTCGGGAGCTGGCCGCACGGCACTATGACATCCCGGGCTCACGTAACAGCCGTCTCAGCGAGAAGGCAATCGAGGCCTGGTACTATGCCTGGCGTCGCGGCGGGATCGAGGCGCTGGAGCCCAAGGCGCGCTCGGACCGGGGACAATCGAAGATCGCCCCCGCGGTTCAGGAGGCGATCCTGGCGACCAAGCGTGAAAATCCGCGCCGTTCCATCGACCGCATCTGCCGTCTGCTCGAACGCCGTGGCACGGTCGCCACCGGTGAGCTGAAACGCTCGGCAGTGCACCGCCTGTTGCAGGCTCACGGGCTGTCACGCCCGAGCGGTGCACCGGGCGAGCCCGAGGAGCGGCGCGCCTATGTGGCCGAGTATGCAGGCGACATCTGGTACGGGGATGTGATGCATGGCCCCCGCGTACCAATGGACGGCGGGCTGCGCAAGGCGTATCTGGTCTCGCTGATGGACGATGCCTCCCGTCTGATTGTCCATTCGGCCTTCTGTCCGAGCGAGACGGCACTCGATATAGAGGCGGTACTCAAGCAGGCGGTGCTCAAGCGCGGCCTGCCGGTGAAGCTGGTAATCGACAACGGTCCGGCCTACCGGGCCAAAACGCTGCAAGGGATCTGCGCCCGTTTGGGCATCCATCTGGTTTACTGCCGCCCCTATACGCCGCAAGGTAAGGGGAAATTGGAGCGTTGGCACCGCACCTTCCGCGATCAGTTCCTGAGCGAGATCGATGCCGCGCGTGTCGGGAGCTTAAGCGATCTCAACGCCCGCGTGTGGGCCTGGCTCGAGCAGGTCTATCACCGCACGGCCCACAGTGGCCTCCAAGGACAGACCCCGCTGGCGCGTTACCAGCAGGACCTGGCGCGGATACGCACCTTGGGCGCCCTGGCCGCTCGGCTCGATGCCTTGTTCTACCACCGCCTCACGCGCAAGGTGCGCAAGGACGGCACCGTCTCTTATCAGGGCGCGCGTTTCGAGGTGCCCTACGAGCTCTCCGGACGCTCCGTGCGCTTGGTGATCAATCCCCATGCCGGCCAGGTCGTTGGTGTGGAAGACGACAACGGTGAATCCTTGGGTGCGGCCACGCCACTGGATGCCCTGGCCAATGTCCACCGCCGGCGGCGTCAACCCCAACCGCAAGAGGCGCCATCGCCCGGCGGTGCCGACAATGAGGTGGAGCTGGCCTACCGCGAATACTACGATCGCACCGGGGAGGACAGCTGATGGTGCTGCAACACTTCGGCTTGACGCAGTATCCCCTCGGTAAGGTGCACGCAGAGCTGTGGGACGACGGGGTCCTCGCGCGGCTCAACGAGCGCTTTACCTGGCTGCTGCAGACCCCCGGCGTGGGCTTGTTGACCGGCGAGGCCGGCGTCGGCAAGACGGCCGCTCTACGCCAGCTTACGCAAGCACTCAACCCTCATCGCTACCAAGTGGTCTATCTGGCCGAGACCGACTTCGGGCGCCTCGATTTGTACCGCTCGCTGGCCCTGGCGCTGGGACTGGAGCCCGCCTACCGCCGGGCCGCCTTGTGGCGCCAGATCAAGGCCCGCATCGAGGAGCTGGCCGACGGCAAAGGCGTCACGCCGCTGTGGATCCTCGACGAGGCACACAACCTGCCCGCGGAGTTCTTCCGCGATCTGCCGGCCTTCCTCAACTTCGCCTTCGACTCCCGTGACCTGATGGCCGTGTGGCTGCTCGCTCATCCCTCTCTGGACCAAACCCTGGATCGTGCCCCCTATGCGGCCTTGGCCAGCCGTATCCAGGTGCGCCTGCGTCTGAAGCCGGTCATCGAGCGCGAGCGCTTCCACAGCCTCGTTGCCCACGCCTTCAAGCAGGCCGGGGCTCAGCACACCTTGCTGTCTGACTCCGGCCTGGAGTTGTTGCGTCAGGCCTCCCGGGGTCTGCCACGCTACGCCGGGCGCATCCTCAAAACCAGCTTACAGCTGGCCGTGCCAAAAGGATTGAATCACGTGCCCGACGAGTTGATCCAACAAGCCATCGAGGAGTTGCGATGAAGACCTTTCCCGTTTCGCTACCAGAAGATCTCCCTCCCGCGGTTGCGTTGGCGCTCTTTGAGACACTCGACAATCTGACCAACGCAGTTTGGAATCTGTACGAGACTGATCTGATCGGGCTCATGATGGCTGAACGCAACCAAGTTCCGCCCGCTCAACAGGTACTCGATTTCAACGACGATCTGCCTTTTTAACCCGCTATCGTCCCGATCTGCTCAAGGGGGCTGATTCCCCTTGTTCGGCTCGGGACTTTTCTTTACGTTTCACCTCAAATAGGTCGGGACGCTCTCCCTAAAATCACACCTCAAACCCTCCTAACTCCATCCCTTTCCACCCCACCACCCAAGAACTTGAACCCACCACCGACAAGTTTCCCTTTCTCTTACTTCGCGTCCCTCGGCTTTTTTGCTATCAATGCCGTCACCTGGGAGATACCCGCGACAGCCCGAAAACGGAACGGTCCACTGTCATGGACAACACAATCGCCCAACTGACCGAACTCGCCGGCACCATCGCCGGCCACGTTTGGGGCATCCCCTCGGTGATAGCGCTGGTGGGTACCGGCCTCTACCTGACCTTGAGACTGGGTTTCATCCAGTTCCGCGGCTTCAAGCACAGCGCTATGCTGATCGCTGGCAAGTACGACAAGGACACCGACCCTGGCGAGGTCACCCACTTTCAGGCCCTGTCCGCGGCGCTGTCGGCCACCATCGGCACTGGGAACATAGCCGGCGTGGCCACCGCCATCGCATTCGGCGGCCCAGGGGCGGTGTTCTGGATGTGGATCACCGCCCTGGCAGGCATGGCCAGCAAGTACACGTCCTGCACCCTGGCGTTGAAATACCGGGTCTTCCATCCGGACGGCTCGGTTTCCGGCGGCCCCATGTACACCCTCAGCCGCGGCTTCACCGAGAAATTTGGTCTGAAGAAGACCGGCGCGGTACTGGGCTTCCTCTTTGCCCTATTCACCCTGATTGCCTCCTTCGGCATCGGCAACATGGTGCAGGCAAACTCTGTGGTGGACGGGCTCGGTTTCATCTTCCCCGACGCCAAGGAATACGGCACCGTGTTTGGCGTGGTGCTGGGAATGGCGGTGGGGCTGGTGATCATCGGCGGGATCAAGCGCATCGCCCGGGTGGCCTCGCGGATCGTGCCCTTCATGGCCATCGCTTACTGCGCCGCCGCCCTGTTGATCCTGATCCTCAACATCGACCAGATCCCGGCGGCCTTTGCCACCATCATCAACTACGCGCTGAACCCATGGGCTGTGGGTGGCGGCGCCATCGGTACGGCCATCGAGTGGGGCGTCAAGCGCGGCGTGTTCTCCAACGAGTCCGGGCTCGGCTCGGCCCCCATGGCCCACGCCGCGGCCCGCACCCACGAGCCGGTGCGCGAGGGCTTGGTGGCGATGATGGGGCCGTTCGTCGACACCATCGTCATCTGCACCATGACCGCCCTGGTGATCATCATCATGGGCGCTTGGGGTGATGCTCGTCCCGAGGACTTGGTCGGCGCCGCCCTTTCCGCATTCGCCTTCAAACAGGCCCTGGGCGGCGCCGGCGCCTGGGTGGTGGGCTTTGGCCTGATGTTCTTCGCCTACTCCACCATCATCGCCTGGAGCTACTACGGCGACCGCTCCGCCGAGTACCTTTTCGGCGCGCGCGCGGTGCTACCCTACCGGGTGGTCTACACCGTGCTCGTGGTGGTGGGCGCCTCCATCCCGCTGCACCTGGTCTGGAACCTGGCGGACATCGCCAACATTTTCATGGCCGCCCCCAACCTGATCGCCTTGATTCTGTTGGTGGGCGTTGTTAAGGCCCTCACCGACAAATACTTCGAGGAGCTGCCGCTCAAGGACTGAGTCACAGCCCGGCAGGCGTCCCCCATGCCCCGCAGCGGAAAGGAGACCCTGCTCGAATCGCCGATCCGCAGTCACCGCTCATGCTTGCGGGAACGCTTAGGGGTTAACTGTCGCTCAGCCCCCACCAATCGCTTTGGATGCGGGCACGGACTCGCGCCCCTGGGCCTCGGCGACCGGCTTCTCCGTCAAAATTCCCCGATACACATTGAGGCCGTTCAGCAAATAAGGATCTTCCTGCAAAGCCCTTATCACACCTTTCTCCGCTATATCGATGACGAAAGGCAGGGTCGCATTGTTGAGCGCGAAGGTCGCCGTACGCGGCACTACCCCCGGCATGTTGGTCACGCAGTAATGGACGATGCTCTGTTCGATGAACGTCGGTTTGTCGTGCGTCGTCGGGATTGAGCTCTCGAAGCAACCACCCTGGTCGATCGCCACGTCGACCAGTACAGATCCTGGTCGCAGCAGCGCGAGGTGATGGCGTCGCACCAACTTCGGTGTGGCAGCACCTGGCACCAAGACCGCGCCGATAACCAGGTCGGTGTCTGGCAAATGTTGCTCGATGGCATCCGCGCTCAAATAGACGGTGGAAATGCGGGTATCGAAGTGGGCATCGAGGCGGCGCAGAGCGGCGGCACAACGGTCGATCACGACCACGCGCGCTCCCAGGCCCACGGCCATCTGACAGGCATTGAAACCGACGGTGCCACCGCCGATGATCAGTACGTTGCCCGGCTCGACGCCGGGAATGCCGCCCAGCAGGATACCTGATCCGCCCGACATCTTCTCCAGGCACCAGGCTCCGGCTTGCACGGCCAGGCGGCCCGCCACCTCGGACATGGGTGCCAAGAGAGGCAATCTGCCGTCGCGATCGGTCACCGTCTCGTAAGCGATGCAGGTGGCACTACTCCCTAGAAGCTCCTCCGTCAATTGAGGATCCGGAGCAAGATGTAGATAGGAGAAGAGGGTCTGTCCGGGCTTGAGAAGGGCGCGCTCCTCACGCTGTGGCTCCTTCACCTTGACGATAAGCTCCACGCACTCGAAGAGGCGTCCGGGATCCTCGGCGACGCATGCGCCTACCGCCGAATAGTCTTCGTCCGAAAAACCGACTCCAGCACCGGCACCCTGCTCAACCCATACCTCGTGGCCCCTCCTAACCAGCTCCTTGACTGCCGCTGGAACCATCCCCACTCGGTATTCCTGAACCTTGATCTCTTTTGGAATCCCGATGCGCATGATGTCCTACGTGGCTTGGGTTGCTTTGGGACCGCTCCACCGCTCTGCCTGCCCGCAGGGAGCTGCAAAAAATGGTCTTGGTAGAATATCAGGGGACACCGCTTCTTGGCTCATCTTCTGGCATCTGCTCCGTAGCTCGCTTGCCAACCTTGACCGCCTCGCTGCCTCTGGGATGTGTTCGGAGCGCCGAGGCGGATTCAGGGCCGTGCTAGGCCTCTCGCCCGCGGTTCCGCCAGCGTCCCCTCCTCCCAGCGTTTACCGGAAGTCGCCACGCATCGCCTCAATGATTGTTCTTGGCCGACTACAGACGTTCGGGCGACTCTTGGCGGTTGGCGACCGCGGAAGGTCCGTTCCCGACCCGTTCCGGTCATTGACCTCTCGAACATGAACGACAGCTATCTGGCAAATAACAGCCGTACATTGGCCGGTTGTCGGTAAGATAAATCACCCTATTAGTTGATCTACTGCGTCATCGGTTGCCTCGAAGACCTCATCGATGACGCAGATGTGGAAGTGCGTATGCTAGTTGATAGGTGCAAACCGACGCTCATGCTGAGTGGGGTTTAACGGTTCGTTTCAGTGGTGCCGGTAGCAGGCATGCCTCTGATAAGTTTATTGGCAAGCCGGGGGAAATAACCGACAAGCGGGGTATGCCTCGAGAGGCGTGTACCCCACTATACAAGCAATCTTCTTTTCTTTATTGTTTATCTTCTGGCACCGCCGTAGCTACCTCACCCGTTTTCAACTGCTCGAGTTGAAGCTTCAAGTCTTGGATCTCTTCTAAGGCAGATTTCATCTTTTTCTCTAAGACGAATATCTTTTTGATGTGAATCCATTGTTCATTCTCGGCAGGCAAATTTTCCTGCATCCCCCAGACTCTCCACGAGCCGTCATAATACTGAACGTCGTGACCTAATAACTTCAACGCCATATAGGGAAAGCTGACCCGACAACCCCGCTGGCAGTAAGCGACCACAGGTTTGTCTTTGGGAACATCCTTGTAGATCTCCTCCATTTTGGAGGTAGCAACCAGGGTACCGTCTTTATTAATCAGGTCATATACTGGTAAGTGGACAGCACCCGGTATGCGGCCACCCCTTACGGACAGCATCTTGGTACCTTCCCACTCTTCAACGGAACGGACATCCATTATTGTAACGCTACCGGGGTTTTGGACATAGTGATACATCTCCTCGGTGGTCACGTACATATCATCGTGGACCTTTCTGGTTTTAAATGTCACCCCGTCTGGTTTGTTAACCGTTGTCTCGACTTTACCGCCGTTCGATGTCCATTTTTCCCAACCACCGTCAAGAAAATAGGCATTGTTGTGATCGAGATAGTTGAGTACCATTACAACAAGACCGCTGTGATAGTCCCCCTTCTTACCATATACAATGACTCTCTTGTCATAATTGATCCCCACCATGCCAAACAGTTCTTCCAGTTTGTCTGCCGGAAGCCACCTCGCGGTTGGGTCCCGATAGATGTCCCAAGCGACCTTTTCCTTGCCTGTGACAATACCCAGGTTAACCGCCCCCGGAATATGGCCCTTTTTGTAATCTGCGGGGTTTCTGGCATCGAATATGACCCAATCAGTCTCGCCAAGCTTATCCTCTACAAAGGACACGTCGACCAAGTGACCCCGTACCATTTCCGATGCAACAAGGGGTGCAGTAACCACACAAGCCAATACCCATGCAATGATCGCACGCCCTTTGAGTATTCTTGATAGCATTTTGACCTCCTTTTACAATCATATCAGTTGGTATCAAACATCGATCCAAAAGGAATGATTTCCTTAAATAGAATTGGTCTTTCCATGACAGCTTTATGCTTACGACTCCACAATATAATTATAGACGAAGCCCAAGTGGCAGGGGCCCTAGAGCTGGACCCCAACGGTTGGACAGGAATCGGGACCTGATAAGTGAAATCTTCTGGCTTAAGATTCTCGAAAGAGTAGGAGCAGAAGATGACCCGAAGAAAACGACGCAATCACTCATCGGCGTTCAAGGCGAAGGTCGCTCTGGCTGCCGTGAAGGGCGAGCGCACCCTCGCTGAGCTGGCCGAGCAGTTCGACGTTCATCCTAATCAGATACAAGACTGGAAGAAGCGCCTGGTCGAAGGAGCCGATGACGTGTTCGGCGGTAACGCTGTCGAGGCCCAGCACAACGAAAAGGAGGTAGAGAAGCTCCACGCCAAGATCGGTCAGCTGGCGATGGAGAACGATTTTTTATCCAAAGTGCTGGGGCACGACCAATGAGCGAACGCCGAGCACAAATCCACACCAACCATGCGTTGCCCAAGGCGCGGCGTTGCGAGCTACTCGATGTGGCACGCTCGAGCGCGTACTACCGCCCGGAGCCTGTATCGGCGCAGGACCTGACGCTGATGCGACGCATCGACGAGATCCACTTGCGGTTGCCGTTCTACGGCAGCCGGCGAATGCGGGACGAACTGGAGGATCGCGGCCACGTGGTCAACCGCAAGCGGGTCCAGCGTCTGATGCGCCTGATGGGCTTGCGGGCGCTGTATCCGCGGCAGCGGACGAGCCAACCCGGGAAGGGGCACAAGATCTACCCCTACTTACTCAGGGACCTGGCTATCGAGCGTGCGAACCAAGTCTGGGCAACATACATCTGCTATATCCCGATGGCCAAGGGGTTCATGTACCTGGTGGCCATCATGGACTGGCATTCGCGCCGGGTGCTCTCTTGGCGCGTGTCCAATACCTTGGATACGGACTTCTGTATCGAAGCCCTGGAAGAGGCCATACAGCGCTATGGGGCGCCGGACATCTTCAACACGGACCAAGGGTCCCAGTTCACCTCGGAGGCGTTCACCGGAGTGCTCAAGGACCAGGGCATCGCCATCAGCATGGATGGGAAGGGTCGGTGGGTGGACAATGTGTTCGTCGAGCGCCTGTGGCGCAGCGTTAAGTACGAGGACGTATACTTGCGCGCCTACGAAACACCGGCGCAACTACGCAAGGGACTGGCCCGGTACTTCGAGTTCTACAACACCAGGCGCCGTCACAGCGCACTGGACCGACGCACCCCGGATGCGGTGTACTTCGAACAGGATACCCGTCAACGGGCAGCCTGAAACCAGGCCAAGATTTCACTTATCCTACTGTCCAAGAATCCGGGTCCATTTCTGGCTCTTTACCTTACGCCGGGCGGCTTCCTTGTTTTTGCTAGCGTAAGTGATTGTTTGATCAGCTGCTATAGTGCTGGCGGCAGTGGACCCGGTGGACACTGAGGGGAAGGAGGGCTGCGCCCGGCTGGTCATGGACCTGGCCAGCTCCCTGGCCCGGCGGGAGTCGGCGCACCTGGCCGTGGTGCACGCCTGGCGGCTGGACGGCGAGTCCGTCCTGCGTAGCGGCCGGGCGCGCATCTCCTCGCTGGAAGTCGATCAAATGCTGGAGCGGACCCGAGAGCAGCATCGGACGCGACTGGATGAATTGCTGGAAACCTACGGCATGAACAGCGACGAGGACGTCCACCTGGTCAAGGGCGAGCCCGCACCGAGCATCCGCGGCCTCAGCGAGGCGTTGCCGGCGGATCTGGTGGTGATGGGTACCGTCGGCCGCACCGGCATCCCCGGTTTTTCATCGGCAACACGGCGGAGGAGGTGCTGCAGACCACCCGGGCTTCCATCCTGGCGGTCAAACCCGATGGTTTTGTCTCGCCGGTTGCGGATCGGTAAGAGAGAGAAATGGTGCCGGAATCGAGCCAGTTGGTTGATTCCAATCCTGAGGAGAGATCCCATGAAAAAAGAAACAAGTTCCAACGAAAACGAGTGGTTCGCGAGGAATGAAACGCAGCAGTTGGAGGATATTCGCCGACAGCGGGAGGAAGCGGCGAAGGCCCGTATGGCCCGGGAAGCGGTGAAACAGCGTGAGGAGCTGAAAACGCTGCATTGGATGCGGTGCCCCAAATGCGGGTATGCAATGAACACCTCGGACATCGAGGGGATCGAGGTGGATACCTGCAGCCTCTGTGAGGGGATCTATTTCGATAAGAGTGAGTTGGAGGAATTGCTGATGCGGAAACAGGAAAAGCGGTTTGTTTTCTACCGCCGGTTTTTTGGGCTGGATTGAGAAGCGGTGCGAGATGATATCTGCTTCAAACAGAAAATGATCATGGACCGGCGTATCGCCATTTAGCTGACCCTGGTCAAAAGCCAGGGTCAGCTAAATGGTGACCAGGGTCAGCTAAATGGCGACACGCCGGGGTTTCAGCTTTGATGGCGATCAAGCGCACTGTCGCGAGGGCTACCAGGACGCGGACGGCGTGCTGGCGCACTTGCAGAACGTCGACGCCCTGCTCAAGCAGGCGCTGGAGATCGCCAATATCACCCGCCTCGAAGTGCACGGGCCGGTTGCCGAAGTCGACAAGCTGCGCGGACCGCTGTCCGACCTGAATCCGCAGTTCTTCACGCTCGAATACGGCTTTCGCCGCTAGAGCGCTAACCGGTCGGGCGCGCCCGACCGGTTAGCTGATTGTCCGCAGCCGGAAAAAAAACGATCGCTAGTTGGGGTCGCACTGAGCGACCGCTTCTGGCCGACGGACGGTCGTAAGGATACCCCGAGACGAGCGAAGGTCACGAACCCCTTGTATGCAGGGCGATATGAACCTGCCATGTTTCATGGCGATATCAGACCATATCCCTTGGTTTTTCAGATAAACGCCCTGACACTTCCAATGTGGCGCTTGCGACGCCGCAAAACTACCGTTCGAGAAAACGTTTTTCGGAGGTTCACGGCATGACCTTTCGCGTGAGTACCCTGATCACCGCCGGACTTTTCGGCGCTCTTATCCTTGTTAGCTCCATCAGCCCCGTCCTCGCTGGAGACGGCTGCGGTAAGGACGAAGGGGACAGATCTACATCTAGCCTGACGACGCCCGCCATCTTATCTGACGAGCGCATCGGCTGACAGTGGCAGGGCGCGTCTGATCCCGCGCCCTCATCTTCCCTCAGGTTGGTCAGTTGGTTTGCCTCGTCCTATCGCAGAGAGCGACACTCAACCTGGTATTTGCCCGTCCCCCTGATCTCCAACTGCGGATAGGAATCGACATCGACCCACTGCGGTCACTGAAACGGAAATGACGAAGGGTTGAAGTCCGACAGATACAGATAACGGACTATGAGGATGGAGGAGACGAGCTGGTCACAGAGATGGCCTGAAGGGTCGTCACGACATCACCCGGTCGTTCTCTTGATCGTCGGCGAGCTTTAAGTTGATCGCCGCTCTCAACCACTCCGAGCGCGTCATACTTGCACGACTAGCAAGGTGATCTATCGCAGCGGCGGCATCTCCAGGGATAACTGCACAAACAGTTGTCGGGCGTGTCATCTTCGTCTCGAAAGTACCTTCCAAAGGTTCGAAAACGCGCGTGCCGCCGTGCCCGCGCCTATCGACGTGGAGCCGTGATTTTCCGGATCGTCGGAACACTGTTTTGCCCTCTCGCAAAAATGACCATCAAGAAAGGCGACGACAGCCTTGGTGCCTTCAGGCAAATGACACTTTTCGTCGCCTCACATTTACAGCTCTTCGTTCAGACATGTTGCTGGTCTTCTTATGGTCTCAGGTATGCGCGAGAACTACGCATAAAACCATCCACATCTCGCGTATTTGCGGCACTAGCTAACCACGAAGTTGCTTCGTTGTTATTCCGTGTCTGGCGTTGCCACCGAGCGTCAGCTTTACCGCGGTTTCCTTCCGTTCATATCCGATCCACAAGGGTCCGCACTTGGCCGATTCCGGTCTGTCGATACCGAAGGAGTTTTTGGCGTAAAGAAACTCGCAAAACTGCCTCAAAACCTTCCTTTGTTTGGTTTACGGAGTTTCTTTCCCATTCTCGCGCCAAACTACAGTTCGGATCGGCGGCTGCGAAAAAGGTAAAGAAAACCCTCGTTTTCTTTCCTCACACGCAATCCCTGTAGTCGGTGGACCCACGGGATTGGTTCCAGAAACTATGAGTTATGGGACCGAAGCGGTTCCTGGGATCATTAAGCCAGCCAATCTTGGCCTGACGCTGTTTGATGTTCTCTACCCAATCGTGCAGCGCCATGATCTCTTCGCGCACGACCTCGGGACACCTGTCGAGGCAGCAAGCTATCGCGGGCGATTTACTACGAAGTCGTCAAATTCTGCCGTGTTCTCTTGACCTCCGCCCGAGCCAGCCTGGAAAGCAAACCAACCATCCCCTTTCTTGAGCAAAACATGCCTGCCGATTTCCGTCCAGGTTTCGCCATCGGCGCTGATGCGGGCCGTGTAATTAATGCCAGACCGCTCGATCTGTAAGTACCAGTCCTCGGGATTGGACAATGGTTGGCTGATATCGCGTCCGCCAAGTGTTTCTCCGTAGTTACAAAGCTCTTTTTCTCCGCCTGATACCTTCTTTGTAAAACACAGTTTCGTGTAATTACCTCCAGCATAAAAATGTGCCCGAAGTGAGTTCTCTTTATCGAATTCATAGTTCAGGCTTGCCCAGTTGCTTTGCATAAGAGGCATGGTCACAGCTACAGTTGCAATGAAGTCGCCGGAGAAGGGCTTGCGTAATACCAAGACATTTTTTAGGGGATGAGTTGGTACGATCAATACCTTGCCATTCATCATGGCAAACCGGTCAGCATCGGGATCTCGTATTTCCCACATCTCGCCCAGTTCATCCCGATCAAAATGGTCCTCGAACAGCAACTCTTGAATCGGTTCTGGCTCTGGCTGTGGTTCGGGCTCAGGGGGAGGCGGCGGAGCAACGACCTCTTTTTCCACTTCCGCCAACGCTGTCACCAACTGTGCAGCATTGTCCGCCGCAAAGTACTTGCCTTTGCCTTGCTTGGCGATGCATTCGAGTTGCTCCGTCTCCTCCGGAGTAACGTCGAACCCCACCACGTGAATGTGCAGATCGACGCCGGTTCCGGTGGCCTCGCGCGCTACCGCACAGGGATCACCCCCGCAGGTCTCCTTGCCGTCACTGACTAGAACAACGGAGGCGCTGCCCTCTTGCTGACGGAATTGCTCCGCGGCCAGGCGGACCGCGTCGGCCAAGGGGGTCTTACCCTTAGGAATTACACCACGCAGGGCATTAACGGCAGCCGTTCGGTCGCTGCCAACCGGTGCCAGGATCTCGATATCGCCGCAGTCATCCTTGCGGTTGTGGCCGTAAGCCATCAGTCCCATTCGGATATCAGTTGAGAGCTTGGTTATCATGTCACTCATCACCTGCTTGGCGATCTCGATTTTCGAGTCGCCGTCGGCCTTTCCCCACATGCTGCCCGAACCATCTATCACGAACATTACGCTGGGGGCTTGGGCATAGCTTACCGTCGACCAAAGCAGTACGAACGCCAGGCCATTACGCAGGATGATCTTGGGTGTATTCATGAGTAACTCTTTTCTCACTAAAGATGAGTGTGGTCTGTAAAAATCGAGCATATCTCGCTACCCGCCCCATGCTTCGCACTTCCCTGGCGGGCAGCGGACGAGGGCTATGACAATCATTGGAACGAAAATTTACGCTAAAGATGTTCGCTGGGGTCCATCCGACCATGCAAGACTCGCAAAATCTCAAGACCGCTTTTGTCTGAGTCGAACGTGCGGAAGTAGATGACGTGGCTTTGCTCCGGGTAGCAGTGGATTCCTTCTGCGATGTCCGGCCGGACCTTCCAGAGCGCTCGATTTTCTAGTAACCAGGAGAATCGATACAACACGGCATCGATGTAGCGATCAGCTTGGTCAACGCCCCACTGCTCGGCAGAGTAGACCCAGACGTTCGTGAGGTCCGCCTCCGCCCTTGCCGAAAGACGATAGGTCATTAGCCCGTACGAGTCTTGCGGCCTTCTGCCTTAATACGCTCGGCAAGCTGCATCAGGTTTTCTTTGCTGTAATCCTGATAGTCGCCGCTTTCTACGGCAACGATCCCGGCGGCGATCTCGGTGCGCAGCCGCTCCAGCTTCATCACGTTCAACTCGTCGAAGTCTTCCTTGGAAAGGACGACAGCCACCGCGCGACCGTGTCGCTCGATCACCACCGGTTCGCGCCTCGCAGTGTCCAACAGTTTGCCGAATCTGGCCTTTGCATCATGAGCGGACACGTTTTGCATGATTGGTTACCCTGCTTTTGCTTTGGTCTAATTTGGACAATTTAGACCGCATTCAGTTGATCCGCAACGTCGACACGGTCTTGGGGTTTGAGTCGTTCGCGGCAGCGGTTGGTCTGAACGAAGATCTCGCCAGGGGCCGTGCCCCGTAATCCCCCGCACAGGTTCTCCCTCCCTTACAATGGCCTGCCCGCTGACACCTCGCATCCGTGACGGCCAGATATCATCTGGTTTTCGCCCCCCTTCCTGCCGCACGCCCGCGCTGCCGCAAGACCAGACTTGGTCCGTTCCTGAATCAGCTGGCGCTCAAACTGCGCCAGCACCTCAGCGCCCTCGCCCGCGCGGCGCCGCCGGTCGATCCGGCGCGCTTGCGACCGCTGAAGCGCTCGGCCACGAAGCTGGAGATCTGATCGGCCAATACCTCATCGCCCGCTTCGTTATAGTGCTTGGCGATCCGCGTCCAGGCCTGCTCCCGCTTTTTAATGGCCGCCTCCTCTTGCGCGGCCTCGTAGGATGGCGCCGGCCGCGGCACACGCCGGGTACCACGCTTCGCCAACTCGGCATGGTCGCGCCGGTACCCCTGCTTTTTCTTTCCTTGCGTATAGCTCGGCGTCGCCCTGGCGGCGATGCCGCGCCGCTGCAGGCTGGTCGCAAAGCGCTCTCGCCATTGCGCGATCTGGTGCTTTCTCGGATTGAGCCAGCGCCCGTCATTGCCCCGAAGCCCGACGACAACGTGGGCGTGGTAATGGTCCCGATCGTCGTGGAACGTATAGAGGTAATCGTATACGGCGTATTCCTGGCTCAGGAAGTCGCCGACAGCCAAGTCGAATGCCTGCTTATCGGTCCCGGCGGGCATCGATAGCATCATGTTCATGGATACGCGCGAGCGGGACCGTCCTTTCTTTTGCTTGACCGCTTCGCTTTCTACGGCCATTTCCTGTCCGTAGAGCTGAACCGCCTCTCTTGCATTAGCACTCTCGCCCGCCTCGTCAAATCCGGATAAGCGATTGCCATAACGGTAGAAGACGGCGTTCTCTCCGTTGCGGCTGATGTAATCGAGGTGCGCGGCGAGCTTCTGTGCCGAGCTGGAGAATGAGGTGATTTTGAGCATGACTTGCGGTGATTCCCTTCCCTTCCCACTAGGGTCGCCATGTGGGTTTCCATGAATAGCCTGCAAGATAAGGGACCGCCGTGATTCAACGCTGATCGGTCCCTTCGCTGCGCGCATCTGCGGCAGGATGAAAACGAAGTCTTCATCGATTGATCGCGCCCTCATGGTAAGCGACTTCTGATCTCGTTCAAAGCAACCCGTGCATCGTTGATCGCGGCGTTGAGGTCCCGCGCCAGCTTCCGGTCCAGGACCACCGCCCTGCCCTCGTTGGCGGCGTGGGCGAGCTGGTTGAGGTTCGTGCCGAGACCTCGGAGCTGAGCGGTGAGCTTCGCCAGGGTTTGGGTGATCTCGGGGCCCAGGCCGCGCTCGGCCTGTAGGCGCTGGGTGGCGGCTTCGAGCAGCCAGGCGCTGAGGTTGTCCTGTCCGCGCGCACGGTCGAGCTGGCCCTTGAGCGCGGGGGCGATGCGCAGCGAGTGCACGGGGGATTTGGCCATGGGATATCGGTGGCGGTGGTGGTGAAACGGCGGCAGCCGACGGCCCAAATGTACTACATTCGGCCTATCCTGCCATAGTCTTTCACCACCACTCTTTCGTCGCCCACCCAGCTCCGCTTGCCGCTTTTGGGGACTATGCCCGGCATAAACTCGCGGGGAGAGCAAGCTAATGCTCGTGAGACGCGCGATAAACTCACTGTAAGCTCGCTTGAGCTCCGCATAAACTCGAATTGGTTGGGCAACGCGCGTTAATCACACCATCGTCACATATGGGGGGTTTTGTCCTAAAATGATGACTTTCCTGTTTCCGAACCCAGCCGCCGCACGCAACAACCACAACCGCGAGGAGGCAAAGGCTTCTGGGTTCAAAAGAGGCGCACAAGACGCTGCCATGAACGATCCCGACGACTCTCAGCCTCCCCGCACCGGATGTTCTGCGTCAAGCCCTGGCACGCGTCGCCGAGGCCCCGAGCAAGCCTTCGAGGACCAAACATCCTGTTTCCCTTCTGCCCGACATAGAGGCAGCGCTGACGGCGGGCGCGACCCCTCGATGAAACCCAAGCTTGAGCCCGACGAGCAGGGTCTGTCTTGCATCTCCGGGGGCTTTTCCGCGGCGCGCTCTATCGTGCCCGTAAACGCCGCTCAAAACGCAGCCACATGCATCTGCGAAACCGGCCCCCAAATCCAATCGCCACCCCTCAGCGCTCAAGAGACAAAGGCCGAACGCGATGAAAGGATGCGCGAGATCATTCCCGAT
>CALOFM010000049.1:0-103015 GCA_942492625.1 uncultured Gammaproteobacteria bacterium | reverse complement strand
CCGAGGCTCTACTCTACTATCCCAATGTTCAACTGCTTGTTCATTTTCGAATCGAAATATTTCGAAGCCAATATTGCGATCGGCAAAGTCATATTCTGTGTGGCCAAAGATAAAATCGCCATCTTGGAAAATACGTAAGATATTCACTTTAGGGGACGTTTTAGATAAACGCTTAAATAATGCGGCTAATCCTTCACTTCCTTCATGGGTTTGAGGGTTGTGTTGAATATATTTTTCTTCGTTAACCACGGAAACACTTGACGTATCGCCAGTTTCAATTCCTTTTAGCAAAGTGCGGATTTGTTCTTTTCTGTTTAATGGCATAGATTTTCCATTTTGCTTTTAAAGGCTAACGCCTAGTTCAGCTGCGCCGAATACGGAGCGGATTTTTGGGGAACAATGCCGAAGGCATACCCAAAAAGGCGCGGAGTGTTTGGGGTCCGCTGGAACGCCCCGTTAGCTGCTGCCATCGCTGGCTTGGTTCCGAACAAGCAATTCGACTCGACCCTTGAGTTCAATGCGAAGATTCCTCGCATCGCTCGCCGAAGCGGAACATCTCCTTCAGATATTCGCGGCGGTAGTTTCATGCAAACGGCACTACTGGCTTTTCCGCCATCGGTGCAAGCAGTTCCGAATTTCTTTAACAATGGCGACCGTACTATTGCTCCATGGCTTCTTGCCAAAGACTCTCCAAAAATGCGCGAAACATGTGTGTAAATTCCCTGTCAGTGACTCGGACTTTGTGCTCTAGATTGGCGTTCAACACATTAACCAAGAGATTTTCGTACGCGTAGTAGACTGAGCTGTAGGCGCCTTCGGCGGTTTTCCATGGGGCGGCTTTGGGGTGAATCAACCCCATATAGTGCCGCTGCTCTGTTACTTTGGACTTTGCCACCCTCCGCCTTTCGATCCAAGCCGGGCCCACCAACCAACGGCCAAGGAAGAACGAACGCACGCGACGCACCCCACCAATGAAACGCAAAGTCTTCTAAGGCAGCTTGAATCTCGGGGCTGTCGGCAATTTCAAACAGTTCCTCATACCAATCGCCCTCATGGAAATCTGCGAAGCTTTCGTAACTCGATTCGATGAATATCTGCTTCATTCTCTTGCGGCTAACGTCGCAAATCATGCGACCCAAAAACCCTCGTGGTTTTTGGGTCGGCTGTGTTACCTTGTTAACACTTCTCACTACTACTCGGAACTTAACTGAGAATGATAAATTTCATCTAAAATTGTCGGGCTACAAAGCCCAACGATAGGCTGGATGCACCTCCCAGTCAAAACCAAACTCCACAAATTCATTTTGAAAGGTAGCGATTCTCTTCGAGTACCGCTCACGATCCCCAGTTGCTGTTTTCTTTTCTTGCGGTAATGAAATTAATCTTGTAAAGGAACGCTGCGAGCTGCTTTGGTTGAGCCGACTGGCCGTTGCGAACCTAAAATCACCTTGCTCCATTATATTTTTTATTTTTCTAATTAGTGCGTCAGTTATATACAAATAGGCTTGCTTTGTTTGTTTTCTCTTTTCGATGGCTTCATGCCAAGAAACGCTTTTCAGTTGATGGAAGCTCCGATCGGAACTCATTGATTTGTATCTTGCAATCTTCCTTAGGAATATTCTGGGAATATAGCCTCTAGGTTTCGAGTAGAAATTGTTTTCGCGTTCTTTTCCCTCGCATTTCGTCCTGCCAGGGTGCAAAGCTTTACTAAGTCACGAGGTCTCTTTCTGATAAGAGACACAAGACTCTATAAGTCGGTGCATTCTCTCAATGACCTTTCCGGTGAACCTGTCTTCAAATACTTGCCGAAGATAAGTAGCTAACTGATATTGCTGCTTTGAAATAAGATCTTTGTCGTCAACTTCTCTCCCGAAAAAGCTTTCAATTCTCTTTATCAGCAACACAAATACTTCGTGGTTGGTCCATGAGTGCCAAATTACCGAACCTTCTATTTTGTCAGTCGATTCGTCCGACGTTCTTACGAGGTAATAGACATCCGACCGGAGGCTGACACGAAAATATACACCTCTATTTTCAGTTGAGATATCTCTTACTGCGGTAAGAAGTACGGATATCCTAAAGGCGTCCTTCTTTCCTTCCTTGTCACCCTCTATCCGAAGTCATCAATATAAACAGGGAATTTGCCCTGATTGTAGAAAAACTGGTCGACGACCAACTTCTTGGTCGAAGCAGATGTTGTATGTGTCTCATTGCCACCAGAATTATCATGTTCCATAAACTCAAGCACCTTGCCGCCATAGTTATGCCATGTGCGCATCGCCATCCATCGAAAGCCGCGCCCATAGACATAAGTACCTTCTTGGCAATAATCTCCGAGATGCCATCTTTCCAGTCGCAGAATGGTTTTCTTACGCTATACTGTTTGCAGTCTAGCACAAGAAGATCCTAACGATGCCGTCTGCAGACCCTTTCCACGAACCAAGAAGCCGGCGTGAAGACGGTTCACCGTCCCGTTGGGATCAGTACGTTGACCTACTGGCCCGCAAGCGCATTCCGGAGAAAGCAAGGCGCTGGTACGTTGCGCGGGTCGAGGCCTTCTTGCGCGCCTGCAATCCGGATTCGATACGTGCGCTCAAAAAAGAGCAGATTACGGACTTTTTCGAGGATGCATCGCGCGAAGGAAAGCTCTTCGATTGGCAGTTTCGGCAATTGGTCGACGCAATTCAACTGCTGGTCGTTGAGCTTGCGCAAGCTCCAGTGGGAAGCGAGGTCGATTGGGACTATTGGAAAGAGGCGGGGAAGCCCTTGGAACCGAACCATCCGACGATCGCCAGGGAGAGCACGCCCGGGAAGACTTCAGAATCTCGTCCGCGTTTTTCCCGCTCGTCGAAAGCGTATCCGATTCTGCAGGATCTCGCTAGAACCCTGCGCTCTCGCCATTATTCGATCCGCACCGAGAAGACCTACGTGGACTGGTGCCACCGTTTTCTTCTGTTCTGCGAGGATAAAAGGGTCGAGCAGGTGAGCGCCGAGGATGTCCAGCGGTTTCTGACGCATTTGGCGGTGGATCGCACAGTGGCCGCCAGCACCCAGAACCTTGCCTACAACAGCGTCAACTTCCCGCCAAAGAGCGGGGTCGGGTCTCGCATCGCAACACTTTTCCTCCTGAGATAGAGTCGGAAGATTGCTAAACGTCGAGGGAGGACGCACAGGGTCTAACGATGCAGAAGGCCCCCACCGGCAGCGCCGGTAGGGCTCTCAGTGCTCCGCGCTTCAGTGAACGCGCGGAAGTCGTTTCGGCGCTAGATCTGCAGCAAATAATAAGCACATAGGACGGTGCAGATCAGCGCGCCACCATATCCGACGGTCGCGACCAGACCATCCGCCCGCAGCCCCAACCCGTGCAGGGCGGTGCGCAGTCGATGAGCCGCATGCCACAAAGCAAGGGAAACGATGCCGAATGCCACCAGCTTGCCGAGCCAGTTGCCGAGGATGGCTTGCATTTGCCCGTAGCCCATAGCCGTCGGCGGATTTCCGTAGGCGGCGATCAGCACGATCAGCACCAACACGGGGAACACGAAGGCCGTGACTGTTCCGCCGGCGGCGAACAGGCTCCAGAACAATGCCTTGTTGATCTTCATATCAAAACACCCCCGCGAGAAACAGGACCACCAGGGTCGCGACAATCCAGATTCCGTAGTGGGCCCCGGCGATTGCGCTGCCGGGTATGAAGTCTTCTCCTTTTTGTATCACCATGGCTTTCGGCGTCACGCTGAACCAAGCATAGGCGTGGTAGAACATGACGATGGTCAGCACCCAGAGCAGCAGCACCATCGCCGGGCTGGTCAGGCTGGTGAGAAACGCCTGGTAGGACTCCGGACCACCTGCCACGGCCGCAATGCACCAGAGCAGTATCAGGGCGAATATTGCGATAAAGAAGCTGGTGATCTCCTGCAACATATGGACGGTGTAGCTGCGCCTCTTCAGGTACCAGCCGTATTTGGAGACAGGTCTTACGTAGGCCATGGTTATTTCCCTCCCATTCCGATGAGCTCCTGGTACCACTGCACGGTGGTCGCGATCTTGAGCTGTTGCAGTGCGCTTGCCGGGTCCACGTGCTTGGGACAGGCATCGGAGCAGTCGCCGTCGAAAGAGCACTCCCAGACCCCTTCAGGCGTCGACACCACCTTGTGGCGCTCGGCGAGTCCCTGGTCGCGGGAGTCCTGGTTGTAGCGGTGGGCCATGGACAGGGCCGCGGGTCCGATAAACTCCGGTATCAGGGCGTACTGCGGACAGGCCGCGTAACAGCACAGGCAATTGATGCACAGGGTGTACTGCTTGTATTTCGTCAGCTCCGCCGGTGACTGCTTGTACTCGCCTTCCTCGATGGGCTTCTCTTCCTTGCGGATGATGTAGGGCTTGACCCGCTTGAGCTTCTCCATGAAGTCGTCCTGGACGATCACCAGGTCACGCTCGATGGGGAAGTTGGCTAACGGCTCGACCTTGATCTTCCGGTTCGCGTAGTCTCGCACCGGTGCCTTGCAAGCCAGCTTGGGCTCGCCGTCGATCACCATGCCGCAGCTTCCGCACACGGCCATGTGACAGGACCAGCGGTAGCTGATGGTGGTGTCCACGTGGTCTTTGACGTGGTTGATGGCATCCAACACCATCCAATCTTCCTGGCATGAGACCGGATAGGACTGGAAATAGGGCTCCTGATCCTTCTCGGGATCATATCGGAGAATGTCGAGCTCCAGCTTTATCTCGCTCATTTGGCACCTCCCGAATAGTCCCGAACGCCAGGTGGCGACTTGGTGATAACGACGTCGTGGTAGTCGAGCCGGGGTTTTTCGTCCCCCTGATAGTAGGCCAGCGTGTGCCCGAGGAACTTCTCGTCGTCCCGTGCCTCGTAGTCCAGCCGCTGATGGGAACCCCGGGATTCCTTACGAGCCAAGGCGCCTTCGGCCACGGTTTGCGCCAGCTCCAGCAGATTGCCGAGCTCCAGGGCCTGGAACAGGTCGGTGTTGAAGACGTTGCTCTTGTCGTGCAGCTCGATACCCGCGTAGCGCTTGCGCAGATCCACAATGCACGTTGCAGGTCTCCTGAAGGGTTTCCTCCGTGCGGTAGATACCGGCTCCCGATTCCAGGGAGTCCGCCATCTCCTTGCGGATACCGGCAATGGATTCGGTACCACCGCTGCGTGAGACTAGATCACGAATCTTGGTCTGGACCGTCTCGGCCTGCTCCTTGAGGCTGGTCTCATTGGGTGACTCGGCGTTGCGGGCGTACGCGATGGCGTTCGCCGCTGCCCGCTTGCCGAAGACCAAGAGCTCGGTGAGCGAGTTCGACCCCAGCCGGTTGGCGCCGTTGAGGCTGGCGCAGGCCGTCTCGCCGACCGCAAACAGCCCAGGTATCGGGGTTTCTGCGTCGATGTTGGTGTGAATGCCGCCCATCATGTAGTGCACCACCGGGCGGATGGGGACGGGGTCCTTCACCGGGTCAACACCGGCATAGGTGATGGACAGGTCGCGCACCAGAGGCAGCCGCTCGTTGATGTGTTTCTCGCCCAGATGGGTCATGTCCAGGTTCACGCTCTCGCCCCACTGCGTCGGTATGGTGTTGCCCTTCTGCATTTCCTGCCAGAAGGCCTGACTCAAACGATCGCGGGGTCCGAGCTCCATGGTCTTGAGGACCGGCTCGCCCAGCGGGGTCTCGGGTCCCATGCCGTAATCCTGCAGGTACCGGTGACCGTCCTTGTTGCGCAGTACGCCGCCCTCACCGCGGCAGCCCTCGGTCAGCAGTATGCCCGTGGAGAGCAGCCCCGTGGGGTGATATTGCACGAATTCCATGTCCTTGGCCGGCACGCCGGCGCGGTAGGCCATGGCGGTACCGTCTCCCGTCTTGATGGCGCCGTTCGTGCTAAAGGGGAACATACGGCCCGCGCCGCCGGTGCACAGCACAACGGTCTTGGCGTGGAACTGGAACAGCCGGCCGCTCTTCATCTCCATGGCGACGACGCCCTGGCAGCGGCCGTCGGTAACCAGCAGGTCGATGGAGAAAAACTCGTCGAAACGGTCGATGTTGTCGTACTTGAGCGAGGTCTGGAACAGGGTGTGCAGGATATGGAAACCGCTCTTGTCGGCGGCGAACCAAGTCCGCTTGATCTTCATGCCGCCAAAGGGGCGTACGCCGACGGATCCGTCGGGCTCTCTGCTCCAGGGGCAGCCCCAGTGCTCGAGCTGCATCAGCTCCTTGGGGGCCTCGTTGACGAAGTATTCCACGACATCCTGGTCGGACAGCCAATCGCCGCCGCCCACGGTATCGTTGAAGTGCAGGTCGAGGCTATCGTCGGGCTTGATGACGCCTGCTGCTCCGCCTTCCGCTGCGCAGGTATGGCTGCGCATGGGATAGACCTTGGAGATCAAGGCCACCTTGAGATCCGGATTGCTCTCGGCGACGGCGATTGCCGTACGCAGACCGGCACCTCCGGCCCCGACGATTGCAATGTCTGTTTTTATCAACTCCACACTCATCCCCTCCTACTGTCGGCAAGAACGCGAATGATCGCACCTCCGCAAGATTCCCCGCAAGCGAATCCTGACTATTTGCAGGAGCCCGGATGCTAACGGAATTGTTACTATCTCGGGCCAGAAGGCTGCACCGCAACCGGCCATCATAGAGACTGGAAAAAGGCGAATGAGTTTCACCCCGGCGCTGTTGGGGTTGAGGCTCCGGTGCCCGGCTCGTGGAGGCACGCCGAAGTAAACCATGAATCAGTTGTGGTCATTGGCGGTGTGCGCGACAATCCTGTCTCAACGTCATTCAGACTCGTGCAACTTCGTCCGCAGGCCGACGTGCGGTACAAACCAGGAACACAAAAGGTGTTGCGATGAGCGACTTCGTCGATAAGCTCCGGTTGAAAGAAGCGGCGGACGAGGACCTCTATTTCGCCAAGCAGGACGTTGAGCTCATTGAGGCATTGCGCAAGAGAAAGCTCTCCAAGCTGGCCAAGTGCGGCGAAGGCGAGAAGAAGACCGCGAAAGAATTCGAGAAACGCTTCGAGTCGATCACCGAAAAGCACAAGAAGAAACCGCGCCGGCTGCTGCGCTCCTACCGCGCCTTGCTCGATGAGATCAAGGATGCCTGTAAGCGGCGGAGGTGATTCCGGCTTGGGCGATTCTCCGGCAATCGCCGTAACGGTTCAGCGCGCCGCCTGTTCCTCTGCTGTGACCTCCAGAAGCGTGGAAATTCCATGGGCGCTGTGCTCCAGGGTCTGGACTTCCTCTGCCAAGGCGGCGCCGTGGCGACCGGACTGAATGCGCCCGGCCGACGCGAGGATTCGGTCGACCTGTCTGCGAAGCTGGCCGCGAATTGCGTTTAGCTGCTGCACTTTGGCAATGGCTGCCGCACGGAGCTCGTCCTCGACTTGCTCCTGATCCTCTCCCGTCTCCGCCGAGTGTTGGTCTCGCAGGGCAATAGCCTCTTTCATAGACGCCTGCCACCAGTGGACAAATGTCGCCTTGTGGTCCGCCATGGTATTCACGGACTCCGCCATGGCGTTGAGCTCGTCTCTTGCTCCCGGGACCGTTGATATACGCTCCGTGGGGTTCTCGTGTGTCAGGCGGTCCAACAGGCCCGCCATCTGGCGCACAGGGCGCACGATCCTCAGGGTGATCAGGGTGGCCAGGACGGTGCCGAGCACACTGGCGCAGATGACGATCAACAGGTTTATTCGTTCGCTTTCCGCGGACGATTTGGCGATCCTGGTCTCCATTTCATCCACTAGGCTCGTTGCCTGATCCAGATTCTGCTTGACCAGGGGCGTGATGCGTGAGGCTGCCTCTATCATCTCGCCCTCGAGGACGAGAATGGCGTCGTTTTGCTCCGCAAGGGCCAGAAAATTCTCTTCGTACGCGGCCAGCAACCCGGCCAGCAGCCCCTTGTCCTCACTCGACAGGCGCGAGCTGTCGATCTGGTCGCGAATGGCCCCCGCGATTTGCGTGACCATTTCCACGTATTCGTTGTCGCCGCGAAGCAGGTAGTCTTTCTCCCTGCGCCTCATCTGCAGGATGTTGGACTCCAGCTCCGGCACGTAATGGGCGTTGAGGATGTCCTCCATCCGGTGGGCGGCCTGCCTGAAGGGACCCTTCCCGCCTGCAATGTCCTGATTCCCCATCACCTTGGCCGCATAGGTCAGGAAGGTCTGCGCGTAGGTGTCGATTTCGGCCATGAGCCGGTCCTTGATCTCGGGCCTCAGCTCGGAGGACCGAACCAGCTCGCGGAACCCGTCGATCAGCCCGAGCACCTTCGTTTCGTACTGGGCCTCCCGCCGCAGGCCCAGGTCTTTCTCGCCGCGGCGGATCTGCAGGAGCTGAAGGTACAGCTTGTCCGCATTGAAGTTTCCCGCCAGGTCTTCGAGCTCGTGCACCCGGTCTCTGAAGGTGCCCTGCAGCCCGGAGTCGTGGTCCAACCCCTTCTCGCGCCAAGCGTCGGCAATGGCATGGAATCTCTCTCGATAAGCCATGATCAGGGTTTCGATCTCGACGGCGGCAGCTTGTGAGTCCGCGTCGACCTGCGCGAGAAGCCGGGCCTTGTCCAGGACCTGGCCGACCCGGGCGTCCACCTCGGCCGCTTGGGCTTCGGCGCGCTCGATCAGGAAGCTCTTCTCCGCCAGCCGTGCCGCTGACAGAGCGGTTGCGATCTCGAACGCGTACACCTCCCTGGCCCCGAAGACGTCGTGGAGGCGCTCATAGTCGCCTAGAGCCGATTGCAGGCTCTGGTGGTAATGCCAGATGACTAGGAGGAACAGCAGGCCGACCAGGCCCGTGCTGAGTCCGATCGTCTCGCCGATGCGCAGCTTGCTGAATAGACCTCTCACGCGTCCCCCTGAAGCTGATTGAGCCTTTGGCCTGGAATCACCCCGAGTGATTTGACAGAAATCGCTTCCCTACAGCCGCTCCGCGCGCACCTTGATCACGGTACGGGGGTCGGCCTCCAGGACGGTGAAGCGAAAATGCTCCTCTTCGATGAGGTCCCCGACCTCGGCGATGCGCCGCAGCCGTGCGCTGATCAGACCGCCGATTGTATGCGCCTCCGATACCGGCAGCTTGATATGCAGGATATCGTTTACCTCGGAGATCGGCGCCCGTCCGCTGATGACGTAGGTCGATTCGCTCTCCTGGTCGATGGCGTACTGGCGTTTGGGCTGGTACTCGTCGAAGTCGTAGCCCACGTCGATGTCTCCGACCACCTCCTCGAAGACGTCCTCCATGGTCAGAATCCCGATGGCCGAGCCGAACTCGTCCACGACGATGCCCATGTGATCCGGGCGGGCTTGGAGCAAAGGCAAGGTCTGATCGATGGTCTGCTGTGGCGACAGAAAGAGGGGAGGCCGGATGAAATCGGACATGGGCTTTTTCTCGGTGTCCGCGTCTATCAGGTTCCAGGTGGTCAGTGTGAGCACGCCCTTGACGTTGGTGATGTTGCCCCGGTAGACGGGCAGACGGTTGTAGCCATGCTTGTGCACCAAGCGCATCGCGTTTCCGATTTTTCGGGTCTCGCTGATCCCGATAACGTCCGCCAGCGGAATCATGGCCTGACCGACGGTGGTATCTCCGAATCGAATGATGCGCCGGATGCTCTTGCGGTCCATCGCGTTCACCCCGGCAGGGGGC
Organism: uncultured Gammaproteobacteria bacterium; assembly: GCA_942492625.1. GTDB lineage: Bacteria > Pseudomonadota > Gammaproteobacteria > Chromatiales > Chromatiaceae > Thiosymbion. The sequence goes on along the minus strand of CALOFM010000049.1, from coordinate 93,380 downwards.
TCGGTTATGTCCAGCAGCACGCGAAGCTCCTCGCGGGTGATGAACATGTTCTGGCGCGAGCTTTTTCCGCCGACCAGCCGGGTTGCGAAGCGGGCGACGCGGCTGAACACGAAAATGACGGGATAGAAGAGATAGGAGAAAAAACGCAGCCCGTAGATGATGGTGCCGACGATGGAGTCCGCCTTCTGCTGGAAAATGCTCTTGGGCACAATCTCGCCGAAGATCAGCAGAAAGGGGGTCAGGAGCAGGACCGAGATGAGATCGCCGGATTCGCCGAATAGATGGATACAGATCAACGCGCCCAGGGTCGAGATGGTAACCGTAGCCAGGTTGGTGCCCACCAGTGTGGTGCCCAGTATGACGTCCGGCGTACGGAACATCTTCAGCAGCAACGCGGCGCCCTTGTCTCCCTGCTTCGCCTTGTGGCGCAGCTTCAGCTTGTCGGAGTTGACGATCGCGATCTCCGAGCCGGAGAAGAAGCCTTTCAAGGCCAGGAAGAACAGAATCACGAAGAGCTCGAACAGCCATTCCATGTCAGCTCTCCCCCCGCTGGTTGGGGGTGTCGGAATCGGCTGCGCTTGATGCGGCAAGCCCAGGCTCTTGCTCCGCCCCGGTGTCATATGGCCCGTCGCCGATGGCCGAATCCTGCTCATCCGGAGCGTCGGGACCCTCCGCAGTATCCGACTCACTGACCCGCAGGCGGCTGATGCGCAATCCGCTGACCTCCATTACGGTGAAGTTGTAGCCTTCATAGGCGACTGTCTCACCCGGCTTGGGCAGGCGGCCGAAGAGCCGGAAGACCAGGCCGCCCACGGTGGTCATCACCGGGTCTTCGATGTCGATATTCGTCAGGTTGTAGAAATCGAGCAGCCGCATGTCGCCCGGGACCAGATACCCGTTCTTGTCCTGCTCGTAATCCTCGCTTCCGCGCATCTTGCCGGTGATTTCGCCGAAGAAGAAGGTGAGCACGTCTTTCACCGTTACGATGCCAAGAACCTCGCCGAATTCTCCCAGAACGATGGCTGCGCGGGTCTGGTGCTCCTGAAAGAAATTGAACATCTCGTCCACCATGGTGGTGGGCGGGACGAAATGGGTGGGGCGCAGCAAGTCTTCGATCTTGATGGTCTCCAAGTCCGCACCGCCACGCACCAGGCGCAGCACATCTTCGGAGTGAATGAAGCCGATGACGTTGTCCCAGTGCCCGGAGTAGACGGGTACCCGGGGATGCTCGAATTGGCGGAAGCTCCGAATGATCTCGGGAAGCGGCTCGCCAGCATCGAGAAAACGGATGCGCGGTCCAGGCGTCATGATGTGGGAGATATCGGTCTCGGACGCCTCCAGGAGATTGTCGATCAGGACCCGCTCGGTCGCGTCTATGATGCCCGTCTCTTCGCCTTCCTCGAGCAGGGTCTTGAGCTCGTCCGGCTGCAGCAGGTTCTCCCTGTCGACCACCTCACCGACCACCCAGGTGGTGATCCTGTCAGCGACCAGCCGCACCGCCTCGCGCAGGGGGGTGACGATGTAGATCCACTTGGGCAGGATGCGGGTGCTGATCGTCTTGGTGAAGCCGACGGGGAAGTTGACGGCGATGGTCTTCGGCGTCACCTCGCCCACGAGCAGGAGCAGCGGGACCATGACCAGGATATTAATCCAGCCCGCGTCATCGCCGAACAGCATGAGCAGGATGCCCGTCATATTAACGGCGGAGGCGATGTTCACCAATTCGTTGCCGCAAAGGATGGAGATGATCAGGCGCCGCGGCTCGTCGAGCATGGCGTGGATGCTCTCGGAGTGTGCGTCGCGAGTATTGCGCAGCTGCTGAAGGTCGATGCGGCTCAGCGTGAAGAGGGCGGTCTCGGAGCCGGAGAATACGGCGGAGCTGAGCAGAAACACCACCTGCAGGCAGATGCGCAGCGTCAGCTCCAGATCGCGGGTGTCGACCTGCCCCGATATCAGACTGAGCTCTTCCATCCACCCCTCCCGCCGGGTCAAACCTGCGACGGGTGCCCGGTGTGCGTGCGGGGCAAAGAAGCACCGCACGTTTTTTGCTGTTCGACTGCCAAGGTTACCGGGCCGCGGAAAGGTCGCAAGCACACTCGCGGGAAGCTGCGTCAGTTGGCGCAGCCCGGTTTGCACAGATCGGCTAATGGTACGCGAGAACTTCGGTCTTTGTCCGCGCTGGCGCTATCGGGAGCGAAACGAGTAAGTCCGATCGCGATGCAACTCATGATAGGGTTGGGGCCGATGCCGCGAAGATGACTCGCATCAATAAATATTACGAAATAATTACAATGGCGTGACGATTTGGTAAAACAGCTCCTTTGGCGATTGCAGCCGCGCGTGCATGTTCCGATGAGGGGAAACCACTTTCCAGCTCCGGGTATCGATTGCCTGGCCCCTGAATAATCGAGAAAACCCGCTTAAAATCCATGTTAAAGCCGAAAATAAGGAGGCAGGATTCATGAAGTCCACCAACCCCATCGCATCGCTGTTCGGCCACTCGCCGTTCAAGCCGCTGCAGGAGCACATGCGGATCGTGAACGAGTGCGTCGCCGAGGTCCCGGCGTTGTTCGAGTCCCTGATCGCCGGGGACTCGGCGGGTGTCGAGAAGGTCAAGGACAAGATCTTCGAGAAAGAGCACGCCGCCGACGAGATGAAGAACCAGCTCCGCGCCCATCTTCCCAAAAGCCTGTTCATGCCGGTGGACCGCCGCGATCTGCTGGAGGTCTTGGATATGCAGGATTCCATCGCGGACACGGCCCAGGATATCGCGGGCCTGCTGGTGGAGCGGGATATGACGGTGCCGGCGGACATGGTTGAGGATCTGAAGACCTTGGTGCAGCGCTGCGTGGACACCTGCCAGGCGTCGGCGTCCATCGTCGAGGAGATCGACGAGCTGATAGAGACCGGTTTCCGCGGGAGGGAGGCGTCGAAGGTCGAGGATATGGTCGATAAGCTGGGGAAAATCGAGGACGAAACCGACGAGCTGGGCATGTCCCTGGCACGGACCCTGTTCAAGCAGGAGGATTCCATGAGTCCGGTGTCCGTGATCTTCTGGTACCAGCTCATCCAGTGGATCGGCGACTTGGCGGACTATGCCGAGAAGGTCGGCGACCGCCTGCGCCTGTTGATTGCCCGTTGACGACGCGCGGCAGAGTGTTTTCAAGCCCGCACGCAATTAGGAACGTCAACGGGGCTTTCGATTCAGAGAAGGTTAATCAGGGGGAGTCATGGAAATAATTGCCGAATACGGCACCGTATTCACCGTCATGGCCATCGTCTTCGGACTCTACATGACCTGGGGCATCGGCGCCAACGATGTGGCCAATGCCATGGGCACGTCCGTGGGGTCCGGTGCCATCACGGTCAAACAGGCGATCATCATCGCCGCCATCTTTGAGTTCGCGGGCGCCTTTCATCGCCGGCGGCTCGGTCACCAAGACTATACGCAAGGGGATCATCGACCCCTCATCCATCGCCGGCTCGCCGGAGCTGCTGGTTTACGGCATGCTGGCGGCGCTGCTCGCCGCTGCCATCTGGCTGATGGTCGCCTCCACCCGGGGCTGGCCCGTGTCGACCACCCACTCCATCGTCGGCGCCATTGTCGGCTTCGCGGTGGCCGGTATTGGAATGGATGCAGTGAACTGGGTCAAGATCGGTCAGATCGTCGCGAGCTGGATCGTCTCGCCGATGCTCGGTGGCGTCATTGCCCTGTTGCTCATGCTCAGCATTCGCAAGCTTATATTGAACACCGACGACCCCTTCAACAAGGCCAAGGCATGGGGGCCTGTATACGTATTCCTGGTCGGCTTCATCGTGGCCCTGGTCACCATGTTCAAGGGCCTCAAGCACCTGAAGCTCGAGTTCACCATGGGACAGAGCTTTATCATCGCGATCATCCTTGGGGTCATCGTGGCCTTGATCGGCAAAATGATGATCAACAAGGTCAAAGTCGATGCGGCCGCTGACAAGAAGTTTCACTACGCCAGCGTGGAGAAGGTCTTCACGCCCATGATGATCTTTACCGCCTGCGCCATGGCCTTCGCCCATGGCTCCAACGACGTGGCTAACGGCATCGGCCCGCTGGCGGCGGTGCTGTCCATCGTCAAGAGCGGTGGAGAGGTGGCCCAGAAGGCGGACCTGCCCATCTGGGTGCTGATCCTCGGTGGCGTCGGGATCGTGGTCGGCCTGTCGACCATGGGTTACAAGGTCATGCAGACCATCGGCACCAAGATTACCGAGCTGACGCCGACCCGCGGCTATTGCGCCACATTGGCTGCGGCAAGCACCGTAGTTCTGGCCTCGAAGACCGGCCTGCCCGTATCGACCACGCACATCGCGGTCGGTGCGGTCATGGGTGTGGGTCTCGCCCGCGGCATCGGCGCGCTGGACCTGCGGGTCATCGGCAATATCGTGGTCTCATGGGTGGTCACACTTCCGGCGGGCGCCTTACTTGCGGCCACTTTCTTCTTCATCTTCAAGGCCATTTTCAGCTAGGCTCTCAGACGGTGCGGCCAGCGCGAGTGGCCGCACCGGTTCTGTCGTTGCCATGCGACTTGGCTGCCCGGCGTATGGCCCGTGGATGTGTACCCGCCTACCTGCCAGTTTCCGCCGTGATACCCGTTCATCGCCCGGTGCCGAGCTCGCGACAATGAGCATATCAATTGCTCTTGAGCTGGAGTCCGTCCGTGATTGTCAGCTCATCAAAGGCATCCCCTTTGCGCCCGGCGTCAAGTTTCGGCAGATCGTCGTAACGGGCCCGCCCGGCTCGGGTAAGACGACATTCATTAACCGCATCGGGGGCTGGCCGGAAGAAGGTTATGTCGACCTGACCTTCAAGGGGTGGTGGAAGGTCCACTCCCTGAATCTTCGACCGCGGGAAATCCATCTCGGGTTGCCTTTCACGGGGCATCAGGACGCCTTGGCCATGTTCGAGGAGGAGTGGTTGGGTGCCTGGGACCGCTTGGAACTGGATCCGAGCCGGATCCTGCTGCCACCGCGCAAGCGTTTCTTCTTTTCCGTCGACTGGAGGGCCAGGTTCGTTTTCGAGTTTCTGTTGCCTGCGCCTGAGAAGATCTTCTCCCAGCGCAAGGCGCGGGCGGAGCTCGGGACCCACCCGGTCGACGAGCACTTGGACCCCGACCAGGTTCGGCGGCAGTGCGATGTATTTGCGCAAACTGCGGTGCACTTTCACCGCAACGGCATGCTCGTCTACATTCGTAAGATTCCGGAAGAAATTCCGCATCGGATTGTGGCCGACCTGGGCGAAACCAGAGTATGACCGACTACTCGCGCAAGTCTCGAAAGAACTTTCTCGGGCGATTCCGTGAGTTGGTGGCCGAGCTCGGCGGGTGCGAGGATGTGGAGCTGAAGGACACAATCCACATCGCTTCGCGCAAGATTCGGGTACCTTCACCGGTCATTCCGCTGCAGATTATGCTGGGGGGGAGCAGGGTAAGCGTCTTTTTCTCTACCCGGAAGTCAAGCTGACCGAGGCCGGTGAGCCAGCGGAGAACGGGGCCCTTCTGCTCTTCGATCCCGACGATTTTTTTTCGACCATCAGCGGCTTTCTCAGGCTGTTCGCGGGAGAGTCCCTGACTTTGGGTCGCGAGAGTGCCCTGCAGCGTGACCTGCTCAAGCTTCCCAAGCTGGTCGGCGATCGCCATCTGAGCCTCAAGCGTCCCGTGGGCGGACTCATCTTCAAGGACCGTTCGCCTGAGCTGGGGACCTGCATATCCCCGCTGACCAGGGACAAGAAGGCCGATCGGATCGCGAGTTGGCGCCATGCAAAGCTGCAGAGGCTCGCCCGGGTTCTGGAGAAGCCCGTGGAGCCCATCCCTCGGGATGCAGCGACCGATTTGATCGACGCCGTGATCGATCAGGTGGAGCACGAGCCGCGCCAGACCCTCGATTCCCAGGGCAGGCCGGGAGGAGTGATCGAGCTGCCCGGACGATGTAATCCCCATTTTCGTCGGCGACCTGCACGCCCGTATCGACAATCTGCTGGTGATACTCACCCAAAACGCCTTTCTCGAGGCGCTGGAGAAGGGGACGGGGGCCTTGATCTTCCTGGGGGACGCGGTTCACTCGGACGAGGACGGGTGCGAGGACAAGATGCAGACGTCCATGCTGATAATGGACCTCATTTTCCGTCTCAAGCTCAGGTTTCCGGGCCAGGTATATTACCTGCGCGGAAATCACGACAGCTTTTCCGAGGACATCAGCAAGCAGGGCGTACCGCAGGGGCTCTTATGGGAGCAGGCGTTGCACGAGACCCGTGGGTCCAAGTACGTTCGCGCCATGGCGCGCCTCTACGACGCCTTGCCCTACGTCGCCCTGTCGCGCCGGATCGTTGCCTGTCACGCCGGCGCGCCTACCCGCAAGATCTCCCTGGATATGCTGATCAACATCCGGCAGCACCCCGAGCTGGAGAAAGAGATCACACACATCCGGCTCCAGCGGCCCAATGCACCGAGCGGATACAACGCCCGCGACGTCAAGCGCATGCGCTCACGCCTGGATCTGGACCCGCAAACGCCGCTCATCGTCGGTCATACACCACTAAGCTGCGACGACACCCTGTGGCTGAACGCCGGCGGCATTGCCAATCATCACGTCCTCTTCGGCGCCAATCCCGACTGGATCGGTGTAATCACGCAAGTGGGCAAACGGCTCATCCCTCTGCGTTACCCCGCCGAGCCCCTGCTGCCGCTGTTCAACCGCCTCGTCCCCACCCGCCGCGGTGTCACCGACTGAGGCCGGGCCGGACGGCGCTCGGCGGCTCCGGCTCGTATCTGCCGCCTGACAACTCCTTGAGTCGCGGTTTTTGCGAAATCGCGGGTTCGCTCTCCGGCCCGGGGGCGTGCAACCATTGCCACAGTCATCGAACCGTTACTAAAACGTAATAAAACTGTAATAATGCACCGCATCGGTCTCCATGCCATCCGGTGCAGGGATGAGAAACGTCTCGGCCGGCGCGTCATTGCCGCCTATTTACAACAGATTCTCGGATACAACAGATGAAAGAGACGAAACATGAAGGTCCGGTACTGGTGCCAGTCGATTTTTCACCCTACTCGGCGTCGGCGTTGGTATTTGCCGCGGATCTCGCAGGCTGTGTCGGCAAGTCCCTGATGGTCCTACACGTCGTACACGACCCAGGGGAGATGCCTGGCTATTACAAGAGAGGGTTTAAGAAGAAGCAGTTGCAGCGCATCGAAGACGCCGCCGCCGAGATGCTCGAAGAGTTTCTCGGCAAGGTCCGCAAGAGGTTTCCGGATTCCAAGCCCTTGCTGGAGGCCGAGTGCGTGCTGGTGAAAGGATTGCCCAGGAACCGCATTCTCGAGGTCGCCGAGCAGAAGCAGGCCAGCATGATCGTGATGGGCAGCAAGGGGGAGACCGGGCTCAAGCGACTCGCCCTGGGGTCAGTTGCGGAACGCGTCGTCCAGCTTGCAGCCGTTCCCGTAACCGTCGTGAAGACACCGAAATAGGCGACGGCATCGGGGATCCGGAAAATGTTTAGACAAACCTACGTATCGAACGACAATCTCTCCCGGCTCAAGATCTTCTGCGTCGGCGTGCTGTTACTGGCAATCGGCTCAACCGCCCGGGCCGCTGAAGCCGGCGAAACGATCGACTGGGCGAATATGTCCATGGGGCTCTTGGGCGGTCTTGCCTTGTTCCTTTTCGGCATGGAGCAGATGGCCGAAGCGCTCAAGTCCGTGGCCGGGGATCGGATGAAGGACATTCTAGGCAAGCTGACCACCAACCGGATTATGGGCCTAATCACCGGCGCTTTCGTGACCGCGGTTATTCAGTCTTCCTCGGTCACCACGGTCATGCTGGTCGGCTTCGTCACGGCCGGGCTGATGTCATTGTCCCAGGCCATCGGCGTGATCCTCGGTGCCGATATCGGTACCACCATCACGGCCCAAATCGTGGCCTTCAAGGTCACCAAGTACGCCCTGCTGCTGGTGGCCGTCGGCTTCGGGCTGATCTTCATGGGCAAGAAGGACAAAATCAAGCAATACGGCCACCTGATCATGGGTCTGGGCCTCATCTTTTTCGGCATGGGCGTCATGAGCGAGGGCATGTCTCCCCTGCGCAGCTACGAGCCCTTCATCGCCCTGATGCAGAACGTCTCCAACCCGGTGATCGGCATCCTGGTGGCTGCCCTGTTCACGGCCCTGGTTCAGTCCTCCTCGGCCACGATGGGCGTGGTGATCGCCATGGCACTGCAGGGGTTGATCAGCCTGGAGGCCGGCATCGCCTTGGCCCTTGGCGCCAACATCGGCACCTGCGCCACGGCCGGACTGGCCGCCATCGGTAAGCCACGCGAGGCGGTGCGGGTGGCCGTCGCCCACGTAACCTTCAAGGTCGTCGGCGTCATCCTCATCTTTCCCTTCATCCCCTATCTCGCCGACTTGGTGCGGGATATCTCGCCAGCCGCGGCGGCCGGCGTTGTGGGAATGGACAAGCTTGCTGCGGAGACCCCGCGCCAAATTGCAAATGCCCATACCATCTTCAACGTCGGCCTCGCGACAGTATTCCTGCCCTTCTCCAGCCTGTTCGCCCGCCTGGTGGAACACCTGGTTCCGGACAAGCCGCTGGATGTAGAGGTCGGTGCCATCGTCAAACCCAAGTATCTGGACGAGGCGCTGCTGTCCACGCCCTCCCTGGCCCTGGACCGGGTGCGCCTGGAGATCCTGCACATGGGCGATAAGGTCGATGAGATGCTCGCGGGCATCCTGCCGGCCATCGTGAGCCGTGATCGCCCGCGACTCACCGAGATTCAACGCCTGGACGACTCGGTGGATCTGCTCCACAGCAAGATCCTGAGTTATATGGGTAAGATCAGCAAGGGCACGCTGAGCGACACCCAGACGGCGGAGTTTCTGCGGCTGATGGAGGCGGTGAACGATCTGGAGAACATCGGAGACATCGTCGAGAGCGGCATGGTGGTCGCCGGATACGAGGTCGTTGATAAGGGCATTAAGATCAGCAAATCGACCCAGAAGGTGCTGGAGGAGTTCCACGACGCGGTGGCGAAGTCGGTTTCGGCCGCGGTCCAGGCCGTGTCCCAGAACAATGAGCGGGCCGCGGAGACCGTGACCACCATGAAGCGGGAGATCCAGCAGATCGTCGATTCCACGGCTGGACACCTTGCCGAGCGCCTGGTGGCCGACGAGCCGAATCGAATTCCGACCTACTCAATAGAGGTGGACATCCTGGAGAAGCTCAAGCGCATCTACTATTTCTCCAAGCGGATGGCCAAGACGGTGCTGCCGGTCGCTCCCGAGGCGGAGGCGGCGTAAACCCCCAGAGCCATCGATTCGCGGCGCGGAAATTACTAAGGCGAGCAATGGATAGGCGACATGGCCTCCCGCGGGACGCCGCGAATACGTCCCTGTAGGCTTGCGCTGGCTTCCCTGCCAGCGACACCCGCGTAACCCTACGTTGCCTATCGCACAGCCGTGATAGTACCGCTAGCTCTTGCGCATACGCGCCAAGCGCCGGTTAAGGGCCGGCCTTGAGATGCCCAGCAGCGCCGCGGCGGTGCCCTGGTTGCCCCCGGCGCGGCGTAAGGCGTCTTCGATGTGCAGCCGCTCCGCCTCCTTCAGGGTGGGAAATCGCTCTTGCTGGGCTGAGCCAGGAGCCGCCGGTTTACCCGCGGGCGCGGCGGTCACCTGTTTCTTGACGGTCTTGCGGAAGCTCTTCACCGCCAGCACCGGGCCCGACTTGGTGCGCGCCACTGCGTCTACGACCATCGCGCGCAGCTCCCGCACGTTGCCGGGAAAATGATAATTGTCGAGCAAGGTCAGCAATTCGGGCGATGCCTCCAATGGCTTCTTCCCCGCAGCATCGGCTGCTTCGGTTGAGAAAAGGGCCACCAGGGCCGGGATGTCTTCCTTGCGTTCGCGCAGCGCCGGGATCTCCACTTGGTGCACCGACAGGCGGAAGTACAGGTCTGAGCGGAAAGTCTCCTGCGACATGCGGGCTTCAAGGTCGCGGTGCGTGGCGCAAAGGATCCGTGCGTCGCTCACCTTAGGCACGTCCGAGCCCAGGGGATAATACTGGCGCTCCTGGAGCAGTCGTAGCAGCTTGACCTGCGAGCTTGAAGTCAGGTCACCGATCTCGTCCAGGAACAGAGTGCCGCCGGCCGCCTTGGCGACCATTCCCTCCCGCGCCGTACCGGCACCGGAGAAGGCCCCTTTGCGGTGCCCGAACAGGGTATCGGAGAACAGATTATCGTCCAGCCCCGCCACATTGACGGTGACGAAATCCCCGCCCCGGCCACTCAGGCGGTGCACCGCCTGCGCCAGCAGCTCCTTGCCGGTACCTGTCTCTCCCGTGATGAGCACCGGCTCCCCGGAGCCGGCGATGGCCTCCAGGTATTGAAACAGTGAACGCATTTTTCGGCTCACGGTGACCATGCTGGAAAACGCCTCTTCATGCTCCAGCTGGTCTGATATCAGACTGCGTTTGAGAGCTCCGACCTGTCGGCGCAGGGCGCGCAGCTCCAACGCGCGTTTGACGCTTGAGACGAACCGGCTCTCCTCAACCGGTTTTACCAGATAGTCGAAGGCACCCTCCTTCATGCAGGCCACCGCCGTTTCGATTTCCTGGCTCGCAGTCATGACGATCACCGGCAGATCCGGATGGGCCTTGACGATCTGAGGAAGCAGCTGGGTGCCCGCCATGTAAGGCATAAACAGGTCCAATACCGCCGCCGCCACTTCACGTTCCGCCAGCAGCGGCATCAGCTCTCGGCTGTCTTCGATGCTCAACACGTCCTTGATGCCGGCACTGTTGAGTATCATCCGGGAGCTGAGCAGCACCGTAGCCTCGTCGTCGACCAATACCGCCGGGAGCGACGTGCTGGATCGTTGCGCCATACCTAAGCCTTTTGAGTTGCCGGAATTCGGATGGTCACCGTCGTGCCGACGCCCGATACCGACTCGAAGCTCAGGCTGCCGCTGTGTCTCTCGACGATGGATCGCGAGATGGACAGACCCAACCCGGTACCCCCGGCGTCGGTGCGGGTGGTGAAAAAGGGTTCCGTCAGCCGGCCCAGATCCCGTTCCGAGATCCCGCGGCCTTCGTCCCGGACGGCGATCCACAGCATGCCCGAGTCCGCGTCGAAGCCGGCGCTGATGTGCACACCCCTGGTGCGTTCCGGCAGGGCCTGCAGGGCGTTGAACAAGACGTTGATGAACACTTGCTCCAGCTGCTGGGAGTTACCCGCCACATAGGGCAGGCCGTCAGGTACCTCCAGGGTGCAGACATCCGTGAATTTCTGGATTTGGTTATGCAGGATCATGACCGCCGCCTGCAGAACCTGCTGGATGTCGACCGTCTCGGTCAAGGCGCCCGCGTCCTGCCTGGACATGTGCTTGAGGTTCTGAACGATGCGGCGGATTCGGTCCGAGTTGCGGACGATTTCCGACAGCAGGTGGGGGAAGTTATCGCGGGACTCCGAAAAGGAGAGTCCTCCCATTGCAAAATCGCCATTTTCATCAAAGTACTCTCGCAGAATCGGCGTGATGTCCTGCCAGGCGCGGGAGACGAGAGAGGCGTTGAACTGGATGGCGTTGTTGGGATTGTTGATCTCGTGCGCCACCCCGGCGGCGAGGACGCCGATGGAGGCGAGGCGGGCGTTGCGCAGGGCCTGGGCCTCCAGGTTACGCTTTTCGGTCACATCGCCGGCGATTACCATGGCAGCCGTAACCGGTCCGTCATCGCTGCAAATGGGAACGATTCGGCCCTCCCAGTAGGTGCCGTCGTCCGCCGAATACTGGAACTGTCGGGTCGCGCCCTTGCGAAACACCTTCTTCAATGCCTTACGGAACCACTTGCGAAACTCCCTGGGCATTAGTGCCAGCGAGCTGTGGCCTACGGCCCGTTCCGCAGGCAATGCTGGCGTGGAGCGGTTCATGAGCAGTATCTTGCCCCGGTCGTCCACCGTCATGATAATGTCGGGCGATTGCTGAAACAGGTCCCGCAGCTTGGCCTCGGATTCGCGCAGCGCCTCGTCTGCCAGCTTCCGCTCCGTGATGTCTTCCATGAAGCCCACGAGACGGCAGATGTGCCCCTTCAGGTCGCGAACCGCGAAGCCCCGTGTTCGTACCCAGCGCATCACCCCGTCCGCGCGCCGAATCCGGTGCACAACCTCGGTCTCCGTGCCGTCGCGACTCGTGCGCTGCAGCGCCACGGCCAGTGCCGGCCGGTCGTCGGCGTATGCGGCGTCCAGCAGGGAGGGGCGTTGATCATCATTGGCGATGCCCAGGATTTTACCGTAGGCGGGACCGAGGTAGAGCAGCTCCGGGCCGTTCGCAGCCGTCGCCCAGAACGCCTCGTCCACGGTTTCGGTCATCTGACGGAACAGCTCCTCGCGCTCCACGAGCTTCCTCTCCATGGCAGAGCGTTGCCGGATGTTCTCCCGGATCCTCGCCAGGTAGAAGGATAGGAGCAGGGTGAACAGCAGCCCGGCGACCAAGGCCATCCAGGGTCCGTCCTGAAATGCCTCGGCGCTGCGAAACAGCGTGGTGCGTCCGCAGACGATCACCAGCTCCCGGTCCGCTACATCGATACGCTCCGCGACCTTGGGCTCTTCCGGGTCGTTCCGCCAAACCTCGTATTCGTCCGCCCCGATGTTCCTGGGGGAGAGACGGCTGGCATAAAAATGCAGGAAGCGTTCTTCGACGGGCGCCGATTCGTCAAGGGTCAGGATCTCAACGCCCCGCGGTTCCAGCAACGAAATGGAGGCGTTGGTCAGATTGGCGAGCCGGAGAAATCCGACGACGAACCCGATCAGGCCTCCTTGGCCCTCGTCGTCGGCGTTTCCGCTGAACAGGGGGTTGGCAACCATGAATCCGTATTCGACGCCGCCGTCGGCGGTCGCGTACGCGATGCGCCCGCTGGCCGTCATCTGCCTCTGGTCGCGTGCGCGAGACAGAGTTTCGCCGAGCTTCGGTATGGAGCCCAGATCGAAGCCTACCGGAATGCTATCGTCCCCTTCCGGAACCACAAGGCGCGCCGGGAAATACCCCGTTCCCGATCCCTCGACCGCAGGCACCCATATAAGCGCCTGTACGCCCCGGTGCCGGTCCAGGAGAGATTCGGCGAAAATCCGGAATCCGTCCTCGTCCATTCGGCCCGAAGCGATGACGTGGTCGCGCAGGGTTGTGACCGCCAGCAAGCTGTTGTCCATTCCATGACTCAGGGCGCGGATGCGGTTGTGCGGAACCCATTCGAAATCCAGCATCTTGTGTGCCTCCAGCTGCTGGCGGATCAGCAAGAGGGCGGCAAACGAAAGACTCGGACCGACGATCGCGGCCAGCCAGATGGCGCTGTTCTCGGGAAGGAACAGCGGGCGAGAGGGATCGGACGGCCGCTTTGGCGGGCTCATCGGTTGTTTGCGAGCTTTGCGTTCAGGAGGGGGCTTCGGCCGGGCGGACATAGGGTAACGATACCGCAATCTGTGCGCGGCGAGCTGCGAGGGTTCTTGTTTCGCAAAAAAGGGGATGTACGGGTCCTTGTGTACACCCCAGGGGGGGACTGCAGTTTACGGTGTTTCTGTTATACAGCCTGCTCTACCGTCGCGACCGTATCGACGTCAACGGTCTTAGCCATGCGCTTGGCGAAATAGTAGATGCGCTTGAGCTTCTCGATGACTTCCATCTCCACCGAGTAGGCGGCGATGCGGTTTGGCGCGTCGGCAACCAGCCGTTCGGCCTGATGCTGCTCGGCGCGTTGCACCTCCGTTTGTATATCGCCCTTCATGGCGATCACGCCCCGGGCCACCTCGATATCGTTTCTGGCGACGGACTGCAGCGCCCGCTCTACACTGCCCGCAATGGTGGTGTGCAGACCGCCGAGCACCTGCTGGGTCGCCTCGCTGATGCGCACGTCGTTGGCGAAGCACTGCTCGGCGAGGCCCACGGCATCGGTCTCGATGATGTCGCCGATGCTCTCCAAATCATTGGCCGCCGATAGCAGGTTTGAGAGCTCTCTGGCCTGGGCGTCCGTCAACGCCATTTTGCTGACTTTGCCCAGGTAGGCGACGATTTCTGAGTAGAGAGTGTCCACCTTGTCGTCGATCGCGGAGACTTCTTTCACCCGCTACCGTTCCCCCGCTAGGAAGGCGGGCATGCTCTTGGTGAGCATCTGGTTGACATAGTCGCCCATGTGCCCGATCTCCAATCGCGTCCGATCCAGTGCCAGGGACGGAATCGCGAGTAGCGTGTCGTCCAGGTATGTAGGACGGATCAGGGCGGGATCCTCGTCCAGCTTCTTGTCCGGAACGATCCACTCGCAGAGGCGGGCAATCAAGCCGGCGAAGGGTAGGAGTACGGCCGCGAGGGCCACGTTGAAGATGGTATGGGCGTTGGCGATTTGGCGCGGGGTCTCCGCCGCCAGCTTGTCCATACCGGCTACACCAGCGGCAGCGACGGGCGAGATGTCCCGCACCAGGTCGGCGAGATAGGGGATGAAGGGAAAGATGAGGATGACGCCGACGACCTTGAAGGACACGTGGGCGACGGCAACCCGCACTGCTTCCCGCGGCTTGCCGATGGCGGCCAGCCCGGCGGTGGCGCAGGTGCCGATGTTGGCGCCGAGGGCCAGGGCGATGCCGGCCTCCAGGCTGATCAATCCCTGCAGCGCCATGGCGATGACCACGCCCATGGTGGCCGAGGATGACTGCACCAGGGCGGTGAACAGGGCCGCCACCAGGATGCCGATCACCGGGTTGGAGACGTTCTGCATCAGGGCGATGAAGGGCTCGTAGCTGCGCAGGGGAGTCATGCCCTCGCTCATGATGCCCATGCCGAAGAAGATCAGGCCAAGACCCATGATCAGGTGGCCGTATTGCTTGATGTTGTCCCGTTTGCCCATGAAGATCAGGCCGAATCCCACGGCCACCAGCAGCAGGGCGTACTTGGTGACCTTGAAGGCCACGATCTGGGCCGTGATGGTGGTGCCGATATCGGCGCCCAGGATCACGCCGATGGCCTGGGACAGGGACATGAGCCCGGCGGTGACGAAGCCGACCAGCATGACCGTTGTGACCGACGAGGACTGGATGATGGCGGTCACGAAAGCGCCGGTGATCAGGCCCATGATGCGGCTGTTGGTGAGCCGGGCGAGGATCTGCTTCATGCTGTCGCCGGCCACCTTCTTAAGGGCCTCGGCAATCTGCTCCATGCCGTACAGGAACACGGCCAGGCCGCCCAGAAGGGTCATGCCCATCGTCCACCAGTCGATCGCCTGCCCCCCGCCGCTGGTGGCCGCCGCCAGGGCGGGCATGGCGATCAATCCCGCGGTCACGCCTAGAATCAACGCCAAGACAGTCTTCGTCTTGCCGTCAAATGTAACGAAATCAAAATACTTGCTCACTCTTTGGTCTCCTTTGCCCGCTGAACACCAATCGGCGGATTTGAACTCACCCTTCCTGCGGGGACTTCCTGTGCCAGGCTACGGTTCTCTCGTTGCACCCTGCGCCTTTCCAGCAGACCTATAGAGGCCTGATAGAGATAGGGGACGAAGTACGCGACCACCGCCAGGACGCTGACGAACACCACACCGATCAGTGCCGAGCATCATGTAGGAAATGACGATCAGGTACAGGAAGATGAGCGCCAGGGTCACCCGCATGAATACGCCGATGGCACCAGGTTCAGGCTGGACGCTGCGCTTCGCGTCTTCGAGCAGGCGCATGGTATAGGCCGCCCTCAGCTCCGCGTTGTCATCAGATTGCTTTGTCATGGTCGTTCTCCTGCAAGGTTTGTCCGGAAGTGCCGTTGCTGCAGAGCCGTCAGGAGACCGTGCCGCTCGGTGTACGCAGTTACTGCGCAGAAATCGAGCCAGAGCGGAAATCCGCTTATTGTTCGGCGCAAAATCAGCAGGATAGAGTCGGTTGCGCAGGAAGCGTCGGTGGCGCGAAAGGGTGTAACAAAATCGCCCTAGCGGATGAAGGTTGCTGGAAAAGACCGTAACCTATTGAAATGAGAAGTTGTTTTTGCGTAGTTGTCGAGGTGTAACAAAACATGATGTTACACGACCTGCGTACTTGCCCCGGCGGGACCGAAAGCGGTCATTCGGAGAGCTGGACCACCGGCGGTCTGCGAGACCGCGAGCAAGTGCCCTGTCGAAGAAGGGTATTCCGAGGGGTGTAACCTGTTCGCGTGGTTGCGCCTGCTGCAGTGTTGGCGATCTCTCCGTAACAGAATGAAAAAAAAGAAAAATACTTGGAAAGCCACGTCTTTAAGGGCGGTTGGCAGTCAAGTTGTTACACCCCCAATTCGTACCATTAGTTGCCTTTATGGGATTTAACATGCGGACTTAAATAAAAAATGTTGGTGGTTTAGCTGCCGGTATAATTCGTGCATTAAATCTAAGTGAATTGAAAGAATCGATTTTCCCGTTGGAGGAACGGCGCCGCCGATAGGGGAGTTTGTGTAGTAAGCCGCATAAGGAGCCGCCAAAATGAGCGTTACGCCAGAACACTTTTTCTCGAAGATGCGAAGCGGAAGCTCCGAAGTTGCCGATGTCGGCAGTGGCGGGGCGAGCAGGGATCGGTTTGGGATCGGAGCCTTTGCGTCTGGGGTTCTGGGACGGTTTTTACCGGGCATGGGCGCGCGTCGAGCCAGGGAGCGGACGGAAGTGGCATCTCTGGAATCCGAAATCGCATCGGGCGAGCCGGCGAGCGTCATCGCCGAGCTGGAGGCCCAAACCGGTAAAAGGAGAAAGGTCCAGGCCAGGACCGCCTATGTGATCGGCCGCCAATACATGCGGCTGGGCCAGTTCGATTCGGCGCGGGAGTGGTTACGCGGAGCCAGGCGACACTGCGGCAAGCCGTCTTTTTTGCGCGAATCGATCGAGTCCCATCTTGGCGCCTGCAGCATGCAGCTCCTCGCCGAAGGAGACTCCAGCTTCGCGGATGGCGACTACCACAAGGCGAGGGAGCGCTACGCGCGTATATCGCAGGGATTAGCGCGTAGCGAGGAATGGCGCTTGGCCCTGTTTCTCCGCTCCGCCTGCGTTTACTGCCAGCTATGCGATTACGAGCAAGCCGGTCAGGCGATTCTCCAGGCATTGAAGTCAGGCGAGGATACGGACAGGGCGCTGGCCTTGTTGGACCTTTTGCAGAAGCTATCGAGATCGCCGGACGGTGGGCCGAATACGATTTACGCGAGGGAGCAACTGGAAGAGCAGCTCGCCGGTCAGGTTGCCGATCTCATGGCCAGCTTGGGCGTGCGACGTCTGGAAATGGCGGGTGCATGCACCGGGTTGCGTAGCGGCCCCGTCAAATAGGTGAGACTCGGAAGTCCACCGTTGTGACGTACGGTTTCGCGGAACCGCAGCGCGAAGTATCTCGGGGAAAACCTCTATCATCGTAGGTTACGATGAGATTAACGCCCGAGTGCGATTCGGATTTCCGGTCAAGTGGCTTCTGTCCTTCAGTTGTTCGATACGCGGGCCTTTCCGTCCGCTACGGAGTACGCCGTTGCCGCATGGTTCGTGGCGATCGTCGGGGTACTTTTGTCTTTGGGTGCGTTCTGGCTGGTCGAGCGACAGCTCGACGCCCACAAGGGCCGGGAGTTCAGGTGGGTAGCGGAGAACAGACACCGCGCGTTGAAGAAGGAGATCGATAGCGAGCTCAAGGCTATAGAGTCCATCCGTGACCTCTTCCTCGTCTCGGAGCAGGTTACCCGGGGGGACTTCCGCGCCTTGGCGCGGACGCTCCTGCAGCGCCATCAAGGCATACATGCCCTCGGGTGGCTCCCCCGTGCCGCGGATGCGCAGAGAGGGGCATCGGAGCCCGGAACCGCGAGTCAAGTACGGGGAATCCGTGTTCCCGAACAGCATGTCCCGTCCACGATGGCGCCGGCGGGCGACGTCGCCTTCTTCCCGCTCCTATTCATAGAGCCCTATCCCGGAAACGAGATTCTGTCGGAGTTCGATCTTGGGTCTTCATCCCCGTTCCGGGATGTCCTCATACGCGCCATGGCCAGCGGAGAGTTGGCGGTCAGTGAGCGCATCGCCCTCGGCGGAGGAGGGCGGTATGGGGTCGCTGTTTTCCTACCGGTGCGAAATGGCAACCCGCGCTCGAACGGAATGCCCAACGACGGGAATCTGCTGGGCTTCGCGTTGGGAATGTTCAGGGTTTCCGAACTTGCAACGGCGGCGACGTCAGTTCTCGAGCCCCGTGGCGTGGAGTTGCTGATTCTCGACGAGTCGGCCCCGGAGGACGAGCGATATCTCGATTTCTATTCCAGCCGTTTGAGTCGTCCCAGCCTATCTTCTCAGCAGGATTGGCAGGCATGGCAACAGCGCACCGATCGGCGGTTCACCCGGGCGTTTCAGGTGGCGGATCGGAAGTGGTCGAGCACAGCAGCGCCAACCGCGGAGTTTCGTAGCGCGGAAGGCTTCCAGCAGGGTCACTGGATTGTCCTGGCTGGCGGGATGACGGTGACGTTTCTTCTTACGCTGTACCTGCGTCGCGTCGATCAGAACGTGCGGGTGCGTGCGAAGATGGAACGGGATTTGCAAGAGCGCGAAGAGCTGTTTCGGCAAATGACCGAGGCAATCCAGGAGGTGTTCTGGATACAGACGCCGGAAGGCAATCGTGTGCTCTATGTGAGCCCGGCCTACGAGAAGATCTGGGGGCGCTCGTGCCTGAGCCTCTACCGGGAGCCCAGCTCGTTTCTCGAAAATATCCACCCGGACGACCGAGCGCGGCGTGGCGGCCAATGTCGGGCGGATCCCGGACGAGGAGTCGGAGCAGGTCTTTCGGGTACTACGTCCAGACGGATCGATTCGCTGTGTGCGCTCGCGCATGTTCGCGATCCACAACGAGCTTGGCGAGGTTTACCGAGTAGCGGGTATCAGGGAGGACATCACGGAGATCAAACTAGCGGAACAGGCCCTGCGGGATTCGGAAAAGCAGCTGCGCTCTCTGTTTGACCAGTCGCCGGATATCATCAAGGTTGTTGACGATTCGGGCCGCATACTCTCGATGAGCCGTGCCCTGCCGGATCTATCCGTGGACGAGGCTATCGGCCGCAGCTCCGTCGACCTCTTACCTCCCGAATACCACAAACGCTACAAGAAGGGTCTCAAAAAAGTATTCCGCAAGCGTAAGATCGTTCACTTCCAGTACGCAACCGCTGATTCGGCGTGGTGGGATGTGCGGATTGTGCCGATCCGGCGCGATGAGCAGGTACACGAGGCGATGGTCATACACTCGGACGTGACCGAGTCCAAGACCCTGGAGGCCAAAGCGATTCGCAGCGCCCGCCTGGCGTCCCTGGGTGTGCTTGCGGCCGGTGTGGCGCATGAGATCAACAATCCCAACAATTCCATCCAGTTCAACGCCTCTGTGTTGGCGCGTGTTTTCGAGGACACCCTTCCGATCATCGAAGGACACCGCAAGGAGAACGGCGATTTCGTCCTGGGAGGAATGCCCGTGAACAAGGCGCTGGAGGCGGTTCCCCGGATGCTCTCGGGTATCCGCAGCGGGTCTTTGCGCATTCAGCGAATCGTTGGCAACCTGAAGCATATGTCCCGTCACGACAAGGGCGAGCTGTCCCGCGAGGTCGATGTGCTGGAGGTGTTGCAGGCGGCCGTGTCGATCCTCAGAAACCAGATCGATAAGCACACGGATCGTTTCGTGCTGGACTTGCCGGACAGCCTTCCGCTCGTCAAGGGGAACGAGCAGCAGCTCGAGCAGGTATTCATCAACATCATCCTGAACGCACTGCAGGCACTCTCCGACCGGACCCAAATGGTGCGCGTCACCGCCGTGGTTGGCGATACGCAGAACAACGTTCTGGTGTCGGTCGCGGACGAGGGGTGCGGTATTCCGCAGGAGAAGGTCCGAAAGGTCACCGAGCCCTTTTTCACCACCAAGGACGAGACCGGCGGCACCGGGCTTGGCATGTCGATCTCCGATAACATCGTCCGTCGTCACGAGGGTACGTTGGAGATTGCCTCCGAGCTGGGGGTCGGGACCGAGGTGACGGTCAAGCTTCCCGTCATGCAGGACGCGGGAGATCCGGCCTAGCCATGGGTGTGCAAGGTGAAATGGCGCTTTCCGTCGTCCTGGTGGACGACGAAGAGGAGGTCCTGTTCAGCTCCAGCATCATGTTGGAGGCCCATGGCATCTCGCCGGTGGTGACCATGCCGGACGGGCGCGAGCTCCTGCAGCATTTGGAGGAGAACGGGGCAGGGGTTGTGGTCCTCGATCTGTTCATGCCCCATGTGTCCGGTCTGGATCTGCTCGCCGGAGTCGTTCAATCCTATCCGCAGATTCCGGTTGTGGTGATGACCGCATCACAAGAAGTGGAGACGGCGGTCGCCTGCATGAAAGAGGGGGCGTTCGACTACCTGGTCAAGCCTGTGGAGGAGAATCGCTATCTCTCCTGCATCCGCCGGGCCCTGGAGCTGCGCTCCCTGCGCCGGCAGGTGGAGGCCCTCAAAGATTCCCTGCTGCGTCAGCGGCTGCAGCACGATGATGCCTTCTCCGCGATCATCACCCGCAGCCCCAAGATGTTGAGCATCTTCCGTTATGTCGAGGCGGTTGCGGCGTCCCGCGAGCCGATCCTGATTACAGGAGCGACGGGAGTTGGCAAGGGGCTGATTGCGAGAGCGATTCATCGAATCAGCGCGCGCAAGGGCGAGATCGTCTCGGTGAACGTCGCCGGGCTGGACGACGCCATGTTTTCCGACACCTTGTTCGGTCACAAGAGGGGAGCCTTCACCGGCGCTCAGACAGACCGGGACGGGATGGTTGCCATGGCGGCGGGGGGCAGTCTGTTTCTGGACGAGATCGGAGACCTTCGGATCTCGTCCCAGGTGAAGCTGTTGCGCCTGCTGCAGGAGCAGACTTACACACCCTTGGGCTCCGATGTCGCCAAGCAAAGTGACGCGCATGTCATTGCGGCCACGAATCAGGACTTGCGCAGCCTGGCGGCGAACGGGCGGTTTCGGCGCGATCTCTATTTCCGGCTCTCCGCCCACCAGGTAGACGTCCCGCCCCTGAGCGAACGAGCGGAAGACATCCCTCTGCTGGTTGCCCATTTCATCGATCAAGCCGCCCTGTCCATGGAAAAAGCCGCACCGGAGTCGACTCCGGAGCTGTTGACCCTTCTGTCCGTGTATCATTTTCCGGGCAACGTGCGTGAGCTGCGTGCGATGATCTTCGACGCGGTCGCGCTGCATCGTTCCGGGCGTTTCCTCTCCATGGAGAGCTGCAAGGAGTCGATCGAGAAGCACCGGCGCTTCGGTGGCCCCCCGGAGCAGGAGCAACGCCCCGCGATCGGTACTTCGCTCTATACCACGGGCAGGTTTCCGACCCTCAAGGACGCCGAGCAGCTACTCATCGAAGAGGCCTTGCGGCAGGCGGGCGGGAACCAGGGGATCGCGGCGATGATGCTGGGGATCTCACGTCCCGCGTTGAACCGGCGTCTGATGCGGTTGAAGGCTGCGCAAAACGAAGCAGGCCCGGCGGGCGGGCCCAGCGAGTGAAGTGATTTGATCTATACGCAGGCGCGAAAGGCGTTCTAGGATCGGTGCCGAAACGAGAGCAAGCCGATTCAGCTGCCCTCGACCGCTCCCGGGGCGGGTGCGAGTGGGCGGTGAAAGGTGTGGGGGATGCTCTCTCCTTCGTCTTGCCCCACGACCACCACGGGGCAGGTGGCGCGGCGCACTACGGTCTCGGTGACAGATCCGTACAGCCAACGGCCGAGGCCGTGGCGGTTGTGACTGCACATGACGATCATGCTGGCATCGTAGTAAGAGGCGAGCTCCGGGATGCGGGTTTTGGGCAGCCCCTCGACTACGGCGAGCTGGATATCGCAAACGCGGTCGAGGCCGTCGCATGTCGCGCGAAAGGCCGCTACCTGGTCCTGGAGCATGGCGAAGGCGATGTCACGAAGCGGGGTGGTATCCTTGATCTGTTGATGGCGACGGTACATACCGGCGGTCTCGGCGCCTTCGTGGACGACGTGGGCCAAGACCAGGGGGCGATCGAACTTGCGAGCCATCTCGCAGCCGTGGGCTATGCAGGGATCGGAGCGCTCGGTGAGGTCCAAACAGACCATGACGGGGTTTCTGTCGACAGGCGGAATGAATTGACCCATAGCGCTCACCATTGCCGGTAACAAACTGTTTTTCTAGAGACGGGGCCATGGTAGTCACAAATTATTGCGTTTTCGTGACGGTTTGGTCTCGAAACGGCGTTAACTAATGGCAAAAATTTTCGTAACGGATAGAGCCGGGGACAGCCCGGTGCCTTTTCTGCGGGGGATACTGACGAGGTCTCTGAACGAGGCCGGACTTCCGTTCGAGCAGGCCTACGAAGTTGCGTCGGAGATTCGTAGCACGCTCGGTGAGCCCGCCAAGATATCGAACGAGGCGTTGCGCTCACGCGTGCGGGCGTACCTGCAGGAGAACTTCGCAGAGGCCGTCGTGGAGTCCTACGATGCGGTGGGCGGTCCAATTCCAGGCGTGCTCGTGCGGGACCGCGACGGTGGTCTGAGCCCGCTGTCACGCACCGAGCACCTGCACTGTCTCGCGGCCTGCGGCCTGGGCGCCGGGCAGGCGCAGAAGGCGGGTGGCATCATTGTCGACAAGCTCAACGCGGACCAACGTCGCGAGATCAACGCCGAAGCGCTGCGCGACCTAACAGAGGAATGTCTCAGCGAGCATTTCGGTCCGCGGGCCGTGGAACGCTATCGGATATGGATGGACTTCAGCCAAAGTGGCCGGCCCTTAATCCTGCTGATCGGCGGTACGACCGGCAGCGGCAAGAGCACCGTCGCCACCGAGCTGGCACATCGGCTCAGCATCGTCCGCACCCAATCCACGGACATGCTGCGCGAGGTCATGCGCATGCTGATTCCCAGCCGCCTGCTTCCGGTGCTGCATCATTCGTCATTCGAAGCCTGGACCGCACTGACCGCCATGTCCGGAGAAGACGGCGATCAGGATGATTTGTTGGCGGCCGGGTATCTGCGTCAGGCCGAGCTGCTCGCCGTCCCTTGCGAGGCCGTAATCCAGCGGGCCGTGCGTGAGCGGGTGTCGCTGATTTTGGAAGGAGTACATGTCCATCCGATGCTTCTTGAGAGCGTCGGTGAGGTCTCGGACGCGGTCGTCGTGCCCGTGATGCTCGGCGTGCTGAAGCCAGAGGAGCTTCGCTCGAGGCTTTCCGGGCGCATCCAGGAAGCGCCCGAGCGTAACAGCAAGGCGCACCTGTCGAATTACGAGCGCATATGGCGGCTGCAGGCGTATCTGTTGTCCGAGGCGGATCGCGCCGGTATTCCCATTCTCATTAACGAGGACAAGGAGAAGGTGACCGATCTGGTCCTACGCACGGTTGTCGACGTGCTGGCGAGCGGTGGGGCTTGGCGAGGTTACAAGGATTAGAGATCGTCGATGGAAAGGGGAGTCAGCTCCTTGGCGATGTAATAATTTTTCTTTCTTTCCTCCTTGGGCAAGGGGATCAGCCCCTCTTCCACCAGATAGCCGTCCGGACCAAGGGTCCACTCGCTCGTGAGCTCGTCTACGTATTCGCGCAATTCGTGTACCCGCGGTACCCGCTCCTTCTTCACGTACAGGTACAAAGGCCGGACCAGACTGTAACGGCCGCTCTCTCTGGATATTGTTATCCTGGCTCAGCCGTACCGCCCTTCGATGTAGTCGGCGGTTTCCTTGTTGGCCGGCGTCACGAACAACTGCTCAGTCGGGGCGTGCTCTACGACCTTGCCCATGAGCATGAAGATGCACTCTTCACTGGCGCGGCGGGCCTGTGCCATGTTGTGGGTGACGATCAGGATACTGTACTCGCCCCGCAGCTCCCAGATCAGCTCCTCCACCGCTTCAGTGCCCTTGGGGTCCAGCGCGGAGCAAGGCTCGTCCATCAACAGTAACTCCGGCTTGACCGGCAAAAGGCGGGCGATGCAAAGCTTCTGCTGCTCTTCCAGGGACAGCTCGGTGGCCTTGCGGTTGAGTTTGTCCTTGACCTTGTCCCACAGCAGGACCGTGCGCAGGGCTTGTTCCACGATGTCGTCTTTCTTCCCGCCCTTGCCCCGCATGTGCAGCCTGTGGCCGAAGAGGATGTTGTCGCGGATGGAGATAGGCAGGGGATTGGGTCGTTGGAAGACCATGCCCACCTGCTTGCGCACCTGAACCAGCTCGCAGGCGGGGTCGTAGATGTTCTGCCCCCGGACCTCGATGCTGCCCTCGATGCGTACGTAGCCCAAGCGCTCGTTGATGCGGTTGACGCTGCGCAGAAAGGTGGATTTGCCGCATCCGGAAGGGCCGATCAAGGAGGTGATCATGCCATCCTTGATGTCCAGGTTAATGTCGTAAAGGGCCTGAAAGGTCCCGTACCAGAGGTTGAGTGCGCGGGTCTGGATCGCATACCCCGCCGTGCCATTATCGGGTTCGGCTTGTTCGGCTTGTTCGGCTGCGCTGTTCATGGCGTTCTGAGCGTCCGGGTGTTTCGGCGCGTCCTGGCTGCTGGGTTACGGCGCGCGTTGAGCGTTTGAGTTGGGTTCGGGGCGAATGCGTTGCGCGCCTGACCCAGCCTACATTTTGAAAAAAAACAGAGCGAAGAAGTCCCAAAGGAGTTCTTCGCTAACCGAAACGACCCTCGATATAGTCACGGGTGCGCCTATCCTGCACCTCCCCGGTGAACAGGTCCTCGGTTTGCCCGATCTCCACGCACTCCCCTTCCATAAAGAAGGCGGTGCGGTCAGCCAGACGGCGGGCCTGCTGCACCAGATTCGTGACCAGAAGAATGGTCAAGTCGGTGCGCAGCTCCTTGAGCACGTCCTCGATGCGCATGGTGGTGACCGGGTCTACGGCGATGGAGAACTCATCCAGCACCAGGAGCTCCGGCTCCTGGGACAAGGCGCGGGCGATGGTCAGGCGCTGCTGTTGGCCGCCGGAAAGGAGGCTGCCAAGGGCGTCGAGTCGGTCCTTGACCTCGTCCCAAAGCGCGGCACGGATCAGGCAGCGCTCTACGATAATGTCCAGCTCCCGCTTCGCCTTGATCCCCCGCAGGCGCGGCGACAGGGCCACGTTGTCGTAGACCGTCATGGGCAGGCCGACGGGCAGCGGAAAGACCACCCCGATGCGGCTGCGCAGGGCATAGACATTGTTGAGGTGACGCACGTTGCGGCCGTTGAAGTGGATATCCCCCTCGACCTTCATCCCGGCGGTGAACATGTCCATCCGGTTGATGGCCTTGAGGAAGGAGGTCTTCCCGGCATTCGCCGGGCCTATGATGCCGAAGATTTCGTGTTCTCGGACCTTGAGGCTCACGCCTTGGAGTGCGACCGTGCTGCCGTAGCTGATTTTCAGATCCCTGACGTCCAGCTTGACGGGCGCCCCGGCCTGCTCGCCCGCCATGGTCTCTGCTGCGGCTACCATTTCTTTTTGCCTCGCAGATACATGCGGAAGGCGATGGAGATGCTGTTCATGATCAGCACCATGCCGATCAAGACCAGCGCTACACCGAACGGCAGATCGTCCGGGACCCCCGGGACCTGGGTGGCCACCACGAACAGGTGCAGGGACATGGCCATGGTCTGGTCGAGCACGCTCTGGGGCAGGAAGGGGGTGAAGAACACGGCGCCGGTGAACATCACGGGTGCGGTCTCGCCGGTGGTGCGGGATACCTCGAGGATTACACCGGTGAGGATGCCGGTTACCGCATTGGGCAACACCACCCGGCGGATGGTCTGCCAGCGTGTGGCACCCATGTTCCAGCAGGCCTCACGGAACGCCAGCGGTACCGCCTGCAGCGACTCCCGAGTGGCCACGATGACTACCGGCAGGGTCATGATGGCCAGGGTCAGGCTGGCGGCCAGGATGCTGGTGCCGAAGCCGAAGAAAATAACGAAGGCGCCCACACCGAACAGGGCGTGCACGATGGAGGGCACGCCCGCCAGGTTGATAATGGCCAGGTTGATGATGCGGGTGAACCAGGTGTCCGCCGCGTACTCGCTCAAGTAAATGGCTGCTGCTATTCCGATGGGCACCGAGATCAGCAGGGCCACCGACACCAGCCAGACGGTGCCCACCAAGGCAGGAAAAAGGCCGCCTGCGGTCATGCCGTCCGAGGGGTGCGTAAACAGAAAGTCCAGGGACAGTGCACTGCCGCCCCTGTAGATGAGCATCCCCAGGATGATCAGGACCGGCAGGATGAGCAGTAGCGTCATCATGCCGAAGAGGTTGCGGTACAGGCCTTGAAGGCGGTCGTTGCGCCGGTTCAGGCTGGAGGCTTGGAATATGTTGGTTGCCACGGCTTTACCCCTTGCGGATCCCGCGTACGATCAGATCGGCGCTGAGATTGATGACGAAGGTGATAAGGAACAGGAAGATGCCGATGGTGAACAGGGCCTCGTAGTGCTCCGAGCCGTGTGCGGTCTCCCCCAGCTCGGCGGCGATGGTGGCGGTGAGCGCCCGAACCGAGTCGAATACGCTGTTGGGAATGTTCACGGCGTGCCCCGTGGCCATAAGAACGGCCATGGTCTCTCCGAAGCCGCGGCCTACTCCGAGCAGCACGGCGCCGAGCAGTCCGTTCTTGGCCGCCGGCAGCACGACCTTGACGATTACCTGCCAACGGGTCGCCCCCATGGCCTCGGCCGCCTCGCGGTAACGGTCGGGCACCGCCTTGAGGGCATCCTCGGCGATGGAGGTCATGATGGGGGCGGCCATCAGCCCCAGAATGATGCCGGCGTTGAGCACGTTGAGCCCCACCGGCACGTTGAACAGCTCGATAATGAGCGGGTTCATGATGGTCAGTCCGATGAAGCCCCACACCACGGAGGGGATGGCTGCCAGCAGCTCCACCAGGACCTTGAGGGCCTCTCGGGTCTTGCCGGTGGCGAATTCGCCGATAAAGATTGCCGCCCCCAGCGAGAAGGGAATGGCCACGATCATTGCCAGTCCGGTGACGCTGGCGGTACCGGCGATCAGGGCCAGAATGCCGTATTCGGGGGCGTCCTCGTCGCTGGGCTCCCAGTATGGAGAGGTGAAGAACTCCTTGAAGTCCATGGTCTCGAAGATGAAACCGACGCCTTCCTTGGTGACGAAGACGAAAATCCCCAACACGAAGACGATGGCGGAGATACCGCCGATGAACACCAGGGTCTGGACCAGCTTGTCGATGTACCAGTCGGCGTTGCGGCGGTCGAAATCCGCCGCGGGATTTGCTGCGGCCTTGGCGGTCATATCACGCGGCCTCATCTCCGTGCATTAGGTGCACCAGATCGCGTAAACGCACGGCGAGGTCCCTGTAAATCTCCTCCCATCGCTCCTGCGCATTCGCCGCGTCCGGGGCGGGTGCGCCGCCGACGTCCCACTCCAGGGCCACGGTGTGAAAGGGGACCCGAACCATGTAGTCGGTGACCGGGCCGCAGAGGCTGATGATGACGTGATACTCGGACAGCTCCCCTTCGATCGGCTCGAGGGTCCGAGGCGCCATCCCCCCCAGGTCCAGTCCACGCTCTGCTGCGAGCTTGGACATGTCTGGGTCGAAAGAGTCCGCTGCCGCGCGCCCGGCGCTGGCGAAGGTCATCTGCTGCGGGTAACCCTTTTTTCCGATCGCCTCCGCCAATTTGCTGATGCCCGCGTTGTCCTTGTCGAGCGCCAAGACCTTGTAGGTCTTCGGTGTCTTGCCTTCGCCGGTGACAGCGAACACCGTCTCCTCGCAAATGTTCTTCGCCTGATCGGAGACACGTTCCAACTCGTGGAAGATCACCAGAAGGGCGTAGATCTCCCGCTCGGTCCACCGGCCGTTGCCGCCGGTCAGCTCCTCGAACACGGTGTCGAACTCACGCTCTACCTGATCGGCCACGATCATGGTCGCCTTGGCGGCCTCGGCATTTTTCTCCGCGAAAGCGTTCATGGCCTGTTCCAGCATTTGACTGGATTCCTTGGACATCAATTCCATTTCCCGCGCCAGGGTACCGTCGGGCGACTTGGGCAGCTGAACCGCCTCGCGGCAGATGGTCACCGCGTAGTCGCCGATGCGTTCCAGGGCGGTGTTGACACGCATGACTGCAGAGACCCAGCGCAGGTGACCTGCACTCGGCAGATGGATTGCGATGAAGCCGTGACAGGACTTGTCCAGCTTTCTTACGGCCCTGTTGATGGGCAGATCGCCTTGGATGCAATCGTACGCCTGCGCGCGGTTGCCGCTCAGCAGGGCGTGGACGGCATCTCTCAGTGCGACCTGCACCCGGGTGGCGATCGTGGTGATTTCGGTACGGATATGCTCGAGATCACGCTCGAGACGCGCTTCGTAATGGCTCATCCCGGTACCCCGAATTGAAGAGGGTTGCGAAGGAGGTTGAACGGTGCTGCGCGCTACAGGGGCGCGCTCCGGGACGGTCTCTGTCCCGCGGAGCCTCAGTCCGAGAGTGCGCGGGGCGCCTCAGTTACAGGTCACGCCGCGGACCGGGGCATAGCCCTTGTTCAGGATGATGCACTGGCCCTCGTCGCTCAGGATCCAGTCCATGTATTCCTTGATGGCGCCTGTGGGCTCGCCGTTGGTGTACATGAACAGAGGGCGCGCGATCGGGTAGCTTTTATCGCTGGCGGTTGCGACGCTGGGCAGGACGCAATCTCCGCCTTCTTCCTTGGCGATACAGGCCATCTTGATGTGATCGGTGGCGTAGGCCAGGCCGCTGTAGCCGATGGCACAGGGCGTCTTCTCGACCAGGTCGACGACATCCTTGGAACCGTGCATGTCCAGGGTGCCCTGGCGGAACTTGCCCTTCTTGCCGAGCACCGCCTTCTTGAAGTAGGCGTAGGTGCCGGAGTTGTTCTGGCGGGAGACCACGACGATCTCGTCGCTGTCGCAGCCGGGGACCTTCAGTCCTACGTCGTTCCAGTTCTCGGCCCCGCCGCCGCGGCCGTAGATCTTCTTGAGCGTCTCGATGGTCATGCTCTCGGCGGTATTGTCGTGGTGCAGGAACACGGCCAGCGCGTCGTAGCCCACCACGTGCTCGACGGGCTTCTGGCCCTTCTCCTCGGCAAGCTCGATCTCTTTGTCCTTCATCTTGCGGCTGGCGTTGGCGATATCGACGGTGCCGTTGATCATGGCGGCGATACCGGTACCCGAGCCTCCGCCGGAAACGGCAACCGCGACGTCGGGCTTGATCTTGCCGTATTCCTCGGCCCAGGCTTGGGCGACGTTGACCAGGGTGTCCGAACCCTTGTTCTGAATCTCAGTACGTGCCTGCGCGGAGCTGACGGCGGAAAACAGGAGGCCCGCGACAGCAAATGGGATTGCGGCTCTGGATATATTCATTGCGACTCCTCGTGGTGGATTCCCCTTTACGGGGGGTCAAACTTGCCAACTTCGAAAATATACTTCGATTGTGTGACGGCAGTATGAATGTTGGGCTGCAATTGCAGGCTCCGCCCGAAGCGATGGTCCGAGTCTCCCGAAAGGGAGCGGCATATTGCGCTTGATGACGGCCGCGGCGGCATCGACCTTGTGCATGCCGGCGCCCCAGTTGTAGGACTCCGGCCCCCAAAGCGCAGGAAAGACTGTACGGCCATCGGGTTGCGTTACCCCGGTACCGTCCTCACCGTCGCACAGGACTTTGCAACGGGCGCGATGCCTCATCGCAAGCAAGATCCCGAATGGAGAAGCGAGCTGGCACGATCTTGATCAGGGATGGGATTCGACAGGCAGGTCTGAACCGCCGGTCAGCATCTTTTGACGAGATCCGGTATCTTGCATCCACGATCCCAACCTGGTCGACATCCTCAGCAGTTACCCGAACCCAAACCTTCGACGGGATTGTCTTTCGCGCAACCCGACAAGGCTTTCCACTGCTCGCGGCGTTTGTGAGCGAAGGTCGGTAGGCGCCCTAAAACGAGTGCCCGGTGCTCTATACCGGCCCGGAGAGGGAAGGTGCGCCCGCGGAAGTGAGCTTCCTCCTCGCCTTTTCTTACGCCGACGCGAGGGTGATCCGTCAGTTGTTCACCAACCAGGCCGCCAGCAGCATGGCGAGGGCATTGGCAACCACGACCCCGATCAGGTGCATAGCCTCCAACGGCGGCCGTGCGCCCTCGATGGCGATCAACATGGCGAGCGCGCCGCCCGGCGGATGCAGGCACCTGAAGCGGATCATCAGCCAAAGGGTCGCCGCCTCCGCCAAAGCCACCGCTATCAGGGGATGCACAGGCAGGGCAGCGGCGAGCAAGGCCGAGACAGCGGCCGCCAGACAGCCGCCGAGAACCGACCAGGGCTGCGCCAGCGGGCTGCGCGGTAGGGCGAACAAGATGATGGCCGAGGCACCCATGGGCGGCAGGAACCGCAGACCTCCCTCCGGCGCGAGATGCACAATGATGCCGGCAAGCAACAAGCCCAGCAGGGCCTCCACGAACGAAAGCCGCCGCGCCCCCGGTACCAGGGGTGGCGTATCGGCAACCAGATAGTCCAGCGCGAACTCTTTGAAGCGTTCAAACATTCAGGTTGGTTTGACCGAGCAGGCCGAACAACGCGAGCAGCAGAATGCCGAGACCGCCGTTAAAGTACCCACCATAGATCGAGACCGCCATCATGCTGGCCGCAGCACGGCTTGCCGAGGCATGGCCGGAATGATGGCCTTTGGCTCTGCGAAGCAGCGTTGGACCGATCGCAAAAAGCAGGGTTGCGACCAGCAACAGCCACGGCACAAGCTTGCGAAACGTGTGATCGTCGGTCATCAGCAGCAAAGCCGCCCCAATCGCGCCACCGAACAGGCTCAAGAAGGTCAATGCCCGCAACGACAAACCGGGCGGAGCCTGCAAGTCTTCGTAAAAACCCAGCGCGCCAGATACATAGCCAGGTAACAGCGCGACGGTGCCGGTTGCGTTCGCAGCAACGGTTGGCACGCCAGTGAACACCAGGGCCGGCAGAGTAAGAAAACTGCCGCCGCCGGCGACAGCATTCAGTGCGCCAGCGACGAAGGCTGCACCGAGCAGCAGGGCGAGGTTCATAGGATCGCTAAGCATCAATCATCCGGATAATGCATCAAGGGTGGGTTAGGGTGAGCCGCGAGATCCTCACCGGTATCGGACCGGCGGCGGTGCAAGTATCGAAGGTTCGCGACCGCGCGGTGGCTGGAATCAAGTTCACCTCGGCCCCGCCGCGCGTGCGACGCACCACGCGGGTGTCGGCTACTGTTGGATCAATGCCTGCCGCGCAGCCCCGTTTGCCATCTCCAGGACCGAGGCATCGATGTCTGTCACTTCGCCCGACATCGGCCTGAGGTGCGTATCCGTTGCAGAGATCGCCGAGCATGCGTGCAACCAAGGCCGATTGATCGTTACCCTGGAGTTGGCTATTTTGTTTTTCTTTGTACTTCAGCATGGATATTGAGCAGGCCAGAACCTTTCTCGCGATCTCCGCTCACGGAAGCTTCCTGGAAGCGGCGCGGCGCCTGCATGTGACCCAGTCGACGGTCAGCGCCCGCATCCAGACTCTGGAGGCCGATCTGGGCGTGCGGCTGTTCGTACGCAATAGAGCGGGGGCCAGCCTGACGCCAGCCGGACGCCGCTTTCATCGGCACGCCAAGTCCCTGGTGCTGACCCTGGAGCAGGCTCGGCATGACGTCGGCCTGCCGAGCCGCTTCCGCGCCAGCATCCGCATCGGCGGGCGTATCGCGCTTTGGGAAGGCTTTCTGCCGCGCTGGGTCGGCTGGATGCGGCAAACCGCGCCGGACGTGTCGGTGCACAGCGAAATCGGTTTCGAAGAGGACCTGATGCGGCGCCTGATCGAGGGCACGCTGGACATCGGCCTCATGTACACCCCCAGCCACGCCCTCGGCCTGGTGGTGGAGCACCTGTTCGACGAAACCCTCGTCCTGATCAGCTCGAGGCGCGACACCCGGTGGCCCGGCGAAGACTACATCTACGTCGACTGGGGCCCCGGTTTCTACGCCAGGCACCGGGAGAGCTATCCGGATCTGGAACGATCGTCGCAGGTGGTCAACATCGGTTGGCTCGGGGTGCAACTGATCCTGGCCAACGGCGGGTCCTGCTTCCTGCCGATACGCATGGCCCAACCCCTGATCGACGCCGGTCGCGTCTTCAAGGTCGACAAGGGGCCGGAGATCGATCACCCGGCCTACATGGTGTTTCCCCGCGAAGCCGACAGCGAGGTCTTGCGAGATGCCGTCCAAGGCTTGCGCAAGTTGGCGCGAGAGGAGCAGCAGGAAGGCTCTGCCTGAGGGTGGAGGGGTGGGCGCGGTTCCCCGATGCGATGGGAACCGATTAAGACCCCCTCTCGGGCCATGACCCGACCGACGCGTTATAACGACCAACCGTCCGATCTCGGCAAGCCCGGGGCTGAGCAAGACGCCCTCTACCCATAGTGTTTCTACAGCCAAACCTCGGGGTAGCGTCGTGACGGCGCAATATTGTTGACCAGCAGACCGACCAGGAGCAGCAGCGTCGGTCCTATCGTCGCGGGTACCAGGACATACAGGTACCCTAGATTGTGGATCTGGTCGGACCCGATCACCGCAACCAAGGCCGTCGCTCCGCCCGGTGGATGTAGCGTCCGGGTCAGGTGCATCGCGGCAATCGCAGTCGCGACCGCCAACGCCGCAGCCAGCCAGGGATATTGGTGGAACAACGTCCATGCGACGACACCGACGCCGGCAGAGATCACATGACCGCCGACCAGGTTGCGCGGCTGCGCCAGCGGGCTGCGCCCGGCGCCAAAGACCAGCACCGCCGACGCGCCGAAAGCGCCGATCAAAAGCGTCATGTCGGTACCGGTGAAATACAATTGATTTGCCAAGGCCACCGCGCCTATCCCGAGAAAACCGCCGATCCAGGACCATAGGATCTCTTTGTTATTCACCCGTGGCGGGCTGCCGCGGCTGCTGCCTCGCATTTTGTTCAGGTATGCGCGAATGCTCACAACAGGTCCTCCAGGTGATAGGCCTTGACGAAGTCTTTGCGCAGGAGCAGGCCCAGCACTCTGCCGGCGGCGTCGACCACCGGCATGCCGCGCCCTTCATGGGCATGAAATGCGCTGACGATCTCGCGAAAACCGGCTCCGGCAGTAATGGTTATCGCCGGAACGGTCATGGCCTCGCTCACGGGCATTTTCTTGCAGCGATGGGTAAAAATTCGCGGGTCCTCAATCAGACGCAGCAACAACTGCAGAAAGGAATCCGCCTTGAGACTGTGCAGGTAGTCCGTCTCTGTCAGCATACCGATCACGCGGCCGTTGGCGTCGATGACCGGGAGGCTCTTGAGTCCCTGCTCTACCAAGGCGCGGGCGGCGGCATCCAGCTTGGTGTACGGGTGCAATGGCTCGATTCCGGTGCGCATCAGGCTTCCGACCGCTACCTGACGGAAAATGCGCTCCAACGCATGACCGTGGGCCAGGTGATAGATGGCGCGAAAGTCCTGGATGCTGATGTCCAGGTAACCTTGTATGCGACGCATGGCGTCCAGGATGTCCTCGTCGGACAGCTCCAGCTCAGGTACGTCTTCCGCGCCGGCGCGGACTGCCATTCGGTCGATCCGGTGATCTTCGTTCATGTCGCTACACCAACGATGACTGGATAAAATGGGGGCCAATTCGGGAAGCGACCGACCCGCGCTTGTATCTGATCGATGCCCCCGGAGAACCGGACACGCGCCGACACAGGGCCTCAGGAGGACACCCCGCCGCACGGCCCCGCGAGGCCGCGCATGGGTTTTACCTCGCATCCGCCAGAACCCGCTCCAGCTCCGACAGCGCATTGGGGTCGAGCAGACGTTGCGCGGTCTCGAAGACTCGCTCTCCTCAAAGCTGATGTGCGTGGAGAGCAGCTCCGCGAATGGAGCCAGATTCTCCGGGCGGTCCTCTGCGATCAGCGTGCGCAGGGACTGGTGCTCACTGAATGTCCGCTGTACGAGGGCGACTTCGCCCGCGGTACGCAGTACGGGAAACAGGCCCCTCTCCTCATTTCGAAAATGCCCTTCCAGCTCGGCCCGGAAACGCTCCCTGACCTCGTCCCAGGCAATCGACTGAGCGCGAGCGCCCTCGCGCGCCGCCTTGCGCGCTCTGCGCGCCAGCACCAATCCGGTATGGTGCTCGCTGGTAAGGCTACGCAGTGCCGGGTGTCGTCGCATGAGGTTGCACCATGATTGCCAAAGATTCTTTCAGTGACCTTTGAACGGGGTGGCCACAGGCCGCGCGCTCAAGCGCTCCAACCCGATATCGATACGCGTCGCGTCCAGCAGATCCCGGAGGGCATCCGAACGCGCACACCGTAATGCGTCGGCGGCCAACGAGCGCATGCGTGCCAAGGTGGTCCCGCGCACGGCCCATTTCACCTGAGGCAAAGCGGTAGGACTGATGCTTAGGGCGTCGAAACCCATCCCCAGCAACAGTAATCCCATGGCTGGGTCGCTGGCGATCTCACCGCACACCGTGACCGCCTTTCCGGCCCGATGTGTCGCATCCACGATCTGCCGCAGTGCATGCAGTAAGGCAGGGTGCGCAGGACCCAGGCGAGTCGAATCGCGCGGATTATTGCGGTCGGTGGCCAGTAGATACTGGGCCAGATCGTTGCTCCCGACGCAGAGGAAGTCCGCATGGCGGGCCAGCTGCTCGGCTTCATAGACGGCCGCGGGCACCTCGATCATGACGCCGACGGGGGGGCGAGAGACCGCGAAACCCTGGTCCGCCAGTTGCTGAACGGCCTGCCCGAGCAGGTCCAGCGCCCGCTCCAGCTCGTCCAGGTCACAGATCATCGGCAGCAGCAGGCGCAGGTTTCCCAAGCCGATATCGGCCCTGAGCGCCGCCCTGAGCTGGGTCAGGAAGATTTCCGGGTGGTCCAGGGAAAAACGAATGCCGCGCAAACCCAGGGCCGGGTTGGAATCGGGGTCGGGTAAGTAAGGGAGCTTCTTATCGCCCCCCACATCCAGGGTGCGCAGAGTTGCAGGCAAGGGAGACATGGCCTCCAATGCCTCCCGATAGAGGTTCAGCTGCTCTCGCTCGCTGGGAAAGCGGTCGAACAGCATGAAGGGCAGCTCGGAACGGAACAGACCGATACCGGACGAACCGGCCGTTGCCGCGGACCTCAAGTCGGTGTTCAGTCCCGCGTTGATGTACAGCCTGACCTCGGCCCCATCCAGGGTTACGGCATCGAGTGTCCGGACTTGCTCCAGGGCCTCGCTCTGGGCGCGCTGGCTTTCTATCGAGGCCTCGAACGCTTCGCGCACGTCCGAGCTCGGGCGTGCGTGCACGCGGCCGCCGCTGCCGTCAACGACCAGCTCCTGGCCATCGAGCTGGGCCAGCGGCAGGTCGTCGACCCCCATCACCGCGGGTATCCCCAAGCTGCGGGCGAGTATGGCCGCGTGGGACAGAGAGGAGCCGTCGCCGGAGACGATCCCGACGAGATTCCCGCTCCGCGCCTGGCCGATATCGATGGCGCTTAGGCGTTGTCCCACGAGAACCGTGGCTTTCTGCACGGGTGTCAGCGAAGCGGAATCGCCGAGCAGCCGGGCCAGGATACGTGCCCCCAGCGCCCGGATATCCGCCGCACGTTCCTGTAGATAGGGGTCTTCCATCGCATCGAAACGAGCCGCGTAGATCTCTATGGTCCGCGACATCGCGCCCGGCGCCCAGTTGCCCTGCCGCACCAGAGAGACCGCAGATTCCAAAATCTCCGGGCTGTCGAGCAGCAGCGCATAGGCGTCGAAAAGGGCACGATCCGCCTCGGACAGCGTTCCCGCCAAGTCGGAGCTGAGGGCGACCGTCTCGGCCCGAACGGCAGAAATGGCAACGTGCAATCTAGCCTCCTCGCTCTGTGCGTCTTCTACGATGCGCTCCGGAACGCTCTCGATATCGCGCGCGCCGAATACCGCTACGCCTTGACCGATGGCCAGTCCGGGTGCCCCCGTCAGACCTTCGATCGTATGCGGCGAGGAATCCTCGGGGCGGCAAGCCCGGCACCACTCGCCGCTGGCCCTGGCGTAGGCGATCGCACCACCGAGCTGAGCCGCGAGGGTGGTCAGAAAAGCCTCGTCGGCGTCGTCGAATCGGCGCGCCTCGCGCTGGCGAATCAGCAACACGCCTTCGACCACGGCCTTGTGGAGAATCGGAACGCCGAGGAAGCCTTGATAGGGGCCGAAGCCTGCTTGCAGCAGGAAGTCCTGATCGGGGCCCTGCGGCACCCGGTCGAGGTTGACGGGTTGACGGCTCTCGGCGACCCGGCCGATCAGCCCTTTACCGAAGCCAATCCGGAGGTTCCCCACCACCTGCGACGAGAGACCGTCCGTGGCGGCCACCACGTGCCGGCGCCTGGCCTCATCGGTGACATAAACGGTGCAGACGTCGGCCCCCATCAGGTCGCGAGTACGGCTCACCAACAGACGCAGGGCGCTATCGAGGTCGGGCGCCGAGTCGACCTCGCGCACGATGCGCGCGAGCGCGGTGAGGCGCTGACGGGATTCAGAGTCGGGGCTCGTCATTGCGGGTTGCCTTCTCTCAGTGCTCGCCCTTGGTGCGCAACAGCCCGGCGAGTCGGTTGCCTTGTTTCTGCGGGCCACCCCCGGGAAACAGTTTGTGCAGGTAGCGGTTCGCCCCCTTCTCGACGCCCCAGACTTGTCGGAAATGCCGAATCATATCCCGAACGGTCGTTTGGGTACCGTGCATGGCACAGTGCTCTCGCAGAAAGCGAATCAATTCCCAATGTCCCGCATCGAGCACAAGGCCTTCCAACCCCGCTTGGGCCCTGGCAAACTCTGCCGACCAGTGCGCGGGATCGACCAGGTAGCCTTTGACTTCCCATCGGCTTCACTTAAATTCTTGGGCCGTCTTGACACAACACAAACGATATTTATTTGCCGTAGATATCGAAATCGTCGATAGAAGTTGGCGCAGACCGTTTGTGTAGACGCACCCTTTCCAACGCAAAAAGCGTGCGTCAACGCACCGGCTAGGCCGCGCCGTCCGGACAGATCTCGAAAAAGCCACCAGACGCCTGAGGAAAAGCCATGCCGTATCAACTCGAAATTGCGGAAGCTGTGCGCGAGGCTTGTCTTCGTGCGGCCATCGCGGCATACGAGGACGCAGGAATCTGCGGTCTGTGCGGAGAAGGTCGTTGGAAGCTCGCGCTTCAGGCGATCCGGGGGTTGGATCTGCGGCCCGTCGTCGCGAGGCCTGAGCAAGGAACGGCTATGTCCCCTGGTGGATAGTTTTCCGCCTCGTCAGCAAAACCTGTGGGTAATCGCGATGTTAGCCATCGAGCCTACGGGCCAGCTCTAAGGCGCTGGCTGCTTTTCTACCCGCAGATCTCTCGGACAACCCGGGCCCCTAGTCCGTCCAGCGTATCCGTACTTCCTGTATGGTCTGGGCGGTACCACGGTGGGCGGTCAGGATTTCCTCGCGCAGCGTGAAGGGGTTCGTCTCGGTACCGCCGGCGAGCCTTGCCAGCATTCGGGCTTCTTGAGCATCTCCAGGGCGGGCTTGGCGCCCTTTGCCGCGGCGTGTCGCAGCTTGTTTTGGTCGGCACTGACCACGCCGATTTCCGATCCGGATAAGGAGCCCTCCAAGAGCAGGCAGATCGCGATGATCAGGAGCGTGATTGTGATGTCCATCAGCGGTTCGTGCCCCCTTCGTCATTCGTGATCGCAGGCCTCCGGTCCGTGCTTTCCGCGGACTCGTCGCTGGGTTCGGTGGACTGAGATGTCCACTTCCGAAAGCGCGTCCGCCGACAGGGGCTCCACGATGACCTCCAAGATGCGATTGTTCTCGATTCGGGCAGCCCATAAGCGGAAGTCCCCGATATCGACCGTATCCCCCTCGGTCGGCAGCTCGCCGAAATGGTGCAGCACCAGTCCACCGATGGTGCGGATCTCCTCCAACTCGAAGACAGTCGAATATGTGGTCTATGAATTGGGCCTCGGCCTGGTCCAGCGTACCTTCGCCCACGGCCTCTTGAACCAGGGTGCAGACCATATCCCCGGTCACGATGTTTCCCGCAGAGCGCTCGCTGCCGACTCGGTGCCGCTTCCCGCCGATGAGGGCGTGCGGCTGAGCAGCACTTGGCGGATACGGCGGTCCGACGCGTCCTTAACCCGTACCTCCAACCCGTCGAGGACGAAGTGCTCGTCCTGTCCCGGGATGCGTGCCGTGTGCCCCAGGATCCAACGGCTGACCGTATCCGTGGGCTTGCCCGGCAGATCGGTGTCAAAAAAGTCTTCGACTACGCGCAGCTCCACGTCACCGTCGACGACGATGCTGTGGTCGGACACGGCCTTGTAGTTCTCGGGCAGCTCGTCGATCTCGTCGTAGATCTCGCCGACTAACTCCTCAATGAGGTCTTCCAGGGTCACGACACCCTGCCAATATCCGGTCTCGTCTACTACGATCGCGAGGTGCTGCTTGTTCTTGCGTAAAAGAGACAGGAGCTCGTCGGTCTTCTGGTTCTCCGGGACAAACAGGGGCATGCGAGCCATATCGAGGAGTGGAATGTCGGTGTTGCCACTTGCGACGACCTCGAGCAGATCGCGAACGAAAAGCACCTTCAAGATCTCGTTGGGATCCTCCCGGAAGAGCGGTATGCGGGAGTTGGTGCCCTGTAGAATTTCAGGCAGGACTTCGGCCAGGGTACGCCGGCCGTCCAGGGAAAAGACCCGGCGCACCGGGGTCATGACGTCGCCGGCCTTGAGGTCGTTGAGGATGAAGACCCGCTCGATCATCGCCCGTTCGTCCGGCTCGATGGTGCCTTCCTCCTCACCGTGCTCCACCATGCTGATGAGCTCCGCCTCCGTTACCATCGGATCTCCCTCTGCTCCCGATACCCGTTGGACCCAATTGGTGAAGCGGTTGAAGATCCACACTAGCGGGTAAATGACCTTCATGAAACCGTACATCGGGGGCGCGATCACCAGAGAGATGCGTTCGGAGTAGCGGGTCGCCAGGCTCTTGGGCGTTATCTCACCGAAGATGAGGACCAGGATGGTGAGCACGCCGACCGCGATTCCCGGACCGATGTGCCCCAGCCATTCGGTGGCCAGAACCGTCGCTATTGCAGAGGCGGCGATGTTGACCACGTTGTTGCCGATTAGGATGGTGATTAACATCCGCGCCGGGTTGGTTTTGAGGTAGTAAAGCGCGTTCGCGCCGGGGCGTCCCTCGCGGAACAAGGCCTCTGCGCGGGCGAGGGAGATGGAGACGAGAGCAGTCTCCGAGCCGGAGAAAACACCGGACAGAACAAGTAAAAGTAGAAGTATGACGAATTCTTGCACGGAAGAGCGCCGGCTCGGCGCTGGAAATTGGTCTTACTGATCGGGCCGAGGCGGGATGTGGCGCATTGTAACAAAATCGTAATGAAGTTGGCGCGTTCCTCGAAAAATGGTGTTCATATAACCGTCATCGTTGCGCGTTAGAGTAATGCTCGCGGTTCCAACGGAACCCGTTTTAGAAACCTCTTTCCCCACCGTCCGGAAGGGCGGTTTTTTTTTTGCGCGGACCGGCACCTGCTGTGCTCGCGGCCTTCGCTTTCATCTGCCCGACGGCTTGTTGGTAACATCCGGAGCCTGCGCCGAATCTCCGCGGGAAGAACGAGCTGGGAATTTGAGCTGAGGATCGCCGTCGGCGAGAGCCTTTCTCGCACACTCCACCGCGGAGTAATGCGCTTTTTTCCCTCCTGCACACTGCAACGCGCGATCAATTGCATCCAAAACATCCGGTTTTTCGTATGCAGGAACACACGGATAATGTCGAAACGATTTCTCCGCGGCTCGACGAGCCAGATCGTTACGTCAAACGCTCTCGCGAGCCGGCTGGAAAAACAATCAATGCGCCGGCGGGCACAAAGTCCCGAAAGCTGCGAGAATCGACGGCGAATAGTCGAAGTGGAGCTCGCGCCCGTGACGACCATGCGCCGATTCGGCACGCCGCGCACGGCTGCCGTCACAATCGTTGGCGAGCAACACTCCACAACAAGAAGAGGAAGAGCACCATGTTGTCGATCTTGAACGAAATCGCCGAGGCAAACACCAGCTTGATGCGCTACTGCCTTGCCCTTACGCGGGCGACCAACCGCGAGGTCACTGAGTTTGGCGAAAGCTACCTGATTGCCGCCCAAGTCGCCATGCAGGCATCGCGGACCAATCCCATGAGCCTGAGGGAGACCATGGATATGCTGGCCCACAAGAGTCAGTTGGTGAATAGGGGAATGGCCGCGACCAAAGAAAAGCTTAGGGACGCGGTTTTTGACCAGATTGGCGAGGGGATGAACGCCTACCTCAATACGGTCTTTAAGCAAGACGGGGAGAAAATCTCCGGCTATCTAACGCGTGAAGCCGAGATTATGGAGGCGGTCGCCAACTTCCACGAGGAGATCGAGAACATCAAAGACGAGTTCGGTTTTCAGTTCAAGACCTCCGACTACGAGCTGGTGCACGAGACGGACACCTTCCTGCTGTACCAGGTCTTGCCCATCAAGGAGGGTGTCAAGGTGCGCAACGAGCTCAAGCCCGTGCTCCTGATACCGCCGTATATGCTTGGCGTTCACATACTCGGGTTCCTTCCGTTCGAGAACAAGAGCTACGCCCACGCGTTCGCGAACGAGGGCATCCCCACGTACGTGCGTGTGGTCAAGGACATCATGACCAACGAGGCCGTACAAAACACGACCCCGGAAAGCGACTGCCTGGGAACCCGCGAGCTGTGCGCGAAACTGGCGGAGAAGCATGGTCAGAAGGTAACCCTGAACGGCACCTGCCAGGGCGGGTACATCGCCCTCATGAACGTGCTGTCGGGCAGACTGGTGGAGAGCTGCGACGCATTGATAACCAACGTCGCACCCATCGATGGCACCTACAGCGAGGGCGTTGCCGGAATGCCTACGTTGCATAGCGACTTCGTTACCGAGACCCTGCCCAACGGCAACAAGGTTGCCAACGGTTACCTGCTAAGCCTCGGTATGCGTTTCGTGGCTATCGACAGGGAAACGCCCTTGATCAAGGTGCTGGATCAGGCGTCGCTGCACAAATCCACCAATCTGAGCCCCGGAAAGACCGTCGCCGCCCTTTACCGATGGCTGCTCAAGGAGCGGGTGCACCTGCCCATGGGTATCCAGAGCATGAGCTCCTTGACCTTCCAAGAGCCCGTCGCCGATAACGGCGATCTGCCGGTGAAGCTTTTCGACGAAACGCTCAATGTCAAGAAGCTCGCCGAGTTGAACGTGCCTTGGTACCAAGACTATGCGCTCAAGGATGACCTGGTGACTCCCGAGTGCGCCATGGGCGCAAACAAGCACCTGGAGGGCACCGGTATCATCGAGGCCGTACCCTTCCCCGGAGGC
The DNA here is from genome assembly GCA_942492625.1 of uncultured Gammaproteobacteria bacterium. Classification (GTDB taxonomy): domain Bacteria; phylum Pseudomonadota; class Gammaproteobacteria; order Chromatiales; family Chromatiaceae; genus Thiosymbion. Next base: position 52,047 of record CALOFM010000049.1, on the reverse strand, counting down.
CACGTGGCGATTCTTTCCAGCCCTTACAACAAGCGCGCACCGGTCAACGGCGAGTTCCAAGCCAAGGACGGCAAGACGTATCGCGGTCCGGTGAAGTTCCAATTGGATATTTCCGGGAAGCCCAAGCCAAAGGCGCGCCGACGTGCCGTCAGCTCCAAAAAGAGCAAGGTGTAGGATGGGAGTGCGCCTTTAATTCAGGTGCCACGGAGTGATGGTCTCCGGGGACTGCAGGGAAATCTCGCCCGCCCCGGCGACAGAACCTGGTTTCCCCGACCGCCATACTTGGCGGTTACTCGCGCCGAATGAAGCCATGCGGCGCGATCTGCTTCCAGTTGTGCTTAAGGCCGGCCCCGGTTACGGCTCCTTAGATCTTCGGGCGCAAGTGATTTCGCAGGGTCCTCGTACTTGAGGCTTCCGGCGACCTCTTCCAGTCGAGTCGGTGTCAGGGCCTTGCACGGACGCAGAAGTACCCCGTCGGGCGTGTCTTCTACCAGAAACTCGGTATCTGTCCGCCATGCGTGGGCATCGCGAATGGATTTGGGCAGAATGATCTGGACTTCGACGAGCGTTTGGATGCCTTGACGCGGGCTTGGCCCTTGGCGCAGAGCCTCCTCGTGGTCTCGGTGATACTGGCCAACCAAACTTTTCGGAACAGGTATCCCTGCGTTTCTCGTAGGCTGAATTGGGACTTGACGCGCGAAAAATTTCCCTTACAGTTATTAGCACTCAACGTAAGAGAGTGCTAACTGGATTGCTGGGCGCCGCCCGTTCAACGTTGCTAGAGACCTCTTCCGTCGCCGGCCTGATCATCACCACCGAGGCTTGGGCGAGCCAGGAATATTCGGCGTAGAGGGCGCAAGCGGCATAGGGCTGCGGCATGGGCGACATGGACTGTTGGTCGATTTGGCGGGCTTACCATGCCCGCACAACCAAGCGTAAGGAGGTATGACGATGTTTGGAAGTCTGTCCAACTACGAAGGCGGCCTGTTCGATGACCTCAGGCGCATGCAGCAGGACATGGATGAGATGTTCGGCCCACGGGCGTGGCCGGCGGGAATCCGATCCGTTGCACGGGGCACCTACCCGCCCGTCAATATCGGTGCCACAGGCGATCGCGTCGACGTGTATCTGTTCGCGGCTGGACTGGATACCAAGGCGCTGGACATATCCATTCAACAAAATCTGCTCACGGTGGCCGGGGAGCGCAACCAGGAGCTGCCCGAGAACGTCGAGTATTACCGCCGTGAGCGTTTCAATGGCTCCTTTCGACGCGTGATCTCGTTACCCGAAGACGTCGATCCCGAGAAAGTCGACGCACGTTACGTCGACGGTGTTCTATGTGTATCGATCAAGCGGCGCGAGGCTTCCAAGCCGCGCCAGATCGAATTGAAATAATCGGGAGGAACAGGCGAGATGAACCAGAAAACCGACGTGACGAGCCGTCAATCCGCGCAAGCGCAGGAAACGAGAGAGAATATTGCCATCCTTCGACCACCGGTCAACGTGTACGAGGACGCCGCCGGCATCACCCTGCAGGCGGACATGCCCGGCGTGTCAAAGGACGGGCTTCGTTTGCGGGTCGATCAGGACTCGCTGCTGATTGAAGGCGATATCCAACTCAATATGCCGGAAGGGATGGAAGCCCTGCACGCAGACGTGCGGGCTACGCGCTACAGCCGCAGCTTCGCGTTGAGCCGCGAGCTCGAGACGGGTGACATCGATGCCGGCCTCAAGGACGGTGTGCTCACACTGCGTATCCCCAAGCGAGCTGAGGTACGGCCGCGCAAGATCGAGGTGCGCGCCGGCTAGCGCTCGCATCTGCCTAGAAAACCTGTCCGGCGCCGATGGCGCCGGATCGACTTCCACTTGTCGGGTTCAGATGCGACCGCTGGCGCACGGCTTGGTCCGAGACAGCCGATCGGTCCAACTTGGCAGCGCCAAACTACTTGCCCGAGGAGAGTTGTGAGATGAATCGGTGCTTAGGAAACCCTCCCCCCCCCCCCGCGGGGGGGGGCCCCCCCCCCCCCCCCCCCCCCCGCCCCCCCCCCCCCCCCCCCCCCCCCCCCCCCCCCCCCCCCCCCCCCCCCCCCCCCCCCCCCCCCGCGCCCCGCTACTAAACCAGTCATGGCGATAACATATATAAACGGCATGCAGCAGTTTCTGGTTTTTGAGTTGATGATTGATTCGCAGCGGCATCTCGTATCAGCCGTGCTGTGACGGGCCGCGGGATCTCGGTTCTGCGTTTCGACCGCCAAAACGGGCTTCCCGCGGCGAATCAGTTAGCGCCGAGAAAACAAACCGATTCTTCATGCGCGAGCCCCCATCACGCGGGGGCTCTACCTAAAAAAAAAGCAACCTCACCTGATTGGGTATTGAAAGGAGATCCCGGAGGGCGTAAATATGACCAAGTAATTTACTCGGAAAACAGAGCGGAGCTGGAGTCATGGCCGAGAGCAACGCCGAAATCGAAAAACTGGTCCGAAGCGAATATGCGCAGGGCTTCGTCACTCAGATCGAATCGGAGACCTTGCCTCCGGGATTGAGTGAAGAGGTCGTTCGGGCGATTTCCGAACGCAAACAGGAGCCGGAGTGGATGACCGAGCGGCGGCTCGAGGCATACCGGCACTGGCTGAGCATGCGCGAACCGGAATGGGCGTCCGTTCATCACCCGCCGATCGACTATCAGGGCATTTCCTACTACTCGGCACCGAAAAGCTCAGAGGGACCGAAAAGCCTGGAGGAGGTCGACCCCGAGCTGTTGCGTACCTACGAGAAGCTCGGCATCCCCATCGAGGAGCAAAAGGCCTTGGCCGGGGTGGCGGTCGACGCGGTCTTCGACAGCGTCTCGGTCGCCACCACCTTCCGCGAGAAGCTCTTTGATGCCGGCGTCATCTTCTGCTCCATGTCCGAAGCCGTACGGGAGCACCCAGAGCTGGTGCGCAAGTACCTCGGAACGGTGGTTCCGCATACCGACAACTTCTTCGCGGCGCTGAACGCGGCGGTCTACTCCGACGGCACCTTCGTCTACGTCCCCGAGGGCGTGCGCTGCCCTATGGAGCTGAGCACCTACTTCCGAATCAATGAGCGCAACACAGGTCAGTTCGAGCGGACACTCATCGTCGCCGAGCAGGGCAGCTACGTCAGCTACCTGGAGGGCTGCACTGCGCCCCAACGGGACGAGAATCAGCTGCACGCCGCCGTCGTGGAGCTGGTCGCGCTCGAGGATGCGCAAATTAAATACTCTACGGTCCAGAACTGGTATCCGGGCGACGCCGAGGGGCGCGGGGGCATCTACAACTTCGTCACCAAGCGCGGCGACTGCCGCGGCGCCCGCTCCAAGATCTCCTGGACTCAAGTGGAGACAGGCTCGGCCATTACCTGGAAGTACCCGAGCTGCATCCTGCGCGGGGATGACAGCGTCGGCGAGTTCTACTCGGTGGCCGTGACCCGCGGCCGGCAGCAGGCGGACACCGGTACCAAGATGATCCACATTGGCCGCAGTACCAGCTCCACGATTGTTTCCAAGGGCATATCGGCAGGGAACGGACAGCAGGCGTATCGCGGCCTGGTGAGAATGACGCAACGCGCCGAGAACGCCCGAAACCACACCCAGTGCGACTCGCTGCTGATCGGCGATCGCTGCGCCGCCCACACCTACCCCTACATCGAGGTAAAGAACCCCAGCGCCAAGATGGAGCACGAGGCGAGCACCTCGAAGATCGGCGAAGACCAGCTCTACTACTGCCGTCAGCGCGGTCTGTCCGAGGAAGACGCCGTAGCCATGATCGTCAACGGTTTCTGCAAGGAGGTGTTTCGCGAGCTGCCCATGGAGTTTGCGGTGGAGGCACAAAAACTGCTCAGCGTCAGCCTGGAAGGGGCTGTCGGCTGACGGGTATGACGAAGGCCATGCCTGCATTCCATCGAATCGATTGTTGAGAGGACAAGACACATGCTGAGCATCAAGAACCTTCGGGCGAGTATCGAAGGGAAAGAAATCCTGCGGGGCGTCGACTTGGATGTGAAAGGCGGGGAGGTACACGCCATAATGGGGCCGAACGGCTCGGGCAAGAGCACCCTCGCTCATGTGTTGGCGGGTAGGCCCGGCTACGAGGTGACCGGTGGGGAAGTGAGCTTTCGTGGTGAGGAGTTGCTGGACGCCGAGCCTGAGGAGCGCGCGCACCGCGGCCTGTTCCTTGCCTTCCAGTACCCGGTGGAACTGCCCGGTGTAAACAACACCCAGTTCCTGAAAGAGTCGCTCAACGCGGTGCGCAGGGCCCGCGGCGAGCCGGAGCTGGACGCCGTCGCTTTCATGCGGTATCTGCGCGAGAAGGCCAAGCAGGTCAATCTCAAAGAAGAGCTGCTCAAGCGCGCGGTCAACGCCGGGTTCTCCGGCGGCGAGAAGAAGCGCAATGAGATCTTCCAGATGGCGCTGCTCGAGCCTGCGCTGGCGATACTCGACGAGACGGACTCCGGGCTGGACATCGACGCCCTGCGCGTCGTCGCCGACGGCGTGAATTCCCTGCGCAGCCCCGAGCGCGCCATGATCGTCGTCACCCACTACCAGCGCCTGCTGGACTACATCGAGCCGGACTTCGTGCACGTGCTTTCAGGTGGGAAAATCGTGCGATCCGGAGGCAAGGAGCTCGCCCTGGAGCTCGAAGCGAAGGGCTACGGATGGCTGCAGGAGGAGGAGGCGGCATGAGCGCGCTCATGGAGCCGATTGCCCGCTATCGGGGCCTGCTGGAGCGTCTGTGTTCAAGCGACCTGCCGGGGGCTGGCATCGACTGGCTGGAGGCGCTGCGTGCGCAGGCCCGGACCCGTTTCGGACTGCTCGCCTTCCCCGGGCGGGGCAGCGAGGAGTGGCGCTACACCAGCTTGCAGGGGTTGCTCGAGCAGGATCTCGTTCCTGCACAGTCACTCGAAGTACTCCGGGAGCCGAGCATTGGCGATGCGCTGGTTCCAGGGCTCGACGCCTGGCGGTTGACGTTCGTGAACGGGCGCTTCGCACCGGGCCTGTCGTCCATTCAGGGCGTTCCGGAGGGGAGCAGGCTTGAGAGCCTGCGCGGGGTCATACACGCCGAGCCGCAAACCCTCAGAGAGATCCTCGGACGTCCGGAGACGCAGGCAGGAAATGTGTTCTCGGCGTTCAACACGGCCGCCTTTACAGACGGGGCCTACGTGCGCGTCGCCCGGAACGCCAGGCTGGAGCGGCCTATCGAGATACTGCACCTGAGCTCGGGCGCAGACCAGCCCCACATCGCACAGCCGCGTCACTTGATCAGGGTAGGGAAGGGCGCAAGCGCATGCCTCATCGAGCGCCACCTAAGCCCGGGCGACTCCCGTTACTTCAACAACTCGGTAATGGAGGTCGAGTTGGATGCCGAGGCCGATCTGCAGCACGTACGTATCCAGCAAGAGAGCCTGCAGGCATTCCACATGAACAGTCAGTTCGTACGGCAGGGCGCCGGCAGCAGCTACCGCGGCACCGGCGTGGCCCTCGGTGGGGCCTGGTCGCGAAACGACATCGGCGTGGCTTTCGACGGCGAGGGCGCAACGGCCGATCTGCGGGGGCTCTACGTCGTTGGCGACGGACAACTCTCGGATCACCACGTAGACGTCCGGCACGCGGTACCCGGGTGCACCAGCCGCGAGGACTTTCGCGGCGTGCTGAACGGGCGCGGGCGCGGGGTGTTCGACGGCCGTATACTGGTTGCGCGGGACGCGCAAAAGACCGACGCCCGTCTCTCGAATGCCAACCTGCTTCTTTCCCGTCAAGCCGAGATCGATACGAAGCCGCAGCTGGAGATCTTCGCCGACGACGTGAAGTGCAGCCATGGCACGACGGTAGGCCAAATCGAGGACGACGCCCTGTTCTACCTGCGCTCGCGCGGTATCCCGCAGGCGCAGGCACGCCAGATGATCTGCCTGGGTTTTGCCCGCGCCGCGTTCGAGAGCAGCGGCAACGAGGCGCTGGACCGGTACCTGGAGACTGCGGTGGCGAAACGCCTTGGCGCGGAGGTGATCAGCTGATGTTTCATAAAAGGGATCCAGGCGGAAAGTCCGACGAAGCCAGTGAGGTGGCGCCGTCCCGGCTAGCTGCGGACCAATCCATCGACGAGCAGGTCCTCGCCGCGCTGAGGACCGTCTACGATCCGGAGATCCCGGTCAATATCCTGGATTTGGGGCTCATCTACGGCATCGACTGCGACGGCGAAAACAACCTGGACATCCGCATGACGCTCACCGCACCGACCTGCCCGGTGGCCGGGGCGATGCCGGGCATGGTAGAGAACGCGGTGAAGAATGTACCGGGTGTGGCGGGCGTTCAGGTCGAGCTGGTGTGGGATCCTCCCTGGACCCAAGAGCGCATGAGCGACGAGGCGCGGGTCGCGCTCAATATGTACGAGTGATGAGGATCAATCGATACTGCGCGACGAATCGGCGGCGTCGAAACAGGCGTCAACAAGGTACAGGATGGAGCGGAAAGGGTTGCCCGCGTGCTTCGATAGACCGATCTCGCAGGTGCGGCTGTTGGAGTATCCACTCTCGCAGCCGCCCGGGATCTGTTGTTTCAATCGACTCAACGCGCAGGCATTCAGCTCGGGTGTCGTGAAGCTCTTCTCCCCCGCGAAGCCGCAGCAACCCTGCTTCTCGGGCTGAAACACCTGCTCGGCGCAGGTCTCGGCCAGGGCCACGAAGGCGTAGGCCAGGCCGAATATGAAGGCGACCGCATAGAAGTGCTGCATCAGCTCCTCCAGCGGCACCAAGCCATGATTGAAGCCGTAGCGCATCACGACCTGAGCGACGATGATGCCGATCAGGAGCACGTTGAGCCAGGCGGTGGTCTCCGCGATCCGGCTTACGAGGTTGTTGAGAAAGTCGACGATGGGAATGCGGTAGCTCAATCGGGCAAATCCGGGCTGAGACATGGTGTCCTCCAGTGTTCGGTGGGGGCGGATGCGGTCGTTGATCTATTTGTTGGCGCCGGTTCGCGGCGAAGGTGGATGCGTTGCGCTTATCGGCCCTACGGGGCTCCTTTTTCGGAGGCTGGATGAGGCGCGCTCTCGGTCGCCGGCAAATTGGAAGGGAGTTGCGCGCGCCGCATTCACCGTTGCGCTGTTATTCCGAAGGCTTGCGCACCGTTCCGGGGCGGGGCAGGAAGGCCCACTCGTTCCAAATGGCGTAATCGGCCCGGAACGCCTGCAGGTTGTCCCATATGACCTTGAACTCCGGGTCCTCGGCGGATTGCTCGGCGACCACCTCGGCCCACTTCTCGCGAAACATGTCCAGCATCTCCTCAGACCAGTAACGATTCTCGACGCCGTTCTTCTCCAGGTTCTCCTTCATGATCGGAAACTGGATGGCCTCTCCCAGGGCCAGGGCGTCGAGCATGGCGGCCTTGCACCCGAGCTCCAGGGTCTCCTGCTGGCCGGGCGTCATCTTGCCCCAGGTGTCGCTATTGACTATCAAATCGAAGGCCGTTGCCGGCTGATGCCACCCTGGGTAGTAGTTGAATTTGAGGATCTTGTGGAAGCCCAGCCGCTTGTCGATGGCCGGCATGGAGAACTCGCTGACCGCCTGCAGGATCTCCTCGGGCGGAATCAGCTTACCGGGTTCGTAAATCTTGATCTTGATGTTGCCGTCCGTGGCGGTTTGCATGTGCTCGGACAGCCACTTGGGCGTGCTGCCGAGTCCGGTCAGGTGCGTGCCGAAGAAGACGGGGACCTTAAGCAGGACCTTCTTCTCCGCCGCGGCCGTGCCGGCGGTGAGTCCCAGGACGAGGGCGGCGGCAGAGACCGCGGCGGTAAGCTTGCTGTTCATCGGGTGCGTTCCTCCGTTTGTGGTGGTTATCCGGATCCCGGATCGCCCGACAATAATTGGTAAATTGGTAAGGCCAATTCGCCTTGGAGCGGGAGATGAAGCGTCAGCGCTTGTCGGAAAAGATTGCCGACCGACTCGAGAACATGATCGCGCGGGGCGACTTCGCGCCCGGAGACCGTTTGCCGGCGGCGAGGACCCTTGCCGCGCGCCTGGAGGTATCGCGACCGTCGTTGCGCGAGGCGATTCAAGAGCTGGCGAGCAAGGGGCTGTTGCGCACCCGGCAAGGCGGCGGGAGCTTCGTCACCGAGGCGGTGCAGCCGCAGTTTATCGATCCTCTTGTGGAGCTGCTCCAGAGCGAGCCCGCATCCCGTTACGACGTGCCGGAGATCAGGCACGCCCTGGAAGGCACGGCGGCGTACCACGCCGCGATGCGCGCCACCGTTGAGGATAGGGGGAACGTAAGAAGGCGGTTCGAGACCATGATCGCCATGCATGAGGCCGGCGATTCCGAGGCGGAGATCCAGGCCGATACCCGTTTTCATCTCTCCATCGTCGAGGCAGCTCACAACCGCGTGCTGCTTCAAGTCATGCGCGGTCTGTTCACGCTGCTGCAGAGCTCCATCGGGCACAACCTCGATCAGCTTTACCAGGTGCCCAGGGTCTTCGAGCCGCTGTCGCGGCAGCACGAAAACCTGATGCGGGCCGTGGTGGACGGCAATCCGGAGCGCGCCCGCGCCGCGGCGCAGGAGCACATGGTATTCGTCGAAGAAACCCTGCACCGACTGGAGCAGGAAGAGGCTCAGAGGGTGCTGTCGCTGCGGCGCTTGACCGAGCTGCAGACGACCCTTTGCTATGGGTCGGCGTGCCGCTATTGGGCGGCAACTGAGTCCCGAGTGCGGACGGACAAGGCGAGTGTCCTGGGTCCCTTCTCTAACTGCAAAATACACGCAGATGCTGGACCACGAAGGTCCGCAACCAGAGCATCAGCGGACTTTTTTCGCGCCGGGTGAGTTGGGTCTGACTCGTAGCTTCTCAACCAAACGGGGAGCCAAGGTGGTCATGCAGTGGGATCGGATCTCCGCGAGACGCTGGCAAACGAACAGGCGTTCGGCTTCGCGGTGCGACAAACCGTCGAAAGCTATAGCGACAACATCTTGCTGAGCTTGCACAACCTCTACGAGATTAGTGATTTCGTCGATATCGGCGGCCATCGAGGCAATGTGGTCAAGCTCACCTTCCGCACAACGACCCTCCTGTCGCCGGATGGCAACCGTATTCGCATTCCGAGCGCGATGGTGTTCAACGCCGTGATCGTTATCTACACTCGTGATACTCAGCGCCACTTCGAATTCGATAACTTCATCTTCGACCTGCCTGCCGATGAGCTGGCCCAGTTCGTCGCCCTGTTGCGAGGACAGGAGCTGGAAGAAAGAGAGACGTTCGTTCGGCGGCTCGTCGAGGTTTGGGGCGTGCGCCGCACCTCGCCTCAATTCTGGTCGAAATTCCAGGACATCACCGACCACCTGACCGAGACCGATTCCGTCGAGGCTGGGATTCTGGACCTGAATCGCTATATCGACTACTGATCATGGAACCGCTCAAGATCTTGCTGAATCAACTGAGGGAACTCGCGCGCAGCGCCATCGAGCTTGTCCCGCAGTTCGTCGTCGCCGTGCTTGTACTGATCGCCACGGCGCTCGTTGCGAAGGGAATTCGGGTCCTGGTGCACCGCGCCATCCGTTCACGCCTGCGACCCTCACTACGGAGTCTCTTCGTCAATCTCGGCTCCATCGGAATCTGGTTGCTCGGTATCATGATCGCCGCGATTGTGGTGTTTCCGAACCTTACGCCGGCCAAGATGCTCGCCGGACTCGGACTCGGACTCGGACTCGGACTCGGACTCGGACTCGGACTCGGACTCGGACTCGGACTCGGACTCGGACTCGGACTCGGACTCGGATCCGTCGCCATCGGGTTTGCTTTCAAGGACGTCTTCGAGAACTTCCTCGCGGGCATCATCATCCTTTTCCGGCGCGAGATGCGCATCGGCGATTTTGTCGAGTGCGAGGGGTTAGCTTGGGGTTATTTCCGGCACCAGCGTTCGAATTAGTAATCGATACACCAACTATCCGCTAGCCGATTGGTGCGGGGAGAGAAAAGGTTGCCAGGTATGAAAGATTCGGCTGACGACTACCGTACCGCGCCGACGAGCACGCCATCGATTCTCGCTTCGGGACGGAATTGCTGGACGGTGGAAAACGCCACCCGTGCTGCAACCATTGTCGATGTATCCGACTATTTCGCCGCATTTACCGAAGCCTGCCGCGCCGCACGCCGGCAGATTATCATCCTGGGTTGGGATTTCGACCGCCACGAGCCTCTGAGCCGCGCCGGCGATGAGGGCGCCGAGCCCGTGGAGCTCGGCGCCTTCCTGGTCGACCTGGTTCGACAGAACCGGCAGCTCAGCGTCTATCTGCTGTCGTGGGACTTCAACATGATCTACGCCTCGGAGCGCGAGCTGTTACCCGCGCTTCGGCTGCGTATGCAGGCGCCTCCGCGCTTGCATTTCCGACTCGATGGCCGGCACCCGAAAGGTGCTTCGCATCATCAGAAGGTAGTCGTGATCGACGATTGCGTCGCGTTCGCCGGCGGCATCGATCTGAGTCGCTGGCGGTGGGATACACCCGAGCACAAGCCCGAGGATCCGCGCCGCACCGACCCCAACGGTAACAGCTATCCGCCGTTTCACGACCTGATGTTGGTGGTCGAAGGGGACGTTGCGGCGCGGCTCGGCGAGCTCGCGCGCACGCGGTGGCGACGCGCCCGCGGCTGGAAGGTCGAGCCGCCGCCGCGGCCTGAGACATCGCCCTGGCCCAAGACGGTTACCACCGAGCTGACCGACGTTGCGGTCGCAATCGCCAGAACCGAGCCGGCCTACGACGGGCGCGAGGCCGTGCAGGAGGTCGAACAGCTCTACCTCGATGCACTCGCTGCGGCCAAGAAAAGCATCTACATCGAGAACCAGTATTTCACTGCCCATCGGCTGGCCGAGGTTTTGGAGCGGCGGCTTGCAGAACCGGACGGGCCCGATGTCGTCCTGGTCCTGCCGCAAAAGACCGGCGGCTGGCTTGAGCAGGTCACCATGGATGTGTTGCGAAGCCGCGTTCTCGATCGATTGCGCGCGGCCGACAAGCACAATCGTCTGCGTGTCTACTATCCACATCAGCCGGGGCTTGGCGAGGACTGCATCATCGTCCACGCTAAGGCGCTGATCGTCGATGACCGCTTGCTGCGGATCGGCTCCGCCAACGCCAGCAATCGTTCGATGGGACTGGATACCGAGTGCGACCTTGCCATCGAGACAAACGACGCCCATTGCGATGTCGCGCGCTACATTGCCGGCCTGCGCGCGCGTCTGTTGGCTGAGCATTTGGGGTGCGAACCCGATGAGGTTGCCGGCGCCATGCGCGAGCAGGGTCACCTCATCGGTGCCATTGAAAGCCTGCGCTGCGAGCGACGGAGCCTGCGCGAGCTGGATTGGGCCGTCGATCCCGAGGTCGACGAGCTGGTGCCGGAATCCGCACTTATCGACCCTGCAGAGCCGTTGAGTCCGGAGTACCTGGTCGAGGAATACGTCTCGAGGGCAGGGCAGAGCACGGGCCGGCGTCGGCTGACCATATTCGTCGCACTGGTGCTGGGCTTGCTGGGCCTTGCCGCCGCTTGGCGCTGGACGCCTCTGCAGTCGCTGCTTTCGCCCGAGCGCATCGGCGACTATATGGCGTCGATACCCTCCGCGGAGGGGCGCGCCTTGATCGCCATCGGCGGCTTCGTCATCGCTAGCCTGGCCATGGTTCCGGTAACGCTGCTGGCGGTGATTGGCGGCGTTGTTTTCGGTGGCTGGCAGGCGTTCGCCTACGTGATGGCCGGGGCGTTTCTGGCGTCGGCAACAGGCTTTTTCATCGGCCGTTGGCTGGGACGGGGTGCCATCGAACGCCTGAGCGGCTCGCGCGTGGAGCAGCTGAGCAAACGTCTGGCGAAACGGGGCACCGTGGCGGTCGCCCTTCTGCGCCTCGTCCCCGTCGCGCCATTCGCGGTGTTCAACCTGGTCGCGGGCAGCTCGCATCTGGGGGTTCGGCAGTTTCTCGTCGGCTCTCTGATCGGGCTCGCTCCCGGGCTTGGGGCGATCACCCTGTTCTCGGGCTCGCTGTGGCAGGCGATCAGCTCGCCGTCGGTGACGAACGTCGCCATCGCCGCTGGCGTTGGCGTCGCGCTCCTCGTCGCGGCCTGGCTAGGGAAGCGTTGGCTACGAACGAGCTGAGCGAGAACCATGCTCAGGGTGGCGACCTATAACGCGCACGATTGCATCTCGTGGATGCAAGCCTGCGGATCGCCGATCGCCCTTGGAGGGTGCTGGCGACCCATCTCGGCCTGTCGCGAACGGAGCGACGCAAGCAGATCGCGCGGATGTCGAGGTTGCTGGCGGACGATTCCCGGCCGACGCTCATCATGGGGGATTTCAATATCTGGCTGGGTGCCGGTGCATTCGCGCCGCTGACGGCGCTTGGCTTCCGGCAGGAGCGCGTTGGCAGCTTCCCAACCCGGTTGCTGCCCCTGTTGTCCCTGGACAGGATCTCGGTGCGCCGTCCGGGGCGCATCCTGCGCTGCTGGAGGTACGAATCGCCTGTGGCGAAGATCGCATCGGACCATTTCCCGGTTCTCGCGGACTTGAGCGCTTAACCGCCCCGGGCTTTCGCGAAGGCAAGGACCCGGGGGCGCCAGCTGGAACCGGCCATTCGACATACAAGGTGGGAGAGCAGAGAACCGCGGGATTTCAGATCAATTGCGCTGGCGCGTCTTGCCTCGCCTCCCCGGACGGAGCCGACTGCACCAACGCGGCCACCGCGCGCAGGGTCGCCACGTCCTCCGGCAGAGCGAGCGCCTTCTCGGCACGTGCCAGTGCCAGCCGTCCATGGTGCTTGGCGGCAGCCTTCATTTCGGCATCGCCGACCAAGGCGAGCGACCGCAACGCTTTCTGCAAGCGCACTGCTACCTCCACCGTGCCGGCGCCGTCACGGGCAATCGCCGTGAAGGCGTCATCGAACAGATCTGTCGCCGCAATCTTCGGCACCTCTACGCGGTCGTACTTCGGCGCCTGACCATCTTCCTTTGCGTCCGATTCATTCCAGAGAACAAACAGTCGAACGAGCGTTCCGATGATGTCGATCGCCGTCCCTGGATCGTTGACCGCCGGGGATAGCGCTCGGCCAGCGATCTCCGACAATACCACCAGGCCAAACCGCGGGTCGTCATGAAATTTTCGGTCGCCGCCAATCACGAAAGACCGCATCACCTGTTCACAGTCGATCCCGGGTTGCTCCCCTGGTTGGCAACTGACGTAAGCCAAGGCCCGCCCGGGGGCCGCAAGTGTGCCCGGTAAGGCGGCCACAACTATCCGCCCTTCGCCCTGCTCGGCGCAGGCTTGAAGAACGGCGACATCGACTTGTTGGACGTAGCCCACTTTGTCAGCGAACACGGCCTGCCCACAGACGTCTTGGGATTGCCTCGCCAAGCCTTGCAGGGTAGGCGCATCGCGCCGCCGTTTCATGGCGTCGGCCGTGGTCTTCTCGACGACGTCGATTGTCATTCCAAGGCGTCCGAGACGTGCTATGCGGTCGACCCAGCGTAGAAACGTCAGGATGACGATGGCAAACACAGCTGCCATGAGGACGAAGAGCGTAAAGAGGCTTGCCGTCTCGAAGAAGTCGTTCTTCACGGCTGTCAGGGCCACGACGCTGAAAATGAAGGCGCCGATGAAAGTCGAGAGGGCATTCTGCGAGACGTCGTCGGCAATGACCAGCGTGAACGAGCGGGGTGTCGCCGTTCTGCTCGCCGAGGCATACGCCGAAACCATCGACCCGACCGCAAAGGTGGCGATAACCAGCATGCTCGAGGCCATGATGGAGAGAAGGTTCTCGACGGAATCGGCCGAGACCGCGGGCATGCGCTGCGCGAAACCCGTGTCGTCCGCGACCTTGGCGGTAAATACGCTCGCAATCGATAGTAGACAAATCGCAAGCGGCTTGACCCATAGACGCTCGCGCAGCCGATTAATGAGCAACCTGAGCCGATCCCCTGAGATGATGGTTGACATGGAGTTTCCCTTTGCGCTGCCTGACTACGGGCCTGATCAGGATAGGTTAAAAAAGTAGTTACCTCGGCTTGAGGCACCAGGCCAGCGAAAGCTTAACGTGCAGAATCTCAGACACCAGTCAGGGAAAGGCAAAATCCATGAGAGACGCTGGCCCGCCTTGTTCGCTCGTGGGGGCTCCCGGGTACCAGCGAGAACTGTGGAAATATCTGGCAGATTTGGCTCGGATTGGTCCAAGAAAAACCGTTGAGTTGATGAGGGCGACAACACCTGGCTGACCCTACACTCTGGAGCGTGTGCGGATTTTCGGCGAATTTTGCCAAGAAAAAAAAAGACACTCATCCTGTCTATACTTCAAATTCGTTGCTCCTGAACAGCGAATTTCTTCCTAATGGATGTTCCGGTCGCCGACGCAGTGGAGGCGCTCAATCTCGCCGTGACGGGCCTGTTGCCGCCTCCGGCGAGCTCCGCGCTCGCGCCGGATATCCTGATCAATCCGGTCAAGACCCACCCTTCCGGGATCGGGGGCTACGTGGGCCTTCACCCCGACCCGTTCGGCGAGGTCCACGCACGCCGGCTGAGGGTGCAGCTCGTGGTCCGGGTCTAGGCCGATTCGATAACCGACCTCGCCACTGCTGAGAACAGCGTCACTCGCTCCCTGGTGGCCGCCGATCCCTCTGTGTTGCGCAGTCAGGGGATCTTCCGGATTTCGCGCGATACCCAATTAGGTCAGCTCTATCTCGACGCTGATGACGGCATCGCGGTAGCGGCGGGTAAGGACATTCGCTTCGACGTCGACGGGCGCGACGCTACGACCGGCTAGGATGCCGGCGACTACCGCATTCGACTACTGCAGCAGTACGGCGAGCTCGGGCTGCAGGTCGAGGTCGACATCAGTGGGAGCGATGGCCCGTTGGTGCAGTATGCATTCGACGACTCGCGCAGCCTCCTAGGCAACCGCAGCGAGACCGAGACCCCGCTGCGCGCGCTCTGGATCGACGCATCGGGCGACCACTACGCCGGCGGCGAGCTGGGGCTATTCTTCCACCGTACCGCTCACGATCGTTTCTACATCCTGCTGGACGAGACGGTCGACGAGGCGGACGACGATTGGCTCGTGCTCGATCTCACCACTGGCTCGCTGCCTGATCCGACGACGATCTTCTTGCCGCCCGTCCATGCCGTCATGCATGGTCCGGACACTCACATCTGGCTCGCAACCGCGCAGGGCATCGCCCGCTACCGCGCTCGCGAGCAGCGGCGTACATACAGCACGCTGCTAGAAGCGATGCCGCAACTGACCGGTTGCGACCCCGGCCTGGACGCGCGAAGGGCGGTTGATGCCACCACCTGCCGAACGCGCGGCACCGTAATCGCGCAGGTCACTGCGCTCGACGGCAGCGACCTCGACCTGGGTGATCCCAACACGCGCCCCTGGGTCGACTTCGTCACCGTCTGGGGAACACTCAAGGCGGCACCGGGGTTCACCAGCCGCGGCGGCGCGGGCGATCAGACCCTTTCGGTGCGGGTCGACAGCGAAGGCATTGCCCAGGTGCTGATCCGCTCGGCCCGCGCCGAGGCGTTCGCGGAGGAGGAGGAGCTGGAGGTCGAAGGCTTCCTCGCCACGCGCCCGCAAGCCGGCAACTTCACATCTATCTTCAACCAACGCTGGCGGGAATACCGCGCCACCGTGATGGCGTTCCTGAAGCCCGACGCGACCCCCCCCCACCAGCGACGGCGCCCTAGCCTCGGCGTCGATCCAAGTCACCTTCCGTGACTGGATCGCGCCCTGGCTGACGCTCGATTTCCTGCCGGGCGACAGCGGCACGGCGCTCGGCTTCAGCGCGATCGCCGGCTCGGCCGGAAACGCGACCGCCGAAGCCGGTCGCGTGCAGGAGGCATTGTCCAACGAGATCGACAGCAAGCTCTCGACGGCTCAGGAGAGCCTGCGCAACGAGGTGCAGATCGCCCAGGTGGCGTTCCGGGAGGAACTGCTGCGGGACGACGGACCGATCTCAGCGTGCAACGGGATGTGAAGGCGTTCGCGGGACAAGTCCGCGGTTTCGAGACCGAGCTGGGCAAGAAGGCCAACGTCGAGCTGATCTCGAGCATCATCGGCACCATACCGGGGTGAGGCGAAGGAGGGGCAGATGGCCGAACTCTACCTGTTGCCGGAGAACATCAGCGCCGCCGATGCAGCGATGGTGCTGGAGTTTCTGAACAGCACGCAATCGGCCGACGAGATCGCCGCTGCTATCGAGATCCGCGGTGAGCTCGATATCGGCCCCCGGGTGGCGGCCCGGATTCTCGCGCGACGCGACCAGCTCGGTGGATTCAGTTCCCTCGAGGAGGTCTATGCCGTCCCCTGCGTCGGTCCGGAACGGTTCACCGAATTGGTCGTCAGTCTTTCCGGGGCGCGGCCGCCGCGGGCGATGGATGACCGGGCGGACCTAGTGCTGCTTGCGCAGATCACCCAGCGCCTGAACAAGCTCGAAAGCCAGTTTCGCGCCACCCCGACGATTCGCCTGACCGCAATCAGCCCCGGTGCCCTGCTCGGCCAACAGAGTCTGCTGATAGCCGAGCTCAAGGATAGCGAGGGTCGCCCGCTGGTCAACCGGGAGTTGACGCTGGTGACCACCTGGGGTCGAGTCGAGGGCCGCGTCGGTGTGTGCTCGGTGGAGGGCAACAGCATCACCGTGCTCAGCGATCGACGTTTACTACAGGCGCTACGGTGACACCAGCCTCACCAGCGTGCCGATCGACTCGCTGGCTAGCTGGCTGTGGGCCTATCGTCAGCTGCTCGAGAGCGAAAGCACCCTCGGCGCCAGTCTGGGCGACGTGCGAAGTACGGAGCGCAGCGGCGGCGCGATCCTGGGCGACATCTTCGGCCGTGTCGGAAGCTTCGTCGAGAGCCAAAGTGGTCTGGTCGGACAAGAGCTCGGACAGGGCTATGCGGCCACCCAGCTGAACGGATTCCTGCAGACCTCGCTGACCAAGCTACCTGCCGCTGAGCGGGTTCGTGTTATCACCGGTGTCACCGCGGGCGTGCATTCGCTCGACTCCAACGTAAAGCAGTTCGCCGCGTTTTCGGGAAGCAGGACAGACCTCAACGTCAGGATCGACTCTCAGGTAAAGGGGATCGACTCGGTCTCGCAGCTCGACGCACTGGATTCGCGTATCGCCAAGATCGAGCGCGATGCGGTCACCACCGACGATAGGAACAGGCTGCGCGCTGGAATTCTGGCCGACTGATTCAGGCCAGCTTGGCCGTGGCTGCAGGCGGTGACGGTGATTTCGAATCGCAGAGCGCGCAGCCCCCAACGAATCCGCTAAACGCACTGATCTCGGCCGCCACCAGCGAGGGTCTGCGGATCGATCCGACGCACCATTGGTTGAGTCCGCTGACGGTTAGCACACCAATGCTCATCGAAGCCATTGACCTGCTGGTGACGGCATTGTCGCCATCGAGCAGCCTCCAGCTCGACGTCACCCGGGACCGTGGCGGCCGGCGCGACGGCGAGCTACTCGCAAGCGCCGAGCTCGAGCTCCTCTCCTTAGTTCCGAGAATTCCCAGTCGTTTCCCGCTTGGCACCCGACTTCAACTTCAGCCCGGTGGCTACTGGCTCCGCCTGCAGAGCCGCGACGGCGCAGCGGTTTGGCACCTGCAAGCGTTGCCAGGAACGCGTGCGCTTCAAGCGGATTCGAACCGGGCTATCGGCGGCGGGATCGCCGGCCGGATGGGCATCGCCCGCTGGATTGCCGCGACCGGATCGGCAACGGCGGCTCCGCCGATTCCGGAGATCAGGCTGTCGGGGCAGACAATCTCTGCGGTACGCGGCGACAACGGTTGGCTTTACGATCTGACCCCCGCGCATCGAATTCGATCTCTAATCGGAACATCATTCGGGATGAGGCATAATTGCGCTTCCTTTGTTGATGTGTGTTCCCTCGGAGCGAATCATGTGGTCGACCCTCTTCTGGGTTTGCGTAGGTATCGTTATTGGCTGGAATCTGCCGCAGCCGACTTGGGCCAAGTCTCTTCAGGACAAGGCCGTCACGGCAATCAAGGGGGCGTCGAACAAGGGCAGCGGTTGATGCCGCTGCGAGGCGGAGTTTTGCCCGATTTCGGGCGAATAGCTAGCGAAATCGGGCGGGAAACCGGCCCGGCATTCAGGGTTCCGCGGTAGAACCTTCGTAAGGCAGACGGGCTCCTAGACCTCGGCCGGAACCTGTGTGACCTTCCATATCCGGTCACAGTAGTCGCGAACGGACCGGTGGGTGTCTTTCCTCGGGGGAATCGAGGCCGTTCACTGTCCCGGTGTCTTGATCCTACGCCACTGGCGGTTGTCGTTCTTGAGCAGCTCGCCCGCGGCTTTGGGACCCCAGGTCCCCGCCGCGTAGTTGGGAAAGTCCCGCGGTGGCAGCGCCGACCAGACATCCATGACCGACTGCACGATCTCCCAGCCCTTTGCGACCGTGTCTGCGTGTTTGTAGAGGGTCGCGTCCCCGTTCATGCAGTCGTAGATCAGGGTCTCGTAGCCGGTGGCCGGCTTGTTGCCGAAATAATCCTCGTAACAGAAGTCCATGTTTACCGTGCCCACCTTCATGGTCGGCCCCGGCACCTTAGCGCCGAAGCTCATCTGGATGCCCTCGTTGGGCTGGATTCGCAGCACCAGCATGTCGGGTTGGAGCTGCTCCACGTCCGTGTCCTTGAACATGATGGTCGGTGCCCGCTTGAACTGGATCGCGATCTCGGTGTACTGGGCCGTCAGCCGCTTGCCGGTGCGAAGGTAAAAGGGAACGCCGGCCCAGCGCCAGTTGTCCATCCGCAGCTTGAGCGCGGCGAAGGTCTCGGTGCGGGACCGGGGATCGACCCCGGGCGAAGAACAGTAGGCCATCACCTTCTCGCCGTTGCACATGGTGCCTTCGCCGTACTGCCCGCGCACGGCGTGGGTCAGCACTTGCTCCGGGGTCAGGGGCTCGATGGCGTCGAGCACCTTGTTGACCTCGTCGCGAAGTGCGCGGGCTTCGAAGGAGTTGGGTGGCTCCATGGCGACGAAGCCCAGCAGCACCAGTAGGTGGTTGGGGATCATGTCACGCAGGGCACCGGCCTCTTCGTAGTAGGCGCCGCGGTGCTCCACTCCGACGGATTCGGCCACGGTCATCTGTACATGGTCGATGTGCTGGCGGTTCCACAGGGGCTCGATGAAGCCGTTGGCGAAGCGGAACACCATGATGTTCTGTACAGTCTCTTTGCCCAGATAGTGATCGATACGATAAATCTGGTCTTCGCCCATGTTTTTGTGAAGCGCACAATTCAGTGCCACTGCGGACTCCAGGTCCCGCCCGAAGGGTTTCTCGATAATCACCCGCCGCCAGTCGTCCTCCGTCTCCTTGAGCAGGCCGATCTCTCCCAAATTCTCCGTCACACGTCCGAAAAGGCTGGGGGGGATGGCCATGTAGAAGAGGTAATTGCCCTCGGTGCCCCGCACGGCGTCGATTTCGCTCAGGCGCTTACCCAGACGCTGGTAATCCGCTCCCTCGAGCATATCGATCTTCATGTAGTGGATGCGCTCCAGCAGACGGTTCCAAACTTGCTGGTCGAAGACCTTGCCGACGTGCTCCCCGATCTTGTCCGCCATCATTTCGCGGAATCCGTCGTCGTCCATGTCCAGCCGGTCGAGCCCCAGGACCGCGAAGCTGTCCGGCAACAACCTGGCGTTGCACAGGTGAAATAGCGCCGGGATCAGCTTGCGCTTGGTCAGATCGCCCCCGGCGCCGAAGATGATCATCGCGTTCGGTGCTGTCGGAGGGGCGTCGGTGTAGTCGGTCTGTAGTAGGGACACGGTTGGTTTCCTTGCGGTTTTGCCGAGTTCTGGCCGAGCATTTCGAGCGATTAGCGGCCGCCTTATTCGCCGATACCCGTATTCCTGACGGAGCTCAGATCACGGCTAACAGCTAACAGCTAACAGCTGCTCAGCTGTCAGTCCTTCTTTTCATGATGCCCGCCGAACTGGAAGCGCATGGCCGAGAGGAGCTGATTGGCGAAATCCGCCTCTCCCCGTGAGCTGAATCGCTCGTAGAGTGCGGTGGTCAGCAGGGGGGCCGGAGTGCCGGTCTCAATCGCGGCCATGCAGGTCCAGCGGCCTTCTCCGGAGTCCGATACCCGCCCGCCGAACTGCGCGAGCTTCGGGTCTTCGTGCAGCGCATTGGCGGTCAAGTCCAGCAGCCAGGATGCCACCACGCTGCCGCGGCGCCAGACTTCGGCCACCTGCGCCACGTCGATGTCGTACTGGTAGTGCTCCGGTTCGCCCAGTGGCGCGGTCTCCGCATCGACCTCCAGGGCCTCACGGCCGACCCCCGCGTGCTTGAGGATGTTGAAGCCCTCCGCGTAGGCGGCCATGAGGGCGTACTCGATGCCGTTGTGGACCATCTTGACGAAGTGGCCCGCACCGCTCGGCCCGCAGTGAAGATAGCCCCGTTCGGCGCTGTCGTATTCCCCGTCTCGGACGCCGGTGCGCTCGATGTCGCCGGGTCCGGGTGCCAGCGCCTTGAAGACGGGGTCGAGGTGCCGTACGGCGTCGGTGTCGCCGCCGATCATCAGGCAGTACCCGCGCTCCAGGCCCCAAACCCCGCCGCTCGTGCCGCAGTCCAGAAAGCGGATGCCCGACTTGTCCAGCCGTTTGGCGTGCCGGATGTCTTCCTTGTAATTAGAGTTGCCGCCGTCGATGACGATATCGCCTGTCTCCAAGTGGGGAGAGAGCTCGTCCACGACGGCATCGACCACCGCCGCCGGGATCATGATCCAAATGGAGCGCGGCTTGGAGAGCTTTGCACACAGGTCCGCGATGTCCGTTGCGCCGACTGCACCGGCTTCGGCAAGCTCCTGGACCGCTCTGTCGTTGCGGTCGTAAACGATGCACTCGTGTCCGGCGCGCATGAGCCGCGTGGCCATATTGGCGCCCATGCGGCCGAGACCGATCATTGCTATCTGCATGACAGAGCTCCTCTGGTTGTCCGTGACGATGGTATCTTGGAACGCGCTCGCGGGTGGAACGCTCTCCCTTGTGCCTCGCTTTTTGGCGGTGGCACTGCGCATACACTCTAGCTCATAAGCTTCGCAAGTTTGTGGCCGAACGTCGGTTATCCTTGAAGCCGAACGAAAATACGGCGCGATCTGGTATGACATTCTCCGGCAATCGCCTCATAAGAATCGCGGTTGCGTTGATTCAGATCAATTGCCTGTGCGTTTGCCCGATTCCTTGATGCGTATCAAGGATTCAAAAGGGTGCGGGATGCAGGTTATGCGCGCGAAAACAGAATAAGACGAGGTACATACCAATGAGAACATTCAGCAGAGGCCGAATGACCGGGTTGCTCGGCAGCGCAGTCGCCGGCCTGGCACTGCTCGTGCAGGTCGCGCCGGCGGACGCCGCGCGAACCGCCGGGGCCTACGGCGTAGACTGGGGGAACCCGAAAGGGGAGGAATGCGTCGACTGTCACGCAACCGAGAATCCAGGGTTGTACTGGGAATGGAATCACAGTGCCCACGGTCAGTCCGGCGTCAACTGCCTGGACTGTCACGCGGCCGAGGAAGGCGACGTGGACGGCTTCATGCATGAGGAGTCCCTGATCTCCATCATCGTGACGCCGAAGGACTGCTCCAAGTGCCATACGACCGAGTTCGAGGAAATGGACGGCTCCCACCACTCCAAGGCCGGTCAGATCCTGGCCTCCCTGGACAACCTCCTCGGCGAGGTGGTCGGTGGTCCCGAGGCGGTCAACGCCGGATGCCGCCAGTGCCACGGCGCGGAGATCGAATTCGTCACCGAAGGCAAGGACAAGGGCAAGCCCAAGCCCGGAAGCTGGCCCAACACGGGCATCGGCCGGGTCAACCCGGATGGATCCTGGGGCTCCTGCACCGCCTGCCACGGCCGTCATCGCTTCTCCCGCGCCCAGGCCCGCACGCCTGATACCTGCGGCAAGTGCCACGTCGGTCCCGACCACCCGCAGATCGAGGTCTATAACGAGTCCAAGCACGGTATCATCTACCGGGCCAAGATGGACGAGATGAACCTGGATTCCGACAAGTGGGTCGCCGGAGTCGACTACACGGCCGCTCCCACCTGCGCCACCTGCCACATGAGCGCCGGACCGGATGAGGGTAAGACCCACAACGTGGGCGAGCGTATCTCCTGGACCCTACGTCCGCCGATCTCCAGCAAGATCAATCTGGTCAAGCTCGAGAACGGAGACGAGTTCGACGTGCCGGAGGGCAAGGACATCCCCAAGGTGGGTGACGAGGCCAAGGGCTCCAAGGTGGTCGAGGTCCTGACCTGGGAGGACCGCCGCGGCAAGATGGAAAACATCTGCTATGGCTGCCACGCCACCAGCGTGATCGAGGGGCACTACGCCCAGTTCGACGGCGTGGTCGACCTCTACAACGAGAAGTTCGCCAAGCCCATCGCCGCCATCATGGGCGAGCTCAAGCAGAACGGCTACATCACCCCCGCCCCGTTCGACGACAAGATCGAGTGGACCTGGTGGGAGATCTGGCACCACGAGGGCCGCCGCGCCCGCCACGGCGCCTCCATGAGCGGACCGGACTACACCTGGTGGCACGGTATTTACGACGTGGCCAAGCACACCTACTTCAAGTTCATCCCCGAGCTGAAGGAAGTCGCCATGAAGAAGGACGGCAACGAGGAGTTCGCCACCGCCATGCTCGAGAAGCACTTCAAGCCCATCGAAGGTCATGCCTGGTACTTCGAGGGCATGAGCAAGGAGGCGATCGACAAGGTGCGCAAGGGCTTCGAGGCCCGTTATGGCAAGGGCGCGCTGAAGTAGCTGAGACAAGAAGAACGCTCGCCCACGCGGGGTTGCCGGTGGCCGAGCTTTGGGGCTTGGTCCGACGGACCGAGTATCCGTTACGGGAGACTCCACTCGCAAGGACGCAAGATAGAGCGAGCGCACCCGTATGCTCGTGGATGAGGTATCCGATGAGAGCTTCAGATCCGATACTTGTCGCCGCCGTTTCGGCGGCTTTTTCTTTTTCGACCCTCGCCTCAGACGCCGGTGCACTCGTCGACAAGGGCGAGGCCCAGCTCAAAGCGGGGGAGATCGACACCGCCGTCGCGACATTGCAGGAGGCGGTAGCCAAGGACCCCCAGTCTTCCCTTGCGTACACCCGCCTGGGCGGTGCCCAGGTCATGAAGCAGGACTACGGTACGGCGCTCGAGAGCTTCAAGCAGGCCATCGCGCTCGATGCCAAGAACGCCAATGCCTTCGTCGGCATGGCCGTCGCTTATATTCACTCCGGCCGCTACCCGCTGGCACGGGCCGCCCTGGAGGAGGCCAAGCACATCGATCCTTCCAAGCAGGAGGCGGTCGACAAGCTCATCGCCTGGATCGACCGGCGGGCATCGGGCGGATCACACTGACCTGCAAACAGGACTACCCGCACGAAGCGGCGCAGGGCCGGCACGCTCGCCATACTCCGGGGAAGTGCCGGCGACGTCAGTCGTTCTCCCGCTCCGGCCCGCAGCAATGGATGGCCGGCTCCGATGTCGCAGCGCCCGTCGTCAGCACCGCGCCGGTAACCGGGTTCGGGCGGTAGGCGGTGCATCCCTTGAGATCGAGCTCCCATGCCTGCTCGAAGATCGATCGAAAGTCCGCGAATGCGAGCTCCCCCGGTACGTTGATGGTCTTGGATATGGCATTGTCCACGTAGGGCTGGAGTACCGCCTGCATGCGCAGGTGTGCCTCGGGAGACAGCGATGCCGTTTCGACGAAGACCGGCGGGAGCTGCGCAGGGTTCCCGCCGTGCTCGCGCCACAGCCGGTGTGCGTAGTCCTCCAGCTCGATGCACGTGGGCTCATCCCCTCCGGCCTGCATGGTCCGCCTGTGGCGAAAGGAGAACACGGGCTCGATGCCACCGGAGACATTGTTCGCCAACAGGCTGATGGTGCCGGTGGGGGCGATGCTGATGAGGTGGCTGTTGCGGATGCCGTCTTTGCGTATCGCGTCCCGCAGCGTATCGGGTAGTCGGCGGATAAAGGGCGCCCCCAAATAGGCGTCGGGCTCGAAGTCGGGAAAGGGTCCTTTTTCCCGGGCGAGTCCCACCGATGTGCTATAGCCCGCATGGCAGATGGTGCGCATCGTCTCCATCGCCGTGCGCCGCGCCGGCTCTTCGGCATAGTGCAGTCCGAGCATGATCAGCGCGTCCGCCAAGCCGGTGATCCCCAGCCCGATGCGCCGCGTGCCCCGCGCCCTGGCGGCCTGTTGCGGCAGCGGAAAACGGGATGCGTCGATCAGGTTGTCGAGCATGCGCACGGCGGTCGCGGTCAAGCCGGCGATGCCCTCCAGATCGAGCTGCGCGCGGTCCGTGAATGGATCGAGTACGAAACGGGTCAGGTTGATGGCGCCCAGATCGCAGGCACCATAGGGGGGGAGGGGGACCTCGCCGCAGGGATTGGTGGCACTGATGTGCTCACGGTAGCCCAGGTTGTTCTCCCGATTGATGCGGTCGATGAAGAGCACGCCGGGCTCGGCGCATTCGTAGGCGGCCCGGGCGATCGCGTCCCACAGGGCCCGGGCACGGACGCTGCGCAAGATTCGACAGGGCACCCGCTCATTGGCCCCCGACCAGGTTCGTTCGATGTGCGCTCCATCCGCTTTGGGGTCCAGCCCCGCGGTCGGGAACACCAGGGGCCAGTCCGCATCCCGCCGTACCGCATCCATGAATGCGTCCGTGATCAGGACCGAGAGGTTGAAGTTGCGCAGCTCCCGCGGGTCCAGCTTGGCCTGGATGAAGCCTTCGATATCCGGGTGGTCGCAGCGCAGGGTTGCCATCATGGCCCCGCGGCGGTTGCCGCTGGAGATCATGGTCGCGCACATGCCGTCCCACATACGCATGAAGGATACGGGACCGGAGGCGATGGTGCCGGTGCGGCAGGCCCGCTCGCCCGCCGGACGCAGGGTGGAGAAATCGTAGCCCACGCCGCCACCCTGCTGCATGGTGATCGCCCCTTGCCTCAAGGCCCCGAAGATACCGTCGATTGAGTCCTCGATCGTGCCCATCACGAAGCAGTTGAACAGGGTGACCTCGCGCCCCGAGCCGGCACCTGCCAGGATGCGGCCGCCAGGGAGCAACCGGAACCCGTTCAGGGCATCGAAAAAGCGTTGCTCCCAGAGTGCCCTATCCCGCGGCTCGACGGCGGCGAGTGTCCGGGCGACACGGTGCCAGGTCTCCCGGATGCTGGATTCAGTGGTCCCGTCGGGCAGCGTCAGCCGGTATTTCTCCGCCCAAATGCGGCGAGAGATGTCGGAGAGGAGGGGATCTTCCATCATTTTGGCGCTATGGTCCGGCCCTCATGGTCGGATTTCACGTGTTTTAGCGGATTTATCGACAGGCGGTCTGAAAAGCGCTCCAGTTGTCGGCATGCCCAGGACAGCCAAGCGGGATCTGCGTGATTTCGAATAGTCGAAGTTGTGCTCATAGCAGAAATGTGGGCGATGCCACCATTGCTGTCAATGCAGGGGTGCCGAGCGACAGATACAGCGATTCAGGTCCCATTGCCGGGATGGCTATTGATTGGCATCTTTCGGGAAGGTTTCCTGGTGTCCACAAGCGCCCGACGGTGCCAGCAGATCGCTCATTTCCCGTGGATACGAGAAGCCAAATACCACGCAAACCGTCCCTTTCGGCTTTCCGTAAGCTAGAATCCGGCAAACGAACTCCCATCGTGATCACGGATGGACGCAGTGCATTTCCTCGGACCGCAATATCTCAATTTTCTGGTGTTCATTTGCGGTGGAGATAGTCAACCAGCTGTACTCGTTCCAGGAATTGGACCCGCGTCGTCGCCGCTTTGTCACTGTGCGTTTAGCCATGGTCCTCGTTCCTGATTCATGAATTCGGAATCCCGAAACCGGATTTATCGATGGCTGCGTCGCTGTCTAATCGGCCCCGCCAACCTGGGTGCAGGGATTCGACCCCTGGAGCGCTTCCAGAGCGGAATCCTCTTTCCCGTCTCGGTCGGTGAATCCGGGCTCGATGCCGCCGAAGCCGAGACCGATGAAGATGAAACGTCCCCAGAGGAGGAGGGAGAGGCAGGCACCGAGGCAACCGGCCTGAGCCGGCCCAAGCGAAGAGTCGTGCCACCATCCTCGGTGGGCTTCTCGTTCTTCGTCCAGGGCGACGACATCGAGATCCAGTTGATTCCGCGTGCCGTTCGCTACGAGCTCCAGGGCGAGCGGGACGCGCGGCAACGGTTTCTCGCGGAGACCTGGCATCGGATTCCGCTCGGTCACAACGACGACGAGGCACAGACGTTGCCGACACCGGATCGCGGCATCGTCCATTGCTGGCGCGGGCCGGTCTTCGACTCGCGCGCCGAGCTCTTCGTCCTGTGGCGTCCCAACGCGGATGGCTGGCTGATAACCGTCTCGTTGAGCAATACCCAACAGGTCGGAGGCCAACGGCAGAAAGGAGGCGCCCCGGCCGAGCTGCGGGAGCAGAACGAGCAGGCCCTGCTGGAGGTGGAGCTGGCGTGCTTCCTCCACCAAGGCACCGCGGGCCCCTATCCGCGGAGCGACTTCCACCTCCTGAGCGACGAGGAGAAGGAGCTGGAGCTGCGCTACCGCAATCAGATCATCTACGCCATCGGCCATGGTGCGGCGGTCGACTGGAGCCTCGACGGCGATCGAGTGGTCAGTGTCCGCACCGATTTCCTGCCGAGGGTGGAGGTCCCGCGCGTCGACCCGGACGCGGGGCAGGCCGACGGCACCGCGCTCGGGGTCGAAGGGCTCGCTGCAATCGCCACCGACTGCGATGGGGTCTGCGACGCCCTGGATCGATTCGTTGCTGGCTACACTGCCTGGATCGAGGACCAAGCGAAGACGATCCGGACCCTGGACACCCGCTACCACCAGGTCGCTGAGTGCGTAGTGACGCGTATGCGCACGGCGGCCGATCGTATGCAGGCAGGTACCGATCTCTTGCGAGAGGACGCGACCGCCGCCCGCGCCTTCGGCCTCGCCAACCAGGCGATGGCAAGGCAGATGCGCCAATCGCTGCGTCAGCGCCGCGCTAGCGGTAAGCCGTCCGAGGCTCCGCGTTGGCGCCCGTTCCAGCTCGCCTTTCTGCTGCTGGCCATCGTCTCCGCAATCGACGAGGACGCCGAAGACCGGGACCTGGTCGACCTGATCTGGTTCCCCACCGGCGGTGGCAAGACGGAGGCCTACCTGGGCCTGATGGCTTTCGTGATCTGGTGGCGTCGACTCAGGTACAAGGCCAGCGGCGGCGGCACCACGGTGCTGATGCGCTATACCCTGCGGCTTCTCACCAAGGACCAGTTCCGCCGCGCCGCCCGGCTGATCTGCGCGATGGAGCTGATGCGACGCGAGCAGCCAGCGGCATTGGGCGCCGAGCCGGTCACCCTGGGCCTCTGGGTGGGGGGCGCATCCAGCCCGAACAGCTTTGAGGACGCCGAGAAGGCGCTGAAGGAGGCGATCGAGGACGGTCAGGCGCGTCCGCCGAGCCTGCTGGTACTGGACGCCTGCCCCTGGTGTGGGTCGGCATTCACCTCGGCGAAAAATTTCGACGCCGGGGCCCGTCATTTCCGTGTCCGCTGCACCAGCGCCGATTGCGACTTCGGCTCGGCGCAAGACGGAACGCTGCCCTGCAATGTGGTCGACTCCGCGCTCTACGCATCGCCGCCGACCCTGCTGCTCGCCACCATCGACAAGTTCGCGCGGCTCGCCTGGGAAGAGCGCACCTCGGCCTTTTTCGGCCGCGACGGCAACCGCCCGCCGGAGCTGATCATCCAGGACGAGCTGCACCTGATCTCCAGCGCCCTGGGCTCGATCGCCGGTCTCTACGAGGCCGGGCTGGAAACCGTATTGCGGATGCGGGGCATGCACCCGAAATACATCGCCTCTACGGCGACGATCCGGATGGCCGGGGAGCAGGTCGAGCGGCTCTATGGTCGCGAGGCCGCGATATTCCCGCCGCCCGGACTGAACGCCGACGATTCCTACTTCGCTCGGACCATCGCGCCGAGCGAGCAGCAACCGGGCCGCCTCTACGTCGGCTATCTGGCGCCGGCCCGCAATCGGCAACGCTGCCTGGCCCCTCTCGCGGCGGCCTTGCTGTCGGCACCCGAGGCTATGTTCGGCGATGCGGTATCGGACCGAGACGCCCTGCTCGACGCCTGGTGGACCCTGATCGTCTATCACGGCAGCCTCAAGGGGGTGGGGGTCAGCCGCAACGCCCTGCGCGAGATCGAGGAAGGGATAGAGCTGCTGCAGCGGGAGTGGCAGGAGCAACAATCCGGATCGGAGGCCGATGCGGGTTACGGAGACCAGCAGACACTCCGCCCCGAGCGCTGGCGCAATCAGCTGGCTGACCCGGACCGCGTCACCCAGCTGACCAGCCACATGTCGGCGGACGACAATGCCCGCAGCTTCGAGCGGCTCGGGCACTCGCGTGACAGCACCGACGCGCTGGATCTCGCACTGGCCACCAACATGGTCTCGGTCGGTCTCGATGTCTCCCGGCTCGCGCTCATGATCATCAACGGCCAGCCACTGACCACGGCCGAGTACATCCAGGCCAGCAGCCGTGTCGGCCGGGGCGCGGTGCCGGGCATCGTCATCGCCAACTACTACCGCGATCAGGCCCGGAGCCTCTCTCACTACGAGAGCTTCCGCGCCTATCACGAGGCCTTCTACCGCTTCGTCGAGCCCACAAGCGTCACCCCCTATACCTACCAGGCCAGACTGCGCGCGCTGCATGCGGCCCTGGTGATCGCGGTGCGCCATTCTAGCGACCAGTTGACCGCCAATGCGCGCGCCCGGGCCTTCGATCCCAGCAGGCCAGAGGTCGCCAGGCTGATCGAGGTCCTGATCAGACGTTGCCGCGACGCCGACCCCCGGCGTGGCGACGAGACCGCGGCCCACGTCCACCTGCTGGTGGAGCAGTGGGCAGACGCTACGCGCCGTGCCGAGGAGCAGAAGCAGGGACTGGTCTACTCGGGCTCCGACCGCGACCGGCGCCAGATGCGGCTGCTCTATAGCCACGAAGACCGCTGCAAGGGTGAGTGGCCGACCCTCAACAACATGCGCAACGTCGAGAACACGGGGCTGGTCAAGATCCTGTGAAGCGGCTCATCGCCACGCGCTGGTCCCATCTGGTCGGCTTCAGCGGCGTTGGCGCCCTGGTGCGAGCGGACAACGACCTGTTCGTGGTCGAGGACATCGGACACTGGACCGAGAAGGGCGGGGAGCCCGCGGGGGAGCCTCTCTGCTACGTGGACCTGCTGCGCGGCACCCTCGGACTGGACGACAAGGAGCTGCGACAACCCCCTTTTGCCCGTCTGGTCGCCAAGGGAGTGGTCGAAGGTACCTGTGTGCCGGCCCTGCGCTTCCCCGGATGGACCCGCTGTCCAACCTGTGGTTTGCTCCACTATCTGCCGTGGCGCAACCAGGACGCCTGGGCGGATGAAGTGACTGATGACCCGCGTTGCAGCTGCAGGAAGCAGCCGCGCCTGCGGCAGGTGGACTGGGTGCTCGCCCATCCCGACGGCGGTTTGGGGGATGTCCCCTGGCATCTTCTGGCGCACCGGGAACGGTCTTCCGGGAGAGATTGTCGCGAGAACAGAGATGAGCCCTATCTTCTCCTGCGGCGCGGCCTGAACACGGGGCGGTGGATCCTGCGTTGCGAAAGGTGCGGAGCCAACGCGAGCTTCAATCCGAAGCAGCCCCTGCAGCTACGGTCCGACCCGATCCGCCAGCCCTGGCAAAGACGGGAGACCGGCAACACCGTCCCCAGCCAACAGGACTTCGTGATCTTGGAGGTCAACGACCCGCGGCTCTTCCTGCCAAGGGTGGCCTCCGGGCTGGTGATTCCCCCTGAGTCACAAGTGGCGCGCGACAGTGTGCTCGATCGACTGTATCGCAACCAAGCCGCACGGACCCAGCTTGAGCGCTGCCGCACCAACCTGGCACGCCGAGGCCTGCTGCGGCGTCTGTCCGACGAGTTCGGCTGTGTCCCGCGGGCGCTGGAAGATGCCTTACAGGAGATCGAGAACGGATGGCCGCTGTACGG
This sequence comes from uncultured Gammaproteobacteria bacterium, assembly GCA_942492625.1. Lineage (GTDB taxonomy): Bacteria > Pseudomonadota > Gammaproteobacteria > Chromatiales > Chromatiaceae > Thiosymbion. The sequence goes on along the minus strand of CALOFM010000049.1, from coordinate 21,970 downwards.
CGAGACCGCCACCCACGGCCAGCTGCTGGAGAAGGAGTACCAGGCCCTGACCAAGCCGATTCCCGACCAGCTCGAAGGGGAGGATTTCGTCACCGAACACCAGACCGCGGCCTGGCAGGGACTGGCGCTGGACGACGGGCACGGATCGCGGATGCGGGCAATACGCGGCGCGGTGCAGCAACTGGTGACGGTCACTCGGTTGCGCGAGATTCGGGTCTTTCTCGGCTTCAGTCGAGTCAGCCAGGGGTTCGACGACCGCATCCGCCCGAACAGCACCGGCGATGCAACGGAGCCCACCGGCCGGCTGGTGCCGCCGGACCTCGATGACAGTCAGCCCTGGCTACCGGCGATCGAGCTCTACGGTGAAGGCATCTTCTTCACCCTCGACGAGGCGATGCTGCGGCGCTGGGAGCGGCAGAACGGCCTGCTGCAGCGCGCCAGGACCATGCAGCAGCGCTTGGAGCAGGCCGGCATCCGACTCACCGAGGAGCCACCGCTACCGCTGACGCCCAGGTTCATCCTGCTGCATACGCTGGCGCATCTGCTGATTCGCCGGCTGGAGGCCGAGGCCGGCTACCCGGCCGCCTCGATCCGCGAGCGCATCTACTGTGCAGGCGGCAAGATTCCGATGACCGGCATCCTCGCCTATGTGGCGGTGCCGGACATCGCCGGGTCGCTGGGTGGACTTGCGGAGCTGGCGCAGCCGAGGCGCTTCATCCGGCTGCTCGCGAGCGTCTTCGACCATGCCGACTGGTGCTCGCTGGACCCGGTCTGCGCAGAGCACGAGGGCCAGGGACCGAGCCAGCTCAACCGGGCCGCCTGCCACGCCTGCACCCTGGTGCCGGAGCCGAGCTGCCAGTTCGGCAACCTGTTGCTGGACCGGGTCTTCGTCGCCGGCGATCTCGGCGGCACGATTCGGCCGCTGCTGGCCGTCGCCGGCGAGGACTGACCGGCATGACGAAGCGGGCCTGGGCGCTGCCGGACATTCAGGAGCTGAGCAAGGAGCAGGAACGCGCCCGCCTCCTGCCGATGGCGGGCCGCCACCTGATCGTCGGCGGCCCGGGGACAGGCAAATCGGTGGTCGCCCTGATGCGCGTGCGCCGACATCATCGGTCCAAGGGCGGTCAGGATTATGTGTTTCTCGTTTACAACCAGCTGTTGCTGGAGGCGAGCCGGGAGCTCGTGAACGGGGCGGTGAACGCTCATCCCTGGATTAAATGGTTCAAGAGCGTCTACCGACGAGCGCTATCCCAACCCTGCCCGGTCAGAGACGGGAACGCCTACCAGATCGATTGGGAGCGGGTGAAGGCGGGATTGAAGTCGGCACCCGAGGTGATTTCTCCACCAATCACCCCTTTCGTCGTCATCGACGAGGGTCAGGACATGCCGCGCGATTTCTACCACGCCTTGCCGGAGTTGGGTTTCGAGGAAAACCACTACGTCGTCGCCGACCAGAACCAGCAGATCACCGATGAGAACAGCAAACTGCGTGACATAGAGAACGCGCTGGACATCGATACCAAAGATCGCATCGAGCTGACGGAGAACTACCGAAACTGCGATCGCGTCGCCCGTCTCGCCCTCGCATTCTGCGTCGAGGACCCGGCGAGCCCGCCGGTCAAAGAGCCCGGAAACAGGCCTTGCGCCCGCACACCAGTCCTCGTGGACTACGGCCCCGGCTGCCGCTGGGACTTCGATGCCGTCATTCAGCGGCTCCTGAAGCTGGCCGACCGAGATCCCAACAAGCTGATCGGGGTCATCACGCCGAACAACAAGGGTCGGCAACGCTGGCTCACGGCGCTGAGGCAGGACCCGGTGTCGCTGGATCATGGCCGCCCCCGAATCGTTACCTACGCATCGGGAGAAGAGAACGGCGACCACCGTTTCTCCGAAGGCGGGATCTTCGTCATCAATGCACAGTCGGCGAAGGGCTTGGAATTCGACAGCGTCTTCCTCGCGGACATCGACGAATACCACTGCCATCTAGAGGACCAGGTGTGGATGGATGGGAAGAGGCGCCTGTTCTACGTCATGGTCTCCCGCGCCCGCGAGCAGGTGGTCCTGCTGCGCCAGGGCGGTCGCGCCTGCCCGATCGAGGCCATCCTGCCGAAAGACGAAAATATCCTGAGACGTTGGAGATGACATTGGCCGAGAACCCCAAACTAGAATTGACCGTCCCGGAGTCCCCCAGCAGACCTGGGCTACGCCAGATCTGGCACCTGGCGACGAATCAGCTCAACCTGATGTTCCTGCTCGCAGCCGGGCTGGTGACCGGACCCAAGGGGTTCGGGCGCAAGTATTACCGCGACCCGCTCTCGGTCGCCCCGGGCTGGATTCCGCTATTCGCAGACCGAATCCCTCCCGGCGCGCTGGACCAGGCGACCTCGGAGGCGAGCCACCTCCAGGCCATCGCTGCCGCCATCGACCTGGGTGCACTGCGCGGTCCAATCCGGGCGCTGGATGGCCAGGGCCAGCTACGGGAGCTGCAATGGCCCGACGAGGCGAGCGGTGACGAGCAGATGCTCTTCATCCCGGCGCCGTTGCCGATCGGTTGTCTGCAATCCATCCTGTTTCCGTCCAAGGAGGCCCGCGCGGAGGTTCGGGAGCAGGCCACGGACTTTGCGAATGTCCCGATGCATACCTGCAGGCAACTGGTCAAGGCGTCGCTGTTCCGCTCGGCTCCCGGCCCGGCCTGGCCGATGGAGGGGATGACGCTGCCCGATCGGGATCAGTCGCCGCACCAGGTGTCGGCGGTCGGTGCGGTACAGGCCCTGCTAGTCGGGCTCGGCAACCGTGGCAATGCCCTGATAGAGGCCGCCCGGCTGTTGGCCGATTCCGCCGGGGCGAAGCCCGTCCACGCCGACGATCCGCTATTGCGTGCGGTGCTCCAATGGGCGGCTGGCACCGGTGCACCGGAGGAAGGCGACGTACAGACCCGAATGCTGACCCGACTTCTCGGCGCCATCGTCGGCGCGCGGGCCGACGCCGACAACAGCACGGGGGCATGGTGCCCGCCGGACACCCATCAGGCGGTGCTGGATACGCTCGAGGAGGAACGGCAGCGCTTGACCGAGGCGAAATGGCAGGAGGCACTGACGCGCTTGATCGATGACCTGACGGGACTGATCGGCCTCGGCGATGCCACCACCTCGGAGCTCCTTAGACGGAACTCGCGGCCCTTTTCCCGCGGTCTGATCCTGTTCTTCCTACGCGAGCGTTGCGACGAGCTGCTTGCGCTTGCACTGGATCAGCCGCTTCTGACGGATCAGGACCTGTTGGTCGCGGCGGCATTGTTCGGAGCCCGCAGTGGCTGGATGGGGATACCCCGGGCAATAAAGGACATCCCCGGACTGACTGCCGCGACGACCCACCGGATGGCAGCATTGGCCCAACTTCACTCGGGTGGCGGGCTGGATCTCGGGCCAGCGCCTCCGCGGGTGCGCCCCCTGTTGGAGCTGCTGCAATCGGATGACGCCGACTGGAACAAGCGTCAACGCGACGGCGCCCTTCGACTGGCCCGGGGCATGGGATGGCGCGAGGTCCTGAAGACCCGTATCAGCCTGGGTAAGGGTGAGTACCATTTGCAGGTGGACGGTCGTGGCGCCCATCTGCTGATCGACGGCGACGTCAAGGCGGTCCATACGGAGGTCGATCCGGTCCGCCTGTTCGCGTCGCTGGCCAAAACCGCCATACCAGCGAAGATCGAGGCCGACGTCCGCTCGGCATTGAAGAGGTAAGGGCGCGAGATGAAGATGATCCCGCCCGTTCCGCACAAAACCGACAGCAGCGGCGAGCGGCGCGTCTTCGATCGGCTGAGGGCGTCCTTCGAGCATGATCCGGATTGGAGCCTCACGGCCTTCCACTCGTTGAACCTGACCCGTCATGCTTACAAGCGGTTCGGCGAGATCGACTTCGTCGTCGTCGGCCCGGCCGGCGTGCTGGTGCTTGAGGTCAAGGGCGGCGGCATCTCATGTCATGCCGGCATTTGGTTCACGACCGACCGCTCCGGCCGGCAGCACCGCCTGAAAGAGAGCCCGTTCAGACAGGCGGAAAAGGCGATGCACGGGCTGCGCGAGCGGGTCGAATCCGCGCTACCCCCGGCCCTCTGCCGCCAGCTCGCCTGGGGCTACGGGGTCATGTTCCCGGACTGTGACTGGTCCGTCTCCAGCGCCGAATGGGACCGGGCGATGGTGGCCGACGCGCGCGCGATGCGAACGATGGAGCGCTGGCTATCCGGCCTGTTCCGCTATTGGCGCGGACGCAACCAGGCAAAGCACCGGGGCGCGAGCGATCGAGCCATCCATGCGCTCAAGGACTTCATGCGGCCGGACTTCGACGTCGGCATTCCACTGCATGTGACATTGGACGAGCTGGAGGAGCGGGTTGCCTCCTTCACCAAGGACCAGATGGCCCTGCTCGACGTCGTCGACGCAAACCCCCGCGTGATCTGCACCGGAGGGGCCGGGACCGGAAAGACCTTTCTCGGTGTGGAGCTGGCCCGCCGCTGGTCGGCATCCGGGAAACGGGTGCTGCTCGCATGCCAGTCACCCTGGCTTAAGCGCTGGCTGGAGAAGAAATTCTCAATGCCCGGGGTCACAGTCAGCGTTGCCAAGGCCGCGCAAACCGCAGCACGCCGGGCCGGCATCCACAAATTCAACGCCCTGATCGTCGACGAGGGGCAGGATCTGCTCGACATGGAGCACCTGGAGAAGCTGGACGCCGTCCTGGCGGGCGGACTTGAGAACGGCAATTGGTGCTTCTTTCATGATCGCAATAACCAGGCTGGCTACTTCGGGGCACCAGATCCCGACGCGCTGGCCTTGCTGGAGTCCTACAGTGCGACACAGGCTCCACTGACACGCAACTGCCGAAACACGCGCCAGATCCTTGAGCAGGTCCAGGCGCTCTTGGGCGCTGACATGGGTGTGCGTGGAACCGGCGACGGTCCCGAAGTGGTTCACCACTATGCAGCCACCAAGGAGGAGTCCGCTTCGATACTGGCAGACGAGGTCCAACGCCTGACCGGCCCGAGTGGATTGTCACCGAGCGAGATGACCCTGCTATCCCCGCTGTCCTTCAGCGAATCAGCAGCCGCCCTCTTGCCGCGTGCCCTCGCCTCTAACATCACCGAGCTCGACGACTTCGCCCTGCTCGATTTCCCACCGCAGCAGATCAGCTTCGCCGAAATTGGGCATTTCAAGGGGCTGGAGAACGAGGCCGCGATACTGGTCGATCTTCCTCGGCCCTCCGCTACAGTCGAGGCAGAACCGGACCATTACGTGGGCATGAGCCGAGCGCGATCCCTCCTCGTCGTGATCTTTAACGACGCGGCCACAACAGGAAGGGTGCAGCCGAAATGACAAGCAAGCCAAATCGCCGTCAGTTCGAGTCGCGCGAAAGCACTTGCTGCCTAGATCGCCCGCTTTTTCCCGTGAATAATAAAGGCGATTAACTGCGTGGGTGCAAGACTTGATGTCATTTCTCATCAGTCCTGCGCGGTGCGTATAACAACTCGATGTGCTTCCGTTCTTCGAGATCCCAGGCGCTGCAATCGACACTATAATTACTAGCAGGAAGGTGGGTTCTGCGGCCGCCGAGACCGGTAAGTGTATAGCGTGTTCTTGCGGCGAATGGGCATTGAGAAGCGCGCGACCGAGGTGGCGCGATACGTGCTGATTAGCAAGTTGCCCTGGGTTATAAAGAATCTGCGGCATGGTAACCAAGGGTCAAATAACTCATGAAAACGAAAGCAGTTGGGAGATTGCGCTGGTTTTGTGCAATACTAATCTTTAGCATTGCCCAGGTAACCGCATCAACGACCGACGGAGGTTCCGCTACTACGGGAGGTGATGCCGGCACTCAACCGGTAAGTGATGCTTATTTCGCGGGCTATGAAATAACACAAGACGAGCCAGGTCTGACCAATACCTTGCTCGAGGTTATTCTTGGTACCTGCGATCCGGATCACGTCTATAACCTCTATCATTGGCTCGGTTATATTTCGGTAACCGGAACCTTTAGCGATGAAAGCGGAGGTTCCATTGGGGGTCCAATCAGTATCGCTACTGATCTGAATTTTCCTGAAGACGTTCTGGACCTTGACCCTTTAAAACCTGGGCGGTCCTTTGAGTACTTCACGCGTCGATTTACGTTAACGGGTACGTGGGTTCCCGTACCCGAATGCCCATTCCGGATCACGAATGATATTGAGCTTACATTGACGCTCGACAAAAAGCGCAAAACCATGCGCATGGTCGGGAGAAGCTTGTCGGGAACTCAATGCCCGTGTGTCGGCCCTTGCTATCCTGCTTTTGCAGCGATGGGGCCTTTCGACGTGGAAGTTCCCTTGCATCCGGCAGAATGCTCATATATCAAGAAACTGATGAAAGATAGACCCGGTCGTTAAGCATCGGCTCTTGGGAGAAGCTGATCTACTGAGCGCCGCCGTAACTCGAACTAGCCAAGACGATGGGTTATGAATGCCATCAGGGTCAAGTAAAGATGGAACCAATGCGGCGTAAATGAAGTCGGAGTCGCGGGGGCCTGCTCCCAAGGTTGCGCCTCGACAGCTCATTAATCGTCGATTTTCAGGAGAAGGCAATGAAGAAGGCAGCAATCGTAATCGTTAGCATCGTTGCAATAATCGCAGTGATAATCGGTGTCGTGTTTACCATGACATCGGGCATGACGGACACTGCGACGGATTTGTTTACTGACATTAAGGCCAAAGATTACGCTAAGGCATATAGCCACTTATCAGAGGATTTCAAGGCAACGACATCCGAAGATGAGTTTGTAAAGTTTCTGGAAAAGAGCGCATTGCTCAATTTCAGAGACACGTCCTGGACCTCGCGATCGATATCCGGCGCGAAAGGCGAGATTGAAGGCTCCGTCATCACTGAATCGGGAGGCGCGATTCCGATTAAGCTGGAGTTCGTCAAGGAAAACGATCTGTGGAAAGTGTACTCGATGTACAAACCCAAGGCGGGGCTATCTCAAGAAGATTCGTCGGGCAAGCTACCCTCAACAGAAGAGCTGGTTGTCTTAACGGATGAAAGTCTTCTTCAATTCGCCAATGCGGTAAATGCAAAGAGCTTTGAGCAGTTCCATGGCTATATCTCTCATCTTTGGCAGAAGCAATTCAGCGTTGAAAAGTTCAACGAGGTTTTCCAACCATTTATGGATGCGGACATCGACTTGGTTCACGCGTTGAATGCCAACAGTCCGGAATTCGATGCCGAGCCATCAATAAACGAAAATGGCTTTTTGGTGCTCACGGGGCACTATCCAACCGAACCTTCGAAGATATTCTTCGAGCTGAAATACGTTTTCGAAGGCGTTAACTGGAAGCTGGCTGGAATCAATGTGAATGTCAAGTAAGAAAGCCTTTGGGAATCCACTGCATGTGCGGGCGGGAGTAGCGAGCCATGGGGCGTTTCCCGTGCGAGAGTCGCGTGTCGCAGCGCGATCCGCCAACTCTTTGGCTGGCTCCTGCTAACCTTTAAAGCAGCATACTGGGAAAACCAAGCATTGAGTCCGGGAGGAGAGCAGATGACCATTGCGAACAAGCTGGAGGCCCACCTCAAGGCGCGCTCGATCGACTACGAGGTGATTCCGCACCCGCACAGCGAGTCGAGCATGGTAACGGCCGCCGCTGCCCACGTCCCGGGTGACCGGTTGGCAAAGGCCGTGATCGTAAAAGACGGCGATGATTATCTGATGGTCGTGGTCGGCTCGGACTACCACGTCCACCTGGGCGCGCTACACCGAAAGCTCGGACGAGACGTTGGTCTCGCCACGGAACGGGAGCTGGTGAACCTATGCCCAGACTGCGATGAGGGCGCCGTGCCGCCAGTGGGCGAAGCCTACGGGCTGAAAAGCCTGGTCGATAAGGCCCTGCTGGAGCAGCCAGAGGTCTATTTCGAGGCGGGCGACCATGAGCATCTGGTCAAGATGACCGGCGCCAACTTCCAAGCCCTGCATACGGACTCTGAGGTGGTCGAGGTGGCTCGGCACATCTGAGGAAATTGCGTGCCTGTCGGCGCCGCAGCTCGGACAGGTGAGCGGCAAGGACTCGGACAGGCGTGCAAGCAGCATCGCCCAGAGGTAACGCGCCGGGGAGCCAGACGCCCTGTCGTTGATCCACCCGCGTGCCGGAGGACGCAAGCGACAAATCGACGGTGATCGAGTTCGAGGGAATCTGATGGAGCGAAAGCAAACGCCGGCGGTATGAGAAATTGTCCTGGAAACGGCGGATCATCAAGCCGTTTGCGATGAGCCGCCGTCTCCAGGATGTCAGTCCTCCGACCGCTGAAACGCGTCCTGGAGCTGCTTCTGGATGTTCGCCGGCACCGCCTCGTAGTGGCTGAGCTCGATGCTGTAGGTTCCCTCGCCGCCGGTCATGGACTTGAGCCGTGACTCGTAGCCTTCCAGCTCCGCCAATGGTACCTCCCCATCGATGGCGATCCGGCTCAGGCTCTTGGACTCGCTGCCGCTGATGCGTCCGCGGCGGCTGGACAGGTCTCCGGCCAGATCGCCCATGGCGCTGTCCTGGGCGACGATGCGGATCTTGACGATGGGCTCCAGGATCACGGGTCTGGCCTTGTCGACCGCCGTCTGGAAGGCCTTCTTGCCGGCGGTGGCAAATGCGATGTCCTTGGAGTCCACCGGGTGGTACTTGCCGTCGTACAGGGACACCCGGACGTCTTGCATGGGGTAGCCGGCGACCGCGCCTTCTTCCAGGACCTGGCGCACGCCTTTCTCCACGGACGGGATGAACTGACCCGGGATGACGCCGCCGACGATCGCGTCCACGAACTCAAATCCCGCGCCTCGCTCGAGCGGCTCGACGCGCAGGTAGACCTCGCCGAACTGGCCGGCGCCGCCGGTCTGCTTCTTATGGCGGTGGTGACCCTCGGCAGGGGCGGTGATGGTCTCCCGGTAGGCGATGCTCGGCGGCTTGGTGTCCACCTCAACGTGGAACTGCTCCGACAAGCGCCGTAGCAGCACTCGCAGGTGTACCTCGCCCAGGCCCCGCATGACTGTCTCGTTGGCCGAGGCGTTGTGCTCGACGTGGAAGCAGGGATCCTCCGCCTCCAGCTTGTGCAGGGCGTCGGTGAGCTTCTGCTCGTCGCCGCGCTTGGTGGTTGTGATGGCCAGGCCGTACAGGGGGACCGGGCACTCGATGGAGCGCAGGTGGTGGTGGTCCTCGTCGTGGGAGTCGTGGAGCACCGCGTCGAAGTGGATGTCGTCCACCCGCGCCACCGCCAGGATGTCCCCGGGTACGCCTTCCTTGACCTCGACCTGCTCGTTTCCGTGCAGGCGGAACAGGTGATTGACCTTAAACGCCTTGCGCGCATCGCCAATGAACAGCTGGGTGTCCGGGGTGATGCGCCCTTGGTGGATGCGGAAGATTCCGAGCTTGCCGCGGAAGGGGTCGTTGATCACCTTGAAGACGTGGGCCAGGGCATGCTTGCCCGGGTCCGGGCTGACCTCGATGGGCTCCATGTCGTCCCCTTCGCCCTTCATGTAGGGAGGAGGGTTGCCCTCCGCGGGGTTCGGCATGAGCCGCACCAGGATGTCGAGTAGCTCGGGGATGCCGGCACCGGTTTCTGCGGAGACGAAGCAGATCGGGATCAGGTGGGACTCGCGCAGGGCCTCCTCGAAGGGGGCGTGGAGCTGCTCCGGTGCCAGATCCTCGCCTTGCTCCAGGTAGAGCTCCATGAGCGCTTCGTCCACCTCGACGACCTGGTCAATGATCTGGCTGTGGGCCTCCTCAACGGAGGAGAAGTCCGCACCCTCGCCACTGGGCTGGAAGAAGCAGTCAATGACCCGTTTGCCGCCGTCCGCGGGAAGATTGATGGGGAGGCACTCGTTGCCGAAGGCGTGCTTGATCTGAGCGGTCAGGTCCTCCAGGTCCACGCCCTCTGCGTCAATCTTATTCACGATGATCATGCGGCACAGGTTGCGGTTGTCTGCCGCCTTCCACATACGCTGCGTGACGGGCTCGACACTGGCCTGGGCGTTGATCACGATTGCGGCGGTCTCCACCGCGGGCAGCACCGAGATGCTGCGGCCGACGAAGTCGGGCAGTCCCGGGGCGTCGATCAGGTTGATGTGCTTGCCGTGGGCGTTGAAGCTGGTGATACCGACATCCAGCGAATGCTGGTGTTCCTTCTCCATGGGGTCGAAATCGCAGACGGTCGTGCCTCTCTGCACGCTGCCCGGCTCGGATATGACTCCGGTGGCGGCGAGCAAGGCCTCTACCAGGGTGGTCTTGCCGGAGTTTGAGTGGCCGACCAGGGCGATGTTACGGACGTCCTCGGCGTGATAGTCAGACATCGAGTGAACCTTCTTCGGGGGCTGCTGTGGGAGTGTATGGACGCGGCGTTCGGCCGCAAGCCCGAGCTGTTTTCGAACGGAAAAGTATACCGTAACTGATCTGTCGCGGCGCGCTGCTTCAAGCCGTTGTGTTCATTCCCGGTTTGACGGAGCAGGTGAATCGGGCAGGGAGGGGCAGTAACATTGCAGCGCAGTGCAGGGTAATTTGAGTGCGCCATGCTGGACGTCATCTGGATTTCTCTCGCCTTTGGCCTCGGTTTGGTGTCGCGGCTGGTAGGGTTGCCGCCACTTGTGGGCTACCTGGTGGCGGGCTTCGTGCTGCACTTCTATGCAGTGGAGGCGGACGACGTCATCAAGGAGTTCTCCGAGCTCGGAGTGACCCTGCTCCTGTTCACCATCGGCTTGAAGCTCAAGCTGCGTGCGCTGGGTGCCCCGCAGGTCTGGGGGACTGCGAGCATTCACATGGCGGCAGTGATCGCCGTCTTTCCGCTCCTTTTTCTGGTCTTGGGCGCCGCCGGGGTGCCTTTTCTTGCGGACCTGGAACCTGCCACGGCCCTGTTGTTGGCCTTCGCCCTGAGCTTCTCCAGCACCGTGTTCGCGGTCAAGGTGCTGGAGGAAAAGGGGGAGATGGGGACCATCTACGGCAGCACGGCCATCGGCATCCTCATCATGCAGGACCTGGCGGCGGTGGTCTTTCTGGTCTTCTCCGCGGGCAAGGTGCCCTCCCTCTGGGCCTTGCTCTTGTTGCTCGTGCTTCCCGCTCGGCCCCTGGTTCTCAAGATCTTGGATCGCTCGGGACACGGGGAGCTCTTGGTGCTGTTCGGGTTGACTCTGGGCCTGGGCGGCGCCCATCTGTTCGAGTTGGTCAATGTGAAGGGCGATTTGGGTGCACTGGTACTGGGTGTCTTGATCGCCTCCCACCCCAAGGCCGAGGAGCTGTCGAAGGCCCTGCTGAGCCTCAAGAATTTGTTCCTGATCGGATTCTTTCTGAGCATCGGGCTGAGCGGAACGCCCACGCCGGAGATGCTGCTCGTCGGCTTGCTGTTGTTGTTGGCCGTCTCGGCCAAGGCTTGGTTCTTCCTCCGCCTCCTGGCCCTGTTCAAGCTGCGCTCCCGTACGGCCTTCCTGGCGGGCCTGAGCCTGGCCAATTACAGCGAGTTCGGTCTCATCGTTGCCTCCATCGGTGCCGTCAACGGTTGGCTGGCCCCCGAGTGGCTGACTATCATCGCCCTCGCGCTCTCGCTCTCTTTCGTCGCCGCATCGCCGCTCAACGCGCGGTCCCACGAGCTCTACGAGCGCTTTCGCGGCCGGTTGCGGCGGCTGCAGCATCCCGATCGTATCGAGGCCGAAGCGGTGATCGACCCGGGAGAGGCAGACGTGATGATCATCGGCATGGGGCGCGTGGGCGCCGGCGCCTACGATTCGCTGCTGGCTGAGAAGGGCCGCAATCCGGTCGGTGTCGATGCCAATCACGACGTCGTTGCCATGCACCAAAATCAGGGAAGGCTCGTGATCCGGGGCAGTGCCACGGATGCGGATTTCTGGCAAAGTTTTCAGCTAGACCAGGGGAGAATCAACCTGGTGCTGTTGGCGTTACCGAAATTGTCCGAGAATCTCTTCGCTGCCGAGCACTTGGTGCAAGGGGGGTTCGGCGGCCTGATCGGAGCCATCGCGACGTTTCCCGACGACGAGCCGGTGCTGACCGATGCCGGTGTGAACCTGGTGTTCGATCTTTACGCGGGATTGGGAGCAGGCTTCGCCCAGCACGTCTGTACCGAGGCGGAAGGGCGCGAGAGCTGAACAAATAGTCAATAATAAGGGTCAGACCCAACAGAACTAAGACGAGGAGACGCATCATGTCCTTCAGGTTGACCTCGACCGCGTTCGCAGATGGCGGTGAGATTCCGGCCCGTTTCACCTGCGAGGGGGACGACCTGTCGCCGGACCTCTCTTGGAGCGATCTGCCGGAAGGAACCCGAAGCCTGGTTCTGATCGTCGCTGATCCGGATGCCCCGGATCCGGCCGCGCCCAAGATGGTGTGGGACCATTGGCTGCTCTACAATCTGCCTCCGCAAAGCGGTGGTTTGCCGACGGGCGTCGCGTCGGACGCCCTGCCAGAGGGCACCCTCGAGGGGATCAATAGCTGGGGCCTGACCGGATATGGCGGACCCTGCCCACCCATCGGGAGGCATCGCTACTTCTATATCCTGTACGCTCTCGATAGCAGCCTGCCGGACTTGGGTCAGCCCACCAAGGATCGTCTACAGGGCGTCATGGAATCCCACATCCTCGCGCATACGGAGCTGGTCGGTACTTATCAGAATGCAGACGGACGATGAGTGTTCTCTCGTGACACCGCTGTGGGGTGTCAGGAGGACGGGAGGGGCAAAAAAAAGCCCGCCGGAGGGCGGGCTTGTGCGCGTTTGGCGGCCTGCGATCAGCCGAGCTCGTCAGCGCCTACCTGCTTCATCAGGCCGAAGCTCTTGACGAAGGGTCCAGCCATGCGCGGGTCCCTGATCATGGCCCCGTAGTCACCGACCTTGAACTTGAGCTTTCCGGTGGCGTAGGCGGTACCCAGGCCCATCATGCCGATGCCTTTCTTCACCCACTTGAGCCAATCGTCCAGATCTGCGCGCATGTCCCAGTCTGCGGTCTCGCCGCTCCAGTCGCCGGCGCGTACGCATTCGCCTTTCTCCACCACGAAGACGCCGCGCGGATCCTCTTCATTCTTGAATCCGCAGCAGATGACCGAGTTGAAGTTGATCTCGGCGAGCTTGTCCTTGACGTCCGGATCGCCGTTCCAGGCGTCCATGAGTTGCTTCATCCACTCGTCGGAAAAAAGTGCAGACATTGTTGTGTGTCCTCCAGGGGATCGTTGGGATGGCCGCCGCCTTCGGTGGAACGCGGTGGCGAGGGATCTGTTCTGTTTCTGACGCGGGCTCCCGCCTCAGCGTGCCGAATTCTAACAGGATGTAGGAAAAAACAAATGCGGGGAAGCTCTCACTCGAATTCCAGCCTGACGTCCGCGGGTAGAAGCCGCTCCGCCTCCTGCTCCAGCTCCAGGCGGGTTTGGGGGTGGTGGTCGAGCCAGCCGTCCGGAAAGCCGAGCCGCAGCCGATCACCGTCGGGATTGAGCATTGGAAAGGGCGTGGTGGTGGGAGAGCGCCCACGGTGGAGCAGCACCGCCAGGCGGAGAATGACGCAAAGGTGGCGCGTGCAGTCCCGGACCGGCTTGGGCAGGGCCAGGAAATCCTGGAGCGGAAACTTGCGCCGGTGGCCGAGCACCAGGGCCGCGAGCACGGACTGCTCCTGGCGGGTGAAGCCCGACAGGTCCGCGTTACGCAGCAGATAGGCGCCGTGCTTCTGATACTGGCTGTGGCCGAAAATGAGCCCGACCTCGTGCAGGCGGGCCGCCCAGCCCAGCATGCTCGGGAAATCGGGATTCATGAGCTTCCAGGGCTGAGCAACCTGTCCGTATAGGGCTAGCGCGGTGTCCTTGATGCGGCCGGCGTGCTCCTCGTCGACGTCGAAACGCTGGCACAGCGCGCTGACGGTGCGCTCGCGCACGTCCTCGTGCCGGATGCGCCCCATCATCTCGTAGATGAGACCCTCGCGCAGGGCCTCGTCCGAGACCTGCATGTGCTCCACGCCGAGGTTGGTGAACACGGAGCGCAGCACCGCCACACCGCCGGCGAATACGGGCTTACGCTCGTTCGACAGACCCTTGAGATCGATTGCGCTCGCCTCGCCGAATCCGATCAGGGCATCCCTCAGCTTGTCCAAGGATTGCGCGGAGATGCCGTCCGTCGACCAGCCCCCGGCCTCCACGACCGCGGCAATGGCCTTGATAGTGCCCGAGCTGCCCACGGCGGTAGTCCAGCCGGAGCTGCGGAAGAGCTCACGCACCGGGCAGATCTCCAGGTCCCCGGCCAGCTCCGCCCGGCCCATGAGCTTGGCGGTGATTTTGCCGTCCGGGAATTGCAGCCTGGACATGCTCACGCAGCCCATGTGCAGGCTCTCGCGCAGCCGTGGGGTGACGCCCTCGCCGACGATGATCTCAGTGCTGCCGCCGCCGATGTCGACCACCAGACGCCGCTCGTCCCCGGCAGCCAGGCCGTTCGCGACGCCCAGATAGATCAGCCGTGCCTCTTCGCGCCCCGCGATTACGTCGATCTGGTGCCCGAGGGCAAGCTCCGCCTGCTCCAGGAAGCGGGTCTCGGCGCGGACCTGGCGCAGCGTATTGGTCCCCACCGCCCGCACGCTGCCGGGCTCCATGCCGCGTAGCCGCTGGCCGAAGCGCTCCAGGCAGGCCAGTGCCCGGTCCGCCACTTCCGGGCGCAGATTTTTGTCTTCCGTGAGGCCCTCTCCCAGGCGCACCATCTCCTTGAGCCGGTCGATGACTTGCAGGTCTCCGTCCCCGATTCGGGCGACGATCATGTGAAAGCTGTTGGAACCCAGGTCGACCGCTGCCACCGTTTCCGGTAGGGCCGATTCCCTACTCTGGACGAGCGACGAAGCCATGAGCATTTCCCTGATACGAAAGCCGCGGCATGGTAACAGAATCGATCCGGGCGGGGTATTTCTCCAGGCGGACACAAAATGGCCTCGCCCGGCCGCGACGAGGCGGCTTCCATGGTAGGTCGAGAAGCCGAATCCTGGCTCAAACGTTAGAATGCAAGCTCTCGATTCCAGGAGCCTGCTATGTCTGATCAAGAATTGTCCTTTTTCTCCCGCCTGATGCTCGCTTTTGAGGCATTTTGGCGTGCGCTTACCGATGCCGGTTTCGCCGCCGGGCTCGACCGGCTGCTGCGCGGGGAACCTTCCGCGCGGGTGACGGCGCCCGCTTCCCCTGCGCCGGAGTCCGCATCCTTGCGTGAGACCAGCACGGACTCCGCGCTGCAGCTCTTGGGGCTGCTCCAGCAGGACGGACGCCTGGTGGATTTTCTGCAGGAGGACGTCAGTGCCTACTCGGACGCGGACATCGGCGGGGCGGCACGGGTGGTCCACGAGGGCTGCCGCAAGACGCTCCTGGAGCACCTGAGCATCGAGCCGGTTCGGCAGGAAGACGAAGGTGTGAGGATCACACTCGCGGAAGGCTTCAACGCATCCGAGGTCCGCTTGACGGGTAATGTCGTCGGCAAGCCGCCCTTCTCCGGGACCCTGATGCACCGGGGTTGGCGCGTGTCGCAGGTGAAGCTGCCCAAGCTGGCGGAAGGACATGAGGTGCAGGTGCTGGCGCCGGCCGAGGTGGAGCTGTGAGCGAGCCGCGCTATTCGGTCGGAATTGATCTGGGCACGACCCACTGCGTCCTGTCCTATGTGGATCTTAAGGAGGGTGAGCGCGAGGAGGTGGTCCAGGAGGTCTTCGGCATCCCGCAGCTCACCGGCCCCGGTGCGGTGGAGGATCGGCTCGCCCTGCCTTCATTCCTGTACGTTGCCCATCCCGACGAGCTGACTCCCGGGGACCGAAGTTTGCCCTGGGAGGCCGAGCCCAGGTTCGTGGTCGGCGAGCTTGCCCGCAACCTGGGCACAAGCACGCCGATTCGCCTGATTTCCAGCGCCAAGAGCTGGCTGTGTCATCCGGCGGTCGACCGGCGCGCCGCCATCCTGCCCGTGGACGCCCCAAAGGAGATCGAGCAGCTGTCCCCGCTGGCGGCCACGACCTGTTACCTGGAGCACATGCGCAACGCATGGAATTCCCGGTTTCCGGATGCAAGCCTTGTAGAGCAGGCGGTCACCCTCACGGTCCCTGCCTCCTTCGATCCCGCCGCCCGTGAGCTGACCGCCGAGGCGGCCGCCTCGGCGGGGCTGCACGACCTGATCCTCCTGGAGGAGCCCCAAGCGGCGCTCTATAGCTGGATCCAGGCTAGCGCGGGCGATTGGCGCAAGCAGGTCCAGGTGGGGGACATTATCCTTGTGGTCGACCTGGGTGGCGGTACCGCGGACCTCTCCCTGATCGCCGTCACCGAGAGCGACGGGTCCCTGGAGCTGACACGTGTTGCGGTGGGCGACCACATACTGCTGGGCGGCGACAACATGGATCTGGCCCTCGCCCATGTGGTGCGTGCCAAGCTCGCGGCCGAGGGAAAGAAGCTTGACCTGTGGCAGCTTCAGGCGCTCACCCACGGCTGTCGGACGGCGAAGGAGACCCTGCTGACGGACCCGGACACCGAGTCGGTCCCCGTGATGGTGCCGAGCCGCGGATCAAGGCTCATCGGCGGTACCCTGCGCACGGAGCTGACGCGCGATGAGGTGGCCAACACCCTGGTCGAGGGCTTCTTTCCCCTGGTGGATGCCTGCGCGCGGCCCGCCGTTCGGGCCCGCACCGCCTTGACCAAGATGGGCCTGCCATACGCCCAGGACGCAGCCTTGACCAGGCACTTGGCAGCCTTCTTGGCCCGACAGCTGGGTGCCACCTCGGAGCTTCCGGGGTTCGCGGCCGCTCCAGAGGGGAGCAGCTTTCTGCACCCGACGGCCGTTCTGTTCAACGGCGGCGTATTCAAGGCGGCCTCTTTGGCCGAGCGGACCATGCAGGCTCTGAACTCCTGGCTGGAGGCGGAGCAGGCACCCTACGCACGGCTGCTCGAAGGCGCCGACCTGGACCTGGCCGTCGCCCGTGGTGCGGCTTACTACGGCTACGTGCGCCGCGGGAAGGGCGTTCGCATCCGCGGCGGCACGGCCAAGTCCTACTACGTGGGAATCGAGAGCGCCGTGCCCGCGGTGCCCGGGATGGAGCCGCCCATCGAGGCCATGTGCATCGCCCCCTTCGGCATGGAGGAGGGTACACAGGCGGAGCTGCCGCCCCAGGAGGTCGGTCTGGTGGTGGGTGAGCCGGTGCGTTTCCGTTTCTTCGGCTCCTCGGTGCGGCGCGAAGATCGGGTGGGCTCCATGCTGGAGCACTGGACGGACGAGGAGCTCGAAGAGCTGGAGGAGATCGAGGCGGACCTCCCGGCGCAGGACCGAAGCCCCGGTGAGGTGGTTCCGGTGCACCTGCAGGCGGCGGTCACCGAGGTCGGAACCCTGCGGCTGGATGCGGTCTCCCTCAGCGGGGACGAGCGCTGGAAGGTGGAGCTCAACGTGCGAGGGGAGGCCTGACCATCGCCCGCGCCTCCAAGCCGCGTTATCTGGTCGGGATCGATCTGGGCACGACCCACACGGTGGTGGCCTATTCGGATACGCGTGGGCCGGCGCAGGCCGATATCGAGCTGTTCCAGATCGAGCAGCTGGTCGCACCCGGCGAGGTCGCAGCCCGGCCGCTGCTGCCCTCCCTGCGTTACCATCCCGCCTCGGGTGAGCTCGCGGGAGCGGATCTGACCCTCCCCTGGGCCATCTCTGACCCGGCGAACGTGCAGCCGCTGGTGGTAGGGGAGCTGGCCCGCGAGCTGGGCAGCCGGGTGCCGGGGCGCCTGGTGTCAAGCGCCAAGAGCTGGCTGTCGCACACACAAGTCGACCGCACCGCGGGCATTCTGCCCTGGGGAGGTGTCGAGGACGTCCCCCGCGTCTCGCCGCTGGAGGCGAGCGCGAGCTACCTCACCTACGTGCGGGACGCCTGGAATCACCGCTTCCCGCGCAATCCCCTCCAGATACAGGAGCTGGTCCTGACGGTGCCGGCTTCTTTCGACGAGGCCGCGCGCACCCTGACGGTGGAAGCGGCCCGTACCGCAAGACTCGGCCAATGCCGCTTGGTGGAGGAGCCCCAGGCGGCCTGCTACGACTGGATCTATCGGCACAGGGATGCCCTGGCGCAAGAGCTGGCGGGGGTGCGGCTGCTGCTGGTGATCGACGTGGGCGGCGGCACCACGGACCTGACCCTCATTCGGGTATCCGCCCGAGGGGACGGACCTGAGCTGAACCGCATCGGCGTCGGTGACCACCTGATGCTGGGCGGCGACAACATGGATCTCGCCCTGGCGCACCTGATCGAGCAGCGCCTAGGCGGCAAGCACCTGTCCGCCGCGGCCCTGTCGCAGCTCCTGCAGCAGTGCCGATCCGCCAAGGAGCGCCTGCTCGCCCCGGACGCCCCGGACCAGACCACGGTTACCCTGCTGGGCAGCGGGGCCAGGCTGGTAGGAGGTGCCTGCTCGGCTGCGCTTGCACGTGACGAGGTCAGCGCCATGGTGGTCGACGGCTTCTTCCCGGAGGTGGCCATCGACGAGCGGCCCCACGGACGCCGTTCCGGGATCGTGGAGTTCGGTCTTCCCTATGCGGCGGACGCTGCCGTCACGCGCCACCTGGCCGCCTTCATTGGTCATCACGCGCGGGTGTCCCGCGAAGCGCTCGCCGACCAAGCACCGGACCCGGACGGCACACCGGTCCCGGACGCGGTGCTGCTCAACGGCGGGGTCTTTCAGAGCGAGACCCTGAGTGGTCGTTTGCTCGCCACCATCGAGGGCTGGCGGGGCTCGGACCTGGTGCGGCTGCGCAACGAAGATCCTGCGCTGGCGGTCGCCCGCGGGGCGGTTGCCTATGCCATGGCCAGGCAGGGCAGAAGCCTGCGCATCGGCGGCGGCTCGGCGCGCAGCTATTTTCTAGTCGCCAAAGATGAGGGGGAGCAACGCCGGGGCGTCTGCCTCCTGCCCCGTGGTAGCGAAGAGGGCCGGGAGGTCAGGCTCAAAGAGCGAACCTTTTCGCTGCGCCTCGGGGAGCCGGTGAGCTTTCACCTGGCCTCGTCCACGGGTGACCATTTGCATCGGCCCGGCGACCTGATCGACCTGGACGGCGCGGGGGCCGTCCTCCTGCCCCCGGTGGCAACGGTGCTGGGCTCCGGGGAGGAGACGGGAGAGGTCCGGGTGCAGCTGGGTCTGACGCCCACCGAGGTCGGCACCCTGGACGTGGGCTGCGTTGCGGTGGACGACTCGCAGCGCCGCTGGCACCTGTCCTTCCAGCTGAGGCGCAAGGGGGCTGCCGGGCTCGAAGAGTCCGGTCATCCCCGCTTCGGGGAGGCCGCGGAGTTGATCGAGCGCCTGTACGGCACCCGTGCCAAGGGCGTGGACCCGAAGGAGATACGCGGCCTGCGCACGAGCCTGGAGCGCATCCTGGGGCGCAGGGACGAATGGGACAGCGGCCTCCTGCGACAGGTCTTCGGCGAGCTCTGGGAGGGAAGCCGGCGGCGCCGCCGTTCGGCGCACCACGAGCGTTTCTGGTTCAGCCTGACGGGCTTCTGCCTGCGTCCGGGGTTCGGCTATCCGCTGGACGACTGGCGGGTAAGCCAGCTCTGGTCCCTGTATGACCAGGGCGTGCAGTTCACCAACGAGGCTCAGAGCTGGGCGGAATGGTGGACCCTGTGGCGGCGCGTGTCGGGGGGGCTGGACGAGGCCGCCCAAGTGCGGCTGCTGGACGACGTGGCCGCGGAGCTGACGCGTGCCGGTAGAAAGTCGAAGAAGGCCGACAAGGCCGCCCGGTCCCTCAGCCATGGGGATATGCTCAGGCTGGTCGGATCGCTCGAGCGCCTGCCCGTCGAGCGCAAGACGGCGCTCGGCGATACCTTGGTAGGATGCCTGAAGCGAAAGGGTGAGCCGCCCCAGACCTGGTGGACTATCGGCCGTCTGGGTGCCCGGATTCCGCTCTACGGCGGCATCCACGGCGTGGTGCCGCGGGAGGCCGCCGAGCGCTGGCTGGAGAAGGCCCTGGCCGCGCACTGGAAGCAGAACAGGGACGCGGCCTTTGCCGCCACCATGCTCTCGCGCATGAGCGGAGACCGGGAGCGGGACCTCGACCCCAAGCTGCAGGGGCGGGTAGTGGAGGCTCTGAAAGAGGCCCGGGCACCGGCGTCCTGGGTACGCATGGTAAGCCAGGTGGTGGAGCTGGATGCGGCGGACGAGCAGCAGGCCTTCGGCGAGTCGCTGCCGCCGGGGTTGCGATTGGTCTCTTGAGCGCGCCGGTCGCCGATCGTTCCGAACCAGTTTGAAGCAGCACTCGACGCTTGAGCCGTTGTACCCGTATATGGTCTCCTCCCGGTTTCAAGGCTCCGTATGTCGCGCGAGAAGCGGGTCAGAGCTTCGAGCTGATACTCACCCGCTACGCGCCCGAAAGGATCCTCTGGCGCCTCAGCACGTCTGCCTTTGTTCCAATGAAGAACGAAGCGATGAGCCGACCGTTTGCAGCCGCTCTCTCTAACCGCGAGATCGGACCGGCAAATCATCGGCCGGCTGGGGTCTTCTAATGTCGTCCGATCCGAGCCGCCTCATTGCTGCGCTCGCGCGCGACCAGGTCAATCTGGATCTGAAGACGCACGACCTGTGCTTCCTTGCAGGCCTTTACCTGCGCGCCGACCGGGCGGCGCTGGCGTCCTTCGAAGAGGACGTGCTCATCGACATTTTCGAGCAGAGGTGCGACGTGGTCGATCCGGGCGCGGAGCGGCCGCGCAAGCGGGCGACGCACGCCATCCAACGGCTTCGCGACCAGCGCATGTTGGCCAGGGTGGACGGGGCGGGCATCGTCCGGTCCGGTGAGTACGCGCTGACGCGACTGGCCGCCGCAGTCGTCGAGTACTTCCTCGCGGGCGAAGCGCTCACGCGCGAGAGCCTGACCCTGCTAACCGGCACGCTGCGGGCTCAGCTCGCCGAGGTCCTCGCGGCAGCCAAGCGCGCTGACACCGAGGAGGCCTGGCGGCAACGGGTGCTGGCTCCGTTGCGGGTGACGGTTGGCGATCTCGTTGGCGGCATCGAGCACGTGGACCGCATCGCCGCCTGGGGCGGCGCAAGGCAGCGTGCGTGGTCCGAGTACTACCAGTACGTCCATCGTTTTCTTCGCGATGTCGTGCGCCTCGACCCGGAACGAGCCCTCAGCCAGCGGCTACGCGACCAGGTCGCGGGCTGGACATCGACACCGTTCCACTTGCTGGTGGCAGCAGCGCCGCCGATCCGACTGCTTCGTCCCCTAGGGTCGAGTGTCGAGCGGCCGCCTGTAACCAGGCGACGCACGGATCGGGAGGCCGCTCCCGATCTCGTCGATCCCGAAGAAGACGCGAGCGAGGAAGGCGACGGGACCGAGGACGAAGAAGAGGACGTGGGCGGATGAGCCGCACGCGTGCCCAGGCCCTCATGCTCGTCAACTGGAAGGGCGTCTTCTACGAGCGGTATGCGCCTGGGCACGGACGAGGAGCTCAATGAGCTCAACGAGATGCTGCGTACCAGCATGACGGGCGTTATCTCGCGTGCGCTCACCTCGGAGCTGCGGTGCAAAGGCTCTTGTGTGCGACCAGATCCGCGGTCAGATTGTCGAACTCGATCACGGCTGGGGCGCGCAACAGCTCCGCGAGCAACAGCTTGCGGCACTCTTCATCGTCCCCCGGAAAGGTGGTGGGGGTGCCCCGTTACCGCATCGTACCCAGCCGCCATCGCCAAGCTGCCATCGCGGCGGAGGTACGGCTGGCGGGACAGGCCATTCAGCACGGGGAGATGGGCGTGATGCGTCGAATCGAAAATCGGCGTCCCGAGCGCCGTGAGCGCCTCGCAGGCGGCCATCTGTGCCATTTCGCCGAGATCGGTCCGTCCGCCGTTGCGGCTAAGGTGTTCGTCTACCTTTCCCGCTAGTGCTCTCACCACTTCCAAAAGACTTGGCGTGGCGCTCACATCAAGTCCTAGCTCCCGCAGACGACCGGCGAAATCTTCGCTTCGCGCCGCCAGGGG
>CALOFM010000048.1:0-120707 GCA_942492625.1 uncultured Gammaproteobacteria bacterium | reverse complement strand
TGGGTGGCAGCCTTCGCGTGGAATCAGTGGCAGGCTTGCCGTGGAATGGGTGGCAGCTTTGCTATGGAATCAGTGGCAGACTTCGTCTGGAATACGCACGCTTCGCGCACTTATTGAGCCTGGCCCCTTTTCCCCGCAAACTCGATGCGCAAAGGTCTTGCCATGTGCCGAAGCTTAGATTGTCCCGCGCAAAATACAAGACCTGACCCCGCTAGTTCACAGTCGCCGCGGGAGGTCAGGTGGTACAAGCCACGCGCAAACTCGATGCGCAACGGCCGTGCCATGCGCTGAAGCTTAGATAGTTGCACGCAAATTACAAGACCTGACCCCCGCGCTTGCTCAGCGCGCCATCGGAGAGCTTTGTAGGTAATGGTATGTGTTGTGCCAAGCCCCTGGTATATGGGGTCAATTTCTGCCGTTCGATCCGGCTTCAAGCCGTAACGGGAAGGCACCGACTTTGAGCCTGTGGACTGTTCACTTGGGTAACGGTAATAATACACTTTATGGTGATTAGCTTCGTTCCCCAGCTAGTGGGCTCACCGATCGAGCCATCGGTAGGCGCACACTGTTCCGCAGGTACACCAGCGGAGAGAGTGCAATGCCCCAGAAAAAAATTCAGCTTCAGCCCGGCATGTCTCTGAAGGCGTGGTCTTCGCCGACGACGCGGTGCTCGGCCGCGTGCAGAGCGGCAAACGCGGTCGCAGCGGGTCGAACCAGGCATCGTTCGTGGCAGCCGTAGAGCTCGACCACAACGGCCATCCCCATCATGTCCGGTTCGATGCAATCGGCAACGTCAAAGGCACAACCTTGGCCGGCTTCGCCGCCGCGCGCGACCTGGTCGGCGCGCACGGGGCGATCATCGTCAGCCCACGCCAATCGAGCGAGTTGGAACCATTCCGGTGAGTCAATACCTTCATCTCCAAAGTCAAGACCGCGATCCAGGGAACTTACCATCACCTTGACTTCAAAAAGTACCGCCACCGTTATCTGGCTGAGGCGCAATACCGAATCAATTGTCGATGCGCACTTGCCTCTTTGGTCCCACGAATGGTGCATGCCCGCGCGCGTACCAACCCGTGCCCGGAGAAATCGCTACGCGCATAGGCTTACGGTAGCTGAGCTAAAAAGCGAATCACCCGCTGGATTTTAGGGGCTATATTCTGCGCCTGAAATCAAAACAGTGCGAAGAACCTGGATGTATGCAAGTCTTATCCAAGCCACCACCAAAAAGGAACCCAAGACATGTCTGATGACTTAGTATCCCACTTGGAAGGATCAGAACTTTTTAGCGGGTTTGACCGGAACCAGCTCTCTCAAGTTGTAACTCAACTGCAACCTAAGCCCGTCTCGTTGAAAGACCATGCCTACCTATACAAACGCGGCGACCCAGCCGATTGTTGCTGGGCGATCCTTTCGGGCAACTTCGTCGTTCAACGCCCGAGTCTTCGTAAACCCTTCCGAAGCGTCGACTATATTATCGGAACTGTAACCGGTCTTCAGGGATTGGTCGAGCCGGGATCACGGCGCCCCGTTTCCCTGATCGCCGATGGCAACGCGGAATTGTTGGAGATTTCGGGAGTGGGCATACCCGGGCTTGATCCGAACACCAGAATTGCCCTCTGGAATAATATATCCCGTATTCTAATCAGAAAGCTGTTTAATTGCCGAGCCGTTCTCAATTCCTGGGATGCATGACGCGAGATTACGAGTCACGGGGTCATACGGTCACGGGGTCTTGTAATTTGCATTTTCCTTTCTTCGAACGATGCGACTGACTTGCGAGTAGTGTAGGCCGAAAAATGAGCCTATGACTTTCATGGTATAACCGCCGCCAGCGTATGCGGCCGCGATGGCGTCATCGCGTAGCGGATGCTGCCTAGCGTACTCAGTCAGTGGTTTCCCGGAGGGACGACGTTGGGCACGCGGAATTTCCGAAAGATCGCGATCGTCCAGGCGCTTTCGCTGTGTCGCTGCGACAAAGGTTTCGTCACCGAGAAAGACCTGATGCTTCAGGTTGTGCCTCGGGGAAGGTTGAGCGATTCCGTCGGCAACGAACAGCCTGTAGCTTGCGACAGCTTCTTTCTCGGTGGCTGCGAACGCACAGAGCAACCGGTCGCGCTGCAGCCATCGGGGACAACGCGCTTCGCCGGTGGTTGCCCGAAAGCTACTCCACGGCCAATCGCCAGCCGTGCACACCATGGCGGCGCGGACCGGGTTCAGCACAATGTACCTCGACAACTCCAGCAGGTACGCGTCCTTCTGAACGATGATTGCCTTACGATGATTGCCTTGTAACGCCCCTGGAAAACATGTCCGCAGCGGTTGTGGATCGCGTTGAAGCGTTGCGTGTAGACGCCGTTGAGCTGCCTCATTCCCTTGGAAAGGTTGCCGTCCGGCGTCTCGACGAGCAAGTGGTAGTGGTTGGCCATCAGGCAATAGGCGTGCGCCCGCCAGTTGAACCGGTCACAAACTTGTGCGAACAGGTCGAGGAAAACCCTCCTGTCTCCGTCGCCACGGAAGATGTCTTCCCTTCCGTCGCCGCGGGAGGTCAGGTGGTACAAGCCACCCGCAAACTCGATGCGCAAAGGTCTTGCCATAAGCCGAAGCTTAGGTTATCGCGCGCAAATTACAAGACCTGACCCCGTTCTCGGGTGCAGCTTCTTCCTCACCCGAAATCTCATATGAGGCGGGTATAACTTAGCCGCGCGCCCGCTACGCTTGCAGGAAAACCGCCGGCCTTTCCCGCGTCGGCTGTAGGCGCTCGTTAGATTTTCTTGTTCACACCTACTGTTCGTGTTTTCAATGGAAGCCCACAGCCATCATCATACTCAATGGCCGCATTAACACCGGCCTCTACGATCTGCTTAGCGGTTACTTTTTTTTCATATAGCGCATGCATGGCACCTAAAGCAAACTGCCTCCCGGAGCCTATACCCCAATACGTGCTATATTCATTAACCTCTCTATAGCTACCGATTTCAAATATCCCATGTCGATTTACAATCAGCGCATCTAGCTGACTTGATTCTACAGGTTGTTCATCATCTTCTTTGGTTTCAATGAAGTAATTATTTTTCATCTTTTCATGGAGCTTGATTAACGTTGAGTATATCTCCATTCTAGTATTTAATTGAAACACTTTCTTGTTATTATTTATCAAATGCTCAACCATGTCAGAGATCGCATGCCAACCTACAATTCCAATTATACTTTTGTTAACAGAATATAACTTATTTGAATTGCGGATGTGCTTTGCGGATACATTTATCGACCCAAAGTTGGACTGTGTATCGCTCGAAATCGCAATAACGCCATCTTTCATGGCGGCACATATAATTGACATATTTTCCTTCTGTGTGTTTTTGAATCTAACGTTTGGCTCAGGCGATCCAATGCCGCGATACACTGAACCTGCAACTTGGCGCAGGGCCCGCGTCGCGGCATTGGGTCGCCTGTAGCCTCATGTTAGGCGAATTCTCTGAATTTGTGAGCGCCGCAGTGAAACCGGAGCAAATTGGCTGGTTTGAAACTGGGGCGAAAAAAGGCGCCGCGCAGGGGAAATTAGCGGCGCCAGTCGGGTTCAGGATTCGATCTGATCCTTCATGCGATAGCTTTTGCCCTCGATGAGGACGGTCTCGGCGTGATGGAGCAGGCGATCGAGCAACGCGGAGGTGAGGGTGGCGTCGTTGTTGAACATCTCGGCCCACTTTTTGAAGACGCGATTGGACGTGATGAGGATGGCGCCGCGCTCGTAGCGGCGGCTGATGATCTGGAAGAGCAGGTCCGCCCCGACCTTGTCGATGGGCAGATATCCGAGCTCATCCAAGATCAGCAGGGTGGGTTTGAGGTAGCGCTCGAGCGTCGGCTTCAACCGCCCGTTGCGCTGGGCCGCAGCCAGGGTGTTGATCACGTCCACGGCGCTGGTGAAAAGCACCGAGTGGCCCTTCTGACAAGCGGCATAGCCCAAGGCGGTGGCCAGATGCGTCTTGCCCAGTCCGACCCCACCGAGAAAGATCACGTTGGCCTTCTCGGCAATGAAGCGTAGTCGGAACAGCTCCTGGACCTGCAGGCGGTTGATCTTACGCGGCCAGTTCCACTGGAAGCCATCGAGCGTTTTGATCACGGGGAAGCGGGCCAGGCGGATCCTTCGTGCAACGCTGCGTTGCTCCCGGGCCAGTGCCTCGCCGTGCATCAGACTGGCGAGGTAGTGGACATGGCCCCAGTGGGCCTGTGCCGCCTCCTGGGCCAGCGGTTCGAAGTGCTCATTGACGAAGGCCAGCTTCAGGTAGTCCAGATCCTTGGGCAAGGTGTCGGTGTTGGGTGCTTTGCGGCTATTGGAATCGCTCATGTCGAACCCTCCGTATCGTCATCCTCGTCGGCATTGGGGGCATTGTCTTCGCTCGGCGTGGCGGGATCCTCGGCGCTCTGCGCCGTATCCGCGCCATAGGCCGACAGATCCGGTTCCGGCAGGTCCAGATCGAGCAGGTCCTGGCGGCGGGTCAGATGCAGCGCACCGGGCTCGGGGCGCAGCCGGGCGCGGCTTTCGAGCACATTGGCGATGTACTCGCAGCTGAACGCCTGGAAGGCGAAGGCGTCCGCCATGGCCCGGGCTACCGCCTCGCTACCGTAGATCTCGCTCAAGGCCACGATCTTCTGCACATGATGGCGGGGATTGAGGCGGCGCTGGGCCAGGGCCTGGTAGTAAGCCTCGGCCTGTGGCGAGAGGGCCAGGAAACGCCCGAGCAGCTTCTGCTCGCGGGCATTGCGCCGTTGGGCGAGCAACGCTTTGGGGTGATCGGGATCCTCGATGTCTTGGTGGCGCTCATAGCAGCGCGCATGGCGCGCGATGAGCTTGCCCTGGTGGTAGATACACAACCGCTCCTGATAGACCTTCAGGGTCAAGGCCGTGCTGGCGTACTCGGCCGGTACCGAGTAACGGTTGGAATCGTAGCTCACGCGGAAACGGCTGGAGGCCCGTACCGAGTGCACCGTGCCGATATCGAAGGGGCCGGCGGGCAGCGGGTGCAGGAGCGCCTTCTCCTCCTCAAAGCGATCCACCGGGCGCTGATGGGTCTCGCCATGGGTACGCACATTGGCGACGGTGTCCAGCCACACCCGCGCGGCCGGATTCAAGGCGCTGAAGTCGGGGATCTCCAGTCCGTTGAGGAGATTTTTTGACATACCCCACCGCCGATTCCACCCGGCCCTTCTCATTGCCCTTGCCCACGTTGCAGGGCTGGATGCTAAAACCGGCCTGGTCGGCAAAATCGCGGTAGCGGGGATTGAACACCGGCGCCTCGCCGGTGAGTCGGCGCAGCACGGCGGACTTGAGATTGTCGACCATGACCTTGTCGGGAACCCGGCCGCCGAAGTACGCAAAGGCATTGAGATGACAGGCGAGAAACTGCTCCATCTGCTGCGAGAGGGTGAACTCCACATACATCAGGCGGCTGTAGCACAGCACCATCACGAACAGCGAGAGCTTGCGCCGGGTCTCGCCCACGGCCACCGTCCCGTAGGAGCCCCAGTCGACCTGGGCGCACTCGCCCGGGGCGAACGTCAGGGTGAGGAACGCGGGGGCACGGCGCGGACGCACCAGCGAGACGTAGTCCTTGACGATGGTCAGCCCCCCGTCGTAGCCGGCCTCGCGTAGGCGCTGAAAGACCTGCTGGGCACTGTAGGGGTGGGCCTCCAGCCACTGGCGGATCTGCGCCTTGTGGGGATCGAGCTTACTGGCGCGAGGCGGTTGCAGACGCGGTCGATAGCGGGGCTCGGCCAGCCATTTGGTGACGGTCTTGGGATCGAGATTCAGGGCACGGGCGATCTGGCCGATGTTCAGTCCTTGGGTTTGGTGCGCATCCTGGATGCGGCAATAGGTCGCATAATCGATCATGAGTGCGCCTCCAGGGTCTGGCGCAAGACCTCGCGCATGCTGCGCAAGGCCTCGCTTCCCTGGACCCGCGACCTCGCCACCCCCTCCTGCGCCAGCGGCGCGGCAGGGGGCGTCGGATCGAGGGCGAGGACCTGATACAAGGGCGCCTCGTAGGCGATGAGCCCGGCGCGCAGCAGGCCCTCGCGGGCCGCCGCCACCTGCTCGGGGCGCAACGAGAGCATCCGCGCGACCGACCCATCGGCGTAATAACTCAGCCCCTGGGCATCGGCCACGGTGAGTAGAAACAAGTACAGCCCGAGCGCCGTGCAATCCGCCCGCTCGATGTGGTGATCACGCACCAGGCGCTGATCGATCCAGCTGAACTGACCGGGGATGCGCCGCACCCGGGAAGGGACCAACAGACGTTTTTGCATCATCGCCTCCTGTGGCCGAATGGCCGCCGGTGAGAATGTCCTGCCCCAATTGTTGGAGCCGGCGGCCGGTCTCGGCGATGTCTTCTGGTAACGCAGTCCCCGTTAAATTCGCGATAAGCCCAATCAGAACAAAGGGTTGGGTGCTCAAGAGATCTTGTAACGCAGCGCCTGTTAAAGTCGCCGATTCCTTCGCAGATTCAATGGGTTGCGCCGGAGTCGTCTTGTAACGCAATCCTCCGGTTTGCGGGCCGGCTCGCTGCCAGTAACCGGGATGGGCGGCACGCCAGGCGCGCACCCGCTGCATTGCTTCCGCCGCCCGGAGTAGTCCCGGTTGGCCGGCTTGCTCAACCAACGGCGCTGACTGGCCGGCCTTGCTGGCGCGGCGACACTCGGGCTTCGAGCAGTAGTGCTGATGGCGCAGATTGCGAGGGTCGGGGTGGAATAATTCCCGGCAGTGCCGGCACCCGTCTTCTGTAGCGTTTCATTGGTGCGCTCTCCGCTCTACACCAATGATGGGAAAACGGCGCCTTGAGGCATCCGCAAAACACCCGTAAGCGATCCGACCACCTACGGAGAAAGTGGACGGAAGAAGACGAAGAAAAGAAGAAAGGAATGATTACGGAGAACGCCGAAGAAGAGCAGAAGAAGATGATTTCTACAGGTTCAAACCGTCCGTTCGACTACAGTTTCGGCTTTCTCAAAAAGACTCCTTCTCTCCCCTTCTCGGCTCCCTGGCCTCCAAATGCCCAAAAGCCCCCCCCCTTTATTTTCATCCACTTTCTCCCCACGCTCTCAAAAGCTGCCC
Organism: uncultured Gammaproteobacteria bacterium; assembly: GCA_942492625.1. GTDB lineage: Bacteria > Pseudomonadota > Gammaproteobacteria > Chromatiales > Chromatiaceae > Thiosymbion. The sequence continues at coordinate 113,596 of CALOFM010000048.1, read as the reverse complement.
CCTTCTCCCCCTTTCTCAAGGCTCCTACGGCTCCTCAACCCCCCCCTCCTTTATTTTTCATCCCTCCCTACTTTCTTCTCCCAAGCTACGCGTTCGCCATTCTCTTTGTCACCCTGCTTTCCGACTGCTCTCGGATCATTCAACATGTTTTCTTTCGTCTTATTAATCGTTCGTCAACATTTGATTCATCATCCGCTCATGATCATTTTCGTTTCTTGGCCCCCTTCCCCCCCGGTCGACGCAATTCAACTGCTGGTCGTTGAGCTTGCGCAGGCTCCTGTGGGAAGCGAGGTCGATTGGGACTATTGGAAAGAGGCGGGGAAGCCCTTGGAACCGAACCATCCGACGATCGCCAGGGAGAGCACGCCCGGGAAGACTTCAGAATCTCGTCCGCGTTTTTCCCGCTCGTCGAAAACCTATCCGATTCTGCAGGATCTCGCTAGAACCCTGCGCTCTCGCCATTATTCGATCCGCACCGAGAAGACGTACGTGGACTGGTGCCACCGTTTTCTTCTGTTCTGCGAGGATAAAACGGTCGAGCAGGTGAGCGCCGAGGATGTCCAGCGGTTTCTGACGCATTTGGCGGTGGATCGCACAGTGGCCGCCAGCACCCAGAACCTTGCCTACAACAGCATCAACTTCCTGTTTAAAGAGCTGCTGGACCAATCTCTGGAGGATTTGAGCTTTTCCCGCGTCAGGCGCCCGGCTCGCTTGCCGGTGGTATTGACGCGCAACGAGGTGAAGGCGCTTTTGGAGCGGATGGACGGCACTTTCGGGCTAATGGCAGGGCTGATGTACGGCACAGGGATGCGCCTGATGGAATGTATACGGTTGCGCGTCGGGGATGTTGATTTTGGGCAGCAGCTGATTGTTGTGCGCAACGGCAAAGGCGCAAAGGACCGGATCGTTCCATTGCCCGAGCGCTATGGGCCGGCTCTGCGTGCGCATCTCGATGATGTGAGGAGGCAGAAAGACCGGGACCTGGCGGCGGGAGTCGGTGGCGTGTTCCTGCCCGATGCGCTGGCGCGTAAGTACCCGAACGCCGCACGTGAGTGGATCTGGCAGTATGTCTTTCCAAGTAGGGCGCTCTCGCAAGATCCGAAATCGGGGCAGGTGCGGCGCCATCACATTCATGAGTCATCGCTCCAGCGGGCGATCAAGTCAGCGGCGGGAGATGCGGGAATCCCGAAGAAAGTGAACAGCCATGCGCTGCGCCACTCGTTCGCAACTCATCTTCTCGAGGCCGGCTATGACATTCGCACCGTGCAGGAGCTGCTTGGCCACGCGGATGTTTCCACGACAATGATCTATACGCACGTGCTGAATCGTCCGGGTGTGCTGCCGGTAAAGAGCCCGGCGGACTTTTGATAAGTCAACGCCCTGTGTCTTTGCGACCTGAGCTTCCCAACCAGCTACTTAGGTTCTCGAATGGCGTTCCCGCATGGCCCGTACAATCCGTATCGCCTCCTGTTGAAACAGATCGATAAAGCGCTGCTGAAACTTTCGCAGGTACTTGTCTCTCGCATAGGCGATCTTGGTCACCTCCGCGGGAAACAAGTGGCTGAGATCCCGTAGGCCCAGGTCCGCGTCCTGATCCGCTTGGTATGCCAGGTCGGCGATGATTCCGATCCCCAAACCCTCGCGCACGTAGGTCTTGATCACGTCCGTGTCGGTTGCGCTGAGGACGACGTGCGGGCGCAGGCCCTCGCGGGCGAAGGCGTCGCTCAGGTGTCCCCGGCCGGTGAAGCCGAACACGTAGGTGACCAGCGGATGCTCGCACAGGGTGTCCAGGGTGATGGGGCGGGCCTCCAGGGCCGGATGACCGGGCAGGGCGATCAGGCAGCGGTTCCAACGGTAGCTGGGGGTGGTGGTCAGGGCCGGGTGAGAGTCCAGGGCCTCGGTGCAGATGGCGAGGTCGACCGCCTCGTTCACCGCCATCTCGACCAACTGTATGGGATTGGCCTGGTGGATCTGTACCTCCACACCGGGGTAGGCCTCGCTAAAGCTTCGGATTACGGGCGGAAGCACGTACCTTGCTTGGGTGTGGGTGGCACCGATGCGCAGCACGCCCTTGTCCTCTTCCACGTGATCGCGTCCCACGGCCAGGACATTTGCAGCGCCCGCCAGGGTCGCGCGGGCGTAGTGGAGCACCTTCTCCCCCGTCTCGGTCAGACCGACCAGGCGCTTGCCTTGACGCTGGAACAAGCGGGTTCCCAGCTCTTCCTCTACCTGTTTCAGGTGCTGGGAGACCGCTGGCTGCACCAGATTGAGCCTGGATGCGGCGCGGCTCACGCTGAAGTCGGACTCCACCAGCATGATCAGGGACTTGAGTTGACGCAGCTCCATGTCGCAGGTGCACCTGTATCGGGAGAAGCGGGTAAGGACGTCCGCACATGGGCGCACAAGATGAAGAACAGAAGCGCGATTCGCGGCCCGTCTCGGTAAAATCATTTTAGGTGATTTAATCAAAAAATTTATTACTTTTCCTGATTCTCTGCCTTGCCATACTGATCCTAAACATGGACGCAGCAGCGCCCCCGCTTTCAAAGAATCCTGTTCCGGCGAGGCCCCTTATGGCACTTTCTCAACTGAACGCGTTGTCCACTCCGTTGGACGAGCAGCAGCTCGTCGACCTGCAGACGGTGATCGCGAAGCTGTCCTCGGAGCAGGTGGCTTGGGTGAGCGGCTACCTTACCGGATTGGGTGCGTTAGGGGCTCCCGTTTCGGCACCCGGGAAGGAGGTGGCCCGCGGGCTGACCATCCTCTACGGCTCCCAGACGGGCAATGCGCGCTCGGTGGCGGACGGCATCGGGCGATCGGCTCTGGGCTCGGGGTACGACGTGCGGGTGCGGTCCATGGCGGACTTCAAGCCGCGTAACCTCGCCAAGGAGAAGCTGGTGCTCATCGTCGTCAGCACCCAGGGGGAGGGGGAGCCGCCGGAGACTGCCCGGGACCTGCATGACTTCCTGCAGGCCAAGAGGGCACCCCGATTGGAAGGGTTGCGTTACGCGGTCTTGGGGCTCGGTGACTCCAGCTATGAGCTCTTCTGCCAAGCCGCGATCGACTTCGATACGCGCCTGGCGGACCTGCGTGCCGAGCGGATCTCGCCCCTTCGGTGCTGCGACCTTGCTTACGAGGAGGACGCCGAGTGCTGGTCCAAGGATGTTCTCAACAAGGTTGGCCAGCTCGATCCCGAGCGCGGGGCCGAGGTGGTCGCCCTGCGGGGCGTGAGGCTCGGGTCTGCGCCTAGGTACGACAGGGAGTTTCCTTACAGGTCGACCCGTTTGGAGAGCCACCGGATCACGACGGATGATGCGGTAGCGGATGTCCGTCATATCGCCCTGGGTATCGACCCGCGGTCGCTGAGATTTGAGCCGGGTGATTCTCTTGGCGTGCGGTTTCGCAATGATCCGGAGCTGATCGGCGCGATCCTGGATGCGACCGGTGCGGATGGCGGTGAGACCGTAGTGTTGAGCGGGGAGGCGATGGCGCTGCGCCAAGCCCTGAGCGAGCGCCTCGAGCTCACCCGCCTCCATCCCGCCGTGGCCAAGGCCTGGGCGCACCTGGTGGACGCCCGGGAGCTGCAGGAGCTGTCCAGAGACGCTGCCAAGCTGCGGGCCTACGCGGCCGCACGTCAGCTCATCGATCTGCTGACGGACTATCCGGGACGGGTGGCTGCGCCCTCCCTGGCCGGGTTGCTGAATCCGCTGCAGCCGCGGCTCTACTCCATCGCATCCAGTCAGGCCGAGACCGAGGACGAGGTCCACCTCGCCGTATCCAGGGTGAGCTACCACTCCCACGGCCGCGACCACAAGGGCGCATCGTCCGGGTACCTGAGCGAGCGCTTCGAGGAGGAGGATCCCCTGGATGTCTATGTGGTGGAGAACCCCGCCTTCCGTCTGCCGAAGGACGGGAACGTACCCATCATCATGATCGGCGCGGGTACGGGCGTTGCGCCCTATCGCGCATTTCTGCAACAGCGCGCCGCCAACTGCGACAAGGGGCGCAATTGGTTGATCTTCGGTAACCGCCATTTTCGGCGCGATTTTCTCTATCAGCTCGATTGGCAGTCGTACCGCAAGGCCGGGCTTTTGGATCGGGTAAGTCTTACCTTCTCGCGAGACAACGGGGAGAAGCGCTATGTGCAGCATCGGCTGCGGGAGGAGGGCACCGAGATCCACCGCTGGCTAGCCGACGGCGCGCATGTGTACGTCTGCGGCTCCACGGACATGGGGCGCGAGGTGCATACGGCCTTGGTTGACCTGATCGCCCGCGAAGGCGATCTGAGCTCGGAGGCAGCCGTCCGGGCGATCGACAAACTCCGCCACAAAGGCCGCTACCAGAGAGACCTCTACTGATGGACGCAAAAGTCAATCCAAACGAGCTCATCAAGGCCAACAGCAACTACCTGCGCGGTACTCTGCGCGAGAGCCTGGCGGACGAGCTGACGGGTGCGCTGGATCCGGCGGATGCGCAGATCAGCAAGTTCCATGGCTTCTACGAGCAGGACGACCGTGACCTGCGCCAGGACCGCCGCGCGCGTCTCCTGGAGCCCGCGTACGCATTCATGTTGCGAGCGCGCCTGCCCGGTGGCGTCTGCACGCCGAAACAGTGGCTGGTTCTGGACGAGATCGGCCGCACCCTGGCCAACGGCACCTTGCGTCTGACCAGCCGTCAGACGTTTCAATACCATGGCATCCTGAAGCGGGATATCAAAGGGGTCATTCAGGGCATCAACCGAGCCCTCATCGACTCCATCGGCGGCTGCGGCGACGTCAACCGTAACGTCATGTGCAACTCCAACCCGGTGCAGTCGGGCCTCCATACCGAAGTCTTCGGCTGGGCAAAACGCATCAGCGAGCACCTGTTGCCGCGGACCCGTGCCTATCACGAGATCTGGCTGGACGGCGAGAAGGTGGACGGCGGCGAGGAGAGCGAGCCCGTCTATGGTGAGACCTACCTGCCGCGCAAGTTCAAGACGGCCGTGGCCGTCCCGCCGCACAACGACGTGGACGTCTATGCCAACGACCTGGGCTTCATTGCCATTGCCGAGGACGGGAGACTCGCGGGCTTCAACGTTCTAGCCGGCGGCGGCATGGGGGCGACCCACGGCGACCGCACGACCTTTCCCCGGCTGGCCGACGACCTGGGATTCGTAACGCCCGACCAGGTGCTGGCGGTCGCCGAGGCGGTGGTCACGACCCAGCGGGACTTCGGCGAACGCCACGACCGCACCCACGCCCGCCTCAAGTACACGCTGGAGCGCATGGGTCTCGACGCGTTTCGCGCCGAGGTGCAGCGGCGCTCGGGCGTGCGCTTCCAGCCTGCCCGGCCGGTGCGGTTCACAGACCACGGGGACAGATTCGGCTGGGTGGAGGGCGACGACGGGCGTTGGCACCTCACCCTGTATATCGAGAACGGGCGGGTTGCGGACACCCCCGAGCAGGCACTGATGACGGGGCTGCGCCAGATCGCGCTCGTCCACCGGGGAGACTTCCGGATGACTCCCAACCAGAACCTGATCCTGGCCGGTGTCCCGGAGGACCGGAAGCCGCAGATCGAGGAGCTGGCCCGCAAGCACGGGCTACTGGCCGAGGGGCGCTCTGCGCTGCGTCTGCGCAGTATCGCCTGCGTGGCTCTGCCGACCTGTCCCCAGGCCATGGCGGAGGCGGAGCGCTATTTTCCCGACCTTGCGCAGAAGGTGGAGATTCTGACCCTGAAGCATGGCTTGGCGGATCTGGACCTGGTACTGCGTATCACCGGCTGCCCCAACGGCTGCGCAAGGCCCTATCTGGCGGAGATTGGCCTGGTCGGCAAGGGGCCGGGCAAGTACAACCTGCTCCTTGGGGGCGACGGGAAGGGCGCGCGACTGAACAAGCTGTTCCGGGAGAACATCGGCGAGCAGGAGATCCTTGCCGAGCTGGACGGATTGTTCGCCCGTTTCGCCGCCGGACGGGAGCCAGGTGAGCGTTTCGGAGATTTTGTCATCCGGGCGGATATCGTTCGGCGCGTTCTTGATGCTGCGAGGGATTTTCATGACTGAGAAACAGACCTTGGACAACCGTTTCGCCAAGTACAGGCATACCGACCTGGATCTGCGGTCCGCAAACGGGCGCCTGAAGAAGATGAGCGCCCGGGAGCGCGTGGCCTGGACCTTGGAGTACCTGCCCGGGAAGCATCTGCTCTCGTCCAGCTTCGGCATCCAGGCAGCCTTGATGCTCCACCTGGTCACCCGGATAGAGCCGCGCATACCCATCGTCTTGATCGACACCGGGCACCTGTTTCCGGAGACCTACAGGTTCGTCGACGAGCTGGTCGATCGCCTGGATCTCAACCTCAAGGTCTATGGACCCGCGCATTCACCCGCTTGGCTCCAGGCCCGGAACGGGCGCCTGTGGGAGAAGGGGCTGGAGGGCATCGAGCGCTACAATCGAATCCACAAGGTCGAGCCCATGCAGCGTGCCCTGACCGAGCTCGGCGCCGGAACCTGGTTCGCAGGCCTGCGGCGCGCGCAGTCGGGCTCGCGCAGCCAAGCCCCGGTGCTCCAGCTGCGCAATGGTCGCTACAAGGTCCACCCGGTCGTCGACTGGAGCGAACGTGAGCTGTATCTCTACTTGAAAAAGCACCGATTGCCCTACCACCCCCTTTGGGAGCAAGGTTACGTTTCCGTCGGTGACGTGCACACCAGCCGGCCTCTGGAGCCCGGCATGCAATGGGAGCAGACCAGGTTTTTCGGCTTGAAGCGTGAATGCGGATTGCATGAATGATCATGCGGTGCTCGTAAATCCGGCGCAGTCGGACTGAAGTCCGCCCCGGGGACGAGCATTTCCCGCAGCGGCTACCCTACCCCAACGCAACTCTCTCGGAGATCGTATCGTGAGCAACAATGTAGTCTGGCATCATCACCCGGTGGACCAAACCTTTCGCGCGGAACAGAAGGATCAGAATCCGGTCGTCATCTGGTTTACCGGCTTGAGCGCCTCGGGCAAGTCGACCCTGGCCGGCGCCCTGGAGCAGATCCTCACCACGCAGGGCTACCACACCTACCTGCTCGACGGAGACAATGTCCGCCACGGCCTGTGCGGCGACCTGGGCTTCAGCGACGACGACCGCAAGGAGAACATCCGCCGGGTCGGCGAGGTGTCAAAGCTGATGGCCGACGCCGGCCTGATCGTCATGGCTGCGTTCATCTCCCCGTTCCGTGCCGACCGGCAGATCGTGCGCGATATCCTCCCCGAGGGACAGTTCGTCGAGGTCTTCATGGACGCCTCCTTGGGCGTGTGCAAGGAACGCGATCCCAAGGGTCTTTACGCCAAGGCCGAGCGCGGCGAGATCAAGCAGTTCACCGGTATCGACAGCCCCTACGAGGCGCCGGAGAACCCGGAGGTGCGGGTCGATGCGGATAATCTCAGCGTGCCCGAGGGGATGAATCTGCTCCTTGATTACCTGCACCAGCGTGGCATTCTCAAGGCGGGCTACCAGCGGGTCGAGCACGAGACCGCCGGCTGAAATCCCCCTCCACCCCCCCCCTAAATCAAAAAGGGGGGCTTCGCGGTTTGAAATCCCCCCGACTCCCTTTTTCAAAGGGCGGCTTTTCTGTTCGGACCCCAACTCGATTCCCCTTTTTCCATCGGGGGGCTTTCGCGGCTTGGATATTTCCCGCAAACTTCTCCTTCCTTACGCTGAAACCCTGGATTGGCGAAGAGGGGCTGCTCAATGGCTATCGCGCTCATTTCCCATCCCGATTGCGAGCTCCACGATACCGGGGCCGGGCACCCGGAGTCGCCGGCACGGGTGCGGGCCGTGCTGGATTATCTGCCCACGAGGGAGATCTGGGACCGGCTGATGCCGCGCGAGGCCTCGCTGGTAGATGTCGAGCGGCTCTATCGAGTTCACGACAGGGAGTACGTGGATGCGGTGATCGCCGCCGAGCCGGCGCGGGGCCGCGTCTATCTGGACCCGGATACCAGCATGGCTCCGCACTCGTTGAACGCGGCCTTGCGCGCCGCAGGCGCGATCATCGACGGCGTGGATTTGGTCATGTCCGGCGAGACCGATCGGGCCTTTTGCTGTGTGCGCCCGCCGGGCCACCACGCTGAGACGCGCCGGCCCATGGGCTTTTGCCTTTTCAACAATGTCGCGGTCGGTGCCCGCTATGCGCAGGACGGCTACGGGTTGGAGAAGGTCGCGATTGTCGATTTTGACGTTCACCACGGTAACGGGACCGAGGATATCTTCCGCAGCGATCCGACCGTGCTCTACAGCTCCAGTTTTCAACACCCCTTCTATCCGGGAAGCGGGGCCAACACGCGCTCCGATCACATCGTCAACGTGCCCCTGCCTGCAGGTACCAGGGGTCCGCGTTTCCGCAGCGAGCTCGAGGCCAAGATCCTACCCGCGCTCGACGGTTTCGAGCCCGAGCTCGTTTTCATCTCCGCCGGCTTCGATGCCCACGCCGATGATCCCCTGGCACAGCTTTTTCTGGATGAAGAGGACTTCGCCTGGGTCACAGGCGAGATTGTAAAGGTCGCCGTCGCGCATGCGGGGGGGCGCTTGGTGTCCGTGCTGGAGGGAGGTTACAACCTGACGGCGTTGAGCCGCAGCATCGAGGCACACCTGCAGGCGATGCTGTAGTCTATTCGCGTGAAATGGCTTGGAGATCGGGTAGACGGTAAGGTCCCATGAATCCTGTCGAGCAATGGCAACACGAGATCTTCGAGGCCGACGTCTCGGAAATGGGCTGGCTCAAGCGGGCCGGGGTTTACTCGGTCCGATTCCTTTTTCGAGTCCTTGGAAAGTTTCGGGACGACAACCTCCATCTGCGCTCGACCAGCCTTGCCTATACGACCTTGCTTTCTCTGGTGCCCTTCCTGGCGGTCACCTTCTCCGTGCTCAAGGGCTTCGGCGTTCAGAACCAGCTGCAGCCTGTGCTCATGCAATCCCTCGAGCCGCTCGGCGAGCGGGGTGTCGAGATCGGTGAGAGCATCCTGAGCTACGTCAACAATCTCAACTTCGCCGTCTTGGGCTTTTTTGGCATTGCCCTGTTGTTCTGGACCGTCATCTCGCTGCTGACGAAGGTGGAGGAGGCATTCAATGCGGTCTGGCACGTGCCCGGCGTGCGCAGCTGGGGCCGCCGGTTCAGCGACTATCTCAGCGTGGCCCTGGTGGGGCCGGTGTTCATCTTTGCCGCCCTGGGCCTTACTACCATGGTGTTCGGGGACGAGCAGGTCCAGCGGCTGGCGAGCATAGAGCCTTTCGGTACGCTCATCCTCTGGTTGAGTCGGCTGGTGCCCTATCTGCTGGTGTGCGCGGCGTTCGCCTTCCTGTACTCCTTTCTTACGAACTATCCCGTTCGTTTGGTCCCTGCCCTGGTCGGAGGCATCTTCGCCAGCGTCGCCTGGTACGGCGTCGGCCACCTCTTCACGCACCTGGTTGCGGGTTCCTCGAAGTATTCGGCGATCTACTCCGGCCTGGCCGCAGCCGTGCTCTTCATCATGTGGGTGAACATAGGTTGGCTGATTATCCTGGTGGGTGCGTACATCGCGCGCTATTGGCAACATCCCCACCTGTTGCAGCACGGGAGCCCCGGTAAGCGCGGTGGACGGGTTCAGGACCAAGCGCTTGCGCTGAATCTCATGACCTTGATCGGGCGCGCCTACTATTTCGACGAGCCCAAGTGGACCCTGGAATCCCTAACCGCGCGCGGTTGCTGCGGTGCGCCGGACCTGGTGGAGGATCTTGTGCGGGCGTTGCAAGCGGGCGGCCTCATCCTGGCGACCAACGGCGAGCCCGAGGCCTTTGTGCCGGCGCGCTCCATCGAGAACATCTCCCTGCCGCAGATCCTGGCCGCAGCGCAGGGGCAGGCGGGCGGCTGGGCACCTCTCCCTCCGGTCCAGGAGGTCGTCGACCGGATCGACGGCGCCGTTTCCCACAGCCTGGAGGGAAGGACCTTGAAGGATCTGGTGTTGGCGGACTCCGGGTCTCAAAGAGTCTTCAAGTAAGAGATCAGGTCCCAGCGCTCCTCTTCCGACAGGGCAGGGCCGATCACGCCGCTGCCCGCAGGGGCATCGCGGAATTCGTGCCCTGTGTTGCGATTGCCGTCGATACCCGTGTCCAGCTCGAAATCGCCGCCGACGCACCCGGTATCGTAGCCGACCTTCCGCGGGTCGTATTGCCGGCTGCCCAGGCAAAATCGGCTCGTTCGTTCCGCCACCGGCGACAGCAGATCGTAGAGGGTGGGTACGGAGCCGTTGTGAAGGAAGGGTGGGGTCGCCCAGATGCCATTCAGCGGTCTCGCCTTGTACACCGAGCCGGCCTTGACGCAGTTGGGCCGGGATCCATCCATCCACTCGCGCTCTGCGGGCGGGATGTCGTGCGTGTCGTACCAGAACCGGGTCGTCTGCTCCACGACGCTGGCCAGTGCCGTGGCAAACGGGGCGTCGGTCTCGACCTCTGCCGTCCGGCCGTCGCATAGTGGTGCGTCGGTGACGCCGAGATACGCAGGGACCTTGACGCGACGGGTGGCGAGGATCGTCGCCTGGCCGGGATCGGTGCCGATTTCTGTAACCGGGATCTCCACGAGCTTCAGGTATCGCTGCCCCGCATGGTTCGGCTGGGTCCAATATTCGTCGCTCCAGAATCCAGGGTCGACGGTGGGTGGCAGGTGGCATCCCCGGCAATGCTGCTGGTAGAGCAAGCGCCCGCGCTCTACTCTGTCCCCGTCGATGGGGCCGAGTATTTCCTCAGGCCATCCGGGCGAGGTCAAGCCGGCGAAGCGTTGATTCGTGGTCGGCGGCTCACTGCCCGCAAGCAGGGATTCCATCGCGTAGATCTCCTTTACCTGGACCGACGACTGGTAGAGGTTCTGGTGTGGGTCCTGCCCCAGGTTGATCTGGGCCGCCACACCCAGGGCCTCGCCGGCGTTGCGGACCATGGGTTGCTCGATGGATGCATCGTATTGCACCCACAGGAACCAGGACGTGCTCCAAATGTGTGGAAAATTGACCGGGGCGTCGATGAGTGCCCAGTTGTCGAAGGGCTGAAACGGCTCGCCGTTGGCGATCAGGTCCTTAGCGCCGATCAGGTCCTTCGTGAAGACCTGGTTCCCGATGCGGTTTAGGGCGTCGAGCCGACCGAATCCCTCGTTCACCACGGACTTGCCGGTCGTCTTCTCCAACTGACTCTCGCGGGCACTGGTGGCGTCCTTGAGCGCTTTGCCGCGCTCGATGAGCTGAGTCAACGCCTCCTTGAGCTGGTCGCGTTGCTCGACGGTGTGGTCCGGACCGAGAACGCGGTCTGCGAAGCGTCCGAAGCGCCCCGGTACCTGCTTGGTGTAAGCCATAGCGAGCCCCAGGACCGCGCGGAACTTTTCGAGATCGATAATGGCCGGTGCGCCGTCGACGCGGATACTAACCCCTTCGTACTCCAGGTGTCCTGTATGGCAGGCGGCGCAGGTCAGTCCGATCAGATCCTGGTCGCTGATGGGATTTTGCGTGCCCGGCGTGCGGGCGAATCCGACCGGGAGTCCATGCTCGTTACCCGGAAACAGGCCGTGATCATATCTGGCCGGCGAGCCGTAAGTGCGGCCGGCTCCTTCCGAGTAGCCTTGCGTACGCATGGCGTCAGCGTCACCCTGGTCGGTGCGGATGCTCGGTATGAAGCCGAAGCGGCGGAGATACTCCGGATCGCGCAGCAGGGGTACCTCGCCAAACAGCTTGATCGTTGGCTGCTCCAGGGCCACGAACCAGTCGTACGGTACCGGAAAGGTACTGGTGCCCTGGGTGGCGTGGTGGAACCAGAACCGCTCGTGGGGGCTCCAGTTCTGCTCCAACCAGCGCGCCTCGCGAATCGGCTGATTCTCCGGGATCTCAGGCGCACAGCCGGTCGCGAGCAACGTGGTTGCGAGCAGTGCGGAGGCGGCTTGGATCCCGTGGTTCATGATGTTCCTCTTTGCCATTACTCCAGGGTACCGGGTGTTGAGACCCTTTTGAATTCTTCAATGCGCACTCGGGCGTACTTTCTTTTGCCCGAAGAACGCCTTGAGCCAGGCCGCCGGCCCCGAGCTCGGCTCGGCGAGATAGGGAAAATCGACGGGTAAGGCGGGGGTAGGGGCGTCGACGCCATCTCGTAGCGGCCGTCCCTGACCAGCGTTGATCAGGAGCGTGAATACCCTGTCCATCACGTCGTCCTGCGGTAATCGGCCACCGCAGCGTGTATGACGCTGCGTACGCAGCAGGGAAGACTCGATCGCGAAATAGCTCGAGCCGCCGCAAGGTTTACTGAGATCCACCAGCAGATAGTCCTGGACCAACAGGTCGGCAAGGACTTCCACCCACTGCGAAGGCCAATCCTCAACTTGGTCGATGGCGTCGAAGAATCCGATGTTTCTGCGCAGCCGCGCGCGGTAGGGGGCGAGATCCTTCACGTCCGCTGAGAAGGGTGCCAGCTGGTTGTAAGCATCCCGCAGCTCCTCGTCGTCTCCGTGCGCCACCATGCTGACATTGGTGATCTCCGGGCGTCCGATGCGGTCGAGCCTCCGCCAGGGGGCGTCCTCCGCATCCCGGGTCATCGTCTGCGCGGCGACGGCCAATAGATCGGCGGTGCCTAGACCCAGCCGGGACGCCTCGATCTCGATCACGATGCTCAGCACATTGGCGTCCTCCATGATGTTGTCGTCTTCAGGCTCCAACAGCACGCCTTCCTCACTCGCCTTGGTGGCCCATTCAGCGTTGAAGAAAAAGGGGTCCGCCCGGCGTCCGGCGAACAGCAGCGCGCCGTCCCTTGCCCTGTCCCCCGCGGTCTCTCCCAGGGGTCCCGAGACCTCGATTCCGCCGCCGGAGCAATGTACTGTGTCCGGCTCGTCTTCGCCGCGCGCCGAGAAGCGGCAGGCAATCCTGATTTCGTCTCCCGGGCTGAACGCCGTCTTCAGCCCGGTGCCGGCAACGGCGGCCGGCCTCAACAGGAATTCGTAGCTGACCGCCTCTTGGAAGTGGCCGTTGGCGGGCAGCAACGGGTACAGGTTCATGATCAGGACCAGCCACCCGCTGTCCGGCGCGGGGAATGCGTACAGGTCCGTGATGTCGGCCCCCCCTTCGCGTCGGGTAACCGGACCATCGACGTGGTCGCTTGCAAGTGAGACGACCGGGATTGGTTGGCCTAGCAGCGCAAGGAGAGCCGGAACTATCGTTTTTATGGCACGTCTCTTCATCTGCGGTGTTACCGTGACTGGCGGGCCGGGTGTGCGAATGTCCGCGGCCTAGGAGGCTGTCCGGCATCCGCGATTCCGCAGGACAGGATAGTCGCAACTCGGACAGCCTCCCAGTAGGCACAGTATGGTATGTGCAGTCAGGGGCTGCCGACATTCGGGTTATCGCCCGTGCCTATCGGGTCGGGTAGAATCCCGACGACGCCTCGACCTGCCTGGAGCTCTGACTATGCACGCAATCGTCGGCTTCACCCTGGTGCCTATCGGCTCGGGTATTTCGGTCTCGCCCTATGTCGCGGCCATCGAGCGCGTGCTCGAGGAATCGGGTCTGACCTTCGAGGTCAACTGCAACAGCACCAACCTGGAAGGGGAGTGGGACGATGTATTCGCCGCCGTCAGGCGCTGCCATGAGGTGGTCCACGGCGAGGGCGCTCCACGCATTCATACCTGCCTGCAGGTGGGCACCCGCGTGGACCGGGATCAGCGCATGGCTGAGAAGCTGCAGAGCGTGATCAGACGCCGCGCCGAATAGAGCGGCGCAGATTGCTGTTTCAAGAAGCGCTCAATTGACTCTCGGACCTGACTCCCGGCTTTGCGACGTCAATCGGTTCGAAGCGGTGCTTCTGGATGCCGCCGGTACCCTGATCAGGCCGAGCGCGCCGGTGGGAGAGACCTACTCCGCAACGGCCGCGCGCTACGGTATGGTGCTTGAGGCCGGGAAGCTTGCCGAGGCGTTCGGCGAGGTTTTCGGCGGGATGCCGGATCTGGCCTTCCAATGGACCTCGGTGGACGAGTTGCGGCGCCTGGAGCGCGAGTGGTGGCGCAGCCTGGTTGGGCGCGTGCTCGCCCGCACGGGCAGCAGCCCCCGGGATTTCGATGCCTTTTTCGATTTCCTCTACCAGCACTACGCCGAGGGCGCGGCCTGGGAGTGCTTTCCCGAGGTCCCGAATGTACTGGAGCGCTTGCGCGGCATAGGCTGCAAGCTCGCCGTGGTTTCCAATTTCGACTCCAGGTTACCGGGAATCCTCCGGGCCCTCGATCTCCATGATCGGATGGACGCGGTCGTCTACTCCTCCGAGGCCGGAAGCGCGAAGCCGGATCCGGCTATCTTCAGAACGGCGCTGGGTGCACTGGGCGTGGATCCGCAGCGTGCCATCCACGTTGGGGACAACACGACGGCGGACATGGCAGGTGCCGCCGCGGCAGGTGTCGCGGGCCTACTGATCCGGCGTGATCATCCTCCGGCGGGCGATTCCGGGCAAGTGATCCGGAGCCTCGACGAGCTGCTCGTGTGCGTCGCCAGTGGTCGTTTGACATGAAAGATCCGGAGAATCAACGGCGTTTCAGGCTAAACCCTGAATTAAACCCTGTTGGATCATGTTCGATGAAGTCGAGCAGGAACGAGAAGTTGATCTCACCCGTTCCAGGCTCGTGGCGGCCCGGGGTGTCTGCGAGCTGCATGTGCCCGATGCGTCCCAGATTGCGCTCGATGGTCGGCGCGAGATCTCCTTTGAACCCCGACTTGGCTGCGGCCTCGAAACGATCGAGAAAGCCCAGCTCACCTTAGAGCATGGTGAGGTTTGCGGCGAGCTTAGGCATGGAGCTCTTACCCTAATCGTTCGGATCTCAGCAGAAAAGGTCCGCCAATGAACGCAAATAAACGCCTTTACGCCTGAGTGGCTCGCGCTCATGTGGGCAAAGGGTTGCCGACCTACTCGTGTCGTCCGTTTCGCAATTTGCCGGGGCTGCAGGATCAAAGGGCGGACAAGATCGCGTCCACGCTCGCCTTGGCATCGCCGAAAAGCATGCGCGAGTTCTCTTCGAAGAACAGCGGGTTCTGCACGCCCGCATAGCCGGTTGCCATGCTGCGCTTCATGACCACCACGGTCTTGGCGTTCCAGACCTCCAGGACGGGCATTCCGGCGATGGGGCTGCCCGGGTCCGTCTGGGCGGACGGGTTGACGATGTCGTTGGCGCCGATGACCAGCACCGCGTCGGTCTCCGGGAAGTCGTCGTTGATTTCGTCCATCTCCATGACGATGTCATAGGGCACCTTCGCCTCGGCCAGCAGCACGTTCATGTGTCCGGGCATGCGGCCAGCCACCGGGTGAATGGCGAAACGTACGTTAATCCCCTTGTCGCGCAGTTTCTTGGTGATATCGTTGATGGCGTGCTGGGCCTGGGCTACGGCCATGCCGTAGCCGGGGACGATGATCACGCTCTTGGAATCCCTGAGCAGCTCGGCTGTCTCATCGGCGGAGATGGCGATGACCTCACCCTGCTCGCCGTCCACTGCCGCGGCCGTCCCACCTGCGGTGCCGAAGCCGCCGGCGATGACAGCGAAGAACTTACGGTTCATGGCGCGGCACATGATATAGGACAGAATGGCGCCGGAGCTTCCCACCAGCGCGCCGGTGACGATCAACAGGTCATTGCTGAGCATGAAGCCGGTGGCCGCCGCCGCCCAGCCCGAGTAGCTGTTGAGCATGGAGATGACGACCGGCATGTCCGCGCCGCCGATGGCCATCACCATGTGCACGCCGAAGGCGAAGGCGATGAGCGTCATGATGACCAGGGGAAGCAGTCCGTTGTGGTCCTCGGCACCGACGAAGAGGACGCCGAGCCACAGACAGAGCAAGCCCAGTCCAAGGTTCAGCCAGTGGCGGGCCGGCAGGGCCAGGGGCTTGCTGGAGATGCGCGCGCTCAGCTTGCCGAAGGCGATGACGGAGCCGGTGAAGGTGACCGCACCGATCAGCACCCCGAGATAGATTTCCACCTCGTGGATGGTTTTTTCCACGCCTTGCAGGTGAGATTCCGGATCGAGAAAGCTGGCGAAGCCGATCAGAACGGCGGCCAGGCCCACGAAGCTGTGCAGGATGGCTACCAGCTCAGGCATTTGGGTCATCTGTACCCGGGAGGCAACGAAGATGCCAACGACGGCGCCTATGATCATGCAGACCCCGAGGGTGCCGTAATCGGTAACCTGGGCACCGCCGATGGTGGCGATCAGGGCGATGGCCATGCCGACGATGCCGTAGATGTTGCCGCGCCGCGCGGTCTCCTGATTGCTTAGGCCGCCCAGGGCCAGGATGAACAGGATGCTGGCCGCGATGTATGCGGTGGTAATTACGCCTTCTGTCATTGTGAATTCCCCTTACTTCCTGAACATCTGCAGCATGCGCTGGGTGACGTAAAAGCCGCCGAAGACGTTGATGGTTGCGATCAATATTGAGATCGCCGCCAACACCACGACCAGGCCGGATGGACTGGATATCTGGAGCAGGGCGCCGATGACGATGATGCCGCTGATGGCGTTGGTGACGCTCATCAGTGGTGTGTGCAGCGCCGGGGTCACGTTCCAGATCACCATGTAGCCCACGAAGCAGGCCAGAACGAACACGGTGAGGTGAGCGAGGAAGTCGGTGGGGGCGACGCTGCCCAGGCCGAACAGCGCCAGTGCGCCTGCGCCCATCAGTATGGCCGTCGCCAGGCCGGAGGATTTCTTTTGTTCCGCTTTCGCGGCGGGCTGCGGGGGTGCGGCGGTGGCCGCGTGCTTACCCGCCGCCGGGGTCGCGGACAGCTTGGGCGGTGGTGGCGGCCAGGTGATCTCACCCTCCTTGATGACGGTGGTGCCGCGGATGACTTCGTCCTCCATGTCGACGTCGATCTGGCCGTCCTTGTTCGGTGTCAGGTCGGTGAGCAGGTGGCGCAAGTTCGTGCCGTAGAGCTGGCTGGACTGGGTGGGCAGGCGGCTCGGTAGATCCAGCTCGCCGATGATGGTCACGCCGTGCCGCACCACCACCTCGCCGGGCTCGCACAGGGCGCAGTTGCCGCCCTGCCGGGCCGCCAGGTCGACGATGACACTGCCGTCCTGCATGGATTCGACCATGGCCTCCGTGATCAGCTTGGGGGCCGGCTTGCCGGGGATCAGGGCGGTTGTGATGATGATGTCCACCTCCATGGCCTGGCGGGCGAACAGCTCCATCTCCGCCTTGATGAACTCCTCGCTCATCACCTTGGCGTAGCCGCCTTCACCGCCGCCTTCCTCCTCGAACTCGAGCATGAGGAACTCGGCCCCCATGCTCTCCACCTGCTCCTTGACCTCGGGGCGGGTGTCGAAGGCACGCACGACGGCGCCCATGGCGCCCGCGGCGCCGATGGCGGCGAGTCCGGCGACTCCCGCACCTATGATCATGACCTTGGCTGGCGGGACCTTCCCCGCCGCGGTCACCTGGCCGGTGAAGAAGCGGCCGAAGAAATTGGATGCCTCGACCACCGCGCGGTAGCCCGCCACGTTGGCCATGGAGCTGAGCGCGTCCAGCTTCTGTGCGCGGGATATGCGAGGCACGCTGTCCATGGCCAGGACCGTCGCCTTGCGGGCGGCCAGCTTGTCCATGAGCTCCGGGTTCTGGGCCGGCCAGATGAAGCTGATCAGGGTGCCACCCTCTCGCAGCAGCTCGGTCTCGTCCACGCACTCGTTCGGGTGGGTCTCCGGGGCATTGACCTTGAGCACGATGTCTGACTGGGCCCACAGGTCCTTGACGTCTTCGATGATCTCGACGCCGGATTCCCGGTAGGCGTCGTCGGAGAAGTGGGACTTCGCGCCGGCCCCGACCTCGATGGCGACGGAGAAGCCGAGCTTTTGAATTTGTTGTGCCGTTTCAGGGGTGATGGCGACGCGGGTCTCCTCCGGATGGACCTCCCGCGGAGCCCCTATCTTCATGGACATGTCTGCTCCTCCAAATCGGGTTCGTGTTATTTTCGGTTCCTGCCGGCGCGACGGCGGATTGCGGCTGCGCGAGTCGATTCCGAAGTTCACCAGATTGGCGCTCCGGATACAAGCCGCGCGCGAAGCATGGAGATACGGGATGGATACCGACGTGGGAGGCGGACCAAATGCGGTGCTGTCTCTTATTGCCAGATCTTACGAATAATGTGTATTGGGTTTGAGCGGGGCATCGGCAGTCCAGCGAGCCAGGAGACGGGGACTGATTGTCAATCGACCGGCTAGTTGCCCTACCGCAATTCGTGGTGCTTACAAGTGGATGAAACTGGTTTACATTATGGGGTCCAGGCGGGGGATTGTTCCCTGCACGCAGGTGGAAACAAGAGGATGGAGAACGAATGAATATCCACGAATATCAAGCCAAAGGGCTGCTTGCCAAGTTCGGCGTGGCCGTACCAAGGGGTCGGGTCGCTTTTACACCTGTGGAGGCCGAAGTCGCCGCCCAGGAGCTAGGGGGATCGGTCTGGGTCGTCAAGGCCCAGATCCACGCCGGCGGCCGCGGAAAGGGTGGCGGCGTTAAGGTCGTCAAGTCGCGCGATGAGGTCAAGTCGACCGCCGACCAAATGCTCGGGATGACCCTGGTCACCCATCAGACCGGGCCCGCGGGTAAGGAGGTCAACCGGATCTATGTCGAGGAGGGCTGCGACATTGCCCGCGAGCTCTACCTCAGCTTCCTGCTGGACCGTGGCACGAGCTGGGTCACGGTCATGGCCTCCACAGAGGGCGGCATGAACATCGAGGAGGTGGCCGCGGAGACGCCGGAGAAAATCCTGATGGTGGCCATCGATCCGGCCACCGGTCTACAGGCTTACCATGCGCGTAAAATCGCCTTCGGACTGGGACTTGAAGGCGGCCAGATTCGCCAAGCCGTCAAGTTCCTGCAGGCCATGTACAAGGCCTACACTGAGCTGGACGCGAGCCTGGTGGAGATCAATCCGCTGGTCGTCACCGGCGCCGGAGACCTGATCGCCCTGGATGCGAAGATGAACTTCGACAACAACGGCTTGTTCCGTCAGAAGGAGGTCGCCGGACTTCGAGACGAGAGCGAGGAAGACGCCGCGGAGTTGGAGGCGAGCCAGCACGAGCTCAACTACATCAAGCTCGACGGCGCCATCGGCTGCATGGTCAACGGCGCCGGGCTGGCCATGGCGACCATGGACATCATCCAGCTTGAGGGCTCGAGCCCGGCCAACTTCCTGGACGTGGGCGGCGGCGCGACCGCCGAGCGCGTGACCAAGGCATTCAAGATCATCCTCTCCGATCCCAACGTCAAGGGCATCCTGGTCAATATCTTCGGCGGCATCATGCGGTGCGACACCATCGCCGAGGGCATCGTGGTGGCGGCGAAGGAGCTGCACATCCACGTGCCTCTGGTGGTACGCCTGGAGGGCACCAACGTAGACAAGGGCAAGGCGATCCTCGCCGAGTCGGGATTGGACATCGTTTCAGCGGACAGCCTCGGCGACGCTGCCAAGAAGGTCGTAGCGGCCCTGAAGGAGGCACACTAATGTCAGTTCTCATCGACAAAAACACCAAGGTCCTCTGCCAGGGTTTCACCGGCGCCCAGGGTACCTTCCACTCGGAACAGGCGATCGCCTACGGCACCAACATGGTCGGCGGCGTCACCCCCGGTAAGGGCGGAACCACTCACCTGGGTGTCCCGGTCTTCAACACGGTGGCGGACGCGGTCGACGCGACCGGCGCCGATGCCTCGGTCATCTATGTGCCCCCACCTTTCGCCGCGGATGCCATCCTTGAGGCGATCGACGCGGAGATTCCGCTTGTGGTCTGTATCACCGAGGGCGTCCCGGCAGCGGACATGGTCAAGGTGAAGCGCGTGCTGGATGCCTCCAACACGCGCCTCGTGGGCCCCAACTGCCCCGGCGTCATCACCCCCGGCGAGTGCAAGATCGGCATCATGCCCGGTCACATCCACCTGCCCGGGAGCGTAGGCGTCGTCTCCCGCTCCGGAACCCTGACCTACGAGGCGGTGGCGCAGACTACTGCCGTGGGCCTCGGCCAGACCACCTGTATCGGTATCGGTGGCGATCCGGTCAACGGCACCAATTTCATCGATTGCCTCGACCTGTTTTTGAACGACCCCAAGACCGAGTCCATCATCATGATCGGGGAGATCGGCGGCACCGCAGAGGAAGAGGCCGCGGAGTTCCTCGCGCAGTCCAGCATCAAGAAACCCACAGTCGGCTTCATCGCCGGTCTCACGGCACCTCCGGGACGTCGTATGGGGCATGCCGGCGCGATCATCGCCGGCGGCAAGGGCGGTGCAAAGGAAAAGATCGAGGCGATGGAGGCCGCCGGCATTCACGTCTCGGCCTCTCCGTCCGAGCTGGGTACGACCCTCAAGGCGGTCCTCGACGGGTAGGAGGCTGTCTGGTTTGCGCAGTAGGGCAGTCGTAAGCCATACAGCATCCGATCAGTCTCATAGCGCAAGCGCGCATCTGCAATGTCTCGCGCCAAGTCGCTTGGGCGCCGTGAAGTCTTCACGGTTGCCCCAGGGGCTTGGCGTGAGTTGTTTGTATACTTGTCAGTGATCTAGATCCGGCTTTGCCGGGCACAAAAGAACGTACCCAAAGTAACAAGACCGGGAGCACCGGCATCTGGCGGCGCTGGCCGAAGTGATGCGTATGTCGCAGGCGGAGGTCTACGCGGTTGCCACTTTCTATACTCACTTCGACGTAATCAGAGAGGGAGAAGACCCGCCACCACCAGTGACGCTCCGGGTCTGTGATGGGATTGTCTGTGAGATGACTGGTTCCCGGGACCTGCTGGCGGAGTTGATCGAAGGCGCAGGACCGCAAGTGCGCGTGCTGCGTGCCCCCTTGCATGGGGCGCTGTGACAGGGCTCCCGCCACAGCGGCGGGGCGCAATCATCTTTTGAAGGCGAGCACCGGCTCGGTCCTCGACGCCATGCGGGATAGTCATACGGAGCCGCGGATTCCGGACTACATCGATTACGACGCCTACGTGGCCGCGGGCGGGACCCGCCAACGAGGGTCATCTCTGTGTAGAGGGTCGCTTCGGCCTGGATTACATCCACAGCCCGCAGCGTCTGAGCAAACCCCTGATTCGGCGCGGCGACGCCGCCAAGCGCGGCGACCTCGACCTGGATCCCTCGAGCCCTTTGACCCGCTTCCGGGAGGCGAGCTGGGACGAGGCGTTGAACGCCGCCGCCGAGGGACTGAGAGCCATCCGCGACCGGGACGGGGGAGGGGCCCTGGCAGGATTCGGCTTTGCCAAGTGCTCGAACGAAGAGGCCTATCTGTTCCAGAAGCTGGTGCGTACCGGCTTCGGCACCAACAACCTGGACCACTGCACGAGACTTTGTCACGCCTCTTCAGTGGCCGCGCTCCTGGAAGGGATCGGCTCCGGTGCCGTGAGCGCTCCCTTCGGCGCGGTCCAGGACGTGGTCCAGGACATCTTTCTGACCGAGACTGCCTTCCACGCGGACGTGGTGCTGCCGGCGTCGGCTTGGCCGGAGCAGGACGGTACCGTGACCAATACCAACCGCCAGGTTCAACGCGGTCGCAAGGCGGTGGAGCCACCGAGTGATGCACGCCAGGATTGGTGGATCACCAACGATCTCGCCCAACGCATGGGCTGCCGCTGGAGCTTCTCCGGTCCCGGGGCGGTCTATGCCGAGATGGCGGGCTTGATGACGTCCCTGAAGAACATCAGCTGGGAACGGGTGTCCGCCGAGGGAGCGGTGACCTACCCCTGCAGTGCCCCGGACCTGCCCGGTGAGGAGATCGTTTTCGGCGATGGATTCCCGACGCCGAGCGTCCGTGGCAAACTGGTGGGGGCCGGCATTGTTCCGCCGGACGAGCTGCCCGACGATCTGTTTCCCATGGTCCTGACCACCGGACGTCAGCTGGAGCACTGGCATACCGGGGCCATGAGCCGGCGCGTGGCCGTACTGGACGAGCTGGAGCCGGAGGCGGTAGCCAGCCTGTCACCGGACGAAATGGCTTGGATGGGCATAGACCCCGGCTCCATGGTCTGGGTTGCGACCCGCCGTGGGTCCGTCGAGCTGCGTGCGAGGGCCGACGGTGCGGTACCCGCCGGTATGGTCTTCATTCCCTTCTGTTACGCTGAGGCGCCGGCCAACCTGCTAACCAATCAGGCGCTGGACCCCTTCGGCAAGATTCCGGAGCTCAAGTTCTGCGCGGCCAGAGTGGAGGCATTATGAAAGCGGTATTGATCAGCGAATTCGGCGCAGCCGATGTACTGAGGATCGGGGAGGCCGAGAAGCCGTCTCCCGGCCCCGGGGAGGTCCTCGTCAAGGTGGTCGCGACATCCGTCAATCGTCCCGACATCGTTCAGCGTCAAGGGAACTACCCGCCCCCGAAGGGCGATTCGGAGATCCTGGGATTGGAGGTCGCGGGCACCCTGGAGGCGCTCGGACCCGAGGTGAGTGGCTGGTCCGTAGGCGATCGGGTGATGAGCCTCGTGGGTGGTGGAGGCTACGCGGAATTTGCGCTCGCCTACGCGGGTCACTTGATGCCGATCCCGGAATCCATGAGCTTCGAGGAGGCTGCCTGCATCTGTGAGACCTATATCACCGCCTACCTCAACGTTTTCATGATCGGCGCTCTGGCGGACGGGGAAAGTGTCTTGCTGCACGGCGGCGGAGGCGGCGTCAACACCGCGGCCATCCAGCTCTGCAAGGCATTGACTCCAAACGCCCGTGTGATCGTTACCGCATCAACGGGGAAAGTTCAGCGGGTCAGGGACTTGGGGACGGACCTGGTCATCGATTACCAGGCACAGGACTTTGCCGAGGCGATTCGGGCCAATACGAGTGGGAAGGGCGTCCAGGTCATCCTGGACCACATTGGCGGCGCCTATCTGGCGTCCAATTTGAAGTCGCTGGCTGTTGGTGGGCACCTGGTGGTCATCGGGGTGATGGGCGGAATCAAGGCGGACCTTAATCTGGCCCTGATGATGGTGAAACGCCAGCAGATCACAGGGTCAGTGCTGCGGTCCCGTCCCGTGCCTGAGAAGGCGGCCATCGTTTCCCGCTTTGCCGAGGCCGTGCTGCCTTTGCTGGCGGACCGCAAGGTGGTGCCGCTGATTCATAAGGTCTACCGGCTGGAAGACGCTGCCCGAGCCCATCGGGACATGGAGGAGAGCGTCCATTTCGGCAAGATTGCTCTGGCTATATAGGCGGCGGTAAGCCGGGCTTGGTATAGATACCCGGAGGATGTCGATCTCGCCGGAGTGATCTCCGGGCATATCTACGGCGATGGGGTTCTCACGTCGGGGCGTGTGGAACCGGACGAGGACGACGAATTGGCGCTCGACCAACCGCGCCGCTGTGGAAGGGATAAAAGATGTCGGCCAGTGGCAGATGAAGATCCTTAACGAGACCATGGAGGGGATCTCGAAGGCCGCTGGCGAGATGACCAAGGCTCGGTCTCCCCGGGATGTGGTGGTGGAGCGAACCGAGCTGGCGAAACGCGCACTAGAAGCGGCGGTCAAGAGTATGCGTGAGCTTGCGGTTAATCTCTACAAGGCCAATTAAGGCGCGACCGGGGTGATCGTGGAACGCGTACGTGAGGGTCTGGACGAGATCAGGCGAGTGCTGAAGGTCCAGGAGTAGGAAACGGATCTTTCGTGCGCAACGGCGACGTCCCGGGACCATCGTCGAGATCGGGCACGGAGTGTGTGAACATGGCCATCCGCGAAATGTATTTGAAACCCGTCGACGCGAGCATCGCGCTCAGAGACCAGGTATACGAGGCCTTGAGATTGGCCATCGTCTCGATGGATCTCTACGCCGACGATGTCCAAACCAAGTTGGACGAGCGTCGGCTGGCCGAGGACCTCGGGGTAAGCAGGACGCCAATCCGCGAGGCGCTCTCCCGCTTGGAGCAGGAAGGCTTGGTGCGGTTGATACCCCGCCGTGGGGCGTTCGTCGTGCGCAAGAGCAAACGGGAGATGCTGCAGATCATCTGCGTCTTGGGAGCCCTGGAGAGCTTCGCCGTGCGGCTAGTGACCGTACAGGCCTGCGACGAGGAGATCTCAGGCCTGCGAGCTTTTTTGTTGCACCCGGAGCACCCGGACCCCGTAGGGCCAGCGTTTGACGAGCAACGGGAAGTGAACATCCGCTTTCATCGGGCGGTGATCCGCTTGAGCAAGTGCGATCTCCTGTCCGATATCGCAGAGGGATTGTTCCTGCATATTCATGCAATCCTTGATCGCCGCAATCGGGGGCCTGACACCCGAACCGGGCCGGCGGTGGATCATCTTCACATCATCGAGGCCCTTGAGAGGCGGGATGCGGAACTGGCCGAGAGGCTGGTGCGCGAGCACAACGAGCGTCTTGCCGAACATGTCGAGAGAGACCTTCGCTGGGCGGAGTAGGCCCCCGAGGGTGCCGTCAATGCATGTCATCATCTCAGGGTAGTCGGCCCTGGGGGTTCGAGGAGACTTCCGGGACCGCCGGAAAACCGCCGAAAAGCGCGAAACTTTCCGGGCTTGCAAGGACGCTAATAGCAATGCTCCTCGGCCGGGAAGCTGCCGTTGCGCACCTCTTCACAGTACTGCTCCAGTGCTTCGCGGGTCAGGGCCCCGGCGTCCGCGAAAATCTTGGCGAACTTGGGCGTGAAATCCAAGAACAGGTGGAGCATATCGTGGAAGACCAGCACCTGACCGTCGCACTTCGGGCCGGCGCCGATGCCGATGGTGGGGATGTCCAGCTCCCGTGTGATGCGCTCTCCGAGCTCTGCGGGAATGCCTTCGAGCACGATCGAGAAGGCGCCACCCTCCTGCACAGCGAGGGCATCGCGCAGCACCTGGTCCGCGGCCTCCCGTGTCCTGCCCTGGACCTTGAACCCGCCGAAGGCGTGGATGCTTTGCGGCGTCAGCCCGACATGCCCCATGACCGGGATCTGGCAGTCCACCAGGGCGCGAATCTCATCGCTGACCCGCACGCCGCCTTCGAGCTTCACTGCTTCGGCGCCGGCCTCGCGAATCAGGCGTCCGGCATTGAGAATCGTGTCCCGGATGGATACCCCCGAGGTCAGAAACGGAAGGTCCGCAACGACCAGGGCCTTGGGCTGCGCGCGGGCTACGGCACTCGTGTGGTGCACCATGTCGTCGAGTGTCACGCGGGTTGTGTCCGGGTAGCCGAGCACGACCATTCCGAGGCTGTCCCCGACGAGGATGAGGTCCACGCCGGCGGCGTCTACCAGCTTGGCCGTGGAGTAATCGTATGCCGTTACGGACGTGATTTTGGCGCCATGCTTGCGGGCGAGAATATCGGTCGCAGAGACCTTCTTGCGCGGTATTGCCTGCGGTCCGTACTTTGCCGTGGTGGGACCCATGGATTGTTCCCCCTCGATTGTGAGCACGGCCACCCGGGCTGGATGGCCGAGTTGAGACCGGCAAAGGATACCAGACGTATAGAGGAAGCCCAGCAACGCCGGTGTGGCGTCGCGGTGCATCGAGCGTCTTTTTCCGGACGCTTCGTTTTCCGGCCATGTACAGCACATACCCCCTGCGCTATCTTGTTCCCCGTTTCGTGAGGCATACGGCGATTTCTTGTCTGCCAATCGCCTGAGGAGGAGATGATGAGAAAAATACTGACCGCCTTTTTTCCGCTTTTCACCCTGATCGGCTTATTTCCGGAAGCCGCCTGGGCCGCCGAGGAAACGGGGGAGCTTTTGGACCTGACCACGCACGAGGTGGGCATCGCGTCCTTGATCATTTTTGTGGTGGCCTATGTTCTTGTGATGGCGGAGGAGTTCACCCATCTTCGCAAGTCCAAGCCGGTGTTGCTGGCGGCGGGGATCATCTGGGCAATGATCGCGATGGTCTACGCCAACAATGGGCTACCCCATGCCGCGGAGCACGCGATCCGGCACAACATCCTGGAGTTCTCGGAGCTGTTCTTGTTCCTGCTCGTCGCCATGACCTATATCAACTCCATGGAGGAGCGGCTGGTCTTCGACTCCCTGCGCGCTTGGCTGGTTCGGTCCGGATACTCTTACCGCAAGTTGTTTTGGCTCACCGGGGTGCTCGCCTTTTTCATCTCTCCGGTGGCCGACAATCTCACCACCGCCCTGCTCATGTGCGCCGTGGTGCTGGCCGTCGGCAGGGATAACAAGAGATTTGTCTCCATCGCCTGCATCAACATCGTCGTGGCCGCCAACGCCGGCGGTGCCTTCAGCCCGTTCGGCGACATCACTACGCTGATGGTGTGGCAGAAGGGGATCATCGATTTCTGGACCTTCTTCCTGCTGTTCATCCCCTCCGTGGTCAACTGGCTCGTACCTGCCGCCATCATGCATTTTGCGGTGCCCGACGAGCGCCCGCCTGCGTCCGGTGAAGTGGTTGTCATGAAGCGTGGTGCCAAACGGGTCGTCATCCTGTTCCTCTGCACCATCGCCACCGCGGTCAGCTTTCACAACTTTCTGCACCTGCCGCCCATGGTGGGCATGATGACCGGCTTGGCCTATCTCAAGATCTTCGGGTATTACCTGAAGAAGACCTTCAAGCCGGATGTTGCCTTGGAACGCCGCAAGACGGAATTCAATCAGCTGCAGATCGGCGATATCGTGCCGTTCGATGTCTTCAGGAGTATCGCCCGCTCCGAGTGGGATACCCTGATGTTCTTTTACGGAGTGATTATCTGCGTGGGCGGATTGGGCTTCATCGGGTACCTGGCCATGGCGTCGGAGGTGATGTATGTCCAGTGGGGGGCGACCAGCGCCAACGTGATGGTGGGTGTTCTGTCCGCTATCGTCGACAATATCCCCGTCATGTTCGCTGTGCTGACCATGAGCCCGGACATGTCCACGGGGCAGTGGCTGCTGGTGACCCTCACTGCCGGAGTGGGAGGCAGCATGCTTTCCATCGGCTCGGCCGCCGGTGTCGCGTTGATGGGGCAGGCGCGGGGCAGGTACACCTTCTTCAGCCACCTTCGCTGGACACCGGTAATCGCGTTAGGTTATGCGGCCAGCATCCTGGTCCATTTCTGGGTCAACAGCGCGCAGTTCTCGATTCCCGCTTTGAATTGATGCCTTCGGAAGCTGTGCGTCTCAAGAACCGACGGTCAGTACCCGGATCAGGTTGGTACCACCGTTGGATTCGCTGTGGCTAGCGGTGACGATCAGGGTGTCCCCGGGCTTCACGAAGCCCTGCTCGGAGGCCTTGTCGATAGCGAAGGCAATCTTGGCGTCGTCGTTCTGCTTGCCTCGGTACAGGGTCGGAACGACGCCCCAATTCAAGCACAGGCGGCTGGCGACCTTGGCGAAGGACGTGACGGCGAGGATGGGGCATTCCGGTCGATGCTTGGACATCAGCCTGGACGTGAAGCCCGTATCGGTCATGCTGATGATGGCGGTGGCGCCCAACTGATCGGCCATGCGCGCCGCGGCGTGGCTGACGGCCTCTGTGACCACGTGAGACGGATGCGGGATGATGCGCTGCAAATAGCCGTACTCGCGAAGCGATGCCTCGGTGCGTACCGCCAGCTCGGCCATGGTCGTGACCGCTTCCACCGGATATTGGCCCGCCGCTGTCTCGCCGGAGAGCATAACCGCGGAGCTGCCGTCCAGGATGGCGTTGGCAACGTCGCTGGCCTCGGCACGGGTCGGCTTCGGGTTGCGTTCCATGGACGCCAACATCTGCGTCGCCGTGATAACGGGCTTGCCGTTGCTGACGGTGGTGCGGATCATCTTTTTCTGCATGCTGGGCACATCGGCCATCGGCAGCTCTACACCGAGATCCCCGCGAGCGACCATGATGCCGTCGGCGGCTGCGACGATGGCGTCGAGATTGTCCATGCCGGCCCGGTTTTCGATCTTGGCGATGATGGGGATGTCTACCCCGTTGGCCTGCAGGATCTCCCGCATTCGATTGACGTCGTCCGCGCTCTGAATGAAGGACGCCGCGATGTATTCCACGTCGTTTTCGGCGGCGAAGGTCAACTCCCGGATGACGTCTTCCCTGTTCTGCGGGTCGACCGCACTCACCGATAGCTGGGTATCGGGTAGGTTCACGCCTTTGCTCTCGCGCAGGGTACCGCCGACCACGACCCGGCAACGGACCTCCCGTTCGCCCACCGCCTGGACCGTCAGCTCCATGGCCCCGTCGTCGAGCAGCACGGTATCGCCTGGATTGACCTCCAGGGCCAGGCGCTGGTACGTCACCGACACGCCGTTCCCGTCACCCGGGCGGCTGTCGGTGTATAGGGTGAAGCTCTCACCACTGACCAGCTCGATTGACCCCTCCGGAATGCGGCCGGTACGGACCTCGATCCCCCTGGTGTCGACCATGATGGCGACCTGGGCGCCCATACTGGATGCGGCCTCGCGGATGCGTGTGACCCGTTCCTTGTGCTCCTCCAGGGTGCCGTGGGAAAGGTTGAGACGCGCCACCCCCATTCCTGCCCGGAGCATGGCCTGCAGGGTTTCCAGGGTGTCGCTGGCGGGGCCGACGGTGGCGACGATCTTGGTCTTTCTCGGGTGGGTTCTCTTGGACATGTACTTCGGTTTCCGCTGATGGGGAAGGCGGTCCGGATGGTTTGATAGCGGGACGCGGCTCCGCGCCGAGAGCCGGGAGGTGCGAGAGCTCGGGCTGCGATCACACACGGGGCCTTCCGAATCGGCCAGTTTATCCTATGAGGGGAACGAATCTCATCCCAAAAGCCCGATGGAGCTAACATATTCTTTAACAAGGGGGCTCTGCGCATGAAGGAAACGAGACGGTATCTGGTTTGCTTGGCTTTGATTTGGTGCCCGGGCATCGTGTCGACTGTTTGGGCCCAGGCGCTGTTCGACGAACCTCGGACGTTCGTGCTAGCCGAGGCTTGCAGCGCCTACGCATCGATCAAGAAACAGACCGAGCCGGTGTCCCTCGACGTCGCGCGGGCCTATCGCGCCCTCGGTGAGAACAGGCCGGAGGGCGCGAGCCACGCCCTGATCGACGTGAACGATCGGCGCAAGTGGGTCGCCCTTTCCTGCGGGAGCTACCAAGGACAAGGTCAAGGGCACGGCGGCTCCGAAGGGACAAGCCCCGATCCAGACTGTTTGCCCTTCTTCGACAACCAGCACAACCCGGTCTCACTGCCGGGCTCGGGCCGGGTCGACGTCACACCGCCTGCCCCTGACATCGCACCCTTCGGTCACGCGGTCAACGGGCTTTGCGGAGAGTTCGGTACCAAGGTCACGCCGGCTGGATTCAGTTCCATGCTCGCTGCGCACCCGGACTTGCTGGAGCGGGTACGGGAGTTCACCAAGGGGCGGGTCTTTGCTGGTCATTCCCTGCCGACCGGCGCCGGGGGCTACCTGAGAGACCTCACGGACGCCTGGTTCGGGGCGGGCGGATTCGCCCACATCTTCTGCGGCGAACCGGGCAGGAGTGCTTCGGTGGGGGGGCTGCACTTCCGTGGGCGCTACCTGCAGCTGCAACGAGAGGGTGTCGCCTGCCGTCTGCCGGACAACCGGCGCTCCGAAGAGGTCGAGCCCGGTACCATTTACAGCATGGGGGTGCGCATTCGTACCAACGCAGCGACGTTGCAAAGCGAGCGTAAGGGCTATGGTCTGACCCTGAGCGCCGAAGATCTTCTCAAGGTGGTAACCCGCGCCTTCGCGGAGAATCCCGCTTCGGGCCGCTCCAACGAGGGTTGTCTGTTGGCTGTCCAGGATGACGGCAAGCGCTTCAAGGCCGTGTTCGTCAGGCGTAAGCAGGGCATACGGACCTTCTATCCGGATGCGACACCGGATACGGGGCGCAACTCGGCCTGCGCCGCCAAGATCGCGCTCCCGCGAAAGATGGCTTCAGATCGGCTCCCCCTTGTCGTCAGCCCACTGGGGAGGCGTTCGGCGCCGGTTGGCGAGCTAACGGAGGTAGCCGTTCCGAAGGACAGCTTCAGCGATCCGGAGGGGAAGGAGCTCCGGCTTGCGGTAGCACCGGCCGGTGGCAGAGAATGGCCGGATTGGGCCGATTACGATGCGAATAATAGCACCTTGCTTTTTCTTCCGGGGGGACGCCCAAGCGGGTACCAGCCTGCGCATTTCAGTCACGGCGAGCGATGGTCACCATTCGGTCAGCGACGAGCTGTTGGTGGAGGTTCCCGGGAGGAAGTAGCTTTGGGGAACGCTTTGGAGGTCTGCACCGCCACTGGCAATGTGGCAAGCCGCTCTGCGGCGGCGGGATCTCGCACGACGCCGGGTGTATCCGCTAGAAGCAGACTCTGGTTCGCTTGGTCCACGAGACGCCGCAGGGCCAACACCAGCGGCAGCCGGTAACGCACGGCGTCGAGCGTACACAGAGGCACCAAGCGCTCTACGCGCCAGGCATGCTCCTCCCACCGTCAGAGGGCACGCGCCCTGGGGACACCGAATCCCGGCGAGCCCCGGTCTGCGGAGATGCCCCTGCAAGGCGTGTCCATGAACTCTAGACAGCTTGCGACGGTAGAGGCCGGGGTGGATTTTCCAACTCCCGACGGACCCAAGAACAACCACCTGCCGCCCTCCAGCGAGATTCGCCGCGCCAGGAGGTCGCGGAGGTGCGTTCCAATCGATTGATATCCACTGCAGGGTCTCCTGATAAGAACGGAGTTTTGCCCGGAAAAGCTCAACTACCACATTTCTAGAATGCCCCGGCCGCAGCCCCAGCCCCTGACGCCGATCGGAGTGATGACGACCCCGGTTAGAGGTCGGATCGGGTCAACGCCTCGCCCAGAAACCATGCAACGGCCCAGGGTGGCAATCGCCCGGCGGCCAAGTCGGAGGTCCCGCCGGGAGGATGGGTATACAGGGGGTTGTCGACGGGCATCTCGTCCGGAGCGACGGGGAGGGGCTGCTCGTGCAAATTCGCCAATAGTGTCAGTCTGGAGCCCTCGCCCAAGCGCCACTCGATCCGCATTCCCCTCTCGCC
Organism: uncultured Gammaproteobacteria bacterium; assembly: GCA_942492625.1. GTDB lineage: Bacteria > Pseudomonadota > Gammaproteobacteria > Chromatiales > Chromatiaceae > Thiosymbion. The sequence goes on along the minus strand of CALOFM010000048.1, from coordinate 82,700 downwards.
AAGCCGGCGCAGCTCGCTGGCGTTTCCCTGCGTACCGGCGAGGCGCGGGACGATCTCGCGATGGCGCAGCCTGAGCAGGCGGCGATAGAGCTCGAGCCAGTCGGCATGAGGTGGATCCGAGCGGCTTTCCCAATCCAGCTTACTCTGATGAAAGGTGGCCGGGTCGTTCGGCTCGGGGAATGTTTCGGCATCTGCAACGTCTGCGACTCCTTTGAAGTGGGCAAATCCCTTGCGTCTACCCGCGGATACCGCCGCCGCGAGCTCGGGGCCGAAGTCGCAGAAGAAGTAAAAGGGTTGCCGGGCGGCGAACTCCTCGCCCATGAACAGCAGCGGCGGTGCAGGGGCCAGCAGCAGCAGGGCCAATGCGGCCCGCAAAGGCTCCGGGGCGCTGAGCGAGGCGATGCGCTCGCCGAACGGGCGGTTGCCCGTTTGGTCGTGGTTCTGCAGGAAGGAGACGAACGCGGTAGGCGGCAGCGTACGGCTGGACTCGCCGCGTCTAGCGCCTTTTCGGTAACCGGACGGCTCTCCCTGGTAGCCGAAGCCCTGGGCCAGACAACGCCCCAAGTACCAGACGGGCCGGTCGTCAAAGTCCGCATAGCAGCCGTCCGACTCTCGGGTGAGCAGGTTGTGCAAGGCGTGGTGAATATCGTCGTTCCACTGTGCTGCGTAATGCAGCGGGCGCCCATGCTCGTCTCGGTGCAAGTAGTGCGCCGCGTTGTTGTCGTTCTCCAGGATCAGGTGTATGCGGCGTTCACGGCCGGGTCCCTGGTGCACCGCGGTGGCCAGATCTTCCAGGATGTCCGGGGATGAGCCGTCGATGATGGTATCCACCGCATCGAGCCTCAGACCATCCAGGTGGAACTCCTGTAGCCAATAGAGTGCGTTGTGGATGAAGAACCGGCGAACCGTCTCGCTGCCTGGACCGTCGAAGTTGATGGCTGCGCCCCAAGGCGTGTGGCGGCCTGGATCGAAGAACTCCGGGGCGTAGAGGTGCAGGTAATTGCCATCGGGCCCGAAGTGGTTGTACACCACGTCCAGGAACACCATGAGCCCCTTGCCGTGCGCCGCCTGAACCAGGGCTTTCAGGTCTTCCGGTCGACCATAGCTGCTGTCGGGAGCGAAGGGCAGCACCCCGTCGTAGCCCCAGTTGCGCGCGCCGGGAAAGTCGGAGACCGGCATGAGCTCGATGGCGGTGACACCCAGACCGGCGAGGTAGTCCAGGTGCTCCGTCACCGCTGCGAAGGTGCCCTGCGCGGAGAAAGCGCCTACGTGCAGCTCATAGACGACTGTCTCTTCCCAGTCCCGGCCCCGCCAATGGACGTCGGTCCAGCGCCAATCCAGCGGATCGATCACTTGGCTGGGGCCGTGCACGTCCTCGGGCTGGAAGCGCGAAGCGGGATCCGGAACGCGCAGTCCGCCATCGATACGGTAGCGATAGCGGCTGCCGGGACTCGCCTGTTCCGTGGTGAGGCCGTACCAGCCCCCCGGCCGGGCGATCATCGGCAGGATCTGCTCGCCCGAGCCTTCGCCTAGGCAGAGCTCGATTCGGTTGGCGCCGGGGGCCCAAAGGCGGAAATCCACGCGTCCGTCATCCCGCACCTCGGCGCCGAAGGGCATAGGGTGAGACCGTTGCATAGGGGCTCCTCGGGCAACCCGGTAGCGAGCCGGGCAAACGAGCGAAGACCCGGCGTCAATCGCCCGAAGGCGGCGCGGGCAGTCTGCAGCTTACGAAGAAGTCGTAGTGATCGATCGCCTCGAGGATACCGAATGCGAAGGGGCGCCCGGCAAAGTAGATCCGGTCTTGGTCCTCGAGCTGCGAGAGCTCCTCCCCGTGGCGGTTCTCGACCACTACGGCCAGGGTGTTGCCGCGCATCATGTCCTCGTCGGCGCCGGAGCCGCCGGCGACCAGGATGTGCTCCAAAGGAATGCCCCAGCGCTGGGCTACATAGCGCACCGCCTGTCCCTTGCTGGCACGCGAGGGGATGATGTCCAGATATTGGCCGAAGGAGTACAGCAGGTTGGCGGTCACGTCCTGGCTTCTCAACAGCGATGAGATGTCGTCGAGACTAGGGGCTTGATCCGGGTCGTAGACGTAGGAGACCTTGAAGCGGGTTTGCTCCGCCTTCTTCTGGGGCTTCAGTCCGGGGAGCTTGGCCAAGGCCCGGCGCACTACGTTGGGGCGCCACAGGTAATCGATGTGGTCGTTCCAGTATTCGTCCAAGGCCACCTGTGGCGCATAATAGATCTCGGTTCCAAGGCTCGTGATCAGCACGTCAGGCCGGGGAATGCCGTGGCGGCGGAGCTCTGTCAGGGCCGAATCCAAGCGGCGGCCGGTGGCGATGCCGAAGGTCGCGCACTTGCGATTCTCGCGCATGACTTCGACGAACTGCAGCACGCCGTCCTCATCCCCGAGCAGGCTCTGATCGATGTCGGTGAACAGTGCCCGGTCGCGGTAGCGCCCCCTGCGCTTGGGGGCCACCGGGATGGGCTCGTGACGGTTCAATAGAGGCTTGGCCCGACGCAGGTAGCGCTCGGCATGTGCTTGCCAGGAGTATTCCTCGCGGACCTTGGTGACGCCGTTGTCGCGCGCCTGGCGGTAGCGTTTCGTGTCGGTAAGCAGCTCCAGCAAGGCGTTGGCAATGGCGGTCTTGTCGAGGGGATCGATCAGGATGCCGTTGTCGCAGTTGCCTATGATGTCGACCGGGCCGCCGTTCTCCGTCGCGACCAGGGGCAGCCCGCTCGCAGCAGCCTCCAACAGGGTCAGACCGAAGGGTTCGGTCAGCGCGGGATTGATGAAGACACCTCCACTGCTGGCCGCAAAGCGGTAGATCTCCGCGACCTGGTCTTGGCGCAGGTGCTTCGGCATGGCGACGCGGCCATAGAGGTCGTGGGCGTCGATTCCGATCAACAGCTCGGTCAGAACGGCTTGCGCACCCTCCTCCAGGTCGCGGATGTCATCGCGGTTGCCGGCAACGATCAAGAGATTCGCGACCTCCTGCAGGGCCTTGGATTCTCCGTATGCCTCGAGCAGGGTCTGGTTGTTTTTGCGCTTATCCGCCCGGGAAAGGGCCAGGATCAGAGGCTTTTCGGGGTCGGCGTAAAAGCGCCGAACATCGTCGGCGAAGTCGATCGGCGGATCATCCGCGTTGAGCGGGCGGAAGCGGCTCAGGTCCGTGCCCGGCGGTATGACCGCCATGCGGTCGGGTTGATAGTAGTCGTAGAGGCCATACTGCTCATCGATCTCGTTGTTGGTGCTGGCGATCACGAGATCGGCCGTTGCCAGGACCTCCTCCTCTGCGTCTACCCGGCGGTCCATGTTATAGGTCTCGTTGATCTCCTCATCGCTCAATCCCGCGCTCAGCAGGCGCTGGCGCTTGTCCCGGCCCAACGAGTGCCCCGTGTGCACCAGGGGCACACCGAGCAGGTTCGACAAGCGCACTCCCACGTAGCCTGCGTCGGCGTAGTGGCTGTGAACCATGTCCGGCATCCGTCCCTGCGCATTCAGGGCCGCGACCAGATTGTCCATGAAGCCGTCCAGATGGTCCCAGAGCTGCTCCTTGGCGATGTACTCGTCGGGACCGGCGTCGATGCGCAGGATGCGCGCCTTGTCAGACAATGGCTCGATGGGCTGGGCGTATTCCTCGGAGACCGCAGGATTCACGATTCGGCGCGTTACCAAGTCGACCTGGTCGACGTCGTCACGCTGCGCCAGTGCGCGGGCAAGATCGACCACGTACAGGGTTTGACCGCCCGTGTCCGCGTCGCGCCCGAGCTCCAGCTCGTGACCGCGTATTAGTCCATGGATGCTCAGCAATAGAATATACATTTGTTTTTCACACTCCTCGGTCTCGCCTCGCCTATTAACCTACAGATTCGCGCGGCGATCGTCGAGTCGGATTCCATTGTGAATTTGACTCCGTTTACCTGGTTATGCTGCTCTGCATAGGATCGAACGTGCTGGAGCGGCGACTGCGGTAGGCGGATGCCGTCGGGGTCCAGGGGAGTAGGGCACCAGGGCGCGTTCTACTATCGCCGCCGCGAGGAATGAACAACAACATGCAACAGCTCGACATTGCCGCCGCCGACCTTGTGGTCATCGGGATCTATTTCGCGATCGTCTTCGCCATCGGCCTTTTCTTCGCCCGTCGCACCCATGACAGTAATGACCTGTTTCTGGCCGGGAGGCGGTTAGGGTGGCTGCCGATCGGGCTGTCTCTATTTGCGTCGAACATCTCGTCCACGACCTTGATCGGGTTGACGGGAGCGGCCTACACCTGGGGTATTGCGGTGGCCAACTATGAATGGATGGCAGCCCCGATCCTGGTGGTCTTTTCCGTAATTCTTATCCCCTTGTACCTGCGGGGGCGGATCGGCACGGTGCCCGAGTATCTGGAGCGCCGCTTCGACCATCGTGTACGACGCTATGTTTCTGCGCTCACATTGGTCTCGAACATCGCCGTGGATACGGCCGGTACCCTGTTTGCCGGCGCGCTGGTGTTGACCGGCTTCATTCCCGCGCTGGATCTATTTTCCGCAGCACTACTGTTGGCGGCAATCGCCGCGGCCTACACCGCCGCAGGCGGTCTTGCCGCGGTGGTGTACACGGACGTGCTGCAGGCGATCATCTTGCTGATCGGCGCCTGTATCGTGACCTTTCTGGCTTTTGCGGCGATCGACTTCGAATGGTCTCGGTTGGTGGCCGCCGCCGAGCCGGGCCAGCTCGAATTGTTTCTGCCCCTCTCGGACCCGAATCTGCCCTGGCTGGGTACGCTGGTGGGCGTGCCCGTGCTCGGGTTCTACTTCTGGTGTACGAACCAGTTCATCGTCCAGCGGGTGCTCGGCGCCCGCAGTTTGGCCGACGCCCGCCAGGGTGCGCTGTTCGCTGGCCTGCTCAAGCTGCCCGTGCTCTTCATTATGGTCATTCCGGGGGTGGTGGCGACGTTGATCCTGCCCCCGCTCGAAAACGGTGATCAGGTCTTCCCGGCGCTGGTCAGCGAGCTGTTGCCGGTGGGACTGCGCGGGCTGGTGCTGGCCGCCCTGGTAGCTGCGCTCATGTCGAGCATCGACTCAACCCTGAACTCCGCCGCGGCGCTCTTGACGTTGGACTTCATCAAACCGCTGCGCCCGGAGCTGACGCCGCGTCAGCTTGGATGGATCGGCCGCGGCGCAATTTTGCTGTTCATGTTGCTCTCGGCGGCGGTAGCGCCGCTGATTGGCAGCTTCGAGGGTCTCTTCCACTACCTTCAGACAGCGCTGGCCTATCTGGTGCCGCCGGTCGCTGCCCTGTTCCTCGTGGGGTCCCTTTGGCGTCGGCCGGGTCCCGCCGCGGCCTTGACGACCCTGATCGGGGGACACGGCGTCTCAACAATCTTGTTCGCGTTAACCCAGACCGGTGTGTTGAGCCTTCACTTCACGCTCGTGGCGGGGCTGAGTTTCGGTATCAGCCTACTGATCTTGACGGCGGCGGGCTTGGCGGGGCGGCGTTTCGAGCCGCCACCGCAAAGCGTTTGGGTTCCGGCCATGGCGCCGCCCGACGCGCCGCAACCCTGGTGGAAAGACTACAGGTCGCACGCGATCGTGCTGCTTCTATTGACCGCAGCACTGGCATGGGCCTTTCGCTGACCTGCGCGCCAGCGTTTGCTTTCCTCCAAAGGTCTGAGCGAGACCCGCTACGAACTAGACGAACCGCCTTTTTTGCCTCGGGGTGAAATGCCGGTCATCGCCTCCGCCAGGGCCCTGATGTGGGTCATGGCGTTCTCCATTGCCTTCATCGACAGTTGAGCCTGTTTGGCGACGCCGTCTGTGCTCATCTTGCCTTGGGCGACGGACTGCAGGGTCTTTACCGCTTCACTCAACGCGTCCTGAGCGACCGCCGTCTGTTTTTGTGCCAGCTCGGACGTGCTATCGATCACCGTACGGTTGAATGCGGCCAATTTATCCATGCCTTCTTTATGCTTCCGCAAAAGGGCATTCACACTCATGTGGCCCACACCGAAATCAGACAGTACGCTCTTGACCTCCTCGGCGACCTCCGCCGGATCAGCAAGCGAAGCCTTTCCTCTGAAGTCGGTATGGTATTCGGAATCGATTTCCCGCTCGGCCGACTTCCAGTCTTCGTAGGGATTTCCACCCATAAAACCGCGCATTTGGGCGCTGGCATAGGCCCTTTCCCGGATTTTCAGCCAGCGCTCCGCCGGAGAAATCGTCTGCTTCTCATGCTCCGGTGAGTCGGGGGTCGCGCCGGCGGGTGTCGCTTGCTCGGACGCATGGCTGCTGCTCGAAGCTGTGCTTTCTGTCGTCATGTCTCCACTCTCCGCATGCATTCTTTCCAACGCCTTTCAACGTACGTCAATGCATTGATTTTTCGCCAAAAACTAGGCTTATTGCGATTGGCTTGCCCGCTCGAGTTCTGGGCAGTGCCTTATTTCTCCAGTAAACAGTATAATCGCTCGCGGCAAGCACGGCTGACATTCGTCTTCCAATCAGGATTTGAATGGTCGGATACGCCGATCGGGATCGATGTGATGATTGTTTTTCGTTACTACGCATCCCGCGGGTGCAAGAGGGCTCGAATCCCGTGGCGTACACAGGGTTTATGCCTGCGGAAAAGGCGCCCGCGTACTTGATCGGTCCTCGGATAGCGGGTATGGCCGCGAATGCCTGGAATCGAGGTTCCGGTACCTGCGTGGGCCATGAAACCACCGCATGCGTACGGGATCGGCGGCGTCGTCAGCTCCGCCGTTCCGAGGCGTGAGGACCACGTAAAAAATGAATAATAGAAGCACCATAGTTAATAAGGGCACCGAAATGAAAAAAGAATTACCAAAAGGGGTTATGCTGAACGCTTACCCGGACAGCATTGGGGGTACCCTTGCAGACATTATTGACATGCTCAAATGTCCGGAGCTCGAGAACGTTTTCTCGTTTTTCTATGTTCTTCCAACGTTTTTTAACAGCGATTTGGACCGCGGATTCTCGGTCATCGACTACAATCTCAATTCCGAGCTCGTCTCGCGACAAGACTTGGAAGATCTCGATAAGCTGAATATCAGGCTCAAATTCGATCTCGTGTTGAATCACCTTTCTGTAGGTTCTCCGCAATTTCAGGATATGCTGAGGCGTGGAGACGAATCGGAATATAAAGATTTCTTTATTGATTGGAATGATTTTTGGCGCTCGAATGGTGAGATGGGGCCGGATGGGTACGTGATACCCAAGGAAGAGTATCTCAGCATGCTCTTCATGCGGAAGCCGGGACTGCCAATACTAAAGGTGCGCTTTCCGGATGGTACCGACAGACCCTACTGGAACACCTTTTACCAAGAGGTGAACTACCAAGAAATAGACGTCGAAGATCTGTCGGGTATTGAAGGGCTGTCGGATGATCAAGCGAAGAAGATTATCGTCGTAGTAAACGACGCGATAGACACGATGGCTGATTTTACCAGAATCGATTTCGGTGTTTTGTCGGAGTTTGCAGCGGACGTGATTGCGGTAGTTGAGCGCAAGCGTACTTACCTCGGGCAAATGGACCTGAATGCTCATTCCGACGGTGTTTGGGATTTTTATGACGAAACATTGAAGAAGCTGCGCGACTACGGAGCGACCTTAGTCAGGCTCGACGCCTTCGCTTATTTGCACAAGAAGCCGGGAATGGTCAATTTCTTCAATAAGCCAGGAACCTGGGATTACCTGGAGAGACTGAAACAGATAGCGGAAAAATACGATTTGATCCTCTTGCCGGAAATTCATTCTGAGTACGGTTACAGGCTTCACGAGGAAGTGGCAGGAGAAGGTTTTCCCATTTATGACTTTTTCTTTCCGGGGTTGGTGATTGACGCCTTGGATCGGGGCACAAACAAGCATATCCTGCGCTGGATCGGAGAGCTGACGGAAAAGCAGATTAAAACGGTCAATATGCTCGGGTGTCACGATGGTATACCCGTACTCGACTTGAAAGGGGTGGACATCATCGGCTTTTCGAAAGAAGGGCTGTTGTCCGACGAGCAGATCGACGGAGTAATGGAGAACGTCCTGCAAAGAGGAGGCAGAGTAAAGAATCTCTACGGCGCGGATGGTAGGAAGATCTCATACTATCAGGTGAATGCGACCTTTTTTAGCGCCTTGGGTGAAGATGAGCAGAAGCTGCGGCTCGCAAGGGCGATTCAGATGTTCATGCCTGGGATCCCGCAGGTCTGGTATCTTGATCTATTTGCGGGTAAGAACGACTATGCGGCGGCCGACAAGGGCGGTACGGGTGGTCACAAGGAGATCAACCGCACAATGCTTACGAGCGCGGATATAAAGCAGGGGCTTAAGCAGCCGGTAGTCCTGGATCAGCTCCGGCTTATGAGACTGCGAAACACATCTCCTGCTTTTGACGGCGAGCTGGAAGTTATCGACACCGAGGAGCAGAAGTTGCAGCTGACTTGGACGAATGGCTCCTGCACCGCGACGTTGAATGCCGATCTAAAAGATCACAGCTTCAGCGTTTTACATAAGGACGGTTCCGGCGAGGAAGCCGTGCTGTCGTACTCATAGAGAGGCTCCTGGCGCGATTTATGCGCGCTGATGCTAAAGATTGCCACCCACTAAGGCGGAGAAATAGATAATGAAAATATTGGCTACTGATTTGGATAGGACGCTGCTTCCGAACGGAAGCTGGGAGGCCGATGGTGAGGCCATAGAGAGGTTCAACAATTTAACGCGAGAGCAGGGCGTGCTCGTTGTTTATGTTACCGGGCGAAACCTGCAACTTACCGAGAATGCTATAAACGAATATGGCGTGAGGCATCCCGATGTCCTTGTCGGTGATGTGGGTACTACCATACGAAAATACGAGAAAGGAGGTTGGGCGTTCGACGATGGGTGGATCGCCCATGTTAAGAAAGCGAGTCCGCGTTGGGACGCCGCCGCGATAAGAGACGCGGTCGCGGGGGTTGATGGAATAAAGGAGCAGGAGCAGGAGCATCTCAATCAGTTCAAGCAGAGCTATTACGTGGAGCATGAGCGGAATGATGAGATTCTGAAAAAAATCAATGGCCTCGTAAAGGGCAAGTACGATGAAGTGATTATTTATAGCTTTGACTCAATGGATGGAAAAGGGCTCTTGGACTTCCTGCCGAACAGCGCTACAAAACAAACCGCGTTGGAATATGTTGCCGAAGAGTTCGAGACCAAAAAGCAGGAGGTTGTATTCTGTGGTGACAGCGGGAACGATATTTTTCCCTTGACGGCGGGTTTCAGCGGCGTTCTGGTACGAAACGCCGATGAGCAATTGGTGGCGAACGTCAAAGTGGCGATGAGCGAAAACCCGGACCTCAATGCCTATTTCGCGAAGGGAGGCTTCATGGGCTTGAATGGGTATTACACCAGCGGTGTCATCGAAGGGGCGTATCACTACGGGATTTTCCAATAGTCCGGAAATCTCGGCGGTCAGCATGGATGGGGCGCCCGGCAGGTTGCCCGGTTTCCGGTAGTAATCGGAATTTGGAAGATACCGAAGGTTTCCCATTGGTGTCGATCCGTGCTCGGCTTGGCCTTGCTCCGGGGGAGAGTCCGATCTTCCCGCAGGGCTTTCTCCGGACTGCCTTTGGTGTTCTAATGGCGCGCCATGTTTCGCCCCCTGTCTCTTTTCGTTGGCCTGCGCTACACCCGCGCAAAGCGGCGCAATCATTTCATTTCCTTCATATCCCTGATCTCGATGCTCGGCATCATGCTCGGAATAGTCGCCCTGATCGTGGTGCTGTCGGTTATGAACGGGTTCCATACCGAGATCCAAGAGCGAATCCTGGGGATGGCCTCCCATGCCACTTTGTCGGATCCCTACGGCGACATGTCGGACTGGCCAGATGTCTTGGAGCGCGTCCGTAATCACCAGTCGGTGGTCGGGGCTGCGCCCTACGTGGAGCTTCAGGCCATGCTGGCGAATGGCTCCAGCGTGAGTGGGGCGCAGCTTCGAGGGATATTGCCTGCGGAAGAGGATCAGGTGGCGGAGCTTCGCCAGGACATGATCAGCGGGGATCTGAACGAGCTGGTGGACCGGGAATTCAATATCGTCCTGGGGCAAGAGCTGGCGGCCTATCTGGGTGTCGGCGTGGGGGACAAGGTGACGGTGGTGACGCCACAGGTCAGCGCCACGCCCATCGGTATCATGCCGCGGCTTAAGGCCTTCACCGTCAGTGGGTTGTTCTCCGTGGGAATGTCGGACTACGATCGGCACGCGGGATTTCTGCATATGAAGGACGCAGCGAGGCTCATGAGCCTGGGCAACGGAGTGACCGGGGTGCGGCTCAAGCTCACGGACATGTACGAGGCGCCCATGCTGGCAAGGGACATCGCCTACGACCTCGGCGGAACCTACCGGGTCGTCGATTGGACCCAACAACATCAGAACTTCTTCGCAGCCCTGCGCACCGAGAAGCGCATGATGAGCATCATCCTGTTCCTGATCGTGGCGGTCGCGGCCTTCAACATCGTCTCAACTCTGGTCATGGTGGTGACCGACAAGCGCCCCGATATCGCCATCCTGCGCACCTTAGGGGCTTCGCCGGCCCGAATCATGGCGGTCTTCATGGTTCAGGGCACGACCATCGGGGTCGTCGGGACCCTACTCGGAATCGTCGGAGGGATTGCGTTGGCGCTGAACGTGGAGCCCATCGTGGGCGGGATCGAGAGCCTGTTCGGTATCCATTTCCTGGATCCGGACATCTACTACATCAGCAAGCTGCCGTCGGATTTGCGTTTTAGCGACGTCGCCCGGATATCCACAGGGGCCTTTTTCATGTCCGTGCTTGCGACCCTTTACCCGGCCTGGCGCGCGGCCCGCACCGATCCCGCCGAGGCGTTGCGCTATGAGTGACGGGGACCCGGTTCTGGAGGCGGTCGGGCTGGCCAAGACCTTCCGTCAAGGCCCGCAAGACGTCGAGGTCCTGCGCCGAGTGGATCTCACCATCCGCAAGGGACAGCGGGTCGCCGTGGTGGGCTCGTCCGGCTCCGGAAAGAGTACACTGCTTCATTGCCTGGGTGGATTGGAGAAGGCGTCCGGCGGCACTGTTCGCTGGGACGGCCAAGACGCCGCCTCCCTGTCGGAACGCGAGCGGGGGCTGCGGCGCAACCGCAGTCTCGGTTTCGTTTACCAGTTCCATCATCTGTTGCCGGAGTTCAGTGCGCTGGAGAATGTGGCCATGCCTTTGCTTATCGGCGGGATGGCTCCGGCTCGGGCGAAGGAGCAGGCCGCAGAGATTCTGAACCGGGTAGGTCTCGGAAATCGGGCAGAGCACAAGCCCTCCGAGCTTTCCGGCGGAGAGCGGCAGCGCGCGGCAATCGCCCGTGCCTTGGTGACGCGGCCTGCCTGCGTGCTTGCCGACGAGCCCACCGGAAATCTGGATCGGCATACGGCCGAGCGGGTCTACGAGCTGATGCTGGAGCTCAATGCAGAGATTCGGACCAGCTTCGTGATCGTCACTCACGACACCCAGCTGGCGCGGCGCATGGATCAGGTCTGGCTCTTGGACGAGGGTGTCTTGGCGCCGGAGACGGAGACCGCGGACCGATAGCGCGCCCGGCGTATGCGGATCTGGCGCGCCAGCTTCCAGCGCCAGAGTGCCTGCACCGTCAGGTAACCCAGCGCGGAGCAGACGGCGGCGCAGACCAGGCAGCCGACCGTCAGGGGTGCGAGTAGATTCAGCCAATTGCGCCACTCGAGCCAGAACTCGAGGTCGAAGCCTGTAACAGGCACGCCCAGGATCCAGGAACCCAGCAAGTACGCGCTGTAGTACATGGGTGGTATGGTCAACGGGTTGGAGATCCAGACCAAGGAGACGGAGACGGGCAGGTTGACGCGAAAGAGGATGGCGCCGGCGGCGGCGATGAGCATCTGCCCCAGAGGCGGCAGATACATGACGAACATCCCCACCGCGAAAGCCCCGGAGACCGAGCGCCGGTTGAGGTGCCAAAGATTGGGGTCGTGCAACAGGGTCCCGAATACACGCAGATGCTTATGCTCGCGAATCTTGGCCCGGTCCGGCGTGACCCGCTTCAGCCATTGCTTCACGCCGATTCCCCGACTCTTTTCATAATCTCCTCCGCATGGGCGTAGGATCCGCTTTGCGGTTGCCTTTCGTTTATCGATCGCCATCCCTTACCATTAGGGGTAGGGTGCCGAGCTTGTCGTTGGTGCATGCCTGCCTCGGCCACAGAGTATAAGCGACGAAGGTGACGCGCGGCTGAAGCTCGCTGGGATATGACCCGGAAAAACATGCAGTTGGCCGAGCCGGGAGGCGGCCCGAATCTCAATCTCGGGCGGGCTTCCGGTCCGGGACTGGTGGCCAACGGTCTGGGATTCGCAGCCGGCGTGGGCTCTGTCTTCTACCTTGGTGCACTTCCGCCCCTGTGGCTCCCGTTCATCGCAGTGGCAATGTTGCTTCTTCTCGCGTGGCGCTGGGCGTTGGTGCGTCCTCTCGCGTTTGGTGCCGCAGGCTTCCTGTGGGGATGTATCCAGGTTTGCCAGGTCCTGTGCGATCCTTTTCCTGAACGCTTGACCGGGGTCGATCTCCAGCTCGAGGGCCGGATCGCAGATCTGCCAGGGGAAGCGAGGGATGCGCGCCGCTTTTTGTTCCGGATAGACAGTGCCCGGTCGGATGCGAAGGAAGTCGGTTTTACGGGGCTGGTTCGCTTGAGCTGGTACCAGGACGCACCCGGGCTCATGGCCGGTGAGCGGTGGCGCTTGAACGCCCGCCTCAAGCCACCCCATGGCTTCGCCAATCCCGGCGGCTTCGACTACGAGCGTTGGCTTTTCCAACAGGGTATCAAGGCGACCGGGTACGTCCGCGGCTCGGACGAGAATCTGTTGCTGGATCCAAGCGCAGGACCCTATTTGATCGATCGTTGGCGCCAGCGGTTGCGCGACCGCATCGGGGAGGTCCTGAGGGGTACTGCAGGGGAGGGGCTGGTGCGTGCCCTGGTGCTGGGGGATCGTTCCGGACTGGTGCCTGAACAATGGGAAGTGCTTACCCGAACCGGTACCAATCACCTGATCGCCATCTCGGGGCTGCACGTCGGGATCGTGGCCGGGTTCTTGTTCTTCCTGTTTCGCCGGCTCTGGTCCCGCAGTGCCCGTTTGGCCCTCTTGATGGCAGCGCCCAGGGCCGCAGCCATTGGTGCCCTGATGGGGGCTCTGGCCTACAGCGCTCTCGCGGGATTTGCGGTCTCCACCCAGCGCGCGCTCATCATGCTTGCGGTAGTCCTGGGGGCGGTCCTGCTGTCGCGCACCATCCGTCCGCTGAGCGGGATTACCCTGGCCCTCGTCGGCGTGCTGATCCTCGATCCGCTGGCGGTCCTCTCCTATGGATTCTGGCTCTCCTTCGGTGCCGTGGCGGCGTTGCTCTATGCCCTGGGGCGGCGCGTAAGCGCGGGCGGGCTGTGGAGCAAGTGGGGCAGGGCGCAGTGGGCGGTAGCTCTCGGTTTGCTTCCCTTGCTGCTGCTCTTGTTCGGGCGAGCCTCTCTCATCGCTCCTGCGGTGAATCTGGTGGCCGTTCCCCTGTTCAGCCTGGTGCTGTTGCCTGCGGTGCTGGTGTCGAGCCTTCTCGGCTTGGTGCCCGGGCTCGAATTGCCGCTCATTTTCTCCGCCCGGTTGTTGGCGTGGGGATTTGCTGCGCTGGAGACCGCCTCGGGTTGGACCTGGGCAGCGGCTGCTTTGTCCTGGCGCCCGGCCTGGGTCTGGGCCGCCGCCTTCGCCGGCTCGCTCCTGCTGCTTGCTCCCCGGGGGCTGCCGGGACGCTGGCTCGGACTCGTGCTCCTGTTGCCTCTGCCCTTGGTGCGTCCTGCCGCTCCCGGCCACGGAGAGGCGCTGTTCACCTTGTTGGATGTGGGGCAGGGCTTGGCGGCGGTCGTTCGGACCCGCCATCATGCCCTGGTCTTTGATACGGGCCCTCGGTTCCCGAGTGGCTTCAACACCGGGGCCGCGGTCGTCTTGCCCTACCTGCGGCACGAGGGTGTAGAAAGCGTTGAAACCCTGATCCTAAGCCACGGGGACCGAGACCATGCTGGTGGCTTCGAAGGTCTGGAGGGCAAGATCCCCGTCGGACGCATCTTAAGCGGCGAGCCGGCCGAGATTTCCGGTGGGACAGCGCTGCCCTGCCTCGCAGGGACGGATTGGCGATGGGACGGCGTGGCCTTCGAGCTCCTGCATCCCTCGGTGACCGGGCTCGAGGGCAACGATGGCTCCTGTGTGCTGCGGGTTGCCACGGATGGGGCGAGTGTCCTGTTGACGGGGGACATCGGGGCCGGGGTGGAATCCGAGTTGGTTTCCGTGCGGCCCGAGCGATTGCGCAGTGCGGTCCTGGTGGCAGCCCACCATGGCAGCGACACCTCCACGGGGGCCGGGTTTCTGAGCGCTGTCGCGCCCGGATACGTACTTTACGCCGCAGGGTTTGCGAACCGGTTCGGTTTTCCTGCCGAGGCCGTTCGTGAGCGGGTGGCGGCTTTCGGAGCCGAAGAGATCAGCAGCGCTCGGGCCGGTGCCATCGTTTTCCGGCTTGGTTCCGATGGAGTCGCAGGGCCTTGGATGCACCGAAAGGAGGCGGCCCGTCTTTGGACCCACCGTGCGGGCGAAGCTGACAGGCCGTTTTAGCCCGGCTCTCGCTTCGAGTATCATGACGGAATAAGACGCTTGTTCCCTGGAAAGACGGATTGGCTTGTGCGCTCGTTGTGAGGGAGCGCTGGGCCGAGACGGATGTTGGGCTTTAACTGAGGTGAATCCCTGGTGCTGGAATTGATGCAAGCCGGCGGCTGGCTGATGGTGCCGATCGTTGCCTGCTCGGTCATTGCTACGGCGATCGTGCTGGAGAGGCTCTGGACCCTTCGCCGGCAGAGGATCATGCCGGACCATCTCGTAAACCGGATTTGGCAATGGAACCGCCAGAAGCAGCTGACCGCCGATCGCATCTCCGAGGTGAGGGACGGCTCCCCGCTCGGGCGCATGCTCACAGCGGGGTTGATCAACCGAAACCACTCCCGGGAAGTGATGAAGGAGGCGATTCACGACACCGGCCGCCAAGTCGTGGCGGAAATGGAGCGATACCTCAACACCTTGGGAACCATCGCCTCGGTGGCGCCGTTGCTCGGATTGCTGGGAACGGTCATCGGCATGATCGACGTGTTCAGCGTGATCATGGATGCCGGCGTAGGTAACCCGGGGGTTCTCGCCGGCGGCATCTCCAAGGCCCTGATCACCACCGCCGCCGGACTCTCGGTGGCGATCCCGACCCTGATGTTCCACCGCTACTTCAACAGCAAGGTTAACAAGCTCACCATCGGCATGGAGGAGCAGGCCCTCAAGCTGGTGGAAGTCATGAAAGGAGAGCGAGAGCAGGCTGAGGACAGCGGCAAGTGAATCTGCGCCCGAACCGCCCGGAGCCCCCGGATATAAACCTGACGCCGCTGATCGACGTCGTTTTCCTTCTCCTGATCTTCTTCATGGTGTCCACCACGTTCAAGGAGGACGCCCGCATCCAGGTCCAGCTGCCCGAGGCGCAGGGAGAGGATGTGCCGGCCGAGGAGCCCAGGGTCCTGGAGATCATCATCGACGGTACCGGGACCTTCTATGTGAACGAGCGCATGGTGGTGGACCGTGAGCTCGCCACCCTGAAGAAGGCGATCGCCGGGGCGGCCGGTGAGGACAGGGAGGTCCCCGTCGTCATCAAGGCCGACGCCAAGACTCCCCACCAGGCGGTCATGACCGCCATGGATGCGGCCAGCCAGCTCGGTCTACTGCGGTTCGCCTTTGCCGCGACCCGGCCCGACGAGCCTCAATGAGCCAACCCGACGGAGTCGTCTCCGGCTCGGCACGTCATATCTACGGCCGTTTGCTCGGTTACGCCAAGCCCTATTGGCGTGCCTTCTCCGTCGCAATTGTCGGGATGCTGATCTACGCCGCCACCGAGCCCCTGTTCGCCGCCATGATGCAGCCGCTGCTGGACGGTAGCTTCGTCGACCGGGACATTAACGTGGTGCGGGCGATGCCGGTGTTTCTGGTGGCCCTGTTCATCGTCCGTGGTCTCGCCGGGTTTGTGAACACTTACTTCCTCAAGTGGGTGGGACGCAGGGTGGTGGCAGACTTGCGCCAGGAGATGTTCGATCACCTGATGCGCGCCCCGACGGTGTATTACGACAATCACAGCTCGGGACAGATCCTGTCCAAGTTCACCTACAACGTGGAGAACGTCGCCAGCGCCACCACCACGGCCTTGACCACCATCGTGCGAGACAGTTTCACTGTCATTGGCCTGATGGCCTACATGCTCTACGTCAATGCGGCTCTGTCGGCAATCTTCTTGCTGATCGGACCCGTCATGGCCGGCTCTGTCAAGTACGCCACCAAGCGCTTCCGCCGCACAAGTCAGCGAATCCAGGACCGGGTGGGTGCGCTCACGCATGCTGCACAGGAGGTGATCGACGCCCACCGGGTGGTCAAGGCCTTCGGGGGGCAAGCGCAGGAGAGCGCCCGCTTTGCCCACGTCAACGAGAAGACCCGCTCGCTGCAGATGAAGATGATCGCCACGGAGGCGGCCAGCGTGCCGCTGGTGCAGCTCATCTCGGCCCTGGCTATCGCGGTGATCGTTTATCTCTCGACCATGCAGGGGCTGCGCGCAGACATCTCCATCGGTACCTTCATGTCCTTCATTGTTGCCATGGGGCTCCTGCTGCCGCCGGTCAAGCGCCTCACGTCCGTCAACGCCCATCTGCAGCGGGGCATCATCGCGGCGCAAAGTCTGTTTGACCTGCTGGATACGGAAACCGAGAAGGACACGGGCACCCGCGCCTTGGACCGCTCCAATGGCCTCGTGGAGTACCGTGGTGTGGGACACGTCTACGACCCGGAGAAAGGAGCCGTCCTGCAGGACGTCAGTCTCACCATCGAGCCGGGGGAGGCGGTGGCCTTCGTGGGTCGATCGGGCAGCGGCAAGACCACGCTGGTCAGTCTACTGCCCCGTTTCTACGATGCGACCTCGGGGCAGATCCTTATCGACGGGATCGAGGTCCGGGACCTCACCCTGAAGAGCCTGCGTGATCAGATCTCCCTGGTGACCCAGGACGTGGTCCTGTTCAACGATACGGTGGCCAACAACATCTCTTACGGCCGGCCGGAGGAGGTGAATCCGAAGGATGTGAAGCGCGTAGCCGAGGCAGCCCACGCCATCGACTTCATTCGCGAGTTTCCGCGGGGTTTCGATACCCTGATCGGCGATCGGGGGGTGCTGCTGTCGGGCGGGCAGCGTCAGCGCCTCGCCATCGCGCGGGCCATGCTCAAGGACGCCCCGATCCTGGTCCTGGACGAAGCGACCTCCGCCCTGGACACGGAGGCCGAGCGCCATATTCAGGCGGCGCTGGAAGAGTTGATGCAGCATCGCACCACGCTGGTCATCGCCCATCGTCTCTCGACCATCGAGAATGCGGACCGCATCGTCGTCCTCGATCAAGGCTGCATCGTCGAGCAAGGTAGGCACCCCGACTTGCTCGCGCGCGACGGTTATTATGCCAAGCTGCACCGGATGCAGTTTCATGTCGGATCGAATGACGACTGATGACGTCGTCGGAGCGCAATACGGGCCTTTTGGCCAATTTGCGTGAGTGGCTGCCAAGCGATGGCGCTACAGGCATCTTTTCTCAATTCCTTCGTGCTCTTTGTGCTCTTCGTGGCAAGAAAAAAGCTGCCCTTCGGTTCGTGAACAGCCAGTGCCCGTGAACAGTCATTTACCCGAAGCGATCTGGTACGAGGGCCATCCGCTCTCCTACCCGCTGTTGCCGCTCTCCTGGCTCTTTTGCGCCCTGGTCCTGCTGCGCCGCGTCGCCTATCGCAGGGGATGGTTGAAAAGCCGGCGTTTGCCGGTCCCGGTGATCGTTGTAGGCAACCTCACCGTGGGGGGGACCGGCAAGACACCCTTGGTGCTCCGGCTGGCGGAGATTCTTCGCGGTCAGGGACGCAAACCGGGCATCGTAACCCGCGGTTATGGCGGTAGCGGGAGCGAGTGGCCGCGGTTGGTGAGCGCGGACAGCGATCCATTCGAGGTCGGAGACGAGGCGGTTCTTCTCGCCCGGCGTGCAGGTTGTCCGGTCGCCGCGGGTCCGGATCGGATCGCGGCGGGGGAGATGCTCGCGACCACCTACGGATGCGATATGATTGTGAGCGACGACGGACTTCAGCATTACCGCCTGCAGCGCGACCTGGAGATCCTGGTGGTGGATGCGTACCGGGGCTTCGGCAACGGACGTTGTCTCCCCGCCGGGCCGTTGCGGGAGCCGGCCGCAAGGCGTTACGAAGTGGACCTGACGGTGTGCAACGGTGGGCCTTGTCCCGGCGGGCTGGTCATGCAGCTGTCCCCGGGGCCCCTGATGAACCTGGTCGACCGGGGGCTGACGCGCAGCTTGAACGATCTGCGCAGGCAACGGGTCACGGCGGTCGCGGGTATCGGCAATCCGGAGCGCTTCTTCGCATTACTTCGAAACAGCGGGTTGCACCTGGACGAACGTGCCTATCGGGATCATCACCCCTTCAGCCGAGAGGAGGTTGCCTCGTGGCCCGCAGGACCGGTGATTATGACTGAGAAGGACGCGGTCAAGTGCGAGGTTTTCGCGCGCCGGAATCATTGGTACTTGCCCGTCGAAGCGTGCTTGGACAGCGGGCTCGAAAGCTTGCTGCCGGACAAACTGAAGAGTATTGGCGATGGATAAAAAGCTGTTGGACATCCTGAGGTGCCCCGTTTGCAAAGGCATCCTTTACTACGACAAGGCCGCGGTTGAGCTTATTTGCCGCGTTGACCGCCTTGCCTATCCGATTCGGGACGATATTCCCGTGATGCTGGAGGAGGAAGCCCGTGAGCTCCCTGCAGACCAAGAGATCCCCGAGTCCTGACCCCCCAGTCCTGCTGGCCCCCCAACCCTGAGCAGGAAATCGCCATGCCGGACAGCGGATTCAAGGTTGTTATACCGGCGCGTTACGGCTCCAGCCGGCTTCCTGGCAAGCCGTTGCTCGAAATCGCCGGGAAGCCGATCATCCAATACGTCTACGAACGTGCGTGCGCGAGCGCTGCCGGTGAGGTGGTGGTGGCCACGGACGATGCCCGCATCGCCGATGCTTGCAACGCTTTCGGCGCCGACGTAGCCCTCACGAGGTCGGATCATCGGAGCGGCACGGACCGTATCGCCGAGGTCATCGAGGTCCGCGGTTGGCCGCAGGATACAATCGTTGTCAACCTGCAGGGTGACGAGCCCTGCATGCCGTCGGGCCTCATCGACCAAGTGGCGCGGGATCTGCGGGGCCACGGCTCCGCCGGAATCGCGACTTTGTCCTTTCCCATCCGCGAGACCGAAACTCTTTTCGACCCCCACGTCGTCAAGTTGGTCACCGACGCGCAAGGGTACGCACTCTATTTCTCCCGTGCGCCCATTCCTTGGCATCGAGATGAGTTCCTGGGGGGGCGCAAGACCTTGCCGAAAGGGGTGGAATTCCTGCGGCATATCGGTTTGTACGCCTACCGGGCCGCCTTTCTGAAGCGCTTCGTGGCTTGGCTACCGGCTCCGCTGGAGCTGGCGGAATCCCTGGAGCAGCTACGGGTCCTCTGGCATGGTGAGGCAATCCACGTAACGCGGGCTTCGCAGGAGCCTGGGCCGGGAGTCGATACGTCGTCGGATGTGCAGAGGGTGGTCGGGTTTTTGGGACTCTGTGTCGACTGACTGCCCGGAAACGAATGGCAGTCTGCCGGGCGCGCGCTCGTGGCCGACCTGAGCGATTTGACAGAAATCGCTCTAGTTACTGTTCGGCTCGTTGGTCTGCGCGCGGGCACTTAGGCAGGCGAACAGGTCCATCATCTCGTCCGAAAAGGATGTCCCGTCTTGGCCGAAAATCGGAACCTGCATCGTTTCGTTCGCGCGGTAGGCGGCTTGGCCGTACTGATCCGCCTGTATGGGTGGCAATTGCTCTCGGGTCTCCAATACAAGGAACCCGTCTTCTGTGAGAATCTCCACCAGCCGGCAGCTCTTGCCAAGGTACCGGCAGTCGCGTCCGATCAGCTTTCGCAATCGCTGAAAAATTCCTTGGTCGCTCATTTTTCTTTTTCATGTTGTCCCCGCATATTCGCTTTAATGGGGGCGGTTGATTGGAACACCAGGTTTCTATACGCGGCAAACCAAATCCATTAGTATGGCTACGCCCAGAAATTGGGCTTCTAATAACCAGTTTGGAGGACATATGAGCATTCATACAAGATCGGCTGCCGCTCTTGTGGTAATTGGATTGGCCTTGGGCTCCGCGGCTCAGGGCGCGGGTTTCGGTAGCGGATCTTCGGGGCCGGGAGGGCCGAGATTCGGGGCTCCGGGATTCGGTCCGGGGGCTCCAGGTGGGGGCGGTTTCGGCGGCGGGCCGGGTGGTCCCGGATTTGGGGCACCTCCGCCCGGGTCGCCTCCCCAGCAGGGGCGGCTGCCTGAGGCGCCGCCCGCGCCTGGTGCACCAACTGCGGCTGTCGAGCCGCCCGCGTCTGCGGCACCATCCGGTGCCGAAGCGCAACCTGCCGCGCCCAGCGCGCCGCCGCCTCCCGGAAGGACTGATGCGCCAGCGGGTGGCGCCTACGGCGGACCACCCGGAGGCTACGGCGGACCTCCCGGAGGCTACGGCGGAGATCCCAGAGGACCCGGCGGCTACGGTGGAGGTCCCCGAGGCCCCGGTGGTTTTGGCCCAGGACCCGGCGGCTACGGTGCAGGACCTGGCGGCTACGGTGCAGGACCTGGCGGCTACGGTGCAGGACCTGGCGGCTACGGTGCAGGACCCGGCGGCTACGGCGCAGGACCCGGAGGCTACGGTGCGGGACCCGGCGGCTACGGCGCAGGACCCGGAGGACCCGGCGGCTATGGCGGACCTCGTCCCGGCGCGGGATATGGCCCCCCCGAAGGTCATGATTCCGCAGACTATGGTCCCGAAGGAGACGACGGCAAGGGTGGCGGTTTCAACCCGATGAACATGATGAAGAAGATGCCCAATCCAATGAACATGTTCGATAGCAAGAAGGACTAAAGGCTCGCCGGTCGCGGAGCAACAGGGGCCTGGGCGTTACCGTCCAGGCCCGTTTTCTTTCTTCATCTTTGCCTGTGCAAACCGCGGCGGTTTTTCGCACTAGCCGGAGAATCTGAAACGCTTTCGAATCTATCTCATGTATAAACTTAGAAATATAATGTAATTTATTGATATTTTGTGTATCTTAGAGAGCAGGCCCAACCGCTCTCTCTAGCCGGTGAGCTCTACAGCTCGTGTGATCAGCAACATCGAAGAGGACCTGTACATGACCAACAGCATGCGGAACGCCATCGCCTCCAACAGCCGAGACCTCATAGACCGGCACCTGTATTCCCTCGGAGGCGTGGCGGAGTTGGAGATGATGGACCGGAAAGCGGGTCACGAATACGTGCCCATGGATGTTTTCGTCGATCCGAGGACAATGAAGGAGCATTTTCAGGATTCATCAATCCGCGAACGCTGGACTGAATTCCACCCTGCTGCCGCCTGAAAGGCGCGTTAACCCCTTCCCTTCCCTCCTCATTTTGGGCCCCAGCCGGCCGGTCAGCGCTTTGGCGGGACCGAATGGGTGAGGTAGCGGCCGCCGCGCCGCGATTTCAGAAGCTGTTCACCGCGACTCGTGCGTTGAAGGACTAAAACGGGAGGTCGTCAGAGTCGAAGGGCGGTGGATCCTCGGCTTGCCGGGAGGCGTCTTGTTGACCCGCCGGCTCGACTCTCCAGGCCTTCACGTCGGTGTACCAGCGGCCGTTGTACTCGCGGCTCTCCAGGTCGATGGATACGGTGAGCTCTTGTCCCTCTTGGATCCCGAATTGGTCGATGCGATCGCCCCACGCCATGAAGCAGACCTTCTTCGGGTAGTCGCCGGGGACCTCGATTACGTATTCTTGCTTACGCCATTCGCCGCGGGAGGAGTTACCGGATTTCTCCGGCAGGATTTCAACGATCTTGCCTGTCAGCTCCATGAAGTGTGACCTCGTTTATCGGCAAGAAGAAGATTGAGATTCGGTTGGGCGTCGGAACGACCTTTCTCATCGAAGACCCGAATTCCCCTGCCGCTATGGGAAAGAACGGTAGGGCGCGCGGTCTAGGTCGCACGCCCTCGGGCCGGCGACTTTCTCGCCCGAGCCTAACTGCGGATATGTTGCTGGTGCATCATAGCGTGACGACGGTCACCTCGTACACGCCCCCAAGTGCAAGTTTCGCACTTGGGTGTTCGGTTACCGTCCGTCCTCCAAACGAGTTTCTTCGAATTCGGACCCGGCTCCGCAGCACCCGTCCCCAACGCGTCGGGGCTCGGCGGTCGCCTGTGAGTCAGGACGGGGGTGGGTCATGCCGCTGATACGCCGGTTCGTCGATAATCCCTCTCTCCCCGAACGCCGGACCGACGGTAAACATGTATAGGGCCTGCAGACTCTGGTCTTTCAAACCAAGCATCTCGTGAATGGGGTCATCGAAGAAGCAGCCGATTCCACTTGAGCCGATTCCCTCGGCCTGTGCGTTCAGGTACAGGGCTTGGCCCAAGCGTCCCGCCTCGCAGAGAAGCATGTCGTAACCGCCCGGGTCCGCCTCGACTGCGGTCGCGAGCTCACCCAGCATGGCCAGCGCAAAGGCACTGTCCCCGCAGATCTGCTGATGGCACCCCAGATGCATGGCGGCCTTGCGCGCATCGGCGCTGATGAGACGGTGGCAGGGCAGGTGCTCCGGGCAGTCGTCCGGATGGTCCCAGGTGAATTCCGGGCGCATTTTCCCCCGCAGGTCTTCTGCCACATCCCTGTGGGCGCCGAGCAGGTAGAGACCGGGCGTGAGTCCGTCGACTCGGTGCACGAACAGGAGCAGGTGGAGCCGGCTTCGGCCCTGATTCAGGTCCCATGGGGGTGTGCCCGGGCGTGGACGGCAGCCGTCGAGGAGACGGTAAAACATGCCTTTGTCGATGCTGCGGGCGGGATTGAAGTCTCGGGCGCTGCGGCGTTGCCGGATGACGTCGACCGCGGGCGGATCTGTCGGCGCGCTCGGTAGCCGTGGGAGCTTCTCTGCACGGAGTGCCGATCTCACTGCTGGATCGCCCCGGCGCGCCATGTCGTCCACCGCATCCCAGCGGTACAGATGGCGCGGGTCTAACCGGTTTGCCTTGCCCCGCCAGTCCTGGCGGCTGAGGTCCCGGAGCAGGTCGTCACCGGGTGCGGGCGCGGACGGTCTCGATCCGAGCATCAGGAGTGCGGCGGGGTATTCCGGCTCCTCTGACTGGAAGTCATCTCCCCGGTTCAATCCGAGCAGCTGCGCGATTTGTGCGGAGGACCAGCCGGGCAGCTCCCGCATCTTCCAGCCGTTACAGGCGGCGGCATAGCCGAGTGCGCCGATGGCGTGTCCGAGGTCGAGCCGGCAATAGCGCCAGGCCCGTACACCATACTTCCAGGCTTCTCGCCAGGGTATCAGGCTCAGTCCCACCAGCAGGCAGCCAGCGGGGAGGAGGGCGGCCAGTCTTGCCGACAAGTCGGCGTTGAGCGCGCAACGCAGCTCCACGACGTGCTCCAGGCTTTCGTAGTGATAGATACCTGCGGGCCCCAGCTCTGTCGCGGGCAACGCCAGATAGGCCTCGACCGGGTGCAGGTTTCCACTGGAGGGATTACAACGTACCGCCCAGCGAGCCGGTCCCATGGATTTCCAGGCGCTGATCGCCAGGCTGAGCTCGAGGAGATTGCCGATGCTGTGGGCGGTCAGCGGCCGGACCGATTCGTGAGGAGTCGCGGTGAGGGCGGAGAACGGCAGCTTGATGCGGTCCGCGGAAAGTGGCAGCTCGATCCTCTTGCACTCGGCGAATCGGCGAAAGGGATTCGGCTGGGCGTCCCAATCGAGGCTGGCGGGTCCCGGGGCGTAAACGTCGAAGCGGTGCTTGCTCTGCTCGTGGTAGGCGCGCACCAAGGCGCGGGAATCGTGGGCGCTCTGTGATTCGGACATGAGGGTTTGCTCGAGCTTTGGTACTGTTGGCGGCCCGACCCCGGTGGTTATTGATAGTCCGGGTGTGTGCGCCATTTGGCGTGCGTTTTCACGTAGTCGATCCGAAAGTATGGAGGAAATTACATGAGTGAACGACTCGACGTTCTCTTTCCCGGCGGAAAGCGGGTGGATGTTCGCATCCGCGAGCACGAGATTCTCACGGATCAATCGGCAAAGGCCGGGGGCGAAGCCGGTGCGCCCGAGCCGTTCGACCTGTTTCTGGCGTCGATGGTAGCCTGCGCCGGAATCTACGCGCTCAATTTCTGCCAGTCCAGGGGGATCTCAACCGAGGGGCTGCGGCTTTCCATGCTGTGGGAATCCGGCGACAAGAAGGCAACACGCGCCAAGGCGCGGCTCCAGCTCGGGCTCCCCGCCGACTTTCCTCCGAAGTACCTTTCGGGCATCGTCAGAGCGATGGATTTGTGCGCCGTCAAGAAGCACATTCAGAACGCCCCGGAATTTGCGACTGAGATTCTGGACTAAAAAAAAGCCCCGCAAAGGAGCGGGGCTATGTAACCACTGAGGAGGTCAGAGAACGGATACCGGAGAGGGGGTTTCCGTCTCACTGTGTTATAGGCAGACTCCGTGCCAAGTTCGCCGGATGCAGAAAAAATGCGTCAAATCAAAATGTTGAAGTTCTTTCGCAGATTCGGTGAGCCAGGGTCCTCGAATTGGTTCCGCACCACTGATGGGTATCTGCGCAGATCCTGCACCAATGTTGTGCGCCGGCCTCATTCCGGAACGCCCATCCTGGCGTTGCTCCCCGTCTTGTTGTTGCCGATGGCCAATTCGGAGGCTGCGGACCCTGGGGGCTTTGGGCGGCAGGAGAGGCTGCAGGCGGAAGACTGGCTCCAGCTGAAGCATGATCAGAAAACCTTCCGCGAGGGCGTCGAGCCCTTGGCGCCGAGAGCGGCGTCCAAGCTCGATAGGCTCGAGCAGCGCCAATTGGGCAGGGCGCGTGAGCTTGAGCTTCGGCAGCGCCAGTCCCGAATCAGCGAGCGGCACCGGCGGCGGTTCGAGGTGCAGCGGCCGGTGGCGAAGCCGCGTGAGCTCAAGGCCCGGCGCGAGCTCGAGCGCCAACGTCTGGAAATGCGGATTCAGCGGGAAATACTTCGCCCCGGGCTGCGCTGAGAAAGCGGGTCCTCTCCGATGCTGGGGGCGGTTCAGGCGAGCTGGTGAGTCCGGGAAATGTCATCGGGTTAGGCTACACTTAGACGCGGTCGATTCCCTCGATAGAAGACCATCCACCCGACACGTCTGGTCAGCCTCCCGGCAACGAAGCGGATCCGACAAGGAGCATATCATGGCCAAGAAGAAGACCCCCTCGCGTTCCAGCTCCAAGAAGCCCGACGTCCAACCAGCGGCACCTGCGCAGAACACTGCAGCCGCCGAATCGACGGGTCCGGCCCCGCAGGAGCGGGCGGAGAGACGTTCGGGTTATGCCTTGAGTGACGCGGCGATCGAGCGCGACCTGATCAGCGGTGAGAATCGGGATCTGCTGGAGGCCTATTTCGGCGAAGATGCGCTCGAGGACCTGCGGGCACTGGCACTGCGTGCGCAGACAGCCCGCGTTCGTGGCGGACCTCGGGTATTGATCCTCCCGGGCATCATGGGGTCGAAGCTCGGCACCGAAGGCTTCCTGTTCGACGACACCATTTGGATCGACCCTGTCGATATTGTCGCGGGGCGTCTCTCCGATCTGTCGCTGGATGGCGGCTCGCCCGATATCCAGGCGCTCGGAGTCCTGCTCTTTTCCTATCTCAAGCTCAAGCTTCGATTGAAGGTGGCGGGCTTCGACGCGGACTTCCACCCCTACGACTGGCGCCAGGACATCAGGGCCCTCGGCGAAGACTTGGCCGAGCGTATCCGTAAGGAGACCGCACGCGCAGGAGAGCGTCTTTATCTCGTTGGTCACTCCATGGGAGGGCTGGTGGCACGAGCCGGTTTCAAGCGGCTCGCAGACAGTGGCGGGGAGGACGACAAGCGCGTCCGGCGCCTGATCATGTTGGGTACGCCGAACAACGGCTCTTTCTCGCCGGTGCAGGCCCTGTCTGGCACCCACTCCATGGTGAAAAAGGTTGCCGCGGTCGATCTCTCCAACAGCCACGAAGACCTGGTCAACAAGGTGTTTAACACGTTCACCGGCCTCTATCAGATGCTGCCGGCAAGGTCTGTCTTTTCCGGAATAGACCTCTACGATCTCGCGAGCTGGCCCCCTACCGGGATGTCGCCGCGCCCCGAGGAGTTGGCCGAGGCACCCGAAGTGCAAGAGGCGCTTGCTCCCGGCCAGGAGCGCTTCATCTTGATCGCGGGCGTCAATCAGCAAACCGTCGTAAACGTGCGGCGGGAAGGGGGCGAGTTCTTGTACGGGCTTTCTCTGGAAGGGGACGGCACTGTTCCCCTCGCATTTGCGCAGCTGGCGAACGTCACTACCTATTTCGTGGAAGAGGTGCACGGAAGCCTGCCCAACAATGGCGACGTCCAACGGGCGGTGATCGACCTGCTCGAGACCGGGCGGACCAAGGTGCTAGACACGAGCTGGACTCCCAGTCGCGGTGGAATGCTGCGCGAGGCGCACGCCGCGGAGCTGGCACCCGAGCCGTTCGACGGCCGCAGGGGCGGGCGTGTCAGTCAAAGCGAGCTTCGCCACTTGGTGGAAGAGTTCGCGGCACCGCTGAGCCGTGGCCCCGGGCCGGCCTCGGTTCCGCTCGCCACGCCGGTCAAGCTCATCAGTGACGAGCCCATCGTAATTGGTCGCAAGCGGCAACAGCGAATCGATCTGCGTCTCGCCCACGGCAGCATCACACGGGTCGATACTCGTGCCCTGGTGCTCGGGCTCTTCAGCGGCGTGGCCCCGTCAGGCGCGGCGCGCGCGATCGATCTGCAGCTTGACGGCGTCATTAGCGATTTCACGGAGCGCAGGATGTTCTCGGCAAGGGTCGGAGAGATCTTCATGATGCCGGCGAACCGCTACCGCATGGGGGCGGACATGGTGGCCTTCGTCGGATTGGGTACCTACGACGATTTCAATGAAGAGGTGTTGCGCATAGCCGCCGAGAACGTCGCCCGCGCCCTGGTTCGAACCAAGATTGACGAGTTCGCGACGGTGCTCATGAGCTCCGGCTCGGGTATGGGGACGGCGGACGTGCTTGCGAATTTGGTCAGGGGCTTCATGCGCGGAATCCGGGAAGGCGATGAGCAGGGATACCTGCGGGGCGTGACCTTCTGCGAGTCCAACCGCGAGCGCTTTGAGCAGATGCACCGGGAGATGCTGCGCCTGTCCACCACCAGTCTGTTCGATGCCCTGGAGGCGACCGTCGAGACCCTCGCGCTCCCTCCGGCGGCCCCGGTTTCCGCTGTCGACTCATCGAGAACAACGGGCCCGGCAAGGGATCCTGTCTATCTCATCATTCGCGAGATGCTGGATCTGCGGCCCGAGCCCACGACGACGGAGCTCGTCAAGCCCTTTACCTTGCGTGCTTCGGTACTGACCGCGGGTCGCAAAGCGACAGTGGTGACGGACACCATTGATGTGGACGTCAAGCAGCTCAACGATTGCCTGCAGTTCATCGAGACCAGGGCCTTCAACCACGACAGCCTGCAGGATTTCGGGACCAAGCTCGGCGGTCTCGTGTTGCCGCCCCTCGCGCGCAAGGCCCTGGAGACAAAGGAAGGTCGCAGCCTGGTTGTCATTCACGATGCTCGTACGTCGCGTATTCCCTGGGAGTCGGTCTATGCCGATGGCCATTATCTATCCGACGGCGCGGGGCTGAGCCGCAAGTACGAGGCCGAAGACCTGTCCGTCGCCAAGTGGCTCGAGGAACGTCGTCTCTCCTCCGAGCTCAAGCTGCTGCTGGTGGTGAATCCAACCGAGGACCTGGACGGTGCCGATGCGGAGGGAGCGCGCGTCGAACGCATCCTGTCCGAAGACCCCCGGATCCGCATCACCAAACTGGGACGCAGCCAAGCTACCTGGAGCGCCGTGCGCGCGGCCTTCCGCTCGGGCGAGTTCGACGTCGTTCACTATGCCGGCCACGCCTTCTTCGATCCCCACAACCGCTCGCGCAGCGGCATCATTTGCTACGGAAGGCAAGTGCTTTCCGGTCTCGACTTGGCGAACCTGGAAATGCTGCCGTCGCTGGTGTTTTTCAACGCCTGCGAGGCTGCGCGCGTGCGGTCGGCCCCGGAACGCGCGGATGGTGAGGCGACCGCCAAGCGCCTGGAGACCAACGTGGGCCTCGCTGAGGCACTGCTGCGGGCGGGCGTTGGCAATTACATCGGCACCTACTGGCCGGTCGGCGACGCGTCCGCAACCAAGTTCGCGGAGACCTTCTACCAGGTAATCATGGAAGGCAAGTCGGTCGGTGAGGCCCTGCAGAGCGGTAGAATGACGCTCCGCGCCATGCCGTCCGTGGATTGGGCCGACTATATCCACTACGGAAGTCCGCAGTTCGTCGTAAAGCGAAAGAGCTAGTCACGTGGTGCTGGCGTCAGGAAGGTCGCCGCCGCAATGGCGGCGGTGCAATCGCTGTTTCTCGAAGAAGATCAACGCTCGAATTCAGTGCTCGTGGGATAGCGGGGGAGGAAGCTCGGTTCCTGCTACGACCCCGGCAACCGCTTTCAAGCGATTTGTCTCGCTGGTCGCTACGCCCTGTGATTGTCGTCGTGCGATGTTTCATTATGATGTCGATTCTGTTAATATTTTTGGTCGGTGATGTCCTGCCACATCCGGAGATTGCTCCGGGGATGTCCGGAGTCCTTCCGGGTGTCGAATGCACTTTGAGAATCACGCCGGTGCGATGCATATGATGCTTCCTGCGTCTACTCATGTCGCTCCCATGCGGCAAGCGGCCGGTCGCGGCCTCCTGAAATCCGCGGCCGTGGCGGTTGCGGCCGGGCTTGCTCTGGGGCTTGGGCTTTGGGCGCTTTCCTGGTCGTTCGGGAATATCGGCGGCATCGCCGACTATCCGAGCGCGCTCAGGTTCGAGGTGCCCTATCTTCTGGTGCTTTTCCTGGGGCTCGCCTATCTGATGCGGCCCGGGCCATGGCGTTTCTTGATAGCTGGGGCGCCTATCGTTGCCATCTATCTGACCATGGACGTGCATTACGTCCTTCTGCACAGTGTATTTAAGCTCGACGACCTGCTGCTGATCCCGGAAGCGCTGGCTGTGGCTCCCGCCTGGGTGTTGCTCGTTGTGAGCATTGTGGCCGTCGGGTGGCTTACGGTCTTCGCCTACCAGCTCAAGCGCCGGGGCAGGGAACTAGCCGCACCGCTCGCCCTGCTGGCTATCGCGGCGGCGCCACCGGCTGCCGCCTACCTCGCCCCGGCGCGGTTCCTGGATGCGGCGCAGCTCGGCGGGTACAGCCTCATCGACTGGTCGGATCGTTACACCGCCGCGGTAATGGGCCGAACCGCCTCCCTGCTGCTCTTTGCGGCCACCAAGGAGAAGGCGCTCAACGAGCTGTCACTGCAACCGATTCTTGTCGACCCGAATCGTGACTCAGGTCTGATCCAGCGGTCACTGCCGACCAAGCGCAACGTCCACATCCTGGTACTCGAATCCCTCCTGGACCCGACCCGGTTTTCCGCGGTGGACTTTCGCAGTCCAGTGGAACCGCGCAGGTTCGAGACCTTGCGCAAGCGCATGCGCGTGGTCACCGCGCCCGTATTCGGAGGCGGTACGGCCCAGGTCGAGTTCGAGGTATTGTGCGGCGCACCGGCGCTGGAGCTCTATAGCTCCGCAGAGTTCAACATGATGAGCGGTGCGCCGACGACCTGCTTGCCAAACTTGCTCGCGGGTGCCGGCTATCGGACTATCGCCACTCAGTCCTACAAGCCGGATTTCTTCAATTCGGAGAGGGCGTACGAGTCCCTCGGCTTTCAAGAGGTACACTTCCCTTCCGTCTACGCGGGGACCCGGGACACCTACCTGCAGTACGATATACCGGACAGCTACATTTTCGACGGCGATCTGCTGGAGCAGAACCTCTCCTACGTCAAACAGCAGATCGCCGCCGGTCAACCGATTCTGAACTACGTCCTTGGCGTCTACGGTCACCTGCCCCACGAGATCGACACTTCGCGCCACCCGGATGCGGTCAAGATCGAGGGCTTGGATTCCGGTTCGCAGGTCTACCGCGCCATCCAGCAGTTCTATTACCGTACCGGCGCCCTCGCCGATTATGTGCGCGCCTTGCGCCAGATCGACCCAGAAAGCCTCATTCTCGTGACCAGCGACCATTTGCCACCGCTGGATACGGGACCCATTACCTACCGGGCGCTCGGCTACGAACTCGGTGCGGAAAACGAGTACAGCGACAACATCTGGTTCTTCGACGGGCCGAAGGAACCCGAAAGCGCCTGGCCCGACCGTCAGTACGAGTTTATGGACTTTATCCTCGACGTCCTCAGCGACGGACGCTACTGCCTGGAAGCGCAATGCAAGCACCGTGTGGCGTGGGATCCTGAGCGCTTGACTGCCAGCTATACGCAGCTAATCGCGCTCGGGGCGGGTGTAGCGAAGCCACGCGCGCCAGATTCGCCGTCGGCACCCTTTCCCGCTACAGCAGCAGCCCGACTGCCAGGGAAGCTCGAGCCTGGAATCTGAGTACCGCACACGCGGTCGGGAATGCGACAGCATCCGCGCCCGACAGCAGTCATGAACCGCGCAAGCATACTCTTTTCGGTCCTTATTGCCGTCCTCACCGTCACCCTGTGGGGACTTCTCAACCTTCCTTCCGACGAGCCGCCCTGGCCCTCACGGGTACAGGGCTTCTCCTTCCAGCCCATGCGGGACGACGACGACCCCGTCGAGGGCATCTATCCGACCATCTCCGAGATCGACGAGGACCTCGCACTGCTCCAGGACGAGACCCACGCGGTGCGTACCTACAGCGTCGCCCAGACCCTCGCCGAGGTGCCGCAGCTGGCCGCAGGGCACGGACTCAACGTCGCTTTAGGGGCATGGTTGGACAACCGGCTCGAAAACAATAACGAAGAGGTCGAGCGCCTCGTCGAGGTATTCCGTAAGACGCCCAGCAAAGTGGTGCGGGTGATCGTCGGCAACGAAGCGCTGCTGCGCGAGGAGATCACCGTCGAGCAGCTCATCGGCTACATCAAGCGCGTCAAATCGCGAGTTTGGGCGCCGGTAAGCACGGCGGAACCCTGGCACGTGTGGATCGATCACCCGGAGCTTGGCGAGCACGTCGACTTCATCGCGGCCCACATACTGCCCTACTGGGAGGGCATCCCGGTCGACGCCGCCGTGGATTACGTGGCTATGCGTCATGAGCAGCTCAAGAAGGCCTTTCCGGACAAGCAGATCGTCATTGCGGAGGTCGGCTGGCCGAGCAACGGGCGTACGCGCATGGGGGCCGAGGCATCCCTGAGTAACCAGACGCGGTTCCTGCGGCGGTTTCTCAATCGCGCGGAGAAAGAGCGCTATGTTTACTACCTCATGGAGGCATTCGATCAGCCCTGGAAGAGCCGGACCGAGGGCGCCATAGGTTCCTACTGGGGGGTCTACGATACGGCGCGCGAGCCGAAATTCGCCTTTACGTCGCCAGTGGTACGCATCCCCCATTGGCGCGAGTTGGCGGCGCTGTCCGTCGTCTTGGCGGTCATCATGCTGGTGCTGCTATATCGCGACAGCGCAACTCTCAGCTCGGGCGGCAAGGGGTTCCTGGCCATAGTCATCTATCTGATCGCGACGGCGGCGGTGTGGATCGTCTACGACTATACGCGCCAGTACATGACCCTGCCCACCGTCACCGTCGGGATCGTGCTGCTGCTCGGCGTTATCGGGATCGTCGTACTGCTGATCGCCGAAGCCCACGAGTGGGCGGAGTCCTTGTGGCTGGTGAAGTGGCGGCGGCCCTTTCCGCTGCGCGCGGTTCCCGACGAGGAACTGCCCTTCGTCTCGGTTCATGTCCCGGCCTATAACGAGCCACCGGCGCTGCTGATCGCGACTCTGAACGCCCTGGCGGCGCTCGACTATCCGCGATTCGAGGTCTTGGTCGTGGACAACAACACCAAGGACCCGGATACCTGGCGTCCGGTTCAGTCCCATTGCGTTGAGCTCGGGGAGCGCTTCCGATTCTTCCATGTCGACCCGCTTTCCGGCTTCAAAGCCGGCGCCCTCAACTTCGCCCTGCCCGAGGCCGCGCCGGAGACAGACGTGGTCGCCGTTATCGACGCCGACTACCTGGTACGCCCAACCTGGCTCAGGGACCTGGTGCCGGCCTTTGCCAGTTCGGAGGTCGCCATTGTCCAGGCCCCACAGGATTATCGCGACGGCGGCGAGAACGCATTCAAGGCCATGTGTCTCGCCGAGTACTGCGGCTTTTTTCACATCGGCATGGTGACCCGCAACGAGCGCAACGCCATCATCCAGCACGGCACCATGACCATGGTCCGGCGCGCGACCTTGGAGGCCGTCGGCGGCTGGGCGCAGTGGTGCATCACGGAGGACGCCGAGCTCGGACTGCGCTTGTTCGAGGCGGGACACAAGGCTCTATATATCCCCACGACTTACGGTCGCGGCCTGATGCCGGACACCTTTGCCGACTTCCAGAAGCAGCGCTTCCGTTGGGCCTATGGTGCGGTCCTGATCATGCGCGCCCACCTCATGCAGCTGCTCGGCCTGGAACCTACCCGGCTCACTCTAGGTCAGCGCTACCATTTCGTCGCGGGTTGGCTGCCATGGTTCGCCGACGGGCTCAATCTGGTTTTCAATGTGGCGGCCCTTGCCTGGTCGGTCGGGATGGTGCTGTTTCCCGCAGACTTCACGCCGCCGCTAGTGACGATCGCGGTCATCCCGTTGGTCTTATTCGTCTTCAAGGTAACCAAGAGCTTCGTGCTCTACCGACACCGGGTCACCGCCACCTTTCGCCAAAGCCTGGCCGCCGGGGTCGCTGGTCTTGCCTTGTCCCACACCGTCGCCCGCGCGGTATGGAAGGGCTTTGTAACCCGCAAACTCGGCTTCTTCCGCACGCCGAAGATGGCCGGGGCACCCGCCCTGATCCGCGCCGTGGCGGACGTGCGGGAGGAGACGCTGCTCACTGTTGCACTAATTTTGGCAGGGGTGTGCGTTCTCCAACGCGACGATGCCTACATGCTCGACGTGAGGATCTGGGCCCTGGTCCTGTTCGTGCAGTCCGTGCCATATCTGGCGGCAGTGCTGGTCTCACTGATCAGCGCGTCACCCTCGCTGCCGGCCGGTCTGGTTGGACCCATGGAGGAAATGCGCGGCAGCAGCGCCCCCTATGGCGGCAGCGCGGACGATCAACCGACGCGCCGGACACGGTGAAAACTGCTTCCATCTTCACAAACCGAGCCCGACTTTTCTCTCAGTGCTTGGCAATCTTCTCACTTTTCATAAGTTCTTGAAACAACGTGTCGTTAGCCGAGCGCAAGCGACGACTCAATTCTCGACTCATGTTCATTTGGATTAGCGTGAACTGTTCAAGATCTCTCTCGTACACCTTGAAAAGGGTAGCGTTTGTCAATTCGACCGCTTTACAATCAGTCATCGCCAATACCGAGGCGCTGCGTCGCCCTAAGTCGATTAGAGACATCTCGCCTATGCAATCCCCCGCGTTGAGGATACTGAGCCTATAATAGCTATTGTTCCAAAGCTTCAGTATTGCTACGCGCCCTTGTTCGAGGAGGTACATAGAGTTCCCGGGAGCATTTTCGACGAAGAGAAAATCTCCCTCTGAAAGCGGAATATGGATGGCGCCCTCCATAATGAACTCAAGAACGTCTTCTCTGACTCCTCCGAAAATCGGCGTATCTTGTAGCAATTTTAAGCGTGCGTCATTCATCTGTTGCCCCAACAATGATTGGAAACGGCATCGTGCAAACGAGGCACCTTATGCGGTTTCATCAGAAGCAACTTTAGTCTATGTTTGCTGAAATGATAGGAGCCTCAGGCCCTTATACCTATGATTTTGTTCTGGTCCGCTTATGGCCTAGGCTGCGTGAAAACTCCTGGCAGGAAATAAGTCCAAGGGGCTAGAGAAAACGAGGCAAGCATGACGCGATTTGTGATGGTTCAAGCGCACGATCGCCAATCTGTCCTCGCTCTCGCTCTCGCTCTCGCTCTCGCTCTCGCTCTCGCAGGCGCAGCAGGCGCATGCCATTCGCGATGTGTTCAGTTGTATGCTGCCATGGATTGGCTGCTGGAGCGCCAGGGGGCCATCGAGCAGCGCCTGGCCAAGCGCCAATCCCTACTCGGCGCCACCACCGCAGAGCTGGAGAAGGTGCGACAAATGGTGACCAATGGGCGTCTGAAGGAACGCGATAGGATCGGTGTGCGTGTGTGGGCAAGGTCGTCAACAAGCACAAAATATCCAAGCACTTCGTGCTCGACATCGAGACCGGGCGCTTCGACTTCCACATAGATGCGCAAAAGGTGGCCGAGGAGGATCAGCAACGCCGGGCTCTTCGCGACCCGGTGGACCCGGCGACCCGCTCCGAGGGTGCGCTCGAAAAAGCGGCGACGAAAGTCCTCGAACACGGCTCCCCGGCACACAGCTTCCGGACCCTGCTCAACGAATTGTCGACCATCGTTCGTAATACTTACCGACGCAAAAACGCCAACGATTCCGAGGAGACCTTCGAGCTCGACACCAGGCCCAATCCCAGACAACCGGCCGCACTCGATCTGCTCAAGACGATCCGCGTGTAGCCAGACGCGTACGCCGCGACTTTAGAAAAACAACGTGAAGTCAGTCAGTTAGCTCGTGCCGCTGAAGGGAACTTCAGGTTAGTTGTCCTAGCCTGTTTTCGACAGCAAAAAAGAGGCGCCCCCTCGCGGTCGTAGCCGCCGAGGAATGCCACGGTGTTATCGTCACCGCGAATCTCGCCGCCGGTTGTCGGCAGGATTCGATAGGAGAGCGTCGGGTTAAGGCACGCGCGCTTCGTGCCCCCGCGTCAGGCCGTTGCTTGCTCCTAACCCGACCCACGGTTAGGCCTTATCCTGCTCTCCGGCATCTCCTTCCGGCGAAGCCTTGCCGGCATGCCGCAGCTCCACCTGCAAGGGCCGCGGGGTGTCGAGATGCAGGTCTCTCTGAGGGAAGGCAATGGAAATGCCGGCCACGTTGAACTTCTCGTTAATGGCCTGGTTGAGGGCGCTCATGGTGGGAAAGCGAAGGTCGACTGAATCGATGAAGCAGCGCAGGACCATGGTCAGCGCATTGTCCCCGAAAGCCTCGAAGATTACCGAAGGGGCCGGATCATCCAGAACGTTTTTGTTCTCCTCGGCGGTCTCCACAAGGAGGCGCATGGCCTCGCGGACATCGGAGCCATACGCGATGCCGACAGAGACCAGGATCCGGGTTGTCTGGTCCGACAGCGACCAGTTGAGCAGGCGGCCGGTGATGAACTCCTTGTTCGGCACCAGCAATTCCTTTCCGTCCCAGTTGCGGATGGTGGTGGCACGGATGCGGATGCGTGTAACCACGCCGTCCGTGTCGCCCACGGTGACCACGTCGCCCACCCGGACCGGGCGCTCGAACAGGATGATGATGCCGCTGATGAAGTTGGCCACGATCTCTTGCAGGCCGAAGCCGATGCCCACGCCGAGGGCCGCAATCAGCCATTGAAGCTGGGACCAGTCGGCACCGATGGTGTTGAAAACGAGAACAACGCCGAGGGTGAAGATGGCGTAGGTGGTCAGCGTGGTGACGGTATAGCGATTGCCCGAAGGCATGTCGAAGCGCTCCAGGAGGATGATCTCCAGAATCGCGGGCAGCTGCTTGGCCAGGATGAATGTCCCGGTCAGATAGATTAGCGCCAGGCCCAGGTCGGCCAGGGTGATGGGCTGGACCTGATCTTCTCCGTCGACGGAGACCGTGTGATGCCAGAGGGTGATTTCATCGAAGATGCGAAAGGCGGGAAAGACGTCAGACCAGATCAGCCAAAGCCCGAAGAAGCCGTAGAAGAGTATGGCGAAGCCGAGCAGCTTGCGGCTGGCGTCGCTCAGGGCCGTCAGATCCACCTCCGGCTCGTCGAAGTCTGTTTGGACGGTCTCGTCTCCGGCGCGCGTCTTATCGTGCCCCTCCTTCTCCTCCAGGCTCTTTTGCCGCCGCTCCATCGCCGCCTCGTAGACGAGGCGGCGGCGCGTTACCAACGACCAACGCACCGCCAAGGCGAAGAGCAAAATAAGCTCTATCGCCAGCCAAGTGGTATCCAACAGAAGCCGGAGCAGGGTGCCCGCAGTGTAGCTATATCCCATCAGGGACAATACGCCGAGCGCCAGGGGAGCGGCGACCAGCAGCGGGTACCAGAGCCGGTGCAGGCGCCGGAAGGTCTGCTTTTCTTGGTGGCGCAGATATCCTTTCAGCACCTCGGAGCTGACATTCAGCATGCGGTAGAAGCCGAAGCTCAAGGATGCAACCATTATCAAAAAGGAGGTACGCCCGATTGCCCAGCCGAAGTTGAGGGGGTCCAGGAAGAGAGCGGTGACGGTTACTATGGCCGAGGGCACGAATACCCAGGAGAGCCGGTCCAGCTCTTTGCGCAGCGACTTGAGGCTCGACTCGGGCCACCGGAAGTGCGCTGACGCCAGCCCGTTGGGAATGCAGACCATGCGAAATCCCCGCAGGTAGTAGAACTGTGCCGCGACCGCGAGAAGCGCCTCGCCTACCGCGGTCGAGAAGTCCGTTCCTTGGAGTGTGATCTTGAGCTGCCAACCGGTTACGGCCATCAGCATTGGCCAGGTGCCGGCCACGATTGCAGTCAGCAATCCAGCTTGGAAGGTCAAGAAAAAGCTGTCCGTGGTGGGTTTGCCAAGCTTGTCTGAAATGGACAGAATCTTCGTGATCATGCGCTTTCGTTGCCACAGCAGGGCGCCGAGCGCCAGTGCGAGCAGCGCATAAGCCGGCGAATGCGTGGCCTGGTAGGCGAGTGCCTGAGCGACCTCGATCCAGCCGGTGGGCGAGATCAGCCTCCATGCCTGCTCGGGCAGGGCGCCCAGCTCCTGCAGGTGGGCGGGGGACGTGCTGCGGACCCATAACATGTGCTCGTTCAGGAAGCTTTCGTATTCGTTGATCACCTGCAGCAGACGCTGTTGAGCGGTATCCAGCTCGGCGAGCTTGCGCAAGTGGAAGTCGTCGTATGAGACCCCTTGGTCCAGCAGGTCCCTGCGCTCTTTCGCCAGCTCCCGAATCTGTTCACGCAGATCGGATCCATCGTCCAGGTCCGTCTCGGCCACGATCGTTGCGACGTATGCGTCCAGATCTCGCAGATTCTTGGAGTCCCTGCGGTGCTGCAGGCGCCGCAGGCCGATTTCGGATGCCTCGTCTTCGCGTTCCACGGTTTCACGCCGCAGGGTATTCTGGTCGGGTAGAGCCTTGCCTTGCTGGAACAGCATGTGCCCCAAATCCTGGCTCAGGCCGCCGATCGCAATGGTCTCCTTCGCGCTCTTGAAGTCTTCCTCGAGCTGGCGCGCCACATCGACCATGTGCTCCGCCTGAGTCCCCAGCTCATCGAGTCGTGACGCCGTAGCGGCGATCTCCTCGGAAACCCTGGCATTCTCCCCCGCAATACGGATCACCAGGGGGTGCTTACCCTCCGCCGCCCGCCGGGTCTGTTCGGCCCGGACCTTGGACTTTTCCGCCTCCGCCTTCCGCCTGGTGTTGACCAGGTCTTCCAGGATCTTCACGCGCGTACCGACCCAGTCCACGCTGGCGGCGGCCTTGTCCCTTTGAGCCTTCATCAGGTCCACCCGCATGGGTTGGCTCAGGAGCTCCTGATCCAGCATGTCGATCTCGGTGCTCAGCGTCTCGTATATGGTTTCCAGTGCCCAGCGCCTGGCCTCGTCAGTGACCGGGCCCTCGTCCTCACGAGTGGGCAGCTTCAACCGGGCGGCGACGTCCGCCTGCTCCTCCTTCGCCTCGGTGAGCCGCCGCTGAATCAGTGCAGGCCGGTCCGCTTCCTGGTCCAGGCGCTTGTTCAGCTCCGCTCGCTGCGCGTCAACTGCCGCGAAATCGGCCTTTTCTTTTTCAAGAAGCCGTTCCAGTTCGCGCAGCGGCGTGGAGAGGTCAGCTTCCAGTGTGTCTTCCGGGGCCGTGGCGCTGGCTTCATCGGCTTCTTTGCGCAGGGCTTGGAGCTCTGCCGGTGCCGTCTCCTTGGCCTGCCGGAAGCCGTGCGCGGCTGCCCGGTTGGAGCTCGCTGTTTGCAGGTTGCTCAGCGCCCTGCGGTAGAGCTCGATCAGCTTGGTCTTGGCCTCCTCCTTCATATCGGTGGTGGACTCGACTTCCTTGATCTTGGTTTCCAGGATCTCCTGGCTGACGGAGTCCGGCGCTGATTCCTCCACCGGGTAATCCTGACAATAGGCGCATCGAGCTGACAGCAGATAGAGCAAGGTTGCAACGAGAAGCAGCGGGTCGAGCAGTCTCGCGGCGGGGATTCTTTGGGACCTGGTCATCGGCATCGGAGCGGGTTGGGGAACGGACGGATGACGCGCCGGAGCGAGACATGCCGGTAGCCTACCGCATTCGATGATAGAGGAACATCGGCGCCTCCGCCCGGAAACCTGGATAGAGAAATTGAACCGCGAAGACGCAGAGAGCGCGGGAAAAACTCAATCTGAGAAAGTGCAGGAAGCGGGGTGGGAATCGGCTGGCCCCCCATGCCATCGGGCATTTTCGACCCGTCAGCTGCCCCCGATCTCCCTTTGCGCTCGCATCCTTGCGATGCCGTTGTACAGCAGGATCCCCACGGCGTTGGCGGCGAAGTCCAGTAGCGAGAGCTCGCGATAGGGTATAAGGCCCTGAACCACTTCGATCAGCAGTCCATAGCCAAGCAGGAGTAGCCACCGGTAAGGTGCCTGGTGGCCGCCAGGATAGGCTTTGTCGGCGAGCCAGGCGAGGACGGCGAATGCGAGGACGTGGTTCAGCTTGTCGCTGGGCGTCCCCGGTACCTGGTCTGCCGGGGCGAATGCCAGATAGGCGATGACCAACAGGCAGACGCCTAGCGCCAGCCGGAAGACCATGCGTATTTGATACTCGCTCGGGGCCGGCAGCCGGAACAACTGGAGCTTCCGGGGTCAGCGTTGCTCGCGGGCTATCGCTCGGTGACCGATATCGTGACGGTAATAGGCGTTCTTCCAGGAGATCTGCTCGACCAGCGCGTAGGCCTTTGATTGGGCCTCGCCGACCCCGTTACCGAGGGCGGTGGCGCACAGGACCCGACCGCCGCTGGTGACTATCTCGCCGTCGGCGAGACTGGTCCCTGCGTGGAAGACCTTGCCGTCCGGGAGCAGGGCGGCTGCTTCCAATCCGCTGATCGGCTTGCCCTTCTCGTAGGCGTCCGGGTAACCCCCCGCGGCCATGACCACGCCGAGGGCGGCCCGCGGGTCCCACTCGGCGTCGATTTGATCCAGCCGGCCGTCCAGCGCCGCCAGGCACATCTGCACGAGATCTGAGCGCAAGCGCATGAGGATGGGCTGGGTCTCCGGATCCCCAAAGCGGCAGTTGTATTCCAGGACCTTGGGCTTACCATCCGGCCCGATCATCAACCCGGCATAGAGAAACCCGGCATAGGGCAGTCCCTCGGCGGCCAGTCCCTCGACCGTGGGCCGGACGACTTCCGCCATGATGCGCTCGTGGATTTCGGCAGTGACCACGGGTGCGGGAGAGTAGGCGCCCATGCCGCCGGTGTTGGGGCCGCGGTCCCCGTCGTCCCGCGCCTTGTGGTCCTGGGACGTGGCCATGGGCAGTATATGCCCCCCGCCCACCATGGCGATGAAGCTGGCCTCCTCGCCGGTAAGGTACTCCTCGATGACGACGCGGTTTCCCGCGGCGCCGAAGCGTCCGCCGCTGAGCATGTCCTCGACCGCCTGCTCCGCGGTGGTCAAATCCTCGGCCAGGATGACACCCTTGCCCGCGGCGAGGCCGTCGGCCTTGACGACGATGGGCGCACCGGTCTCGCGCAAATAGGCGAGGGCGGGCCTCGCCTCGGTGAAGGTCCGGTGGGCCGCCGTGGGTATGCCGTGCCGCGCCAGGAAGTCTTTGCTGAATGCCTTGGAGCCCTCGAGCTGCGCTGCGCCGCTGCTGGGTCCGAAACAGAGTAGGCCCGCTTCCTGAAAGGCATCGACCACGCCCGCCACCAACGGTGCCTCGGGGCCGACGATGGTTAGCCCGACGTCGTTTTCGCGGGCGAAGGCGACCAGGGTGTCGATTTCGTCCGATCCTATGTCCAGATTCACGATTGCCGGCTCGGTGGCGGTGCCGCCGTTGCCTGGGGCGACATAGACCAGATCCGCCGCTGGCGACTGAATCGCCTTCCATGCCAGTGCGTGCTCGCGGCCACCGCCGCCGATGATCAGTACTTTCATGTCAAATGCCTAAGAAATCTTGAATGCTGGAAACTTACTGTCGAGCTGAATACGGGAAAAAGAATTGACGGCAAACGACACGAAGATCACGAAGGATAGGTTCTTTAGATTCTTCGTGTCCTTCGCGCTCTTCGTGGTGAAAAAAAGCTCAGGCGAACGAGATCACTCCGCGGCGGCTTGACTCGATGAAATGGACGATCTGGCGGGTCTCCGCCGTGGGGTGATGCCGTTCGGCATTAACCAGGGCCTCGGCCAGGCGCAGGTTGGAGCGGAAGATGATGCGGTAGACCTCCTTGATGATGCTGCGTTGCTCCTGGGTGTAACCGGTGCGTCGCAGTCCGACGGCGTTCAGGCCGATGATCTTGGCCCGGTGACCGTCGGCGATGACGAAGGGGGGAACGTCCTGAGGGACCCCGGACACGCCGGCGATCATGGACAGGGAGCCGATGCGGCAGAATTGATGAACCGCTGTCTGCCCCGACAGGAACACCCGGTCTTCCACCTCCACGTGACCGGCCAGCGTGGCTGTATTGGCGAAGACGTTGTAGTCGCCGACGATACAGTCGTGCCCGACGTGGGCGTAGGTCATCAGATAATTATGGCTCCCGATGCGGGTGCCCTGCTCGGACTTGATGCCCCGGCTGATATTCACCCCTTCCTTGAAGTGATTGCAGTCGCCGATGGTTAGCGGCTTGCTCTTCTCCGGCGTGTATCCCAGGTCCTGCGGTTCTGCGCCGATGGTGGCGCCGTGACAGATCCGATTCCCGCGGCCCATCCGCGTGGCGCCGTAGATGCGCACGCAGCTCTCGATCACGCAGTCCGGTCCGATGACGGCGCCGCTTTCGACAATGGAGTAGGGGCCCACCTGGACCGAATCATGTACCTCGGCGCCGTTTTCGACAATGGCCGTGGAATGGATCAATGCCGGAAGTGACGCATGCCGGTGAAGATCATGGCCATGCCGTGCTCGTCCGCTGCGGCGATGACCTCCTCGTCACGCATCGAGCCGCCGGGCTCGATGACCGCGGTGATGCCGTTGGCGGCCGCCTGGTCGATGCCGTCGCGGAAGGGGAAGAAGGCGTCCGAGGCCATGACCGAGCCGGGTACCTGAAGGTTCGCTTGCTCCGCCTTGATGGCCGCGATGCGCGCCGAGTTCACGCGGCTCATTTGCCCGGCGCCGACGCCGATGGTCATGAGGTCGCGCCCGTAGACGATGGCGTTGGACTTGACGTACTTGGCCACCCGCCAGGTGAAGAGCAGGTCTTGCATCTCGTTGTCCGTCGGCGCGCGCTTGGTCACTACCTCCAGCTTGTTGGTCAGAGCCAGGTCCGCCTCTTGGATCAGCAGCCCGCCGTTCACGCGCTTGAAGTCGGTGCGGCGCAAGTCCTCGCTGGTCCATTCGCCGCACTCGAGCAGGCGCAGGTTTTTCTTGGCGGCGATCGCCTCGACGGCGCCCGGGGTCACGCCGGGTGCGATGATGACCTCCACGAATTGGCGCTCGACGATAGACTTGGCCGTCGCCTCGTCCAGCTCTGCGTTGAAGGCGATGATACCGCCGAAGGCCGATTCCGGATCGGTCGAGAAGGCGCGCTCGTAGGCTTCCAAGAGGCTGGATCCCAGCGCGGTGCCGCAGGGATTGGCGTGCTTGACGATGACGCAGGCCGGGCCCTCTTCGAACTGTTTGACGCACTCCAGGGCCGCGTCCGTGTCGCCGATATTGTTGTAGGAAAGCTCCTTGCCCTGGAGTTGGCGCGCGGTGGCGACGCTCACCTCGGTGACGTCCCGCTCGACGAAGAAGGCCGCCTTCTGATGGGGGTTCTCGCCGTAGCGCATGGCCTGCTTGCGCTGGAACTGCATGCTCAGGGTGCGGGGGAAGTCGGCGGTCTCGCCCTCGCCTGTGCGCCGGCCCAGGTGGTTGGCGATGGCACCGTCGTAGCGGGCGGTGTGCTCGAAGGCCTTCACCGCCAGGTCGAGCCGTGTGGCGTCGCTCACGGCGCCGCCCTGTTCCCGCATCTCCGCCAGGACCCTTGCGTAGTCAGCGGCGTCCACCACGACCGTTACGTCCTGATGGTTCTTGGCGGACGCGCGCAACAGGGTGGGGCCTCCAATGTCGATGTTCTCGATGGCCGTGGGCAAGTCGCAGTCCGGGTCCG
The DNA here is from genome assembly GCA_942492625.1 of uncultured Gammaproteobacteria bacterium. Lineage (GTDB taxonomy): Bacteria > Pseudomonadota > Gammaproteobacteria > Chromatiales > Chromatiaceae > Thiosymbion. Next base: position 40,143 of record CALOFM010000048.1, on the reverse strand, counting down.
CCACCGTGCGCTCGAACGGGTAGAGATTGACCGCCACCAGATCGATGGGTTTGATCTCGTTCTCGCGCATCACCGCATCGTCGATTCCGCGGCGCCCGAGAATACCGCCGTGGATACGCGGGTGAAGGGTCTTGACTCTGCCCGCCATCATCTCCGGAAATCCCGTGTAATCGGAGACCTCGGTTACCGGGATCCCGTTGTCGGTCAACAGGCGGGCGGTTCCGCCTGTGGAGAGGATATGGACGTCCTCCGCGGCCAAGTCGCGGGCGAAGTCCAGGACGCCGGTCTTGTCGGAAACGCTGATCAGTGCGCGTCGTATGGGGTTCATCTCTTTCGAGCTCGCTGGAATCTGGTTGTTGGGGATGCGCTCCCCGGGGCCGTAGGGGGTGTCGTCACTCCTGCTGGCGAACCCCGTACTGAGCCATCTTCTTGCGCAGGGTGCTGCGGCTCATGCCGAGCAGCCGTGCCGCCTGGGTTTGATTGCCCCGCGTGTAGTCCAGCACCGTGTCGATCAGGGGGCGCTCCACCTCCCCGATAACCATCTGGTGCAGGTCGTTGACTTCGTACCCGTCAAGGTTTTGAAGGTAGAACTTCAGTGCATTGCGCACGCACTTGCTCAAGGGTTCCGTGCTGCGGCCCGCCTGGAGTACGGTCAACCTTTCGCGCGCGTCGTCAATTTCATGTACCTCTGCCTCAATTTTCATTTGGCCCGGTCCCCCTGAGGTGAAAGCCCGTTGAAGAACACCTCGATCTGGTCTTGTTGTTCTCTTGGCGTCTCGGCCCGGTTGAACCCTTCCCTGAACTGGGCTGCACCCCTTTGATTCTTCGCATACCAGGCGACATGCTTGCGTGCTATCCGGACGCCAAGGTGGACGCCGTAGAAGCGGTAAAGTTCGCGCAGGTGTGCGATCAGGGTGTCTTTTATCCAGTCCGCGGGTGGACTGCGGGGTAGAACGCCGATTTCCAGGTAGTCGGAGATCTCCTGGAAAATCCACGGGCGACCCTGGGCCGCCCTGCCGATCATGATAGCATCCGCGCCTGTGTAGTCCAGCACCAAACGGGCCTTCTCCGGTGAGTCGATGTCGCCGTTAGCGATGAGCGGTATCGGTATCTCCTGCTTGATGGCTCGAATGGTCTCGTACTCCGCGGCTCCCGCGTACCCGCAGCTTCGGGTACGTCCGTGAACCGCCAAGGCCGCGATGCCACTCTCGCGGGCGATGCAGGCGATCTGCAGGGCATTGCGCTCCTCGGGCGACCAGCCGGTGCGGATCTTCAAGGTGACGGGCACGGGTACCGCTGCGACCACGGCCTCCAGGATGCGTCCCACCAGGGGCTCGTCACGCAGCAGCGCGGAGCCGGCCGCGACCTTACACACCTTCTTCGCGGGACAGCCCATATTGATGTCGATTATTCGGGCGCCCAGGTCCAGATTGGCCCGCGCCGCCTCGGCCATGGCGGTGGGGTCGGTGCCCAGGATCTGCGCGGAGATGGGTCCAGTTTCGCCGCTGTGGTCCAGCCGCCGGATGCTTTTCTTGGTCCCCCGGAGCACGGTGTTGGCGGATACCATCTCTGAAACCGCCAATCCCGCGCCCAGCCCGCGGCAAAGCTCGCGGAAGGGCCGGTCAGTCACCCCGGCCATGGGGGCGAGGACCAGGTTGTTCGAAAGCTTGATGTCGCCGATGTTCATGCCTTAAAACAGCTTGACGCGGAAGCCAGCGGCCGGCGTAGGCAGGGGCTGCATGTCGAGTGTAGGACGCACCGCCTCACCAGGAGCTAGTCCCAATCTCCCTGGCCTGTCGGGAAGGTAGCTCTCAGGTCCGAAACGCCGCGCGGCGGCCAGCCCTTCGTCATCGTCGTAGATCTCTAGCTGGAGCTGGGGCAGGCGCTGGCTGAAGTCCGACTTGTTGACCAGCGTCAGGGTGAGCCGCAGGCCGTCCGGCGCCTCCTCCCGTTCGGTCAGCGCCGGCTGCAATATCTCCATGGTGCCAGCCTGCCGCGGTAGCTCCAGGTTGCAGCCGATACGCTCGCAGACGAGCTCGGCAAACGAGCGCACTTGCGGGTGTTGCAGCCAAGTCCCCCGCTCCCACCAGCCGATCTGAGCGACCAGGGCTGCGATGATCACCAGGATGCCCAGGGACCAGAGCAGGGCACGTATCCGCACGGTCCTCCGGCGCCCTTCGCTAAGATCCAGCATGTCCGCCGGGGACGTGACCGCCGGTTGCGGACTCCCCCCGGTCCCCGGGTCGCCGTGGCGCATCGCGGTGCCGGGTATCGCCTCTTCCAAGAGCCCGGCGATGGCGTTGAAGCGTCCGCCGCACTGGGGACATTCCACCTTGCCGCGCCGCTCCTTGAGCTGCTGGGCGTAGACGGGAAATACTCGGCCGCAGTGGCGGCAACGCGTGGTCAGGGGCATGGCTCGGGCGGCTCTGGTGAACAGATAGGGATATTGTCTCCCAAAGGAGGTTTTGCCGCATATCTCGTATCTAAAGGATTCGGCGGCCGCTCAGCAGGACCCAGTCATCCTCTGTCACGGCTGCATCGAGTGCGAACCGGGGTTTGTAGGCCGTTTCGATCCGGCCAACCTGGTCGATGAGGATCCCCGAGAGGGCGATGAGGCCATCCGGGCGGACCAGCCCGGCCAGCCGGGGCGCAAGCTCGACCAGCGGGCCGGCCAGGATGTTGGCAAGCAGAAGATCCGCCGGCTCCTCCGGTATCTCCTCTGGAAGGAAGGAATGCAGGCGCCCGGCGACCGCATTCTGCTGCGCGTTGTCTCCCGTGGCATCCAATGCCTGGGGGTCATGGTCCACCGCGGTCGCGCGGTTTGCGCCGAGCTTGAGGGCCGCGATGGCCAGGATCCCCGAGCCGCACCCGAAGTCAATCACCGACTTGCCTTTCAGGTCCCTGCCGTCGAGCCAACGCAGGCAAAGGGCCGTCGTGGGGTGATTGCCGGTGCCGAAGGCCAAGCCGGGGTCGAGCTGCACCACCACCGCGTTCGGATCTCCTGCGGGTTGTCCCTTTGGGCATACCCAGAGCCGCCTGCCGAAGCGTGCGGGTGCGAAGTGCTCCATCCAAGCCCGCTCCCAGGCCTGGTCTTGGATCTGCTCGAACAGGGGCTCGGCGGTCAGCTGTGCGGATAGGGAATGGGCCAGGGCCTGCGTCGCTGCAAGCGACTGCGGCTCGTCGGGAAACAGGGCGGTGATTGTCACTTCCCGCCAAAGGGGTGTCGTGCCGGGAGGAGGCTCGAGCTGGGGCTCATTACCCGCATCGCCAAGCGTCAAAGCCAGGGCGCCCGCGCTCTCCAGGGCCGCCTCGACCAGCGGTGCCCGTTCACGGTCGGAGCAGAAGGTAACTTGGAGCCAGGGCATGGTCGCTCGCCGCTATGGTAGTTGCCCAACAGGGTATAGCCGCATCGGGGTCTCCTCCAATACTGGTTTGGTGTTCGAGCCTGGATACTGGCTTCTTGGCCGGGCAAGGAAGGTCTCGGTGTCGTCCCCGCACGGGACCAGGATCTAAAGGTCCTGTTCGTATCTCTGTCCGAGATCGGCAAAAGAGGAGGACGTTCCCGAGACCGGCGCAGGGCTGCTGGTCATCTACGACGACGGCTCCGGCATGGCATCTATCGGTGTTCGAGATGGCGTGGATCTGGCCTTCGTCAACTTCTCGGAGCCGCGCAAGAGCACCATTGCTCAGACCTTTACCTTTGCCGCAACGAGCGGTGATCGCGCCGCCAATCTGTCCATGTTTTTCGGGAGTGTTGCCGGCTCAATCTCGGGATTTGGGTCCGATCGTCCCAACCGGATCGATATCACCGTCGCCGGTGTGACCACCGCGCTGGCCAATCCGTTGGCCAGCAACGACAGCGAGGAATGGGACACCTTCAACTTCCCCGTCGACATCCCGGCCGGCGCGACCGAGCTGACGGTACAGGCGTTCTCGATCAATCCCCTCGACCCCAGCAACACAAGTAACCCGAAGCCTGCCTCTTTAGTGTGGACGGCGGCCGCGCTCTCGGTCCCACCGGAGCCTATCGGGGCAATTGGCGACACGGTGTGGTTGGACCTGGACGGCAACGGGATTCAAAACGATGCAGACCTTGACTGCCCATTGGGCGGTGGCATTCCGGGTGTGCCCGTGGAACTACGGACGCCCGTGAACGACGAGTGCGTTGGGGGCCTCGTGGACTCCACGACGACCGGGGCGGCGGGTGAGTACCTCTTCACCGACTTGGTGCTCGACAAGAAGTGCCGGGTGGAAACACCACCACCACCGGCCTTCACCGAAAAGTGTGACGGCAAGATCCAGGAGTTCACGGTCACCTGGCCTGAGGATCAGCCCGCGGTCACGGTGACGCTGGGTACCGGTCTTACGGACAGCAGCATTTGCGAGGGTGGAGCTGTGCTCCCCGGTCAGGAGGTGACCTTCTTCACCGACGGCAGTACCAACGATGTCTTCGTCGACATCAGCGGCGCGGTGAACGGTGAGTCGAAGTTCCACCTCTCCTGTTCCGACAAGGACATGGACGCCGACACGGCGACCAACGAGGCGCAACCGCAGTCTCTGCCAACGCTGACCAGTCGAAAACCCAGGTAGCGCCCGGAGAGACCTTCGAGCTGAGCGGTTTCGGTTCCAATACCGAAATCACCATCACCGGCGGCGGCTCGGAGTTCGATGAGTTCCATACCTCCTGCTCGGCGCCACTGGAAGTCGGCGACCTTTTCGGCAACCTGCTGTTGGTGGCCTTCGATGGAGTGGGTGCCGGTACCACGGTGACCTACCAGTACGAGGTGGCAAACCTGGGTGATCCGGTGGTCGATATCTTGGTTACGGATAACAAGCTGGGCGACATTGGCCTCATTCCGGCACTTCCCACCAATGGCAGTAACAGCGTCATTCTGCAGGCAGTGACGGAAATCTCCGCGACCACGACCAACACCGCCACAGCCACCGGTAAGCTGTTCGCCAACGGAGAAGCGTGTGCCGCTCCGCAGGACAGCGTGACGGTGACGGCGGTGGAGCCGACCTGCGATGTGTCGATTAGGCTCTACAAAATCGATGACGACAAGATCAAGTGGAAGCTCGACAACCTGAGCGAACTAGACGCCACGATCGATACACTGGAGGTGAGTTGGCCCGGTAACGGTAAGCTGGAGAAGATCAAGTTCGACGGCAACGACATTCTCAAGAATGTGCGGCTCATGTCGCCGGCGGAGATCACCAGCAACGAGTGGCTGAAGGCGCCGAAGGATCGCACCCTCGATGCAGGAGACAGCGGCAAGAAGCTTGAGCTCGAGTTCGACGCCAAGTTCCCGCTCAAGAAGGACCAACCGGCTGGTGACTTCGATCTCAAGGTTATCTTCGAGCAAGGCTGCTCCGTCACCTTCTGATCCTAACTAGGTCTCAGTGAGATCGGGCAGGCAGCGCAAGCTGCCTGCCTTTTTTTTTGCTTTAACGCGTTTGCTACCTCGACAAGCAGGGCGGTAGAGACGAGGACGAGCAGCCCCGTTGCGCTGGGGAGGAACGCGAAGGCAAATACGTCGTCCCGTAAGGTCTCGTCGGGATGGGGGGGTTATCCATACAGCTCATTTCATCACCTGTAGCCGCTCAAACTCTTTACCGGCAAAAAAAACGCCGAACCGCATCGCGATTCGGCGTCCTGTGCGGGAGGCGGACTAGCCGTCATCCCGCGATGGCATGACGAGAGGAGCGCTACTACTTCGGCTCTACGAATACGGCAAGCGCTTCCCTGTAGACCACCTCGTACTTCTCTCCCTCTTTGAAATCCTCGATGCGGCCCTCCAGGTGGGGGGCGTCCATGGAGATCTCGCGGAATTTTCCGTCCGCGCCGCGGAAAGCGATGGCCTTCTTGTACTTGTCGGCACCCAGGATCTCGACCGTCTCCTTGACCTCGCGGCCTACGATAGCGGCGGGCAACCCGCCGTCGGCGGCGGTGGCCACGCCACCGGCAATGATCTCCTCGCCGCGCTTCGCCTCGTCACTGACCCGCTTCGCGCTGACCATGACGGCCAGGTAGTACTGGACCTTGACCTCATCGCCGACCTTCACCTGATCCAGGTTCTTCACATCGGGACCAACTTCGGTGGTGATCGTGTTGCCGTCAGGCCCTTTCAGCGTGACCATACGTTTCGCGAGGTCTATGTCTTCGACCGTCGCCGTGAGCTCGGTCACGGTAGCTTCGCCTACCGGCGCCGGCGCAGGCTCCATTTCTGCAACTGCCGGCAGGGTCATGCAAATTCCCAGTGCAATAATCAGGCTCTTCATCGTCTCGTTCGTCCTCATTTGGCTATTTAAAAATCTGTACGTTCCAGATGGCGCGTAGACTGCATGATGGCGCTCAGGTATGAATACTTACTGTTCCGGCGTATTCAACCCCAACGACGAAGAATCACTAAGTCCCCCGATCAGCCACCAAGCGAACCACAAAAAAAGCCCCGCCGAAGCGGGGCTCTCCTGTTCAGGCCATGGGCCCAGGAACGCTTACATCATTCCCATGCCGCCCATGTCGCCCATGCCGCCGCCAGGCATCGGGGGGGCGTCTTCCTTGGGCTCCTCGGCTACCATGGCCTCGGTGGTGATCATGAGGCCGGCCACGGAGGCTGCGTTCTGCAGCGCATAACGGGTCACCTTGGTGGGATCCAGGATGCCCATCGCGACCAGGTCGCCGTACTCGCCAGTTGCTGCGTTGTAGCCGTAGTTTCCCTCGCCGTCCTCGACCTTGTGCAGAACCACGGATGCCTCATCGCCAGCGTTGCCGACGATCTGACGCAGGGGCTCTTCCAGGGCGCGACGAGCGATGCCGATACCAACGTCCTGGTCATGATTAGATCCCTTGAGGTCCCCGACCTTCTGCAGGGCACGCACCAGGGCCACGCCGCCGCCGGCCACGATGCCTTCCTCGACCGCCGCGCGGGTGGCGTGCAGGGCGTCCTCGACCCGGGCCTTCTTCTCCTTCATCTCCACCTCGGTGGCGGCACCGACCTGGATGACGGCCACGCCGCCGGCCAGCTTGGCCAGGCGCTCCTGGAGCTTCTCCTTGTCGTAGTCGGAGGTGGTCTCCTCGACCTGACTGCGGATCTGCTCCACCCGGCCCTTGATGTCGGACTCGGAGCCGGCACCGTCGATGATGGTGGTCTCTTCCTTGGTGATCTGGATCTTCTTGGCGGTTCCCAGCTCGTTGAGGGTGGCCTTCTCCAGGGACAGCCCCACTTCCTCGGCGATGACGGTGGCACCGGTCAGGATGGCGATGTCCTGCAGCATGGCCTTGCGGCGATCGCCGAAGCCCGGGGCCTTGACGGCACAGACCTTGATGATGCCGCGGATGGAATTGACCACCAGGGTGGCCAGGGCCTCACCCTCGACGTCCTCGGCGACGATCAGCAGGGGCTTGCCGGCCTTGGCCACGCCCTCGAGCACCGGGAGAAGATCGCGGATGTTGCTGATCTTCTTGTCGTGCAGCAGGATGTAAGGCTCCTCCAGCTCCACGTTCTGGCCCTGTTGGTTGTTGATGAAGTAGGGGGAGAGGTAGCCACGGTCGAACTGCATGCCCTCGACCACGTCGAGCTCGTTCTGCAGGGACTTGCCCTCCTCGACGGTGATGACGCCCTCCTTGCCGACCTTCCCCATGGCCTCGGCGATGATCTCGCCGATGGACTCGTCGGAGTTGGCGGAGATGGTGCCGACCTGGGCGATCTCCTTGTTGTCGGAGCAGGGCTTGGACAGGCGCTTGAGCTCCGCGACGGTGGCATCGACGCACTTGTCGATGCCGCGCTTCAGGTCCATCGGGTTCATGCCGGCGGCGACCGCCTTCAGGCCCTCGCGGACCATGGCCTGCGCCAGCACCGTCGCGGTGGTGGTGCCGTCGCCGGCCACATCGGAGGTCTGAGAGGCGACCTCCTTGACCATCTGCGCACCCATGTTCTCGAACCTGTCCTTGAGCTCGATCTCCTTGGCCACGGACACGCCGTCCTTGGTCACGGTGGGGGCGCCGAAGCTCTTCTCGAGCACCACGTTGCGGCCCTTGGGGCCGAGGGTGATCTTTACGGCGTTAGCCAATAAGTTGACCCCCGCCATCATGCGGTTGCGGGCGTCGTCTCCAAATTTGACGTCTTTTGCAGTCATTGCTTTGTCCTGAATCTGTGTGGGAAATACGTCTGCTGTTCAGTGTTTACGCGCTGGGGCCTCAGGCCTCGACGACACCCATGATGTCTTCCTCGCGCATGACGAGGTAGTCCTCGCCGTCGAGCTTGACCTCGGTGCCGGAGTACTTACCGAACAGCACGCGGTCGCCGACCTTCACGTCCAGGGGGCGGCTCTCGCCGTTGTCGAGGATCTTGCCGTTACCCACGGCGATGATCTCGCCCTGAATAGGCTTCTCGGCTGCGGAATCCGGGATGACAATACCGCCGGCGGAGGTGCGCTCCTCCTCCATGCGGCGGACGACTACACGATCGTGCAGGGGACGGATCTTCATTGAGCGGTCTCCTAAAGTTTGGTAGATGGCGAGTTTTGAATAGCCTTTGGTCGAGAACCGGTTGTTAGCACTCGCCGTTTGCGAGTGCCAATAATAGGGGCAAAAGCCGAACTGTCAAGCGCCCAAGCGCCATTTTCGGGCCAAGGTGGGTTGAGCAGCTCAATCCCGCTCGCGCCGGTACTCGCCCTCGATGACCCGGGGGCCCTGGCCTGTCCGGTCGGCCCGCTGGCTCTGAATCTTGCGCACGAAGCGGGCGATCAAGAGCTGGCGCAGCGACGGGATAAGCAGCAAGAACCCCAGGATGTCGGTAAAGAAGCCGGGAAGAAGCAGGACCAGACCCGCTACGAGCAGCAGCGCCCCGTCCAGCATCTGGAGCGCGGGAATCTCGTTTCTGGCCGTCGCCTCCTGCACACGCGTCAACACGGAGAAGCCCTGCACCCGGACCAGGGCACCACCGAGCAGCGCCGTAAAGATTGACAGCCCTATGGTCGGCAGGGCGCCGATCTCGGAACCTACCTGAATCAGAAAATACAGCTCTATCAGGGGAACGCAGACGAACAACAGAAGAAATATGATCACTGAACCGGTCTCGAGGTTATCCAGCTTGATTTTCGCACGCGAAGGCGCGAGGCACGCGAAAAGATTGTTTGAGCATCGGTGTCCTATATGGGGACCGATCGGCGAAAGCTCCACGAAGGTTCCTTTTCATCAATCGGTGCAGTTCAAGTACCCTATGCAACCTTCGGCCGTTCGGAACTTATGCCTCCGGCCGGCGTCGACCCGCACACAAGGGATCCATGAGCTCTGAACTTCTACTCGTCTTCTGCACCTGTCCTGACGATGCCACCGCCGCCAGCATCTCAGAGACGCTGGTGCGTGAGAGGCTCGCGGCCTGCGTCAACCGGCTTCCGGCACTGACGTCGGTCTACCTGTGGCAAGGCGAGGTGGAGCAGGAGAGCGAAACTCTGCTGCTGATCAAGACTACCAACGCCCGTTTCGAAACGCTTTGCGAGCGCCTTACGGGACTGCATCCCTACGAGCTGCCCGAGATCATCGCGGTTGCGGTTACCAAGGGCCTGCCCGGTTACCTCCAATGGGTGAGTACATGTACTTCGGACAACGCCTGATCCCACTCGTCTTCCTCCTCGTGGCCGCGGCGGCATCGCAGGCCCAGGATGAATTCCTTCTGCCGGACCAGGCCTTCCGCATCTCGGGCAAGGCGCTCGATGCCGGCACCATCCAGGTGTCCTGGGACATCGAGGACGGGTACTACTTGTACCGCAGCAAGTTCAAGTTCCGAAGCGAGACGCCCGGAATCGAGACCCGCGGACCCCAGACACCCGATGCCGAGATCAAGCAGGACGAGTTCTTCGGCGAGGTGGAGGTATACCGCGACCGTGTCGAAGTCCAGGTCCCGATCGACCGTAGCGAGGGTACTGGAGACATCCTGAACCTGGAGGTCAGGTCACAAGGTTGTGCCGACGCGGGGCTCTGCTACCCGCCGCACAACCAAAAAATCTTGCTGGACCTGCCTCGGCTTGCTGCTGCGGCGCCGGTATCTGAGCCAGCGCCCGAGCCCGCATCCGAGCCCGCGGCAGGCGGCGCTGCGGCGGCATCAGAGTCCGAGGAGCAACCGGCCCTGGACGCACTGAGCGATCTCGGTCAGTCCCTGGGCTTCGGGTTCGAAGATGACGTGCTTCAGCCCGAGGATGCCTTCCAATTTTCCGCCGAAGTTGCATCCCCCGATCGCCTCCAACTCACCTGGCACATCGCGGACCGGACCTACCTGTATCAAGAGAAAATCCGAATCGCGCTGGAGAACGCACAGGGCGTTGCACTGGGCGCTTACGAGCTGCCGGAGGCGGAGATCAAGCCCGACACCGTGAGACCGGACGGCACCATCGGTGACATCGCCGTCTACCATCATCGCATCGATCTGCCGCTACCCCTGCTGCGCGGCTCTGAAGGGGCGACCAGCGTCGACCTGGTGGTGAAATACCAGGGCTGCGCCGAGCGCGGGATCTGCTATCCCCCGACGACACAACGGGTGAGCCTGAGCTTGCCGGCCGCAGCGGCAGTCACCGACATCGCTGCCGCGAACGCATCCCAGTCACCCGCAAGCGCAACGCCACCGTCCAGCAGGTCGCCCACCCCGCTGCCGGCCGCTGTCACGCCGGCTGCGGCAACGGGCCAGCCGGTCTCCGAATCCGACCAGATCGCGGCGGTCCTGGCCGGCGGCAACCTGTGGGCCGTGGTGGGCCTGTTCTTCGGATTCGGGCTGCTGCTGGCCTTCACACCCTGCGTATTTCCGATGATACCGATTCTCTCGGGCATCATCGCCGGTCAAGGGCCGGCCATAACGACCGGCAAGGCCTTCGTGCTGTCACTGGTCTACGTGCTCTCGATGGCACTGACCTACAGCGTCGCTGGCGTGCTCGCCGGCATGTTCGGCGCTAACCTGCAGGCGGCCTTTCAGAACCCCTGGATACTGAGCTTCTTCGCCCTGGTGTTCGTCGCCCTGGCCCTGTCCATGTTTGGCTTCTACGAGCTCCAGCTCCCGAGCAGCCTGCAGTCCAAGCTCACCGAGATCAGCAGCCGCCAGGAAGGCGGGACCCTGGCCGGGGTTGCCATCATGGGCCTGCTTTCGGCCCTGATCGTCGGCCCCTGCGTCGCGCCGCCCCTTGCGGGGGCGCTGATCTTCATCGGCCAGAGCGGAGATGCTCTGATGGGCGGGGCCGCCCTGTTCGCTCTCAGCATGGGCATGGGTGTCCCCCTTATCGCCATCGGCACCTCCGCCGGCAAGCTGCTGCCGCGGGCCGGGGCCTGGATGGACGCGGTCAAGGCCGTCTTCGGCGTCGCCCTGCTGGGGGTGGCCATCGTACTGCTGGAACGCATCCTGCCGCCCGCCGCAGCCATGATCCTGTGGGGCCTGTTACTGATCAGCTCGGCGGTCTACCTGGGCGCCCTTCAACAGCTGTCTCCTGAGGCGAGCGGTTGGAAAAAGCTGTGGAAGGGGCTAGGCGTCTTCTTGCTCACCTACGGCGTGCTGATGCTGGTCGGCGCTGCTGCCGGGGGCAAGGACACGGTGCAGCCACTGCGCGGGCTGGGACTGGGAAGCGGCGGCGCGGCGCAGCAGCACGCAGACTTCAAGCGCATCAAGAGCGCAGAAGACCTGGACCGAGAGATCGCAGCCGCGAGCGGCGCGGGGAAGCCTGTGATGCTCGACTTCTACGCGGACTGGTGCGTGTCCTGTAAGGAGATGGAGCGCTACACCTTCTCCGACGCGAAGGTGATTGCCGAGATGGACCGTTTCGTCCTGCTGCAGGCAGACGTCACCGCCAACGACGATCAGGATCAGGCCCTGATGCAGGGCCGCTTCGGCATTCCCGGACCGCCCGCACTCCTGTTCTTCGACTCCGCGGGTCAGGAGCTGCGCGGCTACCGTTTGATCGGGTTTAAGCCGGCGGAAGAGTTCGCCGACCACCTTCGCAAGGCCGCGCCATGACCACCGCCAGGATCGTCGCAGTGACCATGCTGGCCGGGGTGATCAGCATCGGATTCGCCATCTTCGGGCAGCAGTGGCTGGGCGATCCCGAAGGTTTCGAGCTGCCGCTTCCGATTAATCGGGCCAAGGGCACCGACCGCCTCGATCAGCTGCCGGATTTCCGGCTGCCCGACGTCTCAGGCCAAGAGATTGCAAGCAGCGAGTGGGCTGGAAAGGTCCTCGTGCTCAACTTCTGGGCGACTTGGTGCCCGCCCTGCCTGCGCGAGCTGCCGCTGCTCGAAGAGGTGCAGCAGGCATCGAAGGAGGCGAGCCTGCAGGTGGTGGGCATCGCCATCGACAGCAAGGAAGAGGTGGAGCGTTTTCTGAGCGAGCACCCGGTGAGCTTTCCGGTCCTCCTCGGGGATACCGAGGCGGTGGACATATCCCGGCGCCTCGGCAACCGGTTGCAGGGCCTGCCTTACACCGTCATCTTCGACCATCGCGGAAAAAGGGTGTACGGACAGATCGGTGAGATGACCCGTACGTCCCTGTCCAAGCACCTGGACCCGCTGATCCAGGGAGCCGGCGGCACGCAAACGGCCGTTAACTAGCCGCAAACTGAATAAGAACTGGACAGGATCTCCCGGAATCTGGAGAATTTGCCAGTGAAATCCCCGGCACGCAGATCCTGTGCAGCGCGGGGACAACGCCGGCCCCCGGCCAAGGGCGCTTCGACAGGGACCCGAGCACAGGCCCGCCCACCTCCTGACCGCAAACAACGCCGATCTCCGGAAAAATGGCCTCCATTGTTGTGCTGAACGGCCCCAATCTGAACCTGCTCGGTGCCCGCGAGCCCGGGCACTACGGGCGGGACACGCTCGAGAGTATCCGCTTGGCGCTGCAACGGCAGGCCGCCGGCGCAGGGCACGATCTCCTGTTTGTGCAGAGCAACTCTGAACCGGAGCTGATCGAAGCAGTTCACCGCGCGGGCAGCGACGGCGCCGCATTCATCATCGCCAACCCGGCGGCCTTCACCCACACGAGCGTCGCCTTGCGCGATGCATTGCTGGCTGTGGCGATCCCATTCATCGAGGTGCACCTCTCCAACATTCACGCCCGCGAGCCCTTCCGCGCCCATTCCTATTTTTCGGACATCGCCGAAGGCGTCATCAGCGGCTTGGGTGCCCAAGGCTACGAGCTGGCGCTGAGCGCCGCCATACACCGGCTGAAGCGGAGCACCGTACAGGAGTAATCAAGCATGGACATCCGTAAGGTCAAGAAGCTCATCGAGCTGCTCGAGCAATCCGACATCGCCGAGATCGAGATCCGCGAGGGCGAGGAATCGGTCCGCATCAGCCGCCAGGGGCCTGTGGCACAACCCCTGATCATGTCTGCACCCGCCGCGCCTCAGGCCTTAGCGCTGGAATCGGCACCGGCACCGGGAGCCGTCGTCGACCCGGCCCTGGCCGTAGTTGCCGACGAGCCGGAGGAGAACCTGGTGCGCTCCCCAATGGTCGGCACCTTCTACCGCTCCCCCTCCCCCGGCAGCAAGCATTTCGTGCACGAAGGTGATCAGGTGAAGGTTGGCGACACCCTGTGCATCATCGAGGCCATGAAGATCCTCAACCAGATCGAGTGCGAGAAGGCGGGCTCGATCCGAAGAATCCTGGTCGAGAACGGACAACCTGTTGAGTACAACCAGCCCCTGTTCGTGATCGAGTAAGGCATCTCACTGGACGGCACCCTGGCTTCGTAAACGCCGTCCGAACCAAGTCCCACCCAGGTCCATCGTCTATGATCGAGAAGGTTCTCATTGCCAACCGGGGAGAGATCGCCCTGCGTATCCAGCGCGCGTGCCGGGAGCTAGGAATCAAGACCGTAGCCGTGCACTCGGAGGCCGACCGGGACCTCAAGCACGTCCTGCTCGCCGACGAGACCGTGTGCATCGGCCCGGCCAAGTCCCAGGACAGCTACCTGCAGATCCCCGCCATCATCGCCGCCGCCGAGGTCACTGATACGGTGGCTATCCATCCGGGCTACGGCTTCCTGTCCGAGAACGCCGACTTCGCCGAGCGCGTAGAGCGCAGCGGCTTCATCTTCATTGGCCCAAGGCCGGACACCATTCGCCTGATGGGCGACAAGGTCTCCGCCATCGAGGCCATGACGAAATCCGGCGTCCCTTGCGTACCGGGCTCCGACGGCCCGCTGGACAAGAACAAGAAGCGCACCATCGAGCTGGCACGCGAGATCGGCTATCCGGTCATCATCAAGGCCGCCGGCGGCGGCGGGGGACGCGGTATGCGGGTGGTGCACTCCGAAGCCACGCTGCTGAACGCCGTCGCGCTGACGAAGGCGGAGGCTGCGGCGGCCTTCGGTAATGGCACGGTCTACATGGAAAAGTACCTGGAGAACCCGCGTCATATCGAGTTCCAGCTTCTGGCGGACCAGCATGGCAACGCCATCCACCTCGGGGAGCGTGACTGCTCCATGCAAAGGCGCCACCAGAAGGTCGTCGAAGAGGCTCCGGCCCCGGGCATCACCGAGGAGCAACGGCACAAGATCGGGGGGCGCTGTTCCGAGGCCTGCCGGACCATCGGCTACCGCGGTGCCGGGACCTTCGAGTTCCTGTTCGAGAACGGCGAGTTCTACTTCATCGAGATGAACACCCGCGTGCAGGTTGAGCACCCGGTCACCGAGATGGTTACGGGTGTGGACATCGTCAAGGAGCAGATCCTGATCGCAGACGGCAAGGAGCTGCGTTACCGTCAGGAGGACATCGAGATTCGCGGTCACGCCATCGAGTGCCGGCTCAATGCCGAGGACTCCGAGACCTTTCTCCCCAGCCCGGGGAAGATCCTCGAGTTCCATGCCCCGGGGGGACCCGGCATCCGCGTGGATACCCACATCTACAGCGGCTACGTGGTTCCGCCGCACTACGACTCCATGATCGGCAAGCTCATCGCCCACGGCGAGGACCGCAACGCCGCCATCTCGCGCATGTGCAACGGCCTGCGCGAGACGGTAATCGACGGCATCAACACCAACATCGCGCTGCAACGGCAGATTCTGCGCGACGCCGCCTTTCAGGCCGGCGGTGCAAATATCCACTACCTGGAGAAGATGTTGGGGATGTGAAAAAGGAAAGGGGGGCGAGATCCGAAGGATCAGGGCCGAGGACGCCCTCTCGCTATTCGCGCTCCCGCCCGAGATCGACCGGTGAGAATTCGATTGCTTCGAGCATCATGAGTAAACGTACCCTGACGTTGGACGACACTCTATACCAGTACCTGCTGGATCACTCGGTGCGAGAGAGTACCTTGATGCGGAAGCTCCGGGAGGTCACCGCGCTACAAGAGGCGAGCCGGATGCAGATCTCCCCCGAGCAGGGTCAGCTCATGTCCTTATTGGTGGAGCTGCTTGGTGCCGCCCGTATCATCGAGATCGGTACCTTTACGGGGTACAGCGCTCTTTGCATGGCACAGGCGATGCCGGAGTACGGCGAGCTTGTGTGTTGCGACGTCAGTGAGGAATGGACCGATATCGGTCGTCCGTTCTGGCGAGAAGCGGGCGTTGAAAAACGCATTCGATTACATATCGCCCCCGCCCTGGATACACTCGACGGCCTGATCGAAAAAGGCGAGACAGGCCGTTTCGATATGGCCTTCATCGACGCCGATAAGACCAACTATCTCAGTTACTTCGAACGCTGCCTGAAGCTGCTGCGCCGGGGTGGTCTGCTGATGTTCGACAACACCTTGTGGGACGGCGCAGTCGCGGACCCACAGAACCAGGAGCCGGACACGCAAGCGCTGCGCGAGCTCAATGATCGGCTGCACAAGGACGAGCGGGTGAGTACCAGTCTTGTGCCGATCGGCGATGGACTCACCTTGGCCAGAAAACGCTGAGGATGACCTTCCTAACGAGGGCAGCGCCCATGCCGGAGAGGCCGATCGCCGAAATCAGGGAGTTGAGCCGCGTGGGTACAAACACCATGCCCACAGTACCTCATACCCATAACTCTCGCTGATGCTGCGCTGAGCCTCGAGCGCGAGCACGAAATCGGGGACGCGTTGCAGACCGATCCAGAGCGTTTTCGGGCCTGGGAAGCCATCGTTTTTTCAGTTCAGGAAGCCACCGAGGCCAGCGACCATTCGGACCATGGTGTCCAGTGGTGGCGGCTCATCGCGCGGTGGTGCCAGGGCGCCGTCATCCCACAGTTCGGTGGCCTCCTTGCCCAGTGGGGGGGGTGTTTCAGGCCGAAGTGTTGCAGATACATCAGCGCTTCTCCTCGGCACGCTCGCCGTAGTATTTGCAGTAGGCCAGCTCCAAGGCATCGAGCTCGGCGGATGTGCTGCCCGAGGCCAGCTCAGCAGGTTTGCGCTGGTGGCGTTTTCGGTCGACGTTGGCCACCGCATCCAAGGGCGTCGCCGCACCGAGTGCTTGACCCTCCTCGTCTTCGACCCCGTGCACCTGCCCGGTGGGCAGGGATCGACGACGAGCACCACGCGCTGCGCGGACAGCTCGTAGGGCACCTCGAAGCGATCGCCCTGGTAGGAGACGGTCCCGTCCTTGCGCACCTTGCGTCCGAGGCGGTGGTGGAACAGCTCATCGAGCCGGGCGGCCCTGTGACCCAAGGTGCGGATGCGAGGCAGATCCTGCTGGTAGCGATCCAGTGGTGTCCGTCCTTGAAGGCCTGCGTGTGCTGTTCGGTGATAGACGCTCTCGATCCACGCCCAAAGGCGCGCGTTCAGATCGGCCAGATCCTGGATCCGACCGGGATCGAGCTCGCTCAAGAACCGATCGCGAAAGGTGCGGTGCCAGCGCATCGATGCCACCGCGGCGCCAGGCATAGTACCAAGCCTCGATCGTCTTCTCGCTGGGGCGGCTGTTGCGCGAGCCGGGAATGGCATAGTCGCGGGCGGCCAGCTCGCCGATGGTGGCCGTGAGCTCGCCACGTTCCAGGCGCCCACGGCTGACCAGCGCGCCCGGCACCGAATAACGGAACAGGGCCACGGCATGGATTTCGTGCATCGGATTCTCATGCGTCTGAATGGAACGCACAGGAGAAACCAAGACGCTCAGCGCCGGCAGGGGCAAACTCTGTAGGGTGGATCGACGCCCCACAATGCTGCCGTCCCCGGACCCGTTAGCAACAATCGCTTACGGGACGGCAACCCCCAGCCGATCCAGGGATCCCATCCAGGTCGACAGCCCATGCTGTTGCAGTGCGGCTGACCAGAACGGGATCGGTTGCGCACAGCGACCCAGGTCGGGGAGGAGACTGCGCAGATGAAAGCCGTGGACGTCGAAGCGCGCATACAACCAGCGCCACCACCGGCCCACCGTGCGCCGGCTCACCAATCCCTGGCGGCTGAGCGCGCGGATCGAGGCCCCTGCCAAAAGCAGGACCAAGACCACCTGCTGCACGGCCCACCCATACCAGCGGCGCGGTGCCACACACTCGGGCAACCGCGAACAAGTCGCCCCGCAGCTCGGGCAGTAGAAGCGAGGAATCGACACCGGATTGAGCGACTTCATAGCCTCGCCTCCCCGGTCGGCCTTGCGCACGTAGCTCCCGTGGCTCCAAGGCCCCGCCTTGCGACAGTGCGGACAACGCTCGAGGCGGTAACGCTCGCGCTCGCATGTCAGAGACTGCTGATGTTGCTTAAGGGAAGAAATTCCTGGCACGATACGAAACATAGGCCGGGCGCTCCTGTCATCGTGGTTTGTGTTGCAACTTCCCACGATAACAGAGGTGCACCGGCCTTCCTTTTGTCGCTGCTGTGTCGGAATCTAAGAGGGAATATTCCCGGATCGACCCTGATGGACGTCGGGATATATCAGCCGCGAATGCCTACGGAAGGGAAAGACGTAACACCACTCTCAAGGATGACGACCGCGTAATGCTTCCGCCGTGCGATGCCGTTTCTTTCGATTTGTCGTTGCTCTGGGCTGACTGAGCTGCGCTCAGGACCCTGATGCCGCGAGAAAAAAAGAGGCGCCGAAGCGCCTCCGCAGACTCCTCCGTCTTCCTTGATCTTTACGTGCAGAAGACTTCTTGTACGATGTCTCTGCCTACCAAGGGTAGGCGTATACCCCCGCGTACATGAAGTAGTGCCTGAGCAGATAGCCGCCCGTCAGCACGAAAATGGACGCGGCGATGATGGGTACATGGCTACTCCAGCCCTTGACCACGCCCCTGAGCTCGAGGAAAAAGGGGACGATCAGGCCGAAGCCGATGAAGCCGACGAGCCAGCCGAAGTCGTTGAACAGCAGCTCCCAGGACCGCATGGCGGACTCGGAGCCGCGCTGCAGGTAGAAGAAGAAGGAGAAGATGATCACCAGCTCGGCGGAGATGAGGACCAGGTCGATACGCTCGTAGAGCACCCGGATATGCTCGTCCGCCGCGTCCTTGATCACCGTATACATGATCAGAAGCAGGAAGGCCATGGCGGTTGAGAAGGCGGACACGGTGAACAGCAGGGGCACGCCCGGATTCGCCCACAGGGCTACGGCGGGGAAGGACTGCAGCACCAGGCCGGTATAGACGGCGATCCCGACCCCGTTGACCACCGCCAGCCAGCCGATGACCTTTTGGAAGCGCTCTATCATATCGCTCAGCTTGACCACGAAGCCCCACTCCAGGGCCTTGCCAACCAGCGGCATGTTCTGGAACAAGGGCGTGGCGCGGGCGTAGGGTATGGCGTAGAGCACGCCCCAGACCATCATCCAGAGGATGAACTGGGTGCCCCAGGCGATCCAGGCGGTGGGCTGGTTGATCATGGCCAACGGGTTCAGCACATGGATCGCGGCCAAGTGATCGAGCAGGTGCAGGAACAGCATCCCGGAGCCAACCGAGAGCAGCACCACGCCGGCGCCCGCCCCCCAGAGGACCAGGTTGCGGTGGGGCTTGAGGTACATGTCCGTGAGGAAGGTCACCGCCAGGGTCGCGGCGCCGAGACCGCCGGTGTACAGGTAGACGGCGAACCACCAGGTCCAGATGTCCTGGGTTGCATAGCTCATGTTGACGCCCATCTCAGCCCCTCCTCTTCAGGTCGTTGATGTAGTAGACATTGGGTCGGGTGCCGATGTGGGGCATCAGCGGTTGCGCCACCCCGCTGGCAACCATCTGGGCGACCGGATCGCTCGGGTTGTCCAGATCGCCGAACATGCGTGACTCACCCACACAGGTCTCCACGCACGCGGGCTTCAGGCCTTGCGAGACCCGGTGCTCGCAGAAGGAGCACTTGTCCACGCTTGGGCTGTGGCGGCGGTAATCCGATCCGTAGAAATCCTTGCCTTCCCGGACGTCCGAGTAGGTGACCTCCACCCTGGCGTGATACGGACAGGCCATGGCGCAGGCTTGGCAACCCATGCACAGGTCCTCGTCTACCAGAACGATGCCGTTGTCCAATTTGTAGGTCGCCCCGGTGGGACACACGCTCATGCAGGGCGGGTTGTCGCAGTGATTACACAGGCGCGGGAAGAAGCGGCGGTGCACGTCGTTGCCGACGCCGATCTCCTCGTCGTGGACATAGGTGCGCCACTTTTTTTCGTCCCACACGGGCGTCTGATTCTCCATGGAGCAGGCGGCCATGCAGGCGTTGCAGCCCACGCAGGTGTTGAGGTCGATGACCATCGCGTATTTAGTCATGTGTTATTCCTCCTGACCTTAGGCGCGTGCCACTTTGATGGTAAATTCCTGGGACCTGAATCCGGCCACGACAGGCTCGATCTGGTACGGAATGATCTTGTTGGTGGCGGTACCGTCCCCTTGCGTCCTGGTGAGCTCCTTGTTCTCCACCCCGAAGGACGAATGAATAAACAGGGTGTCCTTCTGTACCAGTCGGGTTAAATGGGCGTGGCCCATGACCTCCTGACCCGATGTGTTGTTGGTGAGACGGATCTCATCGCCATTGTTGATGCCCAGCATCTCGGCCCGGTCCGGATGGATCCAGATGCCCTTATAGACGTCGTTCTTGAATCGGTTGATGCCTGAGAGCACCGGGTTGTTGCTGTTGGTGGAACCGTGGGAGACGGTTGGCGTCTTGCCGTAGATAAAGAAAAACTCGTCCTCACCCAAGGGCTCGGCCAGGGTCTTGCCTTCTCGAAACACGGGGGCAATCCAGGTCGCCAGCACGTGAAAGTTGGGCGCCGTGTGGCCGCCGTCGCGCAGGGAGCGCATAAGGGGACTGAAGAACTCCACCCGTCCGCTGTCGGTGGGGACCGGCATCTTACGCGGCATGGCTTGGTGCGCCAGGATGTGGTGCTTGTCCTCCTCGTGATAGACGCCCTTCTCGCGCAGGACCTGGTCGATGTGCTCGGGCGTCACCCCCAACCGCTCCGCGGTCTGGGCGAAGGAGACGCGTCTGCAAGCCGCGGCGAAGGACCCCTTCTCGTGGGTTTTCTTGGTCTCGGCGTGGGCCGCCTTGACCGGTTCCGCCTTGAGTCCCGTGAGCTGCTCCACGCCCGCCAGGAATCCGTCCGTGTTGCCGCTGACGATCTCCGTCATTTTGAGCAGGATGTCGGCGGTCTCCTCGGTGTCGTAGAGGGGGTCGATGGCCGCGTAGCGGGTCGTGAGGGCCAAGTCTTGGTTGACTCCGTTGCCGTACAGGGTGGGCTCGTTACGCTCCAAGTAGGTGGTGTTGGGCAGGATCACGTCCGCGTAGGGTGCGGTGTCCGACGGCAGAACCTCCACCATGACCACCAGGTTCACGTTCTCGTGGCTCAGGACCTCCTTCCAGTAAGTGTCCGGATAGTAGTGGCGGACCGGGTTGGCCGCGTTGATGATGAATGCGCGCGTCCTGTAGGGCTCGCCCTTGTATTGCAGGTTGCCCTCCACCGACTCTCTCAGTCCGGAGTCCGTCATCACCGGAAGCGCTACGTTGAAGCGGCCGGCCTCTTTCTCCTGGGCGCTGAAGGCCCAGGACCAGCCGGGCTTGCCGTGGGAGAAGTTGTCGCCGTTGGAAACGGCGCCGATGACCATCTTGGCGAAGGCCATGCCGGCCAGGGTCGCCAGCGGCGAACCCATCTCGTAGCCATGCTCCATGGCCTCGTACATGTGGGCCGCCTTGTGATGCAGCTCTCCGGAGTTCATCCAGCCGCCGACCGAGTCGATGCCGCCGGTCAGTGCCTGCACCATGGCTTGCACCCGGCGCAGCATCATGATGTTGCCGTAGCGCGCGCCGTGCCAGCCCGGGTCGACGATGGCCGGGCGTGTGTTGCCGAACTCGCGGGAGATGCGGGCGATGGTCTCCGCCGGAATCCCGGTGATCCCCGCGGCCCACTCCGGGGTGTACTCGGCGAGCTCCTCGAGCTGTGCCTCGAACACCGTCTTGACCTGCTTGCCCTCAACCGTGACGGGCTGTTGCAGCGTGAGGCCGGGGTAGAAGGAGCCGGGCTCTATGCCTTTGCGGTTATCGTTGCTGAACTTCTTCAGCACGCGCACCTCGTCGGTACCTTCCACCACGACCATCGGATTCCCCTCGGCATCCGTGACCATCTGCCACTCGCCCTGATCGTCCTTGGAGATAAGGAAGGGCATGTTGGTGTGGCTCTTGAGGAACTCGCCGTCGTAGAGATCTTCCTCCATCATGATTTTCATCAGCGCCAGCATGAAGGCCAGGTCCGTGCCCGGGCGAATCTGCACCCACTCGTCCGCCTTGGCGGCGGTCTCCGAGCAGCGCGGGTCGAGCGCGACCACCTTGGCGCCGTTCTTGCGGCCCTGTGCGAAGCGCACCATGCGGCAGGTCGAAACCGCACCGATGGAGGCGTTATTGGCGATGAACAGGATGTACTTGGCGTTATCGTAGTCGGGCAGGATCTCGTCGTGAATGTTGAAGTTGCCGGTGACCACGTCGGTGCCAAGGTGGCCGGTGGTCACGCAGTGCTGCATGGGCGAGGCGACGATGTTCGGCACCTGGTTGGCCATGGCGAAGGGGACGGCCCAGTTCATGTAGAAGACGCAGGAGGTCCAGCCGCCTACCATGGTCCATTCCCAGGGATTGATCTCGGCGGCCTTCTGCTTATCAGCGATGTACTTCCATGCCTCTTCCCAGGTCGCCGCGCGGAAGGCATACTCGCCGCGCTTCGTGCCTTCGACCCGGATCAATGGGGTCTTAATGCGGTCGGTGTCGTAGGTTTGGCGTAATCCCGCTTGGCCCCGGGCGCAGATCTTGCCGCGGTTCAGGGTCGAGTTGGGGTTGCCGTCGAGCTTGACGATGCGCTTATCACCGTTCTTTGTATGCGTGGTGACGCGCAGGTTACACAGCGACGAGCAAAAATTGCAGATGCTGTAGCTGGTCTCCTCGCTCTCCTCGTCCTTGGCAATGGCCTTCCCGACCATGCTGCTGATCGGAGAGAGTAGACTCAGACTGGCGGTTCCGTAACCGGTGGTTTTCAGGAACGCACGGCGAGACAGGCGTGGTATCTTCCACCCCATGACGGGATCCTCCTTCGGTTTGATGCTGCCCCAATGTCACTGCGACCGGGACTATTATTAATTCGTGCCCTTCTTAAGCATCCGTTCGGGCGCTTGGAGGCGGGCTCCAAGATGTCGGGGACTATTATCCTATTCTGGTGTCCCGACACAGTGACATATGTCAATCCTTCAGCGGTTTTCCTGACATGAGAATCGCAAAACCACTTGATTCGGCAGGGTTATTTGGAGGGGCATGCGTTGCGCTCGTTGCGGTTCGGACGGAACGAGCAAGTGACGGATGTCAATTGGCACAACAAGGTTCGCGCATGAATTCCCGCATAGGCTTGATGTACCGCGTTCGGGTGGAGCGGCCCGAAGCCCATCTCTTTTCGGTCGAGCTGGAGATTGCGTACCCGCCGCCGGGCGAGCTGATTCTCTCCATGCCTGCCTGGATTCCGGGCAGCTACATGATTCGGGATTTCGCCAAGAATGTGGTTTCTATCGGCGCGACGAATTCCTCGGGACCGCTTCCCTTGGAAAAGCTCGACAAGCAGACATGGCGCCTGAGCGCCGCGGGCGGACCGGTCACCCTGCGTTATCGCGTATACGCATGGGAGCTGACCGTACGCGCGGCCCATCTCGACACCACGCACGCTTACTTCAATGGTCCCAGTCTGTTCCTTCGGGTCGAAGGCGCAGACCATATCCCGTGCCGTGTGGAGCTCGCTTGTCCGCAGGGTGAAGGCTACGGGCGCTGGCGTGTGGCCACCAGCCTCGCGCCTGAGAACGTCGGACCCAGAGGGTTCGGGACCTACGTCGCTGATGGCTACGAGGACCTCATCGACCACCCCGTCGAGATGGGCACCTTCACCCGGATCCCGTTCAGTGTCCGCGAGGTCCCGCACCAAATGGTCATCACCGGCCGCCATCGGGCGGACGAGGTGCGCCTGCGGCGGGACCTCGTCCGTATTTGCGAGACCCATGCGGCCCTGTTCGACGACCTGCCCGTCGATCGTTATCTGTTCCTGACCACGGCCGTAGGCGACGGCTACGGAGGTCTGGAGCACCGCTTCTCGACCAGTCTCCTGTGCAGCCGCGACGAGCTGCCCCGCCCCGAAGACGACCGGCCAACGCCGGGCTATCGCCGCTTCCTGGGGCTATGCAGTCACGAGTACTTCCACTTATGGAACGTAAAGCGCATCGGCCCCGAGGTTTTCCTGAACAATGGCTTGGATCGGGAGGTCCACACCCGCCTGTTGTGGGCCTTCGAGGGCATCACCTCCTATTATGACGAGCTGGCCTTGGTGCGCAGCGGCTGCATCGACGAGACGGGCTACCTGGAGCTGTTGGCGGAGACCATCACGAGGGTCATGCGCAATCCCGGCCGGCTGGTTCAGACCGTCGCCGAATCCAGCTTCGACGCCTGGACCAAGTTCTACAAGCAGGACGAGAACGCACCCAACGCCATCGTCAGCTACTACGCGAAGGGGGCGCTGGTCGCCCTTGCGCTGGACCTGACCATCCGCCGTGATACGGGGAACGCCAAGTCCCTGGACGACCTGATGCGCGCCCTCTGGGGGCGCCACGGCAAGCCCGGAATCGGGGTGCCGGAGCGCGGCGTCGAAGACCTGGCTAAGGAAGTGACAGGGCTCCAGCTGGACGGCTTCTTCGAGCAGGCGCTGGATTCTACCGAAGACCTGGACCTTGTCGGGCTGCTTGCGACCGCGGGTGTCGAGCTGCGTCTGCGCCCGGCCCGCGGCCCGAAGGACATGGGCTGCGTCGTGGACGAGAGGAAGGACGAGCCCGCGCGGAGCGACCTGGGAATTCGCCTGAAGCCCGGCGCCGCAGAGCCTGTGATCGCCGTCGTGCTTGACGATGGCCCCGCGCAGCAGGCAGGCCTTTCCCCCGGCGACACCCTGGTCGCCCTGGACGGGATCCGCGTCCAGCTTGAGAAGCTGGATGACCTGGTCGCGGGACTGCCGGAGGGTGGCGAGGTGCTCATCCACGCCTTCCGTCGGGATGAGCTCATGGAGTTTCGGGTGCGCCCTCGGCCGGCCCCTGCAGATACCTGCGAGCTGCGTATCCGGACCTGTGCGCCACATGAGAGCGCGAGCAGGCGCGCAGACTGGCTCTGGTTGAGTCAATGACTCGAAGGACGCCCGCAGATGAACGCAAGAAGCGCGAATGTTTCACATTCGCGGGGCCCGGGCAAAGGGCACGGGCCAGTACAAAGGGCCGCACATTTCGTTGACTTCCCCAAGAACCATTTGCGTCCTTTGGCGTTCAATCGCGGACTGAATCGCAGTTAGCCATGGACACCCACCTCAAGGTCATCCGCCAGCTCGCCGACGGTGAGCTCCATTCCGGAGGGGCGCTGGCGAAACTTCTCGGCATCAGCCGGGCCGCCGTCTGGAAGGCGGTGCACAAGGCAGGCGAGGTATTAGGTCTGGAAGTCCGATCCGTTCGCGGCCGAGGCTATTGCCTCAGTGCGCCGCTGGAACTGCTCGATTCCGAGCGGATACTGGGCCAGATGCCGGATGAGGCGCGGTGGCAAATCAGGCGGTTGGAGATCTACGACGACATCGACTCGACCAACAGCCACCTCATGCGCGAGGCCCAAAGCGGTGCACCATCCGGCTCGCTTTGTCTCGCGGAGCGCCAAAGCGCCGGGCGCGGGCGGCACGGCAGGGCCTGGGTCTCCCCGTTCGGGACCAACATCTATCTCTCCCTTCTGTGGCGGTTCCCTTTCGGGCCCGGTGAGCTCGGCGGTCTGAGCCTGGCCGCCGGTGCCACGGTCGCCGGTGTCCTGGAGGCTGAAGGCGTGCCCGACATCGCCCTGAAGTGGCCGAATGACGTCCTCTGGCGGCGCCGCAAGCTTGCGGGACTCTTGCTCGAGGTAACGGGCGAGGCCCAGGGGCCGAGCCTGGTCGTGGCCGGACTTGGACTCAATACCCGGCTCGGCGAGGCACAGGCGGTCGGGATCGACCAGCCCTGGGTGGACCTGGAGTCGGTTTCCGGTTTTTGGTTCGATGGGCGCAACCGGCTTGCGGCCCGGTTGGCGGGAGGACTGATCGAGGCCATGTCGCGTTATGAGCGCGGGGGCTTGGGGTCCTTTCTTCCGGCGTGGGAGCGGTTCGATTTCTACCGCGGCGAGCTCGTCGAGATTCGGCTCGGGGGCCGGGCAATCCTGGGTGTTCATGCGGGGATCGACGGTCAGGGGGCGCTGCGGCTGGACAGAGACGGCACCATCGAGACCTTTCAGGCCGGCGAGGTCAGCCTGCGGCCGGTGGAAGGCGGCTGATTTGACAGGGGTCGCCTTGGTCCAAGGGCACGGCGGACCGAAACGCGACACTGGCACCCGAAGGCGACACCTGGACCTGGAGCCCTAGGTGATATGATGCGCCCCCGAGCCCCTGAAGATTCAGCGCAATGGACCTCCTCATCGACATCGGCAACACCAACCTGAAGTGGGCCCGGGGCGAAACCGACTCGGTGGGGGAGATGCGCACGGTTCGCCACCATGGCGGTCTCCCGATCGACCTGCATGCCGCGTGGGAGCAGCTTGGAACGCCCCAACGGGTTCTCGTGAGCAACGTCGCCGGGGACAAGATGGCCGACGCCGTACGCCGCGCCTGCAGATCCTATTGGGAGCTTGAGCCGAGATTCGCCCGCACCGAGCCCGCTTCTTACGACGTCTCAGTCGCCTATGAGCGGCCGGAGCGGCTCGGTGTAGACCGCTGGCTGGCACTGATCGCCGCTCACCGGTCCTGCGACGGTCCGGTGCTCGTCGTCGACGCGGGTACGGCAGTCACCTTCGATCTGCTCCTTTCCGGCGGGCGGCACTTGGGAGGACTCATTTTGCCCGGCATCGAGATGATGCGCGATGGATTGCTCGCCGGCACCCACATCCCGCGGGTCGAGCCGCAGGATCTGTCCGAGCCTTGGGCGGCGGACACAGGTACCGCCATCGCCGCCGGCTCGATTCAGGCCCCGGCGGCGCTTGCGGAGCGCCTGTATCATCGGCTCGCGGATCTGGCCGGCGCTGACCCCGTGCTCATACTCACCGGCGGCGATGCGCAGCGCTTGCTTTCCGCCATGCATGGGAGAGTCTTACAATCTCCTGATCTGGTACTCCGGGGCCTGGCCCTGATCGCTTGAGGACCGCCCATGCTGCCCTGGATATTCGTCGTCCTCCTCTTACTGAATGCCGGCCTGTTTATCTGGGGCTATCAGCACGAGAAGTCCCTGGAGCCGCCGCCTACCCAGGTGCCGGAAGCAAGATACGAGATGCGTCTGCTTGGAGAGGTCCCGGAATCGCCGAACAAAGCAGCCGATGCTTCCCGCGAAGCCGTTCCTGAAGCGGGGTCCGGTGAATCGGTTTCGAAGTCACCGGGTGAAGACGTGCCGGGCGGGGAGGAGGCCCAGACCGCGGCGGATAAGGCCGTGGCTACCGAGGCCATTGAGGAGGGATCAGCCCCCGTCGTAGCCCCGAAACCGGAACCGAGTCGCGAGGGAGTTCAGGTCCAAGCTGGTACGGATTTGCCCCAGGAGGACTCGGGCGGGTTGAATCCAGATGAGCCGGAAATGGACGGACCGGCGGTGCCTGCCCAAGGCGCCGCCAGCCCGCCGCCGAGTCCGAAGGAAGCCGAGTAGCACGGAGTCAAGGTGGAGCAAGCTCGCGCGTTGTCTCGCCAAGCTCGGCACCTTTCCTTTCGACAATGCCCGAGCCAGGTAGTCTGTCCCTGTCCGCGTTTTCCGGAAAGCGAAGGGCATGCCGAGCGGCCTTTTGTTCAAGCTCACGGGGGCCTTCCCGGGTTCCCTCGGCGCGAGGCGTTGTGTGCTCTGTCGGGTTCCCATAGAATCACCCGTCAAGACCTTTCCGGGCGACGCGCAAGCCGATAGGCGGTCGGAGCCGATAACGGCCGAGTGAGAACAGGCCGCGAAGGCAGGGAAGGAGCAACACCCAATACAACGCTGGCGTAGCTCAGTTGGTAGAGCAGCTGATTTGTAATCAGCAGGTCGTCGGTTCGAATCCGTCCGCCAGCTTCATATAAAACAATAAGGTATCTGAATATCTGCGCTGATTTCTTGGCCAGTTTCGCGGGTGCTTGGTTGGTAGTGCCTCAGGTAGTGCCCTGAAGTCTGGGCTAGGGCGCATAGTGCCTCTTGCGGGTTTCAAACTCTCTACTTCCTTGGTTCTTCCTCGAACCTCGGTTCGGCCCACCCGCCCTCTGGTAGCGGATGTTGTACTTGGGCTGCGTACCGTTCCGGGTCTTCCTGTTTCGCCCCTCACTAGCTCTATCTGGATCTCGCGCCTTCCCGCGCAGCTCAAACCTGCAATCGCTTGCAAGCACGCTTGCTCGGGTAGCCGTTCAGAGCGCCTGGCGAGGCAGGTAAACCATCTCCATAGGCAACTCCTTTGGATCACGTTCAGGCTTGTCCGGAAGCGTCAGGCACTCTTCAATCCGTTCCGCACAGAGAGCCGCAACTAGCGCATCCAGGATATCGTCGCGAGCTACCTCGAACCCGCCATGCTCAAGGAAAGCCTTGGCTGCGACATCGGCGGCTGGTGGATATCGCGCAGAAAGTACCTCAAGTCGTTCCTTGAATCCCTCCCTCGTCTTCTTCGAGAAGCGCATCGGAGCGCCGCTCATAGCCCAGAAGCAAACCTCGGGATGGGCCTCGCGCACCATTGACCTTGCGCGAGACGACTTCACAAGTAACTCGTCTACCTCTCGGATCTTGGGCGTGATAGCCCAACTCTGCTTGGGGAGCTTTTTGCCTAGCACACGTTTGTTCAGGGCTGACGCCTCCTCGTATGACGAAGCGTAGATAGCTTGACGCGCTGGTGCTGGAAAGACACTCGATGACCTCGTCGGCTTCAAGACGTTTCTGGCCGCGACATCGCATAGACGGACTCCGCGTTCCTCCTCTAGGAGGCCGATGGGGATATCGATCAGGACAACAGAGGCATCGGGTAACGAATCTAGTAGCACACTCAGGCGGGGGATCACCCCGAACGTCGGCACCTGGCCCCCGAACTGGAAGAAGAACCATCCGTACTTGCAACCATCTACGCCAACTCGCAAGCCGCTCCCCCCGCGTGTCTCTTTGAGTATGTAGCTGAAGCCTACCAGTTGCCCCAAGAACGCGTTTCTTATCTGTCGTACGCTTCTCTACCACCTCTCGTCGCCGAAGTATTTCTGTGAGGTCATCGGTTGCGCATCATGGTGCTTCCGGTAGTGCAAGATTGCCTTGGGAACAAGACTCCTCAGCCGGGAATCCAGGGCGAAACCGTTCTGACCGGAATTTCGCGGTGCGGACATAGGGTTGCCCGCGGGTGTGGACAACGCGCTGCGGCCAGGGTATAAAGGCTCTCGTAACTCCCTGTTCGAGGCCCGGCATTTGAATCTTCGAGAGGTCGTGCTGCAGCCCGTTGCTGCGGTCGACGAGGCACGTTTCCAGACGCTGATGCAGGCCCATCACTACCTGGGGGCGCTGCCGAAGATCGGGCATACCCTGTGGTATGTCGCCACCTGGCGCGGCCAGTGGCTGGCTCTGGTGTGCTTCTGCGCTGCGGCCTGGAAGTGCACGGCGCGCGATGCCTGGATCGGGTGGGGTTTTCGCCACCAGTTCGACCGGCTGCACTTGGTGGCCAACAACAGCCGGTTCCTGATCCTGCCCGAGCACCACTACCCGAACCTCGCCTCGCGCGTGTTGGGCTTGTGCGAACGGCGCCTGGTCGAGGACTGGCGGACGCGCTTCGGCTACCCGCTGCTGTTGCTGGAGACCTTCGTCGATCCGCAGCGCTTCCAGGGAACCATCTACCAGGCCGCCAACTGGCGCTACGTAGGCGACACCCGCGGCTTTCGGCGCACCCGTGAGGGCTACGGCCGCGCCCCGGACGGGGCCAAGCGGGTCTTTGTCCGCCCCCTGCACGCCCAAGCCCAAGCCGAACTGTCTCGACCCGTTCTCGACCCCCGGTATTGTCACGGAGCCCCGAAAATCATGTTGAGCGCCGAGCACATGGGTTCGCTGCCCGAGTTCTTTGCCGACATCCCCGACCCGCGCCGTGCTCAGGGACGACGCCACCCCCTGCCCGCAGCGCTGGGCATCGCCGCCGGTGCGGTGCTGTGCGGACTGCGCGGCTACAAGGCGATCAGCCTGTGGGCCCGGGACCTCAGCCAGAGGGCACGGGCGCGCTTTCGCTGCCGCTACCGCAACGGTCGCTACGAGGTACCCAGTCGCACCGTCATCCGCGAGATCCTCACCCGGGTCGATCCCGGCGCGTTGGACCGCGCCTTGCAACACTGGAATGCCCGATATGCCGTGCTCGACGAAGGGCTGGCCATCGACGGCAAGACGATGTGCAATGCCATCGACGAGGAAGGTCGCCAGACCCATATCCTCGGTGTCGTCGGCCACCAGAGCCGGACCTGCCACACCAAAAAAAAGTCGGCGCCCTGCCCGTAGACGGCAGCGACGAACTCAAGCAGACCAACGAGATCGGGATGGTCATCCCGACCATCGAACCCCTCGACATCGCAGCCAAGACCATCACCGCCGATGCCTTGTTGACCCAACGCAAGCTCGCCGACTACCTGCTCGAGCACAACGCCCACTACGTCTTCACCGTCAAAGACAACCAGCCGACCCTGCGCGAGGCGATCCGCCTGATCTTCGAGGGCCGCGGCCAGCCCGACTTCAGCGAGACGCCGAGCTTCGGCCATGGGCGCATCGAGCAGCGCTCGATCTGGATCAGCACGCGCCTCAACGACTACCTCGACTTCCCCGGTGTCGGGCAGGTCTTCGTCATTGAACGCCGGTCGATCAACAAAAAAACCA
Source organism: uncultured Gammaproteobacteria bacterium (assembly GCA_942492625.1). Taxonomy (GTDB): domain Bacteria; phylum Pseudomonadota; class Gammaproteobacteria; order Chromatiales; family Chromatiaceae; genus Thiosymbion. The sequence goes on along the minus strand of CALOFM010000048.1, from coordinate 9,906 downwards.
CTCGGACCTCGACCGACATCGTCTACGGCATGACCAGCCACACCCTGGAAACCGCCCATGCCGCTGCCATACTGGCCTTCAACCGCAATCACTGGACCATCGAGAATGGCTGCCACTACATCCTCGACTGGAACTGGGACGAGGATCGCTGCACCATCCGCACCGGCCATGGCCCGGAAAACATCACCGCACTACGCCGCTTTGCCACCGGTGTCATCAAATCAAAGTCCCGTGATACCGTCGCCACTACGATTCAACGCCTTGCCCGCAACGTCCGCCTGGTCTTCGACTATCTGCGTATGACCGACAACTCCCGCCGGTCCAAGCCCAGGGCCTCGGCGCTCGGAGGCTAGAACGGATTTGCCGGTCGCCTGGCTGAATATTGCGCTGAAGCCTATTGACCTGGTAAGTTTTGCTCCGTCTAGGTTCGCGTCCTCTAGATTCACGTCCTTCAAGTTCGCGCCGCCGAGGTCCGCCCCCTCCAGGTCAGGCTTCTCGTCAGGATTCTCCTCCCGCCACTTGTTCCAATTCTCGACCCCGCTCTCCAGTAGCGCGACATGCTTCTCGTTTGCCACGGTGCCGCCCCAACCAGATTCCAAGCTACTACGATCCCCCGCCGTTCGTGGGTTTGCAAGGCAGCGCTCGCTAAAGCCGATTGTGGCGGCCCCGTTCTCGCATTCCCAATGCTTGAAATCGATTTCAATCGAGGTTGCGCGTCTGTCCCGTCGTTCTAGTTGTGAACCCTGGCCCCCGAAGATCACAGTTTGCAGCAGCGGGGAGAAGCGGAAACCAGGGAGCGAAGTAAGATTCACTACGCTGCAGGTAACCCGTTATCTCCGGACAACTGTCTTACCGGGTTCGGCAGGGGCGTCCTGTCCGAGGCTTCCAGGCGCAGCTCTCGGCCACAAAAGGCTCTTCAGGGGTCGCAGACTGTCGAGACCCGCCTGGCGGTCCGCAGTCGGCCAGAACGGAATCTAAGACTTTCGACGATAGATCACGGCGGACTCGCCAATTGAGCCTCCCGAGCGAGACAATGAAGATAGCGCCTATGCGCGACAACAAATCTGGATTATCTTCAAGGAGGCATGATGGCCAAGTACGATTTCCTCGATGGCGAGCGCGTGCGGAAGGCGCACTCAGTCAGGAATATCCCGCCGGTCTTCCAGAGTCTGGCAACAAGCCTTGCACGTGTTCCAGATCTCCGATACATCAAGATCTTTCGGGAGCGGATTGCCGCTTCCAACGTCCTCTCCGACGACGGTAAAAAGAACCCTGTGGTAATCGTCGGAGAAGAGAATATCGTGGGCGTCGAGTTGCTGATCGATGTACCGAAGGAGATTGTGCAGTTCTACGCGCTCACCTCAGCTACCAATGGTAGCGGACGGAAGATCGTCGATGCCGTGGTCAATGCGACTCCCGAAGATTGGTTCTTAGCAGTGCTCTTAAACTGGAGTGGAGGTTTTTGGGAAAAGATGGCGCAGGAGTACCCGCGGTTGTCTCTGTGCTGATTGTTTCCTTGGACATACCATCCCCGCCAGCGAAAAAGCGACGGATGTTTGAGGCGAGGCCCTACCCGACCGGCAGCAGTCGGCCAGGAGCAGGCACACGCTCAATCCTAAATGAGGAACGCAAAAGATCGGTAAGCGGACGCCTGCAGCGGAAGGCGCGCTTTCTCATGCAGCCTTCTGATGTGTCAATGGCATGTGCTCATATCGCGATCCCGTTGCCAAGGAAACGACTCACGCTGCTTCTGCAAACGCAACTTCAAGCGTCTATGCGGCGATTGCGCTAGAGGAGTGTGCATAGGTGGCCAGATAGCCGTCTATGTTTCCTTTTCTTCGAGATGCGAAGTTGATTCAACCCCTTGACGCCAGGGGTAATCCATGTTGCGCTGCGCCCGGTACGGCGTGCTTATGCTGACGCATAGGCCGCCCAACTATAGTTGGTGCAGGCAAGCAAAGACGTCGCCATCGGTGGACATTGATTTCGAAGTTAGGATTCATCCGCGATCATGGATTTCTTTTCTCGTGTAAATCAGCTTCTTGCATTCACTCCCGTCAAAAATGGGCTGTATTTCTATTTCGTAACTATTAAGGAACCCCTGCCAAACAGTAGGCTATGGGCGTAACTTTATGCCATGCCTGAGGAACGCGCCCCAACCGACTGTGTAGGTGCATCCAACACCGAGCTTGAACAGCTCCGTGTGCTGGTGGGCGAGCAGGCCTCCATCATCGAGCAATTGCGCGAGCGGATCCAAGAGTTGGAAGCGCGCTTGGCCAAGGACAGCCATAACTCCAGCAAGCCGCCCTCCTCGGATCCGCCATTCAAGAAGCCGCCGCCGCGCTCGCAGCGCAAGCCGAGCGGGCGCAAGCCGGGAGGGCAGAAGGGTCGACGCGGCGTCACCCGTGCCTTGGTCGATGAGCCCGACCAGCGCGTCATCGTTCCGCTGGCGGGCACGTGCGATTGCGGACGTTGCCGTGCTGAGATCGCCGCCGAGGTTCTGCCAGAACGTCGCCAGGTCGTCGAGCTGGTCATCCGCCGGGAGATTACCGAGTACCGCATCGTTGGTGGCACCTGTGCCTGCGGACGCGTGCAACGCAGCGCCTTTCCTGAGGAAATGAAGGCACCGGTGCAGTACGGCGCGGGTGTATCGGCGTTTGCGGTGTACATGACCCAATACCAGTTGCTGCCTTACCAGCGCACCGCCGAGGCGCTCAATGAGTTGGCCAACATTGCCATCTCCCCGGGCAGCATCCATCGCGCCGTGACGGTAGCGGCCATGCGCCTGGAGGCGCCGGTGGCGGCCATTCGCGGTGCGCTCGTCGAGGCACCCGTGGCGCATGCCGATGAGACCGGCATGCGCGTGGGCGGCGGGCTGCACTGGCTGCACGTGCTCAGCACCGCATGGCTGACGGCCTACTTCCCGCATGCCAAGCGCGGCGTCGAGGCCCTGCAGGCGTTCGGCCTGTTGGCGCAGTTCCTCGGCGTGCTCGTGCATGACCACTGGTCGGCCTACCAGCGCTACACATGCCTGCATGCTTTCTGCAACGCCCATCATCTGCGCGAGTTGATTGCCATCGCCGAGACCATCCCGAGCCAGACCTGGGCGGGGGAGATGATCACGCTGTTGTGCGAGGCCAATGTCCTTGCCTGCGAAGCCCGCACGCAGGGCCTCGCGGCACTGCCCGCCGCCGAGGTCGAGCGCCTGCAGACCCGCTACGACACCATCATCACTGCAGCCGAAGCGCGCAATCCTCGCCGTCCCCGCCGCCCCGGCACCCGCGGGCGCGTCAAGCAGTCCCCTGCCTACAACCTCCTCGTGCGCCTGCGCGAACATCGCAACGAAGTCCTGCGCTTCATCACCGATCTGCGCGTTCCCTTCGACAACAATCTCGCCGAACGCGACATCCGCATGCCGAAGCTAAAACAAAAGGTCTCCGGCTGCTTCCGCTCCGAAGCCGGCGTGGAAGCGTTCGCGATCATCCGATCCTATCTCTCGACCCTGCGCAAACAATCCGCCAACATCTTCGACTCCCTCGTCCTGACATTCCAGACTAACCCACCGATGCCGCGGCTGGCGTAGCTGAATAGTTACAGCGAATCTGTGTTTCAAATTCTTGTAGAAAATAATGAAATATTTGTCACTTGTGCCCAATCTGATAGTTCATTGGTTGGTTTGATAGTAGTGAAGTATCGTAGTAGCTGTCCCTATAAATCTGATTTAAAGAACTTCGCTGAACTTCAAAGGTTGTATGTTCTTCCAGAATATCATGGTACCAGGCATCAAAGCAGCTTGTTTCAGAGGCGCTTAAAGAATGTTCAGAAAAGCGGTAGACGCTATCTGGCTTAGTGTTTATAGCGGGAACAGCAGGGCGAAAAAATTCTATTCAAAGTATGGCTTCAAAGAAATAGGAACAACTCATTTCCAAATGGGTAGCGAAACACATTTAGATGTAATCATGGTGGCGGATATTGCATAACAAAATGCTCAACACCGTTCGCTATCGCTCACTCGGACGCTTCGCAGCGTTGCCGTTCGCGCCGGTTAGCATGGCGTTAGCTGTAAGAAAGAACATGCCTAGTTTTGTATGGGATCAGAAAAACAGATGAGGTTTATCAGGAGCCGTATGAGTACGGAAAAGGCCAAGAACAGTTTTCGCGTGAAGCCCAGAATGTGCTGAAGAAGTTAAAAGAACATTACTCAGCAAAAATCAAGCATTTACCCGTAATGAAAAATCGGTAGCAAAAGCTGTTTGCCGCTGCAAGTAGATGGTTTGGAGGCGTTGAATGACGCCCCAAACCTTATCGACTCAAAGAGACATCGAATAGCATCTCGTCTTTTTCGAGATACCGCAGAAACATTAGATATGTCAGCATACTTTATGCTCGGAGGAGAAGAAGCGAAAAGCGATTTAGTAAAGTGGTATAAAAATGTGAAGTTATCCCACACCGAAGATTCAGATACTTTGTCAAAAAATATCATGGTGAGGAACAATCGGAAAGTTTGACGTCACTTTATAGTGATTTGAGTAAATACACGCACAGAACATATCGAGCAATAAGCACGAGTTATATTTTAGGCCGCAACGATCGCCTCGTTTACGATGGATTCAGAGATTCTGATACCCTGGTACTACCTCACATTATCTCCTTCTCATATGCGCTTCGCAGCCCTCATTGTTACTTCATCGGTGTAGCGGAGCAAACAAGGCAGATTGAGCAATCCATTATCGATAACATCTGGAAAGAGAGTTCGGAAAAAGAAACCGTTCCCGGCGGTTCGGAACGGGCCCCGTCAAATAAGGCGAGGCCCATTAGTCGAGATCACGTTTGATGAAAACAGCTAACAATGTGCTCAACACCGTTCGCTGCGCTCACCGGGACGCTCCGCAGCGTTGCTGCTCCGCCGGTTAGCACGGCGTTAGAGGGCAAGAGAAATGATGCGAAGATCACTCATAATATTCGCCTTATCGACGTGCTTCATGGCAACTCCAGCTAGTGCGGAATATTGTGCGGTTGGTGAAATCAGAGGCAATGTATGTAAAGGCTTTGTAATTGAGGCATGTAGTGTTGTACGGATAGATGCCGTAAAGGGTGATGATGGGAGACTATTTACAGTTAGTGAGTGTTATAACAATGTAAGTGATTTTAGAGAATCAAGCGGAACGTGCTGGATAAGAACAAAATCGAAGGGAGGCGGCGCCATATCCTGGGCCGTAAACGCTGCAACTCAGCCAGAATTCTTTCATAAGAATGAAAATGGAGAGTATGAGGAGGTTGACGTTGAATATTTAGTATTTGATTGTATTCAGCGCTAATGCTTCTTCCTAAGCCGAATCAGAGTCTTGATTAACAATGCCTCTTAACCAGGCAATTCAACAAGGGACGCCGCTAAAAGCGCGGCGCCTGTTAATTGCGAAGTTAGCGCAGGCAACCACCCAACTCGATCTGGCGCGTCGTCTACTGCGCATTTTTGCCGCGGACTAGCCAAGACGACCTGAACGATGCGCCGTTTCTACTGCTAGTCTTTGACTCATTGTTCAGTATTTTCTAGGAGGCACATTATGCATCGGTCCTTGTTCATTTTGTCAGTTTGTCTTCTGTTTGCTTTTAGCACCGGCGCTGATGCCAAGCGGTGCGCAAAGGGCAAAGGATACAGGTATATCAATGGCCAAAAGGTTTGCTCTCAGGAAATGGCGCAGCCGCACGAGTTCAACGCAACCCCGACTCTTAGTTAATGGAGTTCCAGCTACGCCAGTTGGCGGAGGCAACTATATCGACAACACGACCGGACGTTTTCTTCAGGGTGCAGCTTTCGGAGGTGTTATCGACACATCGACGGGAGAGTTTTCTTCCTACTCACTGAGCCCAGGCCATCGTTCGACGAAATGCGGGCCAGGCCCAATAGATCGCCAACAAAAGCAGTCACCCCGACCCAAAAATGCGCGTCGAGCTCAGTGCCATGAAGCAAGCTAATCAGCGCGCATTTTTGGGCCGGGTACGCTAAACGTTAGGTTGAACGGTAATGCTTCGCCGCTGCTTTCGAGAACCAATTCCAGAATTCGCGCAAGCTGCCGACCTTCTATCCGACGCCGCAGCCGCGCTATTGTCCGGTGAAAAAAGCAACTTTGCGCCGACCAGCTCTTGGCCGCCGACATCCGTGCTCTCCGCGAATTCTTTAACTCCGTAGCGGGTCCGGTAAACCCCGAGATACATGGGCAAAATTTGACACCTGTTTTTGAAAGGGTTCCCAAGAGCCAGCAGCCAAGAATGCCCGGAGTAGCGTTGACAAGAAAGAGTCTTGCACGCGATGGGTACCGGTGCAGATTCTGCGAGGTTCGCGTTGTTATAAAACAAGCACGAAGAATCTTCGCTGACTTTGTTTCGCATGCTGTCCGTTCCGGAAACACGAACGACGAACAGCATTTTGGCCTTGCCGTTCTCACCGCCTCGATGGATCACATCGTCCCATACGCCCGAGGTGGTACAAATGATGAAAGTAACTTAGTTACCGCATGCGGACCCTGCCAGTATGGGCGCAACGTTTGGTTGCTAGAAGAAGTCCATTGTCTCGATCCAAGGCAGTTTCAACCGATCACAGACGATTGGGATGGTTTGTCAAGGCTCCTCAGCCTGAAGAAAACCTAACAACTGGCGCAGCGCCGACCCAATACCGCGCACGCAGTTCGTCGCAATAATCAAAGTCAATACAAGCGCGGTATTGGGCCGGCTCGCCAGAACGTTAGGCGCTTGAAAAGGGGCAAGATATGGGAGCAAAAGAAGACTTATTAGCGGATCTGATACGCCATGACGAAAGCGGATCGGTACAACGCATCCACGGCAAGCTCATTGAGCATTGCCTTAAATGGAAAGGCCCAAGCAACAGCCAAACGTTACTATATTTGTTTCGGCTTAATGGCAAGGAAATAGGAGTGGCTGCTATGCGCCGCGGCATCTTTTCATTCCCCGCTACGTTCTGGCGCCCACGGGCGTCGACGTTACGTAAGGCTCTTGATCGAGTCGCTTCCTATCAACAAGTTGCTGCGGAACCCGCCATCTCGTCCAGTCAATACTCTGCAGGCCAGATTCACGTAGCAGAATCAACACTTGAGGCCATAGAAGAAATCATCGACAAAATAATCGTTCCAGAAGCTCTGATAGCCGGCGCAAATCTCGCCTAACTGGGGGTCTGCTCGGGATACGTGTACTTTTTATCACATTCTCTAACTCACTGTTTTTACTAGACAATAGGCCTCTCATCTGGATTGTTTCATGTTTCTTTATGCCTTTTGGAACGCGGATTGGGCCATCCAGCACCACAGCCCCAACGTGAGAGGGGTGTCCGAAAAAGGGGTTGCCTTCAAGCAAATAAGAAATTGATATTAAAGAGTTATTTACGCTGTTAGTGACTCGAAAAAGGTGCACATTCTCGGACTGATGTATCAGCCACAGCCCGGTGGCACACTGAAGTGATAAAAAATTACACGTATCCCGAGCAGACCCTCCCATTGATCAAACGGATGCTTGATGCCTTCCTGATGCAGACATTTCAGATACTTATCCCAAAACCGCTGCTGAACCTGGCTCGGAGCTGTTGACTATTGTACGCTCACGTCCTAACCTGCTGTTTCCGTGACAGTTGTCTGTTGTGCACCGGCGACCCGTCCGTCTTCAGGTGCGGCTACTGTACATATGCGCAGTATACACGAGATTTTGTGTCCGTCTATGTAGATAATTCGTGACGTCCGTCTATGTCTATAATTTCGGACGTCCGTCTAATACACTGTTAGCTGCAAAACCAGTAGGAAATAACAATGGCAGAATTGATTAAGTACGAAGAACCAAAGCTTCCTTCGTTGCCGGAACAAGTAATGCCGGCTATCAACGAATTGCTGCTCTCGGCATTCCGCGAGATATGCTCGCTAGCGATGAAGAAATCGAATATGCATGGAAAGATCTTCCAAGGGAACTCAAGCAAATACCTCCGGAGTTGAGAGGGGGAGTTAATAGCACGAATGTGCGTTGCGGTTAGCACAGGCTTATTTGATGGCGCAGTAAATTATGCTTGGAATGCAGCCATACTCCACTTGCGCGACAAAGTTAGAAATTTCGGCTTACCAGTAGTTGCTCAAATTCTTGAGTTTGATTTTGAAGAAAAACATCTTCTTGAATTGCAGGACAGCAGGCTGCTAGAACTTTGTCTGAAATTGAACCTTATCAATGAAGACGGATTCTTCTTTTGGATCAATGCCGTGACGTCAGAAACAACTTCTCTGCTGCACATCCAACACTCGGAAAAATCAATGACAGAGAATTTGTCACATTCCTTAATAGATGCACTAAATATGCTCTTGGGGAGTCATCATCACCTAAAGGAGTAAATATAAGCGCATATATAACCGCCCTTAAAGCGGGTCGTTTTTCTGGTGGTCAGGCCCAGATTTGGGTAGAACGTCTTGCGCAAACTCACGACGCACAAAGACAGCTGCTTATTGGAATGGCGCATGGGATATATTGCGATCCAAATACCCCTGAGCCTGCGCGGCTTAACGCACTGGATATTTGTGATTCATTGAAGGAAGGCTTTACCGCATCAGTAAAGTCAGATCTTATAAACAAACACTCCGAGTATTTGGCAAAAGGAGACGAAAAACGCCACACGGCGTCGCAACAGTACTTTGAGAAATTGGGTCTGCTGGGTCTTCTTAATGAATCTGAACAGCACGCCGTATTTTCTCGTGCAATTGAACGTCTTAACTCAGCCCATTTGGGGCTCAATAATTTTTACAATGAGCTCCATTCGCTGAAAGGCCTGCAGAGCTTTCACAGCAAGGGAAGTTCCGGAAACAGCGCAAGAATCATATGTGCAAGCAATCAGTGCTGCTTTATCGGAAACGGCTATGGAGTTTCATGGGCAGCAGAACCTTACTATAAAAAAATGATTGAATCTTTTTCACCAAGGGAAATTTCACTCATGGTAGCTTGCGGGTGCTGGAAAAGTGCACTTCATAGAAGAATATCAGGCAACGCATCAATAAAGAGCAGGTACAAAGAAGCACTCAAACTCATTGATCGGCGAGCGTGCCAAGTGGTAAGCAAATTATGAAGCCTTTCTTAAATAACAGGCCGAATGCAGCTAACAAGGCAAATTAACACGGACCGAAAAAAGGCTAGCGTCTTTTTTGGTCCGGTTATTTGCAGCGTTGGGCCTATTAGAATGTGCCGCACATGTTTTCCATAACTAACGAAGAAATTGATCGAGCCCTTGCGAAGTGCGCCGTTGGCCTGGGCAAGTGATAATAGATCTGTTGGCCATGTCAAACACGTAGGGCCACTTATTAGCAATCACGAGTATCGACGTAGATTCAATGATTTCTTTAGCATGGGTCTCAAGAGCGTAAATTGGTACAAATCGTTCTATACCCTATTCGATGACGTAATATCTAACGGCGACGTTGATACTACGGAGTTGGTGGAAAGGCTACGCTCTCAAACAAACACGTATGAGCTGTCTTTCTGCTCTAAAATGGCGCACATTTGCAATAGAAATATAGTTATATGGGACTCTGTCGTATGTGGGCATATGGATGTTCACCTTAGCAACTACAAAAAAGATATTAGAAAGGTAGCCGATGCCTATGATTCGTTATGTCGTGAATTCTCCCTTTTATTGGCATCGGATTTGGGCAAAGTAATGCTGGATAGATTCGATAATCATACCCATCCCATGCCGCTTGATGGCAAATGTCAAGAAGATAGATTTTAAACTATGGCAACACAGGCCCAACAAGTGATTCCAGGCGACCGCAAAACCGCGCGTCGAGCTCTGCGGTGATTCACACGTCAGTTCAAGCGCGGTTTTGTGGTCGCCTGATTCTTGACGTGTATGAGGTTCCAAGACCTCTA
>CALOFM010000047.1:0-13941 GCA_942492625.1 uncultured Gammaproteobacteria bacterium | reverse complement strand
GAAATAGGTGTTTTTGAAATGACCCTAAATTGACTAGATGAGATGAAAAATCCTAGTCAGATATTTATTAATTCAAACTATGAAAATGTACCTGGTTCTGTAATTATTTACCTCAATTGAAGGCACAAGACCGATTCTTGTTGAGCTGCAAGCCCTTGTTTCACCTACAAATTAACTGGTGTTGCAAAAAGAACGGCTATAGGTGTAGACCCAAACAGGGTTTGTATGTTACTTGCTGTTATTGAAAAACATTTGGGCTCTCACATTGGGATTAGACGTGTTTTTAAATGTAGTTGGCGGCTTAAGACTTTTTGACCCAGCTATGGATCTAGGAATAATAATTGCTATAATCTCAAGTTTAAAAGAGAAAAAGATAGAGAAGATTATTGTTTTATGGGAGAGGTTGGAGGGCTTACAGGTGAGGGTAAGGGGGTTAGCTCTATTGAAAGTAGAGTTAATGAAGCCGTAAGGCTTGGATAAAAAAATTATAATCCCTAAATCAAATAAAATGAAAAAAGTCTATAATGATATCGAAATTATTAAATTTCATAGCGTTAAACAAGTTTGGAAATTATATAATCAATTTTGTTTTTGTATGGTAAAATAAAATAAATGAGAATATTTTTTTCTTTTTTATATTTTTTATTATTGTCTCACTAAACTTTGTGAATATTTCCGGTTTAGAAATAAATTTTAAAAATCACGAAAATAAGTTTCCAGAAAAAAATTTATTTTCAATTGCAAGCTAATTTTTAAGCACAAACTCTTTTTATAAAGCAGATCTCATATTAAACAATCTAATTGAAAAGAGCAATAACCATATTATTGTTGAAAAAATCCAAGTTCCTATTGGTGGAGCTAGACTATAAGAAAATGGATTATAAAAAAGCGCTAAAGGGTTATCAGAGCTATTCAAAGGAGTTTCCTTTTGGAGAGTTTGTTCAAAAGCCTACTCGCGGATAAAAGAACTCAAATGAAAATAACCCTTAGTGGCGACAAAAGTTAGATTTTTGTTTTTCTACTCGAGAAAAAAATCGAATCGTCGACAGGAATAATGAGTGTAGACCAATATATTTATGCCTCGCGATAAAATAGACGTAGGGCTCTGAGATTAATGAAGGGGATCGACAATGGTATTCTAGACTTGTTAAAAGTCATAATGTAGTCCTGATCATGTTTGCTCTTATCGTTAGTCATGGCTATTGGGACTATCCTGGCGTGTAGCACAAACACAGAAAATCCAGAATCAACAGATGATACGCTGAGCTAGGCGGATGGAGAAGAAAACGAAGATCGGCGATGACATGGGAGATGAGGAAGATGGCGGTAGACCGGTGACTACTGATGATGAATACGAAAATGAAGAAGGCGATGAGCAATTTGAAAAGTAAGGATCGAGATGGTGAAAACTCCAATGTAGGGTCGGATGAAAACTTAGCCGAAGAAAACAATGCTAACAATGATACGCCACCAGACGAAGGCGAGCCCAACTCTGAAGAAGCTTCAACAGATGAGCCTTTTGCTGATGAAGGTGACAGAGGGGAAACGCGTAAGCTCAGTCGCGCATGACCGCGCGCGGCCGACCGACGGTAGAGAGACGAATGGCATCGGCGAGGATTCGCGCCGCCTCGTCTACTTGGATACGCCCAACAATCTCCTGCTGTTTCTCCAGCGCCTCGTCGTCGACATCGTCGGCCTCGTCGTCGACGGGCTCAAATCCCTGTGACCTGAGAAAATCGTCGCGCTGGTCCTTGAGGATGCGTTCGCGGCGCTTCGACTCTATGCGCCGATCCTCCTCGCGCAGCGACACCTCGGTTTGATCGTCGGCCTCACGCAGCACTTGGTCCCGCTCGGTCAGCATCTCGAAACCATCGTCACGGCGGATGCGGCGCTCGGAGCGCTTCTGCAGCGAGTCTACCTCGCGCGCGGACACCCTTGTGTAATCCGCCGGATCAATGCGGCCCCAGGGCAAAGGGTTGTCCAGGGCACGCTCGCCATGCTCGTCCATGTTCACCGCAGTCGGGAACTCGATATCCGGCACCACGCCGCGCAGCTGCGTGCTGCCACCGCTGATGCGGAAGAACTCCGCCATCGTCAACCGCAGGCGGCCCAGGTCGTCGTCGTTCCCAGGCACGAAGCGGTTGAGATCGATCAGGGTCTGCACGGTACCTTTGCCGAACGTAGGCTCGCCGATGATGATTCCGCGGCCATAGTCCTGCATGGCGCCGGCGAATATCTCCGAGGCGGAGGCACTGTTGCGGTCTACGAGCACCGCTAAAGGCCCCCGGTAGACAATACCCGGGTTTGGATCGGTCTCCACCTCCACCTTACCGAACGAATCCTTCACCTGCACGACGGGGCCTTCGTCGATGAACAGCCCGGTAAGCGCCGTCGCCTCGGTCAGAGAGCCGCCGCCGTTACCGCGCAGGTCCACCAGGATACCGTCCACCCCCTCCTTTTTGAGGTCCGCAATGAGCGCGCTGACATCCCTGGTGGTGCTGCGAAAGTCCTTTTTTCCTTTCGACTCGGCTCGAAAATCGCGGTAGAAGGCGGGAATCTCTATGACCCCGATGCGCGCACCCTTAGCATTCTCCATGTCGTCGATCACATAGCTCTTGGCGGCTTGGTCCTCCAGCTTGATCTCGTTGCGTACGATGGAGACTTCACGCGTCTTTCCGTCTGACGCGGCGGATTTGGGCAGAATCTGCAGGCGCACCACGGAGCCCTTGGGTCCGCGGATCTTGTCGACCACGTCCTGCAGGCGCCAGCCGGTTACGTCCTCCATCGTTCCATCCAGGCCCTGGGCAACGCCCACGATCCGATCTCCGGATTGAATCTGTCCGCTTTGTTTCGCGGGTCCGCCCGCGATGGTGCGTTGCACAATCGTGTACTCCGTCTCCGCACGCAATACCGCGCCTATTCCCTCCAGCGACAAGCGCATGCTGATATCGAAGTTCTCCGAGGTGCTCGGCGACATGTAGCTGGTGTGGGGCTCGAGGCTTTGCGTGTAGGCGTTGACAAAGGCCTGGAAGACATCGTCGCTGTCGAATTGACGCACACGCCGCGCGATACCCTCGTAACGCTTGCGCAAGAGGTCGGGAATCTCCTCTTCTTCCTTCTTGGAGAGGCGTAGACCGAGCCAGTCGTTCTTCACGCGCTTGCGCCAAATCTCGTCAAGGTCCGCACGGCTCTCCGCCCGGTTCGCCTCCGAGCGGTCGAAGCGGTAGTTCTCCTTGCGGCCGAAGTCGAAACCTTCGTCTAACAGGGACAGGGCGTACTTAACACGCTCGTCGACGCGCTGGCGATAGAGGCGAAAAATATCGAACGCGGTGTCGAGCTTGCCCCGCGTCAGATCATCGTCCAATCGAAGCATGTAACGTTTAAAACGGTCCACGTCGCGTTGGAGAAAGAAAGAGCGGTTCGGATCCAGCGCCTCGATGTAGTTCTCAAAAATCTGCTCGGCGAAATCGTCGTCCAACGAAACCTTTCGATAGTGGAAACGCTCGAGGGCCTGGTTTATGACGATCGTAGTCCGTTGCTGGCGGTGGTTGGGCACCAGATCGGAGATTGGAACATCCTGTGATTTGGCGCTGAGCGACCCCGTGGGTAACGCCAAAAGGAGAGCGACTAGGAAAGCGGGAAAGCGGTGTCTCATAAGCGAGCACTCGTAAAGCAAAACCTAACCATATATACGACAACGTTCGACGGTGCGGGTTTCCCGCGGGATTTTGCAGCGTCGCGCCCCGTTCAGGCACACCACGTAGGCCGCCGGTAAGCGCTTATCGGTGACGATATGGCGACCTGCAGGACCGGCACATTTAAATAGACTTGGAGAGTAGTGTCTGGCGCTGGTATTTTCAACGAGTTAGGTCACTTTTTTGCGGAAAAGCGGCAATACGCCTAACCCAATTTGCCCGCCTTCTGGTAGACCTTGCGCCGAAACAGGTCCGTTCTGCGGCTGACGACACGGTCCACAAACAGCATGCCGTCGAGGTGGTCGAGCTCATGCTGCACTGCACGCGCCTCGAAACCGTCCATCTCGAATTCGAGGGGATCGCCCATGGGGTCCTTGGCGACGAGACGGATGCGAGTGGCGCGTATCACGTTACCTGTGTAGTCGGGGACGGAAAGGCAACCCTCGCGGCCGATCTCGAAACCTTCCCAATGGGTGATCTCCGGATTCACCAGGATTTGGTAGCCGTGATTGGGGATGCTCTTCTTTCCCGACACATCCAAGATAACAATCCGCTGAAATCGGCCGACCTGCGGAGCGGCGATACCGACCGCTGCGGGCCCGTCACGCCGTGTCTCCTCGAGGTCATCGATGAAGCCGTGCAGCTCATCGTCGAAGCTCTCCACGCGCTCGGAGACCTGGCGCAAACGTTCGTCCGGTACCTTCAATATGTCGAGCACTGCCATGCGTGGATTACCCGATGAGGGTCTCCACCGAGGAGATATCCACCGAAATCCCTGCTTGCGTCAGTGCGGCGACCGCCGCTTGTAGCGACTCGATCGTCTGCTCGCAGTAGCCCTGGATGATCATAATATAGACGGGCCGCTCCTCGTCGCCGGCCACGTCCGACTCCAACTCCAGGATGTTGAACCCGGCTTCGGCCAGAATACCGGTGACATCCGCAACGATGCCCGAACGGTCGGCGCCCGTCACCCTTACCTGCACGTTGGGCACCATGTGCCGATGCAGCCCCCCCTCGACCGGGTCCATGTGAAAACGCAGCCCAAGATTCGAAGCCACCAGGGACACGGCCCGCTCCATCTCAGCGGAAGTCCCGTTCCCGGAGACCATCATCATGATGGTGAAGTTGCCTCCCAGGCGGATCATCGACGCCTCACCGAGGCTTCCGCCGACCTCATATATCGCGCGCGCGACACTGGCCACGATACCGGGCCTGTCGGCTCCAACCAATGTCAGCATATTCCAGACTGCCAAGGTCCACCTCGTCGTTGTGGGGAAACGGTGGGGATACTACGTGGAAATGGTCGTGCTTGGAATCTTGTTACGACAAGACTCGTTCGGGTCAATCCAGATCAAGCTCGCCATGCGCCCCGTAATACCATCGCGCCGATAAGAAAAGAAACGATTCGGGTCAGAGTAAGTACAGAGGCCCCCGCCCCAAACTTGATCTACTCCCAGCGCATTCAGGCGCTCCGTCGCCAGAGCATAGAGATCCGCCAGCCACTTGCCGCCCGTCGAGGGGCGAAATGCGGCCTTGGTATCTTCGCCACCCAGTTCCAGGAAACGTGCGCGGACCTCAGCGCCAACCTCAAAGGCGTCAGGGCCGATGGCCGGTCCCAGCCAACAAAGAAGATCGTTCGGGCGGGCCCCGACTTTCTCTATCGCGGCCTCAATGACGCCTCCGGCCAGTCCCCGCCAACCTGCGTGCACCGCCGCCACCCGCGTCCCCGCCCGATCGCACAGAAGAAGCGGCAGGCAGTCGGCGGTCATCACCGCGCATACCTCACCCGGATGGAAAGAAACCGACGCGTCAGCCTCGCAACCGCGCCGAGACTTCATCCGTTTGCACTACGGCGCAGCCGTGGACCTGTTGCAGCCAATGGGGCTCGGCAGGAAGGCCGAGCCGCTCGCGCAGAAGTGCGCGATTGCGCCCCACGCTGCCGGGGTCATCGCCCACGTGCTCGGCCAGGTTCAAGCTGAAGTAAGTCCCCGTGCTGACTCCGCCGACACGGGTGGCACAGAGGGCACGCACCCGCGCAGGGGCCGGCCAATCAGGCTCGATCCAGGTCACTCGATCTCCGTAGCAATGCCAGCAGTTCCTCGATGTCCGAAGCCATGGAAATCTCCCAACGCATCCCCTCACCGGTCTTCGGATGGTTCAGGCCCAGGGCGATGGCGTGCAGGGCTTGTCGCGGAAACCCCTGCAGGCCGGCGAGCAGCTCCGGACACGCCCCGCGCGGGAGCCGCAAACGACCGCCGTAGGTGCGGTCTCCGACCAATGGGTGCTGAATATGCGCCATGTGCACCCGGATCTGGTGCGTACGTCCCGTCTCCAACCTGACCGAGAGCAGGGTGTGGGCGTGAAACCGCTCCATGACACGATAGTGGGTCAACGCCGAACGTCCACCGGGCACCACGGCCATCTTGGTGCGTTGCAACGGGTGTCGCCCAATGGGGTCCTCGACCCTACCACCCGACACCAGCGCGCCCTGGACCAAGGCGCGGTACTCCCTTTGCACGCTGCGGCTTTGGAGCTGCTCGACCAGCGACTTGTGCGCCTGAAGCGTTTTGGCCACTGCCAGTAGTCCGGTGGTGTCCTTGTCCAGCCGGTGCACGATTCCGGCGCGTGGGACCTGGTCAAGCGAGGGGACGCGATGTAGGAGTGCATTCTGCAAGGTACCGTCCGGATTACCGGCCGCGGGATGGACCACGAGGCCCGCCGGCTTGTTAATCACGAGCAGATGGTCGTCCTCGAACAGGACATCCAGGGGAATGTCCTGGGCGATACACTCGTTGCGAGACTCAGGCACCAGGGTAACGCGAACCTCTTCGCCGCCCCGTAACTTATGGCGGCGCTTGCGAATTTCCCCGTCCACCAGCACGCAACCCTCATCGATCCACTTCTGCAGGCGGCTACGGGAGAGCTCGGGAAGCGCTTCGGCAAGTACCTGATCCAACCGCCGCCCCGCCATAGTCGAGCTGATTCGCAGGAAACGCTCGCCCGGCGCGGCTTCGTCAGCCCCGGTCAAGTCGTGCTCCCGGAAAAACAAACCGCTCCAGTGCCTGCCGCATCCCCGGCGTTGCTGTATACTTCGCCTGTTTTTCTCTGGGCAAACCTTGGCATGTTCTGGATTCGTTCAACACTCATTTGCGCGCTCACGCTCACCTTGTCCGCTTGCGCCTGGCTGGATAGCGCGAAGGATGTGACCAAAGACTGGGGGGCCGGCAAGCTCTATTCGGAAGCATCCCAGGAGCTCTCCGCAGGCAACTACAAGACCGCAATCGAGTATTACGAGAAGCTCGAAGCACGCTATCCCTTCGGCCGTTACGCCATGCAGGCACAGCTCGACGTGGCCTACGCCCACTACAAAGCGGAAGAGCCCGAGGCTGCCATCGCCGCCGCCGATCGTTTCATCAAGCTCTACCCGCAAAATCCTTACGTAGATTATGCCTACTACCTCAAAGGCATCGTGAACTACAATCGCAGCGTCGGCTTCTTCGACCGTTTCATCCCGACCGACCCGTCCCAGCGGGACCCGGGATCCGCCCTCGACGCCTTCCAAGACTTCGCCGAGCTGGTTCGCCTGTTTCCGGACAGCAAATATACGCCGGATGCCCGCCAGCGTATGGTCTACCTTCGCAACAACCTGGCCAAGAACGAGATCCATGTCGCGCGCTACTACATGAAGCGCCAGGCATACGTGGCCGCCGCCAACCGCGCCAGCTACGTCGTGGAGCGGTACCAGCGTACCGGCGCCGTGGAGGACGCGTTGGAGGTCATGGTCGAGGCGTACAAGCAGCTCGGGGAAGACAAGCTCGCGGCCGACGCGGAGCGAGTGCTGGTACTGAACCGGCAGGCGGGCCGCTTTATCGACGACGAGCCGCCTCCCGGAGAGGTCAGTCTCGGACGCAAGGTCTGGGACTACGTCGGGCTGGATACCAACTAGCCGACGGATCAGATCGCCGATTCGTTCTCTTCGCCGGTACGGATACGCACGACGCGAGCCACGTCGCTGACGAAGATCTTTCCGTCACCGATCTTCCCCGTCCGCGCCGCCGATGTGATGGCCTCGAGACAGACATCGAGCTGATCGTCCGCGAGCACTAGCTCAAGCTTGACCTTGGGCAGAAAGTCCACCACATACTCGGCTCCGCGGTAGAGCTCGGTATGGCCCTTTTGGCGTCCGAATCCCTTCACCTCGATTGCCGTCATACCGGTGATGCCGGCCGCGGAAAGCGCCTCACGCACGTCATCCAGCTTGAAAGGCTTGATGATGGCTTCCACCTTTTTCATGAAAATCTCCGTCGCTCGATGCAGTTGCCAAATGATGGATCTTTACGAATTGCTGCGGGCAAGTATAAAAAACACGGGGCGCCGCAACCAGCGGAAAGATTGCTTCGCGAAGCCATCGACCGCCGTTTCCTACCTAAAACCCGCTGGTTATCGGATACCGCCTGTCGCGGCCGAACGCACGGCAGCTAATGCGCACTCCGGGGGGTGCCTGTCGGCGTTTGTACTCGTTTCGGTCCACCAAGCGCGCCACGCGCCGCACCTCGGCGTCCGGATAGCCGTCCGCCACGATCTGCGCCACGCTCTCGTCGTCCTCGATGTAGCGCTTGAGCACTGCATCGAGTAGATCATAGTCGGGCAGGCTGTCCTGGTCGGTCTGGTCCGGGCGCAGCTCGGCAGAGGGAGGGCGCGCGATTACACGCTCCGGGATGACGCGCGAGCTGCGGTTTCGGTAACGTGCCAGGCGATAAACCAGGGTTTTGAAAAGGTCCTTCAGGGGTGCGAAGCCGCCGGCCATGTCCCCGTAAAGGGTCGCGTAGCCCACCGCCATCTCGCTCTTGTTTCCCGTAGTCAGCAGTATCTTTCCCTTCTTGTTACTGATGGCCATGAGGATGATGCCACGACAGCGGGCCTGAATGTTTTCCTCGGTGACGTCGGCGGGTCGGCCGGCGAACTCATCCTCAAGCATACGTAGAAATGCTTCGAACGCAGGCTCGATGGGGATGATGCCGGAATCCACTCCCAGGCTGCGAGCCTGCTCCAGCGCATCGTCGACGCTCATATCGACTGTGTAGCGCGAGGGCATCAGGACCACCTCCACCTGCTCCGGACCCAAGGCGTCCGCAGCCACCGCCAGGGTGAGCGCCGAATCGATCCCCCCGGACAAACCCAGCACCGCTCCCTGGAAACCGTTCTTTCGGACATAATCCCGTACGCCGAGCACCAGGGCTCGGTAGACCGCTTCCTCATCTTCAGGTACGGGCGCCACTGCGCCCGGGAGTGGACGCGGTCCGCCCGCGAGCTCGAAATCCACCACCAGTTCCGCCTCTTCGAAGAAGGGGGCCCGTTGGCTGATTTCGCCCTTCGCATCGACGACGAAGGAGCCGCCATCGAACACCAGCTCGTCCTGCCCACCCACCAGATTCGCGTAGATGATGGGGATTCCGTGCTCTCGGGCACGGAGCCTGATCAAGTCCTCACGCTCCGGAGCCTTGCCGGCGTGGTAGGGCGAGGCGTTGATGTTGACGAGGAGCTCCGCACCGGCCTCCACGGCCTGGCGCATCGGGCCCTCCTCCCATATGTCCTCGCAGACGTTCAGCCCGATACGCACCCCCTTGAGCTCCAACACGCAGGCGCCGTGACCGGGTTGGAAGTAGCGCTTCTCATCGAAGACGCTGTAGTTCGGCAAGAGCTGCTTTGCATATTCGGCCGCGATCCGGCCGTCACTGACCAGGCCGGCCACGTTGAACAAACCGCCCACATCCGACTTGGGGTACCCCAGGATCAGTGAGATCCCCTGGATCTCGGCGGTTATGCGCTCCAAGGCGGCCTGGGTACGCGCGGCAAGCTCGGGGCGCAGCAGCAAGTCCTCCGGGGGATAGCCGGTCAGCGTCAGCTCCGGAAAAACGAGCAAATCGGCTCCCTGCTCGTCACGGGCGGCGCGCGCGGCCGAGATTACCCGGTCGCGGTTTCCCTCCACATCACCGACTAGCAGGTTCAGTTGAGCAACCAGGATACGCAACTTCACGGGTGTCTCCATTTCAATCGAGTGTCTCCGCCCGCCGGTCCCGACCAACGCCCGGGAAGGCGGTTCGGGTTCGAGTTATAGGCTCTATCTTAGTATTCTCTATCAACTTGCTTCAGGTCGGCAAAGGCGGCTGGGAGTCTGTCCAGCTTACGCGGGATCCTCTCTTCTTTGTTCGGCAACCAGCGCAGCCATCGCATTCGCGGCGATGTACCAGAGTCCCTCGCATGACAGAGAGCACCCGAACAACCTCAGCGTCGAGCACCAACGCGAGGGCTGGCGCCGAATCCTACCCTAGTTCGCGGGCGCTGGCCTGGTTCCTGCTGTTTCGGCTGTGCATTGCCACCGGGCTGTTCATCCTGTTCGTCCCTTCCCCCACCGAGCTTTGGCGCAGCGAAGGTCCCCTGCCTTTTAACTCTTGGGTGGCGGTGGCCTACGTCTGCCTGGTCCTGCTCGGAGCCTTTGCCTGGATCGCGCGCTGGCCGACCAAGGAGCAGCAAATCCAGATCGCAGTGTTTCTGGACATCGTATCCTTCACGCTGCTCATGCACGGTAGCGGGGGTGTCCACAGTAGTATCGGGCTGCTTCTCGCCATCACCGTAGCGGCAGGTGCAATGCAAATGGAGGGCCGGCTCTCCCTTCTGTTCGCCTCCTTTGCCACCCTCGGAGTCATTGCTCAACAGGTTTCCGCCCAGCTCTACCCCGGTTCCGGATCCGTCAGCTTCACCAGGGCCGGCCTGCTCGGGATCACCTTTTTCACGGTAGCGACTCTCGCCCACGTGCTCTACCGGCGCATCCAGCAAACAGAGCAGCTAGCCGCTCGCAGGCAGGTCGATATCGCGGACCTTTCCAAGCTCAACGACTTCATCATCCAGTGCATGGACACGGGCGTCGTGGTCGTCGACCAGGATCAACGGTTGCGTTTGATGAACGCGGCCGCGCTGCAGCTGTTGGACCTGCCGATATCAGCCACGGGATCGCGCCTGACGGCCGTGGCTCCCCAGCTCGCGCTCTGGTTGTCGGCCCAAACCAAGCGTCCGAAGGCGCCACCCGATAGATCGGCCGCTGTCCTGGTCAACGGGCACGAGGTCAGGCCTAGCTTCCTGCTGCTCGGGAACGACCCCGGAGGGGGGATGATCGTCTTCTTGCGGGACGAGCGAGAGCTGGCCCGCGAGGCCCAGCAGATCAAGCTCGCCTCTCTCGGACGCCTGACCGCGAGCATCGCCCACAACATCCGCAATCCCCTGAGCGCCGTTAGCCACGCCGGACAGCTGTTGGCCGAATCCCCGGCCTTGAGCGCGGAGGACCAGCGGCTGCTCGACATCGTACGCCGCAACAGCGGGCGAATCGACGACATTATCGAGAGCGTCCTGCACTTGTCCCGGCGCAACCAGGCGGCCCCCCGGCGCATCAAGATCAATGCATGGCTCGAAGAGCTCTGCGGCGATCTGAGAGAGGCGTACAGGCTGCCCGAGGAGCGACTGCGGCTTAGGGTCCCCGACGCCGAGCTGGAGGTCGAAATGGATCCACGGCATTTGCACCAAGTCATTTCGAATCTCTGCGACAACGCGCTCAAGCACGCGGACAACGGACAGACGCCCGTAGAGATCGAAATCCGCGCGCTTCGCGACCCGATTCGCAGAAATCCACGAATCGAGGTGGAGGACAACGGCATGGGAATCGATCAGCAAACCGCCGCTGAGATCTTCTCCCCTTTTTTTTCCAACAGCCCGCAAGGAACGGGACTCGGCCTCTATATCGCCAAAGAGCTCTGCGAGACCAACGGGGTCGAGTTGGAGTATATTGCAGAAGAGAAACGAGGCGCCTGTTTCCGCCTCACCTTCCCCTCCTGATTTCTAATGATGAGTAAGGCGCAGGTCCTGATCGTCGACGACGAAACGGACATCCTCGAGTTGCTTCAGATTACCCTGTCCCGCATGGGAATCGATTGCCGTGCGGCGAAGGATCTCAGCGAAGCGAAACGCCTGCTCGCGAGCAGGGACTTCGATTTGTGCCTCACCGACATGTGCCTGCCGGACGGCAGCGGGATCGACTTGGTGAGGCATATCGGCGAGGCACGCCCGGACATGCCTGTGGCGGTCATCACGGCCCACGGCAACATGGAAACAGCTGTGACCGCAATGAAGGCAGGCGCCTTCGACTTCGTCGCCAAGCCCCTTGACCTCAAGATGCTTCGCCGGTCGGTGGAATCGGCACTGCGGCTGCGCGGGACCGGAGCGTCTGCCGATCAGGCCACGCCTTCGGCAACCCACGGCGGGCTCCTCGGAGAATCCCCGCAGATCCAGGAACTGCAGCGACTAATCGCTAAGCTTGCGCGCAGTCATGCGCCGGTGTTCATCACCGGCGAGAGCGGCACCGGGAAGGAGCTTGCAGCGCGCCTCATCCACTTGCGGGGACCACGGACGCAAGGGGCATTCGTTCCGGTCAATTGCGGAGCCATCCCACAGGAGTTGGTGGAGAGCGAGCTGTTCGGCCACAAAAAAGGCAGCTTCACCGGGGCGGTGAGCGATAAACAGGGTCTCTTTCAGGCCGCCGATGGGGGGACCCTGTTTCTCGACGAGGTGGCCGACTTGCCTCTTCCCGCCCAGGTCAAGCTGTTGCGTGTAATTCAGGAGAAGAGAGTTCGCCCGGTCGGGGCCCAACAGGAGATCGCGGTGGACCTGCGCATTATCAGCGCCAGTCACCGCGACCTCGGTGTCCAGGTCGAGAAGCAGGCATTCCGTCAGGACCTGTTCTACCGCATCAACGTCATTGAGCTGCACATGCCGCCACTGCGCGACCGTCCGGGTGGACATAAGTGCCGCTGGCCGATCATATACTGGAACGCATCGCAGGCCAGTGCAGTGCTCCCAAGCCGATCCTGACCCGCTCTGCGCGCAACGCCCTGGAGGGCTACGCATTCCCTGGAAACGTCCGCGAGCTGGAGAATATACTGGAGCGCGCCATGGCTCTCGACGAAGGGGGGAGCATCGAGGAGTCGGATCTGTACCTACCGCAGTGCAGCGCCGCCCCCGCACACCGCCGAAGCCCTGGCGAGGCAGCAGCCCCTGGAGGACTATCTCGGCGAGGTCGAAAAGCGGGCCATCGTCAAGGCCCTGGAGGCGACGCGCTGGAACCGAACCGCCGCGGCGAAGAGGCTCGGCATGACCTTGCGCGCGCTGCGTTACCGGCTCTCCAAGCTCGGCATCGACTGAAATGCACAAAATCTATACGGAAGCTCTGGCCCCTCCTCGCCCTGATCCTGGCCGGACCTGCAGCGGCGCCGATCCTGGCGGCGGAAGAGCCAGAAAAGGCTGGGGGATCGGACATCGTCTTCAGCGCCGGACGCAAGGGCGGCGGTTATTGGGGTGTCGCCGAGCGCCTGCAGGCGGTGGGGGCGGAATCGGGGTTGAAGATAGAGGTCCTCGCGAGCGTGGGCTCGATCGAGAACCTGAACCGCCTGGCCGATCCGGACAACCCGGTCAACCTGACGCTCACGCAGGCCGACGCCCTCCAGCGGTACCTGAAGCGGAATACGGGTTTCTCCGGCCAATTCAAGATCCTGGAATCCATCGGCCTGGAATGCGTGTTCATCATCTCCAACGCCAAGGGAGACGTGAAATCCGACCAGGACCTGCAGGACTCGAAAGGTCACCGAATTGCCATCCCAGGAGAGCAAAGCGGCGTGGCCATGACCTTCGATTACATGTCAGACCTGGTTCCCGGGCTGAGCAACACCAAGCCCGTCTATATGGATACCCTGGAGGCCATGAAGAAGATGCGCGCCGGCGACAGCGACGCCGTGGACGCCATCATGCTGGTTCACCGCCCCAAGGTACGCAGCCCCGAGATTCATCTCGCCCTGGACAAGCCTTCTCTGTTTCACCTGGTCCCGGTTGAAGACCGGCATTTGCTGGACGAGCTGCCAAACGGCGAATCAGTGTACGAGTTCCTCGACGTGCCCCTGATTCGCGGTGGCTTGCGCTCGGGCAAGAGCGTGCCGACGGTCTGCACCAAGGGCGTGCTGCTTTCCTCCTTGAGCAAGCTGGACGGGGCCGCAAACGCAAAGATCAAGCGCATCATCGATTTCCAGTGGATGCGCGTGTACCCGGTGGATCTGTAGGCGATTGCCGGAAAACGCACATACCAGACTGCGCAGGATTTTCGCCGGTATTCAAGGAGTGGCAACACGCGCATAGTCGAACTATGTAA
>CALOFM010000046.1:0-6280 GCA_942492625.1 uncultured Gammaproteobacteria bacterium | reverse complement strand
GTCGACCAATGGAATGGCGGACGCGATCGCCGGCCTCAGTTCGCGACCAATCTCATCGGCGTGCAGGACCTTCTGCCCGGCGATCCCTGGTCCGGGACCTACTGGGGCTGGGTTTCGGACCTGCGGGATCACCTCGGGCTCGGCGGCTATGTGCCCAAGGCGAGCGTTGAGCCCTTCCCCGTGCTGGTAATGATCTATCCTCTCAGCGACGTCGTGGATGGTTGCGAGCCCGCATGGGACCGGCGGGTTGCGATACCGACGGTCCTGTACGGGGATCTGTTCGAGTACTTCTTCCCGAGCCCCATCGCCCCGGATCCGACCTCCGCCGACGAACACTATCCGGTCGGCCGTACCTTGAACCTGCGTTCGGGGCTCGGCGTCAACGATTATGGCGATCACATGGGTACCGAGTTTCTGCATCCCTGCTTCGACTACCGGCCGCAACAGTGCTGGGCCATCGGCTACATCGACCGGCGCCTGGCCTCGGATCTGTCCCTGCCTGAGCGTCGCGGCTGCCACCTCGAATGGATTCGGCTGTGGGCGGGCGACGACACCTTCGGAGAGGGTGTCCTGCTATGAGCAGTGCCCTGACGACCCCCGAAGGTGCCGCTGGTCGCTGGCTGTCCCGCTTTCGCGAGCGGCCGCTGGATGCATTGTTCTCGACTTTGGCCACTGCCCAGCCCGATCGCGCGCTGGAGCCCTTCTGGATGCGCCTGTGCCGCCTGGAAGGTCAGACGCCGACCGAGCGCGGTCGCGC
Organism: uncultured Gammaproteobacteria bacterium; assembly: GCA_942492625.1. Taxonomy (GTDB): domain Bacteria; phylum Pseudomonadota; class Gammaproteobacteria; order Chromatiales; family Chromatiaceae; genus Thiosymbion. The sequence goes on along the minus strand of CALOFM010000046.1, from coordinate 5,523 downwards.
CGCGTTGGCCGGTCTGCGCCTGCTGCCGTCGGCGGACCCCGCTCGGCCGGGGCTGGCACCGAGCTTGTTCGGCGGCCTGGTCGATTTCGCGGAAGCCCTCGCCCGGCGCGGGGCAGGTCCCGATGACCTGTTCGACGAGATCGCCTACCTCTGTGCCCTGCAGTCCCTCACCCCGGCCGTGCTCGGCCGGCTGAATCGCTTGGTTTCTGACCATCGCCAGTATTACCAGCGCACCGGCGACGGCTTCTATCTGGTGCGCTGCTTCGAGCGCCTGTCCAATGCGGTACGCGCCCTCGACACCGGCCTGGCACGGGACCTCGCCCACGAGGCCCTGCGCGCGGAGCCGTCGAATCACAACAACTGGGCCGCGCTTGGTCGTGCCATAGACGAGGCCGGTGACTGGACCCGCGCCCGGGCCGTCGTCTGGCACGCCCGTCGCCGCTTCCCCCACAACCCCTTCGCTCATACCCAGCTTGGTCAGGCCCTGCTGCGCCATGGCGAGGACGCTGCGGCCCTGGCGGCCTGCGCCGAGGCGGCGAGGCGCTTCCCCAACAACCCGGTTGCCGTCCAGGGTCATGGCCATGCCCTGCTGGAACTCGAGGGGCCGGACGCGGCCCTGCCGGTGCTGCGTGCGGGCGTCGATGCGCATCGAAGTGGTCTCCCGCTGCGCAACGATTACACAGATGCCCTGATCCAAGCCGGCGCCCTCGCCGAGGCCGAGCGTCAGCTCGAAGCGGCACGGCGGATCGATTCCGGGTCCGGTCGTCGCGACACCAAGGTGGAAAAGCTGGCCCACCTGCTCGATCTGGCCAAATCGGGCCAGTTGGGGCAGCGCCACCGTCAAGAGCCCGCCGCAGGTCCGGCCGGAGACCCGAATACCCTGTCCGACATCGCCGGCAGCGGGCTTGCTCATGCCCCGGCCCTGGGCGAGAGCACCCTGTTCCGACAAGTGGGAGAGCCGGATCGGGCAGGTGGGGCCATCGAGCGGCTGCCCGCGGGTGCCGAGCGGGACGCGGAGCAGGGTCTCTGGCTTGCCGCGCGCGAGGGATGGGGTGCGGCGGTCGCATGGTGGCGGGGTCGGGAGACCTACGAGGCGGTGACGCGCATCCATGCCCTACGCAGCCTTCAACGTTCTGGCGAGGGAGTGGACTGGGAACCCCTGTCTCGGGATCTTCCCCAATATAGCCCGGTGATCCGACTGCTCAGGGGGCGGGATGTGCCCCTTCTCCAGGTCACGGAGAAGGATCCGGAGGACCTCAAGCGCAATGCCTGGCTTCACCGGGAGGCCACTTTCGACATGCGCCGCGACAATGCCGAAGAGGATTGGCTCGCCGCGGCTCAGGTCATCTGATCCTGGTGGCGTGCAGGGTCCGGCCCGTATCCTGGGGGCGTTGATCCCGGTGCGCTGTCCCTCGCCCATGGTCTCTACATACACAGGGTCGCGACGCGGGATCTGGTTGCTTCTTTTGGTCTGCGTTCTTCTCCTGGGTGGTCCGGCGATATCCTACGCCGAAATCTACAAATGGACCGACGCCGACGGCCAGCTCCAATTCTCCGACCGCCCTCCGCCGCAGGGCGGAGCGGAGCAGGTCGAGCTCCCCGAGATCAACACCTATCAAGGTGTCAGTGTCGAGGAGTACCAAGACATGCGATCGAGCCGGATGCCGGGCACTAAGACCAAGCAGGTGGTCATGTATAGCGCCGATTGGTGCGGCGTGTGCAAACGTGCGAAGCGTTTCTTCCAAGCCGAGGGCATCCCCTTTCGTGAGCTGGATGTGGACAAGAGCCGGAGGGCCAGGCGTGAATTCGATCGGTTGAATGCCAAGGGTGTACCGGTCATCCTGGTGGGTGGCAAGCGGATGAATGGCTTCTCCGAGAAGCGGTTCATGGAGCTGTATCGTTAAACGGGTGAGCTTTTTAGGTCGCGTACCTTGAGCTCTGGCTAACTTCCTCGTCAGCGCTCTGACTCCTTGCCGTTCTGATCGCCGACAATGGTATATTCTGCGGCAAGCTCGCTCGATGCGTTCAATCAGTGGCTTGTTTCCCCCGATGTCCTGTATCCCTCGAGTTGGACTGCCGATAAAGCAGAAAAATGGCATCTGAAGCTTGATGCCCGAAGGAGATACCATCCACAAGCTGGCTTCGGCGTTGGCCCCGGAACTTCGCGGGACGCTCGTCACGAATCTGCGCTTGAGGCGATTGAGCGCGGAGGCGCTGATAGGGCACCGCATACAAAGCCTGACCAGCGAAGGTAAGCATCTGTTCATGGGCTTCGACAACGCCTTGGTGCTGCGCAGCCATCTCGGACTTCACGGCTCCTGGCACCGCTACCTTGTTGGAGAGCGCTGGCGCAAGCCTGTAAGGCAGGCCTGGATTCGGCTCGAGACGCCAGAGCGCGTCTATGTTTGCTTCAATGCGCGGGAGGTGGAGATCCTTCGGGCGGAGGGCTATCGTTTTGCCGACGAAAGGCGGCGTATCGGACCAGACCTGATCAGGGACCGGCCGGAGCCCGGGTTGCTGTATGCCAGGGCGTGCGCGATGCTACATCCGGAAACGCCTCTCGTCGATGTTTTGCTGGACCAGCGAGTGGCTGCCGGGATCGGCAACGTCTATAAATCCGAAGTCCTTTTTCTCGAGCAGCAGGCGCCCTTGCGCCCGCTCGAATCTACTTCTGCCCAAGTGCTTGAATGCCTCTACACGCGTGCCGGTGACCTGCTTAGAGCAAATTTGCACAACGGGCCCAGGGCGACCAGATTCGTGGGTGACGGTCGCGGAGATCTTTGGGTCTACGGAGGCAAGCGGCCCTGTTTTCAAGGCAGAGCCGTTGCGTTTGGACAGGCTCGGTAGGGACTTGCGCTCCACCTACTGGTGCCAGCGCCGCCAGGCTCGGGAGGCCGAGGATGCTTGCTGACTAGCCTGTTGCGTGTTTTTTGCCGGACAAGGCGGCGTGATAATCGACCCGGTGTTCCGCGGGTGTCGCTGGCAGGGAAGCCAACGTCAAGCCTTCGCGGACCTATTCACGGCGTCCCGCGGGAAGCCACGTCGCCTACCTATGTTTCCGCCTTAGTAGGTGTCGACGGGCCGGGTCATTGCCGCTTCTTCTCGGTACCTGCTCCTATCGGGCATAATGCGGGCTTCCAGTTCGCGCAATGAAATATGAAGACGCAGCCATTCGCCCATCGGCGAATTCCGGTTTCGCCCTGAGGTTCGAGATGGACGCACGCAAGATCTGCATTCTCGGCGATTTCGCGGTAGGCAAGACGAGCTTGGTGTCGCGTTTTGTTTACAACCATTTTTCCCTTAAGTATCTCACTTCGATTGGCGTCAAGGTCGACGTCAAGGAAGTAACGCTACCTGGTGACGGCCCCTGCAACCTCGCCGTATGGGATATCGCAGGTATCGACGCTCCCACCGAGCTGTTCCTACGCTATGTGCGTGGCGCCTCCGGGTATTTGTTGTTGGTCGCCGACGGTACCCGCATCGAGACGTTGGACCATGCCCTGGCGCTTCGCGATGCCGTCGAGTCTCATCTTGCGGTTTTGCCTTTTGTCGGTCTCATCAACAAGGTGGACCTGGCGGGACAGCAAGAGATCGACAGCGATCGCCTCGCGCGATTCGGAGCAGGCGCGCGAGACTTGGCTGCGCACCAGCGCCGCTGACCGTGGAACCAACGTGGAGCGTGCCTTTCTCGAGTTGTTGCTCGGGGAAATCGAGACCGGGAAGTGACCACCGATCTGTCCGTTGCCGATTACCTGCGCAAGGCCCTGCTCGCCCAGCAGCGGCCCTGCTATCTGGTGCTCGACGAAGCATTCCGGCTGCTGATGATCGAGGGAGATGCGGAATACTTCGGCTATGGCGGGCTGGTATCAGGAGAGGATTGCCGCGGCGCGATGCCATTCCTGTTCGGGCTTTCTGCGCACGAGGCGATTCATCTTCCATTGGTGGAGACCGCCTCCGGGGGGGCAGTCGACGTTTTGCTCTCGCCGGTGGAAGGCAAGCTCGGTGTGCTGTTGACCGACGCTGCCCGTGAGCGAGCCGCGCGCCAAGCGGCTCAGCAACAGGCCAATGAGATCCGGCTGCTGCACAAGAAGCAGCAAAAGCTCGCATCCGAGCTGCGCAGGGTGCGGGACGACGGAGGTCGAGCATCGCCAGGCCCGAGGACAGCCGGATGAAGAGCCGGTTTATCGCCAGCCTGTCTCACGAGTTGCGCACACCCCTGACCGGCATCCTGGGCTACGCAGGATTGCTGACCGATCCGCAGGGCAGCGCCGAGGCCGAGTCCGCAGAGAGCGCGCAAGGGATTGAATCCAACGCCACGCACCTGATGTCGCTGGTGGACAACGTACTCGATCAGGCGAGCTTGGAGATGGGGCAGCTGGCGTTGCACCCGGTGCTGTTGCGCCTGGAATCTCTGTGCCGGGAGCTGCTGAAGGCAATGTTCGCGCCCCTGGATGAAAAGCGCGGGCTGGAGTTCAGATTGCACTGGCGCGGCAATCTTCCCGCCTGGACGGAAATCGATGCGACCCGCCTGCGCCAAGTTGTGATCAACCTGGTGGGGAACGGCATCAAGTATACGGAGCGTGGCTTCGTTGCACTGATTTTGGCTTGGGATCAAGAACGCTGGAACTTGGTGTCGTCGACCTGGCCGGGAATTCTGCCCGCCGCGCGACAGCGCATCTTCTACCCTTCCACCGCGAGAAAGGCGCCGGTGAGAGCAGGGTGCGGGCCTGGACCCACACCGCGCCCAGCTCGTCGAGCTGATGGGGGGCGGTTGGTGCTCGAGGAAGTGTTCCGCGGCGGCTCGCTGTTCAGACTCCCGGTACCCGCCCCTGCAATCGCTGACGTCGCCTCCGGCAGGGAGAAACAGGACACCGGCGCTCGCCGCATCCTCATGGTGGACGGAAGTGCGGATATCCGCGATCTCGGTACCCGTCTACTGGAGAATGAGGGATTCGTCGTGGACGGCGTGGCGGACGAGCCGGAGGCCTGGAGTCGATTCGAGGAGAACAGGCCGGACCTGGTGCTCGTCGATCTATATCTGGCCGAATGGGAGGGTAGCGGGCTCGTCCGGCGCTTGCGCGGACGGGGTTTCAACGGCGGTGTAGTCGCCTGGTCCGCGTCGTCCCTGTACGAAGACAAACAGAGCGCCCTGGACGCGGGTGCGGACGCCTTTCTGGCCAAGCCCGTGGAGCCCGCGGCTATGTTCGCGAAGCTGAACGAGATCCTGCGCCGTGGTAGCGTTGCAGCGGGTGAGCAACCGCGGCGGCCCGGTACCTGTGCGCGTGCTCGCAGGCGCGGGGCACCCCCGGGCCGACATCGGGCGTCTGAGCAGGATGGGCGTACTTGTCCTCTCGTGGATGTGGTGTTCGTCCTTGCGGCCGCACAACCTCCGGTCTGGACCAGAGCGGAGGCAGGTCCCCGCGTCTCGATGATGGAGATTCCCCTGTCGATCGATCTAGGCCCGCTGTTCCGCAGAGCCGAAGCGCTCCTACCCCGAGAGCTCGGGCATTGGAAAGGGTGGCG
>CALOFM010000045.1:0-33039 GCA_942492625.1 uncultured Gammaproteobacteria bacterium | reverse complement strand
CGACCGGCAACGTGATGGATATGTACAAGTCCGTCGGCTGGGAGGTGGGTCTGCCCACGGAGCGTAATCGCGCGACCGCTTTCCGCATCATCCGCGCTGAGATCACCGCGTCCCGACCCTGGAGGGGCCAAACAGCGCCCGGTGCTGATCGTCGGTGAGGCTCATCACCTGCGCAACGAGGTGCTGGAGGATCTGCGCCTGCTCACCACCACTTACCAGAGGCAGATTCCGAGAATCGGCGTCCTGCCTGCTCCTGGTGGGGCTCACGGAGCTGCGTCGGCGCTTGTCCATGGCGGTGCGCTGGAAGTCGTTGGCCCAGCGCATCGTGGTGGGGTATCACCCTCGCCGGCTTCGAGCGTGAGGAGGTGCCCGCGTATCTGACCCATCGCCTGCGCCTGTGCGTCTGCGGTCTGCCCATGATGGAGACCCTAGCCGTCGAGGCCTTGTTCCAGGCCACCCGGGGGATGCCCCGCAAGGTCAACCGTCCGGTCCACTATGCCCATGGCCAGCGCCGCAATCGAGAAGGCCAGGACAGTCACCGGCCGAGCATGTCCGACCCGCACGCGAGGAGGTCACACCATGAGTACACCCCCTCCTATTCGCCCCTGCAGGTACCCGAGGACTGGACACCCGAACAACCCCTGAGCGTCTACGAATACCTCACCCAGGCCGCCGACGCGGTCTGGGAACGCTATGAGATCGAGCTATTGCCCCCTCGTCAGACCCAGTCCCAGCGCACGCACTCAACACAGCCCGACCTGTTCGATCCCGACGACGAGCGCTTCCGTTCTAACGCCAAGGCGGCGGACAACCCGTCGAGCTCCTCGACTCTTCCAAGCCTGCAAAGCGCCGGGGCGGTGCCGCTAAGTCGGTCCTTTCTGTTGCATCTGGATGCGGACATCGCCGTGATCGCCGAGCGGCCAGAACCACCCGCGCTATGGCTGGTGCTGGCGCGGGACGACGTACGCTCGATCGCGCGGCACGGCGAGCACTGACCGCTGCCGGTGGTCGCGACGACCTCCCTGCGAGCCATGGCCTCGCGGCTGTTCTCATCGATTCAGACGGCGGCCACGCCGGGGGATATCTCTGCTACCGGAATTTAGATGGTCACCGTCTCGGCTAGCCGTTGATCTCGTTATTTCCTGATACAAGCGCGAAACCTGCCCGTTTCTTTTTTCGACTCCGATTTGCTCGAAGTCAAATCGCCGCTGAAACAAGGGAGGTGTAAGAGGTTCGGAAGACGGGCGCGGAGTAAATCGTGCACGCAAACCACGCAGGCCAGATCAAATTGGACCGCAGCCCCTTTGTTTGAAGCCAAACGATGCTTCGGAACCTTGATGGCTCAGCTCAGCGTCCGCTTTGTGTCCCATTCCTGTCTGACGTCGAGGCGTGTCCAATGTGCGTGCCGAAAAATGTAGGTAACGCCGGCGAAGCAGTTGCCTTGCCAGTCAGCCGGAAAAGGTTGGCCGTGAGCTTGGGTGCTCGCATTAGGTCTCCAGCGCCGTCGAGAGGCGACCGGTGCAGCGTCTCGGCGCTAGTGAGCGTCGCGAGTACAGCGTCTATGCTCTGCTGAGCAGCAAAATCATAACGCGGACCTAAACGAGGGCCCGCTCCTGAAAATGAAAAAACGGCTTACGAGGAAATCTCGTAAGCCATTGATATTATTGGCCAACCCGGAGAGATTCGAACTCCCTACCCCCTGGTTCGTAGCAATCGTATAGCATCTCTACGACAAGCTGCGATACCCACCGAAGACCTACGTAACTCACTGTCTTGAAGAAGGAAGTCAGCCAAAAGTATTCTTGCTTTAATAACGAAGACCGACGATTAGATACGAGAAAGTACATCTGATTTCAGACCAAAGTACACCTGAGAGTACACCCGAAGGTCACATCGTTGAAAACGGACCCGAGACCGGTGGCCACCGACCCTGGGTCCTGAGCACTATCGACTATGCAGGAGTCGATGATGCCGACAGCAAGATAAACGGACGCCAAGGTCCGTAAGCTACGACCACGTCCCTCTCGCTACGAAGTTCGAGACGTTCCCGGTCTTGTTATCCGCGTCGAGCCAACCGGGATCAAGGTCTCGCTGTCTCAGTTCAAACGGGACGGCAAACGGTCCTTTCACAAGACCGGAGACGCGATTGCGTTGTCGGGAGGCTCGGAACAGACACCAGCAGAACCGGGTTTCCTTCGAACGAGGCGAACGCCCCGGTGCGGCACCCGTCACCCTGAATGTCTCTCGTCTGTTTGAACAGTACTGGGCGAAGGCACCTCACAAGGGAACGCGATCCCTTCCTGAGCGTCAGCGCCTGATCAATCGGGACGTAATCCGGGCCATCGGTAAAGAGGACGCCACCACCATCACCAGAGCGCGGTTGATGGCCATTTTCGAAGACATCGCTGATCGCGGTGCCGGAACAGTGGCCAACAGAGTACGGGAGATACTTCGTGCCTGCCGGCGTTGGGCATATCGTAGGGACATGGTCCCTACGAACGTCGCGGACGACCTGCCGGACATGAAGCGGGAGATCCAACGGGAGGTCGTCGTTGGGATCGACAAACTAGCAGCACTGTGGTCCAGGTTGAACAGATAGGTCGAGGTTCGCTTCGCACATAGCCACAAATACAAAGCTATAAGAGTCAGTTGATTATATCGCTTTTCTCGAAACTTTTATGAAAGTATGTCGTAATTATCTGATGCGGTTTTCCTGGGGTCTCCCCAGGAAACATTCGGCCGGGACATCGTTCACCCACATAGCCTATGTTGCGAAAGCTTCAGGGGCTACTCTACGAGTCAGCAGGTCGGCCTGAGACTTTCTGTGTACCATGTGCATGAGGAGCAGGCGTGACCTAAGCGTCGGCGGGTATCCAATGACTTTCGAAGGGGTTATATGTGGACTGTTACGCGGAAGCCGAAGCCACGAGAGAGCCGTCAGCATAGGGGATCGTTGATCAGTGGCGAAACGCACGAGTGCCTGAGACGCCGAGGAGGCGGTTCAAAAGCAGCACGCGCATTTTGTCCTGATTCAGGAAAGGTACCTGTAGAGACCTCTAAACATCCGCGTCCGGGTTGCTCTGACACACCGAGAGGATCTTGTCCCTACCTACCATCCTCACAGGTTGCATTATCGGCTTTGAACTTCATGGTCTCCTGCCGTGTCGCTCGTTTCGGGACAACTTCCGCACAAGGCCGAGCATGTCGGTTCGCTGGTGGGTACGGAAATCGAGATCGGCGCGGGTAACGGCGTGAACTTTCGCTACTACCCGCCCGGTGTGCGGGTCGTGGCCTACGAGCCAAATCCCTACACGCACGATCGGCTGCACGCGTCTGCCAGAACCCACGGCCTGGACGTGGCGCTGCGCGCCGCCAGTGCAGAAAGGCTGGACTTCGAAGACAATACCGTCGACGCGGTCGTGTGTGCGCGCACGCTGCGGGGATAGTGATCCGAAGATTCAAGAGATATAAAGGGACTGACTTGGCGACGGTAGCAGGATTGGGGTTAGTCGGAGGCGGCAGTCACATCGATGAGCGAGGATTGGGGCAACATCAGGTCCGACGCAATGCCAGACGCGGTGATCGTTCGAGACGAGGAGTTTCGCGACTTGGTTAGCGACAGGGCGCGCACGCTGATTGATCTGGCGCGCTACTTGGCGGCTAACCGGGACGCTGAGCTAATTCTCACACGGACGCTGTTGGGGAACCTCATGTTCCAGTCGGCGCAGCTCGTCGAGCTGCTAGACGAGTGCGGCGCGCGTCAGAACGCATACTGGTGTCGGTTCAGAGTACTGGCTTCCACAATTAAGCAATTCGCCCGCATCAGCTACGGACTCGCGCACCTGAGACACGCTCTACCGGGATACCGGCTTCGGCCTGTGGATGGAGATTTCGCTGCCGCGACACTGTACCAACTAGTCTTCGTGAACCGGGTCGTAAAGAATGCTGCGACGGAGCTGCTGAATGAGGCGATCCTGGTTGGCATGCTTATTGACGCGCGCGCCCCCACAGCGGTCGATTTCCCCGAACAGCTGCTTTCAGGGCGTCTCGCGAACAATCGAGTTGAACGCCACGTCGGTAATGCCGCCGCGATCGTAACCCAGTTGGCCACCGATTTTCTCAATCTGGCTGCCGAAAGCGAACTGCTACACAGATCGGAAAAGGTGCCGCCGACGGAATACGCAAGCTGCGTCCCCAACCCGGTAAGCGAAGATCATCTCCGCCCTCTGACGTTCCGATTCCACAATCTTCAGTCACTCTATGACACGCACGTGGCGGGGACCAAACTTGAGACCCTCGACACGGACTTGGCAACACTACGCGGTCACGCCACCGCGATCTTCCACCTACTGGAGACAGCAACGGACCTTGCTCATTTCTACGAGAGGCATCTCAGTCCGCAGACCGGAGATGCCGTCATTCACCTTCGTTCGGTGATCGAGGCGGAGGGCACGCTGGCGTCCTTGTTCGGCTACGCGATTGCTTACTCGAGTAGCTACCTGAGGGGCGGTGAGCGGCTTTGTCAGGAAATGCTCAGGCGCTATGCCGAGTTGGGGCGCATCGAGGTTCCGGTGCCCAACTACCGCGGTTTTCACGTCCGGCCGTCGAACCTGGTGGCGCGCATCGCGCGCCACTACGGAAGTGACGTTCGCATGGAGCTGGATGGAGGCATATACGATGCCGGTTCACCGCTGGAGCTGTTCCGGGCAAACGAGGCGATCAATGCGCGCAAACGGCGCTGGCTTTCCCTGGAGGTCGCGAGTATGTCCCTCACGCAAGCCGACGCGATTGGTGCTTTGGTTCTGGACGTTGTGCGCAGGCTAGCGGAGCAGGGTAAATTGGTCCTCTATCAACAACCTGTGCAGCTTTCGGACGAAGTGGCACAGCGCGAGGGCAGCGCGCTGGCCAGCATTCTCGCTGAGATCGGCCACCTGCAGGCGACTGGTCAGTTGGACATCAGAACTGACCTGACGGTCGCATTTGCCGGCGACAAGCGCGTGTTGGCCGACATCGATCTCCTCGCGAAACAAGGCTACGGTGAGGATAGCTATGGAAACAACACGGTTCTGCCGAAGGCGCTCGCTTATCTGCGCCGGTGACCCTGCGCCTGACAGCGCATGCTGTCCACAATTTCGACGGAGTCGAGCCTATGGCTGTCCTGCGCGATAACGCCAGGCATTTCGACCATCCGCCAACCCTGGACGAGCTTTGCGCGATGCTCGGATTGCGCTCGCGCGGCTCGCTGCACAAGCACGCCCAAGCGCTGATTCAGGCCGGTTTCCGGGAGCCGGTGTCCGGACAGCATCGGGGCATCCGCTTGATCGCCGACGAGCCCGTGGAAGACAGCATCCCGTTTCTCGGAAAGATCGCCGCGGGTCGGCCGATCGAGGCACTGCCGCAGCCTGAACATATCCGGGTCCCGCACCACCTGCGCACGGACAAGCCTTGCTACGTCCTACAGATCGTCAGGGACTCCATGTGCGAGGCCGGGATACCGGATGGGGACCAAGTCGTGATCGGGCAACGCGACTACGCCAAAGATGGCGAGATCGTCGTAGCTCTCGTGCGTGGAGAGGACGCGACATTGAAGCGGATTGTGCAGGAACCGGGACGCACGATTCTCCACCCGCAGAACAGCACCATGGAGGCGATGGAACTCGCTCCAAACGAGGTGCAGATCCAGGGTGTACTGGTGGGACAGATGCGTTCCTACCGGTAACTCTCGCGACCTGCAATGATGCCCGTCAGCGAGGTTTCGCAGTCGAAAGCCGACTTTCTCTACTAACCGGGTGGCCCTTCTTCGAATTGAACCACGCCTTCTGGCATCACTTCCCAGGTCGCTTTGGAGCCAACGTAAATGTGCATTCTTATCTCAATCTCCGGATCACCGTTCACGCATCCTCTCATAGCTCATTCAAATTAAGTTAACTTATGGTTAAGTGACCCCATGAATGTCACCTTTGTAGGTGCCGCATAATGTGGAGCCACATTGGCTGCAAAACTGGAGACCAAATCCGTGGTGACTCTCGTAGGTCGTCAGTAGGTCTTCACCAGATACCCACTCCAATGTGCCTGCTGCAACTTCTGCGTATACCGATGCTTGGGAGCTGAATGCTTTCCGACACCGAGAGCAATGACAGGATCGGGCACCGTGGAGCTTACCGTTGACTCTGTAACTGACTTTGCCGCAAAAACATTCGCCGGTTATGGCCATCGCGGTTTCTCCGGGGTAGGGTGCCTATTCTGTAAGATTCCCTATCGGGGAACCAACTTCCGCTTCGCGTGGGGTCGAGCGTTTTCTCCTTCGCCTGTTTCCTCGGTTTGCGTCACGACCTGCAAGCCGGTGGCGAGGCGGAGATTTCTGAAAAGCCCGCGGTGAATTGCTTTTGGAAACAACAGCAAGCCTGGTCGGGCGCCGCGTAGAGTCGGTCGGATCCAACTCTAGCATCCCGTCCGCGGACGGCACTACTGCGGTCGCCCGTCCTTGCGGTAACGCAGGGGGAGCAGTTCGGAGACCGGGATCTCCTGCGCGCCCGTCTCCCCGAGAACGATCACGCGGGCTTCTGGAGCGTAATCGGCGATCACCTCCCGGCATGCTCCACATGGCGAAACAACGCGTCCCTCCCTGTTCACGGCGACTATTACCTCGATCTCGGTGTCACCCGCGGCAGCCGCCATGCCAATGGCCATGACCTCCGCGCAGACCCCCATGCGACGCAACCGCGTGTCCAGGTTCACCGCCGCGAACAGGCGCCCGCTCCGGGTTCGCAGGGCCGCTCCGACCTCGTGCCGATCCTTACGGAATCGATCGGCGAGCAGCCGGTGTGCGGTATCGATCAGCGTCAGATCCTTCTCGGAACAGGGCGAGGTCATTGCCGTTTTACCGGTCCAACGGACTCAATCGGCTGCCAACGCGCTCTCGACGATCTTGCGCAGCTCGGCTTCCAACTCAGTCGCCTGCCCCTTGCCGGGACTTCCCTCGGCAATGACGGAGGGCTTGGCCATGACCACATGGGTCTTGCCGTCTTTTCCATAGAGGGTAAGGTGAAGCGGGCATATGCCCAGAAGGTCGGGATCTGCGTAGGCGATCTGGAGAGTCCTCATGCCGGCGACTGGGTCGGAGACTGGGACGGCGACGCCAACCCTGCTTCTTTTTCTGGCCCCGGATCATCCTTGGGCGCGTTCACGCGGAACAGGATTGCGTAAAGGGTCGGCACGATGATCATCGTCAGGATAGAGGCAAAACCCAGCCCGGCCATAATGGTGATGGACATATTGACGAAGAAGACGTCTGTCAACAGCGGGATCAGGCCCAGGATGGTGGTGGTGGCCGCCAGCAGCACGGGGCGCAGACGACTGACCGCCGAGTCCAGGATGGCCGTGTAGGGCTCCTTTCCCTCCTCGATCTGCTGGTCGATCTCCTCGATCAGGACGATGGCGTTCTTGATCAGCAGGCCCACCAGGGACAGGGCGCCGAGCAGGGCCATGAAGTCGAACGCATGGTCGGTGGCCAGCAGCCCGGCGGTGATGCCGATGATAGCCAGCGGCACCGTGAGCCAGATGATGAGCGGCTGGCGCACCTTGCCGAACAATAGGATGCTGATCAGGATCATCATCAGGAAACCACCGGGCAGGGCTGCGGCAAGTGCCGTTTGGGCGTTCTGGCTGTCCTCATACTCCCCGCCCCAGACCAGGGAGTAGCCGGGGGGCAACTCCATGGCCTCGATCTGTGGGCGCAGGCGGGCGAATACGGGCGTGGCCAGCTCGCCGGTGGGGTTGGCCGATGCAATGATGGTCTGACTGCGGTCGCGCCCTCGCACCACCGTGTTCTCCCACACCGTCTCGAACCCGGAGACCACCTGAGCTACCGGGATGCCCTTGGCCAGCACCGGGCTCCAGACCTGGATGTCCTGGATATTGTCGATGTCCGCTCGCTCCTCGTCCGGCGCCCGCCCATAGATGGGCAGCAGGCGCACGCCATCCCGGTACATACCTACCGGTGCACCCTCGTAGGCGTACTGCAAGGCACTGGACAGATCGTCATAGGTGATACCCAACTGCCGGCCCACCTGCTCATTGAACACCGGCCGCACCAGCTTCACCGGCTCGCGCCAATCGTCCCGCACATCCTTGGTCTCCGGGTCGGCGCGCAGTATGGCCTTGGCCTGATCGGCGAGCTCGCGCAGCACCTTGGGGTCGGGACCGCTCAGGCGCGCCTCGATCTTGGAATCCCGCCCGGGACCGATGCGTAGGGACTTGAGGATGGGGTCCAGATGGGGCATCCCATCCCGCAGCATGACGTTCACCGCGTCCCATACCGCCGGGATCTGCTCCCGGGTCTCCGTCTGCACGATGATCTGGGCGTACACCGCATCCTGATCTCTGGGGTCGTACACCAGGGTGAAGCGCTGGTGGGGACCGCCCACCACCGAGGTAGTTTGCACCACGCCCGGCTGCTCGCGCAGGAACTCGGCAATCGCCAAAGTGTCGTCGCGGGTTCTGCGGATATCCGTACCCTGGGGCTCCCAGATGTCGACGAAGAACATCGGCGTGTTGGACTCGGGGAAGAACGCCTGCTTCACCGATCCGAAGCCGATCACGGCCAGGACGAACATGCCCACAACGATCCCAACCGTCATCCAGCGAAAGCGAATTGCGGTTGCGACAAAACCGCGATAGACCTTGAAGAAACTGCCCCCATAGGGGTCCTTCTCTTCGCCGCTGCCCGCGTCCTTGTCCGGCTTGAGCAGCAGGGCGCAGAGCAGGGGTGTGGTGCTGATGGCTGTCACCCAGGACAACAACAAAGAGTAAAGAATGACCCAGAACAGGGAGTTGGCGAACTCACCGGTCGAATCGGGCGAAAGCCCGATGGCGGAGAAGGCTACGATGCCGATGACGGTGCCGCCGAGCAAGGCCCAGATGCTTTTGCCCACCGTCTCACGGGCCGCGCTGGCCGGGTCCATACCCGCGCGGATGCGAATCAACATCCCCTCCGCCACCACGATGGCATTGTCCACCAGCATACCCAGGGCAATGATCAGGCCACCCAGGGAGATGCGCTGTAGCTCGATGCCTGCCTGGGCCATGAGCATCAGGGTTCCCGCCACCGTGATCAGGAGCACGGCGCCGATGATGAGCCCCACCTTCACCCCCATGAACAGGAGCAGGACCACGATGACGATGGCCACGGCCTGAGCCACGCTGACAATGAAGCCGTTGACGGATTTATCCACCTCCGCGGGCTGGTTGTAGATCGGCTGCAGATCCATCCCCAGGGGGATATTCGGGGTCAGCTCCGTGAGACGCCGCTCGACGGCTGCGCCCACCGCCACCACGTTCCGACCGCCGAGCATGGAGATGCCCAAAGTCAAGGCCGGCTTTCCGTTGACGAAAAAATAACCCTTCGGCACCTCGACATAAGAGCGCTTGATCTCGGCGATGTCACGCAGAAAGACCAGCTTCTTATCGTCGGAACCGATGAGCACATCGCCGATGGCCTTGACCGACTGGAAGGCCCCGGTGGGCTTGATGCGAAGGTATTGATCTTCGACCCGGACCTTGCCCGCGTCCGCCACCACATTCTGGGACTGGAGGATGTTGCCGATGCGCTCCAAGGGGATGCCGAGCTCAGCCAGCCTGGAGCGGGACATCTCCAGGTAGACCACCTCCTGCTGCTCGCCGCCGATGGAGATCTTGCGCACCCCGGGAACCAACACCAGCTCGCGCTTCAGATAGTCCGCCGTATTCCATAGGTCGCGCCAGCTGTAACCATCCCCGGTGAGGGCCACATAGATCCCATAGACGTCCGCGAACTCATCGACCACGATGGGCTTCTGAGCCCCGGGGGGGAGCTTGCTCTCCATGTCCGTGATCTTGCGCCGCAGCTCGTCGTAGATGCCCGGAAAGTCCTCGGGTTTGTACTTGTCCTTGAACTGGATGAGGATGTCCGACATCCCGGGGCGGGAGATGGACATCTTGATGTACTTGATCTGCTCCATGCGTTGGATGGCATCCTCCACATGGTAGGTGACTTCTTCCTGGACCTCCCGGGCCGAGGCGCCCGGATAATAGGTGATGACCTTCGCGTTCTTGATGGTGAACGGGGGATCCTCGAGCTTGCCCATCTCCTCGTAGGCAGAGATCCCACCGCCCACCAGGACGATGACGATCAGCCAGGAGACGACCTTGCTGCGTACCGAATACTCGCCAATGTTCATCTCGCAGTGGCTCCCGGCTCAGGATTCGCTGTCGGCCGCGGGGGCCCCCACGTCAATCGGTGCGTCGACTGGTGCTTCGACAGGAAGTGCAGGCACGACCTCCTTCTCGGCCTCCTCAACCTCCCGCTCGGCCTTCTCGATCTCGGGGTCGATCGGGAACGGGGCCTCCTCAGGGCGCGGCAGCGCCTGCTCGAGTTGCTCCATCAGGCGCACCTGCATCCCCTCGGCGAGATAGCCGACGCCTGCGGTGACGATGCGCGAGCCCGGCTCGATGCCACTCTCGACCTCGATATTCCAGCCGCTCATGCCACCCACCTCGACCCGTTGCTTGGAGACAGTCATCGTCAGCTCGTCGATGACCCACACGAAGGGCTCCAGGCCCGCGTCCGCCGTCACTGCGCTGACGGGCAGGTAGTATTTGGCATTCGTCTTTTGGACCGAGCCGAGATCGGCAACCACCTTCGCCGTCATGCCGGGCAGGATAGTCACGCCCTTCGGAGCCACCATCAGAAAGGTCACCGCGAAGGTCTGGGTGGCCGCATCGGCGCGGGTCGCGACCTCCTTGAACACCAGATCGATACGCTGATCCGGCGCGGCGTCGAAGGTCGCATAGACAGGCACTTGGTTATCCTTGTTCATGCGCCCGGCCCGATCGATGCGTGAGACGATGTTCTCGGGCACGTCGACTTTCATTTCAAGCCGATTCTCGTCCTGAATCGCCAACACATTCTGCTTCGCGTTCACCTCCTCGGCCTGTTCCACATAGCGTTCAGCAACGGTGCCGCCGAAGGGCGCAGTCAGCTTCGTGTACTTGACGTCCTGCTTCGCTGCATCCAGTGCCGCCTCGGCACTCTTGTACTCACCCTCTTTCTGATCGTAATCGGTGCGAGAGATGAAGCCGTCTTTTACCAGCTCCTTGGCGCGGTCGAAATCGTTACTGGCACGGTCGTAGGTCGCCTGCCGATCCTTGAGGCTAATCTCATAGTCTGTAGGATCCAGCTCGGCTAGCACCTGGCCCTCCTCGACCACATCTCCCTCGCGGACAAGGACCGCCTGCACCGTTCCCGGGATACGAAATGCCAGCTCGGCCTTGCTCGTCGAATCGACACGACCCGGGAATCTGCGCTCTCCACCGGCCTCCGGACCACCCACGACGACGCTCTTGACCGGCCGCGCCCTGTCAATGACCACGGCCTCCTCCTGCTCCGAGCAGCCGCTCAGCACGAGCGCGGTCAAGCAGAAAACGAAGACGAAAACCCGTGGAGCGGGGACAGGAAAGTAAGGGTGGTGGTTCACGTCTGTATGTCCCCAGATTGGTGGATTTGGAACTCCGCGCAAGCTTAGCACAGGGCCTTTGCCGATTCTCCGGCGCCTCGTACGAGGCTTGCGCTCGATCCGGCACATGTCCATCATCGTCATCATCGGAGATATGCCCCTTTTGATCGAAAGCATGGTCCTGGAGCGGGTCCGCTTTGCGACGGCGGCACACAACGCCCACGATCGATCCGCTGGATTGATTTCGGACAATCGGTCGCTTCCGGTGCCGTTTTCTTGCTGCCGACGCCCCTCCGAGCACGCCCCCGACCGCACCGCCGACGCCCTTGGTCAGGGTCCCGGCACCCTTGACGACCGTGCCCGCCCCCTGTACCCGCAGCACCGGCGCCTTTCCTTAACTGCCTCTACTGGCTCGGCCAATGCCTCCAGCGGCCCGCCTCGCGCCGGACCGACTTGCACATCCAATCTCCGCGGCGTTCAGAACGCCATCTCGAGATCGTCCATGACCTTGTCGACTCCCGCCTGAGCGCACTCCTCGTCCATCTCTCCGGACGGCGCGCCACTGACGCCCACTCCGGCCACCAGGGCGCCTCCCACCTGAATCGGCACGCCCCCCGGGGACATGACCAGGCCGTCGATGCGCCCGATGGGGGAGTCCGCACGGCTGACCAGAGCAGAGGTCGCCGCGTTGAAGTTCACTACGGTAAAGGCCTTCATCTTGCTGATGGGCACCGTGATGGGCGCTGCAATCGTATCCCGCAGGGTTACCTGCACCGTGCCCTCCCGATCCACAACCGTTGCGGCGATCTGAATACCCTTCTCACGGCAGGCATCGACCGCGCCTTGGGCCACTTTCGCGGCCATGTCCATAGATAAGCGTTTAACTGACACCATCGGTATGTCATCCGCAACGGCCGCGCTCGATGCCAGGGTGGCCGCAAGCGTAAAGGGATACAGCATCTTCATCTATCGGGGCTCCTATTTCTCGATTACAAAAAAGGCAATTCCGAATTCAACTGGACACCGAAATGCCGTTTCTAGGTCGGATCCGTCTGCGCCGGCTCCAGCTCGCCACGCTGCGCCGATATCAGCCACCGCACCGTGGACCCGAGTTCCCGGTCCAGCTCGGCAAACTGCTCCCACTCGCCCTCCGGGATCTCCTCGCCCATGCGCATCAGGCCGCGGAAGACCTTGGCTGAGGCGATCTCCTCCGGCGCGACCCCCGCCTCCAGCAGACTCTCCGCCCCCTCGATGAAGCTGCCGATCAGGCGCATCATCACCGCCTGACGGGCCGGAGAGGCGTGGCGATCGATCTCCGAGAAGGCGGACTGGCGCAGGAACACCTGGTTCACGAGCTGGGCGCACAGCAGGACCAGGCGCTGGCGCTCCGGCATGGCGTCTCGCCCGATGATGCGGGCCATGCGCTCGAGCCTGGCCTCTTCCTCCAGCAGGGTGAGAAAGCGCCGCCGCAGCTCCTCCCATCGCGTGCAGTTCTGGGCATGCCACCAGCGCGCCAGCCCCCCGGCGGCGACGCTGTAGGACTGCAGCGGGTGGATGGCGGGATAGAAGCGGGCCTGCGCCCGGCGCGCGTCCAGTGCCCACAGGCACCCTACGTAGCGCTTGGTATGCATGGTGACCGGCTCGGAAAAATCCCCCGACTGCGGGCTGACCGCACCCAGCAGGGTCACTGCCCCCGTCTCCCCACCCAGGGTGTGCACCTTGGCCGCACGCTCGTAGAAGTCCGCAAGGCGGCTGCTCAGATAGGCCGGGTAGCCGCTCTCGCCTGGCAGCTCGCCCAGGCGTCCGGAGACCTCGCGCAAGGCCTCGGCCCAACGGCTGGTGGAGTCCGCCATCAGGGTCACATTGAGGCCCTGGTCGCGGAAATACTCCGCCACCGTGATGCCGGTGTATATGCTGGCCTCGCGGGCGGAGACCGGCATGTTCGAGGTGTTGGCGATGACCACCGTGCGCTCCAACAGCTTGCGCCCGCTGCGCGGGTCTTCCAGCTCGAAGAACTCCTCCAGCAGGCCGGCCATCTCGTTTCCGCGCTCTCCGCAGCCGACATAGACGATAACGTCCGCATCACACCACTTGGCGATGGTCTCCAGCAGCACCGTCTTGCCGGTGCCGAACCCCCCGGGGATGGCAGCGGTCCCGCCCTTGGCCACCGGGAACAGACAGTCGAGTATGCGCTGACCGGTGAGCATGGGCTCGTCGGAGCGCAGCCGCCTGGTCACGGGCCGCGGGATGCGAACTGGCCAACGGTGGCTCATGGCCAGCTCCTGGACCCGGCCTTCCTGGTCCCGCACGCGGCAGACGATCTCGTCCTCCCGGTAGTCTCCCGCATCGGCGATCTCAATTACCTCGCCCGCCCGAAGGTCTGGCGGGACCAGACAGCGTTGGATCTGTCCATCGCCGTTGCGGACTTTCCCCAGGGTTTCTCCCGGTCCCAGCTGTCCGCCCACCTCGACCTCTGGGTGAAAACCGAAGTCGGCCGCCGGCAGCTCCCGCATGCCGGGGTTGACGTAGGGCTCCACCGGGTCGCCGATGGGCCGCAGGAGTCCATCGAAGATGTTACCCAGGATGCCGGGGCCGAGACGGATCGAGAGCAGCCGGCCGGATCCCCGAACCTTCACGCCGGGGCGCAGCCCGCTGGTGTCCTCGTAGACCTGGACCACGATCTCGTCGCGGGCGATACGCATCACCTCGCCAAGCAAACGATCGGGGCCCACGGTAACTGCCTCACGGAGCAGGAAGGGTCCCTTCGGGCGCGCCCGCAGCACCGGGCCGCTGAGCCAGACGGCGGTCGCCAGACTCATACCGACGCCTCGTCCGCAACCAGTGCCAACAGGCGGGACTCCAGGCGTGCGCGGTCTCGGAGCAGCCCCTGAAGGCTGGCGTCCAGCACCGCGCCGCCGGACTCGACGACCAGACCCGCCTCGAGACCGCCCTCGCTCTGGAACCGCGGCCTGTGACCCAGGCGCTCCGCCAGCTGCTCGGCGATTTCACGGCGCTCCTCCTCCCGCCACTCGGGGGCGTGGCGCACCATCCAACGCGCCGGCGGGAGCAGCTCCACGGCCTGACGCAGGTAGCTGTCGGCCCAACGCTGCCTCTGCCCCGGGACCCGCCAGCGCGCAAGCAGACGCTCGCGCAGCAGCGGCCAGGCGGACTCCAGCAGCTCCAGACTCGTGCGCTCGTTGCTCCAGCGTTTCTGCGTCGCCTGCTCGGCCCTGGCGGCCTGGATCAGGGAGCGGGCGCGGCTGCGCTCGGCGACGACATGCGCGTGTAGCTGGGCCCGCTCCTTGCGGAACGTCAGTCTGGCGAGCTCCGCCGCTTCCCGACGGGCGGCATCCAGGATGCGCCGGCACTCTTGCTCCCGGTAGTCGGCAACCAGCTTGAGCATGCCTTTTCGGCGCTCGTCGAGGTTCATTCGACCATCCCCAACTGTCGTCTCAACACCGACGTAGGATCCGGCGCCGCGACCCGCCCCCGTACGTCTTGAATGACCAGGACCGGCGGGCGCTCGGCGATCGCTGCGCGACGCAACAGATCCTCCGGGAGAGAACCCGAGACCTCGGCTGTGAGCAGGACAAGCGAGGATTCGCGCAGCAAGCGCCGGAACAGATCCGCCGCCTCCCCCGGTCCCGGTACATGGACATCGACGCCGGCGAGCCGGAAGCCCGCTGCGCTGACCTCGTCGCCGATAAAGGCGCAGAAGCTCATCAGGTCAGCCGGTTCAGAATCAGCACGGAGATGATAACGCCATAGATGGCGATACCCTCGGCAAGCCCGACCAGAATGATGACCCGGCCGAACAGCTCGGGCTTCTCCGCCATGGCCCCCACCGCGGCGGTACCTACGACCGCAACTGCCCAGGCCGCGCCCAGTGCGGCAAGCCCGGTGACCAGGGCGGCCGCCAGGTAGCCCCATTGCAGGACCCCGGGATCCGTCTCCTTGACCGCGACATCCACGACCGCCTCCGCCAATGCGCCGGGTGCCCACAGCAACAGGGTGCCGATTCCGGCTAACAGCGCGATACTCAAGGTCAGGAAGGCGGCCAGCATGTATTGTCTGTTCATACCGAATCTCCGTTAAAAATCTCTGCGCCCTCTGTGCCCTCTGTGCCTCTTCTGCTAGATCGATCTCTTTCGGCTCAAACGGCACCCGTGACCAGGGTCGGCGGCGGGGGCAAGGGCCGAAACACCCGTCCGGTTCCCTGCAGGAAGCGGTTGAAGAACTCGAACAACACCAAGCGGGTGGTCTGAATGGAAACCACCAGCCCCTCCAGCAGAATGATCAACAGATTACCCAGGACCATGATCAGCAGCACGCCCGGAAAGGAGCCGGCGGCGTCGGCGATGGCAACCACCGCCGCCGACAGGGCGGCATGGGCCAGGGCGAAGGCGCCGACCCGCGCGAACGAGAGGGTGTTGACCAGTATCTGAAGCCCCCCCTCCAGCAGGTGACCCAGGGCCGCCAGGGTTCCGAGCAATCTGCGGTTGACCAGGAAGCTGCCCACCAGGTACCAGGACAGCCCCAGCAGGACCGGCCAGATCCTGTCCGTCCACGACACCAGGGCGATGAGGCCAAGGTACAGCAGGAGAAAACCCGCATCCGTGAGCAGCCAACGGTCCAGCTCACCCCTGCGCAGGGCACCGAGGCCGGACAGCAGCTGGCCCAGGCTGAGCAGGAGCACCGCGAAGACCAAGGGTACCAGAAGGACCGTCAGGGGCTCTTGCATCGGATGGAGCCAGAGGGCGGGAATCAGGTCCTCGCGGGAAAACATGCTGCCAAAGAGCAGGCCGAACAGCGCGGCGCTTGCGCCCCCTGCGATCAGCAGGCGGGCGACCTGGAACCGGTCCCGAAGCAACCAGCCGGCGACAACCAGCACCAAACCCTGGCCGACATCACCGAACATGTAGCCGAACAGCAAGGGCACCACCAGCGCGAGCAGGGGGGTCGGATCCGCCTCGTCCGCGCCAGGGACGCCGAATGCGCGGGTAAATATCTCGAACGGCCGCAGCCAGCGGGAATTGTTCAGTATCTGCGGGGGGCGGGTCCCGGGCGGCGGCGGCTTCAGCCGCAACAGGGCGCGGGTCCCGGACCGCTCCAGCGCCCGGGTGAGGGAGCCCGCGGTCAGGTCGTCCGTCCAACCGGTGATCCAGACCAGATGCTCACTCGCGGGCTCCAGTCCCCCGACCCGGACGGCAAACCAATCCAGCCAGGCGGCCTCACCCAGAACCACCGCCAGGTCGAAGTCCTCGAACAGGCTGTCGAGCTCAGCGTATAGGTGGACCAGGCGCACCGAGAGAAACTCGCGGCGCGCGGCGACCCGGCTCAGCGCTTGGCCGACACTGCCCCGAAGCCATGGGGGGCGCTCTATGACGCGGCCCTTCGCCCCCTTGATCTGATGCTTTACCTGCTCCAGCCGGTCCCCCGGCCCCAGGATCATGCTACAGCTCTCGTCCTCCCAGGGCACCGTACGCTGGATCACACAGTCGGGAAGCCGCAGGTCCAGATTCCGCGGCAATATTGCGCAGAAGCTCCCCAGTACGGGACCGCTCTGGGCCACCAGAGCGAAGTCCAGGCTACTTCCGGAGATGCGTCCCAGAATACGGGTCAGCCACTTGAGACGGAGCAACTCCTCCTCGCTGGCCTGCAGGCTGTCGATCAAGGGGTCGGCCTCGCGGCGCCACGCATCGATCCGGGCCAGGGCCCGCTCCAGCACCACGTCCGGGGGCTCCGCCAGGGGCGTGCGACGCAGATGGCCTCGCTCCCAGTAAGGGCCATATAGGCCGTACAGCTCCTCGTACTCCGCCAGCCCGCGCGCCAGGTGACGAACCGGGAAATCCTCGTCGGCATGGGGCCGTATCTCCGTCTCCACCGCTCCGGTCCCGGCCAGCTCCGCCACGGCGCGGACGCTCTCCGTACGCGGACAAAGCACCTCGAACCATCGGGTGGTGGCGGGACGCAACATCAGGCCCCGCCCTGCCCCACCGCTGCGGGCCGTGGCAGCTCGTCCCCGGTTGAGAAAAGGGCACGGCTCACCAGGGACGCCCGCAGGCGTTCCAGGTCCAGTGCCGTCAAGGTGATGAAGATGAACGGCATCTCGGGTTGAAGCGTGCGCTGGTGAAACCGTGAGCGAAGCCGCTCACGCAGCTCTCGGCGCAAGGACCAGGCAGCGGTGGGCGGACTGCGGCGGAAAGCCTCGACGTGCGCCGCGAGCAGCGCGGCCAATCCCTCCAGATTCTTTGCGGTCTCACGGCAGCAGCGAGGCCAGCGGCTGCGCCATTGCGCAATCCAGAGACGGGCCAGCCCTTCCTCGCCACCGAGCAGGCACTGTAAGCCGGTACCGGCCAGGCGTTTCGGATCCAGTGCCCCGTCATCATTGATGAGCGGGCGAAGATCGGGGTCCCGGACCGTCCAGAGGGGCGCCGAGCCGCCGGCCGCAAGGTGGGCGAGCAGAGGAAGATGGTTCAGCCATCGGACCCAGGAGACGGCTCCCTTCCAGGGGGTGGGCACCCAGCTTGCGACCTCGTCCAACATCTCCCGGTGCAGGGAGCGCACTCCCGCCTCCAGCTCGTGCACGCCACTCTGGCCGGAGAAGCCCTTCACCCATCCGCGCAAGGGGCCGGTGCGTGCCTCCTCCAGAAAGGACGCGAGGGTGCGGGAAGCGGCCAGACGCTGCCACTCCTCCTCTTGCGGAAGACCCGCGAAACGCGCCTGGATTCGGGCCTGTGAATACGCAAATCCAAGGTTCGGGCTCATGGTGTGCCGCCGAGGATATCTTCCACCAGCGCGTCCACCGCCCGATCCACCAGCTTTCGGACCTCTCCTTCCTCCGCTGGCGCTCTCTGGCCGGATTGCGGACCGCGCAGCTTCCGCAGGGCATCATCCACCGCTTGGTCGGCGATCTTGTGAGTCAACCTGATTCGATTCTCGGTACGTCGCCCGATACCGCGTGTCCGCTCCTCGGCGTCGGCAAGGATGTGAGCGGCCTCGGCGCGGCACTGCTCGACGGCTTCCCGCGCGTGCCGCTCGGCCGCCAGGATCTGGTTCATCACTCGGTCCACTACATCCGAATCGGACAATCCGTTACCTGCAGACATGCCGCGTCTCCTTCCTCCTCGGGCCCGGTCGGCCGTTAAGCCCAGTGGACTTCAGCAGATTCCGAACATGGGTGACCGGATGCACCCCGAGAAACCCCCGCGAGCAGCAGGGGCAGGATGAAAATCAGAACTCGTTTCATCACACGTCCGAGCTGGTTTGCGCACCCGCCGACGGGCGACAGAGGGCGCGAAGGTATGCCGGTCAGAGGTTTTCACCCGAATTCTATCACGGGGATTTTGGCCGAAGAGGAAACTGTAGACCGGCAGACGGATACGCCGCGGGAAACCAGCTTCTTCAACTCGCAGAAAAAATCGGTCTCGGCCTCGCGATCCCTCGCTACGCACGCGCAAGCCAGGCAGCCTGATAGCGACATTCTGGCACGATCCAGTTGTTTTGCAGCAGATCGCAAAAACGCGCATGACGCCCTCCCGAGGGTAGGGCGGCGACGGCCAACGGATCGCAGGCTCACGCAATGAGCCACAAAGCGGCCAAAATGCCGAGTACAGGGTAGCGTTGCTGCGGTTGCCAATCCGAGACGCGACCTACGGCCAAAGACCACGCATTCATCGACGGCGAGCGGATCTGCAAAGCGCACTCCGTCCGGCGGATTGAGCCGATCTTCGAACAACTCGCCACCGGACTCGCTGCGATTCCGGAGCTGCGATATATCAAACTCTTTCCGCAGCGGCTCTCGGCGTCGAACGCGCTTTCGTCGGACGGCAAGAAGAACCCGGCTTGGAGGTCGGGGCCGAAGGGATCGTCGGCGTCGAGTTACTCATCGATGTCGACTCGGCGATCGTGCAGTTCTTCGCACTCACGTCCGCGGTCAAAGGCGGCGAGCGGAAAATCGTCACAGCCGTGATCAACGCTACGCCCGAGGAGTGGTTTCTCGCCGTACCATTCGACTGGAGCGGCGGGTACTGGCAAAGAGTGGTGCAGGACTACCCCTGCCTAAACATCTTCTGATCGGCGTAAGGCGACGACACATTGTCGCCGCCACAGAAAACTGGCTCGTCGTGAGCCTACCTACGGTGCTGGCCCGAAAGAGCTGCCGCTCAGCGGTGGCGGCCGTCCGACTGGTCCACGCTGTTTGCAGGCAGTCGCGTGGGATGGCCTGACAGGCAGGTCCCGACCCATTGCTGTGCTTCGCGGTCTCGCACTTGAACGCCCGGATTGTCCCAATAGCCGACGCCCGATCTGACGGGATTTGCTCACTACCTCGGCGGTCCCTTCAAGTCTCGTTGCCTTAGTAACGAGTGACAGCTATCGCAACATGAACAGACCGTTTCAACGGGGGCGGGCCTCGGGTCCCGTGAGTGCAGTCCAACGGGAATCAGGCAGGCGGGCCCAGGTCACCCTACCCGCGGGCAACCGTCCAGTGCTACGAAGAGCCCTCCAGGAAAACTCCAAATCAGACCCGCAGCGCCGCGAAAGGGGGGATGGAGCTTCCGCCAGGTTCGGCTAGATTTGCCATCCGATAGGTGCTTCAGCGCCCACTGGCGGATCGCACCGGCGGGTAGGTGATTGCCTCTCTGCGCAAACGCCACCCAACGGTTGGGGGCAGCATCTCGCCAATCGGGATCTCGTCTTTCGCCAAAAGAATGAATACCTTCCGATAAACAAACGACGGACGGAAACCGGCAGTCGACGCGGCGTTGAGCTCCGCGTCACCGAAGAATGCCGTCTGCCGTAGTCCAAGACTCAGGCTAGTTCTTCAATCCACGCTGGACGGTCGCCCACGTTCAGTCCGCTCCAAGGTGTAGTGTCCTTTTCGTAGCGACGCATGACCAGGTTGGCGAGCAGACCGGTCCAACCGGTCTGATGCGCCGCGCCCAGACCCTGACCCGTTTCACCGTGAAAATACTCGTAGAAGAAACATAGGTCCCGCCATCCATCATCACTCTGAAACGGGCTGTCGCGACGCAGGGCGGGAATGACGCCCTGGGCGTCGCGTCGATAGAGATTGACCAGGCGCTCGGCGAGCAGATTGGTGATCTGCTTGAGGTTGATGCGCTGGCCGCCGAGGCATGGCGCCTTGACGGTGAAGTCCGGCCCGAGGAAGCGGTGAAACTTCTCGATTGCCTGCACCAGGGAGTAGTTGGTCGGCATCCAGACTGGGCCGCGCCAGTTCGAGTTACCACCGAACAGGCCGGCGATCGACTCTCCGGGGACATACTCGATCATCGCCTGCCCGATGCCGGGTATGGAGCCCAGATCCTTTTGGGTTTCGTGGATCTTGCTCACCCCACGAACCCCGAACGGGGAAAGGAACTGGGCTTCATCGAGCAGACGGTTCAGGATGCGCGGTAGCATCGAGTGATCGACCAGCGCAAGCAGGTGCTCGCCACGCTCATTTTCCCAGTCGGGACAAGCACAGATATAGCTGCCCCGAAACATCCCACCCTTTGTTTCGTGCAGCATGTCGCGGAAGCGCGGCGCCCGCTCGAGCAGGCGGCGGTCGACCACCTCGGTGGCAAACAGGGGGATGAGCCCGACCCAGGAATAGACATCGATGTGGTGCGTCGTGCCGTCAGGGCCGACCAGCAGGTCCTTGAAGAAACCCGCCTCCATGTCCCACAGCGACAGTGTGCCGCTCTCGCCCCTGCCCGCGACCGCCTCTGCGATGGCGAGGAACTGCAGGTAGCACTGGATCGCCATGTCCTCGTATTCCGGGTCCTTGTCACAGAGCTCTAGGGCCATGACCGTCATGTTCAGCGCGAACATCGCCATCCAGCCCGTCGCATCGGCCTGCTTGAGGCTGTAGCCCTCCGGCAGCGCCCGGGAACGGTCGTAGACGGAGATGTTGTCGAGACCGAGAAAACCGCCTTCGAACAGATTGTGTCCCTGGGCATCCTTGCGGTTGATCCACCAGGCGTAGTTGAGCAGTAGCTTGTTGAACACGCGTTGCAGGTAATTCACATCCCCCTTGCCGCGCTGGGTGCGCTCGGCGCGAAAGACCTTCAGCGCGCCCATGGCGTGCACGGGGGGATTCACATCTCCGAACGCCCATTCGTAAGCGGGAATCTGCCCGTTGGGATGCAGATAGCGCTCGCTCAGCATGAGCTCGATCTGATCCTTGGCGAAGTCGACGTCGATCAGCGCGAGCGTCGCACAGTGGTAGGCCAGGTCCCAGGCGGCAAACCAGGGGTACTCCCACTTGTCCGGCATGCTGATGATGTCGCGGGCGCGCAGGTGCCGCCAGTGGCGATTGCGGCCCTGGCGGCGACTGGCGGGAGGCGCGTCGCGATCGCCTGTCAGCCAGCGTTCCACATCGTAATGGAAGAACTGCTTCGTCCAGATCATGCCCGCGCAGCACTGGCGCAGGATGCGCGCATCTTCGGGACCGGCCTCCGGTAACATCTCGTCGTAGAAGACATCGGCCTCGGAGCGGCGCGCCGAAAAGGTCGTTTCGCTCTTCGCGAAGGGCGCCGAACGTGGCTTGTGCGACAACACGAGGTCGACACGAATACGCTGGCCCGGTTGGACGGTCCAGCGGCTCCAGGCACCGAATTTGGTTCCGGAAAGCCCCGGATTCACCGCGTCGGTCTCATCTCGTACGATGCGGCGGTGAAAAGCGTCCTTCACGTAGGGCGTGGGGTTTTCAGCCTGCCACAAGCGTTCGGCGTTCGTCTCATTCTCGGTGAAGAGGAGCTCCGCATCCTGGGCGCCGTAGAGGTGGTACTCGCCGAGTATCGGGTGCTCGGCCTTGACCGCCCAGCTCTGACCTTCGGCCGCCGGCTGGCGGCGCAGGATCGGCCTATCGGTCTGATCGTCTGTCCACGACCACGTGTTTCGAAACCAGAGTGTCGGGATCAGATCGATTGGCGCCTCGTCCCTGCCCCTGTTGTGTGCATAGATGCGGATATGGATCTCGTCGGGCGCGGCCTTCGCGTAGTGGATCTCCACGTCCCAGTAGGCCTGCTCGTCCATGACACCGGTGTCGAGCAGGTTGTTCGGCGCGTCGAGCCGACCCCGCCGGCCGTTCTCCTCCACGAGCCGGCGATAGGGAAAGGCCGCCTGCGGATACTTGTAGAGGTAACGCAAGTAACTGTGCGAAGGCGTTGCGTCGCGGTAGAAGTAGTACTCCTTGACGTCTTCGCCACGATTTCCCTCGTTGCCGGTCAGGCCGAAGGCGCGTTCTTTGAGAATCGGGTCCTTGCCGTTCCAAAGGGCCAGTGCGAAGCAAAGATGCTGAGACTGATCGCTGATACCGCCGAGACCGTCCTCGTTCCAGCGGTAGGTGCGCGAGCGCGCCTGGTCGTGGCTGAAGTGCTCCCAAGCTGTGCCGGCCGCGCTGTAATCCTCCCGCACCGTGCCCCAGGCGCGCTCGCTGAGGTAAGGCCCCCACAGGTGCCAGTCCTCTTGTCCTTCCCGCTGCTTGGCCATCCGTTCGCGTTCTGCGTTCATCGTTCGTTCACTCCTGCCAGACGTTTCTCAATTGGCCCTCCAGCCGCCACCAGGCGTCCAGGGTACAGGCGACGGACCAGGCCTGCGCCGGCGTTCCCCGGGACCTGTGCGGCCGGTCCCCATCGAAGATCTCGCTGATGTGTCCCAGCCCGGCCTGGGAGAGATGCACAGGTATGGCCTCGAGCCGGGAAAGCGCCAGCGACCTGTCTGAAGTCACCCGGTGCTCGGCGAGCACATAGTGGCCCAGCAGCCAGCCCCAGACCGGTCCCTGGTGATAACAGCCGTCACGCTCCGCGGGACCGCCGAGGTACCGGCCGCAGTAACGGGGGTCGTCCGCCGCCAGGGAGCGCAGGCCGAACGGCGTGAGAAGACGTTCACGGCAGGTATCGACGACCTCACGCCTCGCCGCGGTGTCGCCGAGCGGCGAATAGGGCAGGCTGACCGCAAAGAGTTGATTCGGTCGCACGGAGGCGTCGTTGCCGTCCGGGCCGTCGAGCACGTCGAACAGACCGGCACCATCACCGCGCTGATAGCGGCGGAAGCCGTCGGCAGCACTCGCCGCGAGCCGATCGCAGTCCTGGTCTGCGCGCCCGAGCCGGCGAGCCAAGTCCCCCATCACGCGCAGGGCGTTGTACCAGAGCGCGTTGATCTCCACCGGCTTGCCGTGACGCGGTGTCACCTCTACCCCATTGGCCCGAGCGTCCATCCAGGTGAGCTGCTGACCTGGAACGCCGGCGCGGATCAGTCCGTCGCTCGGGTCCCTGCCGATGCCGAAGCGGGTGCCGTCGCGATAGGCCGCGACGATGTCCCTCAGCGTCGGGAAGATCTGCGCCAGGGTGGAGAGGTCATCGGTGGCTTGCACATAGGCGCGCCATGCCTCGATAAACCAGAGCGCGGCATCCACCGTGTTGTATTCCGGCGTATCGCCGCTGCCCGGAAACACATTCGGCAGCATTCCCTCGCTCACATAGGCGCCGAAGGTTTCGAGGATCTCTCTTGCAAGCTGCGACCGGCCGGTGGCCAGGGTCAGTCCCGGCAGCGCGATCATGGTGTCGCGTCCCCAGTCCCCGAACCAGGGGTACCCGGCGATCACCGAGGTGCGGCGTCGACCGCCGGACTCCAGACGTTCGAAGACGTAGCTGTCCGCGGCGCTGACCAGCTGCCGGACCCAGTCTGGAGCGGCGGCCTCTGGTATGCCGGGAAGCACCGTCGACTGCATTGACACCAGGCGCTGCCGTTCAGCTTCCAGCGAACGGGCGATATCCAGGTCATCCAGCCCGTCGAGTGCCACACCGATGCCGACCCAGGTGTCCGGCTCGAGCAGGATCTCCACCCGACCAATGCGCAGATGGTGATCGATATCCTCTAGACCCCGCTCCTTCTCCCGTGCCAGAAAGAAGTTCTCGATCCAGGTGTCGTCGGGGGAGAAGCGCCCGGTGGCGCTGCGCGCATCCACGACGCGCCCCCCAGGCAAATGCAGCCGGTAGCCGTCGGGCAAGGATTCCCGCTGGAGGTGAAATCCGCGGAGGCGGTTCACCGCGTGGTGGTCGCGGAAGCTGGCCAGAAGACCGATCCGGAGCACGGGGGGCGTGTCGCGCTCACCCCGGATCCAGCGAAATTTGATGCGCGTCTGGTTTCGACCATGGTCCATCCAGATTCGCTGCTCAACACGCAGATCCCCGATGGCGAATTGCCAGACCGGCAGCGTATCCTCGAGATGAAAGGTTTCGATCGAACGCTGGCCCTGTGGAGCATAGACGCCGCCCGCCCACTGGTTGGCGTGCAGGGGCATCTCGGTTTCGCCGTCCCGGAGCACAGGGTCGGCCTTGGTGAAGAGCAGGCTCCGCCCGAGGGGGGGATACAGCGGGGCGACCAGCAGACCGTGGTAGCGCCGGGTGAGCACCCCCGATACGGTCCCGGCGGCGTAACCGCCGATACCGTTTCCCAGCCACCATTCGCGAACACTGGCCTCTTCGGGATCGACGCAGGAGTTGCCGCTGAGTTGGACAAAGGGTTTGCGCATGATCCGCGGCAGGTGGCGGCGCATCAACCACCTTCGCGGAATCCCGGGTAGAGAGTCATGCCGCCGTCGACGTAGATGGTCGTCCCCGTGACATAGTCGGATGCATCCGATGCCAGCCATACGGCCACTTGACCGATATCCATTGGATCGCCGATACGCTCATACGGTATGAGTTGAAGCAACTCTGCTTCGGCCTCCGGCGTCTCCCATGCCATGCGGTTGATGTTTGTGCGGATCGCGCCGGGAGAGATGGCGTTGACGCGGATTTTCTGGTGCGCGACCTCCTGCGCCAGGCTCTTGACGAACATCATCAGTCCGCCTTTGGAGGCGGCGTAGTTGACGTGTCCCGCCCAGGGGATGACGTCGTGCACGGAGGACATGCTGATGATCTTTCCCGTCGACCGGGACACCTCGGGCATCAGACCACGGCGATTGAATTCCCGAACGGCCTCTCGCGAACAGAGGAATTGGCCGGTCAGGTTGACCTTCATGACGGTGTCCCACTGCTCCAGGGTCATCTCATGGAACGGAGCATCACGCTGAATCCCTGCATTGGCGACGAGGATCTCGATGCTGCCCCATTCGCCGATCATCTGGCTGAACATGCGCTGGACGTCGTCCTCTCGACTGACGTCGGCCTGGATCGCCATGGCCTCCCCGCCGTCTGCGGCGATCTCGTTGATCAGTAGATCGGCTTCTTCACGGTTCGACAGATAATTCACAACCACTCGCGCACCGGCTGCCGCCAGGGCCCGAAAGACGGCAGCGCCGATTCCGGAGCTGCCCCCGGTAACCAGGGCACGCTGGCCGCGCAACGCATCAGATCGATAAACAGTCATGCTCTCGCTCCGCAGATGTTCCGGTCACTTTGGTTTCGGTTGTCCGCCTCATGGCAGGCCGGCACCCGCGACAGCGACCCGGACCTGCTCGATGCGACCGGATTTCTGCTTTGCCGCCTTCCGTGGGTCATCGGTCTCCGAAGTGCAGATGTAGAGGGTTCGACGATCCTCACCGCCAAGCATACAGGCGTAGGGTGTCCCCAGCGTCGTACAGCGATCGAGGATGGCGCCCCCCTGTTCCACCCTGAAGAGGGTCTTGGTGCCGGGTGAGGCGACCCACAGGGCCGCTTCCGCGTCCATGCAGATCCCATCGGGCGTATGCTTTCCAAGTTCGGCCCAGAGCCGCCGCGAGGACACCCGTCCGCCGACATCCAACCCGAAGGCGGATATGCGGTGAGCGAAGGTCTCGGCGATCAACAAGGTATCTCCCGACCGCGTAATGACGCTGCCGTTCGGAAAGACGACGTCTCGTGCGAAACACTTCGACGTTGCCGTCCTGGTCGATTCTGATGATCTCGGCTGGCGCGACATCGCCACCGCCATGTAGATCGAACCCGAAATTCCCGACAAAGGCGCGGCCCGCCGCATCGACGACCATGTCGTTGCAGTGGAAGGAGGCCTGGTCCGAAAGGTCGGCGTATTCCGCCAGCCCCTCGCTGGTAAGCTGCATGACGCGTCGCTGGGTCATGAACACGACGAGAACGCGACCGTCGGGCAGCCATCCAAGGCCACCGGGAAGATCCTCTGTCGGCGCGATCGTCTCGCACTCGCCTGCGGTGTCCATCGCGAGGATGGCGCGGGCGTGCTGATCGGTGAACCAAAGTCGCCCGGCATGCCAGCGCGGCGCCTCGGGAAACGCCAGCCCTTCGGTGATGGTGCTGGAATGGTAGGTCGTCATCGATGCAGCTCTCCGTGGATCGTTCGGATGACGCTCTCGGCTTGCTCTTCGGTGGTCCTCTCAATTGGCACCATGATCGCGTCTTCCGGCGGCTCGAGCGCCGCAAGCTGGCTTTCGAGCAAGGCGGGCGGCATGAAGTGGCCGCGTCGCCTGCGCAAGCGCTGTGCGATCGCTTCCTCGCTGCCGCTAAGGAACACGAAACGCAGATCACTGACGTCTTCGGCGAGCAAGTTGCGATAACTCGCTTTGAGCGCCGAGCATGCTACCACTGCGCTCGCGCCCCGACGATCGAGCTCGACGATGCGTCGATGCAGGTGTTCCAGCCATGCGAAGCGGTCGTGATCATCGAGAGCCTCGCCCCTGACCATCTTTTCTATGTTGGTGGTCGGATGGTAGTCATCGCCCTCGACGCATATCCAGTCGAGAGCCGTTGCGAGAACTTTCGCGAGTGTGCTCTTTCCCGCGCCGGCGACGCCCATGACGACAATGATCAAGACCTCGTTCCTTGCTCGGTTGTGATGTGACTGCCCGCAATGCCAACTTCGACGGCATCTTAGACGATTCGCATCGGAAACAAAGCGGCCCAGTGACCTGGATTCCGCTTACCACACTACTCCTGACCCCTCTAACGCGGCGGAGGCCAACGGTACCCGATCTTTGGGACACTATCATGACGAGAGGAGCCGACTTTCCGCTACAAGCGCAGACCTGCCGGAAGTCGGCCCGTCTCATCGACCGGCAGGTCCGTCCCAACAGCTGTCATTAATGCGAAACGGGATCGACTCACGGTCTGAGGCGACGACCGACCCCGTTCACCGGGACATGTATGTCCGCAAACCGGGCAATATCAGTCGCTCAGGGCGCGAAAAACCAATGTCGCGATACAAGACCGCGACTCCCGCAACACTGCCGGCGGATCGTTGCTGGCCGGCGGCTTTACCGAATCTTTAACGATCCTTTATTCGGGCTTTAACTGCCCGAGCTAGCCTCTTCATTGCAGGGCACGACAGTGCCTGTGCTCAACCGAAAACAGTGCAAATGAGGAGATTGAAAATGATCAGCAGAACCTTGCTTTCGACTATTCTGGCGGGACTGCTCGCGACCACAGTCGTTGTGAACGCCGATCCCGGTAAACCCAACTTCATGCCTCAGATCTACGGCGACGGCGAGTACTGGGGTACGAAGGGTACCACGGCGCTTCCCATGCCAAACGCTCACAACCTTCAGTCGTTCGACAAGCTGTTCATCTTCGTCGGAGATGCCCATACCGGGCAGCTACCGGTGTCAGAGGCGGCGCCCGGTAACCGAGACTACTCCGGGGGGCGCTGGTACACCCACACGGCGCAGTGGGACGACAAGATCAAAAATCCCCCGCTCGTCACGTCCTATGCGGAAATCGAGGATCACGTGTACGCGGGCGACCTTACCGTAATGCCGGGATCGCCGGGAGGCCCCCCGATGTTCTTCCAATGCCCCCTGTTACCGGTGCTGGAGTATTAGGGACGGATCGCGGATCCATCGTTACTCGCGGATCAAGCCGCTTTGTGCCCGCGCGTCCCCGGCAAACCGCCTGCAAACCCCGCCGAGGCGGGGTTTGCTCTTTCTTGGAAGGAAGTACCGTCGATAAAGCATGAATCAGGGGCAGCAAGCGGCGCGCTGGTATCGACGCCTACGATCTGCCTCACCTGTTCGAACCTTGCTACCCCTGCCGGGAGTTGAGTCGGCGATTGGTTAGGCCGGTCCGGGGCTAACCATCTCTCGCCGCCTCACGGAACTGCAGGGGCGGTCGATACTCCTTATAGTGACGGAGCAGAGCCGATGCTGATAAAGAAACCCGACGACATCAGGCCGTCTGAGATTACTGACGAAAAGGTCTACAAACAGCGCCGCCGGCTGCTCGCTGTACTGGGTGCCGGGGCTGTGGGCCTGGTCCTGGGCGGCGCCTACTTGGAACGGCGGGAAACCAGTGCCCCTTCCCGTGCGCGCGCACCGGAAGGAGCTGTCCGCTCGCTGCCGCAACAACGCTATCTCAACCTGCCCCAGGGGCCCTTCGTAAGCTCTGAGAGCCCCACTGACTACCAGGACGCCACCAGCTACAACAACTTCTACGAACTGGGCAGTGGCAAACAGAAGCCGGCCCTCAATGCGCATGAACTGGTAACCCGTCCCTGGTCGGTCAGCGTGGCAGGGGAGTGCGACAAGCCCGGGAACTACGACTTGGAGGACCTGCTGCGCTCCCAGACTCTCGAGGACCGAATCTACCGGCTGCGGTGCGTGGAAACTTGGTCGGCGGTGATCCCCTGGGTGGGATTCGCCCTGGGTAATCTGCTCAAGCGTGCCGAGCCCAACTCCCAGGCGAAGTACGTGGAGTTACTTGCCATCCGCGATGAGGAGATGCTCCCGGCCCAGCGCTCGGGCCTCCTCGAATGGCCCTACCGAGAGGGATTGCGCATCGATGAGGCGATGCATCCTCTGGCCACCCTGGCGGTGGGCATGTACGGTCGGGAACTGCCCAACCAAAACGGCGCTCCGCTACGCCTGGTGGTGCCCTGGAAATACGGTTTCAAGAGCATCAAGTCCATCGTCGCCATCCGCTTTCTGCGGGCACCGCCGGTCAACACCTGGCAAGCCCTGCAACCCGACGAGTATGGCTTCTACGCCAACGTCAACCCGGCCGTTGACCACCCGCGCTGGAGCCAGGCTAGCGAGCGCCGCCTGGGGGACTGGCGCCGTCGCGATACCGATCCCTTTAACGGATACGCGGAGCAGGTGGCCGGACTCTACCGGGGTATGGACTTGAGCCGCGACTATTGAGGCAGTGGTATGAGCCGCGTGGAAATCATCGGTCGGATCGTGAAGCCGCTCTTGTTCGGGATCTGCCTGCTGCCTCTGGTGGTGCTTCTGTTCAGTGACCTGGGGGCCAATCCCGTCGAGGCCCTGACTCACGCCACCGGCGACTGGGCCCTGCGGTTTCTTCTGATCACCCTGGCGATCAACCCGCTGCGTCGCGTCAGCGGCTGGGGCGACCTGGTGCGTCTGCGGCGTATGTTGGGCCTGTATGCCTTCTTCTATGCGTGCCTCCACGTCTTTATATACGCCGGGCTCGATCTCGGCTTGCAGTGGGAGCGTATCTGGGACGACGTTCTAAAGCGCCCTTATATCACTGTGGGGTTCAGCGTGTTTGTTATGCTGATTCCGCTGGCGCTCACCTCTACCAACGGCATGATGCGCCGCCTCGGCGGGCGCCGATGGAGCGCCTGCACCGCCTTGTTTACCCGGCCGCCGTCGGGGCGGTATTGCACTTTCTGTGGCTGGTGAAGGCGGACCTGCGCGAGCCCTTGATCTACTTTGCGCTGTTGCTGCTGCTGTTTGCCGCGCGGCTGCTGCCTTGGTGGCGAAAACGGTTCGCCCTCAGGGCGACGGCCTCAACAATCTGAAGGAGAAAACGCCATGAACCGACGTCGATTCATCGTCCTGACCGCCTGCCTATCTTTGGTCCCCGTTGCCGTCATCCGGACACATGCTCGGGAGGCCAAGATAGTGAACAACACGCAGCGGCTTTTGCTGGGCGACCAGGAGTGGAAGCAGCGCCTGACCTCTGAGCAGTACCACATCCTGCGGCAAGAAGGCACCGAACGGCCCTGGACCAGCCCGCTGTTGAAAGAGAAACGTCCGGGAACCTACGTTTGCGTTGCCTGCGATCATCCCTTGTTCGATGCCGTCACCAAGTACGACAGCGGCACCGGCTGGCCCAGCTTCTATGACACCTTGGAGGGGGCTTTCGAGACCGAGACCGACTACAAACTGATTTGGCCACGCACCGAGTACCACTGCGCCCGTTGCGGCGGACACCACGGCCACGTCTTCAAGGATGGTCCCGAGCCCACCGGCTTGCGT
The DNA here is from genome assembly GCA_942492625.1 of uncultured Gammaproteobacteria bacterium. GTDB lineage: Bacteria > Pseudomonadota > Gammaproteobacteria > Chromatiales > Chromatiaceae > Thiosymbion. The sequence goes on along the minus strand of CALOFM010000045.1, from coordinate 2,373 downwards.
TACTGCAACAACGGCCTTGCCCTCGAGTTCGTGCCTGGCGGGGAAGGAAGTCGGGGGTAGCCGCATCTTCTTGCGGTAACCGGACGGCACTGCTCAACCGGCCCAGGGTGCGGCTGAACTCGAAACCGGTTTTTGCCTAGTTTTGGTGACATCGCCTGTCGGGATGGCAGAGTCTTCTATCCTTCAGTGAGCCGAAGCTGGAAATCTACGGCTCGCAGCGGCAGTGTGGTTGAATAAGATGGTGGCTAAACGGGCGGTGATGTATACCGCTCTCATCTGAGATTTTCTGTGAGGATACCCGTGTAACCGGCTGAAAGGTAGTGTAACATCGACGGCATGCACGACTACTCGCTCCCAGCCGAAAAGCGCGCCGAACTGCGTGCTGCGCATCGCGGCACTCGTGACAAGCGCGAGGCCGACCGCATCAAGGCGGTGTTGGCGCTCGCCAGCGGTTGGACAGCCGAGGACGTCGCCGAAGTTTTGCAGGTCGATGCGAACACCGTGCGGAATCACTTCAAGCGCTACCGCCAGGGTGGCATCAAGGCGCTGGGTGATATCGCCTTCCGCGGCAGCGAGTGTGCGCTCGACAAGGGGCAACTGGCCATCCTGGACGCGCACCTGCAAGCGCACCTGTACGTGACGGCAAAAGCGATTGCCCATTGGGTGGAAGAAACCTTCGAGGTGTCCTACACCGAGAGCGGCATGACCGCGGTGCTTCACCGCCTCGGCTACGTCTACAAGAAGCCCAAGCTGGTGCCCGGCAAGGCCGATGCGCAGAAGCAAAAAGCGTTTCTCGACGGCTACGAAAAGCTCAAGCGGGAGAAGGGCGAAGAGGACCCGATCTACTTCATGGACGCCGTCCATCCGCAGCACAATCCGGTGATCGCGTGCGGTTGGATCAAGCGCGGACAGGACCGCGAGGTCCGTTCCAACACCGGTCGGCGGCGCGTCAACATCAACGGCGCCATCGACCTCGAACGCCTTGAGCCTGTGGTGCGCTTCGACGACACCATCAATACCGACTCGACCATCGCCCTGTTCGAGCAACTCGAAGAGGTGAATCTCGCCGCCACCTGGATCTATGTCATCTGCGACAACGCTCGCTACTACCGCTCCAAGGCCGTTAAGGAGTATCTGAAGACCTCGCGAATCAAGCTCGTTTTTCTCCCTTCGTACGCTCCGAACCTAAACCTCATCGAGCGTCTATGGAAATTCTTCAAAAAGAAAGTCCTTTACAATCGATATTACGAATCGTTCGACGAATTCAGAACGGCTTGTGAAGAATTCTTCAGCAACCCGCGAAAATACCATCGGGAATTACGCTCGTTGCTGACGGAAAACTTCGCAATCGTCGGTTAGTGAAAAACCGAAAAATGTCTTCATCAACAAAATAGATCATCATTTATCTCCACTTTTGGATCTTTACAACGAACGACGTAGGTTCCCTATTATTGGTTAGGTATAAATCGCCGCCCATTTCAACATTATTGCTTTGCTATCGGATAATCCGATTCCAGTACCGGTTGGTTCTCGTCGCATAGCGTTAGAACTACGATACCCTTCTCTAAAGATCTTATTGGAATCATCATCTTCTATTCCAAAACCGTTATCCGATACGCGGTTACATAGACAAAATCATTATCCGGATCTCCAAGAAAAATCAATCTTGCAGACAGTTTCTTTTCGGTAATATTTCATAGCATTTTTGCGAGATTCCGAAATACTGTTGCAAGGCTTTCTCATTTGCGCGAAGAAAAGGAATCCTTTCAGACTACGATCGGACAATCGCGCACGCTAATCTTTTTTACATTATATGTTTCGTGAAGATCTTCAATAAACGACTTATCTTAGATAAGACCGGGCCATACAAGTGCATCTTCCGGCAAATAACTTTGCTATGCTTTTCTCGGTCAGTATGTTTTTGAATTTGCCACTCTAGAGCATCTATATATGCAATACTATTTCTTAAAAACTGTCGAAAGAGGTGCCAAGTTTTGTAACGCGCTCTTCATATCTATAAACACTAAGAATGCGAGTCTTTGCAGCTTTATTGGCTTAAAGATTCCATGCATAGCGCGTTCAAAGTTCAGAAGATATCATCCGCACGCCGGAATAAATGAGATATTACTCCTATAACTTCCGCAACGAACAGTAAGATAGAGGCATCCTCCCAGCCGTGGCAACACGTTTCGATGACATCGTCTCTTGCAACAACTCGATTTATGGATCTGAAAACGCCCGCAATTTCTGTTTGCCCCTCTCTGTCTGTCGGTTCAAAAATAGGAATGTATACTTCGGATTTTTGTCGGAATCTACTTGCTCCTTGTATTTTCCATCTGGATTAGTTTTGTCGGGTATAAGATCGTAAGAGGC
>CALOFM010000044.1:0-26536 GCA_942492625.1 uncultured Gammaproteobacteria bacterium | reverse complement strand
AGGTGAATTTGGTCGTGCGATGGCCGATTTCCTCCATCGTCGGGCGATTCAGGTCGTTCTTCAGCCGCGGATGCCCGACCAGGACGATCGAGAGAATGCCCCCGCCGGCCTGAACGATCTCCATGAGACGTTTCAGCCCCATCAGCGTGTTGCCATGGAGATCATGCGCCTCATCAATGAACAATACGACGGGCTTCTTGCGCTTCCTGAACAGCTCCTGCAGCAGGCGCTCCCGCTTCTCGGGCTGGGTGGGGATCTTCGTCTTCAGGTCATCCGAGAGATCGAGAAAGAGCGCCGTCATCAGCGATGGCAACGCCAGCCTGGGTTTTTCAATCGACAGACTGCGCGCGACAATGATCTTGCGGTCCACCGCAATGGCAGACTGAAGACGATTGAGCGTCAGCGTCTTGCCGACCCCCGTCGGTCCCGTGATCGCAACCAGCCGTCCCGCGAGGATGGCGTTTCGCACATTGGTAGACAGCTGCTTGTGTTGTGCGGTCTCGAAGAATCCCACCGCCTGCCAGTCTTTCTCGATCCCGAAGTGATTCATGATGTCGGCGGTCAGCATTTCTTCAGACTCCTCCCCATCAGGTCTTGTTGTTAAATCGCGCTCGGACCGCGGAGGCGATTTCCGCCTTGTCCAGGGTCCGGGCGACCAGTTCATCGACGAACTGCAGGTCATCGTCCCCCAGCCTCCCGAGCGGACGGGCCAGGAGCTCGGCAATCCCACGGCGCGCCTCCAAGGCGCTTGCATAGGCGATCTGGTGCCACGGGTCCGGGTCGGTAAAGGCCGTTCGGACCAAGGGGACGACCTCGGCCCGCGAGCCTGCAGGGGCGACACCGCCGAGTGCCGAGCGCGGCACGGAAATCCGCTCTGCCAAGACGGCCACCCGATCGGCGCGTCTCTCGCGCGCCGATTTCTTGTGCGAGCGGTACCGATGCAACGGGATCGGACCGCCCGCCGGGCGGTAGGGCCCATAGCGTTTCTCGCCAAACTCGACGAACAGCTCGTGGTCGAATAGGCCCCACCACAAGACGACTTCTTCACCGGCCAGATCGGCGTCCACCTCGTAGTGGGTCCCCTCGACGACAATACGGGCATCGCCTCCGACCTTGCGCCGCTCGGGCTCGCGGGCGAAGGCGCAGAAGCGTTCCCAGGAGCACATCTCCCGGATACCACCTTCAGGCAAGTTCGCGAGCCAGTCCTCGATCCGGCTGTGCGGCTCCCGTCGATGGGGCTTCTCGTTGTAACGGTTGACGAAGTTCCCGAGCCAGGCGTTGGCCTCGGCCTCCGTCTCGGGTTGATGAAAGTGATAGAGCGTCTCGTGGGCCTCCTTGACCGTTCGAAACGGGCGCTCCACCTTGCCCTTGGCGCGCGCGGTTGGGCGACGCCCATCCTTTCCGGCAGGCATGTGGGTGAGGATCGTGATGCCGAGGCGCTCCATCAGGGTCTGGAAAACGATGCTGCGGGCCACCGGACCGTTGTCCAGATAGATTTGCTCCGGTATTCCCTGCAACGCGGTCTCCTCTTTCTCCGACATAGCGTTGAACAGAAACCGCAGGGCCGACGCCGCGTCCTCCCCGTAGACGCAGCGGTACTCCTGGTAGGCGGCACCGCTGCGGTCATCCACCACGCTGAAGAGCATGAGCGTCGGCGCACCCTTGCCAGGCTCGACCCAGGCCGGCTGCGGGAGCCGCTTCAGGTCGGACGGGCTCATGTCGAATTGCCAGAACTCGTTGGCGTGACGCGCCTCGAAACGCACCGATGGCGGGGCCCTGGTCATGCGCGCGTGGTCATAGCCCCAGGTGCGCAGCCAGCGGTTCACCGTCGTCGCGGCGAGCAGCCCCGGCGGGGCCTGGACATGCCCGTCGGGGGTGTCGACGCCGTGCTCCTCGAGCAGCGCGATGGCGCGCACCGTGGAGAGCTTGCGCCCCTTGCCATTCTCTGTGCGCACCTTCAGTGCGGCGATGATCTCGCAGTAGCGCTCCAGCTCCTCACCGGGCAATGCGCGCGGCGAACCCCGGTCGATCCGCCGCAATCCCCTCGGGCGGTGGAGCTCGCGCAGTTGCCGATACACGGCGGAGACACTAACGCCGTAGAGATCGGCGACCCGGGCAACCTCTTGCGCGCGGGCCGGGTTGCGGGGCGCCAGCGTCGCGAGCCTCCCGCGCAAGGACAGGAGAGCCTCCGCCGGGATCCGGGCGCCTCTACGGCCCATCGGAGAATTCCTCCACATAGGCATAGAGCGTGGGCTTGGAGATCCCCATCAGTTGGCAGATCTCCTTGATGGTGTGCTTGCGCGAGCGGTAGAGCTCCACCACATGGCGTCGCTGCTCGGCATCGAGAATCTTCCGGCGCCCGCCCAAACGGCCGCGGGAGCGGGCGGCCTCGAGGCCTGCCTGGGTTCGTTCACGCACGAGATTCTTCTCGAACTCGGCTAGGGCGCCGAACATATGGAAAACGAGTCGCCCACCGCTGGAGTTCGTGTCGATCGACTCGTGCAGGCTCTTCAGGCCCGCACCGCGTTGTTCGAGCTCTTCGGCACGCGCGATCAGATCCTTCAAAGACCGGCCCAGCCGATCCAGTCTCCACACCACCAGTGTATCGTCGGCGCGAATCTCCTCGAATGCGCGCCTCAGCCCGGGCCGTTCGGCCCTGGCGCCGCTGGCTTTGTCCCGGTAGATGCGCGCGCAACCAGCCGCCGACAGGGCATCGTTCTGCAAGTCGAGATTCTGGTCGTCGGTCGAGACGCGCGCGTAGCCGATGAGCATTGTGGAACGGCAGGAAACCCGTGACCTTACCCAGAAACCATACCTTGATTGATTTACCGGGTAAACTGCCCGCTTTCGCCTAGATTTTATGCGACGGGTAAGAAGCTCCTGGTCGTGGCAAGAAAACGATCGTTTCTTTGCCCATTGCGATTTGCACCAGAAGCACCAGTTGGTGCTATTCTAGACGCATGAAACGCGCAACCATCACCCTGCCGGATGACATTGAGCAGGCCCTGGAGCGATTCGTCGACGAGCAGGAGGTGCCTGTGCAGCTGACAGCGGTCGTGCAAGCGGCCGTTCGGGAGTACTTGGGTGAGCGCGGCTATATGCGGACATCTTCTGCGCTTCGCATCCGCCCGGCGAAGCGCGGTAGCGGCCAGAACGACGGAAGCGTTTCCCACGACCGGTATCTTGCTTCGAAGTGACGCGGGCCGTTCTCGCCGATACAGGACCGCTGTACGCTGCCGTCGATCCCGATGACCAATACCACACGCGCGCGCAGGGACAGCTGCAAGCCCTTGCCGACGATGGACTGTCCGTCTTGCTCGCCTACCCGACGCTCCTGGAAGCTTACACGCTGATTTTGTATCGGATCGGGTATCCAACCGCATCCGGATGGCTTGAGGATGTGCGCGCTGGCACCGCTTTGCTCAATCCGACCCCCCAGGATTACCGCGACGCGACGGTGTTGGTCAGCCGCTTTCCCGACCAGTCTATCTCGCTATTCGATGCCACATTGGCCACCTTGGCGTCCAGGTTGGGACTGCCGGTCTGGACCTACGACCATCACTTCGACTCGATGCAGACCGCCGTCTGGCGCTGAATCCGTTTAACTGACGCAATGCCCGGTAGGACGGGTTCGCGACTGAGTGGCGTGTATTGTGGTTTCGGGCCGATGATTGCGGTTTGGTGGCAATTAATCTGGTTTCAGTGGCAGCTAATGTGGTTTCGCGACCCCGGATAGAATCAGTTAATGTGGTCGAGAAATCGCGATGATTGCGGTTCGAACGCTGGATGATTGCAGTTCGTTACAGCTACCCCCGACCGCCCTGCCACCCGCGCCGGACTACTCGCAATGATACATGCCCTTTCCCGCTCCCCCCACCTTCCCTCCACCTGTTCCCATACACCCCCGATTCCCTCGCCCTCCCCTCCCTACCTCCTTCTTCACCTACTGCCCCCCTACCGAATTCCGCCCGCCCGCCCCCTCCCCTCCCCTTCTTCCTCCCTCTCCCCCCCTCCCTCCTCCCCCCCTCCCCCCCCCTCTCTTATAACCTCCCCCTCCCGGTGGGCGCCCTCCCTCCCGAGTCACGGCGCAACGAAAACTCGCGCAGTCGGACCGGGAAACGCGATTCCAAAACCTCTGGGTCTGTCATGCGGGTGTTGGTCATATGAGTGTGTACCCCCGAAGCGCCATCGGAGGTCGCCGTCGCGCCCGCTCCGCCAGCGATGGTCTCGTAGTAGCCGAAGGTGGCGTCCCCAAAGGTCAAATTGTTCATCGTGCCTTGGCTGGCCGCGGCTTTACCCAGGGCGCCTAAGAGGACATCAACTATGCGCTGTGAGGTTTCGACGTTGCCTCCGGCGACGGCCCGCCACGGACGTGGCGCCAACACGGAACCCTCGGGGGTGGAGATCGAAACCGGGCGCAGACAACCGCTGTTGAGCGGAATCGGAACACCCACCAGCGTGCGTAAAAGGTAGATGACGGCCGCCATGGTGACCGCTCGGGGTGCGTTCAAATTACCTGCGACTTCCGGCCCCGTTCCGGCAAAGTCGATGTTCATGCGATCGCCATGGACACGGATTGCGACACGGACCGGCGTGCCATCGTCAAGCGCGTCCTCGAAGGCGTAGTCGCCGTCGTCCAGGCGAGAAATTTCGGCAGCGACCTGGGCCGCAGCGTTGTCCTGCACGTGACCCATGTAGGCGAGTACCAGGTTGCGCCCATAGCGGTCGATCAGCTCGTGGAGCAGGCGGGCGCCGGACTGGTTTGCGGCGATCTGGGCTTGCAGGTCGGCCAGGTTTTGGTGCGGGTTGCGAGCCGGATAGGGATCGTCGCACAGTGCTCGCATGATCGCCTGCTCGTCGAAGATTCCGTCGCGAACCACGGGCAAGGCGCGTAACACCACGCCTTCCTCGGCGAGTGACTTGGAGAAGGGCGGCATCGATCCCGGGCTGATGCCTCCCACATCGGCATGATGCCCGCGGCTCGCCGTAAAGAAAATGAGCTCACCGGCGGTGTCGTGAACGGGGGTGACCACGGTGATGTCGGGAAGATGAGAGCCACCGGCGGCGGGATCATTCGTCGCGAACACCCAGCCAGCTCGTGGATGAGGGTAATCCGACAGAATGCCCTTTATGGATTCGCCCATGGCACCGAGATGCACCGGGATATGTGGTGCGTTAGCGACGAGGCCTCCGCCACGGTCAAAGATTGCGCATGAGAAGTCCAAGCGTTCTCGGATGTTGGTCGACAGGGCGGTCCTTCGCAGAGCGTTTCCCATCTGGGTGGCGATGGACATGAACAGATTGTTGAAGATCTCGAGGAGAACCGGATCTACCGCAGTATCCCGAGCTACGCCGGCTGGGGCGACCTCCGGTTCCAGGTCTCGCGCGATCATCCGGGCGTTCGGCCCGACTTCCAGGTCAAAGCCGCGGTCGAGCGCGATGGTGCCGGTCTGTTCAAGGATCAATGCCGGCCCGTTGAGCCGCGTACCTTGATGCAGATCTTCCCGCCGGTAAATGGGGACCTCCTCGAATTGTTCACCGGTCCACATCTCACCTGTCCGCTCTGGCTTGGGGAGCGTCGCGGCATCCACTGAGACTCGCCCGGGGGGAGACCGGTGCTCACCCAGCGATCGGTCATGCCCGACTACTTCAACACGTATGGCCACGGCTTCTACAGCGTGCTCGTGACGGGCGTAACCGAACAGTTTGCGATGCGCCTCATGAAACAGGTCGCGCAGTTCCGTTGCTGAGAAGTGGCCGACATCGAGCGTGATCGCCGTGTCGGTGCCCCGGTAGCGAAGGTCGATGCGTCGATGCACGTCGATTTCCCGATCCGCAAAGCCCTCCGCCCGCAAGACTTCATGCCCTTGCGCAATCAGCTCTCCATAGCTCGGTTCGAGTCGATCGTCGAGATGCCGGTCGAGTGCACGCCTTCCGGCGTCTGCCTCTCCGTGCCAGGTAACGTCCGCTAATCCCATCCCGTAAGCCGACAGCACGCCGGCGTGGCGGTCGAAGATGAGGGTACGAATGCCGAGCTGCCGGGCGATGGGGCAAGCGTGCTGTCCAGCGGCGGCTCCAAACGCGACCAGCGCATAGTCGCGTACATCCCGTCCTTTCGCTACCGACACTTGGCGCAGCGCCTCCGCCATGTTGGCGTTGGCAATGGCGAGCAAACCGCAGGCGATGTCGGCCGGTGTGCGTTTGAGCCCCTGAGAGGCAAGCTCGGCAACAAACTGCTCCAGGGCCTCGTCGACGCGTTCCCGGTGAAGGGCGAATGGGAAGCGATCGCCCACGATGCGGCCTAGAGCCAGGTTTACGTCCGTAAGCGCCAACTCGCTGGACTGTCGTTGGCCGTAGCACAGGGGCCCTGGTGAGGCGCCCGCACTTTCCGGGCCGACGGTGAACCTGAACCCGTCGTACCGACAGATCGAACCCCCGCCCGCGGCCACTGTATGGATGGCCAACATCGGGGCGCGCAAGCGCACACCGGCCACTTCGGTCTCGTACTCGCGCTCGAAATCTCCCTCGTAACACGAGACGTCGGTGGAGGTGCCGCCCATGTCGAAACCGATGGCCCGGCCGAAACCGCTTTCCCGCGCAAGGTGAGCGCATGCCACCACGCCCGCCGCTGGCCCCGACAAGACGGCGTTGCGCCCGCGGAACCTGGCTGCGTCAGTGAGACCACCACTCGATTGCATGATCCGCAGGGAGCTTCCCGGGAGCTCCGCGAGCAGGGACGCGACGTAGTCGCGGATCAGAGGCGTCAGGTAGGCATCGACCACAGTGGTGTCACCACGACCCACCATCCCGATCTCATTGGCGACTTCGGCGGACAGGGACACATGGGAGAAGCCAATGCGTTGCGCCACGTCACCGATCTCTCGCTCTAGTGCGGGGGCACGGTAGGCATGCAGAATGACCACCGCAAGGCTGTCAATGCCCCGTTCGTGCAGATTTCGCAAGTCGCGTTCGAGCGCCTCCTTGTCGGGCCGTGCAATGATGCGTCCCTCGGCGTCGCAGCGGGCTTCGACCTCGACCACCGTTTTGTAGAGAAGCTCCGGCTTGACGATATCGAGCTCGAAGATACGGGGGCGTGCTTGGGTTCCGATTTCGAGCAAATCCCGAAAGCCTCGGGTAATCACCAGCGCACAGTCGGTTCCGTGCCGCTCCAGCAAAGCGTTGGTTGCGAGCGTCGTGCCCATGCGCACTTGGCAGGGCGGAATCGGAGCACTCTCGGCGATGCCCAGTAGACTTCTGATGCCAACCAGCGGCGCCCGATCGCAGGACAGTACCTTGACTGCATGGATCTCATCGCTGGTCGGTTCACGGCCCAAGCAGTCGGTAAAGGTGCCGCCACGATCGATCCAGAACTGCCAGCCCTTCATCGCTCACTCACAAGTTCTTTCCGCTTAGCTTCGTCTTTCGCAGGCCGGCGGGAACGCCGATAAACGCCAGGCCCTGCAAGAAACTCTTGCCTTTGGTCGTAGTCAGCACTCGGGACCAGGTGGTCTCGGGCACGGGTAGGCTTCGGGAAAGGCGTGGACGTCGTCTTGACAGACGCGGCCCCTGAATCTGCATCGTTCCCCGCTACCTTGTTACGAAGAGTAGAACAGACCATGCCTATCCGGTTGGCCCCTAAGAGCCCGCCCGTGCGGGTTCGTGGTGCTCGGCCGCCTGGGTGCTGTGCCACTCTCCGCCTTACAGATGGGGCTCAGATCCGACCGCGCCATGTGCGCGACGAGCCCGGAAAGTATGGCGACGCGGGCCTTAGGGGTAAACCGGATAGGCATGGAACAGACCTTTATCGGATGGGTGTGCCCGTCAGGTTTGGTTCGGCGACGATCTTGTTGCCGGGCGTTCCAGCGCTCGGCTAGGCTGGCGAGAACTTCGAGCAACAGAACCATCAGGCACGACCGCGCACCCATGAGCGCTTTGAGCGTGAGCTTCCTCCTGTACACGATCGGAATCTTCGCGGTCGGTATCTACAGCGCTCGCTTCAGCCGGAAGACAAGCAGCGACTTTTTTCTTGCCGATCGGGGACTCGGCCCCTGGGTTGCCGCACTTTCGTCTTCTGCGTCGGCTGAAAGCGGCTGGGTGACATTGGGACTTGTCGGGACAGCATTTAACACCGGCGTGGGCGCGTTGTGGATTGTTCCCGGCACCGTTGCGGCCTTCGTTTTCAACTGGTTGGTGATCGCTCCGCGGCTTCGGCGCGCCGCGATCCAACACGGCGGCCTCACGATTGCGGATGTATTGGGACAGCCTTACAGCGGCACACCGCGGACCGTCATTCGCGTCCTCAGCGTCCTGATCATCCTCACGATGCTGACAGCTTACGTTGCCGCGCAGCTCAATGCCGCGGGAAAGACCTTTATGGGCACTTTTGATTGGAGCTACACGGCAGGGGTACTTTGCGGCGCCGCCATCGTTTTGGGGTACACGATCACTGGCGGTTTTCGCGCCGTGGCCTGGACCGACGTCATTCAGGCCATCTTGATGGTCACCGCAGTCCTTATTCTTCCCCTGATACTCGTCGTGCACTTAGGGGGCTTGGCGGAGATGTTCGACCGCCTGCGCGCAGCCGACCCAAACCTGACCGACGCCGTTGCGGGAAAGGCGGGGTTGTCGCTGATCGGTTTTCTGGCGGTGTGGTTGGGAATTCCGCTCGGAAATCCGGGGCAGCCACATATCCTGATCCGCTTGATGGCTGTCCGGGACGAGGCAGCGATTCGCCGCGGCGCGATCATCTCCAGCGTCTGGGTCTTTCTGCTCTTTACGGGCGCTGTACTCCTTGGGGTGGCCGCACGGGCCGTCTACGGAACATTGGAGGATCCGGAAAAGGTCTTGCTGCTCGCTGCGAGCGATTTCCTCCCCGGCGCTCTTGCGGGGATGATGATCGCGGCGGTGCTGGCCGCCATCGCATCGACTGCCGACTCGCAACTCTTGCTGTCCGCATCTTCGCTGAGCCATGACATCGCCGTCGTCCTGCTCAAGATCCGCGCGTCACCCCAAACCCGGCTCATGGCGGACCGTCTCGCAGTTCTCTTGATCGGTACCGTCGCAACAGGAATTGCGCTGGGCGAAGTGCGCGTGGTGTTCGATTTTGTATTGTACGCGTGGGCCGGCCTCGGTGCGGGCTTCGGCCCGTCGCTTATTTTGCGTCTCCTCTGGAAACGCACGACCGGTTGGGGCGTCGTTGCGGGCATGCTCGTCGGGGTGACTACCGCTATTGTTTGGCGCAGCGCGCTTCACGACCAACTCTACGAGCTCGTGCCGGGATTCTTCTTCTCGCTTGCTGCGGTCATCGGCGTGAGCTTGCTCACGCAATCGTCTTCCAGGTGAAGGCCGGTTTCGCCACGAAGCGCCACGGCGATCTGGCCATCGCTAGCTGGGAGTCAGCTTTCGGCCAAAACCTGCCTCTCAGGGTACCCTAGCCGGGTGACTCTTGAACGCTAAAAGCGGACGCTCAGGTTGCCTTGTTCTTCTTTTCGGCTAGGTTGATCAAGTCCTTAATCAACTCATGGATGTGGGTTGTGGGGTTGTCGGTGCCGGCGTTGTCGGCTGCTGTAAGCGCCCGCTCGGCGTTCTTAACCGCCTGAGACCGCAGGGACTTCGTGCGTGCGCATATCTCGCGCAGTCCCTTCTGGTAATCCAATATCCGCCCGTTCTTCAGTTTGGCTATGACGCTCTCGCAGGGCGACCGCGACTGGGTCGCGTGGAAGGGCGCAGTGCGGTAGACGTAGTGCAACAGCAACCAGTACTCGAAACAAGGGACCGAGGTGATGGCCTGGAATTGCGCTTGCTCGCCACCCCGCTTTCGGAGTTTCTTAGACTTTATGCGGTCCAGTGCCTTTTCATAATCAGCGTGCTGGTCCCGGTCGAACACGCAGTAGACGCGATCGAAATCGGGTTCCCGTTCAAAACGGCGGATGGCCTCCTGGGAAACGGAATCGGGACTGGAACCGCAATCGCCAGTGATGACGACATTATCCGGGTTGAGCCCGAGGTCGTTCCGAATGTCGTCGAAATAGGTTGGCTCCGTCTTCTCACCCTCGCAGACGATCATCACCACATCCAAGGGGTCGCGGCTGGCTTTGCGGCGCTTCAACGCTGCCTTGGTGCGCTCCTTGCGCTTGTGGAAAAGATCCTCCGAGCCCACCGGTCACGAATCCTGACCGTGTACTTCGGAGTTTCGCTTTCTCATGCGGATGACGCGATTGCCTTTAGGGTTCCCGTCGTCTTGGTGGCGCTCATCCGGCGCTCGGCGTTCGATCCGAATGCGCCGCGCCTGTGGACTTGGCAAGGCCCCATAGCGACCGCGGAGGTAACCCCGTCCGATCGCCTCCTTCTTGCGCGGGCGAAAGTCGGACAGCGGATACAGGCTCGTCTGTTGCTGACGCTTCTCGACGAACCAGACCTGGTCTCGGCGAAAATCCCCTTCCAACTGGGTCACGTCGTGCGTTGTACAGATCAGCTGCGCCCCGTAAGGATTGGTCTCGCCGTCGTGGAAGAGATTCGCCAGAAAGCGGACCAGCGTCGGATGAAGGCTCGCATCGAGCTCGTCGATTACCAGAACCAGCCCCCGGTCAAGTACGTCCAGCCAAGGGCCGGCCCAGCTGAAGAGATTGCGGGTCCCATCCGACTCGTCGCTGAAATCGAACTCAACCGGCTCACCGGTCGTTAGATCGAGGCGCTGTGAGCGAACTTCGAGCCGTTCTTTGCCCACGAGCATCTTGACGATGTCATCGGGCATATCGTCCGGCAGATCCTCGGCTGTCCACTTGCCGACCTCGACCGAAAGGCCGTCGATACCCAAGTCCGCGGCCTGCAAGAACTTCAACACCCGAGCTCTATCGTCGTCTTCTCGACAACAGGTGGCCGTGTAGGAATCGAACTGGGTTGGGAAATCTCGGCGCGCGGGGACGACTCGCAGCCGGTCTGCAAACCAATCGAAGACTGGCTGAAGCTGCTGGTTGTTGAGCTGCACCGCCGTGGAGAGAAATAGCGCGTTCGGACGAGTGGCCTCACTCAAAGTCTTCCTAGGCCCCTTGAACGCCGGCCCGAAGTACCATTCAGGATTCTCCCCGGACGCTTCCGCCGTGCGTGCGAACCACCGCTGAGGACGCCCTTCTGGAAAGGCGATCAACCATTCCTCTTGGATGCCTTCGACAGTCGCCGAGAATCCGTACTGGTAGCGGACGGCGGACTGCTCAAAGACGATCTCGAACTCGCTCGGAGCCTGCGCAGTTTCGGTCGTGAGTCGGAAGGGCTGAAGATTCAGGCGGTCGCCGCGCTGCTTGCCGCTTGCGGACCTCCACCAGATCCTTGACGAAGTAAAGCGCCTTGACAAGATTGCTCTTTCCGGACGCGTTGGGCCCCAGAACTACGGCAGAGTGCAATAGCCTGGGTGTGCTCGGAGAGTTAGGGGCAAACGTGTTGTCCTCCCAACGCTCCTTGCCGCTGGACGCCACCATCGACAGGGTTTGGGTGTCTTTGATTGATCGGAAATTGCTGACACTGAATTCGATTAGCATTGGTCTTGCGGATCCTGTAGGCACGATATGCTGCAGAGTCGCGTTGGTGCCAAAAAGCTTGAAATCAGCCTTTCAGCTCATCTAAATATATTATGCGCGCATTTTATGCGAAAAACAGTGTGTAACTTCAAAATTTCATGTCTTTGGTTAACAATGTTCTAAGGTGTCCACTAGACTAGGGCAGAACCTTCTGGTAGTCGCTCGGGAGGTAGGCTCCGGTAGCGTTGGTGGATGAGCGGGATGGGTCTGTCTCGTCTAGAGGTTTGAGGTGTAGTCCCCCCTCAACCTCAAGACAGGAGCAGACCCATGTCCAGTCACGAAAACCCCATCAGCCCGTTACGTCAGCGCATGATCGAGGACATGACGCTGCGCAAGCTCTCGCCCAAGACCCAGAGCGGGTATCTGCGCTGGGTCAAGCGCCTCAACGGTTTTCTCAAGCGTTCGCCCGCGACGGCCACGGCGGAGGATTTGCGCCGCTTCCAGCTCGATCTGGTCGAGCGTGGTGTTGGCCGCGGAAGCGTGAACGCAGCGGTCACCGCACTGAAGTTCTTGTTCGATGTCACCCTCGGGCGCGGCGAGCTGATGGCCAAGATGAGCCATGTGCATCAGCCGCGCAAGCTGCCGACGGTGCTCGGTCGCGAGGAGGTCGAGCGGTTTCTGGAGGCGGCCCCGGGGCTGAAGTACAAGGCGGCCCTGTCGGTGGCCTACGGCACCGGGTTGCGCGCCGCGGAGGTGGTGGCGCTCAAAGTCGATAATATCGACAGCCAACGGATGGTCATCCGCGTCGAGCAGGGCAAGGGGCGCAAGGACCGCTACGCGCTGCTCTCGCCGACCCTGCTGAAGGTGCTACGGGCGTGGTGGCGCGAGGGCAACGCGCGCGGCAAGATGCTCCCCCACGGCTGGCTGTTCCCCGGCCAGGACCCCGTCAATCCGCTCACCACCCGCCAGCTCAACCGTGCCTGTCACGCCGCCGCCGAGAAGGCTGGTCTCGCCAAGCGGGTCTCGCTTCATACCCTGAGGCACAGCTTTGCAACGGATCTGTTGGAGCACGGGGAGGACATTCGCGTCATCCAGGTGCTGCTCGGGCACAAGAAGCTGGAGACCACCGCGCTCTACGCCCAGGTAGCCACGCGCACCCTGCGTGCGGTGACCAGTCCCCTGGAGCGGCTGAAACCGCAGGATCCGCCGCGCACTTGAGCCGGCCATGCCGCGCCAGGCACTGGAGGTCGCCGATATCTTCCGCGACCACGGACCGGCATGGCGCCGGGAGCAGGCCGGACATTTGAGTCTCGGCCAGCTCAAGGTCATGTCGGCGATCGAGCGCTGCCGCACCGCGGCGCTCGGCGGCCACGTCGAGTGCTGCCAGGGCTGCGGCTACAGCCGGATCGCTTACAACTCCTGTCGCGATCAGGCATTGCCCAAAATGTCAGGGGGCGGTGGCCAAGCAATGGCTGGCCGCCCGTGAGGCCGACCTGCTCCCGGTGGAGTACTACCATGTGGTCTTCACCCTGCCGGCCCCGATCGGGCAGATCGCCTACCACAACAAGGCGGTGATCTACGGCCTGCTGTTCCAGGCCGCCGCCGAGACCTTGCTCACCATCGCCGCCGATCCCAAGCACCTGGGGGCGCGGATTGGACTGACGCTGGTGCTGCACACCTGGGGCTCGGCCTTGACCCATCATCCCCATGTGCACGGCATCGTGCCCGGCGGCGGCATCGCACTCGACGGGGAGCGCTGGGTCGCCTGCCGGCGCGGCTTCTTCCTGCCCGTGCGGGTGCTCTCGCGGCTGTTCCGGCGGTTGTTCTGCGAGAAGCTCGCTGCCGCCCACCGGGCCGGCGAGCTGAAGTTCTTCGGTGAGCATCAGGCGTTGGAAAAGGCCGAGGCGTTCGCCGCGTTCTTGAAGCCGCTGCGCGGCATCGACTGGGTGGTCTATGCCAAGCGCCCCTTCGCCGGACCGCAAGCGGTGCTCGCTTACCTCGCGCGCTACACCCACCGCGTGGCCATCGCCAACAGCCGACTGATCGCCCTCGACGAGAAAGGGGTCACCTTCAAGTTCAAGGATTACCGGGCCAAGGGCCGTTGCCGCTATGGGCGCATGACCTTGCCGGTCGATGAGTTCATGCGCCGCTTCCTGCTGCACGTCTTGCCATCTGGATTTCACCGCATCCGCCATTACGGCCTGCTGGCCAATGCCGCACGGGTCGAGAACCTGGCACGGGCTCGGGAGCTGCTCGCCGCTCCGCTATCCCCGCTCATTGCCGTGCCCGTCCTCGCCACTGAGGATATCGCACAGGACACCCCAACCGAGAACACCCGCCCTTGTCCCTGTTGCGGTGCACCCATGGTGATCATCGAGACCTTCGCCAAAGGTCATGCCCCGCGGGCTCCGCCATCGGCAATGGGCCAGGCCGCATGAGCATCGCCCTTCGAATCGACCGCGCCTGCGCACCCATGGATCATCGGCTCACCACCGATGACGGGCAAGTCGTGCTCAGGGCCCCCAGAAGCTCGCTGCGCTCGCCTCAATCACCGCTCTACGCCTGCGTGCAGCTGTGCCCCATCGTTGCTGCTCACTCGCCTGAACGCTCCGCAGACCTTTTCCGTACCGTCCCAAACCCATCCACCGCCAACAGCCTCAATTCAAATCCCCATAGCGCCATCCGACCGCTGGCCTCGTCGTGCACCGCCCGCGGTTTCCTCCCTCGAGGCTTATCAGACGCCTACCGCCGACCGCTGTAACCGGCAGGCTCAACTGCAATTATCCACTGCGGCGTCTTCGTCGATCTCCTCGATTCGGCGCCTCTTCCCTCATCCCGCACCCCCCCCCCCCCCCCCCCCTCCGCGTTCCCTCCCCTCACACCTCCATCCCCAATCCTCATCCCCTCCTCTCCCCCCCCTCCCGTCCTTGCCGCCCCCGGCCCCTTACCCTACAATCCGCTCACCACCCTCCCACCCCCAACCTCCCTCTATATTACCGAGCTTCCTCCCCATCACATCACTCACATCCCTATCCTCATCCCCTCACTACTCCCACTCCTCATCCCTCCTTACTTCCCCTTCTGATCCCCCAAGTCCCCTACCCCCCCCCTCCAACCTCCCTTCCCCTGCCCCCCTCCCCCCCATCCTTCCTGCCTTTCACCCTCCATCCCGACACTTGCCATCCAGTGACTCACAGTTGGCCCCTTCGACCTCCCCAATATTCCAATTCCCGCCCTCTCCCCCCCCCCCGTCCCTCCCCCCCCCCCCCCCCCCCCCCCCCCCCTCCCACCATGCCCTATTCACCCTCACATTCACCCCTTCGTTGCGTTTCCCCCCCTTCCCACCCCCCTCCCATCCAGGCCCTTCCCCCCCTCCTCCTCCCCCACCCTTCTCCCACCTTCTCTCCGTCCCCTCCTCCTTTCCCCTTTTTTTCCCCCTCCCTTCTTCTTAGCCTCAACAGAGTCCCCCCCACCCTCCCCCCCCCCCTTCCCTCCTTTTCCCTTCAAACGAACGGCGGCTGGTCGAGACGATCCATCGCGGTCACTGCGTGCTGGTGTTAGGCCCCGATGTCGTATTCGATCCAGCCGGCACGGATCACAGATCGCTGACGTTGCGGCTCACCGAGCAACTGGCCGATAAGCTGCCGGAGGCGCCTGCGCATCGCTGCGAGTTGCCCCTGGTCGCGCAACTCTTATCTTCAGCAATCCGACGCCGATCGTTACGATCTTGAGATCGATGTCGTCGATTTCTATCGGCCCTATGCGGGTCAGACGAGTGAGTTTCATCGCCTGTTGTCGGGTCTTCCGTTCAGTCTGTGCGTGAGCACCACGTGCGACAACTTCATGCTCAACGCCTTGCGCGAGCAGGGCAAGGAGCCGCAGTCAGCCTTCTACGACTTCAGCGACCCTGGTCGCGGGGCGTTGCTGACAGCAGCCGATCCCGATCACCCGGTCGTCTACGGTTTGTTCGGCGACCTGTCCAAGCCCTCCTCGCTTGTGTTGTCCGAAACTGAGCTGCTGGATTTCCTCATCACCGTGGTGCGTGGTGACTCTGGACTGCCCGATTTCATTAAGGCCCAGCTTGCGTCACCCCAGACGGCCTTTCTATTCATCGGATTCGGATTTCAACGCTGGTTCGCGCGTATTCTGCTGCACGTGATTCAGACGGAGGGTCGGCGCAACACGCGATCCCTGGCTATGGAGGGCGACGCCTTCTTCACTCATCCGGACAGAGAGATGACTGCGCTCTTCTTCGAGCAGGCCTGCTCCATCGTCTTCCGGCAGCAGGGCTGGGTGGACTTCGCGACGGTCCTGCATCGCCGTTTCGAGCAGACCTTCCCACCGGGTCGGCCGCTGGCCGAACCGCCCGAGGATGCTCCCAAGGTCTTTCTCTGCCACGACAGCCGGGACAGCGACAGGGTCGCCGCCCTGGGCCGGCGACTGCATGAGCTGGGTGTCAATACCTGGCGCGACCGGCAGGACCTACGGGGCGGAGACGGCTGGGACCGGCGCATTCGACAGGTGATCCACAAGCAGGTGGACTATGTCCTAGTCTGTGAGACACCGAATCTGGTCAGCAAAGGTGAAAGTTATCTACACCTCGAAATCAAGGAGACCTTGGATCGACAAAAGCAGTTTCCGAGCGACGCCACGTTTCTAATTCCAGTCATGCTGGAGCGCTGTGAGGTGTTGGCGGACTTGGAGCACTTCCACCGTGCAGACTTGACCGACGATTCCGGTGTTCAGCGCCTGGCCCAGTCGATTCTCGAGGATTGGCGCCAGCGCCCGCCGAGGCGGAGCGTCTCGTGAACGATCGGCACGAGACTCCCGTGTCTGATCCCTCGCCCATCGACCCACTGCGCGAGCGTTACCCCGGCCCGCGATCCTTCCACGACGACAGCGTGGACGAGCGCCTGTTCCATGGGCGCAAGAAGGAAATCGAGCTTCTCACCCACCGCATACGGGCGACGCGGCTGTTGTTGCTGTTCGGAAAATCCGGCCTCGGCAAGACCTCCCTGTTGCAGGCCGGGCTCTTTCCAAAGCTGCGTCGCGAGCAGGCCATGCTTCCGGTGTCGATTCGCTTCAACCGGACCGATCCCCCGCTGCAGCCAGGGGAGCTGGTTCAGCTCGTCATCGACCGTTCTCTCGAGGTCGTGCGGGAGAAAAGCATCGATTGCGAGCCGGGTGAACGCAACAGCCTGTGGGAGTTCTTCAAAACCACGGATTTCTGGCAAGGCGAAACGCTATTGCGGCCTGTGTTGGTGCTGGACCAGTTCGAGGAAGCCTTCACACTCCAAGGCGCAGCATTTCGTGAGGCTCTGGCTGGCCAACTCCAAGACCTCGCTCGGCGCGGCCTGCCCGACGTGGTTCGTCGCCAGCGCAGCGACGGAAACAGACCCGACTACGGGACCGCACCGCCGGAGCTCAGCATGATTCTGAGTTTCCGCGAAGAATACCTGGCCGAATTGGAGGCATTGGTCGCCGACGTTCCCAGCCTGCTCGAGCACCGATTTCGGCTCGGACCTCTGACCCGAGATCTCGCCGAGGAAGCGATCGTCGAGCCGGCAGCGGTATCTGACGGCGGTCTCTTTCGTGCACGTCCATTCGTCTACGACGAAGAGAGTACTCTTCCCTCGATCCTGGACTTCCTGAGCAATGAAGCGGGCGAGGTCGAACCCTTCCAGTTGCAGGTGCTGTGCAGTCACATCGAGCATAGGGTGGTCGAGAAGCAATCCGCGTCGGCTGAAGACGCGAAGATCACAGTGGACGACAGCCTGCTGGGCGGGCGCAAGGCCATGGAGGCAGTGCTGGCGCGCTTCTACGAGGACGCCTTGGGGCGGGTCCGCGGCCGACGTCAGCGTGGCCGCGCGCGCCGACTATGCCAGTTGGGACTGCTGAGTCCCGCCGGCAACCGGATCAGCGTGGAGGAAAGCACCATCGCGCGGCGCTACAAGGTCAGGCGCGACACCTTGGAGCAGCTGATCGATACCCGCCTGCTCAGAAAGGATACGCGTCCCGGACTGGCAGGCTTTTATTACGAGCTCAGCCACGACAGTCTCAACGAGCCGGTTAAGGCTGGCCTGCGGCGTTCTCGCAGGCGTCATGCCATCCTGATCGCAACGCCGGTGTCGATAATTGTCGGTTTGGTTGGATCGGGCTGGTGGTACACGGCGGTGGAGGTACGGCAGGTTCAGACCGAGTTGAAACAGACGACCCGCAGCGTGATGGAGCTTTGTGAGCGGTTCAGCCGCACCCCGCCGACCGCGCAATCGTTGAGGCAACGTGGCGACGGGCCGGAGATGGTGATCATCAGCCCTGGCAGCACCTGCCAAGGGGATATCAGCGGTATTGGAAGTTCAGGCGAGCGACCAGTGCGGGTGGTCGAGTTCGCCCGCCCCTTCGCCATCGGCCGCTACGAGGTCACTTTCGACGAGTTCGATGAGTTTGTCCGAGCAACGGGTAAGACATTGCCCGACGATCAGGACTGGGGACGGGGTCGTCGGCCCGTGATCAACGTCAGCTGGCAGGACGCGGTCGATTACGCCGCCTGGCTGTCGAGAAAGACGGGCCGATCGTACCGGCTGCCCAGCGAATCAGAGTGGGAGTACGCAACGCGAGCCGGGACTACTACCACTCGATTCTGGGGGAACGAGGATTCGCAGGCCTGTCGTTATGCCAACGTGTTCGACGCCGCGAACGCGGTGGCCCTGAAGAAAAGGTATGGATTCGACTGGGAACCCTTCCCGTGCGAGGACGGTTACGCGGAGACCGCACCCGTGGACGCCAAGGAGTTCCAGTCAAACCCCTTGGGACTGAGTCAGGCGCTGGGCAACGTATGGGAATGGACCGCCGACTGCTGGCATGACAATTACGAAGGGGCTCCCTCCGACGGCAGCGCCTGGACGGAGGCCGACGGTGGTGATTGCGGCCGGCGTGTTGTGCGCGGCGGCTCCTGGGACCTACGGACCGGAGGGCCTCCGCTCGGCCCTCCGCTACAGGGCCAACGCCGGCTACCGGGGCAGCTTCATCGGTTTCCGTCTCGCCCAGGACCTCTGACCCTTTGTACTTTGCTCTTTTACCCTTTACGGGGGTCCAGGGGGCTTGCGCCCCCTGGTCGCGCGCTTGGCGCGCGATCTTCCGCAAGACGTTGGCGGTGAATGTTGAGCGCGGCACACCTCTGAGATGCGACGAAAAGGAACGGAATGAACGCCGGGCCCGAATTTGACGTCTTCGTCAGCTACAACACCCTTGACCACGCGGCGGTGGAGCGTATCGGCCGCGCGCTCAAGGACCGGGATCTGACCGTCTTCCTCGACCGCTGGGAGCTGGTTCCGGGGAGGCCTTGGCCGAAGGCGTTAGAGGGACACCTCAGCCGCTGCCGATGTGCCGCGGTGGTGCTCGGCCCCTCCGGTATGGGTCCCTGGCAGGAGCGCGAACACTACCTGGCCCTGGACCGGCAGGCGCGTGACAAGGCGTTCGGCTACATCCCTGTGATCCTGCCCGACGCAGATCCCGCCTTGGGGTTCCTTTCGTCCAACACCTGGGTGGACCTGCGTGCGGGCGTGGACGACGCCGAGTCCATGGATTTGCTTGCCGCCGCCGTGCGCGGTGAGCCGCCGTCGAGCTTGCTGGAGCGCACCCGGCGAGCAGCGGCCGAGGTCTGCCCCTATCGGGGCCTGGAGGTCTTCCGCGAGGAGGACGCCCCTTTCTTCTTCGGCCGCGAGGCATTCACCGAGGCTCTGCGCGCCGCGGTTGCCGACCAGTCCTTGGTGGCGGTCGTAGGGCGCTCCGGCAGCGGCAAGTCCTCGGTTGTCCGCGCCGGGCTGGTGCCCAGCCTGCGCCGGCCCGACGGCCATCAGGTGTGGGAGATCGTCACCCTGCTCCCGGGTGCGCATCCCCTGCAGGCGCTCGCCGGCGCTCTGCTGCCGCTTCTCGAGCCCGAGATGAGCGAGACCGATCGGCTGGTGGAGATCAACAAGCAGGCCGGCCACCTCGCCGCAGGGGACCTGAGCCTGCACCAGGTGATCGACCGGGTGATCGAGAAACAGCCGGGCACGAACCGCCTGCTGCTGGTCGTCGATCAATGGGAAGAGCTCTACACCCAGGCCAAGAGCACGGAGGCCAAAGGCCACGTCGTCCGCTTCATCGACCAGCTGCTCGCCGCAACAGACGCAGCACCGGTCACGGTGGTCCTGACCCTGCGCTCTGACTTCTACAGTGACGCCCTCCTGCATCGCGGGCTCGCCGACGCCTTGCCCAAGGCGCAGGTCAACCTGGGCCCCATGACCCGCCAAGAGCTGGAACGGGCCGTGACCCAGCCGGCGGAGAAGGTGGGGTTGAGGTTCGACACAGGGTTGGTCGACTCGCTGCTGGACGACGTCGGCGACGAGCCCGGCAACCTGCCCCTGATGGAATTCGCCCTCAAGGCCCTGTGGGAGGCGCGCCGCGGGGAGCGGCTGCTCTACGAAGTCTACAAGGACATGGGCGGCGTGCAGGGCGCCATCGCCAAGCGCGCCGAGACGCTTTACGCGAGGCTCGATCCTGCGCAGCAGCAGGCGGCGGAGCGGGTCTTCACCAAGCTGGTTCGTCCCGGTGAGGAGACCGGCGACACGCGCCGTCGCGCCGGTTTCGACGAGTTCGATGAGCCGGACCGGGCCCTGGTTCGGTCACTGGCGGGCAAGGAGGCGCGACTCCTGGTCACCGGCCACGACACGGCAACCAACAGGGAGACCGTCGAGGTCGCCCACGAGGCCCTGATCCGGGAGTGGGGACGCCTCACGGGCTGGGTCGGACAGGTGCGCGAAGAGCTCAAGGACCAGCTGCTGATGGACGATCTCGCCGAGCAATGGAGCGAGCAGGGCAAGCCGAGACTGAGCGGTCTCGCCTCGGGACGGATGCTAAAGCGCTTCGAGCGCGCTGGAGCAGCGTCCGAGTTGGCGGCCGAGTACCTGCGGGCGAGCCGGGCGCGGCGTACCCTAGGCCGGGTATCGGCCGGGCTCGGCCTCCTGGTCCTTGCCGCAATAGTTGCGGGCCAGATCTGGCTCTATCGCGCAGAATTGACGTTCATGCACCCCATCGCCGCGGCCCTGAACGCCATGGGGATGTGGGGACCGAAAGAGCCAGAGATGGTTCTCATCTCTGGCGAGGGCGGTCACGCGATGCGCTTCGAGATGGGCCTTTCGAGCGCAGAGGAGCCCTCGATGGGACCGGTGCATGAGGTGCGCCTCGCGCGCCCCTTCTGGATCGGCACGCGGGAGGTGACCTTCGGCGAATACGACCGCTTCGCGTTGGCGAATTGGAAAAAGCTGCCCGCCGATGAGCATTGGGGCCGGGGGCACCAGCCCGTCTTCAACATCTCCTGGGAAGAGGCCACGGCCTATGCCGTGTGGCTGTCCGAGGAGACGCGCAAGCTCTATCGCCTGCCGAGCGAGGCGGAATGGGAATACGCTGCGCGTGGGGGGACGACCACCGCCTACTGGTGGGGCGATGAGATCGATGAAGGTGGCAAGGTCTGGGCAAACTGCGATGGCTGCGGGAGTCAATGGGACCTGAAGAAAACCGCACCGGTGGGCTCCTTTCCGGCGAACTCTTTCGGCCTCCAGGACACGGCAGGCAACGTCTCGGAGTGGGTACAGGATTGCTGGCACGGTAGGTACGAAGGGGCGCCGACCGACGGATCCGCTTGGGAAGAGGAAGGGGGCGGCGACTGCGGCCGCCGTGTTGTACGCGGCGGCTCCGGAAACAATGATCCCGCTGAACTCCGCTCGGCAACCCGCTCCCTGTACGCCACCGATGACCGGAACGACGACATCGGTTTCCGTCTCGCCCAGTCCGCCCGTGGGCTTCAATGAGCCCGTTTCCCGGTCTCGCAGGGATGGGAGCGCCGAATAGTACGCGCGGGATGGCAGACGGCGGGGCTGGTAGGCCACGGCCGAAGGCCCCGCTCGTCATTTAGAAACGCCAGGGGCGTTTCGGTACGAACGTCCGGTCTGCGCGAGTTTGCCGACCTTCGCGTACCAGCTGTCAATGTCTCTTCAGGGTCGAGAGCTGCCCTTCGCACCTGCCACCCGCTCGCCCCAAGCGACCCTCGCATCGCCCGCCGAAGCTACGGCCGCAGATGCACGAGGTCCCCGGCGTTGGGTACGTCCGCGGTGGAGGGCCAGCCTCGTCGAGCCTGACCAATGGCCAATTCCAGGTCTACCAGATCAGGGACGGAATGGGCTTCGGAAGCCACCGCCACGATAACCCCTTCATCCTGCGCTACTGGGCACCTCAGGTCCAGAACATCGAGGCGGTCGGGTTCGCTGTCCAGTTCCAAAAAGCAGCCGCGGTACCAGGCGTGACGGATCATACTGAGCCAATCCACCTCCAAGCGTGGCCCGTGAACGCGTTCACCCGCACCGAACAGGTTGATCCGGCGCGCGGAGTGACGGCCCAGCCGCAGCAGCTCCAAAAAACTGATGGGGCGGAGTGTCGCGTCAGCCGTCGTGATACCCGGCAGGCGCGTCCTGCGGCCGCCGGGCCCCGGGCAATGGGGACAACCGTTTCTCAGCCGCGGTCGTCCTGCGGAACGGGCGCTCGACCGTCAGCATCTCGGCACCGAATTCGCCCATAATTACAGCGGCATAGGGCGCTGCGACGAAGATCGGTACATCGATCACGCGAATCCCGGACAGCAGCAGGTCCGGCTCCTAGTCGGTCTTGGAACTGGCGTCCACGGCTGCCGTATCTTTCTGTACGTGCTGAAGCAGGCATTGGGATACCCGCATGATCTAGACCACGTGGCTCTTGTGCAGTTCGGCGACTTCGGCGGCGGTCATTCCAAGCAGCTCTCCCAGCACCTGATCGGTCATGTTCCCGAGCGGCGGCCCTAAATGCTTGATGCGCCCGGGGGTCTCGGACAGTCGCGGAATAACCCCGGGGACTGTAATCTCGCCGACATCCGGGTCATCGATCGTGACCAGATTGCCGCGCGCCTGGTAGTGCGGGTCGGCAAAGATGTCGGCGATGCTGTTCAGCGCCCCAATGGGGACGCCTGCAGCAAGACAGATCTCCGTCAACTCCTCACGGCTCATCGAGGCCGTCCACTGCGCGACGATTCGGTCAACCTCCCGGTGGGCGGCGAGGCGCTTTTTCTTCAGCCCGAAAGCCCCCTCCTCGGCCAGCTCGGGCCGTTGCATGGCGCCCTCGGCCAGACGGGCGAACATCTTGTCGTTGGTGCAGGCGATCGCGACCCACTTGTCGTCCATGGTGCGGAAGTGGCCATGAGGACAGGCGATGATGGTTCCGGCACCCTCGCGCTCGCGGATCTTGCCAAAGGCCCCATAGGCCGTCGCCATCTCATCGAGCTGGCGAAACACCGCTTCGTAGGTGCCGATGTCGATGTACTGGCCGCGCCCCGTTTGTTCTCGGTGGCGCAGTGCCAGCAGGATCCCGATGGCCCCGTAGAGGCTCGCCATGTAGTCGGCGAGCGGATTGGGTCCGGGGATGGTCGGTGTCTGTCCGGGAAAGCCGCACAGATACGAGAGACCGCCGAAGGCGTGGGCCAAGGTCGCGAAGCCGCGTTGATGCTTGAGCGGGCCGGTCTGCCCGTAGCCGGTGACGCTCAGCATGATCAGTCCCGGATTGTCGGCGCTCAAGACGTCCCAACCGACCCCCCAGCTCGCCAGGGTCCCCGGCCTGAAGCTCTCGACGACGACGTCACATTTGGCGACCAGCTTGCGAAACAGCTTCGCCCCGGCGAGCTGGCGCAGATTCATCGTGACCGATTTTCGGTTGCGGGCCTCGCTGAGCCAGAACAAGGTCGAGTCCTGCCGATGAGAGGGCGTGCCCAATGTGCGCATCGAATCGCCGCCGATGGGGTACTCGACCTTGTAGACCTCGGCCCCGAACTCGCTCAGGATCGAGGCCGCGTAGGGTCCGGCGACGAAGTTGCCGACGTCGACAACACGGACGCCATCGAGCGGAAGGCCCTTTGACTCCTCGGCAGGCTGGTCCCGCGTCTGGCTGGCTGGATCACCAGCGTGGCTGCCTTTTGCGCTTGGCTGGGATCCCTTCACACCCGCGTCTTGTGTTTCCTGGCTCATTTCCGACGTCATCTGTCTGAAGGGAACCTCTAATAATGTGTTTTCCGAGCAAGCTAACGATGGCAATGCCGGTTGAGCGAGTAAAAGTGGAGCGAGCGTAACTGTGGGGCAGGCCGCAGCGGCAAGAGTTCAGGTTGTCGATTTGGCTAATTGCCCCTCGTTTGCCGCTTTATGCGGGAGCGGACGCACCTTCCCTGCGATTCTCCAAGTACACGAATCGACGCAAGTTGTAGGTCAGGTTCATCAGACCGATCTTGACGGCGGCACGCGCCAAACCGATGGTTCGCACCAGTTTGCCGCCTTGTTCGTTTTCCTGCGAGCCGAAGATGTGCTCGACGCGTACCCGGGTCTTAGAGCGCTCGCGATTGCGTGCCTGCTCGGCCTCGGTGAGCGGTGCGTTGCTCTGGCCTTTCTCGTGAATGTGACTCTCGAAACCGGCGTCGGTGAGCGCCGTTTCGGTCTCTTCGCTCCGGTAAGCGCTGTCGGCCCAGACTTGCGGATCGGCATTGTCCATGTCGAGCACCGTATCGAAGACCTGACTGTCGTGGACATTGGCCGGTGTGACCGCGTAGGTACGGATGAATTTGTGCGGCGCATCCACGCTGATGTGATTTTTGTAGCCGTAGTAGCTCTTGGCGTGCTTTTTGGTCCAGCGCGCATCGCAGTCCTTCTGCCGGCGTTTGTTCTCCGACCAATTCTCAGGTGCCTCACCGCCTTTGATCTTCTCGTTCTCTTCGCGTGGGTTGCGTTGGATCGGCGCTTTGACAATCGAGGCATCGATGATCTGTCCCTGCTTGGCCAGGTAGCCTTGGGCTTCGAGCACATCGGCGAAGCGGTTGAACAAGCGCTCCACCAACCCGAGTTCCTTGAGCCGCTCGCGAAACAGCCACACCGTCTTCGCATCCGGCACCCGGTCCTCGATCTGCAAGCCCAGAAAGCGCATGAACGAGAGCCGGTCCCGGATCTGGTACTCAACCTGATCGTCGGCCAAGTTGTACAACGACTGCAGGATCAGGACCTTGAACATCAGCAGGGGATCATAGGGCTTGCGCCCGGCGTTGGACTTGCGCTCTTTCTCGTGCACCGTTTGCAGCACGGAGACAAACTCCTCCCACGGGATCGTACACTCCAGGTGCTCAAGTGGATCGCCCAGCTTGCTCAGCTGCGCGAGGCGTTCGTCGACATCGAAGAAGCCTGGATGCATCATTGAATTATCTTGTCCCCATCGGTAGCCGCTTGCGCCGTTATTTTACCGCCAGCCCGTTACCAGGGGGCACCGATTTTTCGAGGTGCCCTGAAATCGTTCACTCCCGCGTGGGGCACTTCTTCAGTTCCAGCATGGGAGCGAACGTGCTGGATCGTTCTAAAAAAAGCCGAGATTGACTTCGTACGTCACAAAGCATTCCGCGCGGCGTTTGTCTTGTCAACCGACTGATTCCTCCAGGGATCATCGTGCTGCGAAAACTCCTGCTCGTTCGCATTGGAAAACAAGGTAGTACTACACCCTGAGTGCGGGGGCAGGTTGTGAGCCGTAGCACCGGTTTGGCTATCGGAAAGCAATCTCTCCGAATCGGAGCAGGCCCGACTCCGAGTAACGGTTCCGATGATGTCGTCCATGGTCCCGTAAGAGAGGCCCGCTGTCGGCGGGCTGGCAACCGTCATTAGAGTCCGACCCTGTGACGGCGATGAATAGTACATAACCTCCTTTATGTACTATACATAACACGCGCGCCATACGGGCTTAAGAGCCGCTATAATACAATGCATTACGTCGGTGTCGAGAGGAAACCCGTATGGGTATGACAAGCGTTCGGATGCCAGATGACTTGCTGGACCAGCTGGAAGCGACTGCAGCACGGCTGAGACGCTCGAAGGGATGGATCATCAAAGACGCAGTGCGCGAGTACCTGGCGCGCGAGGAACAGCGCCGACAACGCCTCGCGGAGACACAGGATGCGCTGGCAGATCTCGACGCAGATCGGGTAATCAACGGGGACGCGGTTCTCGAGTGGATCGATAGCTGGGGTACGCCCGAGGAACGCGAGCCGCCGCGTTGATGCGCCTGCAGTTTACGCATAGCGCCACGCGAGATCTCACTCGCTTGCGCGCGTTCATCGACGAAAAAGACCCGCAGGCAGCCTCCCGTGTCAGCCGCCGTCTTGGTCGGGCTAT
Source organism: uncultured Gammaproteobacteria bacterium (assembly GCA_942492625.1). Taxonomy (GTDB): domain Bacteria; phylum Pseudomonadota; class Gammaproteobacteria; order Chromatiales; family Chromatiaceae; genus Thiosymbion. The sequence goes on along the minus strand of CALOFM010000044.1, from coordinate 765 downwards.
CCGCCATTTGCGCGACCATCCCGAGCTCGGCAGGTCTCTGGAGGAGTTGCCAGAGGTACGCGAGCTGGTCGCCAGAGACTATATCGTGCGCTACACCGTCGTCGAGGAGACCGTGACGATCCTTCGGATCTGGCACGGCCGGGAAGCCCGCTGATTGCGGATAGCGCTCATCCCATCGGTCCAACCGACGTTTTTCTGACTTTAACACGGACGCTGACAAAGCTGGCGAACGCCAGAATCCTGTATGAGAATTCCGGGAAAACCGCCGCCGAGGTTTGCAAGATGGCGGGTGTGAGGCGACGGACCTTTGTCGCCTACCTTGCAAGGCAGCGAGAAGGGGGCACACGCCCCGAGAGACCCCTCTCGCGGAGCTTGCGGGAAGAGACTGAGTTGGTATGAAAAAGGTTGGACGCAACGATCCTTGTCCCTGCGGCAGCGGCAAGAAGTACAAGCAATGCTGCCTAAAAGCGGAAGAAGCAAAGACAGCACGAGCGGCAAACGACCGTTCCGAGGCCGTTCCCAGAGCTATCCAGTGGCTCATGTTGAAACACGACCGAGGGGTTCGTCAGGCGCTGGACGAAGGCTTTTTCGGCACGCTCAACGATGACGAATACGAACGACTGCAGGTTGATCACGCGGAGGCGTTCCAGGGCATCTTGGTCAATGCCATGGAATGGCTCTTGGCCGACGGCACCCTTCTCATCCAAGGCCGTGAGCATCGTGTGGCCGATCTGCTGCTCGGGCGTGGAGGCCCCTTGTTTTCCG
>CALOFM010000043.1:0-57181 GCA_942492625.1 uncultured Gammaproteobacteria bacterium | reverse complement strand
GTGGCCGGCGGGCTGCCCTGGGGCGTAACCCTTGCAGAGAACCTGCGCAAGGAATGCCGGGAAGAGGCAAATATCTCCGGGACCGTGGCGGACCTTGCCGTTCCGGTGAGTGCGGTGACTTATTGCCGGGATTCGGACCGCGGTCTCAAGCCGGACGTGATGTATTGCTATGACTTGGAGCTGCCGCCGGATTTCGAGCCCCGCTGTACGGACGGGGAGGTGGAATCCTTTTACCTGTGGACGGTGGAGCAGGTGATGGAGACGGTGCGCGAGACCGACGAGTTCAAGCTCAACTGCAATCTGGTCGTCATCGATTTCCTGGTGCGGCATGGCTACATTTCGCAAGACGCGCCGGACTATTTGCCAATTATCCAGGGATTGCGTTCGCCGTTGCCCTGACAGAAATCGCCTTACATCGGCGTTCCAACCAATCAGGCGCGAAGGCGTTGCTCTATCGCCTGTCGCCCCGGAGTCTTTGCTCATGAGCCTAATCCCTATTGCCCGCCACCGGACCATTCCCGTGCTCGTGGGCGGCATTCCGGTCGGGGGCGACGCCCCCATCGTGGTTCAGTCCATGACCAATACGGACACAGCCGACATTGCAGCCACTACGACTCAGGTCGCGGAGCTGGCGCAAACCGGCTCCGAGCTGGTGCGTATCACCGTCAACAACGAATCCTCGGCTCGTGGCGTTCCGGCCATTCGTGATGGCCTCCAGAAGCAGGGCCTGGATGTGCCCCTTGTCGGTGACTTCCACTTCAACGGGCACCGGCTGCTGACCGACTATCCCGAATGCGCCGAAGCCTTGGCGAAGTATCGGATCAACCCTGGAAACGTGGGACGGGGCGAGAAGCGCGACGCACAGTTCGCCACCATGATAGAGATCGCCTGCCGCTACGACCGGCCTGTACGCATCGGCGTCAACTGGGGCAGCCTGGATCCGGAGCTGGTCGCTCGCCTCATGGATGAGAATGCCAGGTCCTCGCTTCCCGGTGATGCAGAGGATGTGATGCGTGAGGCCATGGTGCTCTCGGCCCTGGAGAGCGCGAAACGGGCGGAGGAGCTCGGGCTGGGCCGCGACCACATCCTGTTGTCCTGCAAGATGAGCGGGGTGCAGGACCTGATCGCGGTGTACCGGTCCCTCGCCTTGAGGTGCGACTACGCGCTCCACCTGGGGCTGACCGAAGCCGGCATGGGATCCAAGGGCATAGTCGCGTCCACTGCGGCCCTTTCGGTGCTTCTGCAGGAGGGAATAGGCGACACCATCCGCATCTCGCTGACCCCGGAGCCCGGCGGGGCACGTACCCGGGAAGTGGTCGTGGCCCAAGAGATACTGCAGACCATGGGGCTGCGATCCTTCACGCCCATGGTCACGGCTTGTCCGGGTTGCGGCCGCACAACCAGCACCTATTTCCAAAGGCTCGCCAGGGACATCCAGGATCACCTGCGGGAGCAAATGCCCCTTTGGCGAAACGAGTTCCCAGGTGTTGAGACCATGCAGGTCGCCGTCATGGGTTGCGTGGTTAACGGCCCCGGCGAGAGCAAGCAGGCTAGCATCGGCATCAGCCTCCCAGGTACCGAAGAGCGTCCGTCCGCACCCGTTTACGTGGACGGCGAGAAGGTAGCGACCCTCAAAGGGGAGCGCATCGCCGAAGAGTTCACGCTCATGGTGGACGAGTACGTCCGCACCCACTATTCGGATCAATAAGCCATTGCGTTCTCTGTGTCTCCGCGGTTCAAGCGGCTTTTTTCGATTCAGCGGGCGGGAGCCGCCGAGACCAAGACGAGGCAGGACGATGACAATCGATTACTGGCATTTGTTGGCAACTTCGCGTCTTTGCGCAAGATGGTTGCCGACGCGTTTGCGGAGAGTCCAAGGTGCTGAAGTTGCGGTATCCGACCGGTTGGCGAGAGTCCCGTGTACGCACGACTGATCGGAGAGGACACCGCCGAGCGAGCGGACGGACCGCTTCTCTTCTTGCGCCGGACCCTGGACGTAGGGCTCAACGAGGCGGTGGAGGTGGAGAGCGCGGACGGGCGGGTGCGCCTGGGGCGCGTTGCCGCGCTGGACGAGGAAACGGTTACGCTGGAGATCCTTGACGATACCACCGGGCTTGGCCTGGCAGGGACCAGCGTGCGTTTCTTCGGCGAGCCGTTGCGTTTTCGCGTGGGTCCGGGTCTGCTCGGGCGCATCTTCAACGGTGTCGGCCGTCCCGTGGACGGTGGTCCCCCGATAGCGGCTGATCGGGCGCTGCTGGTGAACGGACTCCCGCTCAAGCCGTCGGCGCGCGAGGCTCCCAAGGAGTTCCTCGAGTGCGGATTCACGGCCATTGACCTGATGAACAGCCTGATCCGCGGGCAGAAACTGCCCTTGTTCTCTGGGGGCGGAATGCCCCACGATCGTATCGCCGTAGATATCGCCTGCAATGCCAGGCTTCCAGGCGGGGTGGATAAAGAGGACTTCGCCATCGTCTTCGCCGGCATCGGCATACCGAACGACAGCGCCGAATATTTCCGCGAGGAGATGGAGAAGAGTGGCGCCCTGGCCCGCACGGTGCTGTTCCTGAACCTTGCCAGCCACTCCAGCGCCGAGCGCCTGCTGACGCCGCGCTTCGCCCTGACGGCCGCCGAGTACATGGCCTTCAGCCAGGGCAAGCATGTCCTGGTGATCCTTACCGACCTGACCAATTACTGCGAGGCATTGAGAGAGGTCTCTGCCAGCCGCGGCGAGGTCCCAGGGCGAAAGGGCTACCCCGGCTACATGTACTCGGACCTGGCCACCTTGTTCGAGCGTGCCGGGCGCATCCGGGGCGTCGAGGGCTCGGTCACCCAGGTGCCCATCCTCACCATGCCGTCGGACGACATCACTCACCCGATACCGGATCTGACTGGCTATATCACCGAGGGGCAGATCGTGCTCGACCGCGACCTGAACCGACGTGACCTCTATCCACCCATCCGCGTCCTGCCCAGCCTCTCACGGCTGATGAAGGACGGCACGGGTGCGGGCCAGACCCATGCCGATCACCCGGCCTTGGCGGCCCAGCTCTACGCCGCCTACGCCAGGGCTCAGCAGACCCGCATCTTGGCAAGCGTGGTAGGGCAGGAGGGACTCGCCGAAGTGGACCGCAAGTTCCTGACCTTCGGCGACATCTTCGAGCGCGAGGTGGTCAATCAGGACAAGCGCCGCAGCCTGGAGGAGAGTATGGAGGCGGGCTGGAAGGCCCTGCGCGACCTGCCGCGCACGGAGCTACACCGTCTCAGCGACCGGCAGATCGAGGTGCATCTGGAGGCGAAGTGAGCGGACAAGATAGTAGTATGGATCAGATTTGCAATTTTCCGCAGATTATCCCAGCGAATTCTTCGAAGGTGCTTCGGTGACGGGCGCCGTAGCAAAGCTGGACGATTTCGCTCCGATCCGTTTCTGCTCTCATGGCGGTGGCAACGCAACTCGCCTGTAACATGTTTGCGAAATGCGTTCTGGCGCGCTCGGGTTGCATACACGCATGTTCCGCGCCACTCAGGAGCGTGGCTGCGTACTCTGCTGAAAGTGGATCTGCCGAGGACTCGTCCGCGTGGCTATTCAAATAAAAAGTCGATGAAAAGCAGATAACTATTGAGAGGCAAAGTCGTGACATTAGATTCACCATTGTGGGGAGCGGCTTGCCGCCCCGCTTAGCTCCTAAGCCAGTTTCTCGCGCAAAGCGAGATAGGTATTGACTGCTTCGTGGAAGTCCTGCTCAGCCTCTTCTACCGTGGCACCGCAGAATCCAATTGCATGATCGGCATTGACTACTTGCCCGCAGTACGACAGGTCCAACCAGTCGAACTCGACGTGGGCTGCGAAGGTCTTGTAGTTCAGCGTGCCCATCATTTCGGCTCGTTCAGTCGGGACAATAGGTAGAACGCACCGCGCTCGGCACCGCGCAAACGTCGGATATGCGCGGATTCAATCTCGCCGACGCGCTGCCCGAGCAAAAACCATGTCGCTGTAAACCATGTACTGTAGTGTTTCATGTCGCCTCCTACTTCGAGGTAGTCGCCAGTTGGCCCAGGCCGATCGCAACCTACGCGAGGGACGAGGCATGGATCCATGCTGATCTCCAACATCGTCGGCGCTTCTACAATTCGGCCTGCCGATATAGATACCATATAGAAAAGGCAAATTTTGTGCGCTGCAGCAGATTTCAATACTTTATGGAAACTGCTATCAGCTCGGTTCGGCAACGCCCCCGGCCGACCATCGCGGCTTGAAGGTCAGGAGGCGCATGCCGTGCTCGAGCAAGGAACCTTCCGGGTAATTACGTCGGAAGCGGCGAAGACCGCCTTCTCTATTGGGCTGGGGTGGTGCGGGTAATAAAGGCCCAACACGTAACCGTTGCTCAATCGCAGGCCAAGAACCGCCGGGATGCCGTTGCTCAGTCTACCTTTGACTCGCGGGACAAACCGCTTCACCTGCGGCGAGCGGCAAACGTGGCGTGGGCACCATACCCGTAACGGGTATCCATAGGGCATCGGGCAGGTCTTCTCCAGACAGTCGAGCATCGTCTTGGCAAGAGACAGTTCCTGCTGGAACTGCGCCACATGCTTGCCCACCATTTCGTCGACTTTGATCGTGTATGACATCTTAAAGAATAACCTTTATTTTATTAAGGTTATGATACAGGAAGTTTAAAGTTTTTTCTGGATAAATGCTACAACTAATTATTTTAGATAGATTCTAACAGATTATTTTCCGCAGATCCGTGACCGGTTTCGCTTTTCTGTTCAGCAGACGGTGAAGCTCGAAGCACCCACCCATGCGATCCCATGAATCATGGAAGCGCTCTGCGGGTTAACTGGGTGCTCGATCAGCGCCACGCTGCTCGGGGCGGGTGGGTTCGTTAGATTGAGCCTCCTTGTCCTGTGGGGGGCGAAAAGTGTGATCTTGTCCACAGAAAGGGCGTTGACCGGGGAATTCAACTATGCTAACTGAACTGAAAGCTTCAGAGTTCGACGATATACCGTAACTAACTGTTTTTATGTCGCGAACCACGGTGGCCAAAAATCGATCAATGTAACAAAAACGTTATAGAACCGCGGCAATCGGCCGTTAGGCCGAGCACTATCCACAGACTTATCCACAGATTTTGTGGATGAAAATGCTTTTTTGCAGCAATAACTGCAATGTTGTCGCTTATTTTCTAGAAATTACTTTAGAAGAAGGCTTTAATTTCATTTGTTCGCTGTTTGGCAGCCCAGCCCGCAGTGAGATACGTCGCCGGTTGGAAGATGATCTCTGATTTTCCCGTCTGAATTTGTGACGTCCGTTCTACTCCGGCACCTTAGCATTGTGGCGGGGGTCAGAAACGAGAGCGCCGTGCCGACCAAACAGAAAAGCGCCCGACAGTGGGTGACGCCTGGGGCTAATCAGTGTTTCCGAGCTCTACGCTTACCGATGCTGCACTCCTGCATATCTTCAAAAAGCTGTTTTTTTAGAGCAAGATAATCAGCCCTTCTACCAAGCTGATTACGAATCGCCCGGATCACGCCAATGCCGGAACGAGAGATAACTCCAACCCAAAGCGCCTTCCTGGAGCTCAAGGATGAACGCGTCGGGATGCAAGAAGGCTACGGCTTTCTGGACGAAAAGCGGCTCGTTCTCGCGTCTGAGATTCTTGAGGAGCTACGAGTCTACGAGCGAGAGATGGCCGGCTTCCGGGACGCCTATGAAAAGGCGGGCGAGGCGTTGCAGGGCGCACTGGCCCGCCATGGGATCGAGGGGCTGGCGCTCTACCCCAAGGCAGAGATGTCCGGTGCAAAGCTGAGTATCGAGTCCCGTTCGGTGCTGGGGGTAGCGGTGCAGAAGGGGACCTGCGATATCGTGCCACAAGAGCCGATCGCTCCGCCGGTGGATGCCAGCCCGGAGGCGGACGAGTGTGGGGCGGCCTTTATGGATCTGCTTCCCCGCGCCGTTCGTCTTGCGGTTCTGAGCGGAAACCTGGAACGCCTGCGCCTGGAGTACACGCGAACCGCCCGCCGTGCACGGGCGCTGGAGGATGTCCTGCTGCCCGAGATCGAAGAGACCCTGAGGGTCATCGACGCTTCCCTGGAAGAGCTGGAGCGGGAGGAGGCGATACGGGTGAGGCATGGAGGTGCCGTCGCAAGCACTTAGGGTATGGACTTTCCGCGCCGCTTCGTGCGCCGCAGCTCGACGGCACTCTACTGGTCAGCGGCGTTGACCAGGAATCTTCGATGGTTATTCCCGGTTGAAATTACCGCGCCTACAATCTATGGATATACAGGCGGTGAACGGAGGTGTCCATGTATTTCGGAGGCATCGTTGTCCGCATAGACGAGGCTCTGGACGAGGCTTACACTCGGGAGCTGGAGCGTGAGTTCGAACGAGAGGAGGGCGTCTACGATGCCTGCATTCATGCGAATCGGCATCATCTCCTGCTAGTCGACTATGACCCGGATCGGGTTCAGCCCGACCACATCATGCAATCGGTCGCACGACCGCGGGCTTCACGCGGAGATGATCCATCTTTAACGGGAAAAGGGTCCCGGTTCCTGGAAGTATCGGCCCGAGAGGGGCGGTCTTTGCCGGTTTTTATTCCTTTTTCCCCGTTTACCGTTTGATACTGATGAGAGAGAATATATTTCATTATTATCAAAAGAATAAAGAATTTTTCTCAGGTTATTTCTAGCCATGAGTCAGCAGACTCTGGTCGCCTTGTACGGCGATAAGACGCGCGAGTTTTCGCTTTTCGTAGCGGGTTGCCAGCAAATGGCTGCGGCTGCGCTGGGCGATGCCTTCAGCCCCTATGAGATGGGGCAGATTCACGCCACCATCGTCGGGCTCGAGCACTGGGAGGACTCACCCCGAGAGAACGCGAGCTTTCGGCGACACCGCGAGCAGCGGGTGGAAATGTATATCGCGGGCTTCGCCGATTATCTGCGCAGGTCCACCGAGCTCCCCTTCCAAGCAAGAATCGGGGGCTTCGGGGAGTCCGATCGTCCCTTCCTCAGCAGAGGCTGCACTCCGTACGAGCGATCTTTCTCCATCCAGGGCGACAAGGCGGTGGTCGTGGGTTGGCCATGGCAGCCAGGCGCCGGAAGCGGGGCAGGGGACTACCCAGGGACACTCGATGCCATCCGACGCAGGGCCCAGCGTTTTGGCATTCTCCACGCCTATCATCGCTCCGAGACCGATGAGGACAACGACCTCTTTTTCCGGATCGGTCTGGTAGACCGGAGCGCGGCTGGTGACGACGCCGTAAGGGACGTGCAACGGCAGGTGCGGCGGCACATGAGCGGGCAGCGGCCATTGATGCTGTGTATCGGGATCGATGACCTGTCTGTCGCGGCTTACCGGGACGATAGGCTACCGGTCAGGTCTACCGAAATCCTGTCCGTCGCAGGCTAGAGGCCCATCCGACTTACGACTGCTCTACGGCGAAAACGCGCAAGCCGGACAGGCCCCTGGAAGCTGGATTAGAGTCTCGGGCGCGGCTTCCTATAGGGTTTGCGCTGCTTTCGCCGTGATCTCGATGGCCCGATCCAAGACCGATTCCGCCGTATGAAAATGAGGCGAGAAGCGGATACCACCGCCGCGTTGAGCGCAAATCACGGCTTTATCCATCAGCTTCCGGTGTAGGGTTTGGGCGTCGGTTCCCGGAACGCAAAAGGTCAGGATCCCCGCACGCCTCTCCGGTTGCCGGGGGCTCAGTAGCTCGAAGCCACGCCTGTCGACGAGGTCTACTAGTCGGCTGATACGTTCTTCGACGGCTGCCTGGACCGCTTCGATGCCGGTTTCCATGAGCAGCGAAAGACTGGCATCCAACGCATGTATGCCGAGCATGTTGGGGCTGCCGCACTCGAACCGGGTGGCATCGGTGGCTGGCGTCCAATCCGGGCGGTCATAGTCACCGCGGTGCTCGACCATATGCCAACCGTATTGGTAGAGACGCAGGCGGGGGCGCACCTGCGGATTCACGTACAGCAGGGCGACGCCCTCGGGACCCAGCATCCACTTGTGACCGTCCGCCACCACGAAATCCGCTTGTGCCCGGGCCAGATCGAAGGGCACAACGCCCAGGCCCTGGATTGCGTCCACGCAAAGCAGGATGTTCCGGTTTCGGCACAAGCCCCCGAGCCGTTCCAGGTCCAGCCGCAGTCCCCTGGCATACTGAACCGAGCTGACGGCGATCAGGCGCGTGCGCTCGTCGCACAGGGCGATCAGATCCTCTTCGGGCGCGGCGGACGCGTACAGGTCGAGCTGTCGGTACTCGACGCCTTGATCGCCCAGGGATTTCCAGACGATCCGGTTGGAGGGGAACTCCTGGGCGATGCCCACCAGGTTGTCGGTCGGCTGCCAATCGAGTCCGTAGGCGATTATGGACAGGGCCTCGGACGTGTTCTTGGCCAGGGCGATGTCCGCGGGCGATGGGGCATTGATCAGGCTCGCTAGCCGCCCGCGGAGCCGCGTCTCGGTCTGCAGCCATTGCGGATAACCGGAGGCGCCGCGCGTCCCGTTCTCCTGCGCGAAGGCGGCAACCGCCTCCAGGGTCCGCCGGGGCCAAGGGGCCACGGCAGCGTGGTTCAGGTATAAGATCTCGGGAGACAGTGGAAACTCGGGGTGCATGTGGCGGTGCTCCGTCCTCGACAAGACGCGGCAACATCATATTGAATACCGGACGAGAAAACATGAGCAATCCATCCGTTTTGGGCGTGACCCGTCCCCCGTTCTTGATATTGACCCCGGTGTGTGTGCTGCTCGGACTTGCCGTCGCCGCTGTCAGGGGCAGTCCCTTGGATTGGGCCGCGGGTGCCGTTGCAATGCTGGGTGCCTTGGCCGCCCATATCAGCGCAAACGCGCTGAACGAGTACGAGGATTTCCGCTCCGGACTGGACCTGCACACCGAGAGAACGCCCTTCAGCGGTGGGAGCGGAACCCTGGTCGCTCGGCCGGCGCTTGCGGAGCAGGCACGCCTGATCGGTCTGACGGCACTGGCGCTGACTGCCGTGTGCGGGTTGGTCCTCGTCTGGCGGGTGGGTTGGGGCCTGGTCCCCATCGGGGCCATCGGCTTGACCCTCGTCTACTTCTATACCGATGAGATCAATCGTCGTCGCTGGATGTGCCTGATCGCCCCTGGCCTGGGATTTGGTCCCCTGATGGTCGCGGGCACTCATTACGCGGTCACCGGCACCTGGTCTTGGAGCGCCGCAGCTGCGTCGCTCGTCCCCTTCTTCCTTGTCAGCAACCTGCTCTTGCTGAACCAATTTCCCGACGTTGGGCCGGACCGTTCAGTGGGTCGGGACAATCTTCCCATCGCCTTGGGCCTTCGATGCAGCCTGCAAATATATGGCCTGTTCGCGTTTCTCGCGTACCTAAGCCTCGGACTCGCCGTTGTTTCGGGCCTGTTGCCACCAACGGTGCTGATTGCCCTGGTCACCTTACCTATTGCCGTTCAGGTCTATCGGGGAGTGAGCCGCGTGATGGAGCAGGGAGGTCCTTTGGCGCCGGCGTTGTCACCCTCGATGGCGCTGAACGTTGTGTTGTCTCTGCTAATGCCGGCTCTAGTAGCCCTGGGGACGTTCATCGCTCTCTAGAGCCTGTCCGACTAACGACTGTCCTGCTGCGGAACCGCGGATGCCGGTCCTATTTTCCGCCCGATTTCGTTAAATAGGTTTTTTGCCCGAACCGCCAAAAACGCCATCTGGGCAATCTGCGGACCAAGATTCAATCAGTCGTCCAGCGTGGACAAATAAGCGAAGATGTCGCGAAGCTCCTCGCGACTGAATTCGCTCAACAGGTCGTCCTCCGGCTCGGTGTCGTCGTGGATTCTGAGCTTTGCGACGTACTTGTCTACCTGGCGCCACAAGTAGTTCGTGTACTGCCCCGCGAGCATCGGCACACCGTCGTCCGTGTCTCCCCAACCAGTCGTGCCGTGGCAGGATCCGCATTCACGCTTGTACAGCATTCCCCCTGCATTGACGTCGCCGTCCGTGCGGGATTTGAACAATTCGTTTGGTTGCGAGAAGGCGTTCGTACGCGTTGAATCCTGGCGCCGTCTCGTCCACCGGTGGAAGCTTGCTGGGCAGCTCAATTGCGGCGAGATAGGCCGAGATATCTACGATATCGGGATCGGGCATCTGCCGATGATCCACGTACTCGACCATGGCCATGTTCTTGCGAGCCCGGTCGCGAAAAAGCAGAAGTTGCTTTGCGATGAACGGTCCTGGCATACCGGCCAGGCGCGGGTACTGCCCCTCCTTGCCGCCCTGGCCGAGTTCGCCGTGGCAGCCGGCGCAGACTTCGTTGATCTCCTCCCCGTTATCGAGATCGGCATCCTCGAAGCCGTCCGGTGCGTGGGCCTCAGTAACCGTGCTTAGGGCCAGTAAAAGGCAGAGAATAGAGCGGCGGGAAATAGGGTCTCTCGGAAGTTATTTGCGCTGGTCGCCGGATCGAATGCAACCTGGGACCGTGGAGATCACCACTTAACCAAGAAGAGCGGCTCCGCACTTTGATCGGCATCAAGGTGCCGACGCGCGCTCCTCAAACCGGCTGCTCTGGTTGGTGCGCGAGCTGCTGGACCTACTGCGATCCGAGGAGCATCGGAGTCGGCGTTCGCACCGACTTCTACGAAGGTGATAAGCGTGGAAGCTCGGCTGGAGGCCGCGGGCTCGCCATCCATGGCCTGGATTCTGGTATCCCGGACGCAAAGACGAATGTGAGTCAATCTCCCTGGCCGGGAAGCCGGGAAGCCGGGAAGCCGGGAAGCCGGGACCCGGGCCGGAGAGCGTATGCTGCTGGCCGGCTGAGGATTAGTACAAAAGCATGGGCTTATGAGTGCCCCACAGACATCAGGGAAGTTACGGTAACAGTGAGCACGAGCACCGGTACGGTACGCAGAAGCGTATCGACCGTGATCGATTGCCACAGCGGATTGGAATTTGCTCTGCTCGTATGGTGGCGGTATGAACCCCATGCGGTCAGTGCAAGGAGTGCGAAGACCGTACCCCATATAAATAAGATCATGAACATGCGTGTCTCCGTTGGATCTGAGCTCTATGCAGCTTTTTTATTTTGGTATTTACTTATTTTGTGCATGCCGAGCTTCGATTTCGAATCAAAAGTTGGATACACGGCATCTAAGAGAACGCATTTACCTTGTTTCCCGCCTTTATTCAAGGAGGGTAAATACCACATGATCGAAAAAAGACCAGAGATTCGACTCAGGCCGTCAGTCTGGCGTAGAGGAGGGGGAGTCGAGATGGCAGCTCGGAAGGCCGGCGAATGACCGCATAGCCGCCGCTCCCGAACAGATGAGGAAGGTAGTCGTTGCCCCGCTCGTCGATGGTGACACAGAAGGGAGTAAGTCCGCGACGGCGCGCCTCGCGGACCGCATGGCGCGTGTCCTCGATTCCGTACCGTCCCTCGTACTTATCGAGGTCGTTGGGCTTGCCGTCGGAGAGCAGCAGCAGCAGGCGCCGGCCCGCTGGCTGGTCGGCCAGCAGCTTGGTGCCGTAGCGGATGGCGGCGCCCATGCGCGTGTAATAGCCGGGTTTCACCGCGTTGATGCGCCCGCGCACCGCCGCGCCGTAGGTCTCGTTGAATTCCTTGATGCTGTGTACCCGCACGGGATCGCGCCGGCGTGAGGAAAAGCCCAGCATGCCGAAGCGGTCGCCGGTTGCTGCCAGGCTCTCGGCGAACAGGAAGAGGCTGTCGCGGATGACGTCGATGACCCGGGCGCGGTCGTCGATCCAGGTGTCCGTCGAGAGAGACAGGTCGGCGAGAAGTAGGCAGGCGAGGTCGCGGGCGCCGCTGCGCATGTCGCAGTAGAGCGCGTCGGCGTTTGGGCGCACCCCGGCGAGCCGGTCCGCGGCGAAGCGAAGGTAGGCATCCAGGTCGATCTCCTGTCCCTCGGATTGGCGCCGGTGCCACACCCGGGCTGGGGTCAGCGCCTGGAACTGGTTTCGCAAGCGCTTGGCCGTGCGGCTCAGATGAGGCGGTAAGGGGCAGGCGGTAGCGTCGCCGGCCAGCATGGGGACGATGCGGCAGTGCTCCGGCAGGAGGCTGGCCCTCTTCCAGTCCCACTCGGGCAGCAGGATACCGTCGGAGAGCACCAAGTCGTCCTCCGCCTCCGCGGGCAGGTCGAGGTCGAACCTTAGCCTTGCGCCGGAGGCCTTGCGGTCCCGCGCGACGGCGACCTCGTCCATGTCTTCGGCGGCGGCGCGGGCGCGGTCGAGATCCTCTTCCTCGTCGGTTCCCCGGTCGACCTTCACGTACTCGCCCCAGGTAAGGATATTCTCCATGCGGATGGTGACCAGACCCTGGTCCTTCTCCGGCATCTCGGCCCGCTTCGCCCGCCGCCTGCGGTGCTTGCCCAGGTCCTCCGCGCGCTCGTCGCGGGAGACTTGGTCCTGCTCGCACGTCCGGCTCGTTCCGGAAGAGGCGCAGACCGGCGGATCAGGGTGCAGCCAAAGTGGGACGGGGGCCGGAGGGCGCCGGGCGGCGGGCAGCGCATCCAGGCTGCCGGGTTGCAGCAGGGCTCTGCGGACGGCTTGCTCGCGGGCGGCGTCGGGGGAGGGGAGTTTCGCCGGGTCGGGCCTCTGGGTGAGATGCGCCGCTACCAGCCTGGAATAGCGGTCCGCCAAGCCGGGGAACCGCTCCAGCGTCTTGCGGGTGAGCCGCTGGTTGTCGGCAAACCAGTTCGCCGGCGCGGCCTCCCGGGTCACGGCCAGGGCCGCAAGCCAGAGGTAGAGTTCGCGGTTCAGTGACCTCTTGGGAAACCAGTCGGCGACGGATGGGAGGCGCAGGGAGCGCTCGTCACGCCAAGCGAGCTCGACCTTGTCGCCGATGCCGGCCATTCGTTGCAGCAGCCCCCGCCGCGCACCCTGCATGGTCGCGTCCGCGGCCTCGACCTGCAATCCGCCGTCGCCGCCGAGGGCGCGGAACAGGATCCCCACGGTATGGGCGACATCTGCGAGTCGCACCGCCGCCCGGGGATGCCGCCGGTCGGCGGCCCTTGTGATCAATCGATGCCAGAGTGCTCCTACGTGCTCTTCCATTGGAAGCGTTAAGTATTAGGTTTTCAGTGTTAAGTGGAATGACTGCTGGGTGGGGCGAACTGTTTGTTTTCCATTTTCCAGGGCAGGCCTTCCGGTTACGACCTGCAGGGCCGCCTCGCCCTCCACCCAGCGTAACAGGCTCTGCCGCGGAAGGCCCCCTTGGACCTGGGTGCAGGCGGAAATGCACTCGCCGCACTCGGTGCAAGTGAACATCTTGCGCTTCAGGGTACGGGGCTTGAGCCGCATGGGGCAGGCGTGATCACAGGCGTTGTTGCAGTCGGCGCAGGCATCGGCGCGACGGGTCTGGAAGCCCACAACCATGGCGCGGTCGTTTGCCATCCAGGCCAGGCTCTGAAACAGCCCGACGGCGCAAGCGAAGCGGCAAAACAGGTGGCGGGCGAGCAGGAACTCCACGCTGAACGCGACCGTGCCGGCGCCGAGGAAGCTCGCCTGGTTGCGCGTGAGCTCACCCGTGAGCAGGTTATGATAGATCTCGAAGGGTGGCAGCAGGTAGGTCAGCAGGGCCAGGGCCCATAAACACGAGAATACGCCGACGGCGAGCAGGGTGAGCGGCCAGTACCGGGGGCTCGGCGACTGCCGGTGGCCATCCGGTTGCAGCTCGGGCAATGGCTTGCGCTCCCACAGGCTGGGCTTGCCCGAGGCGCGGCGCATCAGCCCGTTGATGAGCTCGACCACCGAAAAGTGGGGGCAGAGCCAACCGCAGTAAAGGCGCCCATAGTGCCAGGCGAGCCAGATGAAGAGTGCGCCCCCGCCGAAGATGGGCAGGAATCCCCGAAAGAAGAGATTGACGGCCGCGTCGCCTATGCCCGTGCGGCCGGCGAGAAAGTCGTCAATCCCCAGGGTCCAGTCGTGCCCGAGGAGGATGGCGTGCCCCCGGGTTAGGTCGATGCGGAAGATGTCCAACGGAGGAGCCAGAAGGAAGAGGGCGAAGAACCCCACCTGGAACCATGCCCGCTTGCGCTGAAGCGCGGTTCTAGCCATGGTTGGTCAACCCCGGGCAGCCTTGCGGCAGGGGGCGTCCGACCAGGGGAAAGCGCCAGCACTGCCCGGCCATCGCCTTGGAGAGTCCGACCACGCCGAACAGCACCAGCGTGGAGTGGCAAACGGTGAAGTAGAGGATCACCAGGGTCCAGGTCAGCACGCCCTGGTAGCCACCCGTGAGCAGGATCAATCCATTGACGATGACCAGCAGAATTCCCGCCCAAAGGCTGGCGGAGAAGGCCTGATTGACGTGGGCGGCGGCCAGCGGCGGTGTGTCCTTGTCGCAGCGCATGTACAGTACCCCAAGTACCACGAAGGCGATCACCGGGAGCAGCAGCAGATTGGCCAGATAGAGCGACTCCGCTGCAATGGCGAGCCCGCCACCGGCGGGCGCGGTCTCTTCATCCGAGGGTGGCATCGATGACCTCGCGCAACGCCATGATGGTCTCGGCGTCGTCCGTCAGGGGCTCCACCAACGCCGCGTGGCAGGCCTCCCGCGCCGCCACTCCGCTTTGCATCAGGATCGCCGCGTAGACCAGGAGACGGGTCGATGCGGCTTCTTCCAAGTCGTGGTCCTTCAACGCCCGCAACGCCCCGGCCAGCCGGACGAGCCGCTGCGCCTCGGCGGTGCCTATGCCGCTCTCGCCGGAGAGGATCTCCACCTCCAAGTCGTGAGGCGGAAAGTCGAAGCTCACGGCGACGAAGCGCTGGCGCGTGCTCGGCTTCATGCCCTTGAGCAGGTTCTGGTAGCCAGGGTTGTAGGAAACTACCAGCATGAACTCCGGTGGGGCTTCCAGGGTCTCGCCCGTTCGCTCCATGGGCAAGATGCGTCGGTCGTCGGTCAGGGGATGCAGGACCACGGTGGTGTCCTTGCGCGCTTCAACGACCTCGTCCAGGTAGCAGATCGCGCCGTCCCTCACCGCGCGGGTCAAGGGACCGTCGTTCCAGATTGTGCCGCCGTCTCCGATCAGGTGGCGGCCGACGAGATCGGCGGCGGTGAGGTCGTCGTGACAGGCCACGGTATAAAGCGGACGGCCGAGGCGGGCGGCCATGTACTGGACGTAGCGGGTCTTGCCGCAGCCGGTGGGGCCTTTGATCATGAGGGGCAAGCGGTTTCGGTAGGCGTGCTCGAACAGCCCGATCTCGTTGCCCTGCGGACGGTAGAAGATCGGCGGGTCGGCGTCGCCGGGATCGGTCTTCTGTTGAGCGGCCTGTCGAATCGCGTGCATGTGTGGCCTTCGCTTTCAGAATTTCGCTAATGAACAATGATTCCCGAGTGCATTGGCGGCTACCTTAACCTGAGTCAAGTGGGGACCCGACTCCCGGCGTTTGTTTGCTGTCTCGCGTAGCACTTACACCGTAGCAAAAAAAAGACCGACGCCTTGACACCGTTTAGGTCCGCAAGACGCGAATACTGGCCATCACGTTTCAATAGGTGTGAATGGGGTTCAAGGTACAGCCCCAACGTCAGGAGAGAAATTCTGACCGGCGCCTGTGTGGCCGTAAGCGGCCCTTCGCGCACCCAAACAAGACCGCTTCGAGGCTTACCTAGCAGTGGAATGTGCGTTGCAAGCGATCGGCGCCAGCTTCGGATGGCGTTCGGTTCACCGGCACCCTACCGAAAGACCTGTTCCAGGTTTCTGGTATTGTCCGACATTACACTCAGGAAATCGCCCGTCTGGGGCCGGTCGGCGCAGGGATTCAATACGACACTTTCCACGCCGAGCGCGTGCAGCAGCTCGACGCTTACCTCTGCTGGCTCGCTCTCCCAAAGCATCCACTTCGCTGGATAGTCCCTGAGTATCGCTTCAAGCTCGGCCCACTGCCTTTCATTCGGTACCTCGTCCGGCTCCCACATGACAGCTTTCAGGTCTAAACCGTAGCGCCTCGCCAGGTATTGGTAGACGGGGTGCGAGGCGAACAACGGACGGGCTGGATCTGCGCCTGTGATCTCAGCCATGCGCTGGTCCAGCGCCAGCAGGTCTGCCTTCAAAGCCCCCAGGTTCCGATCGATTGGGGCCTTCGCGTCCGGGCGCTTTCGCGCCAATGCCTCGGCGACGGCCTCGGCCTGTTGCGCCGCCTGACTGATATCCAGCCAAGTGGTGAAGGCCACGCCGCCGTGAGCGTGCTCGCCTCCGGGACCATGGCTATGGCTGTCGGCAAAGGCCTCGCGGATGTAGGCGTCGTTGAACCCGCGGGATGTATCCACCAGGCGCGAGTGCGGCAGGCTCACCTTGTTCGTCCACTTGGCCTACCCCGCACCGTTCAGCAGGATTCGGTCGGCGGCCTGATACGCGGCTATGGTATCCGTACCGGGCATCCAGAATGCCGGGTCAACGTCTGGTGGCGCCGGGAACCTGATCTCCGCTAGGTCTCCCGCGATCCGCTCGGCGAAATAGGCCAGTGGATAGTTTACCGTGTAGATCTGCAGCTTCGTATCGGCGAAGACCGCCTGCGCACGGGAAAGGGACATCAAGATTGCGATCGCCGTCAGGACTACCGCTCGTCTCACAGGTTTCATGATTGCTTTCTGAATCGTCAGCGGATGAACAAAGCCCGCACCAGCGAGATCGTCCGCGCTGTGGGTCGGTGATAGTACACCGGCCACCCGCATCTTGAGCGGATAGACGCCGGCGAGGTCGAACAGCGTCTGGGGAGACGACAGCAGGGAATCCCCGGGCTCAAGCCCTAGCGCTTCGGCGGCGGCGCCAAGCACGCAGTCACCTAGCAGGGTGAGGTTGCGACCGCGGGCAACAGTCAAGCCCCGGAAGTCCAGGTAATCCAGGTTCGTCCCGACGATCGGAAAACCGCGTGCCTTGAAGCGCACGTAGAGGGGGATGGGCAGTGCCAGGTCGGTCTCTTCAACTCGGTCGGCTGCGGCCACGGAGATCAGCTCGGGCATGGTGTCGCCGAAGTAGATGCTGTTCTTTACCAGATCCAGCGAGCTGCCCTTGGCCCCCACCACAAGGGGTGTGGTCTCGGCACGGGCGAGGAGCTGGCGCTTGCTCTCGTCGAGCAGCAGCCTGGGTCCCGGCAACAAGGCCCGGCAGATGGCGACGCGCTGCTTCTCGCCTTGGGAGAGATCGTTCGACCGGCGCGCGAGCTTGTCGCCTATGTTGCCCCGCTCGGGCGTGAAGATGCCGGAGACCAGATTGAGCAGTGTGGTCTTGCCTGATCCGCTCGGGCCGATCACGGCGAGCTTCTCACCAAGCGCGACCCGCAGCTCCGGGATGTCGAGACGGAACTCGCTCTTGGGATAGCCAAAGGTCAGGCGGTCAATTGCGATCATTGGACAGGGCGTCGCTGCTCAATCGTTCTCGCGCCGAACTTGCCGGTACGTCTCTTCATAGACGTAGCTGCGCGGGCCAATGGTCACGACCTCTATCGTTCGGTCCTCTGCGAGGCGAGAAACGATTCTGAACCGGCCTAAGCGAAAGCTGCGTAAACCGGAAAGCTCTTCCTTGACCGGCTTTCCGCACGTCGGCACTTCGACGATGGCCTGCAACCCGGTGCGCACCTTCGTCTTGATCGTCGGGTGTAGACTTCGAATGAGACGGGCCACGTCATCGGGGATTCGAAGTTTGTGGACCACTACGCCCGCGCCCGTCGACTCAGTCTTCGAAGAGCTCGTCCAGGCTGTAGAGCGATGCCCGGCCTTCCTTGAGCGCCGCGAGTCCGGCCTTGACCTCGTCCATGCTCTCCTTGTCGAAGCGAATCGCCATGGTCTCGCGCCAGCTCTCGAACTCGTCCGGACTGACCAAGATGGCTGCAGGGACCCCATTCTTCGTGATGACTACCTCCTCGTCCGTAGTACTGACGTCATCGACGAGGGCACTCAGCTTCATTTTTGCCTCGGATAGGGAAAGGGTTTTCATGAAGGCGACCCAGAATATTGGTAGACCAGTATTATGGTCATGCTAGATGCGATCTGGAGGCGGGTCAACCCGCTCCCTCAGCGTTCGAGATATTGGATCTTGTCCATGACCTCCGCCCATTGCTCTGCGTCCGGCAGCGGGTCCTTTTTTCCTTCGATCACCGCCCATTCCCGGGACAGCTGCGCATTTAGCTCCAGGAATTGCTCCTGGCTGGGGGGCAGCCCGTCCTCGGGATAGATGGCATCCACAGGGCATTCGGGAACGCACACATCGCAGTCGATGCACTCGTCGGGGTCGATAACCAAGAAGTTTGGCCCCTCGTGAAAGCAGGATACGGGACAGACTTCTGCACAGTCGGTGTACTTGCAGCGAATGCAGCTTTCAGTAACGACGTAAGTCATGGCTTCCTCCTCTAGATTCGTCCTCATTCCACAAGCATGCAGTCAGGGCCGCGAATATGGCTCTATTTCTGGTGATCGCCGACGCGGACAGAAACAAACCTTACCAGGCTGTTAGATCGACCGAAACCTTCGCTGAACGAGGAATGGCGGCGTGCACAAATCCATCGTCCGTGTGGCGCTGCTTAGCGAACTGTTGATCCCCCTCACGGCCCTCGCGGCGGACCCGGGCCGCCATGTGGGCGGCGCGTGCGCGGGTGTCACCCGCGGTACTGGTGCGGGCGCCCCGGGCGCTGGCGTCACTTCGGGGGGATGCCGGTGCGCCAGGCCGAGGCGTCACTCCAGGCGTGGGAGCGGGCAAGCCGGGCACAGGGACTAAAAAGACCAATCACGGCAGGGCGAAAAATCGAGCTAGGCGGCACTGACGCGACTGACGGCAGACTCGGCACAACCCTGACCTCAGCGTGTTCTGCCACCCGACGTGCGTCACACCCTTCCGCGGGCATTTTCGGGCTGTGGCGTAGGGAGGTTTCCGCTACCATACGCGTTGTACCGCGCAGCTTGTCCATGCGGCCGGACTCGCGACCATGGGAGGCACCACGGCCTTCCGCGCGAAAGAGCGCACAGCGGCCAACACTCGAGCCCCGGGCGGTGGAGGTCATCAAACAGATGACCGATTACCTGAAGGGGCTCCAACAGTTCTCGGTTCAGGCCGACATCACCGAGGACTTCCTGCTGGACTCGGGCCTGAAGGTCCAGTACGGCCGCACCGTGACCGCCTCGGTGCGGCGCCCGGACCGGTTGCGGGTCGAGCCCCAGGGTGACTTGGAAGACCGCCAACTCTTCCTCGACGGCGATACCGCGACCCTCGTGCATCTTGGCCAGAGCCAGTACAGCACCCTCTCGGTGCCAACGGGTATCGATGCCGCATTGGACCACCTCGTCCAGACCTATGGCCTGCGCGCACCCTTGGCCGACCTGATCTACGCCGACGCCTACGACAGGCTCATGGACGGCAACCTGGCCGGGTTCTACCTGGGGCTTGCCGAGGTGCATGGCCACCTCTGCCACCATCTTCCGGCAAGCTGGCATCGATTGGCAGATCTGGGTGGAGAACGGCCCCATCCCGTTCCCACGCAAGCTCCTGATTACGGGCAAGGCGGAGCCCGAGGGACTGCAGTTCACGGCGCTGCTGTCCCATTGGGACACATCCGTCCAGTTCGACGACGACTGGTTCCGGTATGGGCCCTCCCAGAAGGCTCAGCGGGTCGATCTGCCACCGGTGACGGCTCCGGACGTACCGGAAATCAAGTAACCAGAGATACGGAGGAGATGCCATGTACATGATCAAGCGTAAGGGGCAATTGCCAAGCGCATCGGCGCTGCTGTTGTCGGCCGCGGTTGAAGGGGCGGCCTCCGTGCTCCCCAGCGGCGATGCGGAGGCCGGATCTCTGGGCGCACGCCCGGGTGTCGGCACCAGCGCCGGCGTCGGCGGCGGGGCCGTCGGTGCCGGCCCCGGCCGCCCCGCCAGGGGCGCCGCCGGAGCACCGGTCGCGGCCCCGCGCGGCTATATCTACGGTGCTCCCGGCACGCCGACGAATCGAGGCGGGCCAGTCAATCGCGCCGGGCGGCGGTGACGCAACATCCACCTGGCGGGTCTTGTCAGCGACCATCACAAGCGGCCGAGCGGCGTCTCGCCTCCCGGGTGCTGACAATTGCGGGCGGCAGAGATGCGTATGAAGGATCAAGATTGAGTATATATCGGCAGGCCGGCACGGTGCGGTGAAGGGGCTGGCCAGCGCGGTTAAAGCGGCGGCCGCGGGCGCCTTCTCATCCGCCAAGGCCGCAGACTCGAATGCAGCCGCGACCACGGAGCCGGGTGCAACCCGGGGCGAGGGGCTCCCGCAGAACCCCAACGGCGGCAAACCGAACTCCGGCATCACACTGCCGCCTTATTACCGGCCCACGCCTTCGGTGGCCAATGCGAATACCTTTTTCTTCGGTATGGAGGAGCTGAGTGACGACGAGATGAGGATCTCCTTCGTCGGCAGCCGCCGGTGCCGCCCGCGCACAAAAAGGCGGACAACGCGATCAGGGTCGAGCCGGGCATTGGAAAGCGCTTCTTCTTCGACCTCGGCCCCGGTTGCCTGCGCAATATCGTGGCCCTGGTCCCGCTCCAGAGGGTGAACGACATCTTCATAACCCATCTCCTCGCGGCTCTACCTGACGCCCGAGGAGCTGGCAAGCATGGAAGACGCGGCGCGCTATCAGCAAGCGGCCCAGCGCGCCTTGGACCTGAGCGAGCTGCCACCCGCCACGGCCCGCGAGTCGGCAGGCCGGCTCACCATCCAATTGAAGGAGGTCCTTGATCGCATCCAGCTTCCGCCGCTGGAGTCGATTCCGGATGCCCAGGCGATGGCCAAGGCCGAATTCAAGCGCTGGGCTATCCCGGATACCGACATCTGGATTCAGCGGATCGAAACCGGACCCCGGGCCGGGGAATATCTGTTCACCCCGGAAACCTTGAGCCGACTGCCCGAGTTTTATGCGCGGGTCAAGGATCTTCCCTACAAACCCGGCGCCTCCGTCGGCTGGTACGACCTGTCCACCTATAGTCCTACCGGGTTGGCGTATGTCTTGGCGCGAATCGTGCCCACCCGTTGGTTGGTAGATACGCCCAACCAACGGGTCCGGACTGTCTTCCTGGACCAACCAGTGTGGCGCTGGATCGGCATCTTCTTTGTGCTGGGCGCCGCCCTCGCCGCCGTCCGCTGGTGCTTTCGCCTCAGCCGGTATTTGGCCGGCCGATCGGCGAGGGGTCAGCGCTGGGCGGGTCTGCTGCGGCCGCTCAGTCTAGCGATCGTGACGCCGGTCGCGGCGGTGATTCTTGCCGAAGTACTGCGCGTCTCGGGATCGGCCATTTGATCAAGGTGCAGGGCTTCGAAGGGAACGTCGAGGCCGTGGGTTCTCGCAGCACCCAGATCCGCACGCTCAGTAACTCACTCGTTACCATTCCGAGCAGCCAAATGGTGAACAGCACCATCGACAGCATGGAGTTGCGGAAGCATCGGCAGGTCAGGACCGTCCTCAACCTCACCTACGATACGACGACCGAGAAGGTCTCCGGATTTTGCGAAGGCATCAGGGACGTCCTGGTTCGCCATCCGGCCACCCGAAAAGACAACATCCAATTGGTGTTCTACGACTTCGGGCCACATAGCCTGGATATCCTGCTGAACTTCTTTATCAAGGTGCCTGACAGGGCGGCCGAGCTTATCGAGCGGCAGTGCATTCTCCTGGACATTCTGCGTCTCGCCGAGGCCAGCGGTATAAGGTTTGCGTTTCCCACCCAGACCTTGCACATCGAGAGTTTGCCGCAAGACAGGCCGAAAACCGAAGCTCCAGGTCCGACGTTGTAGAAGGACCTTCGCCAATACGAGCGCCAGCGGTCAGACTCTGGATCAGGCTCCATGTATTCCGAATCAATTGCATTCATTCAAGACACTGACAACGACAACGAGGCAATGAAAAAAGACTCAATAGGTGCCGCCGGGATTGCCGTGGCGATGACTGTCAGCGGGCTGCTCGTCAACCCAGCTGCCTTGGCAGCGGACGAACCCAAGATCATCCACGACGCCGAGTATTACATCCTTGATTCGCGCGAGGAGAACGGCAAGCTGATACCAATGATCCCGGCCAAGCCAATGTTCGACCTGATGAAAGCCCGGCACGAGTTGTGGATGGCGAAGCATCCGAACACGCCGGAAGCCCGCGACTTTCCGCTTCAGGGCATCGAGAATGCCCGCCTGGAAACGCAGGCGCTCGGACCCCCACGCATGAACGGCAAGGATCTCCCACTCAATCCCCTCGACGTTATCAACCAGGTAAAAGGCTGGGAAGGCTTGGAGTTTGATCAGGCGGAGTGAACCGAAGATGAGGCGACACTGAATGAAAACCACGGGCCGTATCCGTCGCAGGGCGAGTGCGGCCTGCGGCTCGCCCACCCGCCAGGTCGCCGCGATCCTCGTCGCGGTCGCGCGGCGCCACCGAGGCATACTCGCCGACTCGGTCCCGGTAGCGATTTTCGAGGACTTCGGGGCCGACGCGCTGGTCTTGAGTCTCGACTTCTGGATGGAGGTGCACGTCGGTGTCGATGGCCGGGTGCAGGCCATGTCACTTGGCCGAGCCGCGCCCCAGTCCCGTGGCAGCGCCGGACACAGACTCCTGATAGAATCCGCCCCGCTGGCACCCGCCACACCCGCCTAAAAGGAGCCCGGACCATGATGCCCTCTGCTGCACCCCTCTCTCGCCTCGCGACCTATGGGGCCTGGCTCTTGCGGTTGCCGGCCACGGCCCTGCTCACAGCGGCCCTGGTCGGCTGCGCCGGCATTCCGGACCGCCACCCGGTTCCGGAGGGTCTGACGAGTAAGGCCCAGGTTCCGGGCATCCCATTGGCCCGGATATGGGGCGACGAGACACCGCCCTGGATCCATATGATGGTGACGATGAGCCCGCAGCAGCTGAAGGAAGTCTTCGCCAGCTCCTACGGCAAGCCACACAACTACCTGGCCATCTCCGGAGGCGGCCCGGACGGGGCCTTCGGGGCCGGACTCCTCAATGGCTGGACCGCGGCCGGGACCCGCCCCGAGTTCAACATCGTCACCGGCATCAGCACCGGGGCACTGAGCGCCCCGTTCGCCTTCCTCGGCCCCAAGTACGATTATGTGCTCAAGGAGGTCTACACGGAGAACGCCACCAAGGACCTGATCGAGCGCCGCAACATCGTCGCCGCCGCCCTGAGCGAATCCATCGCGGACACCAAGCTGCTACGGGCCAAAATCGCCTCCTATGTCACACCCGAGGTTATGTCGGAGATCGCAGCCGCACACAAAGGCGGGCGGCGCCTGTTCATCGGCACCGTCAACCTCGATGTCGCTCGGCCGGTCATCTGGAACATCGGAGTCATCGCCGCCAGCGGCAAGCCGGAGTCCCTGGAGCTAATCCGCAACATCATGCTCGCCTCCGCTTCCATCCCCGGCATCTTCCCGCCCGTCTATATCGCTGTGATGGCGGACGGCAAGTCCTACGACGAGATGCACGTGGACGGCGGGACCGCCACCCAGGTCTTTCTCTACCCCGTAGGTCTGGACTGGAAGAAGCTTACCCAGAAGCTCAAGGTCCCAGGCCGCCCCCACGCCTACATCATCCGCAACTCCAAGCTGCAGGCGGACTATGAGAGCGTCGAGCCCTGGTTGCCCAAGATCGCTGGGCGTTCCGTGTCGTCTCTTATCCGCACGCAAGGGATTGGCGACATGTACCGCATGTACATCGGGGCCAAGCGCGACGGGCTCGATTACAACCTGGCCTATGTACCGGACAGCTTCAACGTGCCCCTCAAGGAGGTGTTCGACCCGGTCTACATGAACGACCTCTATGCCCTGGGTTTCCGTATGGCCAAAGCAGGATACCCCTGGGCTAAGGCTCCGCCGGGGATGGAAGGGTACTAGCGGCTACACCGGATCGAGTGGCCACAACGCGGTCCCGGCAGCTAGGGATGGCCGCCGCGCAGGCGGTGTCCTCAACGCCAGGGACCTAGTCGCCAACGATAGAGCAGTACGGCGCCCGACGCGCACAACACGGGGTAGGTCGCGCCACCCTGGGCCAGGCCGATCTCGGCCACCACCATCTGCCCAACAGCCGCACGGCCGACGCAGGAGAGATAGTAGATCGCGAACCGCCGCGAGCCCCACAGGTACTCCAGCCGAATACCGAAAAGCCACAGGGCGTGCATGTTGAGTGCCAGGTGCCAGGTGCCAGGTGCCAGGTGCCAGGTGCCAGGTGCCAGAGTCGTCAGGCAGACCTATCCAGCGGCCGCTCCGTAGAAAAACTCCTGCGACAGCTCTGGGTCGGGGACTGACGGTGACGCTCTGAAGAGCGAGGGTCCACAATGGAACAAACCTGCCGGTGGAATCGTCGGCTACCGCATCGCCATTCCTCGTCTGACGGCGTGGGCGTATTCTGGAAATCGAGATCCGATTTCTCATGGTCTATCGTGGTGAGACCTGAAGACGCGTGTCGCTCACGACTACTGCATCCACTTGAACAGCGCTGACAGGGCGGCCGAAATTATATAGAAGCGGTAGTCCCATTCGGTGCCTACGACATCGTCTGGCTTGACGACCGAGTAATAGGCCTCCAGGCCGAAACGCACCGGTATCTTGCCGATGTTGATGGTCTTGTTGATGCCGAGACCAACCGGAACGGTCCACTTGTTGCCGCTGGACTGCTCGAAGTTGGCGATAATGTTGGGCGCGGCGCCGATGGAAGTGGTCTCGTTCAGGCTGTACATGTAGAAGTAGTGCAGGTTCATCAGGTTGACGTCGTCCCGGTCGCTGTCGCCGGCAAAGGAGAAGTATTGCTGCGCCGAGGTTCCAGTTCTCGCCGAGGCCCTTGGGAAATTGGGCGATGCCCATGTAGTTGTACTTGTCTTCCGTTTTACCTGTGGTGGGCTCCTTCATTTGTTCAGTGTTTTCTGTACTTAATCCGACCCGCACGCGCTTGTAATCCAGTCGAAATGCACGCGCTGTTATCGATCGGGTCAAGGTTGCTCCACTCGCGGCAGACCTGGGCGTGACCACGGGGAGCTTCTATTGGCACTTCAAGAATCGGCGCGAGCTGCTCGACGCACTGCTCGACTACTGGGAACGTGAAATGACGGACGCGGCGATCGACGGGGCCAGGCATTTCGCAGGCTCACCCGCCGACCGCGTTCTTGGTGTGATGGAAACGGTAACCGACGGCAATCTGGCACGTTTCGATCTGCCGATCTGCCGATCTGGCACTGGGCCCAGTCGGACGCCGAAGCGAACCGCGTCTTCCAACGCGTTCTGCAGAAACGCTTCTCGTTTACTGCCTGGATGTTTTCCGAGGCCGGTTTCTCCAGCGAGCAAGCGGAGATTCGGGGGCGAATGATGGCGATCTATATGATGGGCGAATCGACATTGATCCCCGATTCCCTGGCGAATCGCAGAGACTATCTGAAGTTGCAGCACGCAATCTTGACGGCACGGGAACGGTGAGGCTTCTTTGCGTCTTCCAACGCGATCTCGAACCGACCGACCTGTTTGCCGACCGCCCCCGTGTAGGCCCCTTTTTCGCGGCCGAACAACTCGCTCTAGATCAGGGTCCGGTGTTCGGAGCTTGCTTCACCTCAACCCGGGGCGACTGGGGGTTAGAGTTGACCTCACAGTTTCGGAGCGGACACCCTCCCTTTCCAGCAATGGCCAGGCCCTAAACGCGGGCCTACCGGTCAGGTGACCTAAACGTGAGTAACGCCTGGGTGCTCCTCCCCAGCCGATCAGCTCAGCCAGCCAGTGAGAATGCGGTCGCGATGAGTGCGCCGAGAACGAAGAGCCAGAGAAAGATCACCCAGCGCCAGGGACCCTTCAATCCCTGCAACCCCATGAAGAAGTCGCCCACCATCTGGCCCTTGATCAGCGCGACGCCCAGAACCGCGAGGGACACGCCGAGTCCGCGCAGTCCGGCCTCGCCGATAGCGAAGGTCATCAGGGTGAGTCCAGTCATCGCCAGGTAGACCAGAGTGCAGGGGAGAATCCACACGCGTCGTTGGTTCATGCCTCTCACCGCATCACGTAGACCAGCGGGAACAGGATCAGCCAGACCAGGTCGACCATGTGCCAGTAGGATGCCCCGCTCTCCACGCCCGTGTGCTCTGCGACGGAATAGCCGCCTGCGTGGGCCGTCACCGCTACCGCCGCCAGGATGACCATCCCCAGGATCACGTGCATGAAGTGGAAAAACGTCAGGGACAGATAGAACATGTAGAAGGTGTTGGTGCTCAGGGTTATTCCTTCGCTGAAGTGATGGGCGTACTCGTCACCCTTCACCACGAGGAACAGGATTCCCATCGCTAGGGCGGCCAGCAGCCAGCGCACGCAACCGTCGTTGCTGCCGTCGCGAACCGCGGCCACCGCGCGGACGACGAAGTAGCTGCTGGTGATAAGCGCCAGGGTGTTGACCAGGGCCGCGCGCCGGTCGAGCGTCTGCTGGTAGATATCGAAAAGCTCCACATTACCCATGCGCGTGAAGGCATAGGCCGCGAAGAAGGCCGCGAAGACCGTGAGCTCCGCCAGGATGAAAATCCAGATCGCGAGGTCCCCGGGGGGGTACCGGTTCCCTGTTTCCTTCGCATGTCCTTCTACGCCAACCTCCAGGGTCACAGACTCGTCGTTGCCCGGAATTCTCTTATCCCCGCTATCGGCAGGTACGTTCTCGGCGGGATCCGTCATTTGCGAAGATTCAGTAACCGGAGGCCAATTCGGGGGGAGGTGACCGGCGCCCCGAAGACGCGCCGCGACTCAAGCGTTCTTCGCAGCTATCGAGCGGCCCCATCCTGCGACATCGGAAAGACCTTGCGGTATAGCGCAAAGCTGCCGTAGGCGAGCACCGGGAGGGCGAGCGTCAGCAACGGCAGCAGCAGGATGGAGAGCAAGGTCGCGGCCGTAAGCACCAGGCCCCAAGCGATGCTGGCCGGGAAGCTGCCGAATACGGCCCGCACACTTGCGCTTACGGCATGGATTGGACCGGCGCGGCCCTCGTGCAGCAGGGGAACCGAAAAGGCGGAGATGGCAAAAATGATGAATGCCAGTACCGAGCCCATGAGGGCAGCCCAGAGCTCGAAGACGGCCACGTGACGTTGCAGGCTGATCAACCAGGGCAGCTCATAGGGCAGACGCTCGGCGCCGATCATGAAGGCGTAAAGAACCGCCGCGTCGGTTATCCAGATCAGAAACAGGAAGGCGCAGATCCCGGCGATCAGCCACAGGCCGGCGGGCGCGCGCGCAAAGGCGGCGAGGGCGTCCCGGAAGCGGGGTTCGCCACCCTCGTCGCTGATCGCGGCAAGACGAAAAAATCCGGTCAGCAAGGCCGGCCCCACCAGCATGAAACCTCCGGCGATGGGCAATGCCATCGGAGAGGCGTGGAATCGACCGACCGCGGCGAGAAGTACTAGCCCGATCAGGGCGAACAGGCCGGCGAAGGTCATGCTTGCCCCCGGCAGGCGCCTGAAGGTGCGCGAACCCGTCGCCAGGGCATCAATGATGTCCGAAAGCGCGAACTTATTCGGTACGGCCGCGGCAGTGTTGAATTGGGTGCTCATGGTCCGGCGTGAAACCCATTTCGAGACCTACAATAAAACGGCCCCGCGTCGCGGGGCCGAACGAGAGGGTACGGGGTCTGTACCCTCGCATCAAGGGCTTAGGCGGCGGAAGCTGCCGCCTCACCGCTCGGTACCACTTCCTTAGCATCCTTTGCGGCGGCGAAGAAGCTCCAGATATAGACCAACAGGCCGACCAGGAAGATCACCCCCGCGAGCTCGCGCATCCAGTAGAAGAGTGCGATCTTGTCCTGCACCAGGATGAATTGCTGGGGGGCGTCGCTGAAACGCTGCAGATAGACCTGCAGGATGCCCGCGGCGGTCAGGAACAGGGTGATGAAGACCATGGACACGGTCATCAGCCAGAAGCTCCACATCTCCAGCACCTGGGACCGCATGCTGTTGGCCTCGCGGCCGCTCATCTGCGGCATGGCGTAAGAGATCATGGTCAAGCTGATCAGGACGTAGGCGCCGTAGAAGGCGAGGTGCCCGTGCGCCGCCGTGATCTGGGTGCCGTGGGTGTAGAAGTTGACCGGCGAGAGGGTGTGCAGGAAGCCCCACACGCCCGCGCCGAGGAAGGCCATCACCGCGGTGCCGAGTGCCCAGAGGACGGCCGCCTTGTTGGGGTGGTTTCGCCGGCGCTTGTTGACCATGTTGAAGGCGAACACCGTCATCATGAAGAAGGGGATGGGCTCCAGGGCCGAGAAGATGGACCCCCACCACTGCCAGTAATCGGGGGTGCCGATCCAGTAGTAATGGTGACCGGTTCCGATGATGCCGGTGATCAGGGCCATGGCGATGATGACGTACAGCCATTTCTCGATCACCTCGCGGTCCACGCCCGTGGTCTTGATCAGCACGAAGGCGAGGATGGCGCCCAGGATCAGCTCCCATACCCCCTCGACCCACAGATGCACCACCCACCACCAGTAGTACTTGTCCAGAACCAGGTTGGTCGGGTTGTAGAACGAGAACAGGAAAAACACCGCCAGGCCCGCCAAGCCCATCAGTAGCACCAGGCTCACCACCGTCTTGCGACCCTTGAGGATGGTCAGGCCGATGTTGAACAGGAAGGCGAGGGCGACGATCACGATGCCGATCTTGGTGATGGTCGGTTGCTCCAGGAACTCGCGACCCATGGTGGGAAGCAGCTCGTTCTGGGTCAGCTTTGCCAGACCCGAGTAGGGCACGAAGAGATAGCCAACGACCGTGAGGGCCGCTGCGACCAGGAAGATCCAGAACATGGCGATTGCGAGCCAGGGGGCGGCGAGCTCACGTTCTGCCTCCTCCGGAACCAGATAGTAGGAGGCACCCATGAAGGCCATCAGCAGCCAGACGATGAGCGCGTTCGTGTGGACCATACGGGCCACGTTGAAAGGGATCTCGGGAAACAGGAAGTCCCCGATGACGTACTGCAGGCCCATGATGAGACCGAACAAGATCTGGGCCACGAAAAGGCCGATGGCCGCGATGAAGTAGGGCTTGGCGACGGCTTGTGACTTGTATTTCATCGATAGTTCTCCGTGTACGGCGACTCAGCCTTGGACGTTTGGCGGCCAGCCGGCCGTGTTGATCTCGGAGCTGTACTTGAGGAACTCCGCGATGGCCTCGAGCTCCTCCGCGCTGAAGTTGAACTGGGGCATGCTGCGACGCCCGGGAACCCCTTGCGCCGGGCGACTCTGGATGAAGGCCTTGATCGCCTCCTTGTTGTTGCCGAAGCGCACGTAGACATTGCCCAGCTCCGGGGCGAAGTAGGCACCCTCGCCGAGAAGGGTATGGCAACCGATGCAGTTGTTCTCCTCCCACAACGACTTTCCATGGGC
The DNA here is from genome assembly GCA_942492625.1 of uncultured Gammaproteobacteria bacterium. Lineage (GTDB taxonomy): Bacteria > Pseudomonadota > Gammaproteobacteria > Chromatiales > Chromatiaceae > Thiosymbion. The sequence goes on along the minus strand of CALOFM010000043.1, from coordinate 27,852 downwards.
GATCCGTTGACCGACTTCCGTCGATGTATCGAGCTGGGCGCGCTGATCGCGCTCAGGCAACGCCATGGATGTATCGAAAGTGAGCGCGAGAAAGAGCAGAAAAAAGAACACGGTGCCACCGTAGAAGATGTTCCGCGCCATCGACTTGGTGAAGGTTTGTGACATGGACTCGGGTCCTCCAAGAAGAAAATTCGCCCCAAAGAAGATTCGCGATGTCCATTCCACTTTCGCGGGCGTTCAGCCACCTTGATTCATGTCAAACGGGGGAATTCGTCACGCTGCAGCGGGTCGGTTGGGACGAAGCTATCACCCCCCTCGCCGAGCGAGCGCAGGGCACAAAACGAGACCACGGGCTCGCTGTTCACCGACGCCTGGACCGTTACCGTCTCAAGGGAATGGATTCTGCGGCCCTCCACCGCCAGCGTAGAGCCGGGGAAGCGGCGCTCGAGCTGTTGGCAGACGAGTTCCGAGGAAGGACCGATATCGCCTATTTCCGGCGCATCGACCAGGCAGCCGGCACCGGCGTCGAACGCGACCAGCAGGGTGCTGAGAGCCAAAGTGTGCTTCATCATCGTTGTTGCCTCAGAGTTGTCGTTGGTGAAACCGCGCCGCTGTGCTCGAACGCCGGATTGGAGGGCATCCGAGACCGCCGTGCCGTGCCTGAAGGATTAGGTGCTTGCCGCATCAAAGTCCCGACGCAAGTGCGTCGAAAACCAAACCGTCGTTGTTTCGGCGTTCTGTTTCCGTTTCGGCGGTTACACTTGCGCCTATGAAATCAAGCGCTGGAGATTCAAGATCCATGTCTCGTGGCCAAGACGACCTCGTTCCCTCCAAGCTCGCGACCAGCGGGGGCTTGCGTGTCGGCGCTTGGTGGATAGAGCCCGATAGCGGCCAGCTCGTCAGTGGAGATGAGACGGTTCGGGTAGAGCCGAAGGCGATGGAAGTCCTCGTGTATCTCGCGTCGCGGCCCGGGGAGGTCATATCGCGGGAGGACCTCGAACACCATGTCTGGCGTGGCGCGCTGGTCGGGTACGACGCCGTGACGAACACCATTATCAAGCTGCGTAAGGCATTGGGCGATAACGCCCGAGAGCCCCGGTACATTGTGACCGTCCCGAAGCGCGGATATCGGTTGGTGGCACCCGTGGGGCTCGGTCACGAGGAGAGCGCCCGCGACCAAGATCGACCTGAGTACCCGATGCCCCCGCAACCCGGACGCAAGAGGTCCTCGGTCCGCCGCACTGCCTGGTCGCTGGCGATTATGGTGGCTGTTGTGCTGGCGGGCGCCGCTTTACTCGTTTACCGCAGTCGCGATAACGAGCAACCGTTAGCGCAGGACTTGACCCGATCGCAATCCATCGTCGTCCTGCCATTCGAGAATCTCAGCGACGATGCCGAACAGGAGATCTTCGCCGATGGAATTACCGAGGACATCATTACCGACCTCTCGCGCCTGTCCGGTCTGCAGGTCATCGCCGGCAATACGTCGTTCACTTACAAAGGTCGGCGTGTCAAACCCCGGGAGCTCAGGGCGGATCTGCAAGTGGATTTCGTCCTCGACGGAAGCATCCGGCGCCAGGGCGACGCCCTGAGGATCAACGCGCAGCTCGTCGACGCCAGAACCGGATTCCAGAAATGGGCGGCGCGTTTCGATCGGCCGATCGGCGAGCTGTTCGACGTTCAGGACGCAGTGACCGGCAGCATTGCGGATGCGCTCGCGCTGCGGATCTCGGAGCAGGAGCAGCAGCGCTTGGCGCAGCGAAGCACCGGGAATCTGCAAGCCTACGACGCCTTTTTGGACGGACAACGGTTGTCCAAGCTCGGTACTGAGGAAACCAACCAGCAGGCCCGAAATGCCTACGTCCGGGCAATCGAGCTCGATCCCGCGTTTGGCCGTGCCTATGGCGCCTTGGCAGTCACGATGGCGGTAGCTTTTCGCCGCGGTTGGACCAACGCCCCCGTCGAGACGCTCGATCGGGCCGGAATTCTTGCCAAGAAGGCCGTCGCTTTGGACGGGACGATCCCGCAAACGCACTGGGCGCTCGGCTATGTCTATCTCATGCAGAACGAGCATGAGAAAGCCGAGGCAGCCGCCGCCGAGGCCATCAGCATCGCGCCGAACTTCGCGGATGGATACGGGTTGTTGGCGCTCATCAACAATAATCTCGGGCAACCCGAGAAGGCAATCGATCAAATCACCGAGGGAATGCGGCTCAACCCGTATTACACCTGGGGTTATACCTACAAACTCGGCCGAGCTTACTACATGCTCGGGCGTTACGAAGATGCAATTGCGGCCCTGGAGAAAGCGCAAGAGCGCAACTAGAACGCCGCGCCGATCAGGCTGTACCTCATCGCCAGCTACCTGCGGGCGGGCCGCCAGGCGGATGCCGAGTGGAAAGCCGAGGAGTTGTACATGGTCAATCCGTCGGAGACGATCGCGCATACGGAAAAATCGATTCCGATCCATGATCCCAAGCTCAAGAAGGCATTCCTGGACGATCTGCGAGCGGCCGGCTTACCGGAGTAGTACGAGTGTTACGGCGATTGCCGGAACCTGATAGATTTGTCCCCCAACTTGGACAGGGTAGAGAAGCGAATGTCGGACAATGTAAAGATCGAAGAATTGCGGGCTGGAGTCCTGCTTTCCGCGCTGACCGCTGAGCAGCTGGGGCGAGTCGCCCGCCACGCCTCGCGCGTGAAGCTGGATGACGGGCAGATGCTCTTCAGCCAGGGGGATCCCGCCGATCGTTTTTATCTAGTTCTAAAGGGACAGGTCCGATTGTTCCGGCTCTCACCTGACGGCGCCGAGAAGGTCATCGATATCGTCGCCCCGGGGCATACCTTCGCCGAGGCACTCATGTTCGTGAACGCCCCGCGTTACCCCGTGTGCTCCGGCGCTCTCGGTCCGGCCGAGCTCATCGGCATAGATGCACGCGACTTCGCCCGGATGCTGCGAGAATCCGTGGATACCTGCTTCCTGTTGCTCGGCGCGCTGAGCCGGCGCCTGCGGGGGTTGATCGGCGAGATCGACAATCTTACCCTGCACACCGCCACCAGCCGCGTCGCGCGCTATCTCCTGAAAAAGCTGCCTGCCGAACGACGTGTCCTGAATCTCGACGTGCGCAAAGGGGTGCTCGCCTCGCGTCTCTCGATCAAGCCGGAGACCTTTTCCCGGGTCGAGAAGGGCCTGCGCGAGCAAGGCATCATCGAGGTTCACGGCAGTCATGTCACCATTCTCGACCAACCCGCCCTGGAGGAGATTGCGAAGCTCGGCGACTCCCCCGAATTTGCGTCAATACCCTGCGCGCCCGGGAGCGAGACTTAGAGATGCAGGCAAATTCCTGAATACCTGGAAAGGGAGACTCTACTCATGACGCGTAGATTCGTGTATGCCCTTGCTCGTCCGGCTGCCGGAGATCTACTTCATCGACGACAAGGCCGGTAAGCCCGTCGGCATCAATCAGCACAAAGGTCGTTTACCCTTTACTAAGCACAAGCGCGGGCCGTCACGGCGAGTGCGCCGCCGCCGAAGTGACCACCGGGAGCATTCTTGCCCAGCGAACGCATAGCGAACTCGCGCCGAGGCGCCAAGACGCCAAGGGACTTCCCCGAGAGCACCGATGGTGAGCAGATCGTAACTTGAGCAGGCTTCGGAAAATTCCTACCGACATATCCGCAATACTCCTAATCGACGGTTCCAAGTTCCTGAACTAAACTCGGTGCGAAGTTGAGATAAACATATCGGCGATTGGCGTCGACAGGCAGCCTGATTATTTCGGCTCCGACTTCATTGTAAAGCGAAACGCACCGCTTCAACGTCGTCCAAATGAGTAACGATGCTGATCGTCACAATGAGCCTCCCAATAGTGGAATTGTTTGGAGAGAACAATGAGCGCAAATCCAGCCCTGAATTTTAGTTCCAACTTCGATCAAGTATTTTTCAGAGGAACCCCCAACCAATGGGAAACGTCGGAGATGTCGCTTGTTGCCGATAACACCTGGGAAATAACAGTTACTTTTGGTAACACGGAGCAGGAAAGGTTCAAGTTCGATGTTCATGGCGATTGGTCACACAACTTTGGCGACACTGATAGAGACGGCACCGTAGAACTAAGCGGCGAGGATATCCCTGCCAATAGCGGGGAATATAAGATCACTTTTGATGACCAAACCCTGCGATATCAGTTACGCGGATGGTCGGAGGGTTCCGCGAAAATTATTTTTGAAGATATAGATGATCCCGTCGAGATTGCAGGTCTTTCCGTAAAGTGCAGCAATGGAGAAGAGTATGCAATTTCCAACGGAGAAATAGATATAGAGAATTTGGCGGCCGGAAAATATTTCATTAAACTCGATTCCGTAGTGGCTGAGACAAGGTATTGGCTTGAGAAGTCCTTTACGATAACAAGAGATAAGCCAGCGGTAACCAAGGATTACAAAGTGAATACCGCCGGAATCCCAATCGAGTACCAGAGGTTTTTTGATCACAACAATTTCCATAGAATCGAGATTCAAATGTCTCGTGACGAATGGAATGGGATGATGAGGGACATGACGAGCCATAAAAGGAAATTCGGCAATTTAAGAACCGGAAACTATCGAAAGGCAAAGTTTGTCTATGATGGGCCGGCTGTTGGAGGACAGCAGGTAGTATTGGACGCTGTAGGTTTTAGAACAAAGGGCAATTCCAGCAGGGCATATCCTCAGAAAAACGGAGAATACCGTAGAGTTCATTGGAAGATAAAATTTGACGAATTCGATGATGACGGGCAGTTCGCCTCTTTGGAGTCTCTTATCCTGAGACATAACAGAGGTGACAAATCGCAAATGAGAGAGCTATACGTCTATGACCTGTTTAATCGTGCCGGTGTCTATGCTTCAAAGACGGCGCCCGCGAGATTGTATTTCAAGCTCAGCGAAGATGACGGCTCTAGCTCGGTGATCTACTATGGGGTGTACACTATTATTGAGCCGGTTGATAAGGATTTCTTAACCAAAAGATTCGGAAAAAAAGATAATGACGGAGACCTCTACAAATGCAGAAAGAGAGAAGAATTTCACAGGGGGGCGGCGTCGCTGGGCAGAATATTTGATGACAGAATGGTAGGCATCAAGGATTGGAGAATAAACTATACTCCTTCTTATGATTTGCAGACCAATGAGGATCAAGCCGATCACGGGGTTCTTTTTGATTTTATCGACAACTTGAATTCTCTGGAAGGGAAAAGGCTTCAGGAATTCTTGGAAGATCATGTTCATTTGGATAGGTTTTTAAGGTTCTTGGCTATGCAAAAGCTCGTGGGAGCAATGGACGAATACTTGACGAATTCCAACAACTATATGATCTATTTCGACGACGATGACGATCATGAGCTGACTTTTATTCCGCTGGATTATGATAATTGCCTTGGTCGGGGCTGGGTGCCTTTCGATACCGCTCGTTCGAGCATCTATGAAATGACTTTTCGTGATGAACCGGTACTCGCAGCCAAGGTGATGTCTTTTGGGGAGTACAGAAGAAGGTACAAGCAGTACCTCAGGGAGTTTATTGCTCCGGAGAAAAAGCTGTTTCTGTACAGCGACTATGAGAAGCGGTTTGACGAATTAAAGTCACTTTATACGCAGCGCAGTGATGGCGCAGATCATGATTATTTGAAAAATGACACCACTTCCGGGCACGATATGGAAAACGAAAGGGAAGTAAGGGATTATTTCCACGCCCGTACCAGATCCGTTTTAAGACAGCTCAAGCTGGGGTTGGACGGATATGAAACAGGCTAACTCATCTGCGCCAGAAGAACTCGACGGCCTGCATCATCTCGGGGAAATGGTAGATGATGTAGTCCGGTTCCACCCCTTTTGACTTCTTACTCCCCTGGTTGGAAGAATAAAACACAGTCTTGATGCCGTGCTTGTTGGCCGCGTATACGTCGCGGTACATGTCGTTGCCGACGAACAGGCAATGCTCAGGGGCCACGTCCAGGGCGGTCAGGGCCGCTGAGAACAGCCTCGAGTCTGGCTTTCGATAGCCGAAATCCCCGGAAACGATGACAGAGTCGAAATACCCGTCGATCCCAACAGCGCGCATCTCCGGCAGACACCAGGCGCTCTGGGCGTCGGAGACTACAGCGAGCTTGTAGCGGGGACGCAAGTCATTCAGAACGTCCAATGCCCCTGGATAGAGCTGCAGGCGATTGCGAGAGATGCCCCGATAGGTTTCCGCCAGGAACAACGGCAACCATTCGCGCTTGTCCGGGGGGATGATTCCAGGAGCGGAGAACCGCTCGTTAATCAGCTCGCGGAAGATCTCGACCACATCGAACTCAGGGTATTCCTCCTGGCTGGTTTTGCGCTGGACGTCCATGATCCGGTAATACTCGTCCCGGACCTCCCGGTGGTGCATGAATATTCCCTGATAGGTCAGGGTGTGGCTTATCGCCCGGTAGATCTCGTCTTTGGATTCGTCGGTGTTGATGTCGATCAGGGTACCGTTGATGTCGAACAAGATGGCCTTGATGATCATGGCAATACTCTCAGTATTGGGTTTGGCCTCACGTAACAGCCGCGACCGTTAATCCCGGTCGACCCGGGAATTTTCTGTGACGCAACGAATGGTTACACCCATATGATAGGGAATGCGTTTGGTGCGGGGGTTTTCAACGTTTGAAGACCCGGGCGCCGGCCGACACGAAGCCGATCCAGCATTTCACCTAGTAGGCTACGCTTGGACACCAACTCGATGCTGAACCAGGGAGCCTCATTGAGAGAGCGGGTTTTGTCAATCGCTCAGTGACTCGTCCCCTCCGAGCGCGTGATCTTGTTGTAGACGTTGTACTTGCCCGAAGGCTTATTCATGGGCAGGCGCTTGATCTCCTTCAGCGTGGAGGCGTCGTAGACCACCAAGGCGCCGTCCGGGGCGGGCTCCGAAACGCTGAGCAGGGCGTACTTGCCGTAGCGGTCGAATTCCACGTGGGCCGCGGTATTTCCGGGTGACGGCCGCAGGGTCTGCACGATCTCCAGGCTGCGTTTGTCGATGACGTGCACCGCCTCCTTGTCCGGACCGAAGTAGACGTCCACCCAGGCATAGGGGGTGTTCTCGTGACTGCGCATGAAGAAGCCGGGACCGAGGGTTTCGATGCGCTTGACCGTTCGCCAGCTCTCCATGTCGATCACGCTCACCTCTGCCTTCTTCAGGTGGGGCGTGGCGAGCAAGGTGCGGCCGTCGCGTTTCCAGGTGATGCCGGAGCCGAGGTGCGGCATGCCGTCGAGATCCAGGTCCGCGATTTTGCGGCGCGCATCCAAATGGACCACCTGCCCGTTCTTGGCGTTGCGCGCCGCGCCGATGAGCATCCGGTAGTCCTGGTCGAAGAAGAAGTCGTCGAGATAGTCGTCCAACTGGATGCGCCGCACCGGAAAGGGCCCGCTTCGGCGTGCCGTGCCCTCGTCCAGGCGATAGTCGTGCATGGGGCCGTTGTAAACGGGGAGGGGATCGTCGGCGTGGACAATCTCCCACACCTCCCGAATGTCCTTGAGGGCAGCGACAAAGCTTTGGCGGGGCGGAGCGGCGTAGACGGCGCTGACGCGCGAGCTGTTTCCCTCGTCGTCCTTCACGGGAATCAGCTTGATCGGCGACAGGTCGCTGGTATCCAGGAGTACAAGGCTGTGGGGCAGGTAATTGGCGACTGCGGCATAACGCCCGTCCCCCGACACCGCCATGTTGCGCGTGTTGATGCCGGCGCGGACCTCCGCGACCATCTGTAGGCTATACAGGTCCAGTTTGCTGATCCAGCCGTTGCGAGAGGCGAAATAGACGAAGCGCCCATCGGGCGAGAACTTCGGCCCCCCGTGCAGGGCATTGTGGGTCTGGACGCGGTGAATGGGCTCCAGGCGGTCGCCGTCGAGGATGGTCGCGTGGTGATCACCCAGCTCCACCACGACGAACAGGTTCAACGGATCCGAACCATGGACCGGCGCGTCGGGCAGGGTGGCTGGGTCCACCAGCACCCGGCGGCTGGCGCGAATCTTCTCCAGGTCCCAGGTCGGGGGGTCAAAGGTTGGCTCGAAGATGTAGTCGACCAGTCGGCCGGCGGTCTGTCCGTCGATCTGCTCCGCGAACGCCGGCATCTGACTGGCCGGGCGTCCTTCAAGAATTGCCCGGCGCGCATCCTGCGGCTTGAGCCGGCCCAAGGTTTGGGGGATCAGGGCAGGTCCCACGCCTCCCAGGCGGTCGGTGCCATGACATTGGGCGCACATGCGCTGGAAGGTGGCGTCGGTGCCTTCTTTCGCTGCGGCCTCCGCGGCGCAGAGCGCCCAGACGAGCAGTATGGCGAAGAACGGTGCGGCGGACTGGCTTTTCATTACGACTCCTTAGCTTTGCCGCTCAAAATCGATGCCACCTTCCGCCAGACCGACCTCGGCGTCGGTTATATAGCATCCCGGGTCTTCCGCCCAGGGATCGCCCGTGAGACGCCAGGCACGGGTGCGGCTGTTGCCTCCGCAGATCGCGACGTGGAGGCATTGGCCGCAACGGCCCCCGAGAGGACGCGGCCTCTGCTTCAGGCCGGCCATCAGGGGGTCGGAGACATCCTCCCAGATGGCGGAGAAGGGGCGTTCCGTGACCCTTCCAAGGCTGTAGTCCCACCACATGGTGTCCGGATGGACGCGGCCTTCGTTGTCGATGTTGGCGATGTTGATCCCGGATGCGTTGCCGCCCCAGCGTTCCAGCATGAGCTTCAGGCGGGGGACCTGCGAGGGAATCCTGTGCGCGGCCCAATGCAGCAGTTGGACGCCGTCGGCATCGTTGTTGCCGGTGACGAATTCCCGCCGGCGACCCTTTACGACGTCGTCCCAGCAGGCGTTGACGAGCAGCTCCATGGCGTCACGGGTCATCCGGTGGTGCAGGTCGTCGCCACGGTTCTTGTAGCCCCGCCCGGCGTAGTTGAGGTGCGAGAGATAGAACTTCGCGATTCCCTCGTCGTCCATCAGACGCAGCAGGTCCGGCAACTCGTCGGCGTTGTCTCGCGTGAGCGTGAATCGCAGCCCGACCTTGAGTCCAGCAGCGCGGCACAGGCGGATTCCCCGCAGGGCGTCGTGGAAGGCGCCTTCGCGGCGGCGGAAGCGGTCGTGGGTCTCGCGCAGGCCATCCAGGCTGATCCCCACGTAGTCGAAGCGGGCGTCGACGATTGCCGCCAGGTTGACCGGGGAGATCAGGGTGCCGTTGGTGGAGAGACCGATGTAGAAGCCCAGGTCCTTGGCCCGGTTGGCGATCTCGAACAGGTCGGGGCGCAGCAGGGGCTCGCCCCCGGAGAGGATCAGCACCGACACCCCGTAGGCACGCAAATCGTCCATCACCGGTAAAGACCTGCTCGGTATTGAGCTCATTGGGGAAGTCCTTGTCCGCCGAGGTGGCGTAGCAATGCTTGCAGGTGAGGTTGCAGCGGCGTACCAGGTTCCAGATCACCACGGGACCGGTGGGGGCCGGCGCCCCGTGGGACGGGGTGTCGCTGTTCAGGGCGTGCAGATAGCGGCTGAGGCGGAACATGGCGCGTCGGCTCGGGATACTAACCGCAGATACGCAGCCCGGTCTTCTTCAACACGGCAGTGCTGCAGATCACCTGTTGCTCGCGGCATTGGGTCCCGACCATTGCGGCTACGACCTTCACCTTGGCATCGACCTCCGCCCGGTCCCGACCGTGCACCATCGCAAATAGGTTGTACGGCCACAGGGGCGGGCGGCGGGGACGCAGGTAGCAGTGGCTGACGAATTCGAGGGTGCCGATACGCTCGCCCAGCCGTTCCGCCTCCCGGTCGTCGACATTCCAAACGGACATGCCGTTGCCGCGCAGCCCGAGCCGGTAATGATTGGGGACCGCGCCGATGCGGCGGATGGCACCGGTGCACAGCATCCCCTTCAGTCGGTCGATGAGGGTGGCGGTATCGCAGCCGATCCGCTCGGAGATGATTCTGTAAGGCTCCGGCTCCAGAGGCAGGCCGGCCTGGGTCGAGGACACCAGATCGAGGTCGGCGGCTCCCGTGCGTCCGTTCGCGGGCGGCTGCGGCCGATCCACCCGCCGCAGCCCCACTTGGCCATCGCCTCCGACCTGCAGCCAGAATCCGAGGTGGAATTCGCGCAGCTTCGGAAAGTCGTAAACAGGCAGACCGGTGAGGGTCTTAATCCGGTCGATGGTTGCGCGTAGCGCCGGGGCGCTGGAAGCCGCCAGCACGAACCACATGTTGAGCCGGTGCTCGCGGCGGTAGTTGTGGGCCACTTGGGGCAGGTCGTTGACCATGTCCGCCACGCGGTCGAAGGCCGCATCGGGCACCGAGAGCGCGGCAAGTGTAAAGCGCCCGCCGAGGCGCTCGGCATCGAACAGGGGCCCGAAGCGGGTCAGGGTGCCGTCGTCGAGTAGCCCGCGCACAGTTGAAATAAGGGTGGCTTCGTCCGTCCCGAGCATCGCCGCGACGCGATTGTAAGGTCGCTTGGTCAGAGGAAAACCACCCTGGAACCGGTTGAGGAAGTCCCGCTGAAGCCGGTTGAGGCCGCTCATGTTGCGGCGCCTCCTCGAAGAATGGGATCAAGGGTTTCGGGAGCTCGCGGCCCTGGTTGTGCTTGCACGTCCAAGCCCCCGTAGTGGGCGCCACGCTGCTTGAAACGTCGGCCACTGAAGAGCACTGCACATTCGACGCCCTGAAGTCCGCAGCGGTCCTTGATCTGCTCCACCTGCTCGAGGACCAAGGCCCTGTCGCGGCCGTGGATCATGGTGAACAGGTTGTAGGGCCAGTCCGGCATCCGGGGGGGGCGGCGGTAGCTCAGGGTCACGAAGGGGAAGCTGCCGATGCAGCGCCCGAGCCGGTCTGAGACCCGCGGCTCTGGCAGGGCCCAGACCACCATGGCGTTGGCTCGATAGCCGACCTCTCGGTGACGTACGACGATGCCGAGGCGCTTGATGGCACCGGTGGCCATGAGCCGGGAAAGGCCCTCTGTCACCTCGGACTCCGATATGCCGAGCTCCCGGGCGATGACCGCGTAAGGGCGGGGCACCAGGGGCAGCCCCTGTTGGACGATGCGCACCAGCGCCGCGTCCATCGGATCGTCAACGGCTGTCGAGGGGATGACTCTCATGTCCATTGCAGCGCAAACCCCAGGTCGATGTGATACTCCTCGAGCATCGGCAGGTCGAGGACCTCGATCCCTGTGCGGGAAGCGATCTCCTCCATGACCTCGGCCAGGCGATGCTCGTCGCCGGCGGTGAGCACGAACCAAAGGTTGAACCTGTGCTCGCGCTCGTAGTTGTGATTGACCTCCGCGTAACCGCTGACCAGGTCGGCCACCTCCGCCAGATGCTCCGGCGGCACCGCCATGGCGGCCAGAGTGCTCGCGCCCACGCGCCGGGGATGCAAAACGGGTCCGACCCGGCTCACCACGCCGGCGTCGAGGAGTCGCTTCAGACGCGCGATCACCTCCGACTCGTTCACGCCCAAGAGGTCGGCGAGCTCGGAAAAAGGTCGAGTGGAGAGCGGAAAGCGCGCCTGGAAGTCGTTGAGCAGTCGCCGGTCGACTTCGTCCAACGGCACCGGATCGCGGTGACTGTTCACAGACCGATCCTATGAGCCCGAGCGGTGAGGAAGATGCCGCTGGGCTTGTCCGCCGGCAGGCTCGCCTTGCGCTCGAAGGTCCTGGTGTCGTAGACGTCGACCCGGTCTGCGTCCCGCACCGAGACCCAGACCTCTTCCCCGCGGGGCTCGAACTCCATGTGCAGCACGCCGGGGCCGGGCTCCAGCGCGTGGACCTGGCTCAGGGTCTCGCTGTCGAATACCTGGAGGTGCTGGTTGTCCGGGAAGGCGAAGTTCACCCACAGCTGGCGTGCGTCCGGATTGGCCATGACGAACACCGGCTGGCCTTTGACGGCAATGCGCCCGACTTCCGTCCAGCTGGCCGTGTCGACCACCAGGACCTCGTGCCGGCCCACCGCCGGCAGGAAGGCGCGCCCCGCGGCCACCGCCCAGCCCTCCAGGTGGGGCATCTTGTAGACGGGGAGCTTCTGCTCGCCCTTGCCGTAGCCGGGGAGGATGCGGCGCACGCCGGCTTGCGGGTGCCAGAGGTCGAGCAGGGCGAGACCGTCCTCACTGAACAGTCCGGCGATGTAGTAGCGGCCATCCGGCGTGATGAGGGCGTCGTAAGGGTTGCGGCCGACGTCAGAGAGCTTGTGGATGCCGATGCGCTCGCGGTCGTTCATGTCCGCGATCCAGATCTCACCCGCATCCCACAGGCTGAATACGAAGCGGTTCCCCGGTGCGTCCACCAGCCCGATGACCTTCGACGTCCTGCCCTCCGACCCGTATACGGCGGGTATGTCCGCCACCAGATCGAGTGTCTCGGCATCGAAGACGCGCACGCCCCCCGGCTCGTAGTTGGAGACGGCTACCAGGCGCCCGTCCTGGGAGATGGCACCGCCGATGCTGTTGCCGGCCTGCATCACGCGGTTAATCAGCTGCGCCTGGAGCAGGTCGACCTTCGACAGCCCGCCGTCCCGTCCGAAGATGAAGGCGTAGCGGCCGTCACGCGAGAAGACCGCAGAGGCATGGGAGAGATCCCCCAGCCCCTCGATGTGGCCGAGACTGCTGTTGCCGGAGGTCTCTATGAGCTGCAGGGAGCCCGCCGCTCGCTCGACGATGACGCCGAGATCGCCGATTCCCCGTTGGGCGGCTGAGGCCAAGGGCAAAAGTGTCACGAGGACCGCGATGATGAGGGCGCCGAGCCTCATGGCGAGCCCTGCTTCAGCAACCGGGCCAGCCAGTCTGCGTCTTCATCCGTGAGGAAGGGCCGCCAGGGGGGCATGGCGGTGCCGGGTCGTCCATAGAGGATGGTCGCGGCTAGATACTCCACAGGTTTGTCCGCCAGGGCAGGGGCCTGAAGCGGGGGACCGAGCCCGCCGGCCAGCGTCAGGCCGTGGCAGGAACCGCAATCCTGGGTGAGCAGATGCGCGAGCTCCGCCCGACGCTCGGCCGTAAGCTCGGCACTCGCCGCTGCGGGGGCGGCGGTGAGGGCGACCAGGCTGACGATGGACAAAACGGCCAGACCGGAGGCCAGGAGGGCGGTGACCCTAACCGCGAAGCGAACGTATCCGATCATCTGCGGCCTCCGAGGGTTGGTGCTGGAACCAATCCAGGTCGGTGGCCAGTCCGACCACCTGCCCGATCACCAGCATGACGGGCGCGCGCAGCCCGGCGGACGACACCGCAGCGGGAAGCGTGCCGAGGGTTGCGAGAACCCTGCGTTGATCCGACGTGGTGCCGGCTTGGATGGCTACTGCCGGCGTGGCTGTGTCCAGCCCGGCGGCGGTGAGCTGCCCGCAGATGGTCCCCAGGCTGGACAGGCCCATGTAGACCGCCAGGGTCGCGTCCGGGTCGGCGAGTCTCTCCCATGGGAGGTCCAGCGGCTCATTTCCGCGCATGTGCCCGGTGACCAGATGGACGCAGCGGCTCAGACCCCGGTGGGTGAGCGGGATGCCCGCGTAGGCGCTGGCCGCCGCCGCGGCGGTGACGCCGGGAACGACTTCGAAACGGATGCCGTGGCGTTTCAGGTGCAGTGCCTCCTCGCTGCCGCGGCCGAAGATGTAGGGATCACCGCCCTTGAGTCGGACCACCCGGCGGCCCTTGACGGCGATGCTGACCAGAAGCGCGTTGATCTCGTCCTGAGGTAGGCAATGGTGTCCGGGTGCCTTGCCCACCGCGATGCGGCTGACCCCGGCGGGGATCAGGGCCAGCACCTCGGCGGACACCAGCCGGTCGTAGACGACTACGTCCGCCCGCTGCAGCAAGCGCAGGGCCTTGATGGTCAGAAGGTCCGGATCACCCGGACCCGCGCCGACCAGAAATACCGTGCCTGAATCGGTCATCATGCTTGCACTCCGGAGCAAGGGTTGAACCAAAAACCGGCGTTTTAGAACCGCGCTTAAGGCTCAACCTCCCCTGGCTCGGGCTTCAGTAAACGTCATGTACCGTGTTGTAGACGTTGAACTTTCCGGTCGGGGTCACCAGCCGGTCGTCCTTGATGATGTGCTTGGGCTCCAGGGTCTTGTCATCGACGATCACAATGGCGGACTTCTTGTCCTTGGCGTTCCACACCGAGAACCAGACCTCATCGCCGGCCTTGTTGTACTCCGGCTGCACCACGCGCTTGGGTCCCTCGCCCAGGTCGGCCCACTCGGCGATGGGCAGCACCTTGTACTTGGCGTCCAGGTTATCGATGTCGAAGACGGCTACGGACTGGCTCAGGCTCTCCACCGAGTTCAGGGCCGTATCCACGTAGAGGTTCTTTGAGTTCGGATGGGTCTTGATGAAGAGCGAGCCGCCGCCCTGACCCTCCAGCTTGCGCACCACCTTCCACGCCTGGTCGGGGTGGCCTTCGGGGTCGGTGCCTATTAACACGACGGACGCGTCGCCCAGGTGACTGGTCGCCCACACCGGGCCGTGCTCCGGATCGACGAAGTTCGCACCGCGGCCCGGGTGGGGGATGGCACCGACCTCGACCATGGCGGCGAGCTTCTGGTCCTTGGAATCTACCACTGCCACCTTGTTGGACTTGTTGGCGGCGGTCAGAAAGTAGCGTTGGGTGGCGTCCCAGCCGCCGTCGTGCAGGAAGGGCGCGGCAGCGATCTCGGTGACTTTGAGATTATCCAGATCCTCGTAGTTGACCAGCAGGACCTTGCCCGTCTCCTTGACGTTAACGATGAACTCCGGGTGCTGGTGGGAGGCGACGATGGCGGCGACGCGCGGCTCCGGGTGATATTCCTGGGTGTCGACGGTCATGCCGCGGGTGGAGGCGATCTTGAGCGGCTCCAGGGTATCGCCGTCCATGATGACGTACTGGGGCGGCCAATAGGTGCCTGCGATGGCGAGTTTGTCCTCCGTGCCCTTGAACTTGGAGGTCTCCACTGAACGCGCCTCCAGGCCCACCTTCATCTCGGCGACCGTGGCCGGGGTCTCCATCCATAGGTCGATCAGGTTGAGCCTGGCGTCGCGGCCGATGACGTAGAGATATCGTCCGGAGGCGGACAGGCGCGAGATGTGCACCGCGTAGCCGGTGGGGATGACGGCGACGATCTCTTTGCTATCGCCATCGATGAGGGCGATCTGACCCGCGTCACGCAGCGTAACCGAGAACAGGTTCTCCAGGTTCAGATTGTTCATCTGCTTGGTAGGCCGCTGCTCGGGCGGCACGACGACCTTCCAGGTCTCCTTCATCTCCGCCATGCCGAACTCGGGAGGCAACGGCGGCTCGTGCTGCAGGTAACGGGCCATGAGGTCGATGTGCGCCTCGCTGAGATCCCCGGAGGTGCCCCAGTTGGGCATGCCCGCGGGGGAGCCGTAGGTGATCATGGCGGAGAGGTACGGCGTGCCAAGCTGACGCGTTAGGTCGGTGGTCAACGGCTTGCCGGTGGCGCCGTTGCGCAGCACACCGTGGCAGCCGGCGCAGCGCTGGAAGAAGATCTTCTTGGCCTGGTCGAACTCCTCGGTGGTCATCTCGGGCCCTTCACCACCGATCACGTCCTTGGTCGCACCGGGCTCGACGGCGCTCGGTGCGCCTTCGTAGGCCATATCCTCTTTCTTTATTCCGGCATGCTCGCCCTCGGGCGTCTCGGCCATGGCGGCAGCGACGGTCAGGGCAAGACCGGAAAGCGCCATTAATCCACCGGCGCGTTTGATTCTCAATACGCTCATCAGAGTCCTCCTACCCACGCATGGGTTGGCCAGAAAGGGGCTGTCGCGGCAGGACCACACTAAGAAATGCCCGGGTCTCCGAGCTTTGACGTAAGTCAAACGGCTTCTCGGGATGGTTTGGAGAAACGCATAGAGATGCCCTTGACCCGTCGGAAGTGGTAATAGCGAGAGCAAGAGATGGACGGTTTCCACATCGATGAGCCAATGCTCGCGCTGATCGCGCGATTTGCGGCTTGTTGCAATGATCTGGACGTTTCAGACGAAACCTTTCTTCGCCGGCATTTCGGTGCCGCGAATGCTCGCCTCGGCAAGCTGATGTCTGCAGGCCGCTACGCTTAGGTTAGCAACTCGAACCGCAGGTTTTTGCCGTCGAGATATATCTGTACGGCCCGTCCACGAATCTCCGGCGGAACCGGCTCGTCCGACACCTGGTAGTGGCCCGCAATCGCGATAAGTTCCGCTGCCATGCCCTGGCAGAAAATACGCGCGTGGCGATCCCCCTTTGCGCCAGCCAGGGCTCGGCCGCGCAACGGCCCGTAAATGTGGACATCGCCATCGGCCACCACTTCGGCGCCGGCATTCACGGCGGCGAGCACAACCAAATCGCGGTTTTCGGCGTAGATCTGCTGTCCGGAGCGGACTGGACGATAAACGGTCTTGGCGCGAACGACCGAATCCGACGATTCGGTTATCTGAGGCGGTGTCGGCGCAGGCGCCCGGACCTTCGCGGGTTCCCGCGGCTCTCCGCCCTTACCGCCAGCGGCGCCGTTGGACTCGGGTGCAGCAGGTAGCTCGCGAGCCCCGCCGCCTTTGACAAGGGCAAGTCCCGCCGCGACAGCCGCTTCCTGCTGGGCCAGCGTGGCGTGACGGACACCTACTGGCACCAACGCCAAGTTTTTAAGAAGCCTCACCAGGGCAGGAAAATCAAGATCGAGCCCGATGTCTCGCACGCGGTCAAGATCCAGGACGACTGGGGCATTGGCGAAGAACCGCGGCCCGGTGGCGATTTTTTCGCGCAAATCGCGCTCGATATCGTCGAGTTCGCCGCTCAAGAGGCGTACTACGGTGAGGGTAAAAGCCGAGCCCTTGAGCTCGGCGCCGGGTTTCTGGTCTTTCAATCGATACAACGGAGGTACCAAGGCGTTAAACAGATTTTGGACTCGTTACAGAGTATCGAGCCGATAAAGGAGTTTGCAGATTGGCGTCGCCAATGAGCCATGGCGCAAAGCTTTCCATAAAGTGCCATGCGACTGCAACGAGTCTTCCAGTCCGGTGTCGATATCGGCGCCAGGGCTTTGTGGTTGTGTGGTGCGAGTGCGGCGTAGGTGGCGTGGGCGCAGACCCTTGAGGACGAGGAATCGGTGGACATGGTGTTTTTGTCGGCACCGTTGCGGCGGTTGGCGGATGGTCAACGAAATCCATAAGGATCTTGTTGGCGCTTTTGTATACTTCGGTTAAGGTTCGTCACCGTGTTGATTCCAGTACCCATCACCTCCTTTCGTGCTGGCGGTGATGATCTACACTGCGAGAGCGCGACGGAGCGACGGGTTTCGCGCCCAAAGGCGCAACTTTAGCTTACTGTAAAAATACACTATCCTTGTCTCAGCGCATGGGGATCACGTACTTTCAGTTTGTTACAGAGGGAATGTCATCTACAATCTAAGGTACGTTCCGTATGATCTCATGCGGACAGTCGCATCTATATCATGGCTTCAAAAAAAAACGCACTCGTCTACTTAGGGCCAAGCGATCCGTGTGCTCCGGGCGGGGAGAAGCACCACCAGTGGATCAAGGAAGTTGCGTACTACAAAGCTATGAATAGACGCTTCACCCCCGGCCACGAGTTGGTGGATTGGCTCGCGGCGGAAAAAGAGGTACATGATCTGTGCAGGCACGTCTCAGAGACCTGATCACCACCTCACGGCCTGCGGCGCTTCGTCACCAGGAGGGCCGTGTCCCGGTCAATCGGCAGGCGCCATGCTCGAGGCCGCCGGCGCCGGTGTAGACGAGCCGGAATGATGCTCCGCGTGCGCGGCAGGATGACCAGCGGAGAGCCTTCACACCCTCCTGGACGGTCATTCCGTCTGGTACCTGCGAACGGTCGATCAGGCTGCGACGCAGACATCACAGAAGACGACAATTCTGAAGGTCTCGCGAGGGAAGTCGTCGAGGGTGTTGCCAGCGTTGGTCATGACGGGGCAGAGCGGCTACGACATCAGATGTGGCAGTACGTACCTTTGTTGGGATAGGGCGAATGCTCTGCGAGGAGAGTTCCCTGAGAATCCGGGTGAACCGTCTCTCGCCAGTCATCGTCGCGCTGGTGATCGCGCTCGGGCTGGACGCATTGCGGCGTATCGTGCGAAGGTGAATGTCTACTTTAAGTACGAGGGAGGCGCATAGGATCCCTATAACCTACTGTGAGCTCCCGGACGCTCGTTCGGAACTTGCGGTTTTTTTTGGCGAAAAGAGGAGAGTATCCATGACTTCACGTTTATTACTTGCAATCGTTGTTACTGCGGCCGTTGGGTTGACTGCCTGTGGCAAGAGCGAAGAGCCTGCACCGGAGCAAAAGGCGCCTGAAACGGGCGCCGTCGAGGAAGGAAAAACCATGATCGAGCAGGCGGCCGAGGTTGCCAAGGATGGGGCGGAGAAGGCGTCGGAGATGACCAGTGCCGCGATGGAAGAGGGGGCGGAAGTGGCAGGCGCAGCGGTCAAAAAGGCTGAAGAGTTGATACAAAAGGCCAAGGGCTACATTGATAACAATCAGGTCGATCTGGCCGAAGGGGTCATGGAGCAGCTGCGTACGCTCAAAGACTCCCTCCCGGAGACTCTGCAGGAGCAGATCGGCAAGCTTGAGGCCATGCTGTCTTCGAAAACCAGTGCCCCCGCAGGCCCGGGACAGTAGGGCTTGCGATGGTTTGATGAGCGCCCCGGACGCCGGGACAAATCCCGATAACTCATGAGCACGGGGCAATGGTTTCGACGGAGGCCTTCGGGCCTTCGTTTTTGTTTCTGATGACCTACAATTACAATCCGAGGTCAGAGAGGAGAGAGACGCATTGTTTTTCCGTTCATATCCGCTTGAATCAGTGGCATTCAGGAGCGAAACCATGAGTATGTTCAGGCTGTTGCTCAGCCTAATCGGAGGCGTTCTGCTGATCGGCGGTTCGCCACTTTCACTCGCTAGTGAGATCGTCGACGGCGCAACTGTGGACGAGGCTATCAAGCGGGGCGCAATCATCTGGGACGTCCGCGATCCGAAGGCCTATGCGGAGGGGCATATACCGGGCGCTGTGAATATCGGCCAAGCCGGGAAGACCTTGCGAGACCCGAACGAGGAGGATTACATCGCCACGGAGACCATCGAGAAGATCTTCGAGGTATACGAAGAGTCGTGGCTCGGCTATGGCAACACCCTCGACGCCCCGGCGGAGAGCGTGAAGTTTGTCAACGTGGGTGCGTGGCAGGGGCGGATTGCCAAGCTAGAGAGCGCAGTGGAGGCGCTGGCGGCACCGCTCAAGGCGGCAACGAAAGCCGAGCAGTAGTGCGTACGGGAGTCCCCGGAAAGGAGGGGCTCCAGTTTCCCCTGGACTCGCGTAGGACGGGTCTGCCCTATACCGAGCGTGTATACGCACTGGCAGTCGAAGTCCATCTGCACGGACATCAACAACCTCAGGCGCCGGCTCCCGCATCCTCGACAAACCGGGCCGCATCGCCCGCCAGCGCCGCGAGCAGCTCCGTGGGGATCTCGTCTTCAGCCTGGGCCAGGGAAAGGGCCCGCACGATCAGGGTTGCGTCCTCGGTTTGGATCTTGCCGGAGGGCAGGGCGTCGGCATAGAGCCAGACGGCGGCCTTGCGGGTTTCGGGCGGGGCATCGAGCCCGCACCGCAGTGCACAGGCGCAGAGCAGGGCACCGAGCAACAGCTCGGCGCCAGGGGCAGGGCAATCCTGACGCAGCAGCACCTCGGCTGCCTCCAGCTTCTGCCGTGCCCGGCGCGCCAGCGGCGGGCTGGGTGGCGTCGCGGCCCGCTGTGGCGCCTCGTAGAGGCTTTCGGCATCGGTTGCGGGAGAGGCGGCACCCAGGCGTTGCAGACCCTTGAGGGTGCGACGGTCTATCAAGGCGATAGGCACCTGTTCGGAGATGGCGGCGACGCGTTCATCGTCGACGTCGTCCACCTGCCCCAAGACCACGAGCAGGCCGCCCTTGGCCCCGAGGATACGTTCGATGCGCGGGCCGAATTCGCTCTGGAGCTCTGCAATGCAGCGCTGCACCTCCTCGGCGACGCTGCCGTCGGCCGCAGAGGGCAGGGCAGGCTGATCGCGAGGAGTGCCGGACTCCGGCTCGGCCGGTGTTTCTCGATCTGCTCCTATCAAAGGCTCCTGGTTTGCCGCTGCCGTTGTCCCACCCACGTCCGCCGCTCCTGCAAGGTCCTCCGCGAGCACCTCCGCAAGCCTCTTGGACACGCCCACCACGTCCTCGCTGGCTTCTGAATCCACCACGTTGTCGAATAGGTTTCGCTTGCCTTGGATCAAGCCCAGCACATGCTCCTCGTAGGAATCCGGCGCCACCAGGTGCAGGACCTGGACCTTGTTCTTCTGTCCCAATCGGTGTATCCGGGCCACGCGCTGGTCGAGCACCGCCGGGTTCCAGGGAATGTCCAGGTTGACGAGCACCGAGGCGCATTGCAGGTTCAGCCCGGTGCCGCCGGCGTCTGTGGAGACGAAGACCTGGCAGGCGTCGTCGTTGTGGAAGCGGTCCATCAGGTCTCCCCGCTTGGCGCTGGGAACGCCGCCGTGCAGGCGCACGCAACCTAGACCCATGCGCTTGACACGCAGCTCCACCATCTCGCCCATCTGCGCCCATTGGGAGAAGACAACGGCCTTGAGTCCGGCCAATTGGCAGGCCTCTTCGAGAATGCTGGCCAGCTCGTCGATCTTCGGCGATTCCTTCGTGACCTTGTCCACCAACCCAGCGGCGTTGCAGGCCATGCGCGCTCGCTGCAGCGAGGCCATCATGCGGTTGTGCTCGACGGGAGTCAGTGGACGGCGTTTGAGGATCTGGGCCAGGCGTGCGGCATTGGCAACGGCCTCGTCGTGAAGCTCGACCTGCTTCGGCGACATGGCAACGTCCCGGCGTTGCTCGATGCGATCCGGCAGCTGATCGCGCACCAGCGAGCGGTCGCGGCGCAGCATCACCGGCTTGAGCCGTCGACGCAGCTCTGAGAGATTGCGGTAGCCGAGCACTTTGCCTCGCTCGTCTGTGATATGGAAGTCAACGAGGTAGCGCCATAGGGGCCCCAGTACTCGCGGGTCCACAACCTGCATCAGGCTGTACAGGTCCTCGAGCCGATTCTCCAGCGGTGTGCCGCTGAGCACGAAGGCGTAGCGGGACGGGATGCGCTTGATGGCGGTGGCGATCTTAGTGCGCCAGTTCTTGATGCGCTGGGCCTCGTCCAAGATCAGCAGGTCCGGTGCCAGGGTCTCGTTGATCAGGCTCAGATCCCGCAGCACCAGCTCGTAGTTCATCACGTAGAACCCGGGCCCCTTGCGGTACTGGACCGAGCGCGCCTCGATAGGGCCCTGGATCAGATGGGCCTGTGCGCCGGTAAAGCGCTCGATCTCCCTGGCCCACTGAAACTTGAGCGAGGCCGGGCAAACGATCAGGACCTTCTGGACTGCGTCTTGTCGGTGAAGCCAATAGGCGGCGGCGATGGCCTGCAGGGTCTTGCCCAGACCCATGTCGTCCGCCAGAAGCGCCCGGCCACGCCCGGCGAGGAAGGCGACGCCGTCGACCTGATAGGAGTAGAGGCGGGCGCGGATGTCCGGAAGCCGGCCGCCGCTGCTGCGGATTTGCTCGCCGATTTCTCGTGCACGCAGCTCGCGGGCGGCATCGTCCGCAAGCCGGCGGGCGAAGCCCAACGCGTCGTCACCGATCAGCAGATTCTCGTCGCCGTCGGCCGCCTCGGCGAAGCGCAGGAAGTCT
Source organism: uncultured Gammaproteobacteria bacterium (assembly GCA_942492625.1). GTDB lineage: Bacteria > Pseudomonadota > Gammaproteobacteria > Chromatiales > Chromatiaceae > Thiosymbion. The sequence goes on along the minus strand of CALOFM010000043.1, from coordinate 6,143 downwards.
TCCGGCAGCCTGCCGCGGAAGGCGCCACCGGCATCGAAGCTCTCGCTGAGCAGGGAGCTGAGATTGGCCGCGATCTCGGTACTGCGATGCAAGCGAATGCGCGGAGCGTCGTCATTCTCCCAATCCAGGTAGACGTAAGGCATCGGAGGTGGCTGGTGCTTGATCTGCGCGAAATCCTTACGCTTGCCAACGTAGTGCAGGACGGCCTCGATGTGCTTGCAGGTGCCGAGCTGGTTGGTGCCAAAGTCCGGGCAGGTACAGTGATTCGCGCGCCGCGTCAACGAGCGGATCTGAACCTGATAGCTGGACTGAAAATGGCTGCCGGTGGCGGGGATAGAGCGCGCTCGCCAGGTGCCGAACCAGGGCTCACCGGACTGGGGCTCGACGCGGACCTCCGCCCGTCCGCGTTTGACGCGCTCCTCGATGGCCGTTTCCAACGCGCCGCTGAGCTGGGCGTCCTCTTCATCGGCAGTACCGAAGGCCAGTAGAGCCGCCAATGCGTGGACGCAAATCTCGCCAGTGCCGTCGCAATCGCACGTAGACCAAAGGTTACCGTCCCCATCGTAACAGAGGAAGACGTCCCGCTGTTCCTCACTGTCTTCGTCCTCTACATTGGCCAGCAGCTCTCCGTCTGCGAAAGTGACACGGGTAACCCGGTTGTCATGGGTATGGCGCAGCGCCTTGCGGATCAGGCTGCTTTCGGCCAACGCATGGAGCTCCTCGGTGTCGAACAGGAAATCTTTCGGCTCGGCGCTTTTCTGGGAGAACTGCGGCATCGTGGGATCTATCAATGACTGGAGCTGGATTTGGGGTCGTCGGAGGATAGATGTTCGTGTGCCGGCAAGCAAATTGGTCAATCACGCCGATGAAGCGCCAATCGCCAAAACCATGGCCTGATCTGCCCCGGCCATGAACAGGGCCATCTCCACACGGGCTGGCAGGCATGGGCCGGTGAGCCCCAAGGGAGCCAGGTCTTGGAGAGGGCAGCGGCGTTGCGGGTTATTCGCTGAGCGGCGTAATCGACGAAGCTTGATGCGGAACAAGTACCTGGTGCTGCTCGATACAAGTTACAGATGTCCGCTCACGCGCAATTTAGAAATGTCCGGTTGTCGGTGAGAGCGACACTGGCGGCGTCAGAGCGCGGCGGCAAGCCAAGCCCCTGATTCTTTTCCCTACTGCCCTTAATCCGCGGCTGGAAACGTCGGACGTTTGTGCATACACTCGTCCCCATGGACATTGACCTCGCGGAAGCGCTCCGCGGCGATCCTCCGCTGACCCCGTCGCTGTGGTGCTGGCTGCGCTCGACGTCACTGTTTCTGTTGCTGTTCCCGGCGTGCTATTCGGCGCTCCCGTCCCTGCGAGACCGGGAAACGGGCTCATGGACACCCGCGCGTCTTTGATGCGCCGACGCAGCTTCTCCTTGAGGATCTGGTGGTCGATGGAGGGGAAGTACTTGGCGACATCCATCTCGAGGGCGTAGGCGTTGCGCCGGGCCCAGACCTGGTAGCGGTCCACGACGGCGTGCACCCCTTTGCCGCGGCGACAGGCGTAGGACTCGTGGATGAAGGTCCGGTCGAGGTGCCGTAGGCGTGCAGCAGGTTCTCGAAGCTCACGACCGCCGGCCAGATGCCGCCGAGCCGCTTCATGGGGCATCACCGGCTTGGCGGCTGCTGCGCAGCCAGCCGCCGATCTGCCGGCCAAGGTCGTCCATCAACCCGGCGCCGTGCGCGTAGCGCCGGGTCCCGACGGCTTCCAACTCGTGGGCGAGCCGCCACAGATGCCGGGCGACCTCCAAGCGGAGATTCGCGCGCTGCAATGCGTGCTGCTTGGCGCGCGTATAGGCCGCTTCCAGGAGCAGCTCCAGGACGTCCAGCAGCGCCTGCTCCAGGCGCTCGCCCAGGGTGAACCGGCGCTGGCGGGGAAACTTGTCGAGCTGCGGGATCAGCCAGCGGATCAGCTCGTGGCAGGCCTGGACCGCCTGCGGTGTCTTGTCGCTCACCTTCGGATCGACTCAGTCAACCTGAAGAATACGGCAGGCATTGTTCGACACCGGAAAAATCGCGACCAGGGGGCAAGCCCCCTGGACCCCCAAAGGGTAAGAGCACAAAGGACATAGGGTCAGAGGTCCTGGGCGAGACGGAAACCGATGCTGCGGTACCGGAAGACGGCGCCGAACCTGTAGCGGAAGGCCGAGCGGAGGTACTCCGGGTCGAGGTTCCAGGAGCCGCCGCGCACAACACGCCGGCCGCAGTGGCCATCCGCTTTCTCTTCCCACGCGGAGCCGTCCTTGGGCGGGGCACCCACGTAGCTGTCGTGCCAGCAGTCCTGGACCCATTCCCAGACGTTGCCGGCCGTATCGTGCAGGCCGAACCCGTTCGCCGGGAACGAACCCACCGGGAGCGTTTGTTCGCCGATTCCCTCGAGTCCTTTGGTACTCTCACAGCCTGAGCAGTTGGCCATGTCTGGAACGACGGCGTCGGCTCTTCGAGATCCGCCACCTGGAGCCGGTCGATCACCGCCTCGGCCTGCTTCCAGGCGCCGCCGCGGCCAGCGCAGGTCGACCCTGCGGCCCTGCGCTTGCCATTCGCCCGCCGCCTGCCGCAGCCGGCGCAGCACCGCCAGGTCCTCGCCCGTGCTTCTGGATCCAGTCCGTCAGGCGCGGCCAGTTGCGCAGCAGGGCCTCGTGGGCGACCTCGACCACCGGCTGGTCGTTCTCGCCCTTGGTCTGTTGCAGCAGCCGCGCCCGGCGGAATGCCGAGATCAATTCTCGCGCTTGCGGTGTTTCCGCAACCTCTTGGAATTCCGCCCGCCGCCGGGTCGCGACCCAACCCTCGTCGGTCAGGTCCACCTCGACCAGCTCCCGGAACACGGAGGAGAGTCGCCGGAGCGGCTTGGTCCAGCGCTCTGTAGGTGTCCTCGGCGCGTCGGCTGATGGCGCCCTTGACCCCGCCGAACCCGTCGTAGGCGGTGTGCGTGAGCCGCCCTTCGGGGCCGCGCCCGTCGTAGAGCTGTTCCAGGGCGAAGGCCATCAGCGGCAGGGCGCCGGGCTCGGCGCCGGTGTCGTCCAGGATGCGCTCGGGCAGCTCGTCCTCGAAGGTAAGGCCCGCTCGCGCCGCGGGCCGGGTGGATCATCTCGTGCAGCGCGCCCACGCCCGGCGCCGCCAGGGGGTAGGAGCCGGCGCGCAGGGGCTCTTCAAGCGCCGGCTGCTCGAGGCAGCGGTGGTAGAAGTCGGCGCGCAGTGTCGCCACGATGCGCAGCCGGGGCAGCGCGGCGGGCCGGGCGAGCAGGGCAATAAACGGCTCCCGGTAGCGCTCACCGACTACGGTGAACAGCTCCTCGAACTGATCGACGAAGAGCAGCAGCTCGGACCACTCGGGGCGGCCCTCCAGCAGCAGCGCGACCAGCTCGCCCAAGGTGTCGGGGTCCGTCTCCAGCCGTACCGCCGCGTCGCGCACCTGCCGATTCTGCTTCGCCAACTCGGGCCGGAAGCGGGAGGCCAGCGCGATAAAGGGATTCTCGCCCAACTCCCCCGGGGTAAGGCGGACCGGCACCCAGTCGCGGCTGCCGGGGATGGCGTTGTCTTTGAGCCGCGGTAGCAATCCGGCAGCCACGAGGGAGGACTTCCCGGAGCCGGAGGCGCCGACCACGGCGATGAAGCGGGCGCCCTCGGCCAGGCGGCGAACCAGCCCGTCGGTCTCCCGGCCCCGGCCGAAGTAGATGGGCGCGTCGTCCTCGCCGAACGCGCGCAGGCCCGGGAAGGGGGAGCCTTCCCAGAGCGGCGGCTCCTGCGCCCCTTCCGGCTCATCTGCCGCATCTGGAGGTGTCTCGGTCGCCGGCGGTTGCGGTGTGGCCTCGTGCTCAACAAGCAGCGCCTTGACGATCTCCCGGAGGTGCTCGGTGAGCTTCTTCTCGAAGGCGTCCGGGGTATCGTAGCTGTTGACGGCACGACGGATCGCGCCGCCCGAAGTGCGGAAGGATGCGAAGAACTCCTTGACCAAATGCCACTGGTCTTGCTTTTCCTGAAATTTAGGATCGTCGAGCGCAATGCTCGGCACCTCGGTACGGCGGTAGACCAAGACCTTCGGTCGGCCTGTCTGCAGCGACGCCTGAAGTGCGTCGAGATACTCCCATTCGGTGCCGGAAAGGTAGGCGCTACCGTCGTCTTTAACGTACTCGGGCGGCAGCGGGGTCCCCATCCGCGACCAGAAGATCACGATGACGATGTCGCACTCCGAGGGCTTGGGGCGCTGCTGGGAGATGGCCTCTTGGGGCGTCAGGGTCGCCAGCATGGGCGTGTCGGCGCCCGGCTTGTCCCAGGCAACGGTCTCCACGACGATCCGTCCGCGCAGGAAAGGGTCGTACGGGAGGCGCTCCAACACCCGCAGCGCCAGCGCTCGCTCGTCGCTGACATCGCCGGGCGAGGCAAGAAAAACGCGGACGGTCAGGTGGGCGGTGGGTGTTGGTTGTGTGCTCGTATGCTGGTCCCCTGAGCTTTGTCGGAGATCCCGCCGTTCGGAACCCACAAGCTCAGCTTGAGAGGTGTCCAGAGTAGCAGGGAGCCACGGGAAGGTGAACCAGTACCCAGCAATGCAAACGCGCCGTTTTCCCTCGCGCCAACAGTGTTGAGCATCCGAACTTCCGCTACGTGATAGATACCAAACCTTGGTGAGCGAGTCGCCCATGTCTGCGCTTGGGTAGAGCGAATCGTCCGAATCCCTCACAGGACGCGGCCTGCAGCCCGATTCGCCCCGGTCCCGGATTGCGCATAATGTATATTATGTAAAGTAGTAGGTGCGGCAGGACGCACTGTGTTGGCCTGTCGACGCCTTGGTTCTCCTACCCCCTTGGCACTCTCGATCTATTCCGTAGGGAAAGCAACGTCGAACGGTCGCAAAACCATCGTCGTTCCTTGAGCTAAATCTTTAACGTTGGTGCTATCTCTTACAGCAGGTCCCGCTCGACAGACGATTTGGATTCGTCGCCAGCGGGGGGGACTGACGCCGGTCGCCTACGTTCAACCAGCTCAAGCCAAAGAAGGATTCACATGAAACACGCAACCCCAACTGCGTACGTATGTGCAACAGCTCTCCTTGTGTTCTCGTCTTACGGAGCAGCGCAATCCCCGCAACAAGGTCTTACCATGACGCCTGACCAGATGAGCTGGGAGCCGAACCCCCGGTTCCCGAGCTTGGCGTAGCCAAAATCATCAGCAGTGGCAAGGAACCCGGTCCCTACGTTTATCGGGTCAAGTTTCCGAAGGGCCGCACCGTACAGGCTCATGGCCACCCGGACGACCGAACCTATACGGTCATCTCGGGAACCTGGTACATCGGATGGGGCGAGACGTTCGACGAATCAAAGTTGACAGCCCTGCTTGCGGGCAGTTTCTACACCGAGCCTGCCGGAGTGCCGCACTTCATATCCACTCCGGACGGCGAGGCTGTTGTCCAGATCAGCGGCACGGGCCCCACGTCAAACCACTATGTAGATCCTGCGCACGCGCCGAAGAAATAAACGCGGTTCTTTGAAATTGAACGCCTCCGTGGCGAATCGGTGCGGGGGCGGTCTTCATTATCAGTAATGGAGTCCCGCTCGTTTCAGATCGGCGATCATTCGCTCCATATACAGCGGGTTGCGTATCGGGTAGACCTGCTCAATGTCCTTTAGAGAAAAATCGGGATTTAGGGCAAGGACTTCCTCGGCTTGCCACCGCGCCTCGTCCAGCATCCCGGCTCCTGAATACGCGGCGGTCAACATTACCCGAAGCAGCTGGTAATTCGGGCTGATCTCGGTACCTTCTTCCAAAAATCGGATCGCCTCCTGCATTTACCGAGCTCATAGTGCAAAGCACCGTAGATCCCACGATAGATGGCTGGAACCTGCGGATTGAGCCGTATCGCCCGTTCCGGGCTTCGAATCCCTCTTCGGGTCGTCCGGCAAAGTGCAAGATCCATGCGAGCATCGCGTACCCGTCCATAGCTGGGTTTGAGCTGAATGGCCCGTTCGATCTGGTCGATCGCCGCGGAGTAATTGCGAGCGTAGAGCCTGCTTGTTGGCTAAGAACGAAACGGACTTGAGGCACCGAGTCGTCAAGCTCCACTGCTCTGTGCGCCAGCTCGTTCGCCTTTTTCATGGATTGCCC
>CALOFM010000042.1:0-277129 GCA_942492625.1 uncultured Gammaproteobacteria bacterium | reverse complement strand
TTGGTCGAGATCGGCGATGCGCCGTGCCTCGGCCTGGTAGCGCAGCCAACGAACGCCGATCTTCGCCATATGCCGCTCGCGAAGTCGATGCTTTAAGCGGTAGGGTTGAATATCGGGCAGCGACTCGCGCTGCTCGAGCAGCACCCGGCCAGGACCCTTGGTTGGTCCGCTCGACTCCAGGGTCGTCTGAGCATCCTTGTAATCCGCAGCGATGCGCTTGGCGAGTTTCCCGGCCTGCTCCTGCTCCCGGTCCAGGGCATCGAGCGGGGCAGCCATCGCGGTCACCTCGTCCGTAAGCGCCGCGTTCTCCTCGGAGATCCGGACCAGCAGCGGATCCATGCCTTCGGTCTCGCGTTGGGTCTTCTCCGCTGCTGTCTTTACCTCTTCGGCCTCGAGCTGGCGCTTGCGATTGATCAGCTCGTTCAGTGCACTGACTCGCGCACCGATCCAGGCGATGCTGGCAACCTGCTTCTCTCGCTTTGCCTCGAGCAGGTCCAGTCGCAGGGGCTGGCTAAGGAGCTCCTGGTCGAGCATCTTGATCTCGGTGCTCAACGCCATGTATCCGGTCTCCAGCACCCAGCGCCTGGCCTCGCGCAGCGCGGGTCCCTCCTCGCCCGCGGCCGGGTCCTTGATCTCCGCGACAACCTCCTCCTGCTGCTGACTCGCCTCGGCAAGACGCTGGCTGATCGTAGCCGCACGGTTTTCCTGATAGGTCAGGCGCCTCTCGAAATCGGCGCGCCGGGCATCCACGGCGGCCAGATCGGCCTGCTCTTTCTGCAGGAGCCGCTCAATGTCGCTCAGAGTGGTCGAGACGTCGGCCGTCAGAGACTCGAGGGGAGGCGGAACCTTCGATTCATCCAACGCCTCGCGCAATGACTGAATCTGCGCGGGCGCGGTCTCGGCCGCTCGGCGAAAGGCTGTCGCCGCCTCCGCGTTGGAGCGCGCCGTCTGCAGGTTGCTCAATGCCTTGCGGTAGAGCTCGACGAGCTTAGTCTTGGCCTCGTCCGTCAGATCGGTTGCGGCCTCGACCTCGGCGATCTTGGATTCGATAACCTCCGGCGTTACCAGTGAAGCAGGCAGGGCTCGGGTGATCCCTTCCTCGGATGCCGAGGCAGGTCGAATCTGCCCCAGCAAGCAAAAGCCGACGACCGTAGTAACGAGGATGAGAGATCTGTTCATAATGGGATCGATGCGAAATTCACCAGCGGTGACACAGCTTGAGTGGGAGCGTCGTATCGGTGGTTTCTGCCCTTACCGCAGGCTTGCTGTCGTACTCGATCTCGCACTCGACGCTGTCGACGAAACCGGCTACCAGGGGGACGCGGATTCCGGTCCAAGAACGCCAAAGCTTCTTGCTTGAGCCGTCGGCGGCCACGACGCCATATTGCTTGCGATAGGGCCGGAGCGGCTCCTGCCAAACCAACCTGGTCATAGTCCAGGCACCAGCCCGGACCCCAGTACCTATCGTCGTCGAGGTCGCAAAAGTTATCTCGGATACGCAAGACGCCGGCTTCTGCGCGCAGGTTGCGCGCCGTGGTCTCGTCGAGCGTGTCGCCCAGTGCCGGGCCGAACAGGAATCGCAACCGCAGATCCTGGTAGCGGTCACGCTTGAAGAAGAGCCGGGCAGGGGCGTCCCAGGGGCTGTCGAACAGGCGGCCGTAGTTGTTGTACAGGGTCCACTTGTCGGTCGTCTTCCGCCCACGGTTCGTGCCGTATTCTATCTGCCCTCAGCTGTGGAGGCGATGCCACCGCATCCGGTAGTTGTACGACGTTCAATCCAGTCAGGAGTCAAAGAGGACGCGCGCACTACAAAGAGCTGTCTGCAGTATCGCTCTTCTGAGCGTATCCACCTTGGCCGCGGCCCCAGGCTTCGATGGCTCGGCACTGTTGCTTTGCGCGGTAACCGATACGGTGAGCTGAGTTCGCGCTGCTTGACACCTGCCATATGAAAAACGGAGAGGCTTACCAACAAGGCAGCCAAAACTACAAGCCAACTCCATCCCGAAAGAAACGCACTTGAGTTGCGGATGGATGCACCCGAAGCCTGCGAATCAACGCGAAGCGGATCCGGGTGTCGTCAACGCAATACGATGACCGCAAAGCGCGCGACTGCTGCCGTTCACGGCTCCGGGGCGACAGACGGCTCTGGGTCGATCTCGGACCATTGCATCGCACAACCCGTTAGTCCGCTATGCGCTTGTTGCTGCCGGTCCGCAGGCACCCAACGACCGGCTGTTCATGGCCGGACTCAGACGAAAGCCCCCGTCGACGCGGCGACGAAAATTGCTGCGCTGCAGTAGTCTCTTGTCGACCCATTTCAATCAGCTCTTTCGAATATCCGAAGGTCTGCAATGAGCGTTCACCGGATGATCTGGAGGTGCGACGGGGAGGCGCCGCCGAAGGTATCTCCGCAGACAATCGTAGGCGGTGATCGCAGAGAATTCGAGCCAACTCGTAACACAAGCGCTGCATGCGCGAAATTCCGATTTGTGCACAGCAACAAAACGGCAAACACAAGGTTCTCAACTTATCAAGGGTCAATCGCTTCAGTCGACGCTGATATACTGTATCTTATTGTTTTTCAGTCCAAAAGCTGAGTTGGCTAAAAGTCGGCCAGTTTAACGAAACTGCCTTGCGGCTAACGGGTTATTGTTGCGGCGACAACTTTTTCCACAGACTTATCCACAAGACTTGTTAACAAATAAGGATTTCTGCGTTTTGTCTTTGGGTTGTCTTTGACTTTAGAGAATCGACATTAACAATCTTCGGTAATGCCCATGAAGGCTCAAAATCCGACAAGACGGCCTTGAGAAGTTCGATGCTTATATGATGAATCCGAACGCTCCTCCGAACGTCGGTGGATCGACCGAATGAAAGGTCTGGTGTTAGTACTTGATCTGCCGTTCACCAGCGATGGCGGGAAGTCTGGAGTTGGCCGATTTCTGACTATCCCGTGGCTTCAAGATGTTGGCGAGTCATCTACAGGCAGGAGTCGACCCACTGCTCTTCATCTTCAAGTCGCATAACCGATCAGCAGTAATCCGTCTGATACGGGACCGGTGCAGCGGACACACCCTGGGGTGTCCTGAACCAAGCGGTTAACCGATCGCGCTTTCCCTCCACGCTCGAATTCCGGGTCTCGGCGCATCCCAACTCCCTGCACTTGCCCGCCACCATCATCACGGCTAACCTGAAAACATACTCAGTTTGATGTTTTTGAATCTCTCTGTCCCGATCGGTTATTCGTTCCCGTGAGCCGGGCGGTATCGTCGAACTGCCGCTGGCTGGATGACGATCGCGATGCCGGAACTGCCCCTTGCTATACGTTGGATCGGAGGAGTGAGGGACACGCGAAGGCAAGGCGACGGCCTGACGAGAAAAGGAAATGAACGATGCCAATCCATACCCTGGCGGCTCGTCATGCGCGCTACCGCCCCAATCATACCGCGGTCGTTTTCGAGGGCCGTCGCTATACCCACCGCCAGTTCAATTCGAGAATCAACCGTCTGGCCAATGCGCTGGGGGCGCTGGGGCTGCGTCGGGGCGACAAGGTGGCAACGATTCTCGACAACTCGCTCGAGTTGCTCGAGATATACCAGGCGGTCGCCAAGACCGGGGTGGTGGTCGTTCCGTTGAGCCCGCTCCTGCGCGGCGAGTCGCTGGTCACGTTGGTCAACGACGCCGACTCTGTTGCGGTGATCACGATGCGCAGCATGGTGAAGCATTTCGATGCGGTGCGCGAGCGCATCGACGTGCCGGCCGACCGGTTCATACTCACCGATGCCGCCGACGTTCCCGGGTATCGCGACTACCACGCGCTTGCTGCCGCCGCCTCCGAAGCCGAGCCGCCGTGGGTGGAGATCAGCGACGACGATCCCTACAACATCATCTACAGCTCGGGGACCACCGGTGATCCCAAGGGCATCGTCCACACGCACTACGTACGCATGGCTTATTGCACCGGGTTTGCCTCCTCATACCGGATCAAGCCGGAGAGCGTGATCCTGCATTCCGGATCGCTCGTGTTCAACGGCGCCTTCCTCACGCTGATGCCGGCCTTCTATCTCGGCGCGACCTATGTGCTGATGTCGAGCTTCGATGCGCGCAACATGATCGACCTGATGAGCGCCGAAAAGGTGACCCACGTCCTGACCGTGCCCTCGCAGATCATCGCACTGCTGGCCGAAAGCGATTTCGACGAGGACCACCTTCCGGATCTGGAGATGATCTGCTCGGTCGGCGCCCCACTGCATCTCCAGCACAAGGAGACCCTGGCGCGCCGTCTCCCCAACCGCTTCTACGAGCTCTACGGGCTCACAGAGGGGTTTGTCACCATCCTGGATCGTGACGACTCCCCGGCCAAGTCCGGCTCGGTGGGGACCCCGCCACCGCTCTATCAAATGCGGATCGTCGACGACGACGGCCGCGACCTGCCTGCGGGCGAAGTGGGCGAGATCGTCGGGCGCGGCCCGATCACGATGCCGGGCTACTACAAGCGCCCGGACCTGACTGCCGACGCCCTCCGGGACGGGTGGCTTCACACCGGCGATCTCGGCTACGTCGATGAGGACGGCTTCCTGTATCTCGTCGATCGCAAGAAAGACCTGATCATATCGGGCGGGGTCAACGTCTACCCGCGGGACATCGAAGAGGTGGTGATCCGGCATCCTGCGGTCACCAATGTTGCCGTGTTCGGGGCGCCCGATGAGCGCTGGGGAGAGAGCCCGATTGCTGCCGTGAGACTGGACCCGGCAGCCGGCGCGAATGCGAACGAGGTGCGGGACTGGGTGAACGCGCGGGTGGGTGCTCGATTCCAGAGGGTGCGTGAGGTTGTCGTCCTGGAGGAGTTCCCGCTCAGCGTTGCGGGTAAGACGCTGCGCCGTGTCATTCGTGACAGCTACATGGAGGCATGATGGACAGGTATATCGATACCAATGGGATTCGCCTGCACTACCTCGACTATCCGGGCGATGGACCGATACTGATCCTGATGCACGGACTCACCGCCAATGCCCATGCGTTCGAGGGGCTGATCCGGGCCGGGTTGAGCCCCCGGTTGCGCGTTCTGGCGGTGGATCTCCGGGGCCGCGGTCTCAGCGACCATCCCGACGGGCCCTACGGGATCCCGGATCACGTCGAGGACATCGTCGGCATGATGGATGCGCTGGGCATCGAGCAAGCCGTTGTGGGCGGGCATTCCTACGGAGGCCTCCTTACCTACTACATGGCGGCGCACCACGCAGAGAGGGTTACCAAATGTGTCGTTATGGACGCGCCGGCGGAGGTGCATCCGAAGATCCTCGATCAGATCAAGCCGTCGCTCGATCGCCTGGGGATGACCTTCCCCTCCTGGCAGGCATGCTTGGATCACGCGAAGGCCATGCCCTACTATGAGGGCTTGTGGGATGACGCCCTCGAAGAGTTCTACCGTAACGACGTTCGCGAGAGCCCGGACGGGACTATCAAGACGCGGTCCCACCCCGAGCACATTGCGGCGGTAGCAGCTGCGGGACTGCAGATCGATTGGCCGGCGACGGTCAAGCGGATCACTCAGCCCACGTTGATGTTGCGGGCGCCGGACTCGTTGGGGCCGACAGAGGTCGGTCCGATCGTCTCCCACGAGGTCGCCGAGCGCGCCTTGGCGTGGATCCCCGACGCCAGGCTGGTAGACGTGCCCGGCAACCACATCACGTTCCTGTTTGGGGACTCGGCGAAGAAGGTTGTGCAGGAGATCGTCGCCTTCGCCGCCGCTTAGCTCAGGCAAGCGGCGGTTTCCCTCGGTAAGGGCGGCGATGGTCTTCTCGATCCGAACGATTCGCGTGGCCCCAGTCGTGAGCCGACGCGAGGCTAATATGGTCCAGATCCGCCGTGCACCCTGCAGCTCACCAACGAGGTCATCGACAGCCGAATCGTCGTCCCAGGTCACGCGAACTGGCAGAAACATATAGAGTTTTTTGTAGGCTTTCGTCCCTCGCAGGACAGATACGATCAAACCCTAGTGCATATTTGGCGGTTTGGGCGAAAAACCCCTATCTGGGATTATGGTTACCTGTAGCGACCTGCCAAGGGGCGATTTCAACGCCCTCGTGGCGACTTTTCCGACACGCGACGACGACTTCGCGGACAGAAATAATTCGCTCTTCCATGCAAACTCTGCGGTAAGGGAACGGGCTGAATCAGCCCGGCATCAGGGATCATTCGAGGCATGCAGAGGAGACGACCATGCAGGCGTACAGCAAGCAGGTTGCAACCAGTAGATGGCACGAGACGCGAGGCACGAACTACGAGTTGGCGGACACGCTCAAAAAGTATGAAGTTGTCGAGCTTACCGTGAAGGAGGCGGCAACGTTGCTCACGCAACCAAGCCTCGATGTTGTCAGCCGCATACCGAGCACGAGAGATCACCAACCAAGGAAGACACATCGGACCCGCGCGCAGTCATACCGACCACAGGTCGCGCACTTATAATCCTCGAAAATTCAATACGTTATTGCGCATAATAGTTTTTATGTAAAGTCGTTGATGTAGAGGCGGTAGTAGCTGCACGCTATCGGTGCTATACATAATGCGTTCACACCCATACCGAACCCCTTTTTCCCGTATCAGTTGGCGGCCTTCAACCGAGCGACGTTGTCTGCTGTCGCGCTCTCCTGTTCTCCCGGCCCGAGCTCGGGCTCCTTGCCCTTCAGAGCGCGCTCGACGTTTTTGGCGTTGCGCGCGAGATAGATGGTCAGCTCTTCGAGATCGCTCTCCGATAGCTCCGGCAGGACCCCGTCGTGGCGAAGGAGCCGGGCGAGGCGTTCGGCGTTGTCCAAGGCCTTGTCGTAGGCATCCGCGGCCTTCTTGTCGGTCGTACGCAATCTCTCCGATCCCTTGTGGTCTTTGACCACGTACTCGATTTCGATCACGGTGGTGTGCTCCCGATCCGCCGGCGTTATCCGGAAGGCGCCAGCTTTTATCTGCTCTCTACGGACTCAACGGATGATTCACCGCGTCCGACATACGAAGCGGCTCGCCACGCCCATTTGCCGGGCCGGCAGCTGCCGAAACCTTACAACTTCTTCCACAGCCCTGAATGCGAGGGTGTTCCAAAGATATCCCTGCTTGGATAGCTTTCCTTGCGCAGCGTAATCAGCTTGCCTTCAAGCTTTTTCAGTCGCTTTGACAGTGCATGATGTAAGTCTCTGAACGGGTATCCCCCTTCGGAATAGGCAGACAGCCCTGCGACGTATTCGCGCTGATGGTCGTGGGCCAGCCGCAGAAAAAACTCATGTGATGTAAACCGACAATCGGTGCAAGCGCTTACGTGCTCGCGCACGCAGGGGCTGTGACGCGACACCAGCTCCCTCGTGATCGACAGGCCCCCGACGTCAACGTCCGACAGCCTGCTCAAGGATCATAGTGAGAGCTGTGGCATCGCCGGAAGGTGCCAGGGCAATCAGCTTGCCGTGGACAGGATCGATGTCCTGAATGCTCGATGACGCTTCGGGCAATTCGTCGGCAAGCTTGCCAAGCGCCTCGTCGTCGAGGGACACCACTTTGCCCGGGCGCATTCCCTGATCGAGCACACGCCGGATCCGCTGCAGGCGGCGAATCTGCTCCGCGCTGTAGACCCGCTCGCCCTTTTCTTTTCGCTCGGGAGTCGGGAAGCCATAGCGCCGTTCCCGAATCCGCAGCGGTTCGCGACCAATACCCGTATCGCGCTCCACGGCACCGATAGTGAACAAAGCCGTATCCTTCGATGTCCCTGACATGAAAGCAACTAGAACGGCAACAGAAAAAATATTTCTCAGTTGTCCTAGACAAAAAGATTTATGGCGCTATATTGAAAACCATGGCGGAGACGAATCGCCGGCATTACTTCCCCACAAAACTGCGACAGGAGAGACAACGATGAGCAACAACGAGCAGCGGATTCTGGCAACCGAGAAGTACTACGACCGAGACATGCGCAAGAACGAGCGGAACGGCGGCAAGGTCGTCTCGTCCAGGGTTTCGGCAAGCGGTTCGCGCGAATGGGCCGACGTGCTCGGAGACCTGAGGGACAACGGGGAGGCTTACTACTAAAAGATGCGAAGCACCAGCGAGCCCCAGTTGGGGCTGCGCTGCTTCAGCCGGTGGACTCCTCGAGTACCAGACGCAACGTCGAAGAGTCCACGGGCAGCGGCGGGTGAAGCCCCCATCGCAACCGGTTTGAGAGTAGCTTCACGTAAGGCGATAGTTATAGGTGATAGCAAATCCGATGATTATGGTCGGCGCGACAGTCCTCGATTCGCAGCCTGAGCTGATACCGAAGCTCCCCGATTTGCGGCTATTTAACAGGAGGTATTTCTCGCCGTATGCTGTGCAGATTATCGCCCACAAGCCTGCGTTGCCCTGTAATAAGATGCTGGGTTGATCGCCCCTTCGGCATCGTGTCGTCCAAATCCGGCACCGATCTGAATGCGTATAGGTACGTAAACCAACCGACCGGCAGAAACGTCGCACATGTCGAACACATGGCCGACCTAAATGTGAGACGATGAAAAGTTTCATTTGCCTGAGGGCAAAAAGACTGTCGTCGCCTTTCTCAACGGTCGTTTTTTCGAGAGGGCAAAAGAATGCTACGACGATCCGGGAAATCGCGGGGTTCAGAATCGCTGGAAGGTACGTTCGATACGAGGATGATACGTCCGACGACCGTTTGTGCAGTTATCCCTGGAGATGTTGTCGCTTCGATAGATTACCTTGCTAGTCGTGACGGTATGTTGCGCTCAGAGTGGTTGCGGGCGGCGATCAACTTAAAGCTCGCCAACGGTCAAGAGAATGACCGGGTGATGTCGTGACGACCCTTCAGACCATCTCTGTGAGCGGCTCTGGTCCTCCAATTCTTTTTCCTGTCGGGAATGTCGGAACCAACCGGCACTAGTGTGGACGATTTTGATCGCCCAATCGCGGTTGCCAGAGCCGGTTGCCAGAGCCCGAGTAGCGCAGGTGTCTCAAAATACGCAGACCGTGAACTGCTCCGGCGGGAAGTGCGATAACCGATTGCCTTCTCCGACATTCTGAGTATCTGAGCGTTCGTTCCGTAACTGTAGCGACCTGCAAACATCCGGACCGACCCAGATTATCTGCAAACAGCATTCGCTGTCACAAGGGAGCTTCGTCAAGAGTCCGGAAAGCCACGTGAGAAGCCCCTCAGATCCCGGCAGACGAAGGACAGCAACCGGCCAAGAACCGACATCGGACGAGACCACGGCGAAGTTAGCAAGACTTTGCGTTGCGGACATTCAATCAAGGTTGATCAGACAGATTTAACCCTTAACGGCAGCGGACATCAGCCCGCAACAAGGGAAAGATATAGTTGGGTTGCTTGTTTCCGGTTGGTCTGGCCGCCTAGACTGACGGTTGGCTCCGGCAACGGATATTGAAGCGGAGTCGGCGTAAAGCATGGAAGGACACTTTAAGGCCGGGTACTGAAACGTCGCTGAAACGAACCCAGCGACGAGAGGTCCGGTCCACGCAACTCGGCTTCATTCAGAAGCTTCCGTAGCCTACCGGCGACGCAGGCGAGATCTAGAGGAGTTTGACAATGCGATATCTCATGGCAGCACTTATTCTTGTTTCATCCAGCGCTGTGCTGGGTGATTCGATCGAGGATGCGGTCAAAGCACGCCAGGGCTACTTCACGATGCTTTCGGCGAACATGGGCCCACTGAGCGGTATGGCAAAGGGCGAGTTGGACTACGATGAAGCTACCGCTGCCATGCATGGATCGAATATCGAGGCGTTGTCGCAGTATGGCCTGCCGATGCATTTCCCAAAGGGCTCCTCGACGGACGAGTTAGGAGAAGCCACCGGCGCAAAATCGAAGATCTGGTCCAATTTGGAGGACTTCAAACAGAAGTTCGCCGATTTCCAGAAAGCTGCCGAGGGCGCGGGTGAGTCGGTCAAGGGCGGTAAGAGCAACGTTGGACCCGTGGTACAAGGGCTCGGCAAAACGTGTAAGTCTTGCCACGACGAGTACCGCGCGAAGAATGACTGACGAGTTTGCGCCCGAGTCGTCGGGAGTAGAACGCACCAAACTCTGGGACCCGTTCCTACGGGGATTCCACTGGCTTCTTGTAACAGTCGTCTTTTGCGGCTGGACACTGGGAAAATTTGGTCCAGACGTAATGACTTTGCACTTCTGGTGCGGCTACGCCGTCGCCGGACTGCTAGCCTTCCGAGTTGTTTGGGGCTTCATCGGCCCCCGTCCGGCACGTTTCACTGAGTTTATCCGCGGACCCGGTGCGTTTTGGACATACGCCAAGCACATGTTCAAACGCCATCCAAGCTACTGGCCAGGCCATAATCCGATGGGTGCGCTGGCGGTTATCGCAATGCTCGCGGTTCTTGCCGCCCAGGTCACCACGGGGCTGATTTCCGACCCCGACGATTTCATCAATGTCGGTCCTCTCGCCTCATCTGTCGCGCCCGAGATCCGAAGCGCCGCTGTAGGCTGGCACCACCTTGGAGCGACCGCTGTACTGGCGCTAGTCGTGCTGCACATCGGCATTGTGCTGTTCTACTATCTTTGGAAACATGAGAATCTGATCCGCCCAATGCTTAGTGGGTGGAAGCTTGTCCGGAAGGATCCGTATCCTCGCCGATAACACCCCGTTCCTTTTTGCAGCGCGTTCACCTTGTTGCTTCCACCGTCGCCTTGGCTAAACGGCCATTTGCGGCAATCGTATCGTCCCGATCTCAGGTGCGCTTCGCGGCTAAGCGGCCGCTCAGCCGTTGCCCTGCGAGTGTCGGAGATAGGTAGAGTGCAAAACCAGCTCCCGCACCTCCTTTGCTCTCTGAAGCTCGTTGCTGCGATTACGGAACGGGAGATCTTAGAAGTGCCTGACGAACGACTACCATCTTGATGCCAGCCAGGCGGCAATCTGCTCAAACTCCTTATCGGTTACCTGAGCAACCGCGGCCCGCATCGTATCTGAGAGACCGTTGGTACGCCGCCCGTCTCGAATGTCCTTCATCTGCCTCAGTAGGTAATCGACGGGCTGGCCGGCGATGACCGGATAGTTGGCGGTGACCGGGTGAGTACCGTCCTCGCCGTGGCAAGTAGGACAGCCGCGCTCTTCGTAGAGGTCGGCCCCTTGGTCCGCACTGACTTTGCCAGCGCAAGCGATTAGCAAAGCTGCCGCGGTGTTGACGACAAGTGTCCTGAAATACATCGACTGCTCCCACATTTCGCTACATCTTTGAAACCTTTTCCTGTGGCGGTGGCAGGCCGGTTCCGCACTCGCCGCACTCTCGCACCAGACGGAATCCGACGTCATCGGTTCTTCTCATGGCGACATTCCAATCCCGGAAGGACAAGGCGAGACGGTCCGGCTCGTCGCTCCAACCGCCATTGCGGTAGGCGCGGCGGCGGGTCTCGAAGATGCTGTCGCAGCGCGTGAAAGAGAACGCAGGGTCCGGATCCCGCATGGAGCAGGTCCATTCTCCAACGTTGCCCACCACGTCGTAGAGTCCCCAGGCGTTGGGCTGGAAAGATCCGACGGGAGCCGTCTGCTCATCGTCCCACTGGCTGCCGCAGCCATCACAGTTCGCCCGGTTCGCGCCAAGCTCCTCGCCCCACGGGTAGGGCGTCATGCTTCCCGCCCGCGCGGCATGCTCCCACTCGACTTCTGTGGGAAGCCGGTAGTGCGCGTCCGTCTTGCGGCTCAGCCATTTGGCAAAGTTCAATGCGTCATAAACTGAGATGTTGATCGCCGGTCGGCGACCGCGACCCCAGCCTTCGTCCGCAGGAAGCTTGCGTCCCGTGGCGCGGGCAAAGCGGTCGTACCCGTCGAAGGTGACTTCATAAGAACCGATATAGTAGGGATCGAGGCAGACCTCCTGCGGCTGCCCATCGAATCCATCGGTCCGATAGCAGGCACCGGGGACGAGAACCATCTTCATCCCGGTGATCGGATCTCTCAACGTCCGAGGAACGCGATTAGTTGCCGTTGGGACCGGAACGGCTTCCGGGTTGGCTGTATGGCGCTCCCACCGGGAGAGATCCGGCCCGCGTGAGAAGTCATGGTCTATCGCGGCCTTGGTTTGTCGAGCGCAGGTTAAGTTCACTTCACAAGCAGTCATCGAGTTTGCTGCCATCCCGGCAGCAGCGGGCGTCGCCAGGATCGCGGTTGCGACGAGCGCAAATGCGGACATAGCTTGATTGAGCGTACTGAAGGGCGCGGCGGAGGGAGAAGCATTCATACGGTTCATCTCCACTTGTATGGACTGGATAACCAACGGGTAAGCCGCTGCAGCGGGCGGAGCCGACGGGAGCGCACCAGGCCCGGTGGTGGTGCCTTGCGCCTTAATGCAACGTCTGCAAGTGCTTTTCTGCGGTTTGATACAGCAATTGGCGCATTAGCTCTGCTCGCTGATCAAGGACCCGAGCGAGCGCCTCAAACACCGACTCCGCGGTGTCGAGGTTCGAAACCCAAGCCGCGCCGAATCCCCCCAGCCAGTGCCGCTGCGCATCCAGTTCGCCCGAAGGAGGAAAGCAATCGAGCGCGCGAAGCCCTCCCCGTGTAAGCCGCCCATCCGATGTCAAACCAATCCGCGGCGCGCCGATCAATCATCACTTCCACTTCAGTTGCGCAAGGTGGCGTCGCTGAGACGGACCGTTCCTCAAAACCCGACGCCTGGTTGAGGTGCTGGTCCTCGCTTCCGGTGGGTCCACAGGTTCTGTGACCAGCTGTCAGCTCAACGTGAAAGGGCGCCGTCGTAGTGGCGCCCTTCTTGGATTCGCGGCAGGCGAATGCACCGCCTCGCGGTCTGAACTTTTCCGGTGTCAGCCTTCGTCGATGCCTTCGGTCACGGGGTTGTGGATCTTCTGGTGCAGGTTGCTTCCCGGAACCACGGACGAGAGGATCTCACCTCCACCCTGCTCGATCTTGCTCATCTCCCGATCGTAGTACTGGCTGGTCGCCTGAACCTGCTTCTCGTAGTTGCTCATCGCGTCGTCTCCTGTCGTCAGTTCGTATTGGTGAGGGATGGCAGTGCGCTGCTGATGTGCGAAGTATACGGAAACTTTTTATCTTGTCTAGGACAAAGTTAAATTTTTTTGTCTGGTATAGTAGTAGTCTATAACACGTCCATGACATGAGAGGCCAAAGCTTTGTTCTCCATCGGCACCGTCGAGCGCGACACGGGTATCGGCCGGGATACGTTGCGCATCTGGGAGCGGCGTTACGGTTTCCCCAACCCGGAACGCAAATAAGGCCACGTGACCGGTGCAGGACGGGTGTCCGCTGCGAATTGGCTTACACGGTATTGATCTCCTTGTCGGAGTTCAAGAGGCTACCGAGGGAGTCCTCGATCAACCGATCGAGGGATTGGTTCTTCGTGGCGAGCTCGGTGATCAATCTCAGGTATTCCTCGACCAGTCGTTTCGACATTTTCACGGAGAAGGCGATTTCCTCAGTGGATAGCCCTTTGCGGTGGCATAAGAGCACTTGCTTGAAGGCGACGATGTAGCGGGTTATAGCTTCGGCACTGTGGTAGGTCTCGCGCATGACTTGCTCGACGGATTTGCCCTGCAGAAACAGCCGTTCGATGATCTCCTTCTTGTGCGTCAGCGTGGGGCCCATGTCGTGGATGGTGCCGCGTCGCGGCAGCAGGGTACCGTGCTCCAGCTCCCATTCACGGGTGTACTTGCTGACGGTGGAAGGGGACATCTTCAGCAGCAAGGCGGTCTCGACATTGGTCAGGCAGCCGCCCTGCTCATAGCCCCGGGTGAACACCCGTGCCACCGCGTCCTTCTTGATCTCGCGCAGCTTCTTGCCCTCTTTGCGCTCGGTGGCCTCGTTGGCTGGGACCAAGTCGAGCACCACACTGGTCAGTCGGGTCTGACTCATGCGTTTGCCGTAGGAGCCCTTTTCGTCTTTGTCCACGGTCACCCACGGCGTCTGCCCGGGACGCAGATGGGAGCTCGGGGGGTAGAACCGCTCGATCATTTGCACGATCGATTGCACCAGCACCTGGCGGGTGCGTTGACCGCCGAGCTGGGGGCATTCGGTGCTGAAGAAGGCGTTGAGCGCTCCGGGGAAGCTCTTGAACTCCTGGGGGCCATAGGTGGCGTCATGGTCGGCGAGACGCTTGCTCATGTGCGCCTCCTGGCGCCGCTTGAGGCTCGCTGGCCGCGAAGCAGGCCCCTTTTTTAGGTCTTCGGCCGCGAAGTGTTGATCGCCGATCAGCGCGATCTCCCGATAGCGATCCGCGTAGCGGCTTTGCCAATGCGTCGCCTCATGGATCTCCAGATAGCTCTTGACGTTCGCCGAGGAGATTCCCACCGTCAAGGCGATCTGCAACGGCTCGAACCCTTTGCCTGCGAGAAACACCACCCGTGAGAAATGCTGCAGATAGCGCTCCACCGCATGCAGGGAATGATTGATCTTGCGTGCGACCTCCAGGGGCTCGCAGCCGCCAAGCCAATGGCCGATTGCCACCCCTTTATGCGAGACGGTCGGGCCAATGTCCTTTTGCTGACCACGGGTGGCCACCATGATCCCATGGCGCTCACGCAGCTCACGGATATCACGCCGGATGGTGCGTACACTGCAGCACAGAAGCTGCGCCAGATCCTCCTGCGACAACAACCCACCCTGTTGGCGCGACTCCTCGGTCAGGCGCTGAATGCGATGCCGGCGCAGACCATCGGCGCTCTGCTGCGCCAGCACCTGCGGATCATCACGATCCAGCAGACTCAGCACCACCGTCTGCTGCTTACAGCGCTGCAGCGGTTTGCCGGCACCCTCGCTCAACGCCACGCAGACATAGCGCATCTGTCCGGCCTGCAGGGGGCGCTCCGCGGGCTCGGTGAAATAGACCTCGTTGACTACATCGACCAAGACATCGGCTTCCCAGGGAGAAATCCCCGCGCCTTCGACCGCCAAGTGGGCAAGACGCGCATCCCGGGTCTTGTGTTGCAGCCGGCGTGCTTGATCCTCGGCGGAGTTTGCGATAGGTACGCTCATGGGTGTCTGCTCCTTTTGTGAACTGTCTCAAAGGTATTGCTACCTCACAGTTCCGGAGCGGACACCCTCCCTTTCCAGCGACGGCCAAGCCCGCAGCTTGGGCCTACCGGCCAGGTGACCTAAACGTAAGATGGCCTCCTTGGTGGCGGCACCGACCTCGTCAACGTAGCACCGTACCAGAGAGCAGAAAGCGCCCGGGAGATTGTCGTTGAGCCGCTCATAGCGGTCGTGGGCGAAGCACAGCAGATACAGATGGACCGCCTCGCGGTCCATCCTCTTGAGCTTGTAGACCGTGTAGTATTCGACCAGGGAGGCGTAGTAGCGCACGCTCTCTGCGGATAGCTCAAGGCGGGCGATGATGCGCTCGGACAGGGTGAACAGGGCCCGCAGCTGCTGACCACGATCGATTTCCGCAAGCAGCTGCTGGTAGCTGAAATCCCGGGGCTGGCGCTTGATGGTGGTGATCGCATGCAGACCCGCGTCGTCGGCGAGAAGGCGATCCAGGTATCCGGCGTCCTCGGCACCGATTAACCCTTCGAGAGCACCGGCCAGGCGTTTGCGCTCGAACGCCAGCGCCCCGCGCACCATGTTCTGGAGAATGGTATATCCCGGCAGCACGACCCGTTCCCGGCGCAGCAGATCCACCAGCTCCCGCAGGACGTAGATCGGGCGGCTGGAGATGCGCGCGGCTTGGCGGGCATGGGCCTCGAGCAGGAGCCGCTCGTCGAGAGCGCAGAGGCGATACCGAAACAGCCCGAGGATCGCCTCGACGTGGCGCTTGCGGGTGTGGTCGGAGACAGTGAGATCGGCAACCGCCTTGTTGTCGAAGTAGCGTCGGCGCAGATAGTCGACGTCGTCGCGCACAGCCGGGAGATCGAAGCGGAAGAAGCGCTGGCGGGCGCGGAAGTAGCCCAGGTGCAGCAGAAAGTGAATCTTGGTGCGGACCGAACGGCGTTGCTCGATGGCCTCGCGCTCGGGTGCCGTCAGCGTGAAGAAAAGGTCCCGGTCGCTCTGGGTGAAGCGCGGAAAGCCCCACAGCAGTTTGTACTCTTCCGGCGAAAGGATCTGCAGACGATCACCGCTCTGGGGGAGGCTATCACCGTCAAGATCGTCGAGCGAAAAGTCGGACATGCGACCGCCGGAGGCAACGTAAAAATACCGATCATAACGGAGATCCGCACCTCGATGCCTCCCGAAACCGCCGCAGCCGCCTTTATATCCCTATGATTCTAATAAGCTTCCTGACAGGCCACCATCGACCGATTCCTGCTGGATTTCGCCTCAGACGCTAGCGCAGATTTTTGACGGTTTGGGCCAAAAACCCCTTCTTCACGTTCGTCGCCGGCGCCAATGGCGAGCTGAGTGCCGGTACCCTCTACGCCGCCCAGTCGCGCAAGCGGGACGACGACGGCGGCCGTGCAAGGTTGGAATGGGTCAATCTCGGACACGCGACGGATGGCGAGATCCGAGCGGCGATCGACGCCGGTATCGAGTTTGGCCGCATCTTCGATTCCGTCGTCGTGCGTTTGCTAATTGGCACGGGCCGCTGTTGCCCAATCCGTTCGCCAAAGCGTGGTTGCGGGCGGCAATAAAATCTACACCAGAATCGCAGTACGGCCGCTTCCTGAGGCTTAGAGTCCGGCGAGATAGTCTGCGCCGAGCTGGCGCATCTGCTTGCGCACCCAGGCCGCGCGCTGGTTCAGGTACCGAGACGGCGCGTCGAGGCGGTGGCGCACCGGGTTGGGCAGCACGGCCGCGAGCCGGGCGGCGTCACGCTCGCGCAGAGCCGCGGGGGGGCGGTTGAAATATCGCCAACTCGCCGCGCCCACGCCGTACGTGTCGGGGCCGAGCTGGGCGATGTTGAGGTAGACCTCCAGGATGCGCCGCTTGGACCAGGTGAGCTCGATAGCCAACGTGAGCCAGGCCTCCAGCCCCTTGCGTACCAGATCCTTGTTCTTCCAAAGGAACAGGTTCTTGGCCACCTGCTGACTGATGGTGCTCGCACCGCGCAGTCTTCCTCCGGATCGGAATCTTTCCCATGCCTTCTCCATCTCCACCAGGTCGAATCCCCGGTGATGGGGAAAGCGTTGGTCTTCCTCGGCGACGACCGCCAGCGGAACGGCTGCAGCGATGGCCTCCCAATCCACCCACTCGTAGTGCAGATATGGCTCTTCGCTGCCGGTTGCCCGGGCCGAAATCCAGTGCTGAATCATAAACGAGGAGGTGGGTGGGTCCAGCCAGCGTAGGCAAAGGACCAGCAGCGCACTCACCACCAGGAGGCCGAGCAGCCCGCGCATCAGCAAGACGCCGAGTTTCTTTGCAATGGATCTCAAGGTTGCTGACACTGGCCTGACCGAGAGTGATTGCGGAGAATATAAGATAATGTCTCCGTTCATCTGAGTATTTGGCATCGGCCTGCTCTTGAGCTGGCCGGCGGGGGCCCTGTTTGTTCGGTTGTCGGGTGCGCTCATTGCCCTCGTGGGAGGTTACTTTCTGCTGGCGCAAGTTACGGGCAGCCTTTAGGCGATTTCTGTCATGACCGATCGAATCTTCTTCGCTCGTAAGCGTCCAGCGATCTACTTCTTCCCTCGCCGCATCGCAGCCGAGAAAATGACCCCACGACGAACGACCGGAATGTGGGTTAGCTGATGACACAGATCGAGAGGCTGGAACGAAGGACGCCGGAGCAATGGGCGGCACTGGTAAAGGAGTACGAGGCGAGCGGGCAGAGCCAGCGGGGGTTTTGTGCCGAGCGCGGGATTGGCCAGAGCAGCTTACGCTACTGGCGCCGACGGCTACCGGGGGATCGACCAGACGGTGGTCGGATGTCCGGGACCCAACTGATGCCGGTGCGGGTGTGCGCAGACAAGCCGTCGCACCCGGGCAGTGGCCTGACCCTGGTGGTGGGCAAAGGGGTACGAATCGAGATCAGCCCGGAGTTTGATGCCGTGACGCTCGAACGCGTGCTCGCGACCTTGGAGGCGGTAGCGTGATCGTCCCGATCGAGCACACCCGGGTCTATCTGGCCTTGGGCGCCACGGATATGCGCAAGCAAATCGACGGCCTGGCGGTCTTGGTGCAGGACGTCCTGGAGCAAGACCCATTCAGCGGCTGCCTCTTCGTCTTCTGCAACCGGGGCCGCGACAAGATCAAGATCCTGTTCTGGCAGCGCAACGGCTTCTGGCTGTGGTATCGGCGCCTGGAGCGCGAGCGCTTCCGCTGGCCGCAGGGCGAAGTGGCCGGTACCGCCATTGAGGTCTCGGTACGGGAGCTGCGCTGGCTACTCGACGGACTGGATATCCGTCGTGTGCAGGGTCATCGCAAGGCCGTGTTCTGGCTGCTGTAATTCGCATTATCTGGCTGAATTAAAAGCGGTATTTTGGTAAAATAGGTACCGCGTCAGACAACGGTTACCTTCTGTAACCTGTTGATTTAGCTTTTCCTCCCGTCTTCCTTCAGTCCTTACCCCATCAATTTTCTGGTCAGTTTTCGGCTGAATCCTGGATTTTCGGGTGCTCAGAGGCGGTTTTGCTGCACGAAACTGTTATAGTAAGGATCATGTGACAAAGCGATAGTCTTTACTGTGACAGAGCGAGCGATGGCCCAGCCCCGATCCGCGGAGACCTTGCGTGATTTGTTTGCCTCGGAGACGGTGGTGGATCTGCCCCGCATCCAGGTGGCGCTGGGGGGCGCCTCCTCAATGACCGCCTTCCGTCACCTGCGACAGATACCCTACCGGCGCAGCTACAATCACAACGGTCGTTTCTATTGTCTGCATGAGCCTTCGCGCTACGATCGGCTCGGGTTATGGAGTGTGGGCGATGTTCATTTCTCGGTGGATGGCAGCCTTGGAAAGACGGTTCGGCGTTTGGTGTACGAGATGGAGGCTGGGGCCACCCACCGGGAGCTGCAGGAGCGGGTACGGGTACGGGTCCATAACACGCTACTGACGCTGTTGCGCCGCGGTGAGATTGAGCGCGAGCATCTGGCGCAACTGTACGTGTATCTGCATCGGGACGCGGATATCCGTGCGGTGCAGATTCAGCGCCGGGGAGCGTTGCTCGACGCGGGGAAAACGGTGCGGACCGAAACCGGCGTTCCCGACGGGATCGTCATCCAAGTGCTATTGACGCTCTTGCATCATCCCGGGGCCGAAGCGGCGGAGGTGGTGCGTTATCTGCGGGGACACTCGCCACCGGTTGCGATGGGACAGGTCGAAGCGGTCTTTGCTCGGTATGACCTGGCGTCTATCGGCAAAAAAGGGGGCAGCTCGAAATCCTGAGCCGACTGCGAGGGCACGCCCAACAAGCGGGCTGGTCGGCGGCGGAAGTGGCACGAGCCACGAGCGAGGCGGGGGACGTCCCCGGTATTGAGTTTGTCGCGGAGGCCGAGCGGTGCCCGGTCTGCAACGGGGCGCTGAAGGTCCACAAGAGCCGTTCGCGGCGGGTGATCACCCTGGCGGCGGGCGCCTTCCGGGCGAGCGAGACGCTCAAGCACTGCAGCGCGGATCCGACGCATCCGGTGATCGGCTCCAACGCACTCGCCCGGCTGGTGAAGACGCGTCAACACAGCGGTTATGACCTGATCGTCCATGTCGGTCGCGCCCGTTATCTGGAGAATCGCCAACGCCGGGAGATCCGCGACGCGCTTGAGCGGCAATCGGGCATCCACCTCTCCGAGGGTAGCATCTCCAATCTCTGTGACCGCTTTCTCGTCTTGCTCGAAGCGCTGCACTTGGCACGCGTGGCGCAACTGCGCGCCGCCCTCGGGAACGGTTATCCGCTGCACATCGATGCCACCTGCGAGCACGGCAAGGGCGGGCTGTTCGTGTGCATGGACGGGTGGCGCGGCTGGGTGTTGGTGGCCGGGCGCATCCCCTCGGAGCATGAGGATCATCTGCGCCCCCTGGTCGAGGAGACGACACGGCTGTTCGGCGATCCCATCGCCATCGTCCGCGACATGGGCAAGGGAGGTGCCAAGGCGGTTGCTGCGTTGCGCGAGCAAGGCATTCCCGATCTGATCTGCCACTATCATTTTCTGGCGGCGGTGGGCAAGAAGCTCTTCGATCAGCCTTATGCTTTGCTGCGCAGGCTGTTGAAGGCGAGCAAGGTCCGTTCGGACCTGCGGGTCTTGCTGCGGGAGTTGCGCTGCTACGCCACCTCCAGCCCGCACGAGGGACGCTTCGGCAAAGGTTTGGTCCGCGAGGATGTGTTGGCGCTGGTGTTGTGGATACTCGAAGGCGATGGCACCAAGGACCTGCTTTATCCGTTCGCCTTGGTGCATCTGGCGTTCTTCCAGCGCTGTCAACAGGCGTTGCAACGCGCCGCCTGTTGGATACAGGGGGCACGGACACTGCCCGAGCGACGCGCCATCGAGCATCTCACAACACTCGTCCACCGTTTCGACAAGGATGAGCGCTTTGCCACCGCGGCCACCGGCTTGGAGAAGGGCTGGCAAGCCTTCTGCGAACTGCGGGATATCCTGCAATTGTCCAACGCCGAGCTGCCTCGGGCCGATGTGCGCGCGCACCAAAAAGCACTCGCGCCCCTGGAGGCGCAACGCCTGGAGCGTGAGATCGAGGCGGCGCTACGCGAGCACTTCTTCGGTCACGAGCATCTGCGCCGCCGATTGGGACGGGCCAATCTGGGACGCGATCTCTAGAGGATCAGCCCGCCCAAGCCGCTTTGGCCGCCAATCGCCCCCCCCTGCGCCCACCCCGACTATGTACGTGTGCTCTGCGGTTCTCTGGATCACCTTCCAGTTGCCTTCGCCGAACTCGACGGGCCGGCGCTCCCGAACAGACCACTTCCTCTCCCTGTCCAGCAATCGTGATTCCAGGCTGCAGCATCGTATTCGGGTACTGCTCAAGGGTGAAAAAACGGTCGTTTCAGGACCTGACACCTAGGAATCCAACCGTTGTCTGACGCGGTAGCCCGCTGGCGGGATCCGTCACCGGCCTGTACAGGGCGCTGAACACCGCATCGTAGGTCGGATAGAGCTGAGTATTGGCCGCGTTGTACTGGTAGATGCTGCGGCGCGCCTCCCAGAACGCCGCGGCATATTCCGGGGAGGACTTGGGATCGGGTACGAACAGGTAGCGCAGGTCCGCACCGCCCAGGAGCATGACGTGGATCAAGGTGCGGGTGCCCCCGCCTGCGACCTGCGCCAGGGTATGGTTGGCCCGCAGACCAAGGCCTGCGACACCGCCGGCCGTTAGGAGTGAGTATTTGACGAAATCTCTTCTATTCATCTCGGCTGCCCTCGGGACGCCGATCTGATCGGCGTCCCTCTCGTGTGAAGTGGATCGGCACAGGCCATGCGGCCCGACCATGAGGTCCCATCATCGGGTACCTAGTCGATCTTTACGGTCCTGGTGCAGACGCCACCCACGTCGCTTGTCACCCTGATCAGGCTGGCCGCGGTCGGCTGGTATTGGAGTGACCGGTCGACATAGCGGTAGGTGCTGGAAATCCTCCGCTGTTTGGCGATCTCGCCGATCACCTCGTAGGTGCCATCGCCATCGATGTCGATCTCGGCGTTCATGATCCGCTCGCCGCTTCGGTCGGAGGTCCTGACCTCGATCGTGAGCCGATCGCGCTCCACCCGGTACTCGGCCATTCTGCATTGCAGGTCGTCGGCCTCTACCGGCGGCCGCACCACCGTCAGCGTGATCGCATCTGAATCCGACTGACCGGCTGAATCGGTGGCCGCGGCGGTGATCCTGTGCGTGCCCGGGGAGAGCGTCGTCACGAAGAAGGCGCCGCCGCCGATCTCGCCATCCAGATCCGAGCTCCAGGCGAGGCGCGCCGTGAGGTCGCCGTCTTCGGCATCGGAGGCCGTGCCGCGGAAGTCGATGGTGCTGCCCTCGTCGACTTCGGCGCCGTCGGCGGGGGAGTCGATGCCGACCATGGGCCGCTGGTCGGGCACGGGGCCGAGGGACACCAGGAGATCCACGGCGGAGCCGGGAGCAACCTCGCTGCCGGCAAGCGGATTCTGGCTGATGACCTGACCGTCGGGCACGGTGTCGCTGTGTTGGGTTCCGATCATGCCGACCGCAAGCCCTGCTTTCAGGATCGTCGCCTCGGCGTCGGCCTGCGCGAGAGCCACCAAGTCTGGCACCATCTGCGGGGTAGCGCCGAGGGAGATCACGAGATCGACGCCGGAGCCCGCATCGGCCTGCTCACCGCCGGGCGGCGTCTGGCTAATCACGGTACCCACGGGCATCGTGTCACTGTTCGCCTCGGTTACCGCACCGACCGACAGGCCCGCCAAGGCGATTTCGGACTCCGCGTCCGCCCGCGCCAGCCCCATGACATTCGGCACCGTGACCGCGACCGGCGTTGGGGCAACCGCCACGGCGCCCTGGGTGGCGAACATGAAGGGCGTCATGGCGATGAAGTTGATGGCCATGCCGACCCGGCGGTTGGCCTCGCGCCGGGTCGCGGTGACCGGATTGTCGAGATCCAGCAGCGCGGCTTCATTTGCGGCTACGACGGATGCCGCGGGCTCGTCCGCCAGGGCCTGCGCGGAGTACACAAGGTCGGGCTGATCCGGATCGACGAGGTACCCGAGGTCCCGTCCCGTTGCGAGCAGGGCCGTGACCTGGGCCTGCTCGAGCGTGCCGTAGTTTTCGCCGTCGTCACTGATGAACCGGTCCCACAGCCACCGCCCGACGTCCGCCGCGCTATAGGTCCCATTCGCGTCCGCGGGGATCACGTGCGTCCAGTCCTTGCGCCAGACCCCGAGATTGGCGCCGGCCTCGTCGCGGCACACGTCGGCCGTCTTGGCGATGCGGTTCGGAAATCCGACGGCGCTGTTGTAAGCCTCCTTGAAGAGGTTCGGGTTGTTTGCGGCATTCAGCGACGTCTGGCCGCCGAATACGTCGTGGACCGGAATGAACACCTCGGCGCCTTGTCGGTTCATGACCGCCCTGGGGCTAAAGGCGTTGCCGTAGGCCTCCTCGTTGTCCACCGTGTTCCGGTTGTAGACGGTCATGTTGCGGCTGAACGCGGTGCGGTATTTGTAGGTGTCAGCCCGGTGGAACGTGTCGGAGACGGCATAGGCCCGCAGGAACTCGAGCAGGTCGTCCGGTTCTTCGGCCAGGGTCAGGGTCCTCCACGTATCCCGAATCGCTGCGACCTTGTCGTCCGAGAGGTTGTCGTCGGCGAAGAAGTTGATGATGCTGACCGGCAGGTTATCGAGGCTTTCCGGGTGGTTGATGGCGACCGCGGCCAGGTGGAACAGTTTGTCCTCGGCCGTGACGCCGCCGATGGATTCGTGCAGGATCTCCAAATCGCCCCGGTGATGTAGGCTGACGTTACGAATGTTTCTGCCTGTGCTATCCGGGTGGTCGCTGAAGTCGATGGGTGCGACCCACCAGTGCCGGGCGAGGGTCGCGCCATAGACATTGGGATACTTGTCGATTTGCATGCCGGTGAGCGCCCAGGCGGTGTGCTCGATGGTCACGTTTTCGTGATAGTCCGCGTCTTCCGTATCGCCGTTGATGCGGAAGAAGAGCTGGTGGAACTCCCGGGCGAAGTCGTCGTTGCCCCGAAACACCCCGGTGTTGTTGTTGAACCTGTTGTTGCGGTGGCCGTACTCGCGGGCGACTGCCGCCGAGGTGGCGCCGATGGCCAATACCTCGTGGAAGGGGGCGCCTCGCGAAAGCGCATCCAGGGCGCTGTCGTAGAGCTCCCGAATCAGCGGCGCTTCCGTGTCGTGCAGGTTGACGGCCATCTGGTAGTTGACCAGCCAGAAGCCCACCTGGTGGCGAAAGGGATTCAGGCCTCGCTTGTTCGCCGCCTGTATCCAGGTGTTCTGCAGCCCCGGGTTGTACAACACGGTGTTTCCGTCCGCCCGCACGCGGGTTTCGTTGAAGGCCGCCCGATCGCTTGGACAGGTGAGGTTGTCGAAGCTGCCGGATGACCAAAGTGTCTGAAGCGTCTTGAGGCTACCGGCGTACGCCTCGGTGACGTCTTCGACCGGCGAGAGCCGGTCGTTTACGGCATCGAAGGTCAACATCTCTGCAATCGCGTCGCCCGGCGCCATCTGCGACCATGCCGTAATCTGGGCGTCAGTTGCGGCGCCACCGTAAGCGAATACATGGAGCACCCTGCGTACCGCGGATTCGGTCCACTGGCCTTCGTCGACGGTGACGAACGCGTGCGCCGCCTCGAGCCAGATCGACCCGCAAACTGCCATGCAGGCGGCGACTCCCAGCAACCTCTTGTGCAAACGTTTGTACATTTTCGCTAGACCCTCGTTTTGTATTCTCGTTCTTCAAGCACCACTGCCTTGCCAACCTGCCGGAGGCTAGTGGGGTGCGACGCTGGGCGGAAGTGAACCGATTGCTGATTTGGTGTCCGTAAAGACCCCAACTCAAAGGTAGGGTTTGCACGGACCACCCCGTCGTGCTCGATGGGGGCGAGGCACGCAATGGGAGCTGCCCCCCCGGATTGTCGTTTCAGGGGGCTCGTAGCGAGCGAGCCCTGGACAGGGCGGCCACCGACGGAGGCGACGTTTCAAGGCGTGACGGCAAGGATGTCCTCGCGCCTGCCTTGCCGGGTCAGGATCGCCCCATCGACCCGGGCGACGACATCGTTCATGCAAGAGACCGAGCCCTTGCAAATGAAACAATCGGCGCCGTTGCGGAACGCGGCCTGCCGGTACTGCGGAAAGTCGTGCCCGGTGAGGATAACCACGGTAACGGAGGGGTGACTGCGCTTGATCGCCTTGGTTACTTCAATGCCGTTCCCGATCGGCAGCTTGATATCCAGCAGCACCAGATCAGTCGCGCAACTCTCGATCGCACGCAACGCCTCCGGACCGTCGGCGGCCTCGTCCACCCTTATCTCGGGAAACTGCCGTCGCAGCGTGTCAGAGACGATGGCCCGAAAATCTGCGTAGTCGTCGACGACCAGGGTGCGAAACATTCGTCCTCTGCTTGGGCGATCGGGCCTGTGGATGTAACTGGTGCGGGATTCATAGCATATTTGCGACACAGGCGATCGCGGGAAACCCCAAGCGACGGGGCGTGAAACAGAGTAAACATTTTCCGTGCGCACCTACTCCTCGCGTGGGGTGGCGAAGGGAATGCCGTCGATCCAGCTCGCCCCTGGCATGCTGTGCTAATCTTCACGTGGTTACTTGCGCCGATTGAGGGAGTACTACCTCGGCGTTTTTTGCAATGAATGTGACGCCCGCAGGGCTGGTAATGACCCGTACATGAGCACGTTACGTATACTGCTTGCCGAGGATCACGCCATCCTCCGGGAAGGCATCCGGTCCTTGCTGGCCTCAATTCCGGAGTTTGAGGTGGTCGGGGAGGCCGAAGACGGGCTACAGGCAGTGGCGCAAGCGAAGCAGTTAGAGCCTGACCTGGTCCTTATCGATCTTTCCATGCCGCTCATGAATGGCACAGAGGCGATCAGACAGATCAAGCACCGAACCCCCGTAACAAAGGTGGTCGTGATGACCGTACATAAAACCGACGAGCACGTCCGCGCGGCCCTTGACGCGGGCGCCGAAGGCTACCTTTTGAAGGACGACCGCTCCCAAGATATGTTGGCGGCCATACGAAGCGTTGTTGCCGGAGGCACCTACCTCAGTCCAAAGATCTGCGGCAGGGTGGTCAGCGGGTACCTGGGACAAGCGTCGACGCAAGGGGCCGGCCTACCCTGGGACGCACTGACCGATCGGGAGCGGGAGGTGCTGAAGCTCGTGGCCGAGGGTTGCAAGAACCGGGAGATCGCCGAGCATCTCTGCGTCAGTCTGAAAACGGTCGAGAAGCACCGGGCCAACGTTATGAAGAAGCTCGATCTTCACAGCGCGGCCGGGTTGACCGCCTACGCGTTCGAGAACGGTCTGGTAGGGAACTGATGCGACCTTTCATCCGATGAAAAAAGGGCGCGACTCCTCGGCACTGGTCTCATTCGCCCGCCGCTACGCGTGGATTAGTCTCATCGCCATCCTGATCACGGCGATCACAATGGCCGCACTGTACCGCGAGCTGTCGATCCGCACCATTGTCAAGTTCGGCGAGCAAGGCAATATCACGGTGGCCAGGACCATGCTCAACGCAATGTTCCCCGAGCTGGCCGGATTTCTCCACACCAACGAGGCAGTTAACGCCTCTCCGGCTCTCGATAATATACCTTCCGGATTGTTGAGCCTGTTCAGGACGTCAG
The DNA here is from genome assembly GCA_942492625.1 of uncultured Gammaproteobacteria bacterium. GTDB lineage: Bacteria > Pseudomonadota > Gammaproteobacteria > Chromatiales > Chromatiaceae > Thiosymbion. Next base: position 250,944 of record CALOFM010000042.1, on the reverse strand, counting down.
TACGCGATACCCCGATCGTGCGCATTAAGATATACAGCCGAAACGGGGTTGTTCTCTACTCCACAAGGGAGGATGAGATCGGAACGATCGACAACGCCAACCCCAGATTCCAGGAATCGATTCGGGGGCGCGTGCGCAGCAAGCTGCATTACCGCGATGCGTTCAGCGTCTTCGCCCAGGAAGCCGACGAAGACAATCTGATCGAGACCTATATCCCTATCCGGCCGCCCGACGACAGTCAACCCATCGGCGTCCTCGAGCTATACGCCGCCGTAGACCCGATCGTGAGGGACTTGGCGGACAATGCGATGCTGATCGCGACGGGCATCATTGCAATCATGTTTATTTTGTATGGCTTTCTCCTACAAGTCGTGCGCCGCTCGGAGAGGATCATCCTCAATCAGCGCAAGACAATACTGGAGCGAGCCCAAAACCTGAAAACCTACAGCACGCGGCTGCTCCAATTCGAGGAGGCCGAAAGACGTCGCATCGCCTACGAGCTTCACGAGGAAGTCGCCCAGACCCTCAGCGCGGTGAAGATTCAGGCCGAGGCACGCGCTGCCGCCCCTGCGCAATCTCAGTCTTCGCCGGCGACTACTCAGTGCGAAGAGATCGTGCCCTTAGTACAGATTGCCATTGGAAACATCCGCGCCCTCGCCGTGGACCTGCGCTCCCCGGCCTTGGACGATTTCGGATTGGTAACCGCGACCCGGTCGTTATGTCGCGAGGCAGCGGAGGTCTCCGGGCGTTCAGTGATCACGGCCGACATAGCCGTGGGCGAAGAGGAGGTTCCCGACCTGCTGAAGAACGTCATCTTCCGTATTACGCAGCAAACCCTGAAGCGATTGGTGGTGACGCCCGGGGTCGGAAACATCCGCGTCGGTTTGAAAAGAAACGAAGGGCTGCATCTTGTTATCGATGTCGAGACGAAAGCGAGCAGCGCGAGTAACGGGGCCCATAGCGCAAACTCGCCGGACGACGAGGGAATCCAACATATTTGGGAGCGCGCCGTCCTTGCAGGGGGCTCGTTCAGCGCTGCGTACGCCGACGCAGGCCACTTGTCGTATCAAGCCACCTGGATTGTGTAATGACGCGGCAGTTGGAAATGCAGATGCGCCGAGCCTAAGTCCACCGGGCGCATGCGCCTCCGTCTACGGATTCGCCGGCTACTGGATCAAGAGCCGAAGCGCGGTCCTTTCGCTAAGCCTCTTGACGATCCCATTTTGCAAGGACGCGGGTACCTGTCCCCTCTTGCGACCAAATGGTCAACCGACCCCCGCTCATCGCTGCCCGCTCGCGCATACTCGCAAGGCCAATACCGCTGCGAGCGCGGCGCGCCGGCAGAAAGTCGAAGCCGACGCCATCGTCGGATACTTCCAACGATATGCCTTCTGCATCCGTCTCCAAAAGCACCGTCAGCCGGTGAGGCGATGCGTGTTTGCAGGCGTTGCCGACGGCCTCCTGCAGGATCCGAAAGATAGCGACCTTGACCGCACGGGGAATGTCATCTTCGTTTGCACGAATGTCTTGGACGATGTCCACACCGATAAGCGGTTGGCGCAAGCCGGAACAGAACCAGTCGATGGCGCTGACCACGCCCAAGTCGTCCAGCATCGGAGGGCGCAGACCCATGCAGATTCGCCGCACCCCGTCGCAGGCCGTGGAAATGCGGTCGGAAAGGTTGGAGCATATCTCAACCTCGGCCGCCGTCATCCGATCCTCGAGCTGCTGCATCAGGCCTCCGATCGCGAACTGCACCGAGCTGAGGCATTTGCCGATTTCGTCGTGCAGATCGGAGGCGATTTTCTGTCGTTCGTCTTCTTGCGCCGACAGAAGCATCTGGGTCATTCGCTCGAATTCATCTGCCGAAACAAGTGATTCCAGCGCCCAGCAGAAACTGTCCGGGATTTGTCTCAACTCGAGTTCTCCGTGGTGCAGCGCCAACCAACCTGCCTAGTGGAGCCGACAGAACCTTAGAAAAACTCCCGCTCGAATTCTGATTATTTATTTCCGACCCTGCTTTCGCGAATCAGCAATACGCACGATTAGGACGGGAAACCATCGGTCCACATTACAGCAGTTTCAGCAAGTAGCGTGCCGGTGGCGCATTTTCATGCTGCTGTTAGGCGATCAGTTTCGCCGAGCTCGCATGTGCGTATGCCTGTATGCGCGAGCATCCACGGCCCGACAGGCCGAGAACGACCTCTCGATTCCCGATTAACTGAAAAAGATGCCGGACTGGTGCCAAACCCAAGGCTACCAGACAATATTAGAGAAGGTCGAGCCCGTGCTGTCGGGGAGGGACGACAAGTGGCCTAAAAGATTTCGGCGGATGATCGGCGAGTTTGGGTAAAGACCGAGATACCCGCCATCATCGACCCGGACAGGTTCGAGAAAACCAGGCACCTGCGGGAAAAGCGTTGCCCGATCTGCTCGCGGAGCTGGGGAAGCGGATCAAGGCGGTCAAGGAAACCTCGGGGCAGACGGCGACGACGCTGGAGCGAGACCTCAAGGGCATCGAGGCGCGATTGGCCCGACGCTACGAGGCTATCGAGGTCGGCGCTATCGATAGTAACGGCGACTCATTATCGGCGAGCCGGCCGAGCCGCCGCCGATCGCCTGGGAACGCGGGCCGCCCATGTGGGACGACGGTCTCGATTTTCTTCCGGACTGCGCGCTAGCGCTGCCAGCGGCGGATCAGAGCCAAGGTCTGATCACAGACCAGCGACAGGGACTGCTCGACGGCGTCGCTCAGGGTCTCGGACCAGTCCATGCATTGCGGTTGAATCGCGATCAAGGCGCGATTGCGCGGCAGGCTATCCGATAGATGGGCGATCGCCAACAGGTCCAGCAGGCTGACCTCGTGCGGCGTCGTCTTGTTGCCCTCGCCGACGAAGCAATCCATCTGCTCGCCCTCGAACACCTCGACGGTCCCCGGAGCCTGGTGCAGCTGAGCGACGTCGATGACGATCAGCTGATCGGCGTCTTCGATGGGCCCGGCCAAGGTAAAGCTAAGGGTGCCGCCGTCGACATACTCGACATCATGAAGGTTGGGCCATTCAGATTGCAGGCGATGAATCGCCCGCACGCCCGCGCCTTCGTCGCCGAGCAAGGTATTGCCCAGTCCAAGAACCAGAGTTGTCGCGCCCGCGGCTTGCGTCACATCGGCCTCACTATCGTTAGATTGCTGCCTGCCGTCCGATTTGCCTTCCCCTGCGCCGGTCAGCGCGGCTCTGAAGGCGGTCGGGACTCGGTCTGGCTTCACCGTCGCAGCTCCCTTCCGAGCGGCCGGGGGTCGGCTGGAGGACGCTTGCGTCGATGAGGCGCCAGGTACAGCGGCGTCCAGGACTTGGGAACTGCGAACACGAAGTTATATCGTGCCACATGGTAGCTGGGGTCGAAACCATAGAAGTTGAGCCGCATTCGTGCCAGCTCCTCGGCCCGGTACTGTGCCAGCGGCTTGGTCTGCTCGTCATGTCCGCGGCGCTCGAACTTCGAGGCCAGCTGTTCGGCGAACCGCCGGTCGTTGGCGAGCGCGGTTGCCCGTAGCTCGACCTGACGGCGAAACGCCTCAGGGGTCGAGCCAAAGCACTTGTCGAGTAGACCCAGCTCGGCAGCTTCCCGCGCGCCGATCGGCAAGCGATGCTCGACCAGCCGCTGCGCATGCTCGGCACCCACTCGACGTTGCAGCAGATAGGTCCAGTACTCGGAGCCGTAAAGATTTCCCATGCTCTTGTAGTGCGGATTGAGCACCAGGCCGCGGCGGGCGTACAGGCGATCGGCCGCCAGGGCGAGAAAGACGCCCCCGGCGCCAGCGTTGCCCTGCAAAGCGGCTACGGTCAGGTGCGTCCGCGTCGTGATCACCGCATGCGCCAGATCATTCATTGCGTTGATATTGCGCCACGACTCATCGGCCGGGCTATCGGCCGCCTCGATCTGATTGAGGTGGATGCCGTTGGACCAGAAATCGGCGCCACCGAACAACACGATAACCCGGGTATCGCGGTTGCAGGCATACTGGTAGGCCTGCTGAAGGTCCCGGCACTGGGCGCTGCTCATCGCGCCGTTGTAAAAATCGAAGTGTAGATAGCCGACGCCGTCCCGCTCGCGATAGGCGATTTCCCGGTACCCCTCGCCCCGCTCGTGGACCTGTAACGCAGTTTCCACTTCCGGAACGCCGTGCAAGCGTTCGCCGAGCACCGCGGCTGCCGGCAGTTTGAGGCTTGGCTCGGCGCCGCGCTTCTCGCGCAGGTGACCGATCCAAACGGCTCCGTTAGCGGTTGCACGGCAGACAGCTCCCCGGCGTTGCGCCAGAATCTCACCGGCGCGCCCTCGCAATTCCGGCTCCGGGTGGGCGTTGAACAGATAGCAGGGTAACCCCAACACCGCGTCCAGAACCCCGGGGAAGCCATCCGCAGCGCGGACCTTGCGCAACACCGTGGCCGTGAGGTGGTCAAACGCCAACGGACACCTTAGTTAAGGGACAATTCCTGAAACTGAGGCGAGAAATGACAGCACGTAAGAAGTACTCACGAGAGTTCAAACAGGACGCGGTGAGACTGGTCACCGAACAAGGCTACGACCGATCGGAGGCAGCGAGAAATTTGGGGATAGATCGCGGGATGCTCGCCCGTTGGATCAAGGAATTTCAAACTGACGACAGCGAGGCGTTTCGCGGCAACGGCAAGCTGCTCAAGGCCCATGGCATCGAGGGCAGCATGAGTCGCAAAGGCAATTGCTGGAACAACGCGGTAGTCGAGAGCTTCTTTGGCTCCTTGAAGTCTGAGCGGGTCCACTGGCACAGCTATCAGACCCGCCAGGAAGCGAGGGCTGACATCGACGAGTACATCACGATGTTTTACAAATTAGTACACGACTGGTGCGTCGAACGATACGACACCCCAACCAACCCTCACCGACCTCGGCCTTTCCCGCGACCAGTCCAGCCGCTTGCAGAAGCTCGCAAAGATGGACGAAGCAGACTTCGAGACGCGGATTCGGTTGATGAGGAAATGGGCCGGTTACGCCGCATCGTTAAAGCTTTTTCTCGATACTTAGCGCTAACGCTAGGAGCGCGAGAAGAATCCGGCCTTTTTCCACAAAATCTGTGGATAACTCTGTGGAAAAAGTACCGCGAAATCCTTTTACACAATAGAACCACTGCCGTTGTGTTAAATCGGTCACATTTTGGCCGGCACTATTTTCGTCGTCTTTTTATCGAGATACGCAGTATTAGGGACTGCTGAAGGACTCCGTTTGTCTAGCACTGTTGCCGTTCCGGGTCAACTACTTGCTATGTGAGCAAGTTCACACTTTCGTAACAAATCCCGCAATCTCACGATGTTGTCACGAACGTAGCTCTAAAAAAGACCGCATACCCCTTTCGGGGCAGCGGCTCTAATGCGAGGGACTCGCGTCCATCCGATCAGCAATGCTTCAACGAATGCACGCAACTATAAGCGATGCAAACAACGCGCCACATGCGCGATGCCCTGTATTTGCTGGGCCGGATGCAGGTTTTGTACTCCGGCGTCGACACGAAACGTTGCCGCCTCCCGACACTCCGTTACAACCATCTCCTTGCCAACTTGCTGGCGAGCTCTCTTCTTCACTCCCAAATTTGTGCGCCAACTCCCGGAATCGGGGAGCGAAACCGGCGAGACTGCACTCGCCGAATCGATGAGTTGCATGCGGTACCGGAAGCAACAAACGGATCATCATGGAGTGCGGGGGCTCGATTCGGTGTGATTGGCACACCAACCAAATAGACGCATTGGCCCGGCTTTCATGCCGGGCTTCTCTTTTTCCGTTCGTGAAGTGGGATCCGCATCACGGATCTACGAGCACGCTGCCGGGTCGGGCGGTTCGTGTGCTGAGGGTCACAATACGCAAGACCCGTCAGCAGTAAAATAACAGTGCAGTAAGGAAGAGCGCTCGGTTCGCGCACATCATGGCATGGAGCCTGTCATCTCCTCCTCGGTGGTACAAGCGCCCCGGCAGAAATGTCGGGGCGCTTTCTATTGTGCTGCCGTCAGCCGTCGAAACCAGGGGAGGGCCGTAAAGCGAGCCGGCGAATCCCCGCCATCAGCGCCCGTCAGGTCAACCCACCAACCTGCCTAAACACGGAACCGTGGGAAGCCGGCGCCAAGCCATAGCGAGCACAGAGGACGGCTGAGGGAGTCGCTCAGAGCCTCACAGAAACCCCGCTTCGGCGGGGTTATGTTCGTTACTCCACCGTTACCCGCTACGAAAAAGGGCCGATCCAGCAACCCTGAATCGGCCCTAAGTCTTTGTTCTGAATGGCGCGCCCGAGAGGATTCGAACCTCTGACCTCTGCCTCCGGAGGGCAGCGCTCTATCCAGCTGAGCTACGGGCGCGAAGCTTGCGGAAGTCCGGAAGCCGTAGATGTGGCCCGCCGGTTTCGCGAGCTATCAAGAATACCCACTCTTCCCAGCCACGTCTACGCTCGGCCGAGCCGAACCGCGGTTGGCTAGGGCAATCCGTTGGATTTCGGTGCACGCCGGCCGATATAATTCGCGATTGGCTTATTGCCGAATCTGCCACTGCCGCTGAGCGCGGTTGGCTTCCGTCGTACCCTTGATTGAATCCGGGAGAAGTACAGTGAGTGAGCACCCCAGTAGTGAGTTCGGGACCGCAATGTCAGGACTGGTCGGGATCGCGGTTTTGGTCGCGATAGTCTACAACCTGACGGCGGCGCAGTTTTCCAGCGACGGCGGCACAGGCTCGCCGGAGGAGATCATGGCACGGATCGCCCCGGTAGGTTCGGTTACTCTGGCCGGCTCGGAGCAAGCCGCAGCAGCTGTTGCCCCCGCCGCCGCAGCGCCCGCAGACGAAGGCCCGGGCGCCGCCGTTTACAACAAGGCTTGTATCGCCTGTCATGCGACCGGGGCCGCCGGAGCGCCCAAGATCGGGGACCAAGCCGCCTGGGAGCCTCGTATGGCCCAGGGCCTGAATCAGCTCCTGCAGACCGCCGTCAACGGGAAGGGCGCCATGCCGCCGCGCGGAACCTGCATGGATTGCTCGGACGATGACCTGAAGGCCGCAATCGAGTACATGCTGGTCCAGGTCGGTTACGAGCCCGAAGCTTCATCGGAAGCGAGCAGTGCCCAGGGCGCGGAAGGCATGGGGGGAATGGACAGCACGAGCGGCATGTCTGGAATGGGCGGCATGTCCGGAATGCAGGGTGAGCCCGCCGCGGAAAATCCGCCGAGCATGCAGTAGCTGGAATGAATCTCCCGTTCTTTAGGCGATCGCCGGAGAATCACAGTCCAGATTGCACAAGATAGTATGTGGTTTTACAGAAATCGCCTAAGGCGCTTCCGTCGTCTTCAGCAGCCCTTTGAGGTTAGCCAGGTGAGCGCTTCCCCTGGCACGCGACTCTTCGGCGTTTTTCTCTCGCTTGATGTCCCAATCCAGGTCCTTGGAGGGCAGTTCCTCCAAGAACCGGCTGGGATCGCTTGAAATCAGCTCCCCGAAACGCTTGCGCTTGCGTGCCAGGGTGAAGGTCAGGGTCTGTCTCGCCCTGGTGATTCCCACGTAGGCTAGGCGACGCTCCTCCTCGATGTTCTCCACCTCGATGCTGGCTCGATGGGGCAAGAGATCCTCCTCCATGCCGACGAGGAATACGTGGGGAAACTCCAACCCCTTTGAAGCATGCAGAGTCATAAGGTGGACGCGGTCACCACCTTCCTCCTCGTCCTGCCGCTCCAGGATATCCATCAGGGACAGGCGGTTGACCATCTCCGCCAGGGACTTTTCCGGCGCATCCCCCTTGTTGAGAGCATCTAGCCAGTTCAATAGGTCATGGACGTTCTCCATGCGCCGCTCCGCCACCTGAAGGCTGGAGGCATTCTCCCGCAGCCAACCCACGTAGTCCATGGAGCTCACCAGAGCGCGTACCGCGGCGACGGGCTCGCTGTCTCCGCGGCTTGCATGGGCCTGAATCCAAGCGGCAAACTCGGACAGCCGTTGGCGGGATCGTTCCGCAAGCTGCTGTCCCAGCCCGATCTCGCCGCAGGCCGACAGCAGCGAAACGCCTCGCTCGCCGGCGTACGAGGCCAGCTTTTCCAAAGTTCCGGGGCCGATCTCCCGCCGCGGTGTGTTGACGATGCGCAGGAACGCGGCGTCATCGTCCTGGTTAGCCAGCAACCGCAGGTAGGCCATGACGTCCTTGACCTCCGAGCGGGAGAAGAAGGAGGTCCCGCCGCTGAGAAAGTACGGAATGTTGTGCACCCGCAGGGCCTTCTCGAAGAGGCGCGCCTGATGATTGCCGCGGTACAGGATGGCGAAGTCACCGAACGCCTCCTTGTGCGTGAAGTGGCGGTGCAATATTTCCGAGACCACTCGCTCCGCCTCGTGGGTCTCGTTGTTGCAGGTAATGACACCGGGCCGCTCGCCGGCGCCCAGATCGCACCACAGGCGCTTCTCGAAGAGGTGCGGGTTGTTGGCGATCAGGCTGTTCGCGAGCCCCAGGATGCAGCCGCTGGAACGATAGTTCTGCTCCAGCATCACGATGCGCAGGCTCGGGAAGTCCTGCTTGAGCCGCGCCAGGTTCTCCGGGCGAGCCCCCCGCCAGGCGTAGATGGACTGGTCGTCGTCCCCCACTACCGTGAAGGCGCCGCGCACGCCCACAAGCTGGCGCACCAGCTCGTATTGGGCGCCGTTGGTGTCCTGATACTCGTCCACCAGCAGGTAGCGGATACGATTTTGCCAGGACTCCAAAACCTCTGGTCGCTCTCGAAACAGGCGCACCGGCCGCAGGATCAGGTCATCGAAATCCACCGCGTTGTAGGCCCGCAGGCTGCGCTCGTACTCCGCATAGAGACGGGCTACGCGGGCGTCATACTCATCCTCGGCCCGGCTGAGTGCCTGTTCAGGTGTGATCAGGTCGTTCTTCCAGTGCGAAATCCGGGCCTGGATCGCAGAAACGGCGCTCGCGCCCTCCTCGTCGGTCTTGCGAAGGTGCTCCTTGATGACCGACTCGGAGTCCTGATTGTCGAACAGCGAAAAGCCTTTCCGATAGCCGGCGGCCGCGTGCTCACGCCGCAGGATCTTGAGCCCGAGGGTGTGAAAGGTGGATATGGCAAGCCCCCGCGCCTCGCGCCCCTTCATCTGACGGCCCACGCGCTCCTTCATCTCCCGCGCCGCCTTGTTGGTAAAGGTCACTGCACTGATGTTCCGCGGCGCGATGCCACACTCCCCGATCAAAAAAGCGATCTTGCGGGTTATGACGCGTGTCTTGCCCGAGCCCGCTCCGGCGAGCACCAACAAGGGTCCCGCAATGTAGCTGACGGCTTCCTGCTGGCGGAGGTTTAGGTGGGCCATGGGAGGTATTTCGGGTTCGGGCGCCGTTGGCTGTCCCCGTGCCGGGATCGGTCCTGCCGGGCGCGCGCGATACATTATGCCGGAACGGCCTCGTGGCGGCGACCCGACTGAAGCTTGCGCCGGAAGAGCGGTTCATGACGGTTGATGGGCTGATAAAGAGCCAGGATGAGCCCGATAGGTCGCTTGACTCAGTTTGGCCGTCCGAGGGGACAAACCGGCTCAAAGCCAGGTGAATTGACAGGTCGGGCACTAAATCTGTACCGAACCTACGAGCTATTATCCATACATTCGCGTTATTGCGATGTCAATGAAAAGATAGCTGGAGCGCCCTGAAGTTAAAAAGCGAATGAATCGATGTGAGAGAAAGACGTACTCGTGCATACAAGAGCGGCAGGATGCAGTGAGTAACAAGAACCGCATCTGTCTCGATTGATGCGGTTCGCTGCGCATACCACATCCTACGAGCTTGTGCGATTGAGCACGGCAACTGCACCCCGAATGAAGGAAACGGTGTCTAAAAACCGCGCCTTCTGCGGTTTTTGGACAAAGGCAGGCAAAAAATCACCCACGGCATTAACATAACACCCTGAGTGCTACTACCAAGGTCCCAAGCAACCAGATGAAACGCCTGCCCCCAGCCGCCGCCCTCTGCTTCGCCGCCTCGATCGCGGTGGCCCAAACCGAGAAGCCCCAGCTCAACGCCTTCCCGGAGGCCCCCGAGATTCCGTCAGCCGGCTATCAGGGCGACACGGTGGAGCCGGAAGTAACCATTATCGAGACCGAGAAGGAGACCATCTACGAGTATCGGGTGCGCGGCCAGCTCTACATGGTGAAGGTGCAACCTCAGATCGGCCCACCCTACTATCTGTTGGACACCACCGGGGACGGCCAGCTCGACGTCCAGAAGGATCGCGTTTGGAACAACGCGATCCCCCAGTGGGTGCTGTTCAGCTGGTAGCTTTACCAGGCTGCGGCCGGAAGCGGGCCTACCGCCCAAGTATTGGGCAGCCGGCGATTCCCGGTGACGCGGAGTCGACTCGGGGCTCCTTGAAACCTCGTCCCGATCACCAAATCGGAAATGGCCTGCGATGGCTCCCGATCGACTGAAACCCTCCGATAATTGGAGCTTCCTGCTCTCGCTGATTGCCACCCTGGAGGCGGTCAGCCTCTGGACCGGGCATATCGTCTCCTGGTTCTCCCTTTTCATGGTCGTGATCACCTTCCTGGTAGTTCTGCTGCGCTACGCCTTCGATCTAGGCTGGATCGCCATGCAGGAGTCCGTGACCTACATGCACGCAGCCCTTTTCATGCTGGGGGCTGCCTACACACTGCAGCGCAACGGCCATGTGCGGGTAGACATCTTCTACCAGAAGCTCTCACAGAGGGGGCGCGCCTGGGTGGACTTGCTGGGTACCCTTCTGCTGCTGGTACCGGTTTGCGTTTTCATCGCCTGGGTGGGCTGGGACTACGTGTTGGAGTCCTGGGACGTGATGGAGGGCTCGCGGGAGGCCGGGGGCATTCCCGGCGTCTATTTGCTCAAGACCCTGATCATCGTCATGCCGGTGTTGATGTTGTTACAGGGGCTGGCCTGGATCCTGCGCAACGGCCTGTTCTTGGCCGGCGTCCTGGCGGCCCTCCCCGAGCAGGGAAAAGGCGATGATTGAGCTCATGCCCCTGTTCCTGTTCCTGGGGGTGGGGCTGGTGCTCCTGGCCGGCTATCCGGTGTCCCTCTCCCTGGGTGGGACAGCGCTGGCCTTTGCCTTCGTCGGCGAGTGGTTCGGAATGTTCGATCCCGCATTTATCCAGGCTTTGCCCAACCGCATGTACGGGATCATGACCAACGAGACCCTGATCGCGGTGCCCCTTTTTGTATTCATGGGCGTGATGCTGGAGCGTTCCAAGGTTGCCGAAAGCCTTCTGGACACCATGGCCATGCTCTTCGGCCCCCTGCGCGGTGGCCTCGGGATCTCGGTGACCGTGGTGGGGATGCTGCTGGCCGCGAGCACCGGCATCGTGGGCGCCACCGTGGTGACCATGGGGCTGCTGTCTTTGCCTACCATGTTGCGACGCAACTATGATCCGAGCATCGCCGCCGGCACCATCTGCGCCTCCGGGACCCTGGGACAGATCATCCCGCCGTCCATCGTCCTGGTGCTGCTGGGGGATGTGCTGTCCGCCGCCTATCAGCAGGCACAGCTCGACATGGGTCTGTACTCGCCGGAGACCGTTTCGGTGGGGGACCTGTTCGTCGGCGCCCTGATTCCCGGGCTGATGCTGGTGGGACTCTACATCCTCTACCTCATCGGGGTCGCGTGGCTGCGCCCCCAAGCCCTACCGGCAATCCCGAAGGAGGAGCGGGACGTTGCGTCCGGCGTACTTTGGCAGCAGGTCATCCTGGTATTGATGCCCCCCTTGCTGCTCATCGTAGCGGTTCTGGGATCGATTCTCGGGGGCCTGGCAACACCGACCGAGGCGGCGTCCGTGGGTGCTATGGGTGCGGTTCTGCTGGCACTGGCACGGCGCGAGCTCAAACTCAAGACGCTGCGCGCGGTCATGGTTCAGACGACCAACGTCACCAGCATGGTCTTCTTCATTTTTATTGGCGCCGCGATTTTCTCACTGGTGTTCCGCGGCTTCGAAGGTGACGAGCTGGTGACCGACTTCCTCACCGAGCTGCCGGGAGGCACCGTGAGCGCCGTCGCCCTGGTGATGCTGGTGATGTTTCTGCTCGGGTTCATCCTGGACTTCATCGAGATCACCTTCGTCGTGGTCCCGATCGTGGGTCCCGTGCTGCTCAGCCTTGGGCTGGATCCGGTGTGGCTCGGGGTGATGATCGCCATCAACCTGCAGACGTCTTTCCTGACGCCGCCCTTCGGCTTCTCGCTGTTCTATCTACGCGGTGTGGCCCCGCGCGAGGTGAAGACCACCCAGATCTACCGCGGCGTGATTCCCTTCATCATCATCCAGCTGACTATGCTGGGCGCGCTTGCGTTGTGGCCTCAGATCGCGACCTGGCTGCCGGACAATGTGTACGGCTGAGCGCGGACAGCTCCTCGAACAGCTCGGGCTGCGGGTCCCGGAAAATGACGCCGATTCCCGAACCCCTGTGGTGGACCACCATCGCAGGGATCCGCAACTCCTCGCCCTGTCTGTCCAGCTCCAGCTCTACCAGGGTGCCGTCGGGCAGAGTGACGGACTGGACATCCAGAAACATGCCATTGGTGGATAGATTGCGTGCACGGGCGCAATGCAACCGCCGCTTGCGGTAGCGGACATGCACCCGCAAGTCGATGGGATGTCGGGCGCCGTATCGTCGTTCTACGCTCATCTCTTTGGACCTCCTCGGTTTTTTTGTTTCTTTCGCCTATGTTATAGGCAAATCTTGAACACCCGGTGCCTGTACCGTGACGGATTCTTTACTCTCGGAGTCGGATGAATGCGAACGCTACGGATGATTCTGAACGGTAAGGTCGCCGGCGACCCGAGGCTTCCGAATGCCGTTTCGCGAATCCGTGCAGCGGGACATCGGCTCGAGGTGCGGGTCACTCGGGAGGCGGGTGATGCCGCCCGGTTCGCAGCCGAAGCCGTCGCACAGGGAGTCGAGGTCGCCGTCGCCGCTGGTGGGGACGGCACGGTCAACGGAGTCGTAACCGGGCTCATGCAGGTGGACACACAGCCGCGAGCGAGCTTGGCGATCCTGCCTCTGGGAACCGCCAACGACTTTGCTGTGGGCTGCGGCATCCCTGCCGAGCCCTTTGAGGCGCTGTTTCTGGCGGCAACGGGACGCGCCACATCGATTGACATAGCGGCGGCCGACGGTAGCTTCTTCATCAACGTCGCCTCCGGCGGCTTCGGCGCACCCATCACGGCGACCCCCCCGGAGCTCAAACGCCGGCTCGGTGGGGCGGCCTACGCCTTGATGGGCTTCCTCTCCCTGCTCCAGCGTACGAGCACGGCAAGCACCGAATTCAGGGTGCCGGGAGAGACCATCAGCGGGTCTTTCCTCCTTGGCGCCATCGGCAACGGACGCCAGGCGGGAGGCGGCTTCCAGGTGACACCCAACGCCCTTTTGGACGATGGTCTGCTCGACATTCTGCTTGTACGAGAGGCCGAACTCGAGGACGTCGACGCGGTCGTCGGCGAGCTCCGTAATCCCACGGATCCGGGCAATCGATACACCCTTTATCGGCGCGAGCCCTGGCTTGAGGTCGACGCGCCGGAGGGCGGGGAGGTGTTTCTCAACCTAGACGGTGAACCCTTCACCGGCTCGCAGGCAACCATCCGTTTCAAGGTGCTGAAGCGGCGACTCCCGGTCGTTCTTCCGAAGGCCGCCGCCCCCTTGTTGCAGCAATCGCTGCCTTGACAGGATCGCCGATCTGATCCAAGACTAAAGGCGAGTTTTGTCAGATACTTTACTTTATTTCTTGGCGTCTCGATCGTTTTCAGCGTTGCCTAAGCAGCTGCACAGATCAACGATGCCCCTGTTGCCGCGCCTTGAAGCCGAACGAAAACCCGGCGCGAGCCGGTAGATTCTTTTCCGCCAATCGCATAACGCTTACTCATTCCCGGGGAGGGTCGCAATGAAAGTTTCCGCGCTTCTGGATCAGAAAGGCCGAACGGTACACACCACGCGCGGTGGGACCTCCGCCGCCGATGCCGCGAAGACACTCGTAGAGTGCAGGATCGGCGCCTTGCTGGTGGTCGACGAGCAGGAAAAGGCGGTCGGCATCCTGTCCGAGCGCGATATCGTAACCGGCATCGCTTCCAAGGGCGCGGACCTCACGGGCGTGACGGTGGAATCCCTCATGACGTCCGATCTGGTCAAGTGTGCGCCCGAAGACTCGGTGGTCCATCTGATGGCGAAAATGACGGAGCGCCGAGTGCGTCACCTTCCGGTCTACGACGCAGAGCAGCTGGTAGGCATCGTCAGTATCGGTGACGCGGTCAAGAGCCGGATCGAAGAGATCGAAGCGGAGGCAGCGGCCCTTCGCGAGTACATTGCGACCTAGCCTTTGACGAGAAAACCGCCGGATTTCTCGTCCCGCTCCAGCTCCAGGATGCCGCGCGTCCTGGCTTCCTCCAGCAACTCACCGAAGGACCGGAAGCCGTAGTAAGACTCGGCGAATCCCGGCTTGCGGCGTTTCAGGGCCTGCTTGATCATGGAGCCCCAGATCTTCTCCCCTTCGCCGCGCTCCTCCAGCAGCGCCTCGTAGGTCTGTACGATCAGGGCCCAAGCCTCCTGCTTCTTGTCTTCGTCCGCATTGCTCTCCATGGTTTTCTTGCTGCGAGTCTTTTTCGCGGCACCTTTGCCCGAAGCCGGCTTTGCGCGGGGCAGCCTGCGGTGGACCAAGTCGTCGTAATAGATGAACTCGTCGCAATTGGCGATCAGAAGGTCGGACGTCGAATTCTTGACCCCCACCCCGATCACCGTCTTGTTGTTCTCGCGCAGCTTGCTTACCAGGGGGGAGAAATCCGAATCCCCGCTGATGATGACGAAGGTGTCCACGTGCTCTTTCGTGTAACAAAGGTCGAGGGCGTCGACCACCATCCGGATGTCCGCCGAATTCTTGCCCGATTGCCGCAGGTGAGGGATCTCGATCAGCTCGAAGGAGGCCTCGTGCATCGCAGGCTTGTCCTCCTTGTACCGCGCCCAGTCGCAATAGGCCTTCTTGACCACGATGTTTCCCTTCAGCAGCAAGCGCTCAAGGACCTTGCCGATGTCGAATTTGCCGTAATTGGCGTCTCTGACCCCGAGCGCGACGTTCTCGAAGTCGCAGAACAGGGCCATGATTTTCGCGTCGCCGGGTTGTTGCATGGGTAACGTCCTCAAATATGCGGATAAAGGCATGCTCATCCCATCCTCGATCGCCTAAGGCGATTGCCGGAGAATCTCATACCAGATTGCGCCGTATTTTCGTTCGGCTTCAAGGAGCGACAACAGGCGCATAGTCGGACTATGCAACTGTTGTCGCGACACAGAAGCCGGGCGAAAAGACAAGCAAGATGGTATGAGATTTGACAGAAATCGCCTAAGCTTGGGGAACTTTCAAGCGGATAACCTATGGTACCGCTGGCAAGAATAACCACGCGAACGGCAATGCCCAGAAGGAGGAGCCATGCAGAGATCACTCAACATCGATCCCCTCAAGTGTACCGGGTGTCTCCAATGCGAGATGGCTTGCTCGTACGAAAACGAGGGCGTTTTCAACCCCGCCAAGTCCCGCATCCGGGTCTTCACCTTCCATGACCAGGGCCGCTTCGTACCCTACACCTGCACCCAGTGTGCCGACGCCTGGTGTCTGCGCGCCTGCCCCGTGGACGCCATCGTGCTCAACGCCGCCACCGGCTCCAAGGACATCGTGGAGGACCGCTGCGTAGGCTGCAAGGTTTGCACCATCGCTTGCCCCTTCGGCACCGTGAACTACAACCAGTCCACCGGAAAGGTCATCAAGTGCGACCTGTGCGGGGGCGACCCGGAATGCGCCAAGGCATGTCCGACGGCGGCAATTACTTACGTGGACGCGGATCAGACCGGCCACGACCGTATGCAGGCCTGGGCAGAGAAGAGCCTGGCCGGCGCCGCCGCGAACTCCTGAGGAGGTACAGATAATGGCTTGGACTGGAAAAATTCTGCGTGTGAACCTGACCGCCGGCACGGCCGAGGCGGAGCCGCTCAACATGGAGTGGGTGGGCCAATATCTGGGGCAGCGGGGCCTGGCGACCAAATACCTGTGCGAGGAGATCGATCCCGCCTGTGACGCCTTGGGACTGGACAATAAGCTCATCATGGCCACGGGCCCCCTGACCGGGACCATGGCCTCCACCGGCGGGCGGTACTCGGTCATCACCAAGAGCCCCCTGACCGGCTGCGTGGCCTGCTCCAACTCCGGCGGCTTCATCGGCGCCGAGCTCAAGCACGCCGGCTGGGACATGATCATTTTCGAGGGGAAGGCGGCCCAGCCCGTTTATCTCCTCGTAACCAACGAGCAGGCAGAGATCCTCCCTGCGGACGAGATCTGGGGGACGTCGGTGTGGCACACGGACGAGTGGCTGCACAAGCGCCACCAGGACCCGCTGCTGCGCGTCGCCGCGGTGGGCCGCTCCGCCGAGGCCGGCTGCCTCTACGCGGCGGTGGTCAACGACCTGCACCGGGCGGCGGGCCGTTCCGGGGTGGGCACGGTGATGGCCTCCAAGAACCTCAAGGCGGTGGCGGTGCGCGGCACCCTCGGGACCGGCAACATCAAGGACCCCAAGCGCTTCATGGCAGCAGTGAGCGCGGGCAAGAAGGTGCTGGCGGAGAACGCGGTCACCGGCCAGGGACTGCCCACCTACGGTACCCAGGTGCTGATGAACGTCATCAACGAAATCGGCGCCCTGCCCACCCGCAACATGCGCGAGGTCCAATTCGAGGGTGCCGCGGACGTCTCGGGTGAGGCCATGCACGAGCCGCGCAAGAGCGATGGCAAGCCGAATCTAACCACGAACGCAGCTTGTTACGGATGCACCATCGCCTGCGGGCGCATTTCCACCATCGACCAGGGTCACTTCACCGTCGAGCACAAGCCCGAGTACTGGGGTAACTCCGGAGGGCTCGAATACGAGGCGGCTTGGGCCATGGGGCCGGACACGGGAATAGACGACCTCGATGTCCTGACCTACGCCAATTTCGTTTGCAACGAGGACGGCTTCGACCCCATCAGCTTCGGCGCCACGGTTGCGGCGGCCATGGAGCTCTACAAAGTAGGCGCCATCACGCAGGAGCACACGGACGGGCTGGATTTCCGCTTCGGCTCCGCCGAGATCCTGTCAAAGGCCGCGGAGATGGTCGCAAAGGGAGAGGGCTTCGGCAAAGACCTGGGACTGGGCTCCAAGCGTCTGTGCGAGAAGTACGGCCATCCCGAGCTGTCAATGACGGTCAAGAGCCAGGAATTTCCGGCCTACGATCCCCGCGGCATCCAAGGTATGGGCCTGGCCTATGCGACTTCTAATCGTGGAGCCTGTCACCTGCGCGGCTACACGGTCGCTTCAGAGGTACTGGGAATCCCGGAGAAGACCGACCCCTTGGTCAGCGACGGCAAGGCGGGTCTCGTAAAGGCCTTTCAGGATGCCACTGCAGCGGTGGACTCGGCCGGGATCTGCGTATTCACCACCTTCGCCTGGACTCTTGAGGACATCGCTCCCCAGATCGACGCGGCCTGCGAAGGCACCTGGGACGTAGACAGCCTCATCGCCCTGGGTGAGCGCGTCTGGAACCTGGAGCGCGACTTCAACCTCAAGGCGGGCATTACCGCCGCTGACGACACGCTCCCGGAACGCCTGCTCAAGGAAGCTGCCAAGACCGGGCCGGCCACGGGCAAGGTGAACGAGCTCGACAAAATGCTGCCGGAGTACTACGAGCTGCGCGGGTGGAGCTTGGAGGGGGTGCCTACGGCGGAGACACGCACGCGTCTCGGACTCTAGGAACAAAGGCTTGAGGGGCGAGGGCCGAGGAGAATCTCGTCCAGCCTCGCACCTCGAGCCTCGCAACTCGATCCTTCATCCTCCGCGAGAAAGCCACCATGCATCACGTCGTAATAGGCGCCGGCCCCGCCGGCGTCACCGCTTGCGAAACTCTGCGCCAGCTCGATGCGGGGGCCCAGATCACCCTGATCGGCGACGAGCCCGAGCCCCCGTACTCGCGTATGGCCCTACCCTACTACTTGACCGATACGATCGCCGAGAAGGGCACTCACCTCAAGTCCGACACGAACTTCTTCGAGGACCAACGCATCGAGGTCCAGAGGGCCCTTGTCGAGCAGCTAGACTCCCGGGACCATCAGCTGCGGCTGCGTGGGGCGGGGACGCTGAGCTACGATCGGCTCCTGATCGCCACGGGCTCCAGCCCCGCACTGCCGCCGGTACCCGGCATCGACTCCGATGGCGTGCTGCCCTGCTGGACCCTTGCGGACGCCCGCAAGATCCACGCGCGCGCCAAGCCGGGCAGCAAGGTAGTGCTGCTCGGTGCTGGATTCATCGGCTGTATCATCTTGGAGGCCCTGGCTGAGCGGGGAGCGGACCTTGCCGTAGTCGAGCCCATGGACCGCATGGTACCGCGCATGATGAACCCGACTGCCGGCGGACTGCTCAAGCGCTGGTGCGAGCGCAAAGGCGTCGAGGTCTTGACCGGAACCAAGGCTGTAGCGGTGCAGCCTGGCCGGCAGGGCGAGGCGGGCGCGGGGCTCTCGAGCGTGGAACTGGACGACGGCAGGAGCCTGCCGGCAGACCTGATCATTCGCGCCACCGGTGTGCGGCCCAACGTGCACTTTCTCGCGGGCTCGGGGGTGGATATTGACCAAGGCGTGCTCGTCAGCGAGTGTCTTATGACCAGCGCCGAAGACGTGTTCGCGGCCGGTGACGTCTGCCAGGGGCTGGACGTCTCCACGCGGCAATTTCACGTCCAAGCCATTCAGCCCACCGCCGTGGAGCACGGACGCGTCGCCGCTCACAATATGACGTCCGACTGCCGCATCCCGCACTCGGGCAATCTGAACATGAACGTGCTCGACACCCTGGGTCTGATCTCCAGCTCCTTCGGGCTTTGGCAGGGGGCCGACGGGGGAGACGGCGTCGAGCTGCTGGACGCCGATCGTTTTCGCTACCTCAATCTGCAATTCAGAGACGATCGCCTCATCGGTGCCACCAGCCTGGGACTGACCGAAAACCTGGGCGTTATCCGCGGACTGATCCAGGGCGAGAGGGGGCTCGGGGTCTGGAAGGACAGGCTGATGCGAGATCCCACCCGGATCATGGAGGCCTATCTGGCGGCGGTGCAGGGGCAGGGATAGATAACGAGCTTCCCATGCGCATCCGCCTCAAGCTCTTTGCGAATCTGAGCGACCACCTTCCTCCAGGAGCCAAGCACAATCTGGCGGTCGTGGAGGTGCCGGAAGGGGCTACGCCCCACCAGGTGATGGATCTGTGCCGCCTGCCGCGGGAGCAGGCTCACCTAGTAGTGCTCAACGGGGTCTTCATCCTGCCGCACCAGCGCAACAGTCTGGCCTTGTCCGAGGACGATACCCTCGCTTTATGGCCGCCCGTCGCGGGGGGTTGAATTGCTCTTTCCCGCTTGATCGTCACATGAGCGATAGGAACCGATTCGAGCTGGACCGCACCATGGGCCTCACGCACCAGGAGTTCTTGCGTTCCCTCCCGGCTGCCGCAGCAGGGATGGATTGCCGGATACGGGGGCCGCAGATTCTGATTTCGGATACGGCACGACGGGTGGAGATTCTCCTAGGCAAAGAGCAGACGCAGCGCCTGGGCTCCCTCCTGTTACCCCAGACCAAAGTCAGCCTGCGTCTCGAAGGGTTTTCCGACGAAGAACGCGAAGGCTTCCTGCGGCGTTTCGATCTCGCTTTTCAACGCGGTGGGGGATAAGCCTCGTTGAAGATTCTGTATCGATCGGAGATACGACCCACGGGGAGGGACGGCACAACCGCTTCTTCAAGGAGACCTTCGGAGTCGCGCGGCTGCTCCTGCAAGCGCGCTCGCTGGCGTTCCGCCATCCAGTGACGGGCGAAAACCTGTGCATCCAGGCCCCGCCGGATGCGCAATGGCGAGCGCTTTCCGAAAAGCTGGGTTGGAGTCAAGTGGCGATTCCCACTTCCGAATCCAGGTCTAGAGCCCCCGCATCAGCTCCAGAATTCGGGCAGCGTGTCCCTTGGGCTTGATGTCGTACAGGGCGTGGCGCACCTTTCCGGCCTTGTCGACAATGAAGGTGGAGCGAACGATGCCCATGCGCTTCTCGCCATGGGCCTCTTTTTCACGCCAGACGTCATAAGCCTCGCATACTTCGCCCTCCGGGTCCGCAAGCAGACGCACATTGAGTCCGTGCTTATCGCGAAAAGTGCCGTGGCTGACGCAGTTGTCCTTGCTGATTCCCAGGATCTCGGTATCCAGGGCCTCGAACTCCGGCTGCAGATCGGTGAACTCCAAGGCCTCGATGGTGCACCCCGGGGTGTCGTCTTTGGGATAGAAATAGAGCACCAAGTGATTGGAATCTCTGAATTGCCCAAGCTTGACGAGCTCCATGTCGGCGTCCGGAAGTGAGAACTCGGGGGCCTGATCGCCGGGCTGCAGCATTTGAGGTCGCTCCAACGGTTGGAATGATTGTCGCCGATGGCGAAATTTAGGATCGACTGAGCGACACGTCAACCGGATTCGATCTCGGGTGTAGCGTTTGTGAGGTGACATCCCCCGAAGAGGGTGCCTATCCGGCGCACAGGCCGATGCTGCGCATTCCAAGAATCAACTAACTGCGCGTAAAGAGTTGGGAAGCGGACAGCAGGCTGCCTGCAACAGCACCCCGCCTCAGGCGCTGCCCTTCGGAGGCACCTCGGACGAGGTTGGGTTTGTGCTTGCCGCTGACAGGGCCTCGTTCAGGAACCCTAAAGTCAACTCCAGTCCCTGCCGCACTTCGTCGACGGTCCGCGAGAGTACCGGGTCGACCTCGGAGAGGAGCGTCACTGGGCGTGCGCCTTCACCGTCCGGAAATTCGGGCAACCCGTCGTCGGGGACGCCGATTGCCTCCAGATCCGCCGTCCGGAGCTGCTTGAGATGGATTCCGCGTGCCATGCGCTGCGAGAAAATCGGAAACTGTTAGCGAGTGACTAAGATACCCGAAAACCCGGTTCGAAAGGAGACCGGGGGGCAAAGCCCGCGCCGCCGCACCGAGAAACGCCTTGGCGACTTGGCGTCTTTGCGCGAGAGCGTCCCTCGCCAATCAGGCGAGGGTGCTCGTGGATACCTTCGCCGCGGGGGTCCGATCCCCGCTCCTCAGGCGCCGATGTGCTCGCGGATGGACGCGACGACCGCGTCGCTGGAGGTTGCGTTTACGTCCATCAGCAGGCCCTCGCCCCGGTAGAAGTCGGCCAGCGGTGCGGTCTTTTCATTGTAGACATCCAGGCGGTTGGAGATGGCCTCCTCTGTCTCATCGTCACGCTGAACGACCTTGCCGCCACATTTGTCGCACTGGCCCTCGACCTTGGTCGGGGAGGACTTGACGTTGTAGATCGCACCGCAGTCGACGCAGGTCCGGCGCGTGGTGAGCCGGTCCAGAATCACGTCGCGTGGAACGTCCAGATTCACAGCGGCGTCCAGTTTGATATCGAGATCGTCCAGCAGGACCTTGAGCTGCTCGGCCTGCGGGATGGTGCGGGGAAAGCCGTCGAGCAGGAATCCGGCTTGGCAGTCATCCTCCTTAAGGCGCTCCTTCATGATCCCCATGATGAGCTCGTCCGGAACCAGGTCGCCCGCGTCCATGAATGCCTTGGCCTGCTTACCCAGATCGGTTCCGTCCTTGACCGCGGCGCGTAGAATGTCACCGGTGGAGATCTGCACCGAACCGTCGATTGCCGTCAACATCTTGGCCACCGTACCCTTGCCCGCGCCCGGGGCGCCTAATAGGATCAGCCTCATTTTCTATTCCTCAGTAGTGTGGGATGTTCGAGCCCGAGATCGACGGTCTGCCGATTCCAGGCGTGTTTTCACTCTTAATCTGCGACGGCGGACAGGATCTTGCTGGCAACCGTACAGTAATTAAGCATTTTCGCCTTTTCCGATGATGGGAATCAAGGCAATCTGAACGGATAACCCAAACTGAATCATGCATGAGCTGTCCCTTTGTCTCGCCCTGCTCGACCAAGTCCAATCCATTGCCGGGGAGCACGGGGCAACGGGGGTCGAGCGGATCCTGCTGCACGTCGGCCCTCTCTCGGGGATCGAGCCGCCCCTGCTCGAGATCGCCTATCCGCTGGCCGCCGCCGGCACAATCGCCGAGTCGGCAGTGCTCGACATCGAGCGCACACCGATTCGCGTACGCTGCAGCGAATGCGGGGCGGAGACTTCGGCGGAGCCCAACCGGCTCATCTGTGGAGAATGCGGAGGCTTCCGGACGCATGTGATCAGCGGCGACGAGATGTTGCTCGCGAGCCTGGAGCTCACGGTTCCGGAGGGCCGAAAAAACGGATGAATCCGAGCGCAACGGGTATAGTAACCCCTCTCTAACCGATCTTCGGAGATCGCCCCATGTGCGACACCTGCGGCTGCAATATCACCCCCGGCAACGAGCATCTGGTTAGGGCCGACGGCAAGCTTGCCCACTCCGAGGACGGGCGCGCCGCGGTTACGGTGCTCAAGAGCCTGCTGTCGGAGAACGACCACCAGGCGGCTCACAACCGCGAGCACTTCGACCGTCATGGGGTGCTGGCACTCAATCTCATGTCCTCCCCCGGCGCGGGGAAGACCAGCCTCTTGGAGGCCACCATCGCGGCCCTGAGCGACGATCTGCGGATTGCCGTGATCGAGGGCGACCTGGAGACCGAGAACGACGCGGAGCGAATCCGTGCCCACGGTGTCCCGGCGGTCCAGATCGCCACCGGCAGCGCCTGCCACCTGGATGCCCACATGGTTCACGATGCCCTGCACAAGCTCGATCTCGATCAGATCGACCTGCTGTTCATCGAAAATGTCGGGAACCTGGTTTGCCCGGCGAGCTTCGATCTGGGCCAGCATCACAACGTCACCCTGCTCTCGGTCCCGGAAGGCGACGACAAGCCCGCCAAGTACCCGGTCATGTTCCGCGCAGCCGACCTGGTGCTGCTTACCAAATCGGACCTGCTCACCTATCTCACGGAGTTCAGCCCGGAGCGCGCCGAGCACTATTTGCGCCAGCTGGCGACCGACGCGCCCTTCGCCACGGTCACGACACGGGAGCAGGCCGGAATCGGTCCTTGGCTCGCCTGGCTGCAGGGCGCCCTGCACCACTCACAGGAACGGCGCGCCAAAGGCGAGACCCTGCGCCCGGCCGTGCAGCCCGCTGCCGCCCGGCTCCAGGGTCTCGACACCGGCCGCACCCATGACCGTCCCCACCGTAGCCATGCCCGGACTCACGGAGGCTGACGGTCATAGGGGCGGGCAAAGGCTCGGTTGACCGGCAAGTACATAGGGTGTTAAGAAAAAGCGCGGGCGGATCGCGACGCCGCACCGCTGATACGACAAGATCCTTACCCAATGCACCGTTTCCACAACGGCACAGACCCCAGGAGGACTAGCCGCAGTGTCACCAACAGCATCCAAGCTCCTTTCAGCCCTGGCCTCCGCCGGCATCCTAGGCACCGCACTCGCCTACAGCCCTGTAAGCCAGGCGTTCGATTTCGGCAACATGATGAACCCGAGTAAATGGATGGGCGGCGACCGTGACCGCTACGACGATGACTACTATGACGATGGCCCATACGGCGGCCCCTACGGTGGCCCTTATGGCGGGCCCTACGGAAGACCTTATGGCGGTTATGGTCCGGGACCGTACGGCGGCAGCCCTTACGCTCCCCCGGGGCCATACGGCGCACCCGGGTATCGCGCAGCGCCGCCGCCACATGCGCCCGCAGTTCCGGCAGCCGCTCCGGCGGCCAAGGCCCCGTCAAAGCCCGCGGAAAGCAGCAGCGAGATCGACGCGCTCAAGCGCCGTATAGAAGAGCTGGAGGCGCAGCAGCAACCACCGGCACCCCCGCCTCCGAGTGACTGGGGATCGACTCCATCTCCCTCGTCCGACGACTGGAGCTCCGCCCCCGCATTCCGTCCGATAGGCAAGTACTAAGGCGATTTCTGTCAAATCTCCGACAATCGCCTGAAAAGAACCCGCCGAGGCGGGGGTCTTTTCAGGCGCAGGGCAAACTTGGTCTCGGCGCGTCAGTGATCGAAACAAAACATCCGCGACGAGGTCCCTTCGGTGCTGACATAGCTAACCAGGCAAGCCTTGCCGTTGGCCCCGTCCAAGATCTTGCGGACCACCAAGTCGCCCTCCTTCAGCTCATGCTCCTGGCGCAACGGACCGACGCCCTGCGGAACCGTTGGATAGCAGAAGGTGGAAGGCGCCGTGCTCTTCGTCTTCACGAAGGCCACCAGGCAGGTCGTGCTAGCGCTCGCATCTGAGATCCTGTGAACATCCAGATCGCCTTCGCGCAGATGACTGTCTACCTGCAACCCTTCCTTGAAGCGGTGAGTGCTGGTGTAGCAGTGCACCGCCGGGGCAGTGCCGGGCGTCGTCACGTAGGCGACGAGACAGGCGCGGTTGTTCTTGGTGTCCTCCACCTTGCGGATGACCAGATCCCCCTCCTTCAAATGGGCCGCCTGGCGAACATCGGCCCCGAACTCCCCCACGACGTCGTAACAGTCGGTTACGGGACTGGTTCCGGCGGTACGGATATAGAAGGTCAGGCAGGTCTTCTTGCTGACCAGATCCGTAATATTGCGGACGACCAAATCACCCTCGCGCAGATAGCCTGTCTGCACGACCAGGGTCGAGCTAAATTCCCCCGCGGCGACGAGCAGGGGTAAGAAAAACCCGAAAAGACCTATGATCCGCTTCATTCAAAAACCTCCATCTCGGTTGATCGCTGGCTCGCAACCCGCGCTGCAAGTACCCAAACAAACGGGGATTATTCCGCATCTCAGCATTGGCAGGCAACGTGAAAAGCTGTGCAAAACGCTAGAAACAAGCGGATTCTTGCCTATAATGCATCAGCCAATATGAGGCTGAGCAGCCCAATCCAGTTTCGGATCGAAAAATTGAGACGAGGAGACACCTGCCAATGAAAGACACGCGTAAGATCGCCGTCGCCGCATTCATCACCGCCAGCGCTGCACTTTTCGCGCAGCCCGCGTCAGCCTTCTTCGGCATGATGGACGACTTCTTCGGCGGCGACGACGATCATTACTACGACCGCTACGGACGTTACGGTTACGGCGGTCCTTATGGCGGCTACGGCTGGCCCGTACGGCTGGGGAGGCCCATATGGCGGCGGCCCTTACGGCTGGGGCGGTGGCCCCTACGGATACGGCTGGGGTGGTGGCGGTCCCTACGGGTACGGAGGCCCTTACGGAGGCGGCTACTATGGCGGCCAGGCTCCGGCGCAATCCGCGCCGGCTGCGCCCCCCACCCCCGAGTAAACCGAAGCTTTCCGGGCGGCGGTGCCTACCGCCGCCCGGTCCTGGTCTCGACCGATCTCTCGGCCGACCTCGCGGCCATCAGCTCGCCGGCCCTTGCGCGAGTCAGGTATCTCCAGGGCAAGGGCACCAAGCCCGGCACCTGCCGCCGGTAGCGTCGATACAGCTCGCCGTGATAGATGAGCAGCTTGCGCTCCTCCAGCCGTGATCCCAGCAGGAAGTAGAATGTAATCATCACCGCGGTGGTGAGGAACGCCGGGTCCATGTCCCGGGTCCAGACAAAGACCAGGCCCAGGCTGTACCAGGGGTGGCGCACATAGCGGTGCAACGGCGAAAGGTGGAAGCCTTCCTGGTCCTCCGCCGCGCGCAGTCCGCCTCGCCACTGTCTCAACCCCAGAAACTCCGAGCCGTCGTACCAGCGCAGGCTCCAGAGAACCCCGAACGCGGCCGACGCGGCAAGAGCGTTGGCAACCCACCAGCCCACACCCCTCCACTCCCACAGCCAGGGCCCGCGGTCCATATAGGTGAGCACCAGAGGCGGCAATAGCAGCACGACGGCACAGCCGTTGAAAAACAACCGGTAGCCGGGCATCCAGTGGGAGTGCTCCCGCGCCACCCAATGCTTCAGCGCCAAGGATGCGAGCAGGGAATGCAGCGCGAAATAGACCAGCCAGGCGAGTACCAATAGGCCAATGCGTTGATCGATGACGTCGTTCAGCATGGCGCTTGCGCAGGTCTCCTAAATTTCTTGGGGAGAATCTTTCCACCCTCCGACATGGCTTCGGCAGAACCGTTAAAATACCGTAAAATACTGATGAACCATCTAGCGGCATCCTGACATCCGTTGAGGCCCCATGTCGACCAGCTCCCAGCGTCAACCCTTACCTTTACCTGCCGTTCTGAGCCCGGGCTTGAGGCGGCTTCTCGGCGTGGTGCTCGTCCTGTTCGGCCTGCTGGCGATCAACTCCCTCTACCTGGTTACCGTGACCATCGCCGAGGGGCTCAGCGGCCGAACGATCCAGAACTACTTCTACCTGGTTGTCTTTCTGGCCCATCTTGCTCTCGGCCTGATCCTGCTGATGCCCGCCCTGGTCTTCGGCGCCCTGCACCTGCGGCGCGCCCGAAAACGGCCGAACCGTTACGCGGTGCGGGCGGGCCTTGGGCTCTACGCGAGCATCATCGCCCTGTTCGCATCCGGCGTCCTGCTCACCCGCTTCGGCTTCTTTGAGGTCAACGACCCGCAGGTACGCACCTGGTCCTACTGGGTCCATGTGCTCACGCCCCTGGCCGTCGCCTGGCTGTTCATCCTGCACAGGCTGGCCGGCCCGCGCCTGCGCTGGCGCCGCGGTGCGGTCTGGGCCTCCGCTGCCGTGGCCGTCACCGCCCTGTCCATGGCCTGGCACCTGGGCGGCAGCTCGGCGGCACCCACCCTGGAACGGGCCTTCGGTCCGGCCCTCACACAAACCCCCGTGGGCGAGCCCATCCCGGCCGAGCACCTGATGCGCGATGCAGTCTGCGCCGAGTGTCACGCAGACATAGCGCAACAACACGAGCGCAGCATGCACCGCATGAGCTCCTTCAACAACCCGGCCTACCGCTTCAGCATCGAGGATACACGACAGGTACTCAAGGACCGTGACGGCGATGTAAGAGTCGCCCGCCTTTGCGCCACCTGCCACGACCAGGTACCCCTGCTCTCCGGCCGTTTCGACGACCCGGATTACGATCCGGATAACGACCCTGGATCCCGCGCCGGCATCACCTGCCTGGGTTGCCATGCAATCACCGCCATCAACAGCCCGCGGGGCAACGGCGACTACAGCATCGAAGACCCGCCCGGCTATCCGTTCGCCTTCAGCGAAAACGCCTTCCTCACGGCAGTCAATCGCCAACTCATCAAGGCCAAGCCGGCCTTCCACAAGGCCACCCTGCTCAAGCCCGTGCACAGGAAAGCCGAATTTTGCTCCGCCTGCCACAAGGTCCACCTGCCCTGGGCGCTCAACCACTATCGCTGGCTGCGCGGTCAGAACCACTACGACAGCTTCCTGCTGAGCGGCGTGTCGGGACACCGGGTGGACAGCTTCTACTACCCGCCCCGCGCCACGCAAGCCTGCGCCGATTGCCACATGCCGCTGGCCGCCTCGAACGATCCGGCGGCGCGGGACCTCGGCGGCGCGGGTTCGCGCGCTGTGCACGATCACATGTTCGCCGCCGCCAACACGGCGGTGCCCCACATGCTCGGGCTCCCCGCGGCCCACAACGCGCGGCGCCTGGAAACCCTGAAGCGCGCCGCACGCGTGGATATCTTCGGAGTCAAGGAGGGTGGCAGCATCGAGGGGAGGCTGCACGCACCGCTGCGTCCGGTGCTGCCCGCGCTGAAACCAGGCGCGCGTTACCTGCTCGAGGTCGTCGTTCGAACCACCGGTCTCGGCCATGAGCTGACCCAGGGCACGTCAGACTCCAACGAGCTGTGGCTCGACCTGACGGTACGGGCGGGGGAGCGCCTGATCGGCCGCTCCGGTGGGATCGACGCCGGGGGTGAAGTCGATCCCTGGGCCTACTTCCTCAACGCCTACGTTCTGGACAAAGATGGAAACCGCATCGAGCGGCGCAACGCCCAGGACATCTTCGTCGCCCTCTACAATCACCAGATCCCGCCAGGCGCCGCGGCCGTGGTCCACTATGCGCTGACCATTCCGCCGGATGCGGTCGGCCCGATCCAGGTGGATGCGGCGCTCAAGTACCGCAAGTTCGACACCCGCTTTTACCGCCACGTCATGGGTGAGCGGTTCGCGGGCAACGACCTGCCCATCGCCACCCTCGCGACCGACGAGCGTCTCACTGCAGCTGACCGGCGGGGAGACCCTCGCGCCTCGTGAAACGCGAGGGCTTCTCCGGCTGGGAGCGCTGGAACGACTACGGCATCGGCCTGCTGCGACAAGGCAAGAAAGGCGAGTCGCGTCAGGCCGAAGCGGCCTTCGCCGAGGTGGAGAAGCTGGGGCGGCCGACGGCGCGCTGAACCTGGCGCGCGTCCTGTACCGCGAGGGCCGTCTGGACGAGGCGGCCGATGCCCTCGAACGTGCCGCCGCCGCGACCCGCCCGCCCCGCCCTGGACCATTGCCTGGTACGCGGCCCTGGTGGACCGGGAGCTCGGAAATCTGGACACCGCCATCGAGACCCTCGAAGCCCTGGCCGAGACCAGGTTCCAGGAGGCCAGAGAGCGCGGATTCGACTTCAGCCGCGACTACCGGATGCTCAACGAGCTTGGCCGCACCCTCTACGAGCGGGCCCGCCAGGAGCGCGGCGAGGCTCGGCGCGAGACGCGCGTCGCCCTGTTGGAGCGGGCCAAGGAGCGCCTGGAGCAGGCCCTGGCCCTGGAGCCGGAGTATGCCGCATCCCACCACAACCTGAGTCTGGTCCTGGGCGAGTTGGGGAACCGAGACCAAGCCGACCGGCACCGGAAGCTGCATGAGAAATACCGCACCGACGACAACGCGGTCGAGCAGGCCGTGACCCTGCACCGCAGCCGCAATCCGGCGGCGAATCATGCCGCCGAGACGGTTGCCATCTACGATCTGCAGCGGCCCGACGCCCTGGCCGCCGCAAAACGAAAGCACAGGAGAGAGCCCTGGCCGAAAGATGACCGAGAACAAGCCCAAAGAGCTCACCCACGGCGAGGCCCGCATCCGCCGCGCCTTTCTCTACTCAGCCGGAATCCTGGCCCTGATCGGGATCGCCGGGGCAGGCCTTTACTGGGTAACCGCACGCCCGAAGACGCCGAGCCGGTGGAAGAGGCCGAGATCCAGGCCCCGTCGGCCATCGAGACGGCGACCGCCGACAGCCCTCCGCCGGTCCGCTTCACCGACGTGACCGAGTCCGCCGGTATCGACTTCGTCCACGTCAACGGCGCCTACGGCGAGCGCCTGATGCCGGAGACCATCGGCAGCGGCGCCGCCTTTCTCGACTATGATCGGGATGGCGATCAGGACCTATTCCTCGTCAACTCCCGGCACTGGGAGGGACAGGAGCAAGGCGCAGAACAGCCGCACCAAGCCCTGTACCAAAACGACGGCTCGGGCGGATTCACGGACGTTACCGAGGAGGCCGGTCTGGCGCTCAGCACCTACGGTATGGGCGCGGCCGTGGGAGACTTCGACGGCGACGGCTGGGACGACCTCTACCTCACCAGCCTCAACCGCAATCACCTGTTCCGCAACCAGGAAGGACGCTTCCTTGAAGCAACGGCCACGGCGGGGGTCGCCGGCGGGGAGGAGACCTGGAGCTCCAGCGCCGCTTTCTTCGACTACGACAAGGACGGGGACCTGGACCTGTTCGTCGTCAACTACGTGAAGTGGTCGCGGGACATCGACCTGGAGATCGACTTCCGGCTCACCGGGCTCGGCCGGGCCTATGGGGCTCCCCTCAACTTCGTCGGCACTAATAACCAGCTCTACCGCAACGAGGGCGGCGGGGCGCTTCACCGACGTCTCCGCAGCCGCGGGCATCCAGATCACGGACCCGGTCTCCGGCCACCCGGTGGGCAAGGGGCTCGGGCGTGGTACCCGTGGACTACGACCGCGACGGCTGGCTGGATCTGGTCGTCGTCAACGACACGGTGCGCAACTTCCTGTTCCGCAACAAGGGGGACGGCAGCTTCGAGGAGGTCGCCATCTTCGAGGGCATCGCCTACGACCGCAACGGCAAGGCGACCTCCGCCATGGGCGTGGACGCCGCCCGCTTCCGGGACGACCGGGAGCTGGGCATCGTGGTAGGCAACTTCGCCAACGAGATGGCCTCCCTGTTCGTCACCAATGACGGCCGCCCGCCCTTCGTGGACGAGGCGGTGCTGGAAGGGTTCGGACCGGCGTCGCGCATCCCGCTGACCTTCGGCCTGCTGTTCCTCGACTACGACCTGGACGGCCGGCTCGACCTGCTGCTGGCCAACGGCCACCTGGAGCACGAGATCCAGAAGGTGCAGCAGAGCCAGACCTACGCCCAACCGCCGTCCCTTTTCTGGAACTGCGGCGAGGCCTGCCGCGGGCGCTTCGTGCCCGTGGAGGACGCGGGGGACATGGCCAAGCCCCTGGTGGGGCGGGGCATCGCCTACGCGGACATCGACGCCGACGGCGACCTGGATGTCCTCATCACCCAGAACGGCCGCCGCCCCGCCCTGTTGCGCAACGACCAGCAGACCGGGCACCACTGGCTGCGGGTGCGGCTCGTCGCGCGGGCCCCCAATACCAGCGCCATCGGAGCCCTTCTGGAGCTCACCGCGAACGGTCTCACCCGCTACCGCCAGGTGATGCCATCCCGCGGCTATCTGTCCCAGGTGGAGCTGCCGGTTACCTTCGGGCTGGGCCCGGCCGATCGGGTCGAGCGGCTGGGCATACTGTGGCCCGACGGCACCGAGCAGGAGCTGGTCCCGAATGCCGTGGACACCACGCTGGTCATCGAGCAATCCCTGGGGGAAGGACAATGAGATCGAGAGCCATAAGTGCCGGCATCTTAGCGCTCGGCCTGACCGCAACCGCGCCGACGCTGGCGGCGGACACCCTGTCGGACCTCCCGGGGAGCTGGCAGGGCGAGCTGGCCCCGATCCCCGAGGCCGACGTCAGCGGCGCCGAACGGCTGATGCAGGAGGCCATCGCCGAAGCACGTGGCGCGATACCCTGGTACCGGTAGCGGAGGTCGATATCAGAGGGCCGAGCGCCTCATGCAGCCGGACATCTCCGAGGCCCGCGCCGAGATCGCCGGCCTTTTGGCTGCCCGGACGGGACTCCGCCGCCTCGCCGGGGCCTATCGCCCTGCTGCTGGAGATGGAGGCCCAGGCGGATGCCTGTTTCCGCAACGCCCGCAAGCTTCAGCCGCGTGAGCTGCGTTGGCCCTACTATGCCGGCTACTTGGCGATGATGGCCGGCAACGCCGACCAAGCGCTGGATTACCTGCAGGCGGCCAAGGACATAGACCCGGACTACCCGACTCTGTACCTGCGGCTGGGCAAGGTGCGGCTGGACCGCAGCGAGCTGGGCGAAGCCCGCGCCGCCTTGGAAAGGATCGCCGACACCCCCGGATTGGAGGCGGCCGCCAACTACTACCTGGGGCAGATCGCCAACCTGGAGCGGCAACACGAAGAGGCCATCGTTCACCTGAAGACGGCCCTTCAGACCGATCCCAACGCCACCGAGGTCCACTATCCGCTGGCCCAGGCTTACCGGGCGCTGGGTCAAAACGACCTGGCCCGCGAGCACCTGGGCCGATTCAAGCTCAAGATACCGGAAGCGAAAGACCCGCTCCTGGATCAGCTGCACGCGGCGGCCAAACGCTCGCTTCCCGCTTTCCAGAAGGCCATTACAGCAACCCGCGAGGGGGAGTACGCCACCGCGGTCGAACGCTTTGCCGAGGGACTCGCCGTCGATCCGGACAATGTGCCTGCCCGTGTGAGCTACGCCCGCGCCCTGTACCTCGCCGGCCGCGCCGACGAGGCAGGAGCAGAGCTGGAGAAGGCGCTAGAGGCGAAGCCGGACGAGCTGCTCGCGAACTTCCTGCTGGGCGTGCTGCAACAACAGCAGGGCGATGCGGACCAAGCGGCGGACTATTACCGCCGGAGCCTTGGCATCGACCCCGGTTTTGCCGGCGCCCTCTTCTATCTCGCGAATCTGGACTTCAACGCGGGGCGTTACTCCGAAGCCGCGTTGGGCTACGCCAAGGCCCTGACGGCTGACCGGGAGATCCCCCCCGCCCGCTTGCTGGAGCTGATCGCCCGCCTGCGAGCCGGAGAGGCCGAAGCGGACATCGCCGCACGCCTCACGGAGCTCAGCGCCCACTATCCGGACGACCTCATGCTGCGCTACGCCCTGGCGCGCCTGCTCGCGGCCGCCACGGATCCCGCTCTTCGCGCTCCGGAGCAAGCCCTTCAGATCGCAACCCAGCTCAGCCTGCTGCAACCCATCCCACCCCACCAGCGCGCCCTGGCACTGGCACTGGGCGCGAGTGGCCGATTCGAGGAGGCCGCGCAAACCCAGCAACAGGCCATCGCCATGGCATCCTGGATGGCACCGTCGTCCGGGCAGGAAGTCATGAACCGGGAGCTCGCCAGCTACGAAAAGGGGGAGGTACCCGCACAGGCCTGGCCCGAGGGTGATCCACTGCTCTCGCCTCCTCCCTTTGATCCCATGGCTCCCTTTCGGGACTATCCGGCGGCGGTTCCCTATTGAATTCCGGAGCAGCTTTGATGGGCAGAGCTCCGCGATGCCCATCTGGACGTTTTTCGAAGAACCAAACGCGATGGATTTGACCAATGAAGACGCCCGACTCGAGTCCTTCATCGCCCGGTGGGCCCACACCACGGGCTCGGAGCTGGCCAACTACCAGCTCTTTCTGAGCGAGTTTACGGCCCTGCTGGACCTTCCCCCGCCGGAACCGGCCGCCGACGACAACGCGGACAACGCCTACGTATTCGAGCATCGCGTCACCCTGGAGCACCTCAAGCGCCTGGAGGGCGAGGTCCTGGAGGCCCTGGCGGACCTCGGCTTCACCCAGCAGGTCCTGGAGTTGGAAGGCGGCACCGTGAGCCCGGAGAAGATGGTGGGCCTGGAGACCAACCCGCGGGCCGCGCTCATCGCCGAGGCGGTGCTCTGGATCGGCTACCTGCAATGGCACTTTCGGACCTTTGCCAGCACCCCGCCCCGGGAGCCCCTGCTCCAAGACGCCCACAACATCGAGTGCCGCGACGCGGTGCTGGCCTGGGATGACGTCGAGTACGTCCGCGACCAGCAGGGCGTCCCCGTCACCCACTGGGACGGGCGCACCCTGAAGGCCCATCCCATCACCGGTGAGCAGGTGCCGGACGAGAAGGCCCGGGTGCCGCTGGAGCACTACGTCAATCCGCGGCAGGCCCTGTGGCCGCAGGCGGACTTCGTGGTCGGAAATCCGCCATTCATCGGCGCGAAATATCTTCGCTTGGCGCTGGGAGACGGCTACACAGAAGCATTATGGAGAGCTTTGCCGGAAGTACCTGAGTCTGCAGATTACGTAATGCATTGGTGGTACTTGGCTGCCAACCTAACGCGGGCGGAGAAAATCCGGCGTTTCGGCTTCATCACCACCAACAGCCTACGCCAGACCTTCAACCGCCGCGTCGTTCAGCATCAGCTACAACATAAGAAAACCCTGTCCCTGTCCTTCGCCGTCCCTGACCACCCCTGGGTCGACACGGCGGACGGCGCCGCGGTGCGCATCGCCATGACCGTGGGGCGGGCGGGCTCCGAGCCCGGTGTCTTGATGCAGGTGATCGCCGAGCGCAGCGGATCCGGCGAGGGCCTGGAGGTGCTGCTACGGGAGCGTGAGGGAACGATCTTCTCGGACCTGACGGTGGGGGCGGATGTCGCCGGCGCCGTTCCGCTCGCCTCCAACGGGGGCATCAGCTCACCCGGTGTAAAGCTCCACGGGGCCGGCTTCATCGTCACCAGATCGGAAGCCGACGGCCTCGGGCTAGGACGCGTCCAAGGTTTGCAGGACCATATTCGCGAGTACCGCAACGGCAGAGACCTAACGGCAACACCGAGGGACGTCTTGGTCATGGACCTTTACGGACTCGGCGCCGAAGAGGTACGTCAGCAGTTCCCAGAGGTTTATCAACGGGTCCATGATCGTGTAAAGCCAGATCGTGATCAGAATCGACGGGCCAGCTACCGAGACAACTGGTGGATTTTTGGTGAGCCGCGACCGGAGATGAGACGGTTTTTAAGCAGTATAGACCGATACGTAGCCACTGTGGTTACGAGCAAGCATCGATTTTTTGTTTCGCTCGGCAAGGATGTTCTCCCCGATGATGCACTGATCAATGTCGCGCTAACTGATCCGCTCTTCCTCGGAGTGTTGTCGAGTAGAGTTCATTGCGCTTGGGCATTTCGAACAGGGGCGACGCTTGAGGATCGGCCGCGTTACATAAAAACTCGCTGTCTGGAGACCTTTCCGTTTCCGATACTCGCAGAGCCTAGTGAAAGCGTTGCAGCAACGTCCAAGATGGAAGCGACACCAAAAGCCGTATGTGTTGGCGACTCCACGACACCTCCGCCAAACACGAAATTCCCGAACAGAGGCGCGGATGTGCCCACCCACATGCCTCGGAGCACACTTCAACTCGCCGGGCACATCCGCGCCTTGGCCTTGCAAATCGACGCCCACCGCAAACGCCAGCAGGCCCTGCACCCAGGGCTGACCCTGACCGGGATCTACAATGTGCTCGAACGCCTGCGGCAGATCGCCGCAGCAAGCAACGCCAGAGGGAGCGGCGCCCCCGCCGCGAAGGACGACCCGGATCAGCGCGAGGGCGCGCCTCCCACCCCAGATCTAACCGCAAAGGAGCGGCAGATCCACGAGCAAGGGCTGGTCTCGGTGCTGGCCCAGCTCCACGACGAGCTGGACGCGGCGGTGCTCGCGGCCTACGGCTGGGAGGACCTGATCCCGGCCCTGGTCGGCAAACCGGGCGGCACCAGGCCGCTGGCGGACAAGCCGGCAACGCAGGCGGCGGCGGAAGAGGATCTGCTCTCGCGCCTGGTGAGGCTCAACGCGGAGCGCGCCGCGGAGGAGGCGCGGGGTCGGGTGCGTTGGCTCAGGCCGGGGTTTCAGAACCCGGACAGCGCCGGCACCGATCAGACCGGGACGGACGTCGAATCGACACAGGCCCCGGAGCCCGAGGCGGCGGCAAAGCGCCTCTGGCCCAAGACCCTTCCGGAACAGTTCCAGGCGGTGCGCGAGGTCCTCGCCGCCCAGCCCGCGCCGGCAAGCGCCGAGCAGATCGCACGGCGAGTCAAACGGGCGCAGACCAAGAAGGTTACCGAGCTACTTCAGACCCTGGCGACCCTCGGCCAGGTGCAGCAGCCGGAACGAGGACCCTACCTGGCTTGACCCGGCTGGGAAAACCGGCGCCAAGATTTCTGGTTACGCCGCTCCGACCCGACCTGTCAAACTTGTTGCGTCAGGCGCGCCAGCTCCGAACCAGCGATTTTCTGTAAGCCCTGTGCGCGCCCTAACCCGACAACCGGACTACTTCTTTTTCGGTGGGGCCATGACGCGTGCACTCTTTCCGCTGACGCTGCGCAGATTGAACTCCTCGACGCAGTGGCTGGCATACTCTTTGACCTCAGCACGCGAGCCGCGGTGAAAGCCAGTAATCAGAGAGCTTCCGCTTGACAGAACGTAGCGATACCAGTCATCTCCCTCAGTCCCGGCGGGCATCTTTGCTTTTTCCACCGAAGCGACCTGGTAGCGCAGACGCGTCGACTTTCTTGGTTGCTCGTCCTCTGCGACCGGGCGCGGTTCGCTGAGACCGCCGGGCTGCTCATGGGCCTCGCTCACGCGCAAGATCGATCCCTTGAAAGCCTTACCGTTGAGTGCGCTGATCGCGACCTTGGCCGAACGCCCCCTCATAGTCACATAGCAACAGCCATCCCCCCTACGATGCGGAGCGCCGGGGATCAGCCGAACCGCCGAAACGGCTCCGTATTGCCCAAACAGCGATTGGATATCCTCTTCCGTCGCTTCTTCGGCAAGATTGCCGACGAGAATAGTTGTGTGCTCGGACTGATTCCTGGCGATGGCTGCGTTCATTGGTGGTTCCTATTCTCGATCCCAGGGGAGCCTGTCCGGCTTGCGCGGTTCCGCAGCAGGACAGTCGTAAGTCGAACAGGGCCTAGATCCTGTCGCAGGGAGCCGATTCATTGAGGACCTGCGATGAAGCTTGCGTCATAGGTGAAGGCGAGCGAGTGTGGCGGGGCGCATCCCTGCGGCCCCCGAGACACACTCAGGCATTCCTCGCCAGCTCAGAAACGGCGACCCCGCGACGGGCGATCGCTGCGCGGCTTGGCTTGGTTCACCTTCATGTTGCGGCCCTTCAACGGGGTCTCGTTCAAGGCCTTGATCGCCGCATCGGCCTCGGAATTGTTCAGCATCTCAACGAAGCCGAAACCCTTGGACTCGCCTGTAAACTTGTCGGTGATCAGATTGGCGCTCTCGACTTGGCCATAGGCACCGAAGGTCTCGCGCAGCTCGTCTTGGGTCACCCCGTAGGCCAGGTTGCCAACATAGATATTCATCAGTCTTGGTTCTCTCGAAAGAAATGTGCATCGAAGAAAAAGGCCCGTCCGTCCGGCGGATGCACATGCCGGTCGAGGGAGTTACGGTGCTGCCGGGGCCGCCCCGCAAAATCAGAATTTCCTGATCGCAATCAGGCGCCAGGACTGCGTTTGTCCCCACGCCTATCGGGGCCGCGCCCACGATGTCGCGAGATGGAGTCGCGAGAGACATGATCGCGGTTGCTCGATCGCGTCCGCGAATGATTCTTTCGCTGCTCTTGTCCCTGACGAGGCCGGCGTTCGGCGGCGCTTGGTACCACAGGTACCGAAGATCCGGTGCCGGTGTCCTCGAACCCTGCGACCACTTCGCTCTTGACGCGCCGTCCAAGCAGCTTTTCGATGCCGCTAAGCAGCCCGCGCTCATCGGCACTAACCAGCGAGATTGCGGTACCGTCGGAGCCGGCGCGACCGGTGCGGCCAATGCGGTGCACGTAATCCTCGGGCACATTCGGCAGCTCAAAGTTCACCACATGGGGCAAACGATCGATGTCGAGCCCGCGGGCGGCGATGTCGGTGGCCACGAGCGTCTGCACGACACCACGCTTGAAATCGGCCAGCGCTCGGGTGCGCGCCCCCTGACTCTTGTTGCCGTGGATCGCTGCCGCCGTGATTCCGTCACGCTCCAGCTGCTGCGCTAGACGGTTGGCGCCATGTTTCGTGCGGGTGAATACCAATACCTGCTGCCAGTCGTGGGTCTGAACGAGGTGAGAGAGCAGGT
Source organism: uncultured Gammaproteobacteria bacterium (assembly GCA_942492625.1). GTDB lineage: Bacteria > Pseudomonadota > Gammaproteobacteria > Chromatiales > Chromatiaceae > Thiosymbion. The sequence goes on along the minus strand of CALOFM010000042.1, from coordinate 213,762 downwards.
CGCGCTTGCGCTCCTTGGCCACGGTGTACACCAACTGCTCCACCGTCTCGGCAGCTGTATTGCGCCGAGCGACTTCGATGCGTATGGGGTCGTCCAGGAGTCCTTTCGCGAGCCGCTCGATCTCGTGGGAGTAGGTGGCGGAGAACAGCAAGTTTTGGCGCCGCCGCGGCAGCAGCTTGATTACCCTGCGAATGTCGTGGATGAAGCCCATGTCGAGCATGCGATCGGCCTCGTCGAGGACGAGGAGCTCGATCCTGGAAAGGTCGACGTTGCGCTGACCGGCATGATCGAGCAGGCGCCCGGGCGTTGCGACGACGATGTCCACACCGCGGCGCAGCTGGGCCGTCTGCGGTCCTATGCCGACGCCGCCGAAGATTTGCATCGAGCGCAGCGGCAAGTGCCGCCCATAGGTGCGAACGCTCTCGCCGACCTGCGCAGCAAGCTCCCGGGTCGGGGTCAGCACCAGGCAACGGGGCGAGCCCTGTTGGTCATTGGACTTGCTCAGCAACTGTAACATCGGAAGGGTAAAGGCGGCGGTCTTTCCGGTCCCGGTTTGGGCGCCGGCAAGGACGTCTCGGCGCGACAGCACCGCAGGAATCGCCTGCAGCTGGATGGGCGTAGGCCGGGTGTAGCCCTGGGCTGCAACGGCGCGCAATAAGTCGGCCGAAAGGCCGAGCATAGAAAAAGGCATGAGTACTCCTGGGTTGGCCTACCCAGGGATTTGCTGGGCCAGTCTAGGCGGGGGGAGGAAATCGTTCCGGGTTAGCCTTGAGGAAGGAAAGTCAACCGAGAGACGGGGATGCGCCGACCGGATGGCGCCGAATACCGTGCACCATACGTGAAAAACGCCCGGAAGCAAAGCGGAGAACGATGCCACCGGCAAATTCACCGAGCAGCCACCCTGTGCGACCGGCCCGAGCTTCCTCATCGCCGTGGCGCAGCGAACGTCGTATTGGGGAGCCTGGCGAAAACCGGCGCCCGAGGCGCCGATATCGCCGGCCAAGGGGTCCGATCACCGAACCCCTCCGCCTTCGAGGGCGCGAATCCGCTCTCGAAGGGCGTCGATCTCAGGCTGTCCTCCTAACGAGCCAGGCGGTGAGCCGTAGCCAGCCGGATCTCCGTATCCGCCAGGGCCGCCATAGCCGTATCCGGAACCTCCGTATCCGCCCGGGCCACCATACCCGTAACCGGGACCACCGTATACTCCGGGACCGCCATAGCCGTAGCCGTAGCCGGGCCCTCCATATCCTCCCGGGCCACCGTAGCCGTAACCAGGACCGCCATACCCGCCGGGGCCGCCGTACCCGTAGCCGGGACCACCCCAAGGACCGTCGTCGTAGTAGTCGTCCCGGTCTCCGCCGCCTCCCATCCACTTGGACGGATTCATCATGTTGCCCATGTCAAAGGCGAAGCCAGTCCCCATACCACAGGCCATCGCGCCCCCCAGGGCCAGCGTGAGTGCTCTTCGTAGAGCGATTCCATACTTCATGTGCTTACCTCAGTTCGTGTTACGTCTTCTCGGTCGAGTACGATGGTGCCGTGTAGTTTTCGGACGTTGCGCGGCGCAACGCGAGGGAACCCGGACGTGGAGGGGGCGACGACCCGTCGGACCGCTGCCGACATCTCAGGGGCTTGGGATCAATCTATCCTGCGATCAACGAGCGCTCTATTCCAGAAGCATTGAGGTATTTAGGGCCTTCGCTCTCCCGGCGCGATTCTGAAATTCCCCCTTCAGTATACGCGCAGGCCGAATCCTTGCCGGTATTATTTTCCCGTACTGAATCTCGGCAAACGTCTTCTCATTACTGGCCGATTTCTCAGCTTCCGGCCGGGGTCCGGGTGATGCCGTCTGGAGTATCACCGATGAAGACGGGACCCGGATCCTAGTGAAGTCTGCGGACAGGATCGCGATCGTCGGGCCGGTGACCCCTGACTCGATTAACGAAGTAGTCACTCTGTCTTACGTCGTTGTGACTTTTTCCGATAAAGGAGTCACTGTTACCGAGGAACCCACCGGCGCGCAGGGGCCGGCGTCAACAAAGACAAAGGGCCGGAAAACCGGCCCTTGGTATGCTAAAAGTGGGGGCTCAGCCCCGCTGTTTCTTTCGAACGACTTACTTGTCGGCCCCCGAGGCAGCCGGTGCAACGGCAGCCGGTGCGGCATAGGGATAAGCGCCGTACATCGGGTAACCGTAGCCACCCCAAGGACCACCCCAACCGCCGTAAGGATAGCCGTAGCCCCAAGGACGGCCCCAACCACCGTGGTAGGGGTAGCCGCCCCAACCGCCGTAGTAGGGATAGCCGCCGTACCAGGGACCGCCATACCAGGGGCCGCCCCAATAGTCGCCGCCGCCCCAGGAGCCCCAGAAGGCGTTCGCGGGCAGGGTCGCCAGAGCGCTCGCGCCGGCGAGCGCGATGCCCGCTGTAGTCAGTAGGATTTTCTTCATCATGTTCCTCGTCTGTTCAAAGAGTAATATTCTTAGGGATTGAAATCCCAAGACAATTATAGGACGCTTATATTCCTGCGTCAGCACATACTTACAGAGCATACATGCCCTACCGTACTCCACCTTTTCGTTTCCGCTGGGCCGCCAGCGCTGCCTTGTCGGACTAAAGTCCGACCCACGAAACAAAAAAGCGACCTGACGTTTGTAGAATCCAGCAGGGCGTACAAGGGCCACAGCGAACGGCTCGCGAAAACCCGCTCGGGCACTCGGCGCTCAGCCGCCGAGATTGGTTCCGACGCTGCGTGCGGTCTCGATCCAGGGGTGATCCAAGGGTATGAGCTTGCGCCTTCCCGCAATTTCCTCCAAGGGGATGGCCTGCACCCCCTCGCCACGGGCCGCGACCATGACGCCGAACCGGTCTTGGCGGATGAAATCGGCGCAGCCGCTACCAAGGCGGGTGGCCAGGAGCCTGTCCGCCGCCGAAGGTGTACCCCCCCGCTGGAGATGGCCGAGGATGGTGACCCGCGACTCTAGACCCGTCAGCGCTTCCAGCTGGTTCGCCAGGTTCAGTGTGTGGTTGCCGCGCTGGCCTTCGATCTCCCTGAGCTGCGCTTTGGCGCGTTTCTTCTGCTCCTTGCCGTCGGCCCGCTCCCTGACCTCCTCTGCCTTGCGCGTGGCCTTCGCCTCATCGACCGACATGGCGCCCTCGGCGACGGCAACGATGCTGAAACTGCGCCCGGAGCGAACGCGCTGGCGGATGGCTTGGGCCACCTGCTCTACGTCGTACGGAATCTCGGGGATCAAGATCACGTCCGCCCCGCCGGCGATGCCCGCGCCCAGGGCCAGCCAACCGACCCGGTGACCCATGATCTCGACCAGTATGATGCGATGATGGCTGTGGGCGGTGCTGTGCAGGCGGTCGATGGCCTCGGTGGCGATCCCGAGCGCGGTGTCAAAGCCGAAGGTGAAGTCGGTGCCGAACACGTCGTTGTCGATGGTCTTGGGTAGGGTGATTACCTTGAGCCCCTTGTCCCGGAGCCGCAAGGCGTTCTTCTGGGTCCCGCCGCCACCGAGGCACACCAGCGCGTCGAGATGATTGGCCTGATAATTCTCCACGATGGCGTCGGTCATATCCTGCACCTTGCCGCCGACCAGCATACGGTGGGGCTTCTCCCGACTGGTACCGAGGATGGTGCCGCCGACGGTGAGGATGCCCGCCAGGGAGCTGGTGCCCAGCCGGATCGATCGATTCTCCGCCAGTCCCCTGAAGCCGTCACGGAACCCGATCACTTCCATGCCATGTTTGCCGATGGCCGCCTTGCCCACGCCACGGATGGCCGCGTTCAACCCCGGGCTGTCGCCGCCGGAGGTCAGAATTCCGATGTACTGCGTCATGTTGAGTCGTCCATTGAAAAACCTCGCCGTATTGTGCCAGGGGCGGGTTTCGGGTGCGAGACCGGGCTAGACAGACCCATGCTATGATCGCCATCGAGTGTCAAAGACCGGGGAACAGAACCATGACCAGCATCCAGCGTTTCCTCCTGACCCTGATCACCCTCGCAGCCACACCGTTTCCGGTCTTCGCCGGCGGCGCCTATGCCGTCTACGAGAGCGAGAGCGATTTCGAGACCGTGATGGAAGGTGCGACCATGGCGATCCAAGAGCGCGGCATGTACATCAACAATGTCATGCACATGGACGAGATGCTGGAGCGCACCGGCAAAGACCTTGGCATGGGCGAGAAGATCTACGAGAAGGCCCAATCCATCGAGTTTTGCAGTGCCGTGCTCTCCCGAAAGATGACCACCGAGGACCCCACCCGAATCGTCAACTGCCCCTTCATTCTTTCGATCTACGTCCTGCCGGGAGAGCTTGACAAGACCTACGTCGCCCACCGCACCGTCTCTGAGCAGGATGTGCAGTCCAGCGAGGTCATGGCCGAGATCTCACAAATGCTGAAGGGTGTGGCGGAGGGCGCGGTCTCCTGGTGACGGCGGGGTATCACACTGTGGCGCATGGCAGCTAACGATGTCTTCCCCGCTAGACGCCGACCAGCTCGAAGACCTGCTCGAGGACATCCTTTGGGCGGAGACCTCGTCCAAGCGGTCCTCGGCGGAGTCCCTGGCGCGGCTTTCAAGGCCGCAACAGGAATTTGCACTCCACTGGGTCCGGGCCTTGGAGAAAGACAACACGGCCTGCGCTTTCCAGTTCCTGACCCACGCCTACCGCGCCCTGAGCGAGCTGAAGCTGCCGGACGTGGAGGCATGGATCATCCAGGGGCTCGACGTCTATGACCAGTCCGGCCTTTACGCCGCCGTGGATGTGTTCAAGAATGTGGACAAGTTCCTCGAGCGAGCGCGGATCGCCAAGGTCGGCGCAACCCTCAATGAGCACTCCTCCGTCCTGGAGCGGGTAGTGCTGGGGCTCTCGGGCCGCCGCCTCAAGCTTGCGGCCGCCGATACCATCTACACGGACACCGAGACCCTGTTCGTCCCTGCGACCGCCAGCCGGTTCGAGAGCCGGGAGGACAACTTCCGTTTCCTCAAGGTGGCGGCGACCTACCTCTGGGCCCAGACCCGATTCGGCACTTGGCAGCGAGGCGTGATCGAGGCCCTGGCGCGGTTCGAGCGCTCGGACCGGGCACTCAAGCTTTTCCATACCCTGGAGACCCTGCGCCTGGACGCACGCATCGCGCACGAGCTGCCGGGTATCCACCGCGACATGCTGCGGCTGAGCGCGATCGCCGGCCAGCAGGTCTGCGCCCCCGAGTGGGAGACCTGGCGCGCGCGCCTGATCGGACTCCGGAGCCGGGTAGAGGACTCCCTCGCCCTCGTTTCCGAGCTCATGACCGGGTCCCCCCCCCTGCCGGAGCCCCTTTGCTATCAGGGCAAGCTGTATCCCGAGCGGGTCGAGGAAATCCTGCGGGCACGGCTCGAGGATGAGAAGGCGGGGCTGCGCAGCCTGTTGGTACGCTACCAGAAGGAGCTGGAATCAGAGCAGCCCGCGTCCGAGCGCAAGGAGCCATCTGACAAGGACAGGGCACCCTTCTCGGCGCGTAAGAAGGACAACGAGGCGCTCCCCGAGGACTTCGAGATGGAGATCCTGTTCCACGACAAGCCGGTGAGCCCGCCGGAGGACATCAAGCAGGTCATCAGCTCCATCATGCTCGATCTCGGGGAGCTGCCACCTGAGTACCTGGTCCCCGCCGGTGACGGAGGCTGGAAGCCGAAAGGGACCCAAGAGGAAGACGAGGACGCCAGCGCGGACGTCTGGTCAGGCACCTACCACGAGCGCGGCGCCAGCATCTACAACGAGTGGGACTTTCGCCGCCGGAGCTACCGCAAGAACTGGTGTGTGATGCGCGAGCTGACCGTCGAGCCCAAGATCGACGATTTCGTGCAGGAAACCCTGGAGAAGTACTCCAGGCACCTGCTCGGACTGCGCAAGACCTTCGAGGCCCTGCGCGGGGAGAACAAGTGGCTGAAAAAGGAGCCCTACGGCGACGAGGTGGACATAGACGCCCTGGTGGAGGCCCACGCCGACGCCCACCGGGGCCTGGAGATGTCCGACCGCCTGTTCACCCGGCGGGACAAGGTCGAGCGCAACATCGCCGTCATGTTCATGGTGGACATGAGCGGCTCCACCCGGGGCTGGATCAACCAGGCCGAGCGCGAATCCCTGCTGTTGCTGTGCGAGGCCCTGGAGACCCTGGGGGACCGCTACGCCATCTACGGCTTCTCCGGCATGACCCGCAAGCGCTGCGAGACCTATCGCATCAAGGGCTTCGACGACGCCTACGGGGAGGAGATCAGGGGACGCATCGCAGGCATCGAGGCCAAGGACTACACGCGCATGGGCGTGGCCATCCGTCACCTGACCGAGATCTTGAATCAGGTGGAGGCCAAGACCCGCATCCTGATCACCCTGTCCGATGGAAAGCCGGACGACTACAGCGACGAGTACCGCAGCGAGTACGGCATCGAGGACACCCGCCGCGCCCTGATCGAGGCCAAGCGAAGCGGCATCCACCCCTTCTGCATCACCATCGACAAGGAAGGCCAGGACTACCTGCCCCACATGTACGGGGCCGTGAACTATACGATCGTGGACGAGGTGCAGCGGCTGCCCTACAAGGTCTCGGAAATCTATCGGCGGTTGACGGTCTGAGGTGACGCGCGCCCATCGCGACGAGAGGAGATTCCGCCATGTTGCTTCCAAAACGGCTTGCAGCCGCACTCGTCATCACTTCGATCCTGACCGCTGGCGGCTGGCTCGCGGCTGACGAGAAGGCTCCCTCCGAAGCTGCACAAGCCCCGCCTGCAAGCCCCGCAGCGCCGCCGGCGGCACAGCACCAAAACGGTACGCAGGAGCCAGATACCCAGCAGATCCAACCGCCGCTGTCTTCCTTTTCCCTGCAGACGCTGGTGGACGAGCGCCGCGACCTTCTGCGCCGGCGCCGTGAGGAAAGGCAGGGTACCTACGGCGACCCGCGGGAAACCATTCCTCCATGGTTTGCGGACTACGACGCTGCGGTGGAACGCTATCGCGATGCACGCCGCTCCTGGTATCGACAGAAAAGGACTTTCGACCGCCGGCGGAATTCGAGCTGGATGGACAACCTCTGCCCCTGGTCCAAACCCCAACGCACTTGGTCTTCGCCGCGCGGCTACCAGCGGCAGATGGAGCCGCCAGATCGGCGTGAGCTTCACGACCCCTTTTTGAGCCGGCCGCCGTTTGCGCCCCCCGGACCTGCGCGCTGGTAAGCGCAGCGGCATCCAAGAATACAGCTAACCGTGCGAGTCGACGCCACAGCCCGGGTTCTCGTCGGCACACTCCGGCGCATGGAAACTGTCCGGCCTCGAATCCTGCTGAAGTTGCATTAGGGCGGGGCGCTCTTCCCCGCTCGTGTACAGGGAGCCGCGTGTGCAGCGGACCTTCAGATAGTTGCCATCAGCGCTTGGAATTTCAGTAGCCGAGCCATCCTGATATGCCCTTCGGCAGCCAACCACCTCCGCATTGCCGTTGGGGACTTGCTGGCGTACCCGCATCGGGTGCGCCGCGTTCAGGCCCCGCCCCCCATGCCACCGCGCCCCGTGGATGTCATGGGCGAGGCGGTTTGCGTTGGCGCTAGACTTTTGCTGGTACTGCTCCGGGAAACGGGGATTGATGACATAGGCCTCGTCGCCGGCCGAGCTACGAGGCGCAAATCCGGATTCATGGATCGGAAACGACCTATCCTCCTCGCGCATGGGCTCGCTGAGACTGCGCTCGATTCGTGTCACCTCGAAGCCATTGAACTTCAGGTCGGCGGCGATCTCTCCGGCAGTACCCTGCACCAGCCTCAGGCCCGGGTCCGCGGGAATGAACAACCCGCGCTTCTCGCCGGCACGAATCCAGCGCCGGTCGTCGGGAACACCGATGGGCAGGTACCGGGCCAGGGCCATCATTCCCCTGGAGTCCGCGCTGTGCGCGCCAGGCTGAGCCTGTGCCAACGGGCCGTCTCCCAGCTCCGGATGAGCCGCCAGGCCGGCCACCAAGATCCGGCCCCTGTCGTCTACGGTGATCGCCCGTGGAATCGACTGGACCCGGCGTGCCCCCCGAAAGCGGTCGGAAGCCGAATCGCTGACGTCGCTCAGGGTCCAGCGGTGGCTCCTGTATGGGCGGTGCCACCAGATCAGGCCACCGTTCTGGTCGAGCTGGGCCGCGGCGAAGCTGCTGACGACGGTTCCGTCCGGACCCGTCTCGCGACTCTCCACCGCCATCGCCAGCCGACCCGATGCGTCCAGCGCGAGCGCCTTCACGAAGCCACCCTGTCCGCCGAAGTCGTACCGCAGCCGACCGACCCCGTCAAAGGACGGGTCCAGCGTCCCATCCGACCTGAAGCGCATCAGGACCGGGGTCTCGTACCCCTTGTGGTCCAGCGCTCGGCCACCGAGGACGAACCGGTCCCTCGCAAAGGGAGAAGCAGCGGGGCAGCGGGTCATCGAATAGGGCATAGAACTGCGGGCATGGGGCATTGACTCCAGGTGCCAGCCAAAGCCTGCGTCCTGCACTCCGGTTTGGATATCGAAGCGGGTCAGGCCGAACCGGCAGCCCGTTCCAGAGTAAAAATCGAAGCAACCTTCACCAACAGCCGCACCGATGTACAGCCAGCGCCCGAGGGACTCGAAGGCGCCCACCGGCCGCACCGGCTCTCGTTCCGGACCGGAAAAGACCAAGACACCGGCATGGCCGAATGCCTCGATCGGGTTACCCTGGCTATCGACCGCGGCCAAGCCACCGAGCCGCTCGTCACCGCAGGCGAGGAAAGCGGAAACCAGGTACTTGTCCTTCGTGGCCGCCTCGATATTGACCGCGCCGACGTGCTCGCAGCCCCCCCTGGCCATCGGAAAGCCGATGACGGCCAGGCCCTTCTCGCCGCCAAAGGAGTCCTCCGGCTCGATGGCCTCGAGCTCTGCACCCGACTCCCTCCCGGCCCCGTGCTCATAGAGGCGATAACGCGCCAATGTCAGCCGCTCTCCATCACCGGTCCGCAACGTCCCCGCGGTCAAAAATCGCCCGTCTCCGAGATCTGCGAGGGCTGAAAGCCGAGTCGATGCCGCGAGCACCGATGCCTCGAGGACCCCTTCCTCGTTGTACTTGGCGAGAAAACCCTGCTAAGACACGTGGGCGCCGTCCCCGGAGGAATCGGACAGGCCGGATTCGTTCAGGAGCTCACGTGTACCAACGACCAGGGTACGGCGAACGGCGCCGCCGAACAGGTAGGACCGTACGTCCAGGGCGCGCCCGTAGGGCAGCTCGATTTGGCCCTGGCTCCCTGTCAGCAGATCCCCCCTGTCCAGGTAGCGCTCCAGCAAAAAGCCCGTCACCCCGAAGCCGCCGCTGGTCAAGGCCGGGCGTTTGGGTGAAAGGCCGTCGGTCTTGCTGCGGTCCCGACCGCGGGGGATGGTCAAGAGCGACTCGGGCATCGCCAGAAGCTCGTCTCCGGCGAGGCTCACGTCGTCCAGGCCATGACCCGAATACAGGACGCTCACCCGGTCCAGACGAAGGTAATCCCCCTCGGCGTTCTCGATCTGCAGATCCACTTCGAGCGCGCGGACCTCAGCGGCCTTCGGTGAGGTGGAGACCCGATCCATATTGGTCGAGGAGCTTGGATTCGCCGGAAAGTAGGAGGTGCGCGCATCGCTTACCGGCCGATGAAAGGGTGCCTCGACGGGGCGAAGATTCGTGACGCCGATCATGGGCTGGGTACCCGCCAGGGCCGTGCCCATCAAGGGGAGCAAAGCAAGCGCGGCGAGACTGCAAACCATGGCGCCTTTGCCGCCGGTGCGGCGCCCGGGGTAGAGGCGCGCACCTGCAAGCCTGTTTCTGCGCGATTCGCCGGAAGGTCCGAGGATCGGGGTCTCGTTCGAACGTTGCATAGCGTACTCCTTGATCCTTCAGGTTGCTTCGCTTGCTCGTCCCGCGTCGCCGGGCCCTTCGAGGCGAAACCGCGGCGAGACGCCCCCCGGCGATGAGCGGGGGTGCTCTTGGTCGCGGACCGCGCCCCTTTCCGGGTGGTTTTAAAGATACGGAAGGGGTGTCGGAAAAGATGTGAGAAAGTTCACAGGGACTCGTTGAACATTCCCCGGAATCCGTAGAAATAGCCTCACACCCGTGCGCGGGTACTGTATGCCCGGCGCCTCCTGCCAAGGAGGTAACCGAAGGCCACCCGTCACCGGATCCGGCGGCACGGCGGCACGGCGGCACGGCGGCACGGCGGCACGGCGGCACGGCGGAATCCTACATTTTTTGCGCAGGTAATAAATCGTTTCAATGCCTGGAAAAAACAAAATAACCGACCATTATTATCAGGTATGAAGGCGCCAACTCTCGCCTTCATTATCGACAACCCTACCGGAGACTGAACAATGAGTGCCTACGAGCAGCAGATTAAAGCCACCGAACAGTTCTACGACCGTGAGATGCAGGCAATCGAAGCCCAGGGCGGAGAGATCCTGTCTTCCCAGGTACCCGGCAGTCGCCTGCACCAAGTGATCAACAACCCCTACGACGAGGGAATCGACGAGGGTTGAGCTGCGCTCCGGGGCGGCTCTCGCCCCGGAAAGCTGCAGCAATGCAATTCCTCAACGGCCAACGCGCGGGGCCCTTGATCGTCAAGAGAACAGTTAGCCTTCAGCGCGTTAGCCAATCGCAAACGGCTAAATAGCTAGTAACTTTATTCTTGGGTATATGGCTTAAAGAAGCACCCTGACGAGTGCCCCTCCAAGCGAGCTTTGATCCAACGCGAGCGACCCGCCGTAGGCCTTCTCGACCATATCTCTTACCAGCGCCAATCCGATCCCCTGCCCGGGAACCAGCTCATCTGCACGCCCGCCTCGCTCCAAAACTATCCGTCGATGGTGCTCGGGAATTCCAGGACCATCATCTTCGATTTCCATCAGCAACCCCCCCCGCTCCGCTCCCGCCGCTTCGCGGATTCGGACATGGACGCACACCTTTCCGCGGGCCCACTTGAAGGCGTTGTCGAGCAGGTTTCCCAGGATCTCGGTGAGGTCACCCGGGTCTCCGACGAAAACCGCTCTCGGCTCGATCACAAGATCCAGGGCGACGGATTTTGCGGCGTATACCTTGGACAGTGACGCGCCGATACGTTGCAGAACTTCCCTTGGATCAACGGACTTGGACAACGCGGTTCGGCCGGCGGCAGCACCGCGCTGCAAGTGGTAGGCAATCGCCTGATCCATGCGCTCGACCTGCTCGGTCACTGCGGCACGCTGTTCATCGGGCATCCGATCATCGGCCTCGGACCGCAGCACGGCCAGGGGGGTCTTGAGACTGTGGGCGAGATCCGCAAGCGCGTCGCGGTAACGCTGCAGGCGGGCGCTTCCGCTGGCCAGCAGGGCGTTGAGATCGCGCGTGACCGCGAGAAGCTCGCGCGGATATCGATCCCCGAGGGTGGCGCGTTCCCCCCCCTCGATGTCACGAATCTCCCCGGCCAGACGGCGCAGGGGGGCCAGCCCCCAGTGAAGCGCGACGGCCTGGAAGGCGAGGAGAACCAAGGCGGCTGCGCCCAGCCAGCTCCATAGCGCGCGGCGAAACTTTCCAACTCGCAGGTCCGCATTGGCGCGGGTCTCTGCCACTCGGAATTCCAGGGCGCGCTCGCCGCCGCTGGCGATTTCCCAGGTTACGGGATAGGTAAGGGCGTAAACATCGCCGTCGGCAACCTGCTCGAAGGCCGGCGTGTCGCCCACGGTTGGGATTGGATAGCGGATTTCGCGGTCGACGCTTGACAGAGATCGCCAGATGGCGCGCCCCCCGGAACGGGCTATCTCGGCGTACAGGCCGGAGGCAGGGAAAGACAGCCGTGGCTCCGGCAGGACGTCCGGCATCAAGAGCCGGGCCGACTCGTCCAAGTCCGCGGCCTCCAGCAGCAGGTAGACCTGAATCTGCAGCTTCTCGCGAACCGCTTCCTCCACACTGATGCGAAAGGCCCTGTCGAGCACCGTTCCGGTCAGGCCGAGAAACCCGGTGAGAACGCAGGCGGCGACCAGTGCCAGGCGCCCACTCAGCGAGAGAGGCGTCAAGGCTTCAACCCGGCCGCGCAGGGAGTGCGCCCGCGAATGCGTATCCGTGCACACCCATGTCGCGAGACCGTAAACAGATCTCGCGCCAAGACGCCAAGACGCAAAGGGATTCCTTGGCGTACTTCGCGACCGGGTGCGAGTTTTTTCCCTCGGCTTCCCGGAGATCCGGGAGTCTGTCTGGCTTGCGCGCTCCAAGCGAGGAAGCGCGGGGCCGAGGCGGATTTTTCGCCTGATTGAGGCGAGCAGTGGACCTATTAAACGAAATCGGGAGGAAAACCCGACCGGCATCTGCGGTTGCGCAGTAGAACGGCCGCAAGTCAGACAGACTCCTACCCATCGCGGGACGAATCTCTCTGAAGCCGGTAACCTCGGCCGCGCAAGGTCTCTATGGGGTTGTGCCTGCGCTGCGGATCCAGCTTGCGGCGCAGCCGGGTTATGAGCACTTCCAGGACGTTGCTGTCACGGTCCGCATCTTCGGCATAGAGATGCTCGGCCAGCTCGGTTTTGGAGACGACCGAGCCGGCGTGGAGCATCAGGTATTCGAGCAGCTTGTACTCGAACGCGGTCAAATCCGCGGGCTCGCCGCCCACCAGCACACGCTGCGCGGCCATGTCAAGCTCGATCCCCCCCGATGAAAGCACCGACCGTGTCCAACCGGCGGCACGACGAACCAGAGCGCGCAGGCGCGCGACCACCTCTTCCATCTGGAAGGGCTTGACCAGATAGTCGTCCGCCCCCGCCTCCAGGCCGGCGACCTTCTCCTGCCAGCTCCCGCGCGCCGTCAGGATCAATACCGGGAACTTCAAGGCTCGGGCGCGCCACTCCTGCAGGACTTCAATGCCGGACATGCCGGGCAGCCCCAGATCCAGCACGACCACGTCGACCGGATACTCGCACCCCATGAACAGGGCTTCGGGACCATCTGCGGTAGCGTCCACGGCGAAACCCTCGCCAAGCAGGGCCGCCGCGATTCGATCGCGCAGCTGCGCCTCGTCCTCTACGACCAGCACCCTCATGCAGGGTCCTCCGGCTGCGGTACTCTGGTCACTTGAGGACTGCTCCCGTACGCGCGTCGACGCCGACCTTCCTCACCCGCTTCCCGTCGAGCAGCATCTTGACGCTGTACCTTGGCCGATTGCCGCCACCGAGCTGGACGTTGAGAACGCGCCCGCCGGTCGCCGAACGTGCGATTGCCGCCGCCTGGTCACGGGAGATGAGAGCCCCCTGTCCCGCCGACTGCGAGCCCTTGCGGGCCTTCTTACCAGACCCGGCCTCCGCCATAAACGGCATCCCCTGACCCAGGGATATCGAAAGGAATACAAATAGGACCAACCTGACCAATCTTCGCAATGCTCTCTCCCACAGGTGCACTATGCCTGCTCGCCTCCGCAGTCTAGAATCTTCCGCCCACGCAAGCGGGAGCGGAACACTCGGGATTCATTCTGGTGTCGTCACGGGGAAATTATCCACCCGGAGCGATGAACGGATGCTGAACCATAGTGCGACAGATGTAGCGAAAGGAAGCAGGATGATAAGTCTAACTTGGCTTACGCGCTCTCGAAAGCGACGTGCTTCAATTCGGATTGTCCTATCATTGCGCGGATGAATGCTGGATCGTTTTTTGATCGACTCGACCGCGGCGCGATCTCCAACCGTCTCGGGTCCGCGCGGATCCGGCGCACGGCCTCGCGCGAGATGCGGGATCTTGCCTCGGGGGAGCCCAGGCCGGCGGCGGTGCTGCTTCCCATGTTTCGTCACCTCGACGCCTGGCATCTGTTATTCATCCGCCGCACGGAGTTCGAGGGGGACCACCACAGCGGTCAGGTCGCATTTCCGGGCGGCCGGCACGAGCAGGGAGACGCGAGCTCCGCCGCAACCGCGCTTCGCGAGGCCCGGGAGGAGATCGGGCTCGATCCGGATCAGGTCTCACTGCTCGGGGAGATGCGCCCGATGCACACCGTGAGCAATTTTCTGGTCACCCCGGTCGTGGGTGAGATCCCCTGGCCCGTGGACTTCACGCCAGACCCCGTTGAGGTGGCTCGCGTGTTCAGCATTCCCCTGACCTGGCTTGGCAATCCCGATCACCGACGCGTGCGTATCTGGCCATCCCCCGATCACCCCCAGGCCAGGGATGTCGTCTTCTACGACGAGTTTGACCAGGAGCTGTTGTGGGGAGTGAGCGCGCGGATCACGGTGGATTTTATCGCCTACCTGACCGAGTGCTAGCCTCAGCCGGCGGGTCTGCGGAACACGAAAGTCCTTCGGTCCCGTATCCCGTGCAGCGATGCAGCAAGCCAAGCCGAAAGAAGAAAGCTCGCGCCAAGATGCAAAGCCCGCCAAGACATTCGTTTGCGTCTTGGCCCGAGATCGAGAGAGAGATTTATTACCCCGCAGTGATGCGGCAACTATAATCGCGCGTTTTGCCGGAGTCGAACCACTTGGCCTCCCTCGCCAAATCCATCGCCACGGTCGGTAGCAATACCCTCCTCTCACGCGTCATGGGCTTCGTCCGCGACCTCGTGGTCGCCCGGGTGTTCGGCGCCGATGCCGGCACGGACGCCTTTTTCGTTGCCTTCAAGATCCCCAACTTCATGCGCCGGCTGTTCGCCGAAGGCGCCTTTTCCATGGCCTTCGTTCCGGTGCTGAACGAGTACAAGACCAAGCACAGCTTTCCGGAGCTCAAGAATTTCGTCGACGACGTGAGCGGCACCCTGGGAGCGGTGCTGCTCTTTGTTACCATACTCGGCGTGCTGGGGGCGCCAGTACTGATCCTGATCTTTGCCCCCGGTTTCGTAGGGGAAACCGACAAGCAGCAGATGGCTACCGAGATGCTGCGCCTGACCTTTCCCTACCTGATGTTCATCTCGTTGACGGCGTTCGCGGGAGGCATCCTCAACACCTACGACCGGTTCGGGGTCCCCGCGTTTACGCCGGTGCTGCTCAATGTTTCACTGATCGCCTGCGCGCTGATGCTGGCTCCGGAGATGGAGCAACCCGTCTACGCTCTTGCCTGGGGCGTCTTGTTCGCAGGCATCGCACAGCTCGTCTTTCAGGTGCCTTTCCTGTCGCAGATCGGACTCCTGCCGCGGCCCCGAGTCAAGTTCAAGGACAAAGGCGTAAAGCGCATCATCAAGCTCATGGTACCGGCCCTGTTCGGGGTCTCGGTGACCCAGATCGGGCTGCTCCTGAACACCCTGCTGGCATCCTTCCTGGTAACCGGCAGTATCACTTGGCTCTACTACGGCGACCGACTCATGGAGTTTCCCCTGGGTATCCTCGGAGTCGCCCTGGGGACGGTCATTCTGCCGAAGCTGTCCCGAAAGCACGCGGAGCAATCATCCGAAGAGTTCTCCCGCACCCTGGATTGGGCGTTGCGCTGGGTCCTGCTGCTCGGGATGCCGTCCGCCGTCGGGTTGCTGGTCCTGGCCGGGCCAATGATGGCGACCCTGTTCTACTCCGGCGAGTTCACCGGCGAGGACGTCGCCATGGCGACCCGCGCGCTCATGGCCTACGCACTGGGATTGACCGCATTCATGGGCATCAAGGTGCTCGCGCCCGGCTTTTACGCACGCCAGGATATGAAAACCCCTGTGAAGATCGCCGTGGTCGCAATGGCCGCCAACGTCGGGTTCAGTCTCATCTTGATGTTTCCCCTGGGGCACACGGGCCTGGCGCTGGCGACGACCATTTCCGCGGGCGTGAACGCAGGACTGCTGTTACGCGGTCTGCTGCGCGAGGACATCTACCGCCCGGCGACCGGCTGGACTGCGCTCATGGCACGCAGCTTCGGCGCCTGCCTGGTCATGGGGCTGCTGCTCTGGTGGGGATGCGGGGAGACGGTGCAATGGCTCGAGATGCGCACTTGGGACCGCGTCCTGCGGCTGTTGGGCTGGATACTAGCCGGTGGAGCCGCCTATGCCTTGGCCCTGCTCACCTTCGGTATTCGGCCAAGGCATTTTCTTGCTCGATAGCGCTCGCCGCTTATAATCGCGCGGGCGCGGGTCGGCTTTGGCCGGACTCGAACGAGCGCGGATCGGGCTTCAGCCCGACGGGATAGAGGATGTCCGACTGAAGTCCGACCTACCGCCCGACTTGCGATGGAGCATTTTGCCTCAAGAAGGAACAAACAACACACCGAACGCCACAGTTCTTGAAGCTCAAACAACCATCCCTGGATCTCTCAAACATGGGGCGAGGGGACAAGGCGCCTCCGGCGCAAACACGCAGGATTTACTCGCTCCCATGAGGGTCATCCGCGGACTGCACAACCTCAAGCCTCGGCATCGGGGCTGCGTCGCCACCATCGGCAACTTCGATGGAGTGCACCTGGGCCATCGGGCTGTATTCCATCGACTGCTGACCATGGGCCGCGAGCTCGATCTGCCGGCGACCGTCATCACCTTCGAGCCTCAGGCCATGGAGTACTTAGCTCCCGAAGCGGCGCCGGCAAGACTCACCCGGCTTCGCGAGAAGCTTGCGGCCCTTCAGGAAAGCAGGATACAGCAGGTGATGCTGCTGGAGTTCGGCCCCAAGCTCGCGGGCATGGGGGCGCGCGAGTTCGTGCAAGAGCTACTGGTGGATGGGCTGGGTGCCCGGCACCTTCTGGTGGGGGATGATTTCCGCTTCGGCCGCGGCCGGGAAGGAGATTTTCGTCTCCTGGAAAAGATGGGCCGGGAGAATTGCTTCGCCGTCGAGGACCTGCACACCGTCACCCACGCCGACGAACGCGTGAGTAGCACCCGCATCCGCGAGGCGCTGGCGCGGGGTGAATTCGAGCTCGCCCGGCACCTGCTGGGCAGGCCTTACCGCATCTGCGGGCGGGTCGGTCACGGCGACAAGCGTGGACGCAGCATCGGCTACCCGACGGCGAATCTGAACCTGCACCGGCGCGTGAGCCCTCTGCGCGGCGTCTACGCCGTCAGGGTCAATGGTGTCGCGGAGCGGCCTTGGCCAGGTGTGGCGAACATCGGAAACCGGCCCACGGTGGACGGAGGCACAAGGTACCTGCTCGAGGTGCACCTATTCGACTTTCAGGGCGACCTCTACGGGCAGCACGCCGAGGTAGAGTTCAAGCTCAAGCTTCGGGACGAGAAGAGGTTCGACTCGTTCGAGGAGCTGAAGACGCAGATCGATCGAGATGCGGCGGCGGCGAGGGGGTATCTGCGGACGGAGACGGGGAATTAGGAAATAGGGCATAGGGTCGCTCACTTCGAGTGTCCTTCACTTCTTGGAATCGCCGATGCCGAACGGCTGCGTTTTTCATACAGGCGGGCGGAAACAAAGTGTTTTCTGTAGGATGGGCTGAGCGACGTGAAGCCCATCAAATCCTTGGCTGGTCCGCAGGGCAGACCCTGCAGGTCACCGGCTTTCAGGGGATTTTTAGTCGAACAATATCGCGAACGATGCGGTTCGCGCAGCTCACCGCATCCTACGAAATGGCGTATCGACGTACAGATTGAGACAGAGCCGTGGCCGACTACAAAGACACCCTGAACCTCCCCAAGACAGCCTTCCCCATGAAGGCCAATCTCGCCAATCGCGAGCCCAACATGCTCAAGCGCTGGGAGGAAATGGACCTCTACGGCCAGATCCGCAGCGCAATGGCGGGAAGGGAGAAGTACATCCTTCACGACGGCCCGCCCTACGCAAACGGGGAGATCCACATCGGCCATGCGGTCAACAAGGTCCTGAAGGACATCATCGTCAAGTCCCGAACCCTGGACGGCATGGACGCGCCATATGTCCCCGGCTGGGACTGCCACGGCTTGCCCATCGAGTTGCAGGTGGAGAAGAAGAAGGGCAAGCCCGGCGCCAAGATCAGCCCGGCTCAGTTCCGCCAAGCCTGCCGCGAATATGCGGGACGGCAGGTGGACGGCCAGCGAAAGGACTTCAAGCGTTTGGGAGTGCTGGGTGACTGGGAGAACCCCTACCTCACCATGGACTTCCGTTTCGAGGCCAACATCATTCGCGCTCTGGGCCGCATCATCGCCAACGGACACGTGCAAAAGGGCTACAAGCCGGTGCACTGGTGCATCGACTGCGGCTCGGCCTTGGCAGAGGCGGAGGTGGAATACGCAGACAAGGAATCCATCTCTATCGACGTACGCTTCCGGGTGCTGAACGAGGAATCCGTTCTCACTCGCTGCCACTCGGTGCCGGATGGCCATGGGGACGGCCCCATGTCCGTGGTGATCTGGACCACCACCCCCTGGACTCTGCCCGCCAACCAAGCGGTTGCCCTCAATCCGGAGTTGGAGTACGTCGTGGTCCAAACCGACGGCGTCCACGGTCGAGAGCGCCTGATCGTCGCCGAGGGACTGCTGCGGGACACCATGGACCGTTATGGCATCGAGCACTATCACGTGATCTGCTACGGGCGCGGGGACGCCTTGGAAGGCGTCAAGCTGCAGCACGCCTTCTACGACCGCGAGGTGCCGGTGATCCTCGGCGAGCACGTATCCCTGGACGCGGGTACTGGCGCCGTTCATACCGCCCCCGGGCACGGCCTGGAAGACTACGTGGTAGGCCTGCGCTACGACCTGCCGGTGGACAACCCTGTCGGAGGCGACGGCCGCTTCCTGCCCGGCACCCCCATCTTCGCCGGGGAGCACGTCTTCACTGCCAACGAGAAGGTGGTCGACGCCCTCAAGGCCAAAGGCGCCCTGCTGCGTGAATCCCGCTTCAGCCACAGCTATCCCCACTGCTGGCGCCACAAGTCGCCCATTATCTTCCGCGCCACTCCCCAGTGGTTCATCGGTATGGAGAAGCAGGGGCTGCGCGAGGCCGCCCTGCGCGAAATCGCCAAGGTGCACTGGATGCCCGATTGGGGCGAGTCCCGCATCGACGGCATGGTGCGCAACCGCCCGGACTGGTGTATCTCGCGCCAGCGGACCTGGGGCGTGCCCATTCCCCTGCTGGTCCACAAGGAGACGGGCGAGCCACACCCCGATACCCCCGCCCGCATCGAGCAGGTGGCCGGGCGGGTGGAGCAAAAGGGCGTAGACGCCTGGTTCGATCTCCTTCCCAAGGATCTGCTGGGCGAGGAGGAAGGCGAGCGCTACGAGAAGGTCCATGACACACTGGACGTCTGGTTCGACTCGGGCGTAACCCACGCCTGCGTGCTGGAGCACCGCGAGGGACTGCGCTCTCCCGCGGACATGTACCTGGAGGGCTCCGACCAGCACCGCGGTTGGTTCCAGTCCTCCCTGCTCACATCCGTGGCAATGAATGACCGGGCGCCCTACGCCCAAGTATTGACCCACGGCTTCACGGTGGACGCCAAGGGCGAGAAGATGTCCAAGTCCAAGGGCAACGTGGTGCGGCCCCAGGACGTGATGAAGACCCTGGGCGCGGACATCATCCGCCTGTGGGTGGCCGCCACCGACTACCGGGCCGAGATGAGCGTCTCCGACGAGATCCTCAAGCGCACCGCCGACGCCTACCGGCGCATCCGCAACACGGCCCGGTTCCTGCTTTCCAACCTCAATGGCTTCGATCCCGCGGAGAACCTGGTCGCACCAAAGGACATGATCGAGCTCGACCGCTGGGCGGTGGACCGGGCGCTCCAGCTCCAACACGAGATCGTCCAGGCATACCGGGACTATCAGTTCCACCTCATCTACCAGAAGATCCACAACTTCTGCGTAGTGGACATGGGTGGTTTTTACCTGGACGTCATCAAGGACCGTCAGTACACGACACAGACGGACGGCCTGCCGCGGCGCTCCTGCCAGAGCGCCATGTACCACATCGCCGAAGCCATGAGCCGCTGGCTGGCGCCCATCCTGAGCTTCACTGCCGACGAGATCTGGCAGCACCTGCCGGGCGAGCGCTCGGACTCGGTTTTTCTGCAGACCTGGTATCAGGGCCTGTTCGCCCTGGACCCGGACGACCGCTTCGACCGGGAGCTCTGGAACGACGTGCTGGACGTGCGAATCAACGTCTCCAAGCACCTGGAGGAGGCGCGCAAGCGCGGAGACATCGGCTCGTCACTGGATGCGGAGCTGGACCTCTACTGTGAGCCCAAGCTGGCCGCTGAGCTCGAGAAACTGGAGGACGAGCTGCGTTTTGCCCTCATCACATCCTACGCCCGCGTTCACTCCCCGACCGACAAGCCGGCGGATGCGCAGGATACGGAACTGGACGGCCTGTCTGTGCAAGTGGCGACCTCCTCCCACGCCAAGTGCGCGCGCTGCTGGCACCACCGAGAAGACGTGGGCGAGGATGCGGAGCACCCCGAGCTGTGCGGGCGCTGCGTGGAAAACGTCATGGGTGCAGGCGAGACGCGGCGTTTCGCTTAAGGCGGTTTTTCTTACAAATCGCCTAAAGAAACTACCAATCACGCAAATTTCACGAATGCGGAAAATGTTCCCGCAGAGATCTCAAGTCCCACATCCATGAAACTGATCACAAATCCCGCCATGGCCCGCTGGCTCTGGCTGTCCCTGCTGGTGGTAGTGTTGGACCAGGCGACAAAATGGCTGGCGGTTGCGGGGCTCGAGCCCTTTCGGCCCGTGCCCATCGCGCCGCTAGTCAACCTCACGCTGATGTACAACGAGGGCGCGGCCTTCAGCTTCCTGTCCAGTGCGGGTGGCTGGCAACGCTGGCTCTTCGCCGGCTTCGCCCTGGTGATGACCCTGGTGCTGGTGGCCTGGCTGCTGCGGCTCAAGCCGGGGGAGCGCTTGATGGCCGCTGCCCTGTCCCTGGTCGCCGGCGGAGCAGTAGGAAACCTGATCGACCGGGTGCTCACCGGCCGGGTGGTGGACTTCATCGACGTCTACGTTGGCGACTGGCACTGGCCGGCGTTCAACGTTGCCGACAGCGCCATCACCGTGGGGGTTGTGCTGCTATTGCTCAGCAGTGTCAGAGCGGAGCCGGAAGAGGAGAGCCGCGCTTCCTGAGCCCCTCGTGACCGAATGATGGGCGGACGAGAAAACAGCACAAAGAACGCCTCGGGGCTGGAATCGACCCACAGCAGGCGATCCGGTCTCCCGGGAAAGCCTATTCGGCCTTTGCCACACCTGACGCTACGGACGAGTTTGCTGAAACCGGCGTTTTCAATCCTCTGCCTATCACGGGCAGTCTTGACGTGGGGACCGCAAAAGAGTCCCAACTCCGGACAGTCGGCCACGGGGCGCCAACTGGCGGTTGTCGCTTAAGAGAAGACTTCGTTCCCGCTCGGTTCAAGATGGGTTGTCCGATTCATCCGTTGGCGGAACTCGGACAGCTCACAATACATCCGGAATCGGGCCCGGCTCTGGTTGCCCATGGGTCGATGTTCCGGCAGGCAGTGCCAGGGATTCATCTTCAACCGCTTAGCGAACTCAAACTGCGCCTCGGAATCGAACTTCTGCTTCGGGATATGGACGGTGGCGACTGGGATGAATGGCGAGAGTCGTTCCGGCCAGCGGACGGACGCGTTCTCGATCGGCATTCTGTGCGGATCGGTCTGCAGCTGGATCATCAAGTCGAACTCCACGTCCTTTTCATCCAGTGTCCGGACCATATTCTCGCGCAGGTAATTGAACGGAATCCTGCCAAAAGGCGCACCCTCGATCTTGGTGTAGACCTTCGTCTTCGGTACGAACGAGTACATCACGGCCTGACCTTCACCCAACAGATAAGGGACACAACTCCAATGGCGTTGGCCCAATGGGTTGTACTGGGTCTCATTCCAGAGGCTCTGCATAAAAAAGTCCAGCAGGTGGGTATCCCCGGGATTTAAAAAGTAATAGAGCGGCATGTCGATTAGGCTCCAGTACTGGAGCTTGGCGTTTTCCCGGGTATTCGGTGTCACGAAGGTCGGCGTGCAGATGGTGATCAGATCCTGCGTGAACTTTTCTTCGTCCATCAGCTTTTCCCCGGGCACGCCCATGAGCTTGACCGCCATGCTCGTAAAGCCGACATCGCGAATGTCTGAGGGGACGTCCGGGCCCGGACCGGAGAAGCGAACGTAGGCCTTGTAGGTGTGGTTATCGGCAAATATGCCTTTGCGACAGTGCTCGGGAAGATCATCCCGGATGGTTACAGTGGCGCGCAGGATGCCGTGTGTTTTGGTGTTGCCGCCGCGTTCGTAGCCTCCTGGTTTGAAGTGTCCGCGCATCTGATCGGCCATCAGGTCTATGATCCTGTCCAGGCTTTCTTTCTCATCGGCGGTCACTTTCTCTTCGGCCAATCCCAGTCCTTCGTTCTTGCGTTGCAGATTGAGAAAGAACTGAATGACTCGCGCGGTCGGTTCGCGCAGCAGCCAGTTCAGCTGACGACGGAAAAAGGGTTCCAGCCTGCGCTCGACGTGCAGCAGCTCGATCAGAACATCGTGGATGAACTTCAGTATCCGGGCTTTTGCGGAGCGCGGGTTCATGATGGCCTGCCGTCGGGATTGGCAGCCAGGTTGGCCAGGTATTTCAGTGCGCGCAGGCCCGGCATGAAGAAATATCCAGCGCCCTTAACGGTAATGAATTGTGGCAGGGCGCAGGTTGTGCGTGTCGGACCGGCCTTGTCAGGTTGCCTGAAGCGATCGGTTGGGGCCTGATTCAGCAAGGCGGTACCTGTCCCGAGGAGGGGATCCCGTTCATCTTGCACGCCACCGAATTTGCTGCTGATGATCCAGGCGTTCTGTATGAATTCGAACTGGCGGTTGATATTGCCGACCAGGCAGATGAACTGCAGTCCGCGTGGAGCTGCAGGTGCGTCTGGTCTGACGGCCTCCTCCGGGGCGAGTTGCGGGCCATAGTTGCGTCCGCGTCGCAGCAGGCGATGAAAACGCGATGAGGCGATCAGATCGGCATCCGGCCGGCGTAGTCCGAATCCGAGCGCCCGCACCAGCCGGCTGAACAGGCCGGTTACCCCGGGAGGATAATCGCCAGTGCGCGGATTGGTTCGACGTATATGCGCGCCGACCGGGCACTGCGTGCCTTCCGGGTCTTGCGTATACGTGAACTGGTTCAGCGTGGCGGTCGCCGGAATGCCGGGAACAGACTCCGTCGGTGGCGGCAACAGGGGGGTGCCGTCACGTTGCCGGCCTACCATGCTTGCGGCGAGTTGCTCGCGTTTTTCTACATCCGAATCGACGGCTCGATCGATGAACTGCCAGAATCCCAGCACGTCCTGTTGCAATTGTCGAATCACGAGGTAGCAACCGTTACGCCCGAAATCCTTCTTTTCTGGCTCATCCTCGGAATCTGGCAGGCCGGCGGAATTCGCGTCTCTCCGCGGGTCGATCAGAGGTCTCTCGGTATAGAGACCGTACTCGTTCGCATAGCCAAGCACCACGTCTCCTGGGGCTAGCCAGTTGGAGTACTCGTCACGCCCATGCGAATCCCCGCCTTGCTGCTGGCTCCAGTCGATATTCGGTTGACTGATGCCATCGACGAAGCCGAAGGGTTCGGTGGCCTCAAGCGTGTCGGTCGGCAGTTCGGCGAGTACTTCAAATGCCTGCATGAACAGCGCATCCGCTATCTGTTCCCGCCATGCGTCCAATCGGCTCTGTCGCGCGTACAACAGCAGCATGACGTGTGGCAGGCGATGTGGTTCGCCGCCCCAGTCCCAGTGTTCGGGTGCATTGGTACCGGTATCGCCAAGGCGGCGCGAGCGGCTCTCGTCGCCTGATATGCCAACGATGAACTCATCGGAAAAGCCTTCGATGATTTCGGCGCCGAGGCCGATAGCAGCAAGCCCTTGAGCGGAGAATGCAATCTGCAGTGACCTGTCAGGAGGAGGTGACTTGGCGACGGCGTCGCTGATCGGGGCCGAGTCGAGCCACTGCCTGGCGGCGGCTGCATCGCATATCTGGAGCAGCAGGAAAGCGGTCTCGCTCAGCCCGCCGTTGCCGAAACGCAGCAGGGCCTGCATGTCGTCGAATTCCGTGTTGCTCTTGTGGCGCATGGACTCAGATCAGGCTCAGCCATTCCCGCGCCTCGTCGAGCGAGGACGGACGGACCTCTACCCCTTCGCGGATACGACTGTTGCGGTGCAGATCGACCGCCGTCATGCCGGGATAGGCCTTGTACCAGACATCCGATGGCAGTTGATGGCGCCTCTGCGTGTACTTGAACTGCAGTTCGCGGCTGGCTCCCAGCTTAATCAGCCAGCTCGTCGTGGGATAGCCCACACCGCTGCTGAAACTCAGGTTCAGCCCCCAGCCGACCTTGTTGATGAAATCATCCATATAGCTCTCATGGCTGCCGTCATAGGTGCTGGCGAAGAAGACTCGATGCTGGTCGTCCATGAAGACCCAACGCGCAAAATGAATGGTTCGTATTCGGCTGAGGAAGCCGCGGTTATAGACATGACGAGCGAAGTATTCGATCAGTACGAGGGTAAATTTGAAGGTCCAGAGTCTGAACAGACCCGGTTTGACGTCGCCGAAGACATTGTACTGATTCGTGACATCATAATCCTCCTGAGAGGTGAGTGACATCACGTACTCGCGGTCGGGGCGGATGAATAACTCGGGGTCCGACCTCTCCAGCCGCCGCAGGCGCAGAAAGAACAGTGGCGTGATCAGTAACAGCAGCGGGGACAGCAGCAGCAAGAACACTGGTATACCGATCTTGTGCAGCAGATTGCGGATCCGCCAGTCAAACGGCGTCGGCTCGGCCGGCGTGAGCTGTAAGTTGCCGTTGTGTTTTTCCCATTCGACATGGGTCAGTAATCGCTGCCGCAGGTGCCAGGTATCCATGCCGTCCAGTTCGTCGGTGATCTCTCGCAGATGCGCGGCCAGGCTTTGATGCAGGGCCGCTTCCTCCCTGATTTGTCTCACGGTGCGGCCAACGTAGTTGACGTAGTTCACGGCCGGATTGATGTCGCGCGTCTTCATCCACGCCATCAGGTCACGCTCCCCACTGGAGAATCCTTCGCAGTGAGAGAAGATCTGATGGAGACCGGA
This sequence comes from uncultured Gammaproteobacteria bacterium, assembly GCA_942492625.1. Classification (GTDB taxonomy): domain Bacteria; phylum Pseudomonadota; class Gammaproteobacteria; order Chromatiales; family Chromatiaceae; genus Thiosymbion. The sequence goes on along the minus strand of CALOFM010000042.1, from coordinate 188,842 downwards.
GCCTGCGCGATCAACGAGTTCGGCAAGAAACGAATCGACGTCGCCGTCGATGTCGCCCATAAATGCCAGCGCTAGTTGCCAGGGTCTTGGCGTTACACCGAATGCGCGGATCTCGTCCACGGTATGTGAATTGATAATGACCAGCCGCGCCGTATGCAAACGATCGAACAACCCGAAGGGTATCAATGCGTTTTCCGGATCGGCGAACGCGGGTAACTGATTCATGCCGGAGAGCAGGCGACGGAGATCATTCAATGCGTCGTCACGGACAGTGGCAACTATCATAAATGCGGACTGGGGTGTCATCAGGGACGCCTCGCATCTCGTCTCGTACTAGTCGGGTGCATGCCGGGTCAGCGCAAAATCCAAGATGCGGGTTTTGCCCCACCATACCTTGCCAAGGTAAACGCCGGGTTCGACCTCGCGAATCTCATCGCGTATCACCTTGGCGAAGAAAGACGTTTTCGAATAATCGATGACGATGGTGTCCTTGCCGTCGAGCCAGCTCTTATCGCGGTAGACCTTGGCGACGATAAAGGTCAGGCCAAGAGGAAGGATCTTGTTGACCAGCACGCCGGCCTGCGCATCCGGGCAAAAGATGTCGAAGATCTTGCCTTGCCAGGCGAACAAGCGCGCGAGAGCGGCAATGAGCTTCGAGAACCAGGAACCTGCCAGTATCGCGGTGCCGCGCGTGTCACCGCTGGGTAGATGCCCAGGGTCCGCAGCGCGGTAGATCTCGTCGAGCTGGTCGCGCGTCATGCCCAACCACCTCTTCACCTTGCTCTGCATTTTCTGATCCCCCTGATTCTCCGTTTCGCCTGGTTCTCAGTCTGGATTCGCCCGCAGTCTGGCCGCTGTCGCATAGACCTCGCGTCGGACCGTATTCATCCTTCCCAGGGGCTCATGCGCAGCGAGACTTTGCCAGGGGTTGAACGCGCTTTTCTCACAGCGTGCGAGTATCGCAGGATCCTCGATAGCCTGATTTGAGATTCTAATCGTTGCCACAGTCAGAAACGGTGACTGGTCTTCACTCCAGATGACCGACGCATCTTCGATCGGCATGGATTCAGGGTCGGTCTGTCGCTGCACACCAAAACGCAGGCAGGCGGGCGCCTGTCGCAGGTGTGCGCTGATTGCCGATCGGAGCTGGTTTTCGCCGCGATCGACGACCCTGGTGGTCTTGTAGTCCGAGCAGGGTGTGACGGAATACTTCACGGCCGGTTGGTCCGCCTGTCCAAGCCGGAACGGGACCGTGCTCCAGTAACTGATATCGAGCGGACTGAGATGTTCCTTACGAGCCTTGAATAGGATCCAGAGGGATTTCAGATGCGCGTCGAATGGGTTGATAAAGAAACGCAGCATGCTGTCTTCCTGGCGAGCCCGGATGAAACTCAGGAAATCTTCCGGCGTGGCGACGAACAGTGCGGGGTAGCTGTTGAGGAGGAAGTCCTGATGACCGGGCTCACCCCAGAGCACGGGTCCGCTCACATTCGACAACCGAATTGACAACCCCCGAATGTCTTTTCCGGAATCGTCCGCGTTGCTCGCGTTGGCGAATCTGATAAATGCAGGATAGGCGGTGCCGGGAGTCGCGAAAACCCCGTACCTCAGATCCCCCGGGACATCCTCATGCACCTTGAAATCGCCCTGAACACAGGCGACTGTCTTCGACTGGTTAAAGCGGGGAACGACATCCTCTTTCCGTTCGCTCAGCGTCATGATCTCGATCCGCCGATTCATCTCCGCTGCCAGTTGCCCTGTCGAGGCCCGGTCCTCATCACCGCCGCTGCACCCGCCCGACGCAATGATCGACGAGAGCACCGTTGCACCGATACTGTGCTTGTTCACTTTCGTCCCCGTCATAATCGGTCCGGTTTCGCGTTCGGCCGCTCAGTTGGCGAATGCCGGATCTGATGCAGCATCCCGACGCGGTTTCCAGTCGATGCTGTAATACTCACCACGGTCCCGTGCCCAGGGATCGAACGCATTCTTGACGGGCAGGAGTTCGTCCTTGAGATCAGGTATGTTGCGTAACAGCACGCGTTTCAGCGGCGATACGTCCGCGATGTGGCCGTTGATCTCCTCCGGTTCCAGACATCCTTTCCGCCCGTCGGCCCGAGTGGTCAGTGCGTAGGGGCATTCCGCCAATGGACCGTTGTTGTTCACCCAGTCGTATCCCAGCCTCGAGTAGAACTCCGGACGGAAGCTGGAAGTGAAGAAGCGGTCGCTGAACAGTCGGCGCGAGGCGTTCAGGATGAAAATATGGAACTGCGTCTCGGAAATCGCAAAACCGTGCGGCCGCGTGTACTCGGCGAGCCAGCCGACGATATTGTCGACGTCTTCTACGTTGTCGACCACGGATCCGTCTGGATGTCCCAAACAATCGTTGATGAAGCTACCGTCCGCGTTGCGTTGTGCAACTGAGGTGACCTTGCTCTGATCGCAGGTATGAGTGCCGTAGACCTCGCGCAGCAAGCCAACAGTTTCTTCCTGGTGTTTGCGCCATGGATCGTTCTCGGCGAGCCGAACATCGATGAAGTCGTCAAAACTTGTGAGCGTTTTCAGGCCGATCTGGCGACGGAACTCGTTGAAGCGAGGTACGCCGCGCTCACGGTCACGAATGATATCCAGCGCAACGATATCCAACTTCTTGGTGTCCGAATCCAGATGCGGCATTGGCAGGTTCTGCAGAAAAGCCGGCAGATTGCGCAGGTGTAACAGGCCGAGGCGCTGTCGCCCCATGCTGAGCGCCCAATTGTCGATACCGCGGCCCTGCATATGTGCGGTGGCGCCACCTCTCACCGTCGTGGCAACCGGGATCTTCAACTGGATGTCGTTCGGACTGCGTTTGTCACGGTATTCGATCAGGTCCGGCACCAGGGCGTGCAGGCGATAGACCGACGTGAATTCTTCCGGGAAATTGAACGGCGAGCCAAAGTGATTGACGCCCCCGTTCACATCCGCGACAAGATTCTTCAGATCCCATCCATCATGCTTCCACCAAAGCATGCCTTCGGTCTTCTTGTTTCCGAGGCCGAAGATTCCGGCGCCCGAGGCCATTACCGAGTAAAGCGAGTTGGCCTTCTTCGCATCGGCAGAATCCGAGAACCAACCGGCGACTTTTTCTGATGCGCGACTAAGGTAGTTCTCGTCTTTTGACAGGATGCGGCGCAATACCTGCGATACTCGGCCTTCCTCCTGGTTGAACAGACCGAACCAGTTCGAGTTCATGCCGGCGAACAACGGTTCGTCGTACAGCAATTGGGTGGTCCACTCGATCGTGTGAATCTTCGCGATCTCCGCTGAAACGACCAGACGCGAGACTTGATAGAGGCGTTCGTCGCTCACGTCCCGGTAGGCAATAGCACGCTCCGGATTGTCCGGATCACGAAGTCCCGAGTCCGCGTCCGGTGTCTTCTGCTGTTGCTCACGAAACTTGTCGACGAAGTAGTTGTGCTCTCGCGTGAACAGGTTGTGATAGAGGCTCATGCCGATGTTCCAGTTGGCGGGAAAACCGGCAGCCTCCTGTCCCAGCCACTGCGCCTGAACCGGGCAGTCTTCGGAGTATGTCTCGCACGCGGGGAGCAAAGGCAGATAATTGCCGCGCATCAGCAGCTTGGCCGGATCGTCAGGATCGCGCCGGACACGTTTCAACGACAACTCGTCATGGCCGTAGATCTGCGATGCATCCCACCAGGCAGATACCAGATTTGCTGTGGTCTTTACCGGTCGCGTTAGATAGGTCTTTCCGTCATGTTCGAAAGAAGCCGGTTCACTGGTCGCTTGATAGAGTGAAGGCTCGCGACGGTCTCCCTCGCGACATCCAAGGTCCTTCGCTTCACTCGAGCTACACCCGATTTCATCCAGCTCCGGCTTGTTTCGACCTTCAAACGTATGCGAGAACCAGTCATGCGTCATGAACTGGATCCAGAAGGCGGCCAGGACATTGAAAAACGGCGCTTTCAGATAATCGCAGTCGGCTTCCGGCGAGAAATCGGGGGCGCCCATGCCGTCATTACAGCCATTGCCGGCCACCTGATCCCGGGTGAACAGTTTTCGGCTTATCAACTGCGGATCTGGTTTCAGTAGATCAATGCGGCCCCCATGCCTATTCCTCGTGAGCTCAGTCAGGCCGAGGCGTGGGAACGTGGCTTCAAATCGCATGTTCCGGTTGAACGGCATGCCTGATGAGCCCATCAGCGGATTGAGAAGATCGTTGCAAATACCCGTCAGCGTGCGGTGGGTGATCATGTCACCCTGGCAGAGCTGTTCGCCGGCTCCGCCGACGTCATCGAAGTGCTCGTGGTCCACCAGTAGGCGCATTTCGTCCCATCGGTTCAGCGTTGTGCCGGGCAGACCGTCGCGGCCGCCGACATAATCGTCGTAGGTGTTTGGATCGAACAGATTGAATTTGATCAATTCGATACGCTGATACTCGAGGTCTAGCAGCGCCCCATCGATGCCTCGTCCGTTGGGATACAAATGCCTGCCGAGTTTCGTCCGCGCCTCGCGACCCTCTTTCAGTGAGCTGACGTCACCGGTCGCGTAGTAGTTCTGCCAGTCAACCCATGGGCGGTCGCGGTACTTGACCGCTTTCTCGCCTCCCCGACAACGGGCGGTATCTTCCTGTACTTTGCCGAGAAAACGCCTTGAGCGGTCATCCGGGAATTCCAGTAGACCTTGCTTTGCAGTCCTGATGCAGGACTCGATCTCATTGTCCGCGATAGCGTTTGAGGAAAAACTGAACATTACCGGCGTCAGTACCATGACTGCGGCGATCGGGCGCCGACTCACCAGTGTCAGGTATTTTGTCATCTGTGACCCCAAATTGGTTTTCGCATGGAACACTACGTCTATCTCGGCCTCATTCAGATTCCGAATCGCTTACTTGCGGTAACCACCGGATCCGCCTCTTTCTATGGCGATGTAAATGACTGTAGAACAAGAGACCAATTCGACAATCAATCGAGGCGTGAAAATTTTTGGATACCCTACGCATCCAAGCTAGAACAAGCGTTTGAGTTCAGCCGTACTTCAAACGAGCTTTCCGTGCCGAACTGTACGAAGCTCCGATACTGTGAGAGGCGGTAGTTGGTTTGGCGGCGCGAATTCTACCCCACCCTCCAAAACCCACCGGCGCAGTCAGCTTTTACAACAAGCATAGAAGGTGAGCCAGGAAAAGTACCCCGCGTTTTTGGTGGTTATTGGGATCAGCAGCGCGATCGCAATGCCTCAACAGCCGAAGTCAGTAATTGCGACAATCCGGCCACTGCCCCTGGTCGGAGTAATAGTCAACCGATATCCGGATTGGTTATCCGACTCCGCTGGGCGTCGGGCTGGCTGCGCGGATCATGCAGGCCAACAATCCCCGCTCGGGCAAGCATTGCTCTTCGCGACAACTCTACTCCGCCTAGCCGCGTCCCTATCAGGAATCCACCCTCGCCCGACGTTGCACCCAACTTGCCACGGATCAGGTAGCCCTCCTTTCGAAAGTCGGCGTTTCACCCTGCTACTCTTTGCCGGAAACGTGGCCGAGTGGCGCCGGCCGATCTAGAGAGCCCAAAGGGGTCAGCCCAAAGGGGTCAGAGCCGTTTTCTGTGGTATCCTCTTGGAACAAGCTCTCAAAGGGATCGCCTTCAATGCCCCGCAAACCCCTACGTCAACCACGAATACCAGCGCAGATGAGGGCATGTTTGCAGACGGGTACTCCGCTTGGAAACGATCGTTTCCGCGATCAGATCGAGCAGATGGTCGGCCGCACGGTCGGCTTTGCGAAACGGGGCCGGCCGAAGAAGACTACTCACGAGAATGATCAGGACGGTCGGAATTCCTTTGAGCACCCATTACTCCAGAATCCCTGAGTCATGGGGACATGCAAAAAAGGAAAGCCGTCGAGCCAATCGCCGTGGTTCTTTCGCGTTTCAGTTTTGAGCCAGCTTCCAGACATATGCTTAGAATCATCTTAATCGCGATTGCAATGGCGCCGATCTCGCTTGTTGCCGAGTCATACGACAAGAACAACCCTCGCGTCCCACAATTGGCCAGCGCGAAAGCGAGCTTGGGAAAATGGACCTGGATTCCCAGGGAGGATACCCGCTGCCGCGACGGGACGATGACCGGCATGGGCGTGCGGCTGCTACCCGATGCAAGAGCGGTAATGATATATCTTCAAGGTGGAGGAGCTTGCTATGACGCAAAATCCTGTGTCGCAAACGCCAGAGCCCCTATCGCAGGCAAGAACTTCTCCAAGGGTAAATTTGATAAATGGGCTGCAACGCTCGGCAATCAGGGTGTCTTCAACACCACAAACGCATCGAACCCCGTCGCGCGATGGAACCACGTTTACATCCCATACTGCACCGGCGATTTGCATGGCGGTGCGAGAGTGAACGTTGGCATTCCAGACGTACCAGGCAAGCAACAATTTGTTGGCTACAGAAATCTGCATAATGATCTGAAACTTCTGGCGCCATATTTCCGCGATGTGGAAGACGTGGCCTTAGTGGGGGCAAGCGCTGGCGGGTTCGGTGTCTTGGTTAACTATCCGCAAGTGGTCGAGGCATTTGGTGGAAGGTCTGTAGCCGCGCTCGTCGATTCCGCACCAATCATTCCCGAATCTGCGATCAGGACATCTTGTTTTCAGCGAAAGGTCATGCGTACTTTCGATCTGCAACTGCCGCCCCGCTGCCCTGAGTGTGGCGACCCAACAAGAGGCGGATTAATCAATATCTACAGGTACCTCAGCCGAACCTATCCACAGGGCCGTTTCGCGTTTGCCTCTGCCGACGCAGATCTCGCAGGTGTTGCTCTTTACAATGATGAATCCAAGGCTTGCGGCGGCTCCGGTGTCAATATTTTCAACTATCGCTTCAGTCTCTATACCCTTCGCGACAAACATATCGGCCACGAATGGGCGACCTTTCTTCCGGGCGGGGTCCAACACACGATGACCCAATCCGACAAGCTATTCCTCGACAGAAAATTCAGGGGAGTAAGTGCGGCCGAATGGCTCGGCAGAATCAATTACAAACCGCCCTCCCATGTTCCCGCCGCCAGGATCCGGCCAAAGAATTAGGACAATCGTGTTTGCCAACACCCTCTTTTCGTGCCTCACGGCTCTGCACAATCTTCATTCCTTCAGTCCACTCTGGATGCCGCCTTTTATTTCGAAACTGGCGTCGGAGGATCGCTGCTATCTGAACGGTATAGCCGTGTCCTTTTATTTCGAAAGATTCAGCTCAATATAGTGGCTCCATGCACACTCGAACCCGCCAGGGTGAATATAACGTGAGCTGACCTGCCCCCCGCCGCTGGTATCCGAAAAGAAGTAAAGACGCATAGCGTTGGTTGCAGATCCACCTTCGTCGTCTACGGTATCCGTGTTGGAGACGACAACATCAACACCCGAGATTTCGCCCGTGTAACTGCACATTGAAGCCGGCCTGCAGACGGCCCCCGACCGGACGACCACATCTATCGCATTCTCCTTTTCAGCGATTGCGAGCATTCCGGTCATCGGCGTGCCTGCCGGACACTTGCCGGAAACCTGGTGATCTGACGTCGAATAGGACCAGTCGCCGGTTATATCAATAGTGGATGGATCGATCGGAAGCCGGACCAGGGGTATGTCGTCCTGCCCATGCAGGATGCTGGTGAGTGTTAGGAGGACAGCGAGGCTGGCGAGCAGCGTAAGTAGTCGTTTCATGTTGCTACTACCTTTTTATGAATATTCTTGGAATAAGACTAGGCACTAGAGCGTGAGATGTAAACAGAAGCGGAGAAAGGGGTTAGGGCAATCCCGAGGGAACCCCCCGCCAAGGTCCAGGTCAACCGGGGAGTCTCGATTGCCGGTCACGAAGAAAGATGCCGCACCCCGCCCTTCCGGCTCTTGCGCACCAATGGCGGCCAAGCGCAGCCGTGCATCCACCCGCGCCACTTTGAGCGCAGGCCGGTCGATGACCTCCGGGTAAGTCGGACCATCGATCATTACCCCGGAAAAGGTTTTCGTGTAGCCTGGATGTTGGGATCCGGCATTGTCCTCAATAGTCCTGCGTACATCACCTCGATCCGATGCGAATCTTTTTGATTCTGATCTTAATTCCAACGGTTTTGTTGGCGTCCTCGGCCACGGCCGGAGAATCCCCGGGAGCCCCACGAGAGCCGCTTCCGCTCGTCGTGGCCACCCGTCACGCCCCCCCCTTCGCAATTCGCACGCAGGACGGCTGGGACGGACTGACCATCGAGCTCTGGACTCGTATCGCCGAGCACCTGGGGCGCCCTTTCGTGCTCAACGAGATGTCGCTGACACAGATGCTCGAGGATCTGGAGGACGGAAGCGCGGACCTGGCGGCTGCCGCACTGACCATCACCAGCGACCGCGAGGCGCGCATCGACTTCACCCACCCCTTTATCTCATCGGGGCTCGGAATCGCCGTCCACAAAAACCCCGGCGGTGGTTGGCTGGCAACGATCCAGCGTGTCTTCTCGAGCACGTTCCTGATGGCGCTCGCCCCGCTGCTCGTGCTGCTGATCCTGGTCGGCGTCCTGGTTTGGCTGGCGGAGCGCCGCCGCAATCCCCAATTCGAGCGCAACCCGCTGCGGGGCATCGGCTCGGGGCTCTGGTGGTCGGCGGTGACCATGACTACCGTCGGCTACGGGGACAAGGCGCCTGCAACCCTGTCCGGGCGGCTAATCGCCCTGGTCTGGATGTTTGCCAGCGTCATCATCATCTCGAGCTTCACCGCCGCCATCGCAACGGCGCTCACGGTGGACAAGCTCGACCAGTCCATTTCCGGCGTGGACGACCTCTACCAGCTCAGGGTCCTCACGCTCCCGGGCAGCACCAGTGAGGCGCTCCTGAAAAGCCGCATGATCCGTCACCAGGCCACCGGCTCCTTGACCGAGGCCCTGGATGCCCTGGCGCAGGGCGACGCGGACGCGGTGGTCTACGATGCCCCCGTCCTGCGCTATCTTGTGTCGCAACAATACCCGGACAGGCTCCGCGTCCTCCTGGAGGTCTTGCAGCGCCAGGATTACGGCATCGCCCTGCAGGCAGGCAGCCCGCTGCGCGAGGACGTGAACCGGGAGCTGTTGCGGATCGTCCGTTCGGACGAATGGCAGACGTTGCTGGACCGATACCTCGGACGCAGCCATTGATCGTTCCTGCAGCCAGTTACCACGCGCGAAGGCAGCCGAAATGAAAGAGCTCTGGAACCAACTCGTTCTCTTCCTCCAGACCCTGATTTCGCGGCTCAAGGGCCCAACGCCGGAGCAAAGACTGCACGATCAGGAGATCCATCAGGCCATCGAGCGGGTAGTGGACCAGGTCAATCCGCGTCTGCGGGCCCTGGGCGGGTACCGCAAGAAGCTGTTTCCGGTAGTGGAGCGCACGACCTCGTACATCCGGGAGCTGATCGGTCAGGTGCCGGGGCCGGTCCTGGTGAACAAGCAGACCTGGAGCAGCGAGCCCATGGTCAACTCACTGTTCGGCAGCGTGGAGCGCATGCGCAAGGTCCTCTCGGGTCCGGAGGTGCGCAAGTATGTCAAACAGCAGCCCGTCGGGGCTGAGCTGTTCGCCGCCTTCGCCGCCATGCCGGAGGTCAAGCGCCAGCTCGGCGTCGAGCTGGTGGGCGACACCTTGAAGAGAGACGTGGGCCAGACCACGGTCAGCTTCATGAACCAGGAAGTCGCCCTGGTCGGGGAGAGCCTGGAGGGGGTTCGCAAGGCCCTCGCCGACGACGTCCTCGATCTGCTGGTGAGCTTCGCGCTGGAGGACATCCTGGGGCAGGAATCGCGCATCTCCGAGATCGAGGAGCGGCTGCGCGTGGTGCGCCTCAAGCTGCGGGTGGCGGGTACCAGGTCCCACGGGGCCGGATTGCTGCTGGCCGACGAGCCGGACCGGGCCAACGAGCAGGAGTCGCTGACCGCCCGCATCGCCGAGCTGGAGAAGGACCTGGAGCGAGAGAAGCGAGGCCTGTCCACCCTGGACGACTACCTCAACAAGCTGGTGGAGCTGCTGACCCACCCCGAGGCCTACATCGCACTGGAGCGGGTGAGCGTGCGCCTGGATCGGATGAACATCGTCCGCGAGGGCGCGGATGACGAAACCGCCCCGGAGATCGAATTCACCCGCGGACGCCGCGGCGACAAGATGGCACGCGTGGTCATGCTCATCCGTTTTCCGCGCTCGGAGCTGCTCGAAGCGGGCTCAGGGCTGCGGGAGGCGGAGCGGTATCTGGGCTGAGCTCGGATCGATTTCCTTTCCATTGGCGCTAGTGTAAGCCCTCGGCGCCGCATATACTTCGCCGCCCTGCCATACAGCTTCCCCCTCACCAGGCATCCCCTATGTCCGATACCGATCCGTCCGTTGTCAGCTTCGACGCTTTGAATCTGCCCGCGCCCTTGCTGTCGGCACTCAACAAGGTCGGCTATGAAACGCCCACCCAGATCCAGGCCCGGACGATTCCGCACCTGCTCGATGGTTTGGACCTGCTCGGGCACGCCCCCACCGGCACCGGAAAGACCGCGGCATTCGCGCTGCCCCTGCTGGCACGAACGGATCTGGCGCGCCGGCATGTGCAGACCATGGTCCTAACGCCGACCCGCGAGCTGGCGATCCAGGTCGCCGAGGCGTTTCAGCGCTATGCCTCCCACATGAAGGGCTTCCACGTGCTGCCGGTCTATGGCGGCCAGGATTACGGCGGGCAGATTCGGCAACTGAAGCGGGGCGCACACGTCGTCGTCGGCACCCCCGGCCGGGTGATGGATCACATGCGCAAGGGGACCCTCAAGCTCGATGGCCTTCAGGCGTTGGTCTTGGATGAGGCGGACGAGATGCTGCGTATGGGCTTCATCGAGGACGTGGAATGGATCCTCGATCAAACACCCGAGCAGCGTCAAACCGCGCTCTTCTCCGCGACCATGCCGAAGGAGATTCGGCGCATCGCGCGCCGTCACCTGCGCAATCCGCAGGAGATCGCCATCGAGACGCGCACTGCCACCGCCGAGACCATCCGCCAGCGTTATTGGATCGTCAGCGGCCTGCACAAGCTGGACGCCCTGACACGGATACTGGAGGTGGAGCCCTTCGATGCCCTGCTCATGTTCGTGCGAACCAAGACGGCGACTGCGGAGCTGGCCCAACGACTGGAGGCCAGGGGATACGCCGCGGCCGCATTGAACGGCGATATGGCGCAAAAGAGCCGCGAGCAGATGGTCGAGCGCCTGAAGAAGGGCTCGCTGGACATCCTCGTCGCCACCGACGTGGCCGCGCGCGGTCTGGACGTGGAGCGTATCAGCCTCGTGGTCAACTATGACATTCCCTATGACACCGAGGCCTATATTCACCGCATCGGACGGACCGGCCGGGCGGGCCGGCAGGGCGATGCCATCCTGTTCGTCGCGCCTCGGGAACAGCGGATGCTCCACGCCATCGAGAAGGCGACACGGCAGAAGATCGAGCCGCTCGAGCTGCCCTCCACCGAGACGGTCAACAACAAGCGGATCAGCGATTTTAAACAGTCCATCAGCGACACCCTGGCCGCCGGCGAGCTGGATTTCATGCAGGGCCTGCTGGAGCAGTATCAGCAGGAGCACGATGTTTCGGCGCTGGAGATAGCCGCCGCGCTGGCCAAGATCTCCATCGGCGACCGGGCGCTGCTGCTCAAGCCGGACAAGGAAAGGCCCACCCGCGGCAAGCACAAGGAAACGCACCGCGAAGAACTCAACGAGGCGCACCACCGAAGGCCGCCAACGCGACCCGGAAAGGGCATGGAGCGCTTTCGCATCGAGGTGGGACGCCAGCATGACGTCAAACCTGGAAATATCGTCGGCGCCATTGCGAACGAGGCGGGGCTGGACGGCCGGTACATCGGTCGCATCGATATCGAGACGGATTACAGCCTGGTCGACCTGCCAGAAGGCATGCCCAAGGAGGTATTTCAGGACCTCAAGAAGGCCCGCGTTTGCGGTCAACGCCTCAATATCTCAAGGCTGGGGCCGCGCGAAGCGAAGAAACGCGGTGGTCACAAGGCCAAGCATAAGAATTGAACGCCTGAGCCGGGACCCGATGCAGTTAATCGCGTAGGGCGGGAAAGCGACAGCGCATCCCGCCCAGCGGATTACTCCAACTCAAGTCCCCTGACATCGTCTGCCGCCGCCCAGCACGGCGGCAAAACACCTTGTCGCTTTCCCGCCCCAGGGTCCTCGTGCCCGTGAATTTGTCACAGCCTCCACACCGAATTCGTCACTGATTTCGAGCCGTTTCTATCTGATACTTGCCACAGGCACCTCGCCCCGCCTCGGCGCTCCAGTCGAGCTTGGCCGGGAGCCATGCTGCAAACCTCACCCGTCCAAAGGCGGGCCGGACCCGAAAGAGCCGATCGGGGTTTCGAGGGGACGTTGGACAATATCGAAAACAGCGCCCTCGCAGTTTTGCGAAACGTCAAGATCTTAGGAAACAACGCAATCATCGAACCTGAAGAATCCATCCGGCTCAAAGTCTTCGAGGGGAATGGCTGAACGACCCGAACGGAGAAACAAGGTGCAACACAATCCGCGAATAGGTTTGGAGCTGGGTGCTGCCGCGCTGGCGCTCATGATGTTGGCAACCGGATGCTCGGAGCAGCAGGACCTGGCTGGCCCACGGGACGCCGCGCCGGATAACACCGAAGTCTCCAGCGAGTATGTCCCAACGCTCGGTACGCGCGGCGGCGCAGCTGCCGTGACCGCGGTTCCCGCGGCACATTCCCCCGAGGAGCTCGACGGTGCCGACGAGCCCATCAACCCGGAATTGCTGGTCACCGATGCGTTGGAAACCTGCGGCGCCGCACGGGTCTTGTTCGAGCAGGGAAACACCGACGCAGCGCTCTCAAGGCTGGTCACGCTGGACCTGGCCTACGAGATGTTGCTCCAAATGCCCGCTGGCGATCCGAAGCTGGTTCAGGAAAAAGAAGATCTGCGGCACCTGATCTCGCGGCGCATTGTCGAGATCTACCGCTCGCGCCCGGCGAGCGCGGCCAAGCTGGGCTCACCGATCCCGCTCGTAATGAACGAGCACATCGAATATGAGATCACGAGATTCCAGGGCGGCGAGCGCGACTTCTTCCTGGAAGCCTACCGCCGCTCGGGCCAGTACCGGCCGATGATCGTACGCATGCTGCGCGAGGCGGGGCTGCCCGAGGAGCTGAGCTGGCTCCCGCTGGTCGAGAGCGGCTTCAAGACCCGCGCGCTGTCGCGGGCCCGTGCCCTGGGCATGTGGCAGTTCATCTCCTCGACCGGCTCCCGCTACGGCCTCAGCCGCGGCTACTGGGTCGATGAGCGCATGGATCCCGAGAGCTCGACCCGAGCAGCTATCGAGTACCTGACCGAGCTGCACGGCATGTTCGGCGACTGGATGACCGCGCTCGCGGGTTACAACTGCGGTGAGCATCGCGTGGCACGGGAGATCCAACGTCAGGACGAAGAGTATTTCGACCACTTCTGGGACCTGTACGCGCAACTGCCGCGGGAGACCGCGCGTTACGTGCCCCGTTTCCTGGCCACGCTCATGATCGTGCAAGAGCCGGAAAGATACGGGTTCGACCTGCCGGAGCCATTGCCCCCCGCGAGCTATGAGACAGCGTCGACGCATCGGCACATGAAGCTAGAAGACCTCGACCGTGCACTTGGACTGAAAACGGGTGCCCTGGCGGCGCTGAATCCGGAATTGCGCCGGGGCTTCACGCCCGAGTCGAAGTACGGGCTCCACGTACCCCCAACGGTGGTGCCGGTGTTCGATGCGCGGCTGGCCGCGATGCCGTCCGAGCCCCCGCCTGAAAAGGCGCCGGCTTCCAAGCCCCCCAAGGGCACCTCCAGCGTCCACCGCGTCAAGCCTGGTGAGACCTTGTCCGAGATCGCGCAGCTTTACGGGACTACGGTCAGTGCGATGGTGAGCGCCAACAATCTGTCCAGCGCCGGCCGTATCCGTTCCGGGCAGAGGCTCAAGGTTCCGGCAAAGGACGACCTGAAGGTTGCGTTGAAGGCGCGAAAGACCACGAAAGGCAAGTCGAAACCGATTACCCATACAGTGCGCAGCGGCCACAGCCTGTGGTTCCTGGCCGCTCACTACGGCACCACCGTCGATCGCATCAAGAGCGACAACAACCTTGGTGACAACCGGCTCTACCCCGGTCAGCAACTTGCGATCCACACCACAAGCGCGGCAGGCAACCGTACCTACAAGGTGCGGCGGGGGGATACCATCGGCAAAATCGCCCGGGAACACCGAGTTTCGCTCACGAAAATGCAGAAGGCCAACGGACTGAGTCGATCGAGCAGGATCTTTCCCGATCAGGTGCTTGTGATTCCCAACTGAGCCGGTAGATCAGGTCCAAGGCCGGCACGTCTATCGATCTCGCATTTAGGAAGCGACGAGTTGTAACGCAGCCAGGCGCCGGTCGGTGCGTGCACTGGGTAGCGTAGCGGCCTCTCCAAACAGGTGAGGTCTAAAACGCACCGCTTTCTCTATGAGGATCAAGCGGTTGGTTGTGACACGAAGCGGTCAACTGCCGTTTCCAGGTTCAAGCCATTGCAATGCGTTCCCGCGCCCTGGCGATCGCGGCCCTCACCTGATTCGGGGCCGTTCCCCCGATGTGGTCCCTCGCGGCCACCGAGCCCTCCAAGGTCAGCACCTCGAACACGTCGCCGGCGATGTGCGCGGAGAACTGCTGCAGCTGCGCCAGGGGCAGCTGCGAGAGGTCCTTACCCTCCTGCACCCCGAGGGCCACCGCCTTGCCGACGATCTCGTGGGCGTCGCGGAAGGGAATACCCTTACGCACCAGGTAGTCCGCCAGATCCGTTGCCGTGGAGAAGCCCTGGAGCGCTGCGGCGCGCATGCGCTCGGGGTTGCAGCGCAAGGCACCCATCATGTCGGCGAAGACCTTTAGCGATCCCTTGAGATTGTCCACCGTGTCGAACAGGGGCTCCTTGTCCTCCTGGTTGTCCTTGTTGTAGGCCAGCGGCTGACCCTTCATCAGCGTCAGCAGCCCCATCAAGTGACCGAAGATGCGGCCCGTCTTGCCCCGCACGAGCTCGGGCACGTCCGGGTTCTTCTTCTGGGGCATGATCGAGGAGCCGGTGCAGAAGGCGTCGGAGAGCTCGACGAAGGCGAACTGAGCCGAGGACCAAAGAATGAGCTCCTCGGAGAAGCGCGACAGGTGCATCATCAGGATCGAGGCAGCGGCGGCGAACTCGATGACGAAGTCCCGGTCGGAGACCGCGTCCAGCGAGTTCTCCGCCGGGCGCGCAAAGCCCAGGAGCTCCGCAGTGTAGTGTCGGTCGATGGGATAGGTGGTACCCGCCAGGGCCGCCGCCCCCAGGGGCAGGACGTCCACGCGCTTGCGGCAGTCGGCGAGACGCTCGCGGTCGCGTTCCAGCATCTCGAACCAGGCCATCATATGGTGCCCGAAGGTGATCGGCTGGGCGACTTGGAGGTGGGTAAAGCCGGGCAGCACCGTCTCGGCCTCGCGTTCGGCCAGGTCCAGGAGCGCACGCTGCAAACGCCCGATCTCGGCGCGGACGAGGTCGATCTCCGCGCGGAGGTAGAGGCGCACGTCGGTGGCCACCTGATCGTTGCGGGAGCGGCCCGTGTGCAGCTTCTTGCCGGCGTCGCCGATGTCCGCCGTCAGCGCCGCCTCCACATTCATGTGCACGTCCTCCAGCGGAATCGACCAGTCGAGCCCCCCCGCTTCGATGCGCTCGCGAATGCGCGTCAGGCCAGCAATGATGGCATCGCGTTCCCCGTCGTTCAGTATTCCCTGGCGAGCCAGCATGGTGGCGTGGGCGATCGAGCCCCGAATGTCGTAGTCGTAGAGCCTTTGGTCGAAGTCTACCGAAGCCGTGAAGGCCTCGACGAAGGCGTCGGTTGGTGCGTTGAAGCGCCCGGCCCAGGGCTTGGCAGTAGGGGTCTTGTCGTTCATCTTGTCACGCAGGAAGTGGTAAATTTGCCCGTAGCTGAGAGTTCTCGCGATTTTACACGCTTCAACGGCCCAACCCATGCAAAGCCTGGACGAGGTGCTACCAGAGCATCACCCGAAACCCGCGGGATTCCTGCCGGACTTCTGCCGCATCCCCATGGTGCTGGGCGTGGTGTTGACCGCACAAGTGTTGGCCATCGCGCTGACCCTGGCCTCGCCAGAGCCCATCGCCCTGTATTGGGAGCGCCTTGGGCCCTTGTCCCTGTTCATCCAGATGATCGCCCTGACGGGGTCCGCCTTGCTCTGCCTGCTGCGCCCCATATTGGGCCGTCTGGATGACCGCTTGTCGGCCCTTCTCGCCTGGGCACTGCTGTTGGCGGTTACCGCGCTCATCAGCTGGAGTGCCTTCCTACTTGTACCTCCGGGGATAGAGAGGCTTCTTCCTGCGGAGGGGCTGGCGGGATTGCTGGTGCGCAGCTTGGGCTTGTGTGCGATCGTTGCCGCCCTCCTGCTGCGCTACCTGTATCTCCATTACTTGTGGCGGCGACAGGTGGAGGCGGAGGCGCAAGCCCGGTTCGAGACGCTACAGGCGCGCATCCGCCCCCATTTCCTGTTCAACAGTATCAACACCATCGCCAACCTTACCCACACCGACCCCGGGCTCGCCGAGGAGCTGCTTCAGGACCTGGCGGACTTGTTCCGCGCCGCCCTGGGCAAAGGCGGTGAGCGCGCGACCCTGGAGGAAGAACTGGAGCTTTCCCGCCGCTACCTGCACATCGAGAAGCAGCGCCTCGGCGAGCGCATGGAGATCCTCTGGGACATCGAGGAGCTTCCCGGCGACGCAGCGCTTCCGCCTCTCATTCTGCAGCCTCTCGTCGAGAATGCGGTCTACCATGGTATCCAGCCGGCACGCCGGCCCGGCGTGATCCGTATTGGCGGCCGCTACCGCCGCGGCCGAGTGAACCTGAGCGTGCGTAACAGCCTGCCCGAGGATCCGCCGACGGTCCGCCACAGCGGCGGCAACCGCATGGCCATGGACAACGTACGCCAACGCCTCGCAGCCATGTACCCCGGCAGCGGTCGTGTCGTCGAAGCACGCATTGAGGGCGACTACCAGGTTCGACTGGTTTTCCCTTATCCCTGGAGGGAGCGGTGAGGATCTTGATCGTCGACGACGAAGCCCCGGCGCGGGAACGCCTGCGGCGCCTGCTCTCCGAGCTGGACGGGGACTACGTGGTCCGCGGCGAAGCTGCGGATGGCTTACAAGCCTTGGACGCCTGTAAATGGCTGGAGATCGACCTGGTGCTGCTGGATATCAGCATGCCGGGCATGGACGGGCTCGAAGCGGCCGACCGCCTGGCGAAGCTCGAGCCACCGCCGTCGGTGATTCTGGTCACCGCCTATCCGCAGCACGCCTTGAAAGCCTTCGAGCGCCGTGTGGACGACTATCTGGTAAAGCCCGTGCGCCGCGAGCGCCTGCAGACCGCGCTGGATCGGGCTCGTATACCGAACCGGCCGCAGCGCGAGGCCCTGGGACAACCGCTCGTAGCGCAAACCCGCCGCCGAGGCCAGCTCACGGCCAGCTACCGCGGCGGCGTGCAGGCGGTACCGATCGACCAGGTGCTCTACCTGCAGGCCGAGCACAAGTACGTCACGGTTGGCCATGCGCATGGGACCATCCTGGTGGACGAGTCGCTCAAAACCCTGGAGGAGGAGTATTCGGATCTGTTCATCCGTATCCACCGCAATGCACTGGTGGCCTACCGGAGCATCGAAGGGCTGGAGAAAGACGCGGACGGCGTAACCCGGGTCCGTCTGCACGGCAGCGAGGAGCGTCTGCCGGTCAGTCGCCGGCACCTGCCGGAGCTGAGGCGCTGGCTGCGGGACGGTTCAATCAGCCCGAACGTTTCATAAACCGGCTCCGCCGGCAACGCGCGACGCCGCCCGCGGCATTTCGGGTGGGACGAGAGTCCCTGTTGAGCGCTTCGGAGGCGCCACGCCCGCTACGGCAAACCAACCCCGGCTCTCTTTCACTGGCTAGCACCGTAACCCGCCACAGCCTTAACCACGGCGACCACCGCGTATTTTATGGCGCCTTTCCAAGGCTTGAGCCGTGTGCGGTGAAAGTCTCTTGCACGGTTCTCAGGGGGCGGCGTGACGTAATGCCACCCTGCTATCCGACCCCTGGAGCGCATGCCGAACTCACTATCCGCTCACAAGACTCGGATTCAGAGCGCCGAGAGAATGTCGATCCGTTTTCTTGTCGTCCGATGGGAGGTAGCGCCGGAAAACCTTCTGTAGAGCGTCGTGAGGTGCGGGTTTGACGAGATAAGAATTGCAGCCGGCCAGTTTGCCCCTTACCCGATCGAACGGCGAGGACTTCCCGGTTAGCATGACCACCGGCGTATGCTTCGTCGACTGGTTTTTCCTGATCGACTTGCAGATATAGTAACCGTCGACACCCGGGAGTACTACGTCAAGGAAGACCAGGTCGTATGTCCTGCGAGAAAGCAACAACCAAGCCTCGTCGGCGGATTCCGCAAAATCCCCGGCAATGCCGCTGATGCGCAGCTCGATCTCCATGAGCTTACGAACCGAGGGGCTGTCATCTACCACCAAAGCTCTATATTGCAGTCGCTCCCCATCATCGCCAGACCTACGGTTGAACGCGCTTTTGAGCTCGGAGGGCACATTGGCCTCTTGTCCGATGACGAGATCCGGGGCAGATTTCAAATTCTGAATTGCCACCTGGTCGAGCGCCGCAACCACGCGAGTGAATACGAGGGGGCGGTGAACGTGCACCGCAACGGACTGCTGCGGGGGGCTCTCCGAAACTACGACCGAACGCTCCTCACCACCAGCGGCACACCGTTCCCGCCAAGTATGAAGCGCATCGGGATCGTCGCCATTTACGACCAAAATGTCAGTTCGATCCGAGAACCCGTTGGCGAGGCTGTAACATCTCGCGCGTCGCTTCGTCAAAGTCGCAATACTCCCGAAAAGCCTTTTTTCGTATTCCGAAAAGCCAATCAGCAGTACAGAAATGTTGTCGGTTCTATTCATTGTTCACTCACTTGCATTGTTTTCATTTGCTAGAGTTGCTCAAGTGTTAAGCGAAGCATCTCAGATCAACGAGCCATGAACCATGCTGCACAGCACAAATGTGACTCACCGGCAAAGAACTCGACCACTCAAACAATCCCAATCCCACGCTCTGAATCCAAACACATACAATGCGGCTTCGGCATTGAACGGTTTAAACACAACAGGAATCATGCAACAACCAAGCCAACCCGGTATTTCTCATAATATCCGATACATAGAGTTTTCATACCGGTAACTTTTCGGAAAAACCGTCACCTGATGGCGACAGTCATGCACGCTATCGAGCGATGAGGGGCCGGGACACAAAGCAGCCTATCGGCGAACGCCAGCTCTCTGCGAATGAAGTTAAGCTAGGTGGGAATGACTTTGCCCTTGCCGCAGGGGCGGAAAGGATCCTGTTTCGAAGGAAACAGCTTATGAGAACGGTTCCCTCGAAAGGCAAAAAAAATCGACGCCGCAGGCCAGGGCCTGCGGCGTCGAACTTCAGTGCAACTGATTTTGCGATTAACGACCGATACGCGCCATAGCCAGCTCCATGCTGGCGCGCAATCGTTCGATCGCCGAAGCAAGGACACCGAGCTCGTCTTTTCGGCTGACCTCCTGAATTTCAAGATCCATCTCGCCCATGCTGATGCTGTCGGCAATTTCAGTGAGGTTTCGAATTGGCACACTGAGACTCCGCGATACGAAATAGGCGATCAAGATTACAGGAAAGACCGTTAAGGCAAGGAGTATGAAAGCATTCCTATTGGTCTTAGAAAGATCCGCGAAGGCCTCATCGTAGTCTTGTTGCACGACGAGCGTCCATCCCTTATCCGTCGAGCTCGCGGCGGCAACAACACGCCTGCCACTTTCATCCGAAAATACTGACTGCGTCTTGCCCTCTTTCGCCGCCATCACCGCCGGGTGAGAGCTCAAGTCCGCACGCGTTTTCGTATACTCCTCGGATTCGTGAGCAATCACCTTCCCATCTTCATCGACCAGGAAAGCGGAACCCGTCTCGCCAATCCGCGCTTCGACCACCTCTTGCGACATCTCGTCGACGGTCATGGCGATTGCGATCACCCCTGCGACCGTCGGCGACGCGTGAATGGGTGCAGACATGACGAAAGCGGGTTTTCCGGACGTTTTTCCGATGAGCACCTGATGAGACACGGGCGAACCCGCCAACACATCCTGTACGTACTTGCGATCTCCGTAAAATTTGCGTGGTTTCCCATCGCTGCGACCGACGTTGTTACCGTGCTTCGCAACGGTAAACGCAAGATAAGCCCAGGGATACTGATCCGTTATCGTCTTTAGGATTGGGTCCTGCTTTTCCGCGCGCATCGACTCCATTTCGGGTAAGGTGGCATTCTGAATCAACATCCGATAGTTCATATCCACCCAGCCGTCTACGTAGCTGGTCAACTTATCCAATTTCTGCGCCATGTTTTCACGTGTTTCCTGCTCCAGACGGTCCATCGTGCCATCATAGTTGGTATACCAAACCGTTAGGAGTGGAACGATAGACACGAGCAGCATGCTTACCAGCAGTCGGGAGAAAATCCCGAAGCGTATCTTGGTGCTAGATCTTTCGGCCATCTTTTTTTCTCTCTAATTAAGTTGAGCGCAATGAGGCTCTGGATACGAAATTGTACAAGGGCGTCCCGAGCTTGGAACTTTCATTAAAATAACGCGCTAATTCTCTCCCGCGCCTCAAGGGTGAATTTGTTCATTGTCTTAGCATCACGCAGATTCTTCGCAAGAGATTCTATCATCCGCAGGGCGTCGCTGTGAGAGACCGACCTCGAAGTTTTACCTACGACCTCTCCGCAAATGATGTCAGTCATTGGTCCGATATAAGGACGCAACAGAGAAGACAACGTCTCTTTTAGCTTGTCATTGCTTACACCGTTGATAACCGCGGCGGGCGCATGCTCGTCCGGTGATGCATTAGAGGAACGGATCGTTCCTGGGTGTGACCCAAGTGCCTCGTGAATATCGTCGATATCTAGAACGTCGGAGCACGTGAGATTCGGTCTCGGTGGCCATGTGAGGACATTGGTACCGGACTGTATTTCGCGGAGTAGAGGTAGCACCGCCCGACCCTCCGCCGCGCCACATTGAAGATGGGTGAGTTTCCCGCCCTCCAAGCCGATTCCGATCAAAGAACCGTTTCGACCCACAATCTGCAGATAGACGTCCTCTTCCCGAGCAACCAATCCGGCTAGAAGATCCGCGAAGTCTTTCGGCGTTGAGATTACTTGCGTTTTCATTTTGTCTTTGTGCTCCTTCGCACAGACTTCGCCGAGGAAGCTCGTCGATTGGCTACTCGCAGCATGCCTGTGCAGTGATAAATTGGTTCGACACCAGGCCGTCATTCGCGGCATTGCGGCAGTTTACACTCTCCCTGCGTTCGCCTGGGCCAGTAGCACCGGAGAAGAGGAACGGCAAATCCAGCACCGGGATGGCTTCGTTCTCATGGACAAAGCAGGAGCACGCAACATGCCGCCATCCGGACGGATGCGAAGGGAGGTCGCAGGCCTGGCCGTCGTTCACCGTTACCCGAGTTGGAATACCAGTCATTCGGAGCGCGCCTCGTCGTGGGCCATCCCCGGGGTGCTCCTGGAAACCAATCAAACCGACAAACAACTCGCTTCGTTCCACCGGTTTTTCGACGAGCCGAAATGCCAGGTCCAGCACGGGAACCATAGCCCCCTCCCACACTATTAGGTTGCGGCAGTAATCCGGAGTTTGCGGAATGTCGAACAGCGTCGGCCCTGGAACCAGGTGCACCAGCTCAGAGGATGCTAGCGCGGCACGCAGGCCATGCCCCAGCTCGATTATCCAGGCTGTTGCTTCGCGCATGGCTGGGATCTCCATTGAGGTTTAGAAAGGGGAACCGGATTTCACTTGCGCGTTATCAAGACCCGCGCAGTAGTCCAGAAAGCAAAGCAGGCCATCGGCCGATACCACGCAGCCCGGAGCGCTGTCGTATAGTGCCAAGGCCTCGACAGGGGTGTGGAGCGTGCGCATGATCGCCGGGAGATGCAGGGGTTGCAGGCGATTTGCGCTGAGCAACTCCAAGCGGTCGCACATCAACCCGAAATAGCCCTGATCCACGCCAAGCAGTATGCAAACCCGACGCGTCGCTGGCAGCAGGGCGCTGGGACTCAAGTCGCTGCCGAGGCAGTAAACCGGCCAGTCGCGGCCATCGAAGGAAATCCAACCCACGCCCTTCACCGGTGGGTCAGTGCGATTTAAATCTACCGCCGGTTCCAGGCTGCGGATCTCGTTCTGGGCCAGAAAGATCCGGGTATCGTCCACGGAAATAGCGGCGTAGAGATCGACCAAAGTTGAGTCGGCACGGGGTTCAGTGGATGCGCCCATCAGGCTGCCCCCCGAAGCGCTGTCAACTCGGAGAGGATGCGTAGAAGCTCATCCTCGGAGTACGGCTTGTTGACGTACGCGTTCACACCCGCGGCATCGGCCTCTCGGCGGTGCTTCTCGGTACTGCGCGAGGTGACCATGATCACGGGAAGGTGCTTAGTGGCGGCATTACCTCGAACGTGCCTGGTCAGCTCAAGCCCGTTCATTCGTGGCATTTCCAGATCAACCATCAGCACGTCGGGGATCGCCTTTTGCAGGGCGGCAACCGCATCCAAACCGTCCAGCGCGGCGTCCACCTCAAAGCCTGTATCCTCAAGGAACTGGGTCATGCTATGTCGCGCACTCAGCGAGTCATCTACGACCAGTGCCCGCATCTGGTGGCGCTTAACGGATTCGGACCTGTCGGCTAATTGCGAAATCGTGCTCAATGGCTCGACGACGGGCTCTCGCAACAGCGCTTCCAGATCGATCACGGGTGCAACAGAGCCATCGCCCAGAATCGTTGCACCCGCGATCCCCTGCACCTTGGGTACGTACTCGCCCATGTTCTTGACCACGAGAGTCCGGCTCTCCAACACCGCTTCCACCAGCACTGCCCGAATCGCACCTGCGGAATCCCGCACCAGGAGCGCAGACCGCGAAGTCTCTGCACTGGCCGGGCCCTCGGAGCGGAGCAGCGTCTCGAGGTGAACGGCCTCGAATACGTCTTCCCCGACCTGGTAGGTCGCGTAGTCGCCGAGGTGTCCGGCCTCTCCGGCCCCAGGGGGCAGGATCTGCTCGACGCCGCGAGAAGAGA
The DNA here is from genome assembly GCA_942492625.1 of uncultured Gammaproteobacteria bacterium. Lineage (GTDB taxonomy): Bacteria > Pseudomonadota > Gammaproteobacteria > Chromatiales > Chromatiaceae > Thiosymbion. The sequence goes on along the minus strand of CALOFM010000042.1, from coordinate 165,616 downwards.
TGGCAACTCGCTGCTTGCCGACACGGACCAAAACGCCGTGGGAGGACAGCAGACTCGCCGGAAGCAGAAGCTCCACGACCAGGCCGGCCCCCGGTTCCGAGCGAAGTTGCAGTGAGCCCTTCAGCTTCTGCACCCCGTGATAGACGGCATCCATGCCGATACCCCTCCCGGACACCTGGGAAGTGACGTCCCGCGTTGAAAAACCGGGCCGCAGTATCAGCCGCGAGAGCTCTTCATCGCTCAAAGGCTGACCGGGTTGGATCAGACTGTGCTGCTCTGCCTTCCGACGTACCGCTTCAAGATCCAATCCGGCTCCGTCGTCACGACAGCGAATCAGGATGTGATTGCCTGATCTTCCAAACTCTAGCGTAATCGATCCAGATTCGGGCTTGTTGCCGGCGGTCCGGTCCTGCGGCGACTCGATACCGTGGTCCACGGCATTGCGCAACAGATGCATCAAGGGATCGGTAAGCTCATTCAGGACTTCACTGTCGATCAGCGTGTCGGCACCGATCACCTGTAGCTCCGCTTGCTTCTCGGCGGCGCGACAAGTCTGCCGGACGCTGCGCTGAAGTCGCGCGACCACGGTCTGCGCAGGCACCATACGGGTTCGGAGAACCGTTTCTTCATTGTCCCGTTGGAGGCGGCTCTGAGCCACGAACAGGGCGTTCATACTGTCAAAATGGGTATTAACCTGCTGACCCAGCTCACGCGCGTCGGACGCGGCCTCCATCAGGCGGCGGCTGAGCGTGTGCAGCTCGTTGTACTGGTCCATCTCCAAGGGATCGAACTGGTCCGCCGTCACCCCCTTGCTCTTGGCCCAGGTGATACCGCGGATGTCTACCATTTGCTCCAGCTCGATCGCCAGATGCTGAAGCAGGGTTCCGTGCTCCTGCCAAGCATTCACGTCCCCCAGCGCGCGGTCGAGTCGGTTGGTCAGCTGACCGTGCAGGATGTTGAGCTCTCCCGACAGCCGCAGAAGCTCGTCGGCTTGGGAGGTGGTCGCGCGTGCCGTCGAAATCGATGCGGCCTGAACCTTTTGCGAGGTGGAGGGCGCGGACTGCGCAGATTCCGCCGCCGACCGGCTGGTGTTGCCCGCGGCGACTCCTTCCTCGGACGCCGCCTGATATGGCGCCGCGGGCAGGGACTCTTGGCCGGTAGGCAAACCGTTGCGGTCGATCCAATTGGCCCAGTCCAGAACCTGCTGCAATATCGTCTTCGCTTGCGTTGGCGCCTCTCCTATGCCGAGCAGGGCCTCCGCCATCATCTCCAAACAATCGGAGGAATCGACCAGGCATTCAGATAGCGCCCCCGTTGGAAACTCGCCCTGCTTCGCCATCGCCTGCAGGATGTCCTCGATGTGATGCGCCAATGTTGCGATCCCCACCACACCGACGGTGTTGGCTGCACCTTTTAGGGTGTGGGCCGCGCGCTGGGCAGTCGTCAGATCCTCGAAGTCTCCTTCGCCCTTGTTGAGGCGATGCACGGTGGCGCTGAACTGAGCGGTCAGCGCCGGCAGCTCCAGCAGCAGGCTCTCCAGCAGCTCTTGATTGACGCCCTCGGGCACGGCCAGAGAGATGTCCTCGTCGGTTGCCGAAGTCTGGCGCTGTTCGGACGGTTCCGGGGCAGGGTCCGAGAGATCCAAACGCAGGCTTACCGCGAGCTCCTCGGCGATTGCGTCCGGTAAGCCGTAAGGCCAACCGGGAAGCGTTAGATATCCGACCAGCTCCCGACAACGCTCGGGATCATCGGGCGCTCCTAGATAGGAGAGCGCCATCGCCGGCCAGGCTTGCAGCACCAGGGCGTCTCCCGAGCCGGTATTTTCCGCCAGGATTGCCAGATTGCTTGCGGTGTGCACACATACCTGGCTGAGGCCAGGCATTTCCACCGAGTCAGCAGCTTCGGCTATGCGGGCCATGACCTCGGCAAGGGACTCGAACAACGAGCTGCGTTCGTCGGGCTCCGACGCCATCAGCGCCTCGGAAAAGGTCGGCTCTATCTCCTGAACCTCTGCTTCCAGCAGTGCAAGCAGCTCTCGATTCACGGTCGGCGCCGAGCTGTCGAGATCCGTATCGACATCCTCCTGCGGCGGCGTCTGTTCGAACATGCCCCCCGGCTCCGATGACTCGGGAAGGGTAGACTCGTCGTTTTGTCCGGAGGGGCTCGCTACGGCCGGGAAGTCCAGTCCCACGTCGGTCGACCTGGATGCATCTTCCGAACCTTGCTCACCGCCAACGGGAGAAAGCCCAGCGAAACCAGAGACCGGGTGCGGACCAGACTTTTCCCGGGCAGAGACAAGCCCCGAGACCTGATCGTCGAGCACCTCCGGGGCTTCGGCAAGGCTCCAGGTACCTGCGGGGGAACCAGTCGCGCCACCGAGCTGCGGCGAGTCGTCTGGAGCCGACCGCGCGTCGACGATGCCGCCCGCAGAAACGGATACTCCCGTGAGGCCCACCTCGCCGTCTGTGACGGCGACGGCCGTCTCGACCTGTCGAGCAGGCGCGTCCACGGATGGATGGGACGCTTCGACCGGCGAACCGTCCTCCGTCAATTCTTCCCGCGTTTGCATCGACCAGTCCTCGTCGTCACCGAGGCCAGCATCCTCCGGGGAGGCCGCCAACAGCTCGCCGAGCATGGCGGCTTCGTCCTCCGAGATCGGTTGCGTCCACTCGGGTCGCGACAACAACTCCGCGAGCGCGTGACCCTTGCCGACCTCTTCAGGGGCGTCCAGATAGTCGATCATGCGGTCTGGCCACTCGAGGAGAAGGTCCAACTCACCCGCGCCAAGTGCTCGGCCTTGGTCGGCGATGTCGACGAGACCCGCCTCGAACAGCGCACAGAAATCATGCAACCCAAAGAGGCCATGCTCGGCGGCAACAACCCCGATCCGACTGAACTGTTCGGTCACTTTCCGCAAGGACTCGGGAACGAGCTCCGAATCACTGTTCTCCGATTGATCGGTGCCGAGCAGCTGCGCAAGCGTGTCGACGGTAGCGGTTACTTCTGTTTCCAAGGCCACCCGGAATTCATGCGACGTCGCCATCATGGCCAGTCCCCTCTGTGGATTTCTTAGTCAACGTAGGTGTGAAAAAAAGTGATCGGCTTCCGGCAACGCCCTAGCGCTCGTCCTTGAGCGCCGGTTCGGCCCGCCGTATAGCGTCGGGCGAAGGCGACCTCAGGCCGCCTCGTCGAACTCCTCTTCGACCACTTCGGCCTCGACGACCTTTTCGGGCAGGCGGAACACCTGCACCGACGCCACCAAACGCTGGGCGTAGGCGAGCAGCTGATTGGTGTGTTTCGCCTGCTCGTGGAGCTCCGCACTGGTCTGCTCGGTACTCGTCTGGATCTGGCGGGCGTGCTCACGTAGGCTCTGGCTTGACTTTGCCTGCTCAACGGAGCTTGCGGCGATATCCTGCACCGAAACCGCAAGCTCGGTCGTCGCCTGCTGGGTCTCGCGCATACGTTCACCGGCCTGCTCCGCCAAGCGGCTACCGTCGACTACCTGCCCAATGGCAGCATTCATGGCGACAACGGTATCGGAGGTTTCCGCCTGGATGCTGCTAACGAGATTGGCGATCTGCGAAGTAGCTTGCCGGGCGTTCTCCGCAAGCCGCTGCACCTCGTCTGCGACCACGGCAAAGCCGCGGCCTGCCTCACCTGCCGAGGCGGCGTGCATGCTCGCATTCAGCGCCAGGATGTGGGTTCGCTCAGCGATGTTGTTGATGAGGTTTACCGCCACGCTGATTTCCTGCGAGCGTTCGCCGAGGCGCTTAATGCGCTTCTCCGTCTCACGAATGGTGTCGCGACCGCTATTGATACCGTCCACGGTTTCGGCAACAGACTCCACGGCGAGCTGGGTCTTCTGAACAGCCAGCTCGGCCGCCTCGTTTGTCTTGCCGGCAACCCCTGCGATGTTCTGCAGTGCCTCTGCCGTCTCATTGAGCTGCTGGGCGGTCGTCGCCACCTGCTCCCGCTCGGTCGCGGCGAGGGCAAGCGCGGAGTCGGATTGGACCTTTACCCGGGACGAGGCGGTGGCGACATCTGTCGAGATTTCCGTAACCTCTCGGAGCACTTCTGCCGTCTCGTATGTCATCAGGTTCAACGCGTCCGCCACGGCGCCGGTGACGTCCTCGGCAACGGGAACGGTCACGGTCAGGTCTCGTTGGCTCAACTGCGCCACGGCCTGCAGCAGCGAGATAATCGAGTCGTTGAGGGCCTCGTTCTCCTGTACCGCTTGCGACAGTGTGGCCACACGCTCCTGCAGCAGGTTGTCAAAGGCCTGCCCCAACACACCCAGCTCGTCCTTGCTGCGAAGCTCCGTACGAGCGCCGAAGTCACCCTCCGACACGCGCTTCACCACCGCCGCGATGCGATTGATGGGCGCGTTGATCGAGCGATAGACGAGCACACCAAACAGGATGCCCAGTAAGAGGCCGACGCCGGCCGTCACCGTGCTCCCGATCTGCACCATACGGTTGCTTTCCCGAGCTTCAGCGCTCGCCGCATCCATTGCACTCTTCGCGCGAAGGCGCTCGTCCCTTAGGAACTCCAGGAAAGGCGTCACCAGCGAATCCAGATCGTTCATTACGAACAGATCCAATGTCTTACGATTACGTTGCTCAAACAGAGCCTTTAGCTCCGATAACGCTTCCTCGAAAGAGCTAGCTGCAGCGGCGCCCTCTCCGGCATAGGTTTGATCCGCCGTAGCCAGGCTTCTTTTCACCTCTTCCCAGCCTCGGACGTACGACTCGTTTATTGCGGTAAGGTTCTCGCGAGCACCCTCCCACGTAATGCCACCAACGTTGAGCTTACTGACGGTTCCTTGCAGTTCATTCCTCAGCGAAGAGGAATATGCTTGCAGCTTGAGTCGTTGGTCGGACAGCACGCTAATTCGCTCCTCCGACTGATCCGAAATCCTGCTTCCCATTTCGCTAAAGACAGCGATTGAAACCAATACTACCGCCTGAATGACGATTAGCAGGATAATGCGCAAATTGATTTTGATGTTGCGAAACATGAGATTAACCTACATTTATTGAAAAACCGATATGAGCCGATAAACAGCTTAAAGAGCAAACAACCGAGCTACGTCTTGCGTGGTCACAGGTTTGTAGCCGTCGCCTTTCAGCTCGATCAGATTGACCAAGTCAGAGCCTTGGTTATCCGTAGTGAAGTCGAGATTGAGACCGCCAACATCGAACTGTCTCCCACGCAGCGCTTTAACAAGCGCCTCCCGCGTGAGGTCACCCTCGACTTGATTCATTCCGTGCAGGAGCATCTTGCCGACGATATAGCCTTCCAGAGAGACGTAGCTCAGCTTGTCGCCCAGGGCCTCGCGGGCCTGCTCGACGATGGGTAGGCTTGAGTCGAGCTCGGGAACGACTTGCGAGACGAGCACGCCGTCGGCGATTCCATGCTCCTTGAGCAATGCGCCCAAGGCCTCGGCGCCGGTAAAAGAGACGGCAGTGGTTACCCAGTCCTCCCCTTTATAGCGCGCGTAGGCGATGAAGTTTCCGATGGCCTTGTAGGCACCTACCGTAACTACAAGACGACACTGGGTGTTGGCCTTCTTCTCCCAGTTCTTCAAAGAGACGTAACCTTCGCGGGAGGTAAGTGTATTGCGGGTATAGACTCCGACCGGCCCGATGTTGTTGCGGGACGGGTTCGGACCCTCGACTGCCTTGATCTGATCGAGCAAGGCGACGATACCTTCGGATTCCGGTTGGGCTGCCAGCGCACGTTTAATGCCCTCGACCCCGGCCATCCCGTAGGCGTCGTTCTGCACGTAAGCACAAATCTCGGTCGGCGCCACGCCGGCCTTGAGGGCGGCGTCGATGGTGCTCGCGGTTTCCTGGACGTAGGAAGCGCGGTAATTGATGATGTCGCCGACACCGGGGCGAAGCAGACCGGCGCCGGTGAAGAACCCAACCGCCGGCACCTTGCTATCGGCGAGGATTGGTAACGAGACTTTGGCAGTGGGTGTACCAACATTGCCAAGCATGACGAACACACCGTCGTCAAGAAGCTCGATGGTTTTTTCAACAGTATGTTGGGGATTGTAAAAGTCGTTGACGGCGATGAACTCGATCCCACGGCCCTGTACCTTTTCGCCACGTAACGCGGCTTCGATACCCAACTTCATGCCCAGGCCGAGGCCCTTGGAATCGCCCTCGAGATCCATTACTCCCCCGACCCGGATCTTCGAGTCGGTCACCCCGCTGGTGTCGACAGACGCACCAAGCGGGGCATGCAGGGCTGCCAGCAAGGCGAACAAACCGTAGAGGGCAGGTTTTCTCTTTTCCTTGCGCGGCCCGGCGTTGCTTGAATTGGGATTTGCTTCTCTTGTGTATTTAGACATCTGTGTAACATTCCATAATTGGCGTTAAGGTCGTTGATTACCCTCGTCCGCTTCCGGCGTCCCACGCCGAAGCCAAGGATTTGAAAAAGCTGGCGTGGCCAAGCTCCATCCATACGGAGCCGTTGCCGCTGAAGCCCCTGGCGACGTGGTCCTTGAGTCGCTCGGGTAACGGCGGCAAAGTCCTTGCCTGTTGCTCCGTAGCCACGCGTTCCGGCAGATCATTGACGTACACGCAGACCGTCGCAGCCCCGCGGTCCAAAGCCAACAGGTCTCGGGCCTCATCTTTCTCGTCGGCGAACCCGAACAGGGAGTGGAGATCGAACACGGGAACGAGATTCCCACGCAAATTCAACAGGCCGGAAAACCATCCCGGAGCACCCGGCAAGGCATATACTTGAACCTCTCGGAGCACCTCGCTCAACACTTCCGGTTCGACCAACAGTCGTAACGGTCCGACCCGAAAGCCGTAGCGAAGCGACTGATGTACCGACGACGGTTGGTCGCCCATGCCGAGGCGAACGGTCTGGCTCGCGCGGTTCAGAGCGGCGGTAGGGGTAAGCCAGGGCCGTCCCTCGGCTACCATTGCTTTTTTGCTCATGTCGCTAACTCTGTGTACGTATGGGGCCGCCCATTCTCTAGGCGAAAGCCTGGATTTGGGTGACGATCTGGTCCGACGTGTAAGGCTTGGCGATATAGGCCTTGCCTCCTTGCATCTGCCCCCAAAGCCGGTCGGCCTTTTGATTCTTGCTCGTGGTGAACACGACCGGAATGTGCCTTGTCTCCTTGTCCTTGCTCAACATGCGGCACGTGGCGAAACCGTCCATGTCCGGCATTATGACGTCGAGAAAAATGAGATCGGGTTTTTCCGCCCGGGCCTTTGCCACCGCTTCCTGGCCGCAAGATGCCGTGACAGCAAGGCATCCAGCTTCCGACACGATCGCCTCGATATTCGCCCGGTCAACGGGAGAATCATCAACGACCAAGACTTTTTTCATGGACATGTCCTACCTCTCTATGATGTTTAAGTCATCCGCAAGCCGACCGCGCCGACCTGTATCGAGGAATCCGCTGAGATGCGGAGGCTCGTCAAGGAGAACAGGCAGATCGAATGCGTTCTGTTCATCCCATACAACGTCACAAATGGCGGCAAGCTGATCCTGCGCTTCCTGTTCATTCGCCTGAGCAGTTTGTGCGGCGGAATGGTGACACAATCAGAACATACGATTCGTGAGGGAGTCCACATTTCGTGCACGCACGCTCCCTGCGTGCTGCGACGGACGATACCGATGGGGTCGGACACCGCCTGCTCGGTCAGAATCCCGTACAGCCCGTCTCCATCCAGGTCCACCCACTGGTGGGCAGAGCCGTCGGGATGTTGCCAACGCCGATGTCAAACTCAGGCAGCGAATCCTTCCGTCGGCCTCGAGAAGAAGAAACGTGGGGGACAAAACATGAGGTCTAGAAAGCTGCCGTTCGGCGGCATGCGCTGAGGATACGAAAATGGCTGAAACCGGCAGTCACCTTCCCTCGGCTTCAGAGTCCGGTTACGTATATAGAATCATCCCTGTTCGGAAGCGTTGCGAGATCTTTTCCGTGGTGTACCGAAGGCCGCTTTGGAGGGAGTCCGATCAGAAGCAGACCTTCCGTATGTCCGTCGAAGGTCGGCCCTCCCGCATCAACCCGAGCACTGGGCGCGAGAAGCGCCTCGGGTTGATCGAAACGCAGGACGATGTTGTTGACAGTCTGGCAGCGGCGACAATCATCAACCCGACCACTGGACGCGAGAAGCGCCTCAGGCTGATCGGAACGCAGGACGATGTGTTAGCCGTCTGGCAGCGGCGACACCGCGTATGCGCGCCCGACAATCGGTCCTCTGCTTAGAGCCACTGCCGTTCTCTGCTTCCAACGTTTAATGAGTGATCAGCGGTCTTCGCGTGCGTCTGCGTGTGAATCGGTTCACGATTTCTCGACGCAAACGGCGACTTGCGCGAGTTTTGGCCCGCGAACTGCTTATTGACGGTTAAGACAAGCAGGGCAATCGAGAGATGAGTACAATGATCGCTGACTCCAAGTTGGGAACCGTTGAAGAATTCATTTTCGAGTACGGCGAGTATCTTATCGGTCAAGATTCACAGTGTGATATACGTTTGGTCGATCGGGCCGCAAGTAGGAAACACGCGAGACTTTTTTTTGATGCGTCCGGGCTCCGCGTTGAGGACCTGGGAAGCGCCAACGGAACGTTTTTAGGTGGTCAGCGCATAGAAAGCCCCCATGAGCTCGGTGCAGGGACATTGCGCATCGGGCGCTGCAAAGTAATTGTTGTCATTGATGATCAGGCACATTCTGACCGCGCCGAATCGGCACGGCTCCGCGTGGCGGTTTTGCATCCGGGGCTAGCTTCGCACGATTCGTGCTCGTTCAAAGACACACGGGAGGTCACCGGCGACGGTACTCCGATTGATCGTTCCGGCGACGCCGAAGAAAGAAGGGCGGATAGCGCTCAGATAACCTACCGAATCCCTTCAATGACCGAGGAAGCTTCGGTAAAGGCGGCAATTGATGCAGATTCGCACCCGAAGCTAGCGCTGTCCGTTGGTGCGGAGATAGAGTTTTTTACCGCGCGCTCAACCAAACGGTTGTTGCGTTTGAAATCGATCAGCGGGCAAGGCGGCGTCTATTTCTTTCGAGATCAACAATCGAGCGGAACTTCGCTTTGTTTAACGGCTGAGCGCCTTTCGCAACACTTGGAGGAACGCTCTGCCCGGGTCATGGGCTGCTCAGTAGCCTGAGCTTCCGACAGACGCGCGTGCAGTATAGAGAGCCACCAATTCCGACCTGAGTGAATGACCGCGAGCGCCGAAGAAATCCCGAGATTCCTGTGTTTCTTGACACAAAGAACGGCGTGACAGTCCCGGCGCATTGTAACCTCAGCGGCAGAGGGGTGCTGGTCACGCGCCCTGCTTCGCGGGCGCAGAGACTGTGCCAGCTAATCGAGCGCGCGGGCGGACGCGCCATCTCCTTCCCGGCCGTCGACATCCTGCCCCTCGAAGGTCCGGTGCCCGCACGGCACCTGCTGACGCAATCCTGGGGCTTGATCATCTTCGTCAGCGCCAACGCGGTGGAGCAAGCGCAGCCGCTAATCCCGAAGGGCCACCCGGCATTCGAGGGTCGGCTGGCCGCCGTCGGCCAAGCCACAGCCCGCGCCATGTCCGCCGCCGGCCGAGCCCCGGATTTGGTCCCGGCGGGACGCTTCGACAGCGAATCCCTGCTCGCCCTCCCGGAGCTTAAGGACCTGAGCGGCCAACGGGTGCTCATCGTGCGCGGCGAAGGGGGCCGGTCCCTGCTCGGGGATACGCTGATCGAGCGAGGCGCCGAGCTCGCCTACGCCGAGGTCTATCGCCGCGCCCTGCCGGAAGCCGACCCCGCACCACTACTCGCACGCTGGGAGAAAGACGTGCAGCTCACCACGGCCACCAGCGGCGAGGTCTTGGACAATCTGATAACCCTCGTCGGCCGGGATGGGATGGCGCTGTTGCTTGCCACACCCCTGGTCGTGGTCAGCGAGCGTGCGGCCCAAGCGGCCAAGAGTCTCGGCTTCGTCCGTGTGGAGCTGGCCGAACGCGCCGCGGACGAGGCCATCGTCACCGCCCTGTGTCGCGCCATCGACTCGACCTGATCTGAAGGTCCCCCCTCCCGACGGAAATGCGCGTCCGGTTCGGTGGTCAACGAGGACGGACGATTCGAAAATGACCTTGGGGACGATTGGCCCCTGGCAAACAGGGGAACGCGGGAAACAACCGAACGTCGGGTTATGCGATGATTCGCACCGTCGCGCTTGGCGACCAGCCGCATCACCTCAGCATCAAAACGGTTATTCCATGACAAACGAATCCCTGTTCGTTTTCGCGCTGCTCGGGCTTACGATCGTCCTGTTCGCCAGCAACCGCTTGCGGGTGGACGTGGTGGCCCTGCTCATCATCACCGCCTTTATCCTCAGCGACGTTCTGACCCTGCAGGAGGCGGTCGCCGGGTTCGGCAACCCCACCGTCCTGCTGATCGCAGTCCTGTTCGTGGTGGGCGAAGGCCTGGTGCGCACCGGCGTGGCGGTAGCGGTCGGCAACTGGCTGATGCGTGTATCGGGGAACAGCGAGATCCGTTTGCTCGTGCTGCTGATTGTCTCCGTGGCCGGTCTGGGTGCCTTCATGAGCTCCACCGGCGTGGTGGCCATTTTCATTCCGGTTATCCTCAGCATCTGTGCAAAGACCGACAACAGCCCATCGCGCCTGATGATGCCCATGGCGTACGCGGCTTTGGTCAGCGGCATGCTGACCCTGATCGCCACGCCGCCCAATCTCGTGGTCAACGACGAGCTGCGCCGCGAGGGCCTTCAAACATTCGGGTTCTTCGATTTCACCCCCATCGGATTGCTGGTGCTGGTCCTGTTGATCGCCTATTTACTGATCGGCCGCCGTTGGCTTTTCCCGGAGGACAAACACGCCGATGAGCCGGCGCGGCACCAGCGAAGCATTTATGAGCTTTCGCAGGATTATGGTTTGGCAGGACGGGGGAATCGGTTGCTGGTTGCCAGCGGCTCGCCCCTCGCCGGTCAGACGGTTGCGGGGGCGGAGCTACGCACCCGCTACGGCGCGGCGGTCATTGGCATCGAGCGCCGTAATCATTTCGGCGAGTCGCTGGCTCCCGCGCTGGCCGATACCGAGATACGCACCGGAGATGCGATCTATACGGTCCTCGATGACGAGGCTGAAGGTGTAAACCGAATGGTTCGGGAGCTAAGCCTGAAACCTCTGCCCTTGTCCAAGCGGCGCGTGGAAGACCTGGTCCAGACCTTCGGCGTAGCAGAGATCCTGCTGCCGCCGGACTCCGAGCTGGTCGGTCAGAACCTGAGAAAAGCGGCATTCCGCACGCGCCACGGGCTGAACGTCCTGGCCATCAAACGCAAGGGGGCGATACTGACGGGCGGTTGCGCCGACACCAAGCTGGACGGCGGCGACATCCTTCTGGTCTCGGGTGGTTGGCGTCAGATCCACAAGCTGATGTCGGACCCCAACGACTTCGTGGTGCTGACCATTCCCGCCGAGGCACGCGAAGCGGCCCCCGCGAGGGATCGGGCACCGTTCGCGCTCTTGTCTCTGCTGGGAATGATCATCCTGATGACCTTCGATCTGGTCCCGAACCTGGCCGCAGCGCTGCTGGCCGCACTGGCCATGGGCCTGTTCGGCTGCGTTACCATGAAGAGCGCTTACCGCTCCGTCAACTGGGAGAGCCTGGTGTTGATCGCCGGCATGCTGCCCTTTGCCACCGCGCTGGAGAAGTCCGGAGGCATAGCTCAGGTGGTAAACGGGCTGATGTACGTGCTCGGCGACGCGGGCCCCGTCGGTATGATGGCAGGGCTGTTCGTGCTCACGGCGGTCCTGGGCCTGTTCGTGTCGAACACCGCTACAGCGGTTCTCATGGCGCCCATCGCCATCGGCGCGGCCCACGAGATGGCGGTCTCGCCCTACCCGTTCGCCCTGACAATCATACTCGCCGCCTCCGCCGCCTTCGTCACCCCGGTCTCCTCGCCGGTGAACACCCTCGTCTGGGGACCCGGCAGCTACAGTTTCGGCGATTTCGTCAAGGCAGGCATTCCATTGCTGCTCATCGTAATGGTGGTCAGCCTGTTTATGGTGCCCCTGCTCTTTCCGCTGCAAGCTGCAGGTTAGAACCGCATTCACCTGGACGCGGAAGGCGGCTCCGTACCCGGCAGATAGGTATCGAAACGGAAGGGCGCGGCAATCAGGCCGCCGTCCGTGTGCAGCAAAACCTTTGCCTCCCAGGTCATGCGCGCGCGGACACAAACCGGCAACATGGCGGTACCGGTGAACTCGCCGGGTTCGAGCCCCTCCAGGGACACCCGGTTGAACCCCATGTTCATATCCGCGCCGGCGAAGTCCACCTCGGCCCGGTCTGCGTCGATACCTTCCGCGCGCACGACGAGGCCAAGCTCCTTCACTGCCGGGATATGACGCGGCGAAATCCCGAAGGTCACCCGAGCGCCGTCGGGGAAGGTCACCGCGCAAGGTCCGGCCCGCAGGTCACAATCGGTGTTCAAGGGCGCGAGCGAAACTAACGTCGGGTGCAGTAGCGGGCCGACCCTGATCCAGGCGACCAGGGACACCGCCAGAAAGAGAGCAGCGGCCAAGAGCCACAGCATGCGGGTTGCGCTGACGGTCACTGGAGCAGCTCCAGGGAAATCCCGGTTTCGCGAAGGGCGTTGAAGAATAACGCCGACCATGGACGGCGACAACGCTTATTCGACTTGACCCTCATCAGGGCAAAACTCCGGCAGTCACCTTGACGGGGTTTGCACTTAAATCACATTATCCCCGAGGCGGAGGCAACATCCGACATCTATCATCAAAACAAAGAACGCTTTCCCACCAGTGACCACCCACAACGAGGACATCGCCCGCGTTTTCGAGCAGATTGCCGACCTGTTGGAGATTCGTGGCGAAAACCCCTTTCGCGTTCGCGCCTACCGCAACGGGGCACGGGAGGTGCGGCTACTGCCCATGGAGCTCACCGAAATGTTGGCGAAGGGCGCGGATCCGACCCGGCTGCCCGGCATCGGGCCCGCCCTTGCGGGCAAGATCGAGGAGATCATTGACACCGGCTCCTGCAGCGCCCTGAGAAAGCTTGAGAAGCAAATCCCCCCTGACCTGACCGAGATCCTCAAGGTGCGGGGGCTGGGCCCGAGGCGGGTCCACGCCCTGCACTATGACCTGGACATCCACACCCCGGAGCAACTCTACCGGACGGCCAAGTGCGGGCGCCTGCAAGCTCTCCCTGGCTTCGGCCCGAAGATCGAAGAAGCCATCGTCTCGGTCCTCGAAGCCCATCTTTCGGGGAAGCGGCGCTTCAAGCGTGCCACCGCGATCCGCTACGCCGAGCCCCTCCTGGCCTGGCTGACGCAGACCGACGGCCTGACTAAGGCGGTGATCGCCGGCAGCTATCGACGCCGCCGCGACAGCGTCGGCGACCTGAACATCCTGGTCACCGCAAAGGACCCAAAGGCGGTGGTGAAGCGCTTCGCCGCCTACGACGAGGTCCAAGCGGTTCGATCCAGAAGCACCCGCCGCTGCGCATCGGACCTCAGGAGCGGCCTGCCGGTAGACCTGCGGGTCGTTGAGCCCGAGACCTTGGGCGCCGCTCTGCATTGGTCCACCGGCAGCAAGCCGCACCGGGCCGCGATCCGTACCCTGGCTCACAGGCAGGGACTGGACGTCAACGAGCGGGGCGTCTTCGCAGGTGCCACGCGGATAGCCGGGGAGACCGAGACGTCGGTGTTCGGCGCCCTGGGCCTGCCCTACATCGAGCCCGAGCTGCGGGAGGACCGGGGCGAGATCGAGGCCGCGCGCAACGGCCTCTTGCCCAGGCTGCTGGAGCGTGGCGACCTGCGCGGTGACCTGCACTGTCACACGACTGCCACCGACGGCCATGGATCGCTGCAGGAGATGGCCTGCGCCGCGCAGGACCAGGGGCTGGAGTACCTGGCGATCACGGACCACTCCAAGCGCCTGACCATGGTCCACGGCCTCGACAGCCGGCAACTGTTGCAGCAGATGGACGAGATCGATCGGCTGAACGCGAGGCTTCAAGGGTTCCGCATTCTCAAGGGCATCGAGGTGGATATCCTCGAAGACGGAGGGCTGGACCTCCCCGACAAGGTGCTGGGGCGCCTCGATCTGGTAATCGGCGCCATCCACAGCCGCTACAACCTCACCCGCGCCAAGCAGACCAGGCGCGTTCTCAAAGCCATGGACCACCCCCACTTCAGCATCCTCGCCCACCCCACCGGTCGGCTCATCGAGGCACGCGAGCCCTACGACCTGGATATGACGCGCATCATCCGCCACGCCCGAGACCGCGGCTGCTTTCTCGAGCTCAATTGCAATCCTCAGCGCCTCGACCTGCTCGACACTTGCTGCCAGGTTGCGAGGGAGGAAGGCGTGCTGGTCAGCGTCGACTCGGACGCCCACAGCACACTGGCCTTCGCCAACCTGAGGCATGGCGTCGACCAGGCCCGACGCGGCTGGCTGGAGGCGGGAGACGTACTCAATAGCCGGACGCTTAATCATCTGCTGCCACTGCTTCGACGCACCATGTGACGGGCCGTGGCTTTAGAATGGTCTGCACAAGAACCCTCGAAAACAAGCTCGGTCATCCCGGGAGCCCACATGGACCTGACCACCATCATCCTCATCGCGGCCGTACTGGTCGTCGCCTTTTATGCGGTGCTGATTTATAACAATCTGGTGCGACTGAAGCACAACGTGGCCAAGAGCTGGTCCAACATCGACATCTCCCTCAAGCAGCGCCACGAGGAACTGCCTAAGCTGGTCGACGTGTGCAAGCAATACATGGGCTACGAGCAGGAGACACTGGAGCGGGTGATTCGGGCCCGCGGGGCCGTCTTCCAAGCCAGCGACCGAGGTGACCTGAAGGGGTTGGGCCGGGCCGAGACCGAGCTGCGAGCCGGGCTCGGGCAGCTCTTCGCGCTGGCGGAGAATTACCCGGAGCTCAAGGCCAACGAGAGCTTCCGGCACCTCACCCAGCGCATCTCCCAGCTCGAAGAGACCATCGCGGACCGGCGTGAGCTTTACAACGACAGCGTAAATCTGAACAACGTGCGCATCGAGCAGCTCCCCGACCTGATCGTTGCCCGGATCATGGGCTTCAACGCCTGCGACCTGCTGGAGTTCGCCGAGGCGAGGGAAGACGTCGATGTCGCGAAGCTGTTCGGCTGAGTTGTTCGGTTGATCAGGGGATGATCGAGACCCTGCGGCAGCTCGCGGTTTTCTCCGACCCCATTGCTTTCTGGATTACCAGCGGCGTTCTCGCCACCCTCGCAGCTTTCGCGCTGCGCACCGGCCTCGACGGGTTCTGGCGCCTGCGCCTGGTGACCGATACACCGACCGCCAAGATCCGCTCGGCCCCCCAGGGGTACGTCGAGCTCACCGGGCAGGCCCTCCCCTACCAGAGTTCGGCGACTGCAAAGCTCACGGGATTGCCCTGTGCCTGGTATCGGTTCAAGGTGGAGGAGCGGCGGCGCAGCGGCAAGAACAACCACTGGGTAACGGTCGAGAGCGGCGAAGCGGACAAGCCCTTCCTGCTGGACGACGGAACGGGCCGCTGCCTGGTGGAGCCCTCCTTTGCGGAGCTCCACTGCCGGGCCAAGGACGTCTGGTATGGCTCCGGTCGGCGCCCACCCAGACCCCCGATCCACCGTTGGCTCAGCGTCGGCGGACGCTTCCGTTTTACCGAGGAGCGCATCGCCGCGCAGGAACCCATCTACCTCCTGGGCCGCTTCGAGACGCCTCGCCGCGGCCCGCGGGAAAAGGAGCGCCTGACCAGGAGCCTGCTTTCCTCATGGAAGCGCGACCCGGAGCGCATGGCCGGATTCGACAAGGACAAGGACGGCGAGATCAGCCTCGGCGAGTGGGAGCGCGCCCGAACCAAGGCCCGGAGTCTGGCCGAGCAATCCGAATCGCGCCTCCAAGCCGAGCCGCCCCTGTCTCGCGTGAAGGGAACGCATGACCCACGCCGCCCCTTCGTCATCGCGACCCTCGACACCGACTCCCTGCTCGGTCGCCTGCGTCTGCGGGCATTCGGAGGAACGGCACTCTTCCTGCTCCTCGCCTCGGGCGCGGGCTTCGCCGTCATCGCCAGGATGCTGTATGGCTGACGAGAGAAAAAGCTGTTAGCTGCTGGCTGCGTCCTTCTTCTTGCTGTCTTTGGCGTACTCGAAGGCGTCTGAAAACATGTGCTCCATGGTCAGGCCGCGGGCCTCGAAGGCCTGGCGTCCGGCGTCCACCATCACCGGCGGGCCGCTCATGTAGACGTCGAAGCCGCTCATGTCCGGATGATCGGCGACGACCACCTCATGGACGAGGCCGGTTCGGCCCTTCCAATCCGCATCAGGTTCGGAAAGGACGGGCCTGTAGGTCAAGTTGGGGTGCTCCCGCGCCCATTGCTCGGGCAGATCGGGCAGATAGAGATCGCGCCGCGCACGCACGCCCCAGTAGAGGTGCATGGGGCGCACGATGCCAACATGGAAGGCGTGCTCGATCATTCCCTTGATCGGGGCGAAGCCGGTTCCCCCACCCATGAGGATCACGGGGCGTTCCGAGTCCTCGCGCAGGATAAAGGTCCCCAGCGGCGCCTGGATGCGCAGGATGGTCTTCTCCTTCATGCTGTCGAAGACATAGTCCGTGAACTCGCCCCCTGGCACGTGGCGCACGTGCAGCTCGATGAGCTCGTCGTCATGGGGCGCGTTGGCGATGGAGAAGGCACGCTTGCGCCCGTCGCTCAGCAGGAAGTCCAGGTACTGGCCGGCGAAGAACTGGAGCCGCTGATTGTCCGGAATCTTGAGATGGAGCCGGACCACGTCGTGGTTGAGCTGCTCCTTGGCGACGACCCGGCAGGGCAGGGTGCGGACCTCCACCTCGGCGGCGGTCTTCACCTCCGCGATCTTGAGGACCAGGTCGCTCCGGGGGACGGCCTGGCAGGTCAGGCAGGTCCCGGCGGGCTGACCCAGGAGGGGCGCCGGCATCCCGTCGGGGTAGTCGACCTCGCCTTCCAGCAGCTTCGCAGAACAGGAGCCGCACTGACCGTTGCGGCAACCGTAGGGCAGACCGACTCCTTGGTGGAGGGCCGCCGCGAGCAGATTCTCTCCGATATCGACCACGAAGCTATGGCCGCCGGGCTCGGTACGTACGTTAAAGCTCATGACTCTCCTTGGGATTGAAAATAGTGGGGAGGATGGGTTTTTGTAAGCCGGAAGCTATGTTTCAATATGGCGCTTTAGGCGATCGCGACAACCCATTATGGACGCAAAGGCGGTTACGGACCTTGACTCGTTACCGAGTTACTACACGGCGAAAAACTCGGCTCAGGCATGTTGATACTGGGTTGCGGCCACATCGGACGGCGCGTCGCTCGCCATTATCTGGACCGGGGCGAGACTGTTCTCGGCGTCGTGCGTAGCACTGAAAGCGCGGCGGCGCTGACCGGGGACGGAATCCCCGCCTTGGCGTTCGACCTGTCAACAGCGGCGTTGGACGGGCTCGCGCTGGCGGGCGAGCGGATCTTCCACTTCGCCCCGCCGCACAGCCAAGGCGTGGAGGACCCGGGCACGCGTCGACTGGTGTCGGCCTTCGCCCGCACTGGACATCCAAAACGCCTGGTCTACATGAGCACCACCGGCGTCTACGGGGACTGCGAAGGCGCCTGGGTGGACGAGACACGCCCGCCCTGCCCCAGCGTCGACCGGGCGCGGCGGCGCTGGGACGCGGAGCAGACCCTGCGCGGCTGGAGCATCAGATCCGGGAGCGAGCTCGTCATACTGCGTGTGGCAGGCATCTATGGCTCGGGACGCCTGCCCCTGGAGCGCATCCGCCGCGCTCTGCCGCTGGTGCGGGAAAAAGAGTCCCCCTTCTCTAACCGCATCCATGCGAAAGACCTGGTCCGGGTCTGCATCGCCGCGATGGACCGGGGTCCCGGCGGTGCGGTTTATAACGTCTGCGACGGCAGCCCGAGCACCATGACCGACTACTTCTTCCAGATCGCCGACGGGGCAGGGTTGCGACGCCCGCCGGTCATCTCTTTGGAAGAAGCCGAAAGCCAGCTCTCACCGGGAATGATGTCCTACATGCTCGAATCCAGACGGCTGAGCAACCGCAGGCTACTCGAGGAGCTGGGCATCGAGCTGCGGTTCCCGAACCTGGCAGCGGGACTTCGCGATTGCCTCGACCATTCGCAGCAGGACTAAAAGGTTGCGCGACACCCCCAAGCAGGGCACAGTTCTGCTTTGGAATCCAACTGATACATTCAGGAGAACAAGCTCAGATGAAGAAAATGGTTTCTCTCGTTGGCGCGCTGGGAGCGGCCGCCCTATTGGGTGCCTTGGGCCAGCAGGCAAAAGCCGTTGAAGACGACGACCTGCGTTTCGATACGACCGAGGACTTACATGACGTCTGCGCCGTCCCCGCGGACGCGCCGGAGTACGCGCTGGCGAACCAGGCCTGCCGCGCGTTCATTGAGGGGGCAGTTCAGTACCACGATGCGGTCTCCGACAAAAAGCGCCTGCCGCGGCTGATCTGTTACCCCAAGAACGCAACGATCCAAGACGGAAAGAATGCCTTCGTGGCCTGGGCGAGCAAAAATGCCGGCAACAAAACGCGGATGGGCGAGCTGCCTGTTATCGGCTTGGTGCGGTCGCTGGAGGACAAGTACCCCTGCAAATGACGATTTTTTCGGACCAAGCGCGGTCGAAGTTAGTGTGGGAACTTTTTAGTCGTTCGCAATCATGATCAGGAGACATTCCATGAAATCGATCAGCATCCCAGTCTTCCTCATCGCCGCGGTAACAATCGCGGGCTGTGGAACCACAACTACATCGCGCACCGCCAGCGGTGCCGCCGGCGGTGCAGCGGTCGGCGCCCTGGTCGGCTCCACCAGCGCAAATGCCGGAAAGGGCGCCCTCATCGGCGCCGGCGCCGGCGCCCTGGGCGGTTACATCTACGACCAAGAGCAAAAGAAGAAGGACCGCGAACGGGACGAACGGTACCGTTACCGTTAAGACGGCCCCGACCTGACGGTTAGCGCCCGGACAAAAACTGTGCCGGCGCTGGAGCCGTCAGAGCACTCGTCTAAGCGGCGAGCCAGCCAGCTCATCCCGCACGGGGATGCGGCTGGTCCCGTCCGCTGCGGCACAGCCCCCCTGAAAAAGAGCACTCCGGAGTAAACTGAATGAAAATTCTATTCGCCACCCTCGTTATCATTATTTCCCTGACCGTTTCCGCCTGCGGCAGTACCACCGGCTCCCGCGCCGGCAGCGGTGCCCTGATGGGTGCCGCCGGCGGCGCGCTGATCGGCTCGCTCAGCGGGAGTGCCGGCAGCGGAGCCCTGATCGGAGCCGGCGCCGGCGCCGTCGGCGGTTATCTGTATGACCAGCACCGCAAGGGCCACATCGACTGACCACGGCTCCTTCGGTAGGAGTGCCGGCTGCCGCTCCCTGATGGACCTGCTCAGGCGCCGATCTTCTGCCCGCGGACGCCTCTGCCTTTCGCACAACCGGCGGCAACGCAAACATGCTTGAGACCTACCTGAGCGAGGTCTTGCAGGTCATGCTGGACCTGTCGCCGTCACTGCTGCTCGGGCTGTTCATCGCTGGGCTCATGCACGTTTATCTTCCGAAGGGATTCGTGCACCGGGGGCTCAACCGCCCCGACATGCGCAGCGCCGCCCGTGCGTCGCTGATCGGCGTGCCGCTGCCACTGTGCTCCTGCGGGGTTATACCTACGGCACTGGGCCTGCGCAACGAAGGGGCTTCCAAGGGCGCCACCACCGCCTTTATGATCAGCACGCCCCAGACGGGAGTGGATTCCCTTTTGGTCAGTGCCTCCTTTCTCGGCTGGCCCTTCGCCCTGTTCAAGCTGGCGGCCGCCTTCGTCACGGGACTGATCGGCGGCGCTTTGGTGAACAGATTCACCGAACCTGACGAGGGGCTGCGAGACGAGTCCGGCGGCTCGGATGAGGACAGCGGAACAGGGGGCATGCGGGGCGTTCTGCGCTATGGGTTGTTCGACCTACTCGCAGCCATCGACCTCTGGATCGTCGCTGGCGTGCTTGCAGCGGCCCTGATCACCAGCTTCATCCCCCCCGACTTACTGGCCGGACAGACCTGGGCCGGAGGTATCGGCGGAATGCTGCTGGTGCTGGCCATCTCCATCCCGCTGTACGTCTGCACAACAGGATCGGTGCCCATCGCCGCGTCCCTCATTGCTGCAGGTATGCCCGCCGGTACGGCGCTGGTCTTCCTCATGGCCGGACCCGCCACCAACGTGGCCACCTTGGGTGCCGTTTACCGCGCGCTCGGCGCGCGCGTCCTGGCGATCTATCTCGGGACCGTGATCCTCATGAGCATCCTGCTCGGCCTGGGTTTCGATTCCCTGCTGCAGGGACTGGACCCCGCAGCGCAACCCCATGAGCATGGCGTGGATTGGATAGGGACCGGCTCGGCCTTGCTTCTGAGCGGCCTTATCGCCTATCTGATGCTGCTTCGCCTGAAGGCCCGGAGCCAGGTTCGACGTGCCAGGACAGCGACGGACGCTGGCCTGATGCTCAAAGTGGAAGGCATGTCCTGCCAGCACTGCGTGGCCAGCGTGAAGAAGACCCTGGAAGGCTTCAACAGCGTTGCCGAGGCGACCCCGGACTTGTCCTCCGGCTTGGTACAGGTGCGCGGTGACCGCCTGGACGTGAGCGCCCTCGTTCAGGCGGTGGAGAAGGCCGGATTTCGCGCGTCGAAAGGTCCCGAAGCCTGACCAATACTCGGTAGAATCCCTGTTGACGGGGGCACACATATAAACTACCGTTTGCTTCAGGTTCCAGCCCAGACGATCGCCAAGGTCCAGAACCAGTCACGGAAAGAACTCTCCGCCATCCCCGCTCCGGATCCGCTTCCGGGGTTTGCCCGCGGGACCTGATCGCTCAGTCCATCCGCTCTCGCTCGACGCTTGTCGGTGGCACACCCCTTGACACACCAACCGGTGATCCCCGTTCGTTCGTTTCCGGCAGTCCGGCCTCCTTGGCGGAAAACCTCTTTCCCAAAGGGTTCTGACACATGGCCCGTCAAACGCTGGACGACCGCCGCAGTCCCGGGCGGGTTCGCGGAATACGGCACCGTTTGCCGTTCGCTGTCGCCTGAGCTGTGCATTGGTCAGGTGACGGTGCCCGGTCGATCAATGCACGCCTTGCACGAGAGAGAGCGATGAGGATCTACGTAGGAAATCTTCCCTACAGCGTCACCGACGATGACCTTAGGGACACATTCTCCGAGTTCGGAGAGCTGGCAAGCGCAGAGGTGGTCAAGGACAGGTTCTCGGGCCAGTCCAAGGGATTCGGCTTCGTCGACATGCCCGACAACGCCGACGCCGATCAAGCCATCAAGGCACTGAACGACCAGCCCCTGAAGGGCCGCAACCTAACGGTTAACGAGGCCCGCCCAAGGGCGGATCGGCCCCGGCGCGGTGGTGGAGGCGGTGGAGGCGGCGGCTACCGCTGAGCAAGCGCGATTGGGCGTGCGGTCCCCTCCGGGGTCGCACGCCTTCGTCTTCTCCGCACACCCGGAAAGATCTCGCGCCAAGACGCCAAGCAATTGCCTGGTGAGCTTCGTGTGTTGGCGCGCGTGTTGTCGCGTGGCCGCTCGCGCAAACTCATGTATCAGTATCCGGGTCCGCTCTCAATCGATCCCGAGCTGGTCCCAAAGCCGATCCACCCGCTGCTTGATTTGCTCGTCCATACGGATGGGCCGCCCCCACTCCCGTTGCGTCTCACCCTTCCACTTGTTGGTGGCGTCAAAGCCGATCTTCGAGCCCAGTCCGGAAACGGGTGAGGCAAAATCCAGGTAGTCGATTGGGGTGCTCTCCACCATCACGGTGTCCCGCACCGGGTCCATGCGCGTGGTCATGGCCCAGATCACGTCTTTCCAGTCCCGCGTATTCACGTCCTCGTCCACCACGATGACGAACTTGGTGTACATGAACTGGCGCAGGAAGGACCAGACCCCCATCATCACCCGCTTGGCGTGACCCGGATACTGCTTCTTCATGCTCACCACCGCCAGGCGGTACGAGCAACCCTCCGGCGGCAGGTAGAAGTCGACGATCTCCGGGAACTGCTTCTGCAGGATGGGGACGAAGACCTCGTTCAGGGCCACGCCCAGGATAGCCGGCTCGTCGGGCGGCCTGCCGGTGTAGGTGCTGTGGTAGATGGGGTTGCGGCGCCGAGTGATGCGTTCGATGGTGAAGACGGGGAAGCTGTCCACCTCGTTGTAGTAGCCGGTATGGTCGCCGAATGGGCCTTCCGCGGCCACGTCGTCAGGGTGAATGACGCCTTCCAGTACCAGCTCCGCACTCGCCGGGATCTGCAGATCGTTTCCGATTGAGCGGGCGACCTCGGTGCGGCTGCCGCGCAGCAGGCCGGCGAAGGCATACTCGGATAGGGCGTCGGGAACCGGTGTGACCGCCGCCAGGATGGTCGCCGGATCGGCCCCGAGGGCGACCGACACTGGAAAGGAATCGCCCGGGTGTTTTTGCTGCCACTCGCGGAAATCCAGGGCGCCTCCCCGGTGGGCCAGCCAGCGCATGATGACCCGGTTGCGGCCGAGCACCTGCATGCGGTAGATCCCCAGATTCTGACGCGGCTTGTCCGGCCCGCGGGTGACCACCAGGCCCCAGGTGATGAGACGACCCGCATCCCCCGGCCAGCAGGTCTGGATGGGCAGCCTGGCCAGGTCTACATCGTCCCCTTCGAGCACGACCTCCTGGCAGGGCGAACCGCGCTGCTCCTTGGGGGCCATGTCCAACACCTTCTTGAACACCGGAAGCTTCTGCCAGGCGTCCTTCATCCCCTTGGGCGGATCGGGCTCCTTGAGGAAGGCGAGCAGTCTTCCGACCTCGCGCAGGGCGTCGACGGACTCCTCGCCCATGCCCAGCGCGACCCGCTTTGGCGTGCCGAAGAGATTGCCGAGCAAGGGGATATCCGAGCCCTTGGGATTCTCGAACAGAAGGGCCGGGCCGCCGGCGCGCAGGGTCCGGTCGCAGATCTCGGTGATCTCCAGGTAGGGATCGACCTCGACGCGGATACGCTTGAGCTCGCCGCGCTGCTCGAGTTGCCCGATAAAATCGCGAAGGTCTCGGTATTTCATTGTCTTACTGGACTAAACCTAGAATCGGCAGTTGGCCGCTTCGTACCACAACCAACCGTTTTATCCTACCTGAGACAGTGATGCTTTCGAGCCTCACCTGTTTGGTGAGGCGGCTACGCTAAGGCTTTCCCAACGCGCCTCGCATGTAGCGCAACCTGGTCGGCGATAACAGATCGTCGCGTTCGATCCAGATCAGATGGAGGTCGCCCTGTGGGTCAACCGCCATCGCCGGACTGCCCTGGTAACCCTCACCGGAAGCCCCGGGAACCACCAGGTCGGGGCTCCAGTCGCCATCCGTATTCCACGACACCAGAACATCGCCCGGCTCGGCCGTATCGCCCCAGCCCTCGCGTGTATCGTCCCAGGCAGCAACGAAGCCGGTCTTCCCTCCTGCTATCGAAGCGTGCCACTGCGTTACCGCGTCACCGAGCTCGTCTTGCACGATCTGGTTGGGGCCGAAGGTGCGGCCGCCGTCATCGCTGGCCGCACCCCAGACCGCGTAACCGGAATTCGGATTGCGCTTATCCAGCCAGACGGCCCGGACAGTGTCGGCGTGGTCGACGGCTAGCGACACCCGCATCACACCGCTACCCAGCCCGACTGCCTCCCGCTCGCTCCCGGTCGGCGCGAAGTGCTTGTTCAGCTGACGCGCCTGGGCATAGACCTTCCCGGACTCGCGCCGAGTGTGGAACAGACGGGTGTGCCCTGCGCGCCGGTCTTCCCAAGCGACCAGCAAACGACCATCGGGACCCCAGGCCGCGGCCGGATAGCCTTGAAAGGGAAGATCGGTGACGGGAGAGACTTCCACCGCCGGTGCTGCCAAGGCCACAGCGCGCTTCTCAAGCCGCAATTCAGCCGCCTCAATGAGCTGACCCCCGTATTGCTCACGGGCCCAGAGCGCGGCGATGCGTCCCGAGCGATCGCTCGCCAAGGTCACCTGACGGCTGCCCTCACCGGCCAAAACTGTTACGGGCCCCAAACCGTCGGTATCGATCACCCGGGCGGTGACGGCGCCGTCCTGCTCCCAAGCGGCCAGCCATTGACCGTTGCCGATCACGACAATCGTCGGCTCGTAGGCGTCTTCACCGTCACTCAGCTGCCTGCCGTCGGAGAAGGACTCGGCCGAGTGCGGTTTAACCGCGATATAGACCTGCGGTGCACCGCTGCGGTCGTCTTCCCAAACGATTGCCACTTCCGCGTCGGACGCCGCGACGTGCTGCCTTCCGGCACCGTCGAGGTGGTGATAATGCGGCGTACCTGCATCACCAGCCACCGTGATCGGATCGCCCAAGGTCCAGGGTGATGCCAGCGCGATACCGGGCAGGTACAGGGCAATTTGCAGTAGAAAACGCATCATGATCGGTCCGCCTTGAACTCTGCGAATGTTTGCTGCTTGTAGTGACCGCCATTGACGTAGGCATCGAACAACAAAAGGTCCTCTGCACTTTGGTAACCCGGGGCACGAAATACCGGCGAGCCACTCGGTTCCATGAAGTAAAAGAAGGGTGTGCCGTACACTTTGAGCTTCACACCCAGCTCCATCTCCGTGATGCGTTCACCGCTCGGAAAGCGCAAGCGCTTGCCGCCCTCCGCGTCCACATACGCCAGCACATAGTTGGCGTTATATTTCTCGATCACCCGCGCATCGGAGAAGGCCTCTCGGTTGGTCTTGTCGCAGGACGGGCAACCGTGGCGCCCGAAGTACAGGAACAGGTGCCGTTGCTCCTGCTTGGCAAGCTTCCAGGCCTGATCGAAAGGGTGAAAGGTCCAGTCGGCTGGCGGATCGGCGGCTGCGACAGCCGTCCAGCACATAAGGATCGGGACCAACGTCGTAACCAACCAACGATCGAATCGTCCATTCGTAATCATTGCTATCAACCCAAACGCAGAAGCACCGCAATTTCTTGCCGCACTCATAGAACATGGAGGAGAAGGGCCGGTAGTTGGGCCTCTCCGGAAATTCTGGCTTGGCAGCAGCGCTGTCGCGGCGCGAACCACCCTCGTCCGTCATGTGCTCCACGGCTCTCGCGTGTCTGTTCCAAAATCTGGAAGACGGCGCGAAGATTGCTGAATTCGTCGATTGGTTTCGAGGCGTCACCGTCGACCAAGCCAACGCGGTATTGGAGCATGTAGCTCGATCACCGGAAGCAGCTTGCGTGCAAATCCTGTTCGAACAAGGCACGCCGCCTCAAGCCGCGATGCCCGAATGCCGCAGCAAGGCATCGATGGTGGGCTCGCGCCCGCGGAAACCCAGGTACAGGTCCATGGCCTCCGCGGACCCGCCGCGCTCCAGGATGTTCTCGCGAAAGGCGCGTCCGGTGTCACCGTCCAGCACACCCCGTTCCTCGAACAGGGAGAAGGCGTCCGCGGAAAGCACCTCCGCCCATTTGTAGCTGTAGTAACCGGCCGCATAGCCGCCGGCGAAGATGTGGGAGAAGCCGTGGGCGAAGCGGTTGAATGCCGGCGGCTTGATCACCGCCACCTGGTCACGCACCTCATCGAGTATGTCGTAGATGCGCCCTCCAGCCTCAGGGTCGTACTCGCGGTGGAGACGAAAGTCGAAGATGGCGAATTCCAGCTGCCGCACCATTTGCATAGCGGACTGAAAATTCTTCGCTGCGAGCATGCGTTCGTACAGCTCCGAAGGAATGGGCTCGCCCGTATCCACGTGCCCCGAGATCAGGTCCAGGGGCTCGCGCTCCCAACACCAGTTCTCCAGGAACTGGCTGGGCAGCTCCACCGCATCCCAGGGCACGCCGTTGATGCCCGCCACCGCCGGATAATCGACCTTGGTCAGCAGGTGATGCAGGCCATGGCCGAACTCGTGAAACAGCGTCTGGACCTCTTCGTGGGTGAGCAGGGAGGGCTTTACCCCCACGGGTGGTGAAAAATTACACACCAGGTAGGCAACCGGGATCTGGTCGCAACGGTTGGTGTGAAAGCGGTTGGTGCACACGTCCATCCAGGCACCACCGCGCTTCCTCTGACGGGCAAAGGGGTCGAGATAGAACTGACCCCGCAGCTCGTCTGCCTCGTCCCGGATCTCGAAGAAGCGCACGTCCGGGTGCCAAGTCTCCACGCCCTCGGTCTCCTGTATCCGGATGTCGAACAGGCGCTCCACCACGGCGAACATGCCCTTCAACACGCGGGGCACCGGGAAGTAAGGCCGCAGCTCCTCCTGGGTGATCCTGTGTCGGTGCTCGCGCAGTTTCTCGGAGAAGTAGGCGATGTCCCAGGGCTCGAGACCTTCGAAGCCGTGCCGCTCCCTGGCGTATTGCGCCAGCTCCTCTAGCTCAAGGCGCGCCCGAGCCACCGAGCGGTCCGCAAGATCGTTCAGGAAACCCATGACCTCGTCGCTGGAGCGGGCCATCTTGGTGGCCAAGGATCGGTCGGCGTAACTCTCGAAGCCGAGCATTCCAGCCAGATCGTGGCGCAGCTCCAAGATGCGGTCCATGATGTCCGAATTGTCCCACTCGCCCGCGTTAGGTCCCTGATCCGAAGCGCGGGTACAGAAGGCTTGGTAGACTTCGTAGCGCAGCTTTCGGTCGTCCGCGTAGGTCATGACCGGCAGATAGGAAGGAAAATCAAGCGTCAGGACCCATCCGTCCCGATCCCGCTCCCGGGCCGTCTGCCGTGCGAGGTCCATGGCCGTGGCCGGGAGTCCGGCCAAGGCGGATTCCTCGGTGATGATCTTGCTCCAGGCATTGGTGGCGTCGAGCAGGTTCTCCTGGTACTTACTGGTGAGCCGGGAAAGCTCCAGGCTGATTTCCTTGTACCGTTCCTTCTTGTCGTTCGGCAGGTCGACACCCGAGAGGTGGAAGTCGCGTAGCGCGTTCTCCAGCAGCTTGCGCTGCGCGGCGTCCAGGTGCTCCTGGTTGGCGACGGCACGATAGCCCTCGAACAGGGCCTGGTTCTGCCCGACTTCCGTACCGTACTCGCTGAGCTTAGGCAAGCAGGCATTGTAGGCGACGCGCAGCTCATCGCTATTCATAACGGAGTTGAGATGGCCCACGGGGGACCAGGCGCGGCTGAGCCGGTCGTCGATCTCCTCGAGGGGCTCGACGAAGCTGTCCCAGGTGGGGACGTCCGTGCGGCTCGTGAGCTGTTCGATCCGCGCCCGGCATGCGGCCAGCAGCTGATCTACCGCTGGCTCGACCTGTTCCGGGGCAATACGGGAGAAGGACGGAAGCCCGTCCGTTTCGAGCAAGGGATTGTCCATTTACAGCAAAATCTCCGATCACTCGCCAATGAATCCGGTGTTGGTCTCGACCGGGACTCGCGCGCGCATGGCGCGGATAATGTCCTTCTTAGACCGCGGCTCGAACGCGCGCGGAATGCAAAGTATCAGCTTGTGCAGATCGCGGTGGATGGTGTCGTGACTGCGTCCGTGAATTTTCTGCCACTCGCCCTCGGTCTTCTCGAAGCGGCCGTTGTTGCCGTATGCGTAGATCTTGTACGCGCCCGCCGGCGAGCAGCGCAAGCCCTCGAAGGAGACGTTCCGAACCCCGCTGGGGGCCTCGACCACCAGCGTATAGCGCACCGCCTCGTCGGACCCTATGCTGACGTTCTTGCCGTCGATGTACTGACGAAACCGGGAGGATGGATCGTCCACCTGGAACTCCACCAAATCGCCGTCCTTCGGCCAAGGCGGCAGTGTCGTGGCCCCCTCCTTCCAAGCGGCATCCTCGTCGTTGATGCTGCTGGGCGTCGGGGCTTCCGCCTCGTCAACAAAGGGCCGGTTATTTGCGGACAACACGGGACCGGAGAGAAGTACAAGCAGCAGGGTGAGGACGAGAGATCTCATTGCGTTAGACACCTGGAGTTCAGACTTGGGGAAGCGCGCCGAACTGACAATATAAGGCGATTTCTGTCAAATCACATACTTTGGTTTCCACCTCGAGGCGGCGGTGCCCCACTTCCAGTTAAACAAGCATTCGGTGATAGCATTACTCAAGGAGCCTGTCAGACTTACGACTGTTCTACTGCGGAACCGCGGATGCCGGTCAGACAGGCTCCTGGGCTACCAGCACCGCCATCCGAGGAGAAAAAGATGTCAAACATACGTGCCTTTCGTGGTAAGAAACCAAAAGTCGCCGAAACCGCCTGGGTCGACGATACCGCTGTCGTCATAGGCGACGTAACCATCGGTGCCCGTTCCTCGGTTTGGCCGCTGTGTGTAATCCGCGGAGACATTCACCGCATCGAGATCGGCGCAGCAACGAACATTCAGGACGGATCCGTCCTGCACGTATCTCACGACAGCCGCTTCATGCCGGGGGGTGCACCGCTCGTCATCCACGACCGGGTCACCGTCGGTCATCAGGTGGTTCTGCACGGCTGCGAGATTCGTGAGCTGTGTCTGATAGGCATCGGCTCCCGGATACTGGACCGAGCGGTACTCGAGCCCCGAGCCATGGTAGGTGCCGGCTCCCTGGTGCC
The DNA here is from genome assembly GCA_942492625.1 of uncultured Gammaproteobacteria bacterium. Classification (GTDB taxonomy): domain Bacteria; phylum Pseudomonadota; class Gammaproteobacteria; order Chromatiales; family Chromatiaceae; genus Thiosymbion. Next base: position 137,051 of record CALOFM010000042.1, on the reverse strand, counting down.
GCCCGGCAGGGTGCTGGAGGGCGGCTACTTATGGGTCGGGACCCCGGTCCAACGTGTCCGCCCCCTCAAGGACCGGGAGTTGGAGTACCTGGAGTACGTTGGGGGGAACTACACGAAGCTGGCGGATGAGCACCGGGGTGCCGGCCTGAGTCAGTAGCAGCATGGGTCGTCGCCTCGCTAGAACTCCAGCACCCACACTTTCTCTATTATCAGGAAGAGGAAGGCGCCGGCGGCCATCGCCAAGGCCATCCTGAAGACATAGCGCAGCTTGCGTCTGGGGACGTCCAGATTAGATCCTTTGACCATGATTCCGCCTGCGCCCCCAAGGATGACACCCGCGCCGAGCGCGGGCTGGATATTGGATGTGCTTATCGGCTGGGGGCGTTATGGACGTGGTCCGGCCGTTCGCTCTGTCCCCAATGCAAGTAACGCCAAATCGTCCCTGGGTAACAACTGCGGGAGGAGAGTGCGCTCCCCGTCATGTCCGTCATCAGCACGACGGCAGCTGCCGTCGCGCACCACGCCTTTTCCCTTCGCGCCACCTACAGGGCCGCAACCCGGTCCGCCGGCGACGCGTCAAAGCTGCCGCCAAGGGCGAGGTGCAGATTGATGCGGTTCGACCGCTGCAGGCTTCTGGTATTGATGACCGCGGTTTGGAGCGCGATCTGATCTGCCTGGAGATTCGCCACCCACAGCAAGTCCCGACTGCCGGCCTGGTACTGGATCTTCGCCAAGCGCACCGCCCTCGTAGATCGGGATGGACATCCCGATCGCCGCCGAGACGAGCCAGGGGTTGAGTCGCAGCAGGGAGAGGATTGGGTCGCCGAGGCGCCCGCCAACGAGTGAGAGCGAGAAATCGGGCAAAAGGGCGAGCCGCGCCGCCTCCTCCTGCCGGAACGCCGCGAGGACCTGCTGCCGGGCGGCCACGACGTCCGGCCGGCGCTCGAGCAGAGACGCGGGCACCCCTGCAGCGACCGGCGGCGGCAAGGCAGGCAGCGCCACAGCGGCCTTTAGCTCCGTGGCGGGGTAGCGGCCGAGCAGGACCTCCAGCGCCCGGCGTGCCTCACCGTAGGCGGCGCTCGACGATTCCACCCCCGCCCGCGCCATGTCGAGCTTGGCGCTCGTGTCGGCGATGTCGAGATCCGTGTCCTTGCCGGCCGCGCGCCGGACCTTCACCAGTGCGAGCAGCTCGCTGTAGACCTTTACCGATTGCTCGGCAAGCGACAGCAGCTGGCGAGTCTCACAGGCGAGGTACCAGGCCTTCGCCACGGTGGCCGCAAGCGACTGCCGGGCGTAACTGTAGTCCAGGGCGATTGCGCTCGCCGTAGCCTTGGTTGCAGCGCGCCGCGCGCGCAGCCGTCCCCACACATCCGCCTCCCAAGCCACGCCGGCATAGACGATGTCTTTGGTGGAGGTACCGTCATGATCCTCGTCATGGGTAAACCTCCCACCGGCCTGGGCACCCACCTGCGGCCGTAGTGCGGCGCCCACGACCAAAACCGCCTGCTGAGCGATGCGCACGCGCTCGGCGGCCTGAGCCAGATCCCGGTTGTTCGCCATCGCCTCGGCCACCAGGGAGTCGAGGGTGGAGTCGTTGAAGGTCTTGAGCCATTCGTCCGCCACCGCCCCCGCGGACGCCCGGGCCTGCCAGTCAGCCGGGACAGCGGTGCCCTTCGCCAAGGCATCATGCAGGATCTGCTCCTGTCCCGGCGGCGTGGAGAGCGCGCAGCCGGCAAGGGCGGCGGTGGCGACCAGGGCGGTAGCGCGTGGCACGCGCATCAGCCGGAGAAGGGGTAAAGCCAATTGAACCGTGTGTAAGCTCGGATCCCGATCTTGCGCATCCAGGCGAAGCCGCTGTCGGGGTTGGTGTAGATCGCCGCCCGTCCCTGGGTCCCGATCGAAAATTTTTGCTGATCGGGATCTCATCGAGCCGGATGACGACCGCGAACTGGCCCTGGGGCGCATCCGTCGGCACGTAGCCGAAGGCGGGCAGGGTCCCGCTCGGCAGCAGTTGCCCGTGGCCGCTGCCCTGCCAGATGTCCAATCCGAACCCAAGCATCTTTTGTCTCCCCTTTTAGGCAATTCAGCCAAGCAATGTTCGACCCCGATCAATAGGTGTGAGTCGTGCGTCTGCCTGCCGGAGATTAGCCAGACCGCGGCGGTCGCCATGGCGGGCAGGAGCCGACGCGTCCCCAGTCTCTCGGCGTTCCTTGCGGCTGCCTATGTTGGCGATCTTCTCCACCATTCGCTGTGTGTTGGTGGCCAGCCGCGCGACCTCGAAGCCTTTGATGGTCGCGTACGCCGACTTCATCGTCTTTTAGCCGAGGGTGGGACGTTTCAGCCGCCTGAGTTTCCCGTGGTCGGCGCCGACGATTTGAAGTCGTCCATCCGGTACCTCGCTGCAGATGCCACCGAACCAAGGCCACCAAGTTTTCAGATACTGCGGATTTTTGCAACAGAGCCAATTTTGGAAGCTACCCAGCCCCCGCCCGAATCCACTCCACCCGCTTGCGCATGACCCCGTAGTAGACCACCGGGATCACCGCCAGGGTCAGGGCCGTGGATACGAACAGGCCGAACAGCAACGAAACCGCCAGCCCGGAAAAGATCGGGTCGTCCAGAATGAACACCGCACCAGCCATGGCCGCGACGGCAGTGAGAGCGATCGGCTTGGCACGCACCACCGCGGATTCGATCACCGCATCCTCCAAGGACATGCCCTCGCGGACCTGCTGGTTGACGAAGTCCACCAGCAGGATGGAGTTGCGCACAATGATGCCCGCCAAGGCGATCATGCCGATCATGGAGGTGGCCGTGAACTGGGCGCCCAGGATGGCGTGACCGGGCAGGACGCCGATAATGGTCAGCGGGATGGGGGCCATGATCACCAGGGGCACCAGGTAGCTGCGGAACTGGGCGACTACGAGCAGGTAAATCAGCAGCAGCCCCACGCCGTAAGCCAATCCCATGTCGCGGAAGGTCTCGTAGGTGACCTGCCACTCGCCGTCCCACTTGAGGCTGTACTCGTAGGGATTTTCCGGCTGTTTCAGGAACCATTGCTCCAGGCCCAAGTCAGCGGCCAACGTGGCCGAGATATCCAACAGGCCGTAAAGGGGGCTGTCGGTCTCCCCCGCCATGTCCCCGGTAACATAGACCACCGGCAGCAGGTCCTTGTGATAGATACTGTGCTCGCGGCTAGTCTCGACGACGCTGACGATCTCGGACAGGGGCACCAGGTCCCCGCTCAGCGAGAGCACCCGCAGGGAGAGCACCTGCTCCAGATCGGCCTTATCCGCCTCGCTGTACTCGACCCGGATGGGTACCGCGTACTTCACGTTGGCCCCGTGCAGGAAGCTCATGTCCTCTCCCTCGAGCACGGTGGCCAGCGCCTGGGCGACGGTACTTTGTTGCACGCCGAGACGAGCCGCCTTGGCCCGGTCCACCTCCACGACCAGCTTGTCGGCGGGGTGCTCCACGGCGTCGTCCACGTCTACGATGTCGCTCGTGCCCTCGAACACTCGGCGCACCTGCTTGGCCATGTCGATCTGGCCGTTGTAGTCGAGCCCGTAAACCTCTCCCACGAGGGGCGAGAGCACCGGCGGTCCAGGTGGGATTTCCACGATCTTGGCGTTGCCATCGTACTGCCTGGCAATCTTCTGCAGCGGCTCGCGCACCGATAGGGCCACGTCGTGGCTCTTGCGGTCTCGGTGGTGCTGGTCGGCGAGATTTACCTGGATGTCACCCAGGTGCGAACCCTCGCGAAGGTAGTACTGGCGCACCAGTCCGTTGAAGTTGATGGGAGTGGCGGTGCCCGCGTAAACCTGGTAGTCGGTGACCTCCGGCACGCCGGAAAGGTACTCGCCCATCTCGTCCAGGACCCGTGCGGTTTGCTCCAGACTGGTCCCCTCTGGCATGTCCAGCACAACCTGAAATTCGGATTTGTTGTCGACGGGCAGCATTTTGAGGATCACCGCCCTACCGGTCACCAGGAACAGGGAGCCGACGATGAGCAGAAGTATCGCCAGCAGCAGCAGCCAGCGGTTTCGGTTACCCCGTCCACCCAGAAGAAACGGAGAGATGACGCGCGAGAAGAACAACTGCAGCCTGCTGCTGGTCTGGTCGCCTTGAGGTCCGTGGGCGTTGCCTCTGGCCTTCCCGCCCAGCAACAGGTTGGTCATCCAAGGAGTGAAGACAAAGGCGACGACCAGGGAGATCAGCATACCGGTGGATGCGTTGATGGGGATTGGGCTCATGTAAGGGCCCATGAGTCCGGTCACGAAGGCCATCGGCAGCAAGGCCGCTATTACCGTGAAGGTGGCCAGGATGGTCGGGCCACCCACCTCGTCGACGGCCACGGGCATCAGCTCCAAGAGCTTCTTGGAGCTCATTGCCATATGACGATGAATGTTCTCCACCACGACGATGGCGTCGTCTACCAAGATGCCGATGGAGAAGATGAGCGCAAACAGGGAAACCCGATTGAGGGTGAATCCCCAGGCCCAGGAAGCGAATAGCGTGAGCGCAAGAGTCACCACCACGGCTGCGCCGACGATGATGGACTCGCGCCAGCCGATGGCCAGCAGAACCAGGAACACGACCGAAAGGGTCGCAAAGGTGAGCTTCTGGATCAGCTTCTGCGCCTTGGCATCCGCTGTGGCCCCGTAGTTGCGGGTAACACTGACCTCCACGCCTTGCGGGATGAAGGTGCCTTCGAGCTGCGCGAAGCGCTCGATCACTCGCTCCGCCACATCCACCGCATTGGTCCCCTCCTGCTTTGCCACCGCGATGGTAACCGCGGCAATCGTCCCCGCGATGTCGTGCGTGCTGGAATGCTCCGCTGCGGGACCTGTGCCCATCCAGACGTAGCTATCGGGCTGGTCCGGACCGCGCTCGATGGACGCCACGTCACGCAGAAAAACGGGGCGCCCGCCGTGCAGGCCCACCACCAGGTTGCCGATCTGCTCCGGGGTACTGATGAAGGTACCGGCCTGAATCAGGAGCTCCTTGTTCGCAGCAGTCACGCCGATCTCGTCGCGGATCATGTTGCCCGCCTGCAAAGCACGGCGGAGGTCCGACAGGTCGATGCCGTATCCGGCCAATGCCTGTGGATCGAGCAACACCCGCGCCACCTGCTCGGGGGCGCCTACCGTGTAGACGTCACGGGTGCCAGGTACGCGCTTGATCTCCTGCTCGATGGCATGGGCAACCTTTCCGAGCGCGAAGGCGCCGGTCGACTCGTCCTTCGACCACAGGGTGGCAGTGATGATGGGCACGTCATCGATGCCCTTGGGCTTTACCAGCGGCTGACCGACGCCCAGACCCGACGGCAGCCAGTCTTGGTTCGAGTAGACCTTGCTGAACAGGCGCACGATAGCGTCCGTGCGGTCCTCGCCGACCTTGTACTGAACGGTTATCACCGCCATGCCCGGACGTGAGACGGAGTAGACGTGCTTGATACCCTTGATTTCCGAGAGCACCTGCTCGGCCGGCCCGGCAACCAGGTGCTCGACCTCGCTGGCGGAGGCGCCGGGAAATGGAATGAACACGTCCGCGAAGGTGACGTTGATCTGCGGCTCTTCCTCGCGCGGGGTCACCAGCACCGCAAACAGCCCCAGAAGCAGGCCCACAATGGCCAGCAGCGGCGTGATCTCGGTGGCCTGGAAACGCTCGGCGATACGGCCCGATATGCCGAGCCTCTCAGTCATGGCGACTCTCCTTCTGCTTGTCGGCCGCTTGGGCCTTGAGGGCCACTCCGGCGGCGACGGGGTCGATTGCTACCCGCTCCCCCTCGGTCAAACCGGACAGCACCACCAGGTCGTCGCCCAAGTCGCGGCCCAGGCGCACCTGTCGGAAGTGCAGCCTGCCGTCCCCGCTCCGGACATACACGCCGGTGACCTCGGAGCGATATACCACCGCCCGTTTCGAGACCACGAGCTCCTTTTTCTCTCCGGTTACGATGCCGGTCTTGACGAACATTCCGGGAAACAGGGTCTTGATGCCCTGTGCCAGGTCCACGCGTACCTTGAAGGTGTTGGAGCCCAGGTCCGCGAAGGGGAAAACCGTGATCTTCTCAGCAGTAAAGGTGTCGCCGCCAGGCATGTAGACGAGCACCTGGCTGCCTTCGCGCACCGCGGGGATCAGACTCTGGGGAACGTCTACGATCACACGCAGCTCTTCCAGCGAGATACCGCTCATCACCGGCTGACCGGGACTCGCGCTCTCGCCTACCTCGAGATGGCGATGGGTGACCAGCCCCGAGTAGGGGGCGCGAATCTGGGTGTATTCAAGCTGCTCCTGCGCCTGCTCCAGACCCGCGACGGCGCTCTCGAATCGCGCCCTGGCACCCTTGAGCTCCGCCGTCGCCCCGTCCATGGCCGAGTCCGAGACAAGCGCCTTCTCGTGCAATTTTTGCACGCGCGCATGCTCATCCTGCGCCTGCTTCACCTGCGCAGTGGCGGATTCAAGCTCGGCCGCCGCCTGGGTCACCCGGGCTTGGTGCTCGACGTCCTTGAGACGGGCGACGACCGCGTTCTTCTCCACGAAGTCATCCACGTCAAAGAAGATCGCCTGTACCTGTCCTTGGGTTTGGGCGGAGACGGTCGTGCGGTTTATAGCCTCCACGACGCCGTCGAGCCGATACTCGCGAGGGATCGAGCGGTACTCGGCGCCGACTGTCTCAAGGGTCGCACTCTGTTGCGCCACCGCGGGGAGCACCAGAAAAGTGAAAACCAAAAACATCCGATTAGTCAATCGCATGGAAGATCGCCCGCTTAAATATTAGATACTGCTTATATTAAGCAATTTTATTGTTATTTCAAGCATCTTTATGGAGGTGAAGGGCGCGGGGAAGGGACAACAGTTTCGCGCCGGCGCCAATGATCGCAGGCCGAGCACACCCTTAACATACTGTTTTGCATGGATATTACATTTTGACCCGCTCTATGCCTCGTCAACATTCAGCTTCCCGCACTGGGGCATACCAACTCTTTCGCCGGCCACAACCGCCTGCTCGGCCTTGCCGGCGTCGTAGGACACCTCGTGGGAACCGCCGCCATCGGCTGGTTGAGCGGCTTCGGGCTGCCGCGGCAGGTTGACGATTTGCCAGGCATCGGCTACGAATGTTCGCAACGCAAGTGCTGGAACCAAGGTCGCGAGGACATGCCCGAAGACAGCCTGGACAGACTCAACCAACGCCTGCTGACTTTCGCCCGTGAGCGCGATTGGGAGCAGTTTCATTCGCCGAAGAATCTCGCCATGGCCCTTGCAGGGGAATGCGGCGAGCTGCTCGAGCAATTCCAATGGCTGAGCGAAGAGCAGAGCGCGTCCCTCGCACCCGATAAAAAGCAGGAAGTGGGGCAGGAGATGGCCGACATCCTGATCTACCTGATCCGCCTGTCCGAGCGCCTCGATCTGGACCTGATCCAGGCCGCCGAGAACAAGATCGCCGTCAATGAGCGGCGTTACCCGGCCCACAAGGTCCGCGGCGACGCAAGGCGTGCGAGCGAGTACGACGACTGACGAGGCCTGCGGCCCCGGCACAGCTCATCTCGCCCGATAGAGCCAAGCCCGCGGGAGTTCTCAGTACAGGCAGGGGGTACCGATGAGTGTGGACCAGTTTTTCAGAGAGCCTCTGGCCTGATCAGAGGGCGCTGAGCTGGCGAGGAACCGCCAACTGCATTGCCCCTACACCCCCGAGCTCGGTCTGGTAGACGTCGGTTGCCGACAGTCGACTGGATTGGATTGGCAGGTCAATCACGAGCCAGATCTGCAATCCGCAGCCTCGCCCGGACAAGGCTGAAGACGAACACATTCCGGAAGCTTGAGTTACCGGGCCATGCCGCCACGAATCGTGCCGGTGCCCAGGCCGCGGGCACGGGACGAACGCCTCGGATTGCTCCAGGATTCGGGGTAGATGGCAGAGGTCACGACCGCCGTCGTGATCTTGGACGTGCCGAGGCTCACGACCGCCGCGCTGCCGTCCAACCATTGGGAATCGCGGCAGGCATAAACCGCACTGCGGCGATTTCGCTGCACTATTGCCCTTATGTCGCGAGAGTTGGCGTTTGCCGGGACGAAAGGCGCAACCATTGTCGGGTTCGTCATGGTGGTCGCGTTATCGGTCGCGCCTACGATCCTGTCTGCGCAGGCCGGGGATACGGAAGGCGAGGCGCAGCGCGTCGTCATCCTGAATTCGGTCGATCCCTATCTGCCGGCGTACATCGCGCTGGACAATGCTCTGCGGGAGGCCATCAGCGCGGGGCGCACGGCGCCGGTCGAGCTCTTCGCGGAGGCCCTCGACATGGGCCGCTTTCCGCGGACGCTGATCGAAAACGACGTGCTCGCGCTGCTGCACAAGAAGTACCGCGATCTCAAGGTGGACGTGGTAGTCACGGTCGACGAGTTCGCCCTCGATCTGGCCGAGCGCTACGGCGCTGAGCTTTGGCCAGGCGCCCCCATCGTCTTCATGAGCGTGTCGAGCAGCGTGCTGCGCGGGCGCAGCCTCGGTCCGCGCACGATCGGCGTTCCGTTCGAGTTCGAGTTCGGACCGACCATCGACCTCGCATTGAAGCTTCGCCCTGGTAAGAGGCGTCTCGCGGTGGTCGCCGGCACGTCCGAGCTCGACCGCAGGTTCCTCGGGCTTTTGCGCACAGAAATGGAAGGTCGTACTGAGCCGCTTCTAACCGAGTACATCGTCGGCCTCACGCTCGCCGATACGCTTGCGGCGGTGCGGGCGCTTCCTTCGGACGAGGTCGTGCTCTTCGTCTCGATGTTCCGAGATGCCGCGGGCGCGCCGCTGGTGCCGCGTGAGGTGCTGGCGCGGATTGCCGAAGTCTCGCGCGTTCCCCTGTTCGGCGTATTCGAGACCTTTCTCGGCCACGGGATCGCAGCCGGTTCGATTGCGACCTACACCGCGCAGGGGCAGCGCGCGGGCGAGCTTGTCGCCAGGGTGCTGAGCGGCGAGGATCCCGCCGCGATTGGCGCGCAGGCGCCAATCTTGCCCCACTGCATCGCCGACTGGCGGCAGCTGCGCCACTGGGGCCTTGACGAAGGCATGCTGCCTGCGGGCTGCGAGGTCCGATTCAGGGATGTCACGGTCTGGGATCGCTATCGGTCGCAGATCCTCACCGTCTTGGCCGTGATCCTGGCGCAATCCGCATTGATCATCGCGCTCATGCTGAACCGTCGGAGACTCCGGCAGGCCCGGGCCACCTTGGCGGACGAATATACTCGACGCGCACAGGCAGAAGGGCTCGCGGCCCGACTGCACGGAAGCCTGACGAAATTTGGCAGAGAGCGCAGCCTGGGTACCATGGCCACCACCATATCCCACGAGATCAATCAGCCGCTCATCGCGATCCAGAACTATGCGCAGGCGGCCAAGCGACGGCTCCAGAACGATGTCGACGACAAACCCAAGCTCATCGAGCTCTTCGAGAAGATCGTGGGCCAGGCGGAGCGGGCGGGCACCATCACCCAGCGCGTTCGATCGCTGGTCGGGACGAGCGATGTGCAGTTGCTGCCCGTGCCCCTTTGTCCTTTGCTCGAAGAGGTCATCCGGATGATGGAGCCGGAGACCGGAAACCGCGGATGCCGTATTGCATGCGAGCCTGCTGGCGAGCTTCCGGTGGTCTTCGCCGACGCCCTGCCGGTCCAGCTCGTCTTGGTCAATCTCGTGCAGAACGCGATGCAGAGCGTTTCCACGACCGATCAATTCGACAAACGGGTGTCCGTCGATGCGCGCCGGATCAATGACCGGGAGGTACAGGTCAGCGTGACGGACCGCGGGCCCGGCGTTCCTCCGGATCGGGTCGCGGACATCTTCGAGCCCCTCTCTTCCGGCACGCGAGGCGGTATGGGGATGGGGCTCGCCATCGCTAACGCGATCATCGAGGCTCATGGTGGACGGCTTTGGTACGAACCGAACCCTGCCGGAGGCGCGATCTTTCGATTCACCTTGCGAACCGCGGGATCATAAACGAGATGGAAGAGCAAACGGTTTTTGTCGTCGATGACGATGCCGCGGTGCGCGACTCGATTGCGGAGCTGGTCGAATCCGTCGGTCTGCAGAGCGAGACGTATGGTTCCGCGTCGGCATTTCTGGAGGCATTCCGGCCGGAACGCCCAGGTTGCCTGGTGCTCGACGTGCGGATGGCCGAAATGAGTGGCCTGGAGCTTCAGAATAGGCTCAACGAGTTGGGTGCCGGTATTCCCGTCATTATGCTCACCGGACACGGCGATGTTCCGATCGCGGTCCAGGCGATGAAGGCCGGCGCGGCCGACTTCCTACAGAAGCCCTACCGGGACCAGGCATTGTTGGACAGCATCAACGCTGCCTTGTCCATAGATGCTGCCAGCAGGCGTTCCATCGCTGCCGCGGCCAGCTTCGATCGGCGCCGCACCACGCTGACGGAACGGGAGAGGGAAGTGTTAGACCTCTTGCTCGGAAGCAAAACCAGCAAGGAGATCGCCAGCGAACTGGCGATCAGCCCGCGTACGGCGGAGGCGCACCGGCGCTCTGTGCTGCGTAAGTTCGGTGTCGGCTCGGCAAATGAGTTGATGCGACTGGCGACTTCTTCCGGCACAGGACAATAGGCCGCTCCCAACCTGTCAATGCGCTGATCGCCAATTGCGTCTTCGTATTCCTCCGGTGGGCTGCTTGATCAAACGATGACCAGATCGCCGGAACCCGGATTGCGAGCGAGGATGATGCGGCCCCTCTGCATCGCCGAGCCTCTCAGGCGAAGAATGTACGAAATCCGGTCAACGCGAACTGGACCCCCATGGACAGAACAACGAGCCCCATGAGTCGTGACACCGTATCCCGCACGAACCCGTTGCTATCGGGTTTGCTCCCGATACAGGCAACGATCAGCATGACCAGCCAGGTCACCGCGACCGCCACGACGATCGCTACGAGGGCCGTTATCGGGAGCTCCAGCCGCGTGTGAGCGGCTGAGATCGTGATGACGCCTGTAATGGTCCCCGGGCTCGCGGCAAACAGGATCAAAGGTGTCAGGGTCGGGCTCGAATCCGAGGGTGTACGGGGTGGTCGGGAGGTGGACGTCTGGCCGCTGAGCATGGAGAAACCCATCCATGCCAGTACGCCGCCGCCAGCCACCATGAAGGCTTGCAGGGACACGCCAAACAGGTTCAACGCTTTGGTTCCCGCAAGTGCGGCGGCCATGAGGATCGCAAGGATGGCCAGAGCCGCCTTCGTGGCATCGAGCAGCTGGCTGCTAAGTGAGCGGCCCGTCTCTGCGTGAGCGAACAACATCCCGCAGATCGCGGGGTTCACGAGGGAAAGCACCGTGACAATGGCTTGGATATGCTCTTTCAATCTTGGTAACCCTCCGGCTCGAACGGCCTGGCTGGAGCGGCATGCTACAACAGTAACTGTCCAGCATCGATGAAGACGTTTGTCGCGTGACAACTACCGGGGTCCCGATACGAGCCCAGGCTGCGAGGCGTCGCCTTCTGAACGGCATCGATGACAGACCCTTGCTAATCGAGTCTTCCGGTTCAGGAGGTTCGGCTACGTACGTAGCCTAGGTGATCTGACGAATAGGATTATCGGCTCCGCTTGGCTAGCGTTCGTCCGCGCGCACGGTGCAAAGCTCGCTCAAAGGATCGGCACTTCGATATCCGTTCCCGGTGGGGCCGAGCGCACTGACAATGTGACATCTCAACGAAACCTGAAGGAGAACTGGATGATGAGAAACAAACTAAAGCCGGCAGACCATCTGCGTAGCACGGTGCTTGCCCTCGCGATTGGCGCGATTGGGCTCGTCGGCACCGGCGTGCTGGCCGCCGAGAGCGCGACTGATGCGCAGGCGGCGGGCAAGAAGCCCAACGTCGTCGTGCTGATGCAGGACGACACCGGCTGGACCGACTTCGGCGCCTACCTGGGCGGCGCCGCACTGGGCCACCCCACGCCGAACGTCGACCAGATGGCCAAGGAAGGGGTGATGTTCACCTCCTGGTATGGCCAGGCGAGCTGCACCGCCGGTCGCTCCTCGTTCATGACCGGCCGTATCCCGATCCGTACGGCGTTGTCGATTGTGGTCGCGCCGGGCGATAAGAACGCCCTGCGCGCAGAGACGCCGACCATCGCCGAGTTCTTCAAGAAGAACGGCTACCGCACCTATTTCTCGGGCAAGTGGCATCTCGGCGACAAGCCGGAGGCCTATCCGATCGAGCACGGCTTCGATGAGATGAAGAACTTCGCGGCCTACTACGCGGGCGTGTACACCTACAACGACACCAGCGAGTGGTTTCATCCCTGGTTTCCCTCCTACAATCCCGAGATTAACGAGAAATACCTGTAAATCGTGAACCTCCACGAGTGGGAAGGCGTGGCCGGGCAACCGGCGAAGAAGGGTCCCCTCATCGACTGGGACTACCTGGCAGAGCTCGATACTAACCAAACCAAGAACGCCGTCGAATACATCAAGAAGCACGCCCGGGACGACAAGCCGTTCTTCATGGACGTCAACTTCATGAAGATGCATAACCCCAACAACCCGGCCAAGGAGTTCGCCGGCAAGTCGCGACTGGGCCGCTACTCGGACTCCATCATAGAGATGGACCACAACATCGGCCAGATTCTGGACGCGATCCGCGAGCATGCGCCCAACACCATCGTGGTCACGACCGCCGACAACGGTGCCTGGCAGGATGCCTACCCGGACGCCGGCACCAACCCGTTCCGGGGCATGAAGGGCACGTCGTTCGAGGCTGGTTGGCGGGTGCCGGGCATCATGTGGTGGCCGGGCAAGATTCCGGCGGGTGAGGTGCGTCACGAGATGATGACCCACATCGACCTGTGGTCGACCCTGGCTTCGATGGTCGGCATCACCCCGCCTCCCGTGGGCGAGATGATGGATGACAACGGCAAGCCGATCTACTTCGACAGCATCGACAACAGCGCCTATGTCATGGGCAAGGCCAAGCACTCCGCCCGCAAGTCATGGATCTACATCGACGGTGAATCCTTCGGCGCCGTGCGGGTCGACATCGGTGGCGACCCGAACAACGACGATGTCAATATCGCCTGGAAATACACCTGGAACGCAAAGGATACCTGGCTGGGAACAGAGGCGCTGTTGGGCTCCATCGGTTCGCTCTACAACCTGACCATGGACCCGTACGAGAAGTACGACATGGTCTTCAACGGAGCAGCAGCGGCCCGCCTGCCGAAGTCATCGCCGGGCCAATACGCCGGCACGGACAACGGCTGGGTGCTCGCCGGGATCTACGTGCCACTCATCGAGCTCGACAAGTCGATCATCAAGTACCCCAACCTCAAGCGGTATCCGGGCGGTGCATCCAAGGACCTGATGCCGAACCTGGAGAATCCGGAAGATCCGGTGCCGGCTCTCGATCCGGAACCCCCCCCCAGGTCCAGACGACGGGCGGCTAACAGCAAAGGTCGAGTCGGGAGACGCGCGGGCCGCTCACATGAGCGGCCCGCAGCGTGTCGAGCCTGACTATCCATGAGGCAAGTTGTGAGCGGTCGCCCCATGACGGCCCGTCCGCCGCAGATGCCCTATTCGCGTAATGCCGACCTCCACAAGTCGACCAAGGGCCGGTTCGCGGCTCGCCCACTGTTCCGCCACCCACCCATCCGATGGAGACGTCCATGTTTCGCATTTCTAACCTTGTTACAGCATTCGCCCGGTATAGGCACGGCCAGGCGCTGACGCTGATTTTGATGTTGGGGGTCGTCGCGAATCCATCGATGGCTCAGGAGACGTCCCGGCAGGCATCCGACAGCGGCGCCGGACAGGACAGTCTCGCCGAATTGGGTGCGAAGCTGAGCAACCCGTTGTCCGACGTCTGGGCGCTGTTCACCGAGCTCGATGTCAACTGGAGCAAGGGCGATCTCAGCGACGGTGAGTACAAGGTTGGAACCGACATGTTGTTTCAGCCGGTTATGCCGTTCAAACTCACCAAGGACTGGAAACTGATTACCCGACCCGTGGTGCCGATCGCTTTTAGCACCCCGATTCCCGACGGCATCGATGCGTCGCAGAGCAGGGCCTCCTTCGATTACACGGGGGGTCTGGGAGATATCCAGGTCCCCTTGTTGTTCTCGCCGAAGCCAAAACCCGGCAGCCGCTGGATGTTTGGTGGCGGGCCGGCCTTCGTGCTGCCGACGGCGACCGTCGACGAGCTGGGTTCCGGTAAGTGGGAGGCCGGGCCGGCATTGGTGGGTGTGTACAAGGCCAAGAATTTCACGGCCGGTGCATTGGCACAGTACTGGTGGTCTTTTGCCAGCACGGACAACAACAAGCCCGATACGAGCCACGGGGCGTTCCTGTACTTTTTCTTCTACAATCTTACGGATGCTTGGGAGATCGGTACCAATCCTACCGTCACCTACAACGACAGGGCAGCTTCTGGTAACCAATGGAATGTACCCATTGGCCTGACCCTGGGGAAGACCACAAAAATCGGAAATTTGCCCGTCAAATTCCAGTTTGGCGCCGAGTACTCCGTGGTGAGCCAGGACAGCTTCGGTCAGGAGTGGCAGGTCAAGCTCAACATCATCCCCGTCATCCCGGCGTTGGTGAAAAAAGCGCTTTTTTGACGGGAAGTCGGGCGTCGCATTCGAGTTCTGAATCCTTGCCGATGCCATTCTCGGGCTTCGCCTCCGATATTTCGACCTGGTTGTCCAAACAGCAAATGCGTACTAACCGATTCCTGCTTTACGTCGCGCTTCTCTGGCCTGTACTGGCGAGCGCGGACAGAGCGCAGCCTACGTATGTGGGGCGAGCTCAGTGCGTGTCCTGTCACGCGGAGCAGAACGCCCGCTGGACCGGCTCGCACCACGATCTGGCGATGCAGGAGGCGACCGAGGCCTCCGTGCTCGGCGACTTCGACGATGCGGAGTTCGAGCAGTTTGGCGTCGTCTCCCGCTTCTACCGTGAGGACGGCAGGTTCATGGTGCGCACGGACGGCCCCGACGGCAAGCTCCGGGACTATGCGATCAAGTACAGCTTCGGTGTCTATCCCCTTCAGCAGTACCTGATCGAGTTTCCGGGCGGACGCCTGCAGGCGCTGGACATCGGCTGGGACAGCCGCCCCGAGGAACAGGGTGGTCAGCGCTGGTTTCACCTGCACCCCCACGACCCGGTGCGCCACGACGACGTGCTGCACTGGACCGGGCCGAACCTGAACTGGAACTACATGTGCGCGGATTGCCACTCGACCAATCTGCGCAAGGGCTACGACGCCGCCAGCGACACCTACCACACCACCTGGTCCGAGATCGACGTCTCCTGCGAGGCCTGCCACGGCCCGGGCTCTAACCATGTGCAGTGGGCCGAGGCGCAGGCGAAGGGCGAAACATCGAGCCTGCCCGACATGGGCTTGACGGTGCGTCTCGACGAGCGGGCAAGCGTGGCATGGCCGATCGATCCGGCAACCGGCAAGGCGAGGCGTTCCACGCCTCGCACGACCAGCAGGGAGATTCAGGTCTGCGCCCGCTGCCACAGCCGCCGGGGTCAGATGACCGACGAGCATATCGCCGGTCAGCCCTTTCTCGACGGCTTTCGTCCCGCCTTGCTCACCGAGGGGCTGTATTACCCGGATGGGCAGATCCAGGACGAGGTCTACGTGTGGGGCTCGCTCCTGCAGAGCAAGATGTACCACGCGGGCATCACCTGCTCCGACTGCCACGACCCGCACGCCGCCAATGTCCCCTTACCGGGAGACACCGTCTGTTACCAGTGCCATCCCTCCGATCGCTACGCGGCCGAGACGCATCACTTCCACGCCGAGGGATCTGCGGGCGCAAGCTGCGTGGAGTGCCACATGCCGCCCACCAACTACATGGTTGTCGATGCCCGGCACGATCACAGCTTCCGTGTCCCCCGCCCCGACCAGTCGGTCACCATGGGTACCCCGAATGCCTGTAACAAATGCCATGGGGACAAGACCTCGCAGTGGGCGGCGGAGCAGGTCGAGACCTGGTACGGCAAGCCGGCAGAGGGATATCAGCACTACGGGCCGGCCTTGCACGCGGCCCGCGATCGGCTGCCCGGGGCCAACCGGTTGCTGCGGGCAATCGCCGCCGATGCCGCACAACCCGCCATCGCCCGCGCGACCGCATTGGGGGAGCTGGGTTCCTATCCGGATGCAGCGATGCTGGCCCTCATCCAGCAGGGGCTCGGTTCCGAAGACCCACTGCAGCGGCTCGGCGCAGTCACCGCTTTGGAGCCCCTCGGGGCCGCCCAGCGGGTTCTCGCCGTCTCGCTGCTGTGGGACGACCTGAAGGCGGTACGCATCGCGGCCGCACGACTCCTGGCTGCCCTGCCATCGGACCAAATGCCCGAGGCCGTGCAAGAACAGCTCGCGCAGGGTATTCGGGAATACGTCGCGGTACAGGAATTCAACGCGGAGCGTCCGGAGGCGCAGCTCAACCTCGGGACCCTGTACGCAGACCAGGGCCGCCACCAAGAGGCGGAGCTTGCTTATCGCAGGGCCATCAGCCTCCAGCCGCGGTTCATCCCGGCCTATGTGAACATGGCTCAGCTGCTCAGCACGAGAAAGCGCGAGCGTGAGGCGGACAGCTTCCTGCGGCGGGGGCTGGAGCTCGATCCCGAGAGTGCCGACCTGCAGCACGCCCTCGGTCTTTCTCTCGTTCGTCAGAAGAAGCTTGACCAGGCGATGAGCGCCCTCGCCAAGGCTGCGGAGCTGGCGCCGGATAACGCCCGCTATAGCTACGTCTATGCCGTTGCACTGCAATCGAGCGGAAGGCTGGAAGAGGCCGTAGGCGTGCTGGAGGCTGTCCACCAGAGGCACCCCGGCGACGTCGAGACACTCTCCGCGCTGGTGACTTACAGCCGCGAGGCAGGGCACCGAGAGAAGGCGCTCGACTACGCGCGGCAGCTGCAGAAGCTGGTGCCCGATAACCCCTCTGTCGATCAGCTGGTACGGGACCTCGATGGACCTGGCGGCTGAAGAAGGGGCGGCTGAAAGGGCGGTTGCAGCAGCCCCACAGTGCCCGTTCGGTCGCCGTTTTCCTACAACCGATCCCGAGAGGCGCAGGAGCTGACGGGGTCTTCCACTACGAGGTTCACACTATGATCGACGACAGTACCCGAGCTCACCGATGGCTCCGAGGCATAGCTGTTGCTGCGGCGGTGCTTGCAGCGGGCTGTGCTTCTACGGATTCCGGTGTTTCGTCCATCATGGGGAGCGGCACCAATGTCACCGCCAGCGATCCGACCCGTCTTAGCCGGAGCGGTTTCCTGTCGGACTACGGGCGACTGCGATCCGTATCTTGGGCACAGGGCATCCAGTGCTGGCGTGACCCCAACCTCAACGCGAAGAAGTACGACAAGGTGTTGATCGAGCGCATGACCGTGAAGCTAAAGCCCAGCGGCGAAGCGGGCGTAGATCCGACGGATCTCAAAATGCTGACCGATTACTTCTACGGGTCGCTGGTCAAAGCGCTCAAGCCCCAGATGGAGGTCGTCGACAAGCCGGGGGCAGACGTCCTTGTGATTCGGATCGCGTTGACGAATCTGGTGCCGACCAGTGTCGGTCGAAGCCTGACTGGAACCATTGTGCCCTACGCCTTTGTCGCGGAGGCAGGCTCGGGGATCGCCACCGGCCGGCCGGCCGGGTCGACACCCTACCTGGGCGAGACCGGCATGGAGATGCAGTTCCGCGACGGCGGTTCGGAAAAGGTGATCGCCGAGTGCCGCGATACCGAGATCGGGCGCAAATATGCCGCCGCTCTCGACGCCGGTGCCGTCGGTGCTGCCCAGACCTGGGCGAGCGGTTACCTCAATTCGTTCCAAGAGTGGTCCTATGCGAAGAACGCCTTCGACAAATGGTCCACACTCACGGCCCAGCGCCTGGCGGCGCTGCGCAGGGCGGCACCGCCGAAGTGATCTTCCTGACGCTGGCTATGGCGGCCGCCAGCAGCTGATTTCTTTCCAGGTTACCTACGTAGCCTAGGTGATCACACGGATAGGCATATGTGTCGCCCTTGGCTAGCATTCGCCCCCGCGCGTGGTGAAGGCTCCCGCCCGATGGGTCGGAAGTCAGATATCCGCTGCTGGCGGCGTCGAGCGCGCTGTAGAGATTCACCTGCACGACCAAACTTCTGAGACGCGCATATTCCCGCCGCTTGATTCAGGAGACACTGCTATGAGGTCCCATTTACGCAATTTCTTGGTCTTCGTGCTGGCATTGGTCGCAGGCCTCGCCTTCAGTACGTTGGCCCTCGCTGAGACCGGTCCACTGCCTTCCTGGAATGACACCGACACGAAGAAGGCGATCCTCACATTTGTTGAGAAGACGACCGGCGACAGCTCAAGCGCCGACTACGTGGCACCCGCAAACCGCATCGTCACCTTCGACAACGACGGCACCCTGTGGGTCGAGCACCCGATGTGCACTCAGCTCGCTTTCGCGCTGGACCGGGTCAAAGAACTGGCTCCCCAGCACCCGGAGTGGAAACCAGACAGCCATTCAAGGCGGTGCTCGACAATGACCTTGAGGCACTGGGGGCCGCGGGCGAAAAAGGCATTCTGGAACTGGTCATGGCATCCCATGCAGGCATGAGCACCGCCGAGTTCGAGGCGATCGTGAAGGACTGGTTCGCCAAGGCGCGCCACCCGCGCTTCAAAAAGCCCTACACCGAGCTGACTTACCTGCCCATTGTGGAGCTGCTCGAGTACCTGCGGGCCAACGGCTTCAAGACCTACATCGTCTCCGGTGGCGGCATCGAGTTCATGCGCCCCATGACCGAGTCTGTCTACGGGATTCCCCCCGAGCAGGTGATCGGCTCGAGCATAAAAACCAAGTACGAGATGAAAGACGGCAAGCCGGAGCTGATGCGACGGCCCGAGATCAACTTCATCGACGACAAGACCGGCAAACCGGTCGGCATCAACATGTACATTGGCAAACGACCGGTCGCGGCGTTCGGCAATTCTGACGGCGATCGCCAGATGCTGGAGTGGACCGGCGCGGGTGATGGTGCACGGCTGATGGGGCTGGTACACCACGACGACGCCAAGCGCGAGTATGCCTATGGCCCGGTAAACGGGTTTCCGGACACCGAGTTCGGCACCTTCTCCGAGTCACTGATGAAAGAGGCAAAGGAGAAGGGCTGGGTTGTCATCAGCATGAAGGGCGACTGGAAGCGGATCTTCGCGTTCGATCAGTAGCACCAGGGAACCACGAAAGAAAATAAGTGGCCGGAGGTCGGAAGTCATGAAACCGAACAAGTTCCTCAGCCACCTGTTGGCCACGTTTGCATTGTTTGCGGTCATGGCGAGCGTCCCGGCGCAGGGCGCTGACGGGAAACCCAACATTCTCGTGATCTGGGGCGACGACATCGGCCAGTCCAACATCTCCGCCTACACCTTCGGGAACCCAATTTCAGCACCAGGCGCAAATTCGTACGCGGGAAAATCGTCTCGGTCGCGTTGAGGCCTCCTCGCACAGTTTTTCGAGCACCTGATCGGTTGCAGCATTCGCGGCATGATGCAGTCGTACCGTCAGGTTCTGTGCATCGGGGTCGGGTAACAGATCCGCTTCGGTGGTGTAGAGGGCGCGGAGCAGCCGCCGTGCCTCATCAGGGCGTGTGAGGTGCTCGCGCAGGCTGTTGGCCATCGCTGTCTCGGCACGGTAGGCGACCATCTTGATGGTATCGACCAGGTGTTTGGACTGAGTGCTGAGCTGGCGAAAGCGCGCCTCCTCGGGCAGCTCATCGAGCGTGACGTGGTGGGGAGTTTCCGTGCGCTTGGCCTTGAGGGTCTCAAGCTCGAGTTGCAGGGTCTCGATCTGCTCTTGCAGCGCCGCCTTGTGCCGCACGAACGGCTCGACATGCTTGGGCTCGATGGGCTCCTGAAGGGTTATGGCGGCGAACTTCGCCAGGCGGCGGGTGAGCTTGCCGGTGGCCGAGCGCACCTGGCCGTCGAGGTTGCGATAGTCGGGGTTGACCACCCGTAGGGGGTCGGAAATGGCCTCGGTGCGATAGTCGACCAAGCGATCCAGACTGAAGTGTTCGCGGGCATACTTGAAGAAGTTTTCCTGCGACCAGCGGGCGAACATCGCCATGGCCAAGGGGGCCGCCGCGGAGCGATAGTCGGTGCACAGGATGGCGGTTTGGTGGCCGCGCTCGGTGCGCTTGCGCAGCTCCCGGACCCACAACCCGTTACGCAGGCAGGTGCCGCGTTCGGCCAGGTCCATGGTCACGACCTCGCCGCTGGGCATGTGCACCTGAGCGGGGGCGAACTCCTCCTCGGACCAATCCTCACCCGGGAACTTATGGTAGGTCAGGCAGGCGATGCGCAGGGCCTTCATGCGCTGCAGAAAGTCCGGCGAATAGCCCTCACGGTCGAACACCAGGGTGAAGCGATGGCGCAGGGGATCGGCGTCGAGTGATTCCCCGTTTGCTTGAACGGGCAGGCGTTGCTCAAGCCGCGGCACGATCTCGCGCTCGATGACCTGGATCAGCCCCGGGTCGACCACCTGGTTGACGACAAAAAAGGGTTGGCCATCCATAGCGTTGACCCAGTAGTCGGTGGTGGCACGCAGACACAGACGCTGGCGGGCCACATAGTGGCGTGGCAGTTGGGTCTGGCTGCCGTTGTAGACGCGTACATGCCCGTCGATGTAGAGCACGCCGGCCTGCTCGGGGGCGGCCCCCATCCAGCGCTCGCACAGCGCCGCGCTCCATTGCGCGGGAGCATCCTCCCGGGCCAGCAACCGGATCTTCGCCCGCAGGGTGCGCACCTCCGGGACACGATCCAGGCCCAGGAGCTTGCCCCACTCGCCCGGGGCGCTGTAGCGCAGCGACTCGATCGATTCGAGGCGCGCAAGCGCCATGAAGGCCAGCAGCAATAACAGGCTGTCCAGGCCATAGTAACCCTTGGGCAGCTGCAAATGGCGCTCCATGCCTTCGAGCAGGCCAACGGCGAGCAAGGCCGGCAAGGCACAGAGCAGGCCGGCGTTGGGCACGTCCAGCGCCGGGGTGAAGTCCGGGGCCACCGCATCGAGCTCGCCGACACTGGCGGCCAAACGGCCCTCGACATCCGCCGCACCCACGCCCATGGGGGCGGCGCGGTCCGCGCTTGAGCGCTCGCTCTTGCTCGTCAGCTCGACAGCGTTTTTTTTACCGGCTTGTGCACACGCCCCGCACGCACCGCCTTGGAGAAGGTGTCACGCTTGATGCCGAGTCGATCGGCCACTTCCGAGGGCTCCAATCCCTCATCGAGCAACTGCTGGGCCTCGGCCAGCACCGCTGGGGTCAACACCGCCGGCCCGCGCCGCGTGCGCGGTGTATAGAACCCTTTCGGTCCCTCCTCGCGGTAGCGCTTCACCGCCCGCTTGAGGCTGATCTTCGTCACCCCGCAGGCGCGCACGATGTCCGCCTGCTTGGCATTGCCGTTGACGCAAAATTGGGCGGTGATCATTTGGAAAGAGGCCCGGTCCTCTTCATCGTGAACGAACACCGGCATGCTGCCGTTGAAGTAGGTCACGCGCCCATCCTGTTTGCTGAACGCCAGCAGCGGGGTGATGTGGGTGACACCCTCGGGGAAGATTGGCAGCTGGATCTGTGGCATCGGCTCTGACCTGTGGGACAGGGAAAATCTCAAAGCTCAGCGCACTTGCGCGCGCCCAAACCGGTATCTTCGCAAAATCCAAGCCCCTGCCAAAGGCTACTCGGCACCATCGCTGCACTCGCCTTGCTTCCGATTGAATTCTCGAGGTTTTCCGGCACACCCTTACTAGAAAACCGGGGGCCGAGATCCCCTCCGCACCCCCCTCCCCCCTCCCCCCCTTCCCCCCCCCCCTTTTCCCCCCCCCTCTCCCCCCTTCCCCCCTTCCCTTCCCCCCTCCCCCCCCCCCCCCCCCCTCGAACCATAATGAACCCCTGGCCCGATGCCGGCTGGAATCCCTTCCGTGGCGAGAAGAACACCAACTGGGAAGGAGGATGGCGCGTGCCCGCAATGGTGCGTTGGCCCGGCAGAATCAAGCCGGGCTCGGTGTCGAACCAGGTCGTGAGCCACATGGACTGGCTGCCCACCTTCCTCGCCGCTGCCGGCGAGCCTGACGTCAAGGACAAACTCCTGACCGGCTACAAGTCGATCGGGCGCGAATACAAGGTGCACCTCGACGGCTACAATATTCTGCCGATGCTGACCGGCGAGACCGAGGAAAGCCCGCGCAAGGAGATGTTCTACTTCTCCGACGACGGGGATCTGACCGCGCTGCGCTTCGTCGACTGGAAGCTGCTGTTCATGGAGCAAGAGAAGCCGGGCACATTCTCGGTCTGGCAGTATCCGTTCGTGCCGCTGCGCGTACCGTATATCTTCAACCTGCGCCGTGACCCCTACGAGCGTGCCCAGATCACGTCCAATACCTACTATGACTGGCTGCTGGACCACGCCTACTTCCTGGTTCCCGCGCAAGCCTATGTGGGTGATTTCATCGCCACGTTCAAGGACTTCCCGCCGCGCCAGAAGGCGGCGAGCTTCAGCCTTGACCAGGTGATGGAGAAGTTGGAGGGTGCCGGCGGCTCCAAGTGACGCCTGCCGGCGGTTTTTGCGATTGACTCGAATAGCGTCCAGGTACGAACACATCGACCGCAGGCTGATTCTGGCGTTTGGCAATGTCGATGCCGACTTCGTACCACCCCGAGCAAATTCTTGAACGGCCATAACAGCCGGGAGCTTACAGAAACGATGAAACCACTGATCACTGCCGCGGCCATCGCCGCGATGTTCGGCGCCTGGAATGTCCAGGCCGATGAAGCGATCGCCTACACAGTAGTCGAGGGAGAAGACATACAAACCGTCGCCGGCCGCTACGATGTCACAGTCGAGGACATCGTGCTCACCAACGGTCTGGCGACCGAGGAGATCACGGCCGGCACCGTCATCTACATCCCTCCGAAGCATGCGAGAGGCTATTACGATCCGGACAGCGGCAGCTACGTCGTTGCGCCCGGAGATGATCTTTTTGAGATCGCAAAGCGCTTCGGAACCACGGTCGAGGCCATTGAACAGGCCAACGGCCTGGATTCGAGCAAGATCAAAGCGGGCACGACGCTGCAGATCCCGAATTAATATTTCAAACCCTGATAGTTGACGGACATCGGCATCGACAACGCCATGATGAAGAGCTTCGCCGAGAGCTTCAAGCCCGGTTGCTCGGCCATGTTCGTGCTCGTGCGTAAGGCGACGGGCGACAAGGTGCTCGCAGGACTTTCGGAGTTTACCGGGAAGGGCAAGGTGCTGCAGACCTCGCTGACGAAGGACAAGGAAGAGGAACTGCGCAAGGTCATCGAAGGCGCGAGCTGATCGCGCATGCCAAGCGCTTGGAAAACCTGGTCGAGGCGATCGCGGAGTGGAAGGCCAAACACCAAAAAGACAAGCTGGAAAAGCGGGCGGAACGTGCCGAGAGGTACGCCGAGGTTTGTGTCGAGGTCACACTGGCGTCCGCCGCGGAGGCTGAAGCAGCGATCAAAGACTGGAAGACCGTTTTTGCCGAGAAGTGAGGTGAAGGAGCTCTGGCAAGCGCTGATGTAATCGGCGCTTCCCGCGGAGCAGGACACCCTGGCATTTTCGACCGCTATAACCGACTGAAAAGGTTCGGCCCCAGCCGCCGGCGACGCCAGCGCCAGCGCCAGCGCCAGCGCCAGCGCCAAGGCTGCGCCTATCCGTTCCGGAGCGGGTAAGCCGTCCATGGCTCCGCTGATCCTCTTCGCCGCCAATCCTGGCGCCATCACCGATGTCATCTAGAGAACGATCGACTACCGGGTCGACGTTGACGCCAACAAGCTCTTCGGCTCGTGAAAAGGCTTGTCACTCAACATGCATGCCAGAACGCGGTTTGGTCAAGATATCAACGCCGATGCGGGCTCCTTCGCGCTTTCGAATACGGGGATGCTGACGCCGGCTCCGGGTGACTACCACGGTACGGACGTCACTGGGCTTACGGTATCGCAGGATCTTCCGTTCTTCGGCGGGCTTGCCAACCTCACGGTCGGCAAGCTCGACGTCGCCGATACGGTGACCGGCATGTTCCCCAGTGTCGCCTACGGGCAGGAAGGCTTCTGGAATATCAACTCCATGCTCAGCGCCCTGCCGTGGTTCGGCGCCGTTCGAGGCCTCTCCTTGTATGGCGGCATGGGGGTAACCATCAATCAAGAGTACAAGATGGCGCAGAGCGGAATCCTCGTCACCGGCACGGAGAACGTATCGACGTCGTGGGGCAGCCTCTCGGACTCGTTCGATAACGTCTGGGTGGCCGTGTTCCACAGGTTCTTCTGGAAAATGGAAGACAAGCCGGGCTACCTCATGCTGTTCGCCGGTGGCTCGACGAAGGAACAAGCGTCCAACGATAAAAACGACTTCGTCGACATCCCCGGGCAGGGCATCGTGAGCACTGAGGAGAAGAAGCCCTGGGACGTCGACTTCTATCTCTACCAGGAGATCTGGCGGGACCAGCGCGACCCCAATCGGTAGGCCCAAATCAGGATGGGTGGGACTTACGGTCCGGACAATCCGCAGTTCGCGCAATGGAACTTTTTCGCTAACGTCGAGGCGTTCGGTCCCTTCAAGTCACGCCCGCATGACCGGATGGGAGCGGCTGGGTGGTTGAATGGTCTCTCTGACAATTTCGAGGATCTGGTGTCTCCGGTGGCCGACCTCCGAAATACGTGGGGTTTCGAGATCTGCTACAACTTCGCGATCAACAAATGGGCCCACCTGTCACCGGATCTTCAGTTGATCAAGAACGAGCGGGCGGACGACGACCTTGCGGTCATTCCCGGTGTTCGGCTCGTCATTGATTTCTGAACCAGGGTTCAACATCGTGGTGATCGCGCGAAATATATTTTTTCCCGGTTTTCCGGACCAGGAAGTATTTCGAATCCTGATCGGAGCCGAAACGACAACTATGAGGCGGAATGAATGCGAAAAGCGACGACGGTGATGTTGGGTACGGTGCTGCTGAGCGCATCGATGAGTGCAACGGCAGCTGGCTTCGACGGTTCCGTACCGATGCTGTGTGCGGTGACCGATACGGTCAACTGCGATTCGAAGGGCGAGTGCGTAGAAGGCTCGGCGCGGGCCGTCAACCTGCCGGTTTTCCTGAAGGTCGACGTCGAAAACAAGTCCGTACAGAGCGTCAGGGAGGGTGGGGAGCAGCGGACATCGCAGATCCTCAGCGTTCATGAAGATGCTGGTACCCTTGTGCTGCTCGGTGTCGAGGACAGCGGCGGCTGGAGCGCAGCTATCGGCGGTACCAGCGGCAAGCTGACACTGACGGCGGCCGAGGAGGGCATGGGTTTTATTATCTTTGGTGCGTGCACGTACCTTTGAATCAACTTGAGGATTTCTTTATGAAACAGAGGATCACTTTGAGTGCCGTGCTCGCGGCGATGTTGCTTTCGCCCGTGGTGGCACAAAGCGGCGATGTACTGGGCGGAGCGGCGAAGGGCGCCGTCATCGGGGGTATAGCAGGGGATGCCGGCAAGGGCGCTGCGGCCGGTGCCGTGGGTAGCCCGCTCTTCGGC
Source organism: uncultured Gammaproteobacteria bacterium (assembly GCA_942492625.1). GTDB lineage: Bacteria > Pseudomonadota > Gammaproteobacteria > Chromatiales > Chromatiaceae > Thiosymbion. The sequence goes on along the minus strand of CALOFM010000042.1, from coordinate 111,502 downwards.
GAGATGCGACGCAATCGCTGAGCGCTGCACTGCGCGAGGCTCGCTTTTTGACGCTCGAGCCAAGCAGGCCATGGATCATTGGGCACAGCTCATCCGCCAGCGGCTCGATGCCGGGCACGGAAAGTAGCAACCGCGCGTACATTGTCCCGGAAATAGCTTGCTTCCGGGCACGAGCAAGAGGAAGTGGCCGAACCTTATCTTCCCCGCGCCTTTGCGCCTGTGCGTGAAAATCGTTCCCGTTCGAAGCGACGATATATCCAGGTTAACGGTGAGTCTTCTTCAACGTTTTGATCGCTCGTCCGTATCCGGGGAAAAAGCCTGTCCCTCTGATTCTGCTGCGTGGTCCCCCCTGTCGAATCTGCACTCGCTTGGCTTGGCGCTATTACTGGTGTCGGGATGCGCCTCCTACGGCGTCATCGACAACAAGTCTCAAACGCCCGCGAGCTCCCACGCCGGCTACTCGATACGCAGCGGCGGTGGGAGCGGTTGGGGCTCCAGCGAGATTTCACTGATTTTGGCCTTCTCCGGTGGCGGGACGCGTGCCGCCGCATTGGCCTACGGGGTCCTGGAAGAGCTGCGAGACACGAAAGTCATGATCGCTGGACAGCCGGGCAGGCTGCTCGACCAGATCGACATCATCAGCTCCGTGTCCGGCGGGAGATTCACCTCCGCCTACTACGGTCTTTACGGGGACCGCATTTTCGATGACTTCGAGGACGTGTTTCTGCGCCGCGACGTCCAAGGGTAGCTCATCCGCGGGCTGTTGAATCCGCTGCAGTGGCTCAGCAGCTCCGGGCGCACCGAGTTGGCGGTGAAGGTCTACGAGAAAGAGGTGTTCCATGGCGCGACCTTCGCGGACATGAAGCATGAGGGCAGTCCCCTGATCCTGATCAACGCCTCCGACCTGGATTACGGGGTGCGTTTCTCCTTCGTTCAGGAGTACTTCGCCCTGCTCTGCTCGGACATCTCCGATTATCCGGTCGCGCGGGCGGTCACCGCCTCATCCGCGGTCCCCGTGCTGTTCGAACCGGTGGTGCTCGAGAACTACCAGGGCTGTAAGACAGAGGAGCCCGCCTGGCTGATTGCGGCGGAGAAGCGGGCGGCAGGCGACCCGGTGATGACCTTGACCGTCGATGGCCTTAAAAGCTACTTCAAGAAAGACCGGCGCCAGTACGCCCACTTCGTGGACGGCGGCATCACCGACAACCTGGGCCTGCGGGCGATCTACGAGATCGTCGAGATTTCCGGGGGAGCAAAGGCATTCGTCGAAAAGAGGCTCGACCGCGCGCCGCCGCGCCGCCTGGCGGTCATCTTGGTCAACGCCTCCACCGGCCCGCAACCGACGATGGATGCGAGCAACAAGCAGCCGTCGCTGAAGGAGACCATCGATGCCATGTCGGACGTGAAGCTCCATCGTTACAACGTCGCGACCCTGGAGTTGATGGACAAGAGCGTGCGGCGCTGGGCAAAGGATCTGTCGGCACCGGGCAGGCCTGTAACCCCTTACTCTATCCAAATCGGCTTCCGGGATTTCACCCAGCCCGAGCAGCTGCAGTTATTCAATCAGGTCCCGACCAGCTTCTCGCTCACCGACGCGCAGGTGGATAGGCTGATCGCCGCCGGCCGCGAGCTGCTGCGTTCCAACCCGGAATATCAGCGGTTCGTTGCGGGTTGGAATGGCCGACGGACCACGCGCAGATAGTTCCTTTAGGCTCACCTGGAGTCGCGGCAGATGCATGATCGGCTGACACGGTTTCTCCAACCCGTTGCGGGGCTCTTCGACGTCGACAGCGCCGAGGCCATGGCGCTGCGGCTGCTTGGCGGCGCGCTCGTCCTGTTGGCTGCGTTCTGGATCTCTCGCACCGCGCAACATTACCTCGTTCGACGTTTGCACGGCCACGATGAGGGGCAAGAGGAGACGATTCGCCTCTACCGGCGCGTTGTTCAGGTCTTTGTGTGGGGCATGGGCGTGGGTATTGCCGTGCATACCCTGGGTATCGACCTTACCCATATCTTCGCCGCTGGCGGGCTGTTTGCGGTGGGTCTCGCCTTCGCCATGAAGACTTTGCTGGAAAACTTCGTCGCGGGGTTGATCCTGCGGCTGGAGCGGGTGATCGAGCACGGCGACGTGCTTTGCACTTCGGATGGCGATATCGTCCGTGTCAAGAAAATTGGACCGCGGACCATGATCGTCCGGACCAAGGCCGAAGCGGCCCTAGTTTTTTTCGGCACCCAGCCGCTCTTCTCACGCTGCGACTGCCTCGAAGAGCCATCGGTGACCGGAGCCTTCCGCCCCCTCAAAGGCGGTCCGTGGAAAAGGTATCGCAAGCCGCCAGCTCGCCCTCGCTCAAGCCACGGCGGAACCAGAGCACCCGTTGCTCCGAGCTACCGTGCGTGAAGGCGTCCGGCGTTACGTAACCCCGCGCCTGCTTCTGCAGCCGGTCATCGCCGATGGCGGCCGCGGCCCGCAGGCCTTCCTCTACATCACCCGCCTCCAGGATGTCCCGTGCGCGGTTGGCATGGTTGGCCCAGACACCCGACAGGCAATCGGCCTGGAGCTCCAGGCGTACTGAAAGCCGGTTGCCCTCATCCTCGCCCACCCGCCGGCGGGCGGACTGGACCTTGTCGGAGATCCCGAGCAGGTTCTGGATATGGTGACCCACCTCATGGGCGATGACGTAGGCTTGGGCAAAGTCTCCGGGTGCCCCGTGACGGGAGCGCAGGTCATCGTAAAAGGAGAGATCGATGTAGAGCTTCTCGTCGGTGGGGCAATAGAAGGGGCCCATGGCCGCCTGGGCAAACCCGCAGGCGGAGCGCACCGACCCCGAGAAGAGCACCAGCGTCGGCTCCCTGTAGCGGGCTCCAAGCTCCTCGAACAAGGTGTTCCAGGTGTCTTCCGTATCGGCCAGCACCACGGAGACAAGATCCGCCAGCTCGTCCTCGGCCCCGGTACGGAAGGAAGGAGACTGGCTCGGGGGCGCGAGCTGCGTATCCATCGGCACCTGCGGCGCCACGCCGCCTGTCCCCATGAAAACGGACGGATCGATTCCGAAATAGAGCGCACCGAGGATCAGTATGATCGTGCCGATCCCACCGATGCCCTTCCCGCCGACACGCACCGGCATGCGCCCGCGCCCACCGCCACCACCGAAGCCGGGGAACCCCGACTGCCCGCGGCGATCCTCCACATTGCTGCTCCGCCTACCTGTTCTCCAGCGCATTCGCTGCCTCCGATCGCGGCGATGGGTTCGATCAGGATGCTACCACAGCACCTTTGCGATTCCCTCGTTGCAGCTCCGGCCGGCGGCTACTCTTGGCAAAAACGCCGAATCAGCCCGCGAAGCAGCTCCAAGGTCGGCGGAATGCGGGCAGCATCCAGGTACTCGTCCGGCTGGTGCGCCTGCGCAACGTCACCCGGCCCCAGGACCAGAGTCTCCATGCCGAGCTGGTTGAAGAAGGGAGCCTCGGTGCCGAAGCTGACCGCTTCGGCCGCGTGTCCGGTGAGGCTCTCCCCGGCCTTGACGATAGCGGACTCGGCGGGCGTCTCCGCCGGTGGGATACCCACAAACAGAGGCTCCACCTCCCACTGCAGGTCCCGGCGCTCCGCGATTAAGGCGACCCTGGCCGCGAGCTCTGCGCGCAGATCTTCCGCCCTCATGCCGGGCAGCACACGCAGGTCCAGGAGCAGCTCGCAGTCGCCGCAAATGCGGTTGGGGTTGTCGCCGCCATGTATATGGCCAAGATTGACGGTGGGACTCGACACCGTGAAGACGGGGTGGCTGTAGCGCTGCGCAAGCTCTGTGCGCCAGATCATGATATCGCCCATGATCTCCTGCATACCGTCAAGGGCATTGACGCCCAGACTCGGATCGCTGGCATGACCGGTGCGACCGGTAAGACGCACGGCCTCGCCCATCACCCCCTTGTGCAGACGTACCGGCTTGAGACCCGTCGGCTCACCGATCACCGCGAAACGCCCCAGTGACCGGCCCGCTTGGGCGAGTGCCCGCGCACCGCTCATGGAGGACTCCTCGTCCGCCGTTGCCAGGATCACCAGGGGACGCTTCAGGTCCTTTTCCGCGAGCTCGCGTGCTGCCTCGATGGCGATTCCCAGGAAGGACTTCATGTCACAGGTGCCGAGCCCGTAGAGGCGACCGCCGTCCTCGGTGAGGCGGAAGGGGTCGTGCGACCAGCGCTCCTCGTTGTAGGGGACGGTATCGGTATGCCCGGCCAGCACCAGCCCGCCGGGGCCTGCACCCAGGGTCGCGATCAGATTGGCCTTGCCGGGGCGCCCGGGCAGCTCGATCACCTCGGTCTTGAATCCCGCTCCCGCGAGCCACTCGGCCAGCAGGTCGATCACCGCCAGGTTGCTCTGGTCCAGCTCCGGGTTGACACAACTCACGGAAGGGACGGCGATCAGGCCTTCCAGCATGGCCTTCAAGGTCGGCATCGGGTGGGACATGCACTCGCTCCTGACGGTCGGCTCGGGGAGCTGAGTAGAACACGAAGCACGAGAAGAAATACAGGGGATGACCGGCTGCTAGAATCAGGTTCCATGCAAAGATCCAACGCCAAAGCGCAAACCCCGGAGCTCGACGCAATGGCGCGTTACCGCGATATCGTCGAGGACTGGCCAGCTTTTCTGGATGCCCTAGCGCGCCCTCTCCCCCCGTGCATCTGGACCAACCCAACGCGCATACGCCCGGAAGCTCTCGCTGCCCTGCTCAGGGAAGAGGGCCTGAACCCGCGTCCGCTCCCCTGGCAAAGCAATGCCTTCCGGCTCGATACGGGGCACAAATCCGGCACCCGCTGGTGGTTCTGTGCCGGGCTCGCCCACTCCCAGGAGGAGGTCTCTCAAGTCCCCGCGGCCCTGTTGGACCCAAGACCCGGTCACCGGGTTCTGGACATGTGCGCCGCCCCCGGGGGCAAGACCGCCCAGATCGCCTTCGCCATGGGCAACCGCGGGACCCTGATCGCCAACGACATCTCCAACCGGCGTATCAAGGCCCTCCAGGGAAACCTGGACCGGCTCGGCGTGCTGAATGTGACCACTATATGCCGGGACGCATCCAACTGGCCCTTTGGGGCGGGACAGTACGACCGCGTCCTGGTGGACGCCCCTTGCTCCGCCGAGGGCACATTGCGCCGAAACCGCCAGATCCAAGGCGGGCTGGGGCCGGATCTGTCGCGCCGCCTCGCTTCGCGCCAGCGGGCGTTGCTGCGCAAGGCGGTGCAGCGCTGTCGGCCGAGTGGCCGCATTCTCTATTCGACATGCACCTTTGCGCCCGAGGAGAACGAGCTGGTGGTAGAGGCGATCCTGCGGGAGTACGAGGGGCGCGTGCAGCTACTGCCGATACAGGTGCCGGGACTGGAGGGGACTCGTGGATTGGACCAGTGGGAAGGGCGGACGCTGGATCCCTCCCTCGTCCGTTGTCTTCGACTCTGGCCCCACCAAAACGACACCGGCGGCTTCTTCGTCGCCCTGCTCGAGAAGGACGCAAGAGGGGAGCCGGAGCCCGAGCCGGTGCCGGCTGCGCTGATACCCGAGCCCGACGGCCCCTGGCGGCAGCATCTGGACCGGCGTTTTGGTCTCAATCCGAATCTTTGGCAGGGGGTTCGCGTACACCGCCAGACCCGGCGAGGACCTAACCTGATCGCGGCAGACCACGCGCCCTCGGCCGTTCCGCCGTCGGAAGGGAGCGGGATCTTCTTCCTGCGCACCAACATGCGCCCACCCAAGCTCACCACCGCCGGCGCCTTGCTCCTCGGCCCCAACGCTACGCGCAACCGGCTGGAGCTAACCCACGCGGAACGCGACGCCTACCTGCAACGCCGAGAGTCGTGGCCAATCGGTCCTCGGACATCGGACTTGGATCGGGGCCAGGTGCTGGTCACCCACCGCGGACACATCCTGGGACTCGCCCTGTACCACCGCTCCGGCACCTTGGAGAGCCTGTTTCCCAGGCGCTGGAGTGGTTGCGGCCAGGCGTGATTCGCCCGAAAGAATCCAATTGGCCGCGCCCTTGGCATGCAACTTGGGCTATATTTTGCACTTCTTATATACACCAACAGGAGACACTATGGATTCCAATACCAAGAACGCTTTGTTACTCGTGGCCGGCGCCCTCGCCGGGACCTTCGCCGGACGCTGGGCGGCCCCGAGGATCGGCGCCGCGCTGGGAATGACTCTGGGTCCCTGGGGGTCCGCAGCAGGCGCCGCGATCGGTGGAATACTGGGTGCCGCCATCACCAAGAAAATGGTGGGGGGCATAGATCTGGCGGCGTTGGAGAAAGCAAACCTGGATTCGGCATTGGAATCCGAATGAGAGAACCCCGTCCGCAAGAGCCTGCTCACGAGGCTGCATGACGGAACCCTCTGCCTCTGCTGTTGCCCTCGCCCCATTCCTCCCTGCTGGTGCCCAAGGAGCGGTGGTGCGGGGGACCGGCCGAGCCTCCGTCAACAACGGGGTCGGAATGACTCCGAGAGAAAAGGATGATTTCCACGGAGCCGCGACGACTACGCCTGCTGGACCCCGGCGATAAACCAGTCGCCTTCGCCGCTGTCCCAGTCGTGCTGCACGTGCCAGATCTCGCGGAAGGAATCTGCGGTCGTGCTCTGCTCTTCACGGATCAGCCCGGAGAACAGGATGCTCGCCACGGCCTGATCGCCGTCGCGCCGCACGCCGGCAATCTCCGCATCCAGGGTCACGACCTCGGTGTATTGAGATTCCTCACCGAGTCGCTGGCGCTCGCGCTGAAGCTCGGCGAACAGCTGGGGGGTGGTGTACTCGCGGATGTCCCGAAAATCCGCTTGGTCCCAAGCCGCCTGTAGGCGGATGAAGTGGGTCTTGGCTCCTTCCAGGAAGGTGGAATCGTCGAACCAGGGAGGTGCCTCGTCCGGACCTTCACCCTGAGCGGCTCCCGGCGGAGCCCCCAGATCCGGCAGCATCAATCCTTGGTCCAGACTCTTCCCGCCCCCGGCGGGCCCGCCGTACGACGCGGCTGCAGCCGGAGCCGGCGCCGCTCGGCGCATCGCCCTGAAGAGCATCACACCGCCGACCACCAATGCCCCGATCAGCAGTATATCCATGATCTGCAGGCCCTCGAAGGCATCACCGAAGAACAGGGAGGCGAGTAACCCCCCGGCGGCCAGTCCGGCCAAAGGACCAAGCCAGCGGCTGGCACCGCTGGTACGTCCCGCAACACCAGGTGCGGCCTGGGATCGGTTGGAGGCCGCCTGCTGGGACTGACGCGGAGCGGTTCGGGGCATGCTCTTGTACTGCTTGCCCAGGTTCATGCCACCGCCGAAACGCCTGGCCTCGGCGTCCGGCAGCGTGATCAGGGTGGCGGCGAACAGCGCAAGCACAAATGCGAAAAGGATTTTCATGGTGGTTTTAAGATCTCGAATCGGTATCTGAAGGGTAAGCTCGAATCGGCTACGTGATCTCGATCGCTCTCGTTTTCACTACGAATCGACAGGGTACAGCAAACACACAAAAATTCACCGCACTTGCGCCTTGCCGACGCCCCGCGGATCGCTCGCGGCCTGGACCTCGTTTTCTTTCCGGTCCCAATAAATCGCCTGCATATTCCCGAAGCCGTCCGGGACCAAGCTCAGCTGGTGTCCCTTCTTCTCGAGACTGCGGCGATCGGCCTCGCCGAAGGCGTCAGGCTCGTGCTGAATTTCGTCCGGCACGTATTGGTGATGGAATCGCGGCTTCGAAACCCATAGGTTGGGCTCCTCCCCCGCATCCAGGGAGAGCAGGCCGTGCAGGACCATAGTGATGATACGGCTACCTCCGGGGCTGCCCAGGATGGCTACACCGCGGTCCGACTCCGCAAAGGTCGGAGTCATGCTCGAGAGCATGCGCTTGCCCGGGGCGATTGCGTTGGCCTCGCCGCCCACCAGACCATAGGCGTTGGGAACCCCGGGCCGGGCGGAGAAATCGTCCATCTCGTCATTGAGCAGCACGCCCGTGCCTGGCGGTACGAATCCGGCCCCGAAGGGATAGTTGATGCTCAGGGTGGCGGCCACCCGGTTGCCTTCCCGGTCCAGGATGGAGAAATGAGTGGTATCCGATCCCTGCTCGCGCACCGCGGCTGGCAGGCTACGGCTGGCCGAGTCCGGCTGGATATCCCGCGCCAGGCCGGCGGCGTAAAAGGGGTGGGTGAGGAGCTCCACCGGGACGGCAAAGGCGTCCGGGTCCCCCAAGTAGAGGGCGCGGTCGCGGTAGGCCCGGCGCATGACCTCCACCAACAGATGGGCGCGGTCGGCGGGCTCGAGACCTGCCAAATCGAAGCCCGAGAGCATGTTGAGCATCTGCACCAGCAATACGCCGCCGGAGGACGGCGGCGCGGCGCTGACCACCCGCCAACCTCGGTAGCGTCCGACCACCGGCTCGCGCTCGACGATCTGGTACGAGGCCAAGTCCTCCATGGTCCAGATACCGCCGGCTTCGCGCACGCCCGTTACCAGCAGCTCCGCAGTCGTCCCGCCGTAGAAGCCATCCCGGCCCGCGTTTGCGAGCCGCTCCAGTGTGACCGCCAGGTCCGGCTGCAGAATTGTTTCTCCGTCTGCGGGCACCTTCCCGCCGTCAAGGAATTGCTTGGCTGCCGCTGGGGAGACTTTGAGCACCGGGAGTCGCCATTGGGCGAGGCGCCGATAATGCCCGTCCACCGCGAAGCCCTCGCGCGCGAGTCGGATCGCAGGCGCAAGCGACTTGACCAAGGGCAGACGGCCGTAGGTCTCCGTCAGGTGGACAAGAGCCGCGGGTTGGCCCGGAATTCCGGCCGCCAGGGGACCGTTCAGCGCCAGCTCCGGCACGAAGCTCCCGTCCGCATCCAGGTACATGTCACGATGGGCAGCCAAGGGAGCCCGTTCCCGGCCGTCGAGCATCAACTCGCGGCCATCCGAAGCCCGGTGCAGAAGCCAGAATCCGCCGCCACCCAGCCCCGCACTGTAGGGCTCCACCACTGCCAGGACGGCACTGACTGCCACCGCCGCATCGAAGGCATTACCGCCGGCTGCCAGTATCTCGAAGCCGGCATCCGTGGCCAGCGGATGGGCACTGGCGATCGCCGCTCGCCCAGGTCCTTCCTCTGCACAAGCTCCCCGGGCGACGAGCAGAACACAGAGGACGGCAGAAAAAAGGCTCCACCGGGGAGCCTTCGTGGAGAGGGGGCGCACAGGGCTGACCTCAGCCGCCTTCGCCGGTGATCTTCTTGTATTTTTCCATGAGGTCGTCTTCGTTCTCCTCGTGCCCCGGATCCTTCAGGATGCAGTCCACCGGACAGACCTCGACACACTGGGAGGTCTCGTAGTGCCCCACGCACTCGGTGCAGAGATTGGGATCGATCTCGTAAATCTCGTCACCCTGGGTGATGGCGCCGTTCGGGCACTCCGGCTCGCACACGTCACAATTGATGCACTCGTCGGTGATGTACAGTGCCATGTTGTTACTCCTTACTTACCGAAAAAGTCCACGCCTGAGGCGCTGTTCGCTCCCCCGCCCGCGCGGCGAGAGAGCGGGCGTTTAGGCGCCAGCGGATCGACTGGCGCAAATGTTAACCAAACCGTTCCCGCAATGCAGCCCGCACCTGGGGCGGCACGAAGGTCGACACATCTCCTCCGAGGCTCGCAATCTCGCGGACCAAAGAGGAGGAGATGTAGGCATACTGCTCGCCCGGAGTCAGAAAGATCGTCTCCACATCCGGAGCCATGCGCCTGTTCATACCCGCAAGCTGGATCTCGTACTCGAAATCGGATACGGCGCGCAGGCCGCGCATGATCACGAGCGTCCCGTGATCGCGGGCGAATTGGACCAGAAGACCTGAAAAACGTACGACCTCGACTTGCGGAATGTCGCGGACAACCAGTTCGGCAAGCTCTACGCGCCGATCTATGTCGAATGCGGGGTCCTTTCCTGTATCCACTGCCACCGCCACCACGACCCGGTCGAAAAGGGACGCGGCGCGCTGGATTAGATCCTTGTGGCCGTTGGTAATGGGATCGAAGGTTCCCGGATAGACCACACTTCGCACTCGTCATCTCCTGGATCGAAATTTTGGTCTTGCGAAGGATAACAGAGACCGGTCAGGAGGTATCCGCACCTTCGTCATGGACTGCGGCCAAGGCGTATCGCACCTGACCGGCACGTTTGTCCCGCACCAGCCCCCAGCCCGCGGGCAAGGGGGGGAGCTCTTCGCTGGACCGCGCCTCCAGATAGACCTGTGCGCGAGGTGCGAGCCAGCCGTTACGGCTCAACAGCGAGCAGCTCTTGCCCAGCAGCGCCTTGTCGAAAGGCGGGTCCAGGAAGACCAAATCGAACGGTTTTCCGGTCCCCGACAGCCAACGCAAGGCGTCGACCCTGCGCACATCCACATGTCCCGCCCCCAAGGTGCGGGCATTGGTCTCCAGGACCCTGACCACGGGCTCCGCTATCTCGATCATCACCACCTCGGCCGCACCACGGGAGAGCGCCTCGAAGCCCAGCGCGCCGCTGCCGGCAAACAGATCAAGGCAGCGCGCCCCTTCGATGACCGGCTGCAGCCAGTTGAACAGGGTCTCCCGCACCCGATCCGCCGTGGGGCGCAGACCCGGTTGCGCCGGCACGGGCAGCTTGCGCCCCCGATAACGACCCCCGACGATACGCAGTCGGCCTGTGTTTCCAGTACTCCGGCCCATAGGCATTCAAAAAATAACGTGGGGTATGCGCCAAGACGCGAAGCTCGCTGAGATATTCCCTTTCGTCTTTGCGTCGTTGCGCGAGATCTTTCTTGGGGTTTGCAGAAAAAAGTATCTCCTGGTCACTCCGGCGGAGGAGTCTTGCTTCCCGCGTCGGCCACCTCGTCCGGCCTTGGACCGACGATTACGGTGGCGAGCCGCTCCGGATCGATCCGGCGGCTGAAGGCGTTGCGGATCTGCTCCGCGGTCACGGCGGATACCCTCTCGTTGAAACGATCAAGATGATCCAGTGGCAATCCATAGAAACCAATCACAGCGAGATACTGCACTATCTTACTGTTGCCGGCGATGCGCAGGGGGAAGCCGCCGGTAATGTTCTTGATGGCGGCGGCAAGCTCGTCCGCCGTCGGGCCATCCTCGCGAAAACGGCGCAGGGTATCCATGAGCACATCTCGGGCTTGGTCGGCCTGATCGTTCTTAGTCTGCAGCCCCATCAGGAAAGGCCCGCGCCGCGACATCGGCAGGAAATAGCTGTAGACGCTGTAGGACAGCCCCCGCTTCTCGCGCACCTCCTCCATGAGCAGGGATACCAGGCCGCTGCCCCCCAGTATGTGGTTGCCCACGTAAAGCGGAAAGTAATCCGGGTCGAGACGATCCATACCCGGCTGACCGGCGTAGACATGGGTCTGCGTGGACGGAAAGTCCAATTCCGCCAGCACCCCCTCCTCCAGATCGGGAACCGGGGGCACTTGCACAGGCGCCTCGCCGGAGGCAAGGCCCTCCGTCAGACGCTCGGCCACGGCCTGCGCCTGCTCTCGGGAGATCGCCCCGACGATGGCGATCACGGCGTTACGGGCCACGTAGTAACGGCGGTGAAACTCCACCAAGTCCTCACGCTTCAGGGCGGACATGGACTCCTGCGTACCCGAGGGGTCCGCAGCATAAGGATGATCACCGAAAATTTTTCGGTAAACCGCCTTGGAGCCAACTGTTTTAGGGTCCTGCTCGTCCCGCCGCAGGCCCACTAGGAGATTCCTGCGCATGCGCTCGAAGTCGACCTCTCCGAATCTGGGCTCGGACAACACCTTGGCCGCGGTTTCCAGCGCCGTCTGCATGGCTGGCTCCCGCGTCAGAGTGCGCAGCGACAAGTATGCAGAGTCTCGGTCGGCGGCAGCGGACAGCTTCGCACCAACGGATTCCACACGCTCGGCGATGGTGTCCGCATCCCAATCCCCGGCCCCCTCGGTGAGCATGTCCGCGGTGATGGAGGCCAATCCCGATCGCTCACCGTCACGCGCACTGCCTGCATCGAACAGCAAGCGGACATCCAAAATCGGCAGACCGGGCGCCGAAACGAAGAGTACCCGCGCGCCCTTCGCCGTCTCCCAGGTCTCGATCTTGGGACCGGCCCAGCTCACGCCCAGGGAGGTCAACAATAAAAGGCCGCAGAGCGCGGCGAGGACGCGGTTGCTGTCAATGCGCACTGGTATGCCCTCCCTGCCCGCCGTACCGGGCCTGCTTTGCGTCCATGGGCTGAGGCTCCAGCCGAGCGACGGTAAGGTTCTCGGGAATCAGGTACTTGCGCGCCACGGCCTGGACCTGCTCCGGGGTCACGCGGCTCAAGTGCTCGACATACTCGTCCACCAAGGGCCATCCCAGACCGACGGATTCCAACCGCCCGAGCAGCATGGCCTGTGCGTAGACCGAGTCCAGTTCGTAGACCTTGCCGGCGATCAGCTGGGTACGGATGCGCTCCAGCTCCGATGGCTCAACGAGCTCATTACGCACCCTCTCGACCTGATCGTTAAACGCCTTCTCCAGATCCTCGACGGAACGGCCTTTGGCTGGAGTGCCATCGATGAGCAACATGCCCGGTAACCGGGTGAAAGCACTGTAGCCGGCACCCGCAGCCGCTGCCACCTTCGTACCGCGTACCAGCTCGCGGCTGAAACGCGCGCTGCCGCCGCCGTCGAGGACAGAGGCGAGCATCTCCAGGGCGTACGGCTCCCAATCCTCAGCGCTGTGCCCCAGGGCGGTAGCCTTGTAGCCCATGATCAGGTGGGGCTCCTTGGCGGGTGCCTTGATGCGGACGCGCTTCTCACCGCGCTGCTGCGGTTCGGCCCGGCGTTTGGGAACAGCTACTGCTTCGGGCTTCAGGGGACCGAAATGCTTCTCCGCCAACGCGAACACCTGCTCGGCGTTTACGTCCCCCACCACAACCAGCGTTGCGTTGTTCGGTGCATACCAAAGCCGATACCAGTCGCGCAGATCCTCGACCTTCATACCTTCCAGATCGCTTGCCCAGCCAATGACTGGAATGCGGTAGGGCGAGGCCTCGTAAGCCGCAGCATTGAACTGCTCGAAGGTGAGTGACTCGGGATCGTCCTCCGTACGCAGGCGGCGCTCCTCCTTCACCACCTCCAGCTCCTTGATGAACTCCGCCTCGGGCAGGGTGAGGCGGCGCATGCGTTCGGCCTCCAGCTCGAATGACACCTCCAGTCGATCCTTGGCCAGGGTCTGGAAGTATGCGGTGTAGTCACGCCCGGTGAAGGCGTTCTCGTCGCCGCCGTTTTCGGCAATGATGCGCGAGAACTCGCCGGGCTCCAGGTTTTCCGTACCCTTGAACATCATGTGCTCGAGTACGTGGGAGACGCCGGTCACGCCGCCGTGCTCGTAGCTCGAACCCACCTTGTACCAGACCTGGGAAGTGACGATCGGGGCCCGATGATCCTCTTTTACGAGCACCTTGAGGCCATTGTCGAGCACGGTCTCCAAGACCGTGGCGGAACTCAGGGCGAGCGCAGGCGCCAGCAACCCCAGAATTGTCAAAGCTAACTTCATAGGTGCTCCGATGTCTTTTTGCCGCAGGCATTTGTGAGTTTGTGGGGATATAGTTGGGGCCGACAGACCCTGGGACAAAGGTCGCGGTTACGGCGGATAACCGCGTATGTGAATCGCGAAAGCCGACCTCTAAATGATCAAGACCACGGGAGCCTCCCGCGGGTTCCTATGGGTTGCGCGAAAATGATTTCCGCTCCTGTGATGGGGAGCGGACCCGTCAGCGTTGTGGCGAGCGGAAGAAGGCGACGAGGAAGGTTCATTTTGCGATGCCTGGCGCTTTTCTGCACGGATATCGACAAAATTCGTTTCAATTCGCAGACTAGGTACAGTGATACAAAGGAAGAGTAGCGTGCTGAGAGACGCAGCCGAAGGGTTTTGCTAGGATGTTCGCCCGCGAACGTCCGTCAAGCGACCTCGATCTGCCGAGAAAGCATAGATCGCCGATCGTCTCCAGCGGGTCGAAGTCGTAACAGGAGCCCGCTTTCGGGGAAAAATTCGCATATGTTCGGTTTCGGCAAGCGTAAACGAGACGCCATCGGAAGCGGTGAACAGAACGAGCGCAAGGGGCTCTTGTTCTCAAGGCTGAAGGACAGTCTGGCGACCACCCGGGCCGTCCTCCACACGGATGTCGGGGACCTGATGCGCGGACGCAAGCGCATCGACGACGATCTGCTCGAAGAGCTGGAGACGCAGCTCCTGACCGCGGACGTGGGCGTCGAGGCGACCAGCCGCATCATCGACGACATCTCCGGCCGGGTTAAGCGCCGCGAGCTCGCCGATCCCCAGACCCTGCTCAGCACCTTGCGGGACGAGCTTGGCGCCATTCTCGCCCGCTGCAACGTACCGGTAATCCAGCCCGCGGCCGGGCGACCCCAGGTCATTCTCATGGTGGGCGTGAACGGGGCGGGCAAGACCACGACCATCGGTAAGCTGACCAAGCGCCTCCAAGAGGAGGGCAACAGCGTGATGCTGGCCGCCGGCGACACCTTCCGCGCCGCCGCGGTGGAGCAGCTCCAAGCTTGGGGCGAGCGCAATGGGGTTCCCGTGGTGGCCCAGCATTCGGGCGCGGATTCCGCATCAGTGATCTTCGACGCCCTGCAAGCCGCCACCGCCCGCGGGGTGGACGTGCTCATCGCCGACACCGCAGGGCGCCTGCACACGAAAGGAAACCTCATGGACGAGCTCGCGAAGATCGCCCGTGTCATGAAGAAGATCGACCAAGAAGCGCCCCACGAGGTGATGCTCGTGGTGGACGCAACCACGGGCCAGAATGCATTGAACCAGGCGGTTCAATTCGACCAAGCGGTGGGCCTGACCGGAATCACGATCACCAAGCTTGACGGCACGGCCAAAGGGGGCGTTCTGTTCGCCATCGCCGACCGCGTGCAGGTGCCCATCCGATTCATTGGCGTGGGCGAGAAAATCGAGGACCTGCGTCATTTCGATGGCGAAGAGTTCCTCGACGCCCTGTTCGAAGGCTAGCGCTCCGTAGCCCTGCTACCAACCACCCGGCCCATTACCGTGATCCTCTTCGAGCACGTCACCAAACGCTACCCCGAGAGCGGAGACGCCGTCAGCGACCTCAGCTTCGAGCTCGCGGCCGGCGAGATGGCCTTCCTCACCGGCCACTCGGGTGCAGGCAAGAGCACCCTGCTGCGACTAATCGGCCTGCTAGAGCGGCCCACGCGCGGCCAGATCATGGTCAACGGACGCAACCTCGGAAGCTTGCCGAGGCGCAAGATTCCGCAGCATCGCCGCGAGGTAGGCATGATCTTTCAGGACCACCGGCTGCTTGCGGACCGCACCGTGTTCGACAACGTCGCCCTGCCGCTGGTCGTGGCCGGCGTGGGACACAAGGAGGCCGGGCGCCGGGTACGTGCGGCACTCGACCAGGTGGGACTGCTGCGCAAGGAAAAGGCATTTCCGGTCACGCTTTCGGGAGGCGAGCAACAGCGGGTGGGCATCGCCCGAGCGGTGGTAGCGCGCCCGCCCCTGTTGTTAGCAGACGAGCCCACGGGCAACCTGGACCCGGACCTCTCGCGAGAGATCATGAGTCTGTTCCAGCGTTTCCACCAAGTCGGCGTCACCCTGCTCATCGCCAGCCACGACCTGGCACTCATCGCCAGTCTGCCCTACCGCACCTTCACCCTGAGCGGCGGACGGCTGGCTGCGGACACCGGTACCTGGTGAGCCCATGCGCAAGAGCCGCCGCACCACACCCAAGCGCACTCGTGTCGAACCTATGCGCATCACGCGCGCCTGGCTGACCCACCACCTACAGGTAGCGCTGGAGAGTCTCGGGCGCTTGTCGCGCACCCCATTGCCCACGGTGATGACCGTCTCGGTCATCGCCATCGCCCTGGCCTTGCCGGCGGGTCTCTACGTGATCACGCGAAATCTGGGCACCTTGAGCGAGGTCTGGAGTGAAACCGCCGCCATCTCGCTGTTTCTGAAGACCGACGTAGAGTTGGAGCAGGCGCGGGCGCTGGCCGAACAGCTCGGAAAGGAGCCCGACCTGGTAAAGGTCACCCTGATCGGCCCCGAGCAGGCCCTGGAGGATCTTGGCAGCTACAGCGGTTTCAGCGAGGCGATCGCGCAGCTCGAGGAAAACCCTCTGCCCGCAGTTTTGGCGCTGCAGCCGGCCCCGAGCATCTCCTCGCCACAGGCGCTCGAAAAGTTGCGCGACGCCCTGACGGCCTTGCCCCAGGTGGATTTCGCCCGCCTGGACACCCAGTGGGTACGCCGCTTTCAGGCCATCGTGCACCTTGTTCAGCGAGGCGTGCTGCTGCTCGGAGGCGCACTCGGTTTGGCAGTCCTGCTCGTGGTGGGCAACACTATCCGGTTGGAGATCGAGAACCGCCGCAGCGAGATCGAGATCATGGAGCTGGTCGGTGCGACCCCTGCTTTTATTCGCCGCCCTTTCCTTTACGCTGGCTGCTGGTACGGGCTGCTGGGCGGGATCGGCGCCTGGATTTTGGTTTTGCTTATGTTGATTCTCATTCAAGGCCCCGTGTCCCGTCTCACCGCTCTTTATCACACCCAATTTGCCCTCTCCGCCCTGGGTCCGAGCGCCCTGCTGGCGTTGCTTAGCGGAAGCCTGTTTCTCGGCCTGCTCGGTAGCTGGGTTTCCGTCGGCCGTCACCTCACCTCCACCGAGCCACGGTAACGGCCCCGTAGCGAAGGAAAGGCCCTGCTGGATCCTACCCCGAAAACTACAATTAACGTCCAGATACTCTATTGACAAATGCATGATTTGCGCTATTTTCGACGACCAAGAGCCTGGACGATCTGAATCCCGGATGCTTTCCCGACGGAACTTTCGACCTCCGAATAACTCGTAGTCCGCAGCCTCGGTATTGTTTTTCTTTCGCAAACAGTGCTAACCTATTCCCTACGAATTTACTTGGGTATCGGCAAATGACCAAAGACCTCGCATTGTTACCGACCGGTAACATCGACGCGTACATCAGTGCGGCGTACCAGATTCCCGTGCTCACCGCCGATAAGGAGCGTGATCTCGCCGAGCGCCTGCGAGACCAGGGCGATATGGCGGCTGCCCGCCGGCTTGTCCTGTCTCACCTGCGGTTCGTGATTCGCATAGCCCGCGGATATCTCGGCTACGGATTACCTCTTCCCGACCTCATTCAAGAAGGGTCTGTCGGCTTGATGAAGGCCGTGCGCCGCTTCGAGCCCGACGTGGGCGTTCGCCTCGTCTCCTTCGCGGTGCATTGGATTCGCGCCGAAATTCACGAGTACATCCTGCGCAACTGGCGTATCGTCAAAGTGGCTACCACCAAGGCACAGCGCAAGCTGTTCTTCAACCTGCGCAGCGCCAAAAAGCGCCTGGGTTGGTTTACACGCGCCGAGGTCGAAGGTGTCGCAGAGGACTTGGGCGTCAAGCCGGAAACCGTGCTGGAGATGGAGTCGCGGCTCGCAAATCAAGACCTCGCCTTCGACGGCTACGACAGTGACGACGAGGACGGACCATCTGCTCCATCCACCTACCTGCCCGACATGCGAATGGAGCCGGCAAGCGCCATTGAGCGGGACGACACCATCACGGATCGCCGCGAACGCCTCTTCACCGCCCTTGAGGGACTGGACGAGCGCAGCAAAACGATTCTTCACGCACGATGGCTCACAGAGAAAAAGCAAACCCTGCACGAGCTCGCGCAACAGTTCGGCGTCTCGGCCGAGCGGATCCGCCAAATCGAGAAGAATGCGATGAAGAAAATGCGGGTTCATCTGGAGGCCTGAGAGCAATCTTTCGGCAACGACAGAGAGCACTACTAGATTATCTCCTGCCACTGTAAACTCTTTTCCGGTCTCAATAGACCTCTGACCGACGAGCAAGAGGCCGCTAGTCGGGAGCCCCTTCGACCTTACCCACAATTACGACGAACGGTCGCGCACATGGACTTCGAAGTTGCGGACATGGTCCGCCTTGTCTATAGCCAGGGCACATAAGTCCCGGTCCGCACAAGCACCGGTCAGACTAGAGTCCCGCCATCCTGGCGGGGCTGATCTAGTAACACCTTGTCGGGGCTTCGATTTCCGAGCTCCACTGTGAATCGCGTCACATTCCCCCCGGACGTTGAATGTTAATGTTGTTCTTGGGAGGATCTTGGCGGAAACTAGCGTAGAGAGTCTGGTGCGCCGATCCAGCGCCAAGGCATCCTGCGCAAAATCTCAGAATTCTTTATTAATACAACGACAACCGTCCTCACGAGGGACTTCATGCAGCCGCAGATAACGGAAACCGTTGAACACGACACCGACGAGGTCCGCCGCACGGTCCATAACGTTGCTGCGGCGATCATCTCGGTTCGCGCGCTTGCCGAAACACTGGCCGAGCACGTTCCCACGCTTGTGGCGATTTCGCGCTCCCGGAATATTGCCACACAGGCACATATACCACCGGAAACACTTGACGCCATACCTGCGATACCAGGCGAGATCGTCAAGCTATGCGAAATTGCTCGCGAAGCTTTGCAGGCAGTCGGTAGCGAATCCCGCGTAACGAATAGCGTCAGTGTCAGAGCAATCTCTGGAGCTCGGCGGAACGGAACCTGTTTGCCCGACAGCTCGAATTCCCGTGTCGGCAGCAGCAAAGGGGCGCAGATCCTGTTAGTCGAAGACGACGAGAGAATGCGATATGTTTTGATGCACAGGCTTGAGGCACAAGGTTATAACATCACCACCTCCGCCTACGGCGAAGAAGCACTTAGGTTGCTCGACAAGAGCGAATACGACCTGATACTGATGGACCTGCGATTACCCGGCATGAGCGGCTGGGAGACGACTAAGCGACTGCGCGAGAAGGAATCGAAGCTAGGCCGCTACACCCACATTGTGGGTCTTACGGCGAGTCCGATGCTACAAGACCATACGCGCGCCAAAATGGTAGGAATGGACGAAGTGCTGGTGAAGCCTATCGACAGTAATGCCCTGCAATCAATCTTGCAACGCTATACCTGACCGTACGTCATTTCGAACTTGCCGAAAGCCCCAGCCGAACTCACAGTCCCTCAACAAGTTGCCTGGCGTTCCGGGCTTACAGCACGTCAGCGCAATCGGTTTTGGACCCCATCGCCGAACGAAGAGCCACCGTCCCGGGCTACACAGCCACCTCCCCGCCCATGCCTTAACGTGGGGAAAGATAGTCAGCCGATCGGGTACACCATCGCCCTGTGCCGTGCAATCGCTAATGGCCTGGCAGACCGTTTCAACGGACCGGGGTTGGACGTGCGCTTGCTTCGCATGGAGCTGGGCACGAGGGCACTGTTGGTCCGAGATAGGTCCATCGATATAAAACCAGGGCGATTCAGGCACAGAGGTACACTATAGGCGACCGGTGTCAAGCGCATGACTAGCAAGCTGCATTGCTTTCGGGAGGATAGGCAGGCACGCTGAACCTTGTGGGCTTGTGCCTCCTGTAGCGAGGGAGTGCGGAGCCGAAGCAGGGTTTCGGCGCGATTGAGGCGATATTTGGACCAATTTATGAAACAGCTTACTCGAACCAAAACGGCGCTCGTACTCGTTGCCCTTGCCGGCGGGACCGCGGCGGGCGAAGCCCCGACGTCCCCAGCGGAAGCGGGAGCGCAGATGAATCCTCCCGGCGTCAGCCCGGTGGACTGGGCGCAGACCCGGCTGAAGCCGGAGCCAGCGCTGCAGGAGCAGTACAAGAAGACCAGGGCCTTCCTTGACGAAAAGGTTACCGAGGTTGATGGCCAGATCTCACGGTTGAAGACGGACGGTGTCCTGGATCGCCGCAGCGCCACGACGATTCGGAGCGCACTGAACAACGCCCGCGTGTCGATGACGGGTATGGCCGGAGGGATGCAGGAAGAGGAGCCGGTGGACGGATGGACCGCCCGCATGTTCGCCTATGAGCTGGGTATGGCCGCAGATACCCTGACGCAGCAAGCGGTGCAAATCGTAGAAGACCTGGACGCAACGGCTGAAGGCAAGGTCGAGCCGAAAGCCGGGCAACCGCAAGATCTGGATCAACAACGGCAGCTTGCCCAGACGTTGATAGAAACGAGCGGACTACTGCGCGAGACGGCCCGAGCGATAACGGACAACCTGAAATAAGCTGGCTGAAGAGCTGCCGGGCATTGCCGGTGGTGACGTCCTCGCCCACCTCCTCGGGCGAAACCTTGCGGGAATCGGCGAACCGGCCCGGATGAAACCCCGGGCGAGGCAGCACCGGGGCCCCGTTTCCAATGGCAGAGCCATCGTCCTGCGCGACCAAGCGAAGCACCTGGCCATTCTCCGCCAGGCCCTCGCCAACCACCAACACCGCAAAATCCAGTGCATCGGTCACGCCGCGCATGGCGGCGAGGGCCTCGACGCGGCCGCGCGCGAACCAAATAGCCAACGAACGCGAGACGCCGTCTCTCGCTCATCGCCCGAGCCCCGGCATGTCATGCCGGCAACCCAGGAACCGGGAGTCACGCATCTCACTACTCCCACGTCAGGCCGTGTATATTTTTTCTCTTATTTATCAACGCGTTTTCAGCATCTTTCATAAGCTGAAAAGCTATCCCACGTTACACTTGGAGATTCCGCGCCACCAGTTGGCCGTCCGCTGTTTGGTAGGAAACAATAGACATTTTCCTACAACGGGTTGTACATTAGTTACTGCAGAATAGTGATGGGACTCCCTCTTCCGCATAACCGCCCCATAATTTCAATTTATAAGGGTGCGAGAGATCGATTCCGGAAACGAAAATTACTAGAAAACCAGTTTCCGCTGGCTGAATGCCTTAGCCCGCGAACAAAATGGTTAAGACCGACATTGGAATTCACGTCGGTATAGCCGATTGGTTTGCCGCGGAATTCTCTTTTCGAAAACTACAACCGAAATATTATCGTTTCTCCAATGGCCAAACTAGCGTATTGCGTACGCAAACTCCCCACCTTGTCCGACGAAGCCTTCTTCACATACTGGCTCAACAATCATGGCCCCTTGGTGAGACGCTTCGCCAATGCCATCAGAGCCGAAAAATACGTTCAGAGCCACACCGTTGTGACTCCTGTACACGCCCTCCTGCAACAATCACGAGGGTTACAGTTTCCGTACGACGGAATAACCGAAGTCTGGTTTAAAGACATCGAAACCATACAGCAAGTCTTAGTGGACCCTTCGGCGCGGGAGGCTCTTCAACAACTGATCGAAGACGAATCGACGTTTGTGGATTTCTCCAAGTCGCAGATGTTCGTCACCGACGAGCACTCGATCTTCCAGAAATCGATTGCTTAGCAGATCCGCATACTCCGGGTGGTGGATATACATTGGCCTCTTCTAATTCAACATTGATCTCGCCTCGATGGCTGCTCCTAACTGTTAGCGTCGGGCTTATCGCGATCGCCGCTTCGTTTCAGACCCAGGCAGACGGCATCTATCTCGATTCACATAGTGCGATCTCGGGCGGTCGAGGAGGGACGAACCTCGGATTCGCCGACAATGGAGCCATTCACCACGAGAACCCGGCGGCGTCAGTACGCATAGAAGGAAACAGCATGTTTGACGCCAATGCCACGGTTCTGTTCAATGAGCTGAAGTTCAGTAATTCCGACGGCTCGGCCGATGGCCGCTATCGATCCCCGGAAAACCCGGGTATTCTCGGCCAAGCCGCTTACATACGACGCCTCGCCGATCCCCGATTTGCGGTGGGTTTAGGGATTTACGTTCCATCCGGCTTCGGAACCAATCTGCAGAGGAAGGCCGTCTTCGACGGCATTCAGACCTATCGTTCCTTCAACGCCGTGGGCCGTCTGCTACCGTCCGTTTCTTACCTGGTCAACGACCGCCTATCGCTCGGTGCGAGCATAGGTATTGCGATGGCGTATCTAGAGCTGGAGGCCCCCTATATCCTGCAGACGGGCGCACTGGCGGGCTTACCAACGCTCGTGGATTTAGATGGCAAGGACTTTGCGCCGACGGCTACATTCGGGGTCCAATACGATCTTCGTCAAGGGACCGTACTGGGCCTCTCCTATACAAGTGGCACGAGATTCGATCTCGAAGGAAACGCGACTGTAACGATCCCTCAGCCCGGTAATCTGCCCCCCATAAAAACCGACTTTGATTCCAAGTTACGAGTCAAGTATCCACAATCTGCTGCGATCGGGTTGAGCCATACAGTCAATCCTCGGCATAGGATCTCCGCGGATTTGATTTGGTATAATTGGTCGGATGCTTTCGACTCTATCGGACTGAAGTTCAAGAATCCCAACAATCCATCGTTGGCGGGATTGACCGTTACAGACGCGACTCCTCTAGACTGGGATGATTCTCTCTCGATTAGACTGGGCTACGAGGCTCAACGCAACCCACACCGACGTTTTTCGCTTAGGCTACGTGCATCACGCTGGTGCCTCCCCAAACGATACGCTGACCTCTTATATCCCCGCGGTACTGAGGCACGCGTTTACGCTTGGCTACAGTCACGAATTCCGCAAGTTCGAGGTTAATGCCAGTTACATGTACCAAACCGGGAGCCAGCGCGTTGGTACCAGTCGGTTATTGGGCCAAGATTTCTCTAACAGCGAGATTGATTCAGATTATCACGTCTTGTCTATTGGCGTGACTCTACGCCATTAAAACCTGTGAACCCTACGCGCGCTACCTCAGCAGACTTGTCGTACCGCATGTTCGCCCAGAACCCTTCCACTAACAAAGATATCTGTTCTCCATATTCCGGATGTTCAACGCATCGCCGGAAAGTTGCCGCTTACCCGAATTTCGCCAATGCTCTGACGCAGCTCCGAATCCGGCGAATAACCCTGGAAGGTCTTGCGCGTTTTTTGCGCACGTGCGTAGCGTGCCTCTGAAACTCGCATTGCCAGCCAGACAATCGTTCGCCAAACCCCACAGTCGCGAATCCTTCCGTGTCGTTAGCCAAGTCATCAATCCATACCCTTGTCACATTCCGCAACAGCCAAGGCGAGATTGCGCGCGGCACCCTTCTCAAGCTCGACCGTTCTACTGTGGTATTCGAGGTCTATAATCCATACTCCATTTTGCAGCTAAGCGAGGTCCTGCAAGAACTCGTCATCCGGCGAGGTGACAGAAAGGTCTATGAAGGGCGTGCGGTTGTAAACAACCTGGTCAATACAGGATTGATGCTAATCGTTTCCGCTGGTCTCATGGATTCTTGGAAAGACTTGTTGGGCGTACTGAGCTCCAAGCAACAATTTCGGCAGGAGGCGGAGAGATTTGTATCAGATTGGCATGCGTCCAATAAGATCCGCATCGGATACCAACTCGTCGTAGGCGAGATTCAATCGCTTTTCTCCGAATTGAGTCGTTGGCTGCAGCAACTCGAGATCGCAGGCAATGGACCTGCCGGAGAGCATGACAAGCAACTCAGCGACGAGTTCTTTTCAGAGCTTTTTGAACCGATGAGCGATACAGCGGGAAAGCTCATGGAGGCATTCGAAGACGAAGCGAGCAAAGTACCCGCTGATGATTTAACTCGACATAAGGCCTATGTCCAGAAATGCGTTCACCCATTGATTATGCGCGCTCCCTTCCCCTACCGGGCGTTTTTCAAACCGCTCGGTTACGCCGGGGATTATGAAATGGTGAACATGATGTTACGAGATCCCAGGCAGGGACCTTCCACTTACGCAGAGCTTGTCAACACTCTTTATTTGGCAACGGGCCCCGCCCAGGCACACAGAAACCGCGTCGGAATATTGGTTGACATGCTTGTAAAAGCAGCCGCTACCGCGAAGCAAAAGAGCAAGCCGTTACGGGTGCTAAACGTCGGCTGCGGGCCGGCTTTAGAGTTATGCAGGTTCCTCGCTAGCGATGACGTTTATCCCGACAGTCATTTCAATCTCGTCGATTTCAATCAGGAGACACTCGATTATACAAAAAGCAGCCTTGAAGAGGTTCTTACCGGAGCAAAGATCGTACCCAGAATCGACTATACGCACATGTCCGTCCACTCGTTGCTGAAGAGTGCGTCTCCGAGTTCAACATCGGTGCAACGGGAGACCTATGACCCTATATATTGCGCAGGCCTGTTTGATTACCTCTCCGATCGAATCTGTACACGTCTTTTGCGCCTATTTTACCAATGGACGAGTCAAAACGACGGTGCCATTCTCGTAACCAATGTACATCCGGCCAACAACGCTTTGTATTTAATGGAGCATATCCTGGATTGGTTTCTCGTCTACCGTGATGAGAAGGACATGCTGGCATTGGCAACGGACTTGAGCCGAAGCATGTATTCAGCGATGAAACCGGCATCAACGTGTTTCTGAGAATCGAGCGAACAGCTTGAAATGACCGAACAAACCCGGCTGCGAGACGCGTACAGGGAAGCCAATAATGAGTCGCGTGTCTTCGAGTCGAAGATTGGTGCAACCATTGCCCTGGTGTTGGTGGCCCGCCGGAGGCGTCCTCGATTGGTTCGTCTATCCGCAGCATCTTTGGGAATTCTTGCTCATTCGCTTGTCGGCGTCTCTAATCATCGGCGTCTGCCTTCTTCTGCATTTTGCGGAGCCTCGGCCGCAGGTTCCATACAGATCCTTACCTTCGCTTGGTTAACGACCGTGCAGGTTGCAATTTGCTACATGGTTTTTCTGACGGATGGCTTTGGGTCAACTTACTACGCAGGATTGAATTTGGCCATCGTGGCTATGGGGATACTGTTGCCCACATCCGTAGCGGAGACAGCCGGATTATGTATCTTGACGGTTATACTATAGCTCGTCGCCTCTGGATTCGCGAATTCGACAATGCCTCCAGAGCCAAGCACCACCTTTACAACAACCTTTTTTCTCGTGTCGTGGTGATCCGCCAAGTCTCGCTACAACAGCCGTCTACTTCAGTACTTAACCGCCCAGGTTCGTGGAGTTCGCATTGCGGTTTGAGCTCGACAGAAAGAACAACCAACTCGCGGAACTCGACAGGCAGAAAACCGACTTTTTTCGCCAATATCAGTCATGAACTGCGTACGCCGCTCACGCTGATTCCTAGCGCCGCTGCAGGAGGTGTTGGAGGGAGGGGCTCGGCTTCCGGACGCCCTGGCTTCTCGTCTCGGTGTGGTGAGAGACAACGCCCTTCGACTGCTTAAGCTCGTAAACGACCTTCTTGACGTGATCCGCATGGAGGAAGGTAGGGAAAAGCTTGAGCTTAGCACCCCGGTAGACTTGTGCTCGGTGGTCCACGCAATCGTCGATGGCATGATCCCACCTCGCCGACTGCAAGGAATTACGCTCTGGAAAAGAATTGCAGCGCCGATAATATCGTCGTCGACGGGGCACGGACGCGCCCTGGAGAAAAAGATCGTTGTCAACTTGGTTAACAACGCAATTAAGTT
This sequence comes from uncultured Gammaproteobacteria bacterium, assembly GCA_942492625.1. Lineage (GTDB taxonomy): Bacteria > Pseudomonadota > Gammaproteobacteria > Chromatiales > Chromatiaceae > Thiosymbion. The sequence goes on along the minus strand of CALOFM010000042.1, from coordinate 86,134 downwards.
CACTGAAGAGGGTGGACCGATTATTGTGCAGAAAGGACGAAGCTCCGATCAGGCTGTTTTTGCGTATCGGACTCAGGAATAGGTATTCCCGCTGCCGAGCAGACGCACATCTTCAATCGGTTTCATCAAGTGGACGCATCGAGCACGCGGAAACATCGAGGGACCGGGCTCGGCCTCGCTCTAGTAAAGGAGATGACCGAGCGCATGGGGGGAGAGGTCACAGTGGATAGCAAAGTCGGAGAAGGTACGACAATGCGTCCTGCTTCCATTGAGACGACAAGGAAGCGGGCTCTCCTCAACCGTGAAGGCATTTCCGACGATGACTCATTGGAGCGTTTGCACCGGCTTGCAGAATACCGAGGCGGTTTGACGCTGGAGGAGCAAGAGGCGGATCCCGAAATCTCCGATGCGGTCGATTCCGACACTCGTGCCAACGGTGCTCGTGGTGGAAGACGAGCCCGACATGCGGCGCTATCTGGTGAACATTCTGGAAGACGAATACCGGGTTCTGGAGGCGAGGACAGGGACGGCGGGGCTCAAGCTCGCCTGTGAGTCGCAACCGAATCTTATTCTGCTCGATTTGATGCTGCCGGAAATCGATGGCTTGGAAGTATGCAAGCGCATCAGGCAAGAGAAGTCCTGCAAAGGCGTAAAGATCATGCTCCTGACGGCCCGCGTTGACGAGGAGTCCAAGCTCGCTGCTCTCGACCGAGGTGCCGATGACTTTCTTACCAAGCCGTTCAGTACCGTCGAAGTAAAAACCCGTCTGCGCAACCTATTGGATACGGCTATGCTCGAGCGGGATCTGATGCTCCAGAACGACAACCTCCAACAAGCCCTGAAGAAGCTTGAATCCACCCAGTCGCAGCTGATTCAGAGCGAGAAGCTCAACGCCCTCGGAAGCCTTGCCGCGGGTCTCTTCCGCATGAGATCAACAACCCCTTTGAATTACAGCCTCACCGCACTACAGCTGATACGTGGTGACGCGACGATCCGGGACAACGAGTTGGTGCAAGAAGTCATAGGCGATATCGATGAGGGTATGCAGCGTGTACGCGTCATAGTCAGCGATTTGCGCGCCTTCGCGTACCCATCCGAAGCAGACATGCGCTCGCCTTTCGACGTTCGCGAGGCTTTAGAGAGCGCGGAGCGATTCACCGCGCACGAGTTGAGCGGGATAGCGGTCGAATCCGAGCTGCCGAAGGATACCTTCGTGGTGGGCTCGAAGACCCACATCACGCAGGTATTGGTCAATCTGTTAGCCAATTCGGCCAAGGCGATCAAACAAACCGAGGGCAATCGTCCCGGTGAGATTCGCGTGACGGGATCGATTGGAGATGCGCGCCTCACCCTGACAGTAGCGGATAATGGGGTGGGGATGGACGAGAAAACGGTCGAGCACATCTTCGATCCCTTCTTTACCACCCGGGATGTAGGCGAGGGGATGGGTCTTGGATTGAGCATCTGTCACACGATAGTAGGCAATCACGGGGGGCGATTCGTAGTTCGTAGCAAGCCAGGTGAAGGATCGGAGCTGTCATTCTATCTGCCTCTGGCGGGAAATGTACAGGTCAATGCGGACTAGGCACGGATGGTATTGAGGAAAATGCTGCCTGAGCCCGCATCATAAGCTATCAGGGAAATCTCGACTTTCTGGGATCTAGAACTCAGATTCTTTAGGGAGGGTCCTGGACAATGGTCTCATATTCACGGCTTCCAGCCCCCTAACCGCCAGGACGAAACTACTACACGGACAAACGGGATTACATCTTTGGTCGATGTGCCCTCATAGTTGGTGGTTGTCGCGGACGGGACGAGGTCGCTAGGTCGTGAAGAACAAGAAAGTTCAAATCAACAGGTCGGGGCGCTCCATCTAGCCACCATGCGCGGCTTTCGGGTGTAACGCGAGTGGACTATCGAGGAAAAAAGCAGATGCAGTTTGATCAAGTAGCGAAGGGAGGGGCTCGTCCTGCCGTATTATTTGTTGACGACGAGCCGCAAAGTATCAAGTACTTCTCTCGCGCTTTCGAGAGTGAATTCCCCGTCCTCACGGCGGGGAGCGCCGCCGAGGCCGAGGAGCTTCTCGCGTCCGAATCTTATCGCGTGGGAGTGCTGATCACAGACCAACGCATGCCACGGCAGACCGGAGTTCAACTCTTGGATCGTGTGAAAGCGCGTTTTCCAGACATTGTGCGGCTGTTAACAACGGCCTATTCCGACCTGGACGACGCTGTCGCTGCTGTCAACCGTGGTGAGATTTTCCGTTACATTCTCAAGCCCTGGGACATTGAAACCCTCCGCTCCGAGCTCAACAGCGCCCTGGATCTGTACAGTCATAAACGTTATGAGCGGGAGCTGCTGACGGCCCGCCGCCAAACTATTATGTCCCTGGCCTCGCACATCGTCCACGAGTTGACCACGCCACTCTCGGCCATCTACACCACTGTCGACAGCATCAAGGATTACGTGCCTGATCTGATCCAGACCTATCGTCGCGGACCGGAATCCGGTCTCCCCGGCGCCATCCCGGAGCCAATGCTCGAGCTCGTAGAGAGCACTCCAGGCATGGTTCTGTCCCTGGTTGAGCGAGCAAACATGCTGACCCGCATGTTGTTGATGAATGCCGCTGAGGATGCCGAGGATCGCAGCGGTTACCGGCTGTTCTCATTGCACCAATGCATTCACAATTCTCTTGAGACCTACCCTTTCAGAAACGGGGAGAGGGCCCTGGTCACGTTGGAGGGCAGAGACTTCGAAGCCTTCGGCTCCGACCTGCTACTGAACTACGTCATGTACAACTTACTCAAGAATTCCCTGGACGCCATACACGAAGCAAGAAAAGGCGAGATCCGGATTCGTACCGAACCTGGAGAAAACCGTCATTGCCTGTTTTTTCGCGATACGGGCGCTGGTATTTCACCGGGGGCGCTGCCCCATGTTTTTGAGGAGTTTTATAGCGGCAAGGAGGCAGGACGCGGGACCGGAATGGGACTTCCCTTCTGCCTCAGGGTAATGAACGCCTTCGGCGGTGGCATCGAATGCCGATCTTGCGAAGGAGAATACACCGAGATGGAGCTTACCTTTCCGAGAGTCGCAGACGAGCCGAACACATCACATCGGACTGGAGGCGACAAGGCATGACGCGAGACGGCAACGATCATACCTTCGCCGTCTTGTTCGTGGATGACGAAGAAAAGGCGCAGAAATATTTTCGAATGGCTTACAGCAATGACTTTCCGGTTCTGACGGCTGGTAGCGTCCCGGAGGCATTGGAGGTCCTGGAGAAGCAAGGGAAAGAGATCGCGGTGTTGATCACAGATCAACGCATGCCCGGCCAGCAGGGAGTCGATCTCCTCAAACAGGCGCGGGAAGCCTGGCCGTCGATCGTACGCATCCTCACGACCGCCTACTCGGACCTGGACGATGCCATCGCTGCGGTAAACCGAGGCGAGATCCTGCGCTATGTTACCAAACCCTGGGATATCAATGGCTTGCGCGTAGATCTTCGCCACGCGATGGACTTCTTTCTCCTGCGCCGGGAGCGCGACTTTCTTATGGAGGAGAAGCTCAGTGTTCGCCGAAGCATAGTACGTAGTGACCGATTGATCTGTCTGCTGGCCATCGCAGGGGGACTGGTGCGGTTGCGCAATGCCCCACATGCAGTCGCAGCCTGGATCCGCGATGCTGCGGAAGGCTCATCCGCCAACCAGCCCGACATTGCCGAAATGGAGCTGTGGGGGCTGGAGATACGGGAGACCCTGGACCTGACCAGAGTTCACCGCAGCATACGTTCCCTAGACGATAACGTAGAGTCGGACTATCCGGACCAAGCGGACTTAGCCGAGTTGCTGCGTGCCGAAGGGCTGGCCGTTGAGGGTCAAGCAGGAGAAGTCACTATCCGGCAGGGTCTCGTAGAACTGATGATCGGCAACCTAGCGCGTCTCGCCGGGGCTCCCGCTTCGGCCCGGTTGGAGCAGGGTCCCGATCAAGCCGGGAATCGGTCGCTGAAAATCACTGTCACGGGGTCCGCGTCCGCTTCGAGTCCCTTTACGGGCGCGCTCGCTGCGGACGGGTCGGATACTGGACTGCTGGAGGCCTACTTGATCGCCTGGCACCACGGCGGAACGCTCAAGGCAACAACGGCCGACGAGAAAAACCGATTCGTGCTTACGTTACCGGAGGATCCTGTTATCGCGGTTTTAGCGAAACCCGGTGAGGACTGGTTAGCAGAGCAGTTCTCTTTGCTGGAAGACTGGCGGTAGCGGCAAAGCCGAACCCCGGACGACCAGAGCCGCGAGCCGCCCTGCTATTTTGCCGATCAAAAGCTGAGGATTTTCCCACGCGGCACTCTTATAGATCTGCTACCGAGCTAGCGCTAGTTCCAGTTCTTCCGTTGCAACTCGGCTGTGAGCGCTTCATGAGCTTCGGAAGGGTCTCATTCAACGCGGCAGATATCTTGATTCGATTGGAAGATTGCACTTGGTTGGAACCTGGCTTGAGTACAGAAGCCAGTTGCGAGCGGATCCAAGGCATGGGGAAGTACAACTCACCGCGACGCACCTGACCCTCTATCCCCTTCTTTTTCGAGCAGTCCAGCGCACCTCGCGCACCCAGGGGGTGGAACGAGGCATGAATATAGAATCCACCGTCTGGCGCGACGCCCACCACATCCCTAGGATCTGTCGAGTCAACCCAATCGATATCCATCTGCTCTACCCCGTTTTTCAGTGGTCGCATGACAATGAACGACGCGACCTAATCGTTGGGTCCAGAATAAAGCACCCAGTTGGAGATCTTCGTGAACCAGTCGAAATAAGCACCCCGACAAATCGATACGAGGGTCTCAAATCTCGCAGCTTTTTTTCGGATTTCCACTCGGCTCAGGTGTACCGATTGGCTGGTGGGCGCATCCGTTTCTTCCGCGTAAAGGTCTAACCGGCCCGCGAGCAACAAATACCGAGAGAGTCCAGGTAGGCACGGGCGCTGGCCTCTATCCGGTAGTCAGCGATGGCCCGCTCGAAGTTCCCGTCGGCGACCTCGGCGTCGAGCCAGTGCCCTATCGCGTCCGCCATCGGCTCGGTCCCGCCCACCGGGACCAGTGTGCCGAGACCGCCTTGCTCCAGGATCTCCCGCGGTCCGCTCGGACAGTCCGTGGCCACCACCGGGGTGTGGACCGCCAGTGCCTCGATCAACACCACCGGCATGCCCTCCCAGCGGGAGCTGAGCACGAACAAATCGGCCCGTGCCATGTAGGCATAGGGATTGGAGTGAAAGCCGGGCAGGTCAACGTCCTCCGCCACACCAAGCTCCGCCGCCAGGGTGAGCAGCGCATCGCGCCTGCGGCCCCGGCCCAGGATCAGGAGCCGGCATGGCCGCCCCCGGCGTACCAGGGCGAAGGCCCGCAGCAGGGTCTCGAAATCCTTGCGATATCCGAGCTCACCAACACCCAGGACAACCGGAACCTCATGATCGACCAGCCAGGGATGCTCTGCCGCCTGTCCCGCCATGCTGCGAAGCTCGGGGGTGACGATGGGGCTGCGGATCACCCGGATATGGTCGGGATCGAGCCCGGAATATTCGGCCAGGTCGTCGGCAGCTCCCCGGGAGGGGACGAGAACGCAATCGGCCAGCGGGTACAGGCGACGGATCGAGTTCCGCTGCTGCCAGCGCTCGAAGGCACCGCGTCTGGCCAGGTTGACCGAGACGGTGGTACCCAAGCGAACCGCCAGCCGGGTGGGTGCACCGACTAGCTTGCGCGCCAGAATGGCGGTGCGGTTGACTCGGTCCTTGTCGGAAAGCAAGGCCAAGGGGCGCTCCCGGCGCAGGTAACGCGCCAAGGCCGGAAGACTGCTGGATACGTGCCTGGTACCCAGATCGATTAGACGGACATTGGGCAGAGCACCGGTGTCCAGGTTCGGGCCATGCCCACGGACCTTGAGCAGGTCTACGGGGACGCCCCAGGCATCGAACTGGCGCACCAGGTTGCCGATGATCCTGTCGACGCCGCTGTGGCCCGAGGTGGCGACGAAGATGGCGAGGCGTCCGCCGCTCAGGGTGCGGGATCTCCTAGTCATCGGAAAACATCAGGCGCAGGTATTTCTCGGCCGCCCGGTCGCTGCTGAAATCCGCTGCGCGACGGCGCAACCGCCGTGGCTCCACCGGCGCGTCCAAGGCCTGGACCATGGCCGTCGCCAAGGCCTGCGGGTCAGAGACCGGCACCAGCGCTCCCAGGGAGCCGTCCAGCAGGATCTCCCGGGGACCGCTCGGACAGTCAGTGGAGACGACGGGGGTACCGCAGGCCATTGCCTCCACCAAGACCAGTCCGAAGCCTTCCCAGGCCGAAGAGAGCACGAACAAGCCGGCCCGGCGCATGTAGCCTAGCGGATCCTCGACGAAGCCCGGAAGGGCGATCCGGTCACTCAGGCCCAGCGTTTGGATCATGCGCTCCAGCCCCTGACGCTCCTGCCCCTCACCGAGGATCAACAGCCGGCAATCGCGCTGCGAAGCGACCTGGGCGAAGGCCCGAATCAGGGTCGGAAAATCCTTCTGCCTGGTGAGCCTTCCGACCCCGAGGATCACGGGCGGCTGTCTGGACTCCAGCCAGGGATGGGGCGGCGGCGCCGAGACAGGGGCGAGCTGCCGGGCAGAGAGGGCCGGATTGTAGATGACGTCGAGCTTCTCAGGCGGCAAGCTCACGTAACGGGCGAAGTCATCGGCGACACCGGCGGACACGCAGACCAGGGCGTCCGCCGCCGGATAGAATATCCGCATCCCCTGCACTCGTATCCGGCGCTTGAGCACGCCCAGCTCTTCGAATCCGGGGGAGAGACTGTTGTGGACACTGAGAATCAAGCGGCAGGGCGGACGCCACAGGCGCTTGCAGGCGGCGGCGAGCAGATTGGGGCGCTGCCCGGCGGACAGCAGCACGCGGGGTCGGCACCCATGCAGATATCCACGAAGCTGCAGCAGGTGCTGCAACCGGCTCCCCCTGCCCAGGTTCCGGATCAGGATGCGCTCGTCCAGAGACGGAAACAGAACCCGCGGGTCCGCCGGCGAAAAGGTCAGGAGCTCGACCTGCCTTCCCGCGTCGGCAAAGGCCGTGGCGAGGTTGCGCACCACCGGAGTAATACCTCCGTGGGCCGATGTCCCGCCGCGGGTAAATGGGCTGAATATGCAGATGTCGGGGGGATTCGATTCCCCAGCGGTTGGTCCGGAGCCGGCCGCGGCTCGACCGCCGGAGTCATTGGTCAATGGGACTCCTCCTGTCTCCGGATCCCGGCCGCACAGGTCCGGTCGAGGCCGGCGACCCAGCGCCCGGCAGACCCATGGCCTGAAGGTACTGCCCAACCGCGTAGTCCAGATCGAAACGGGAAATCGCCTCCTCCAGCAGGGCGGGGGCGGGCGGGTGCCCCAGCGTAGCCTCGATCGCCTCGGCCAGCGCCCGATCGTCGCTAACGGGAGCCAGCGCACCGTAGCGCCCGTCGCCCAGGATCTCCCGCGGCCCGCTGGGACAGTCCGTGGACACCGCCGGGGTCCCCACGGCCAACGCCTCGATCAGGGCATTGGGGGAGCCCTCGAACCGCGAGGAAAGCACGAACGCATCTGCCCGCGCCAGGTGCGAGAACGGGTTGTCCGTGTGGCCCGGCAGATCGAAGCGATCTGCGACCACCAGCTTGCCGGCGAGCGCAAGCAGCCGATCTCGCTGCCGCCCCTCGCCGAAGACGACCAGGCGGAAGTCCGGCGGCAGCCGCGAAAAAGCGCGCAGCATGGTGGCTTGGTCCTTCATTCGGGCCAAGCGGCCGACACTGACCAGGAGACGGTGACCTTGGTCACGAAACCAGGGGTGATCGGGCCGCTCGCGCGCGAGCAGCCTTACGCGCGCGACGTCCAGCGGATTGTAGATGGTCAGGATTGGCGGCGCCGCGCCCCCCAGGAGATCGCGCAAGCCATTGCAGACACCTTGCGAGTTGCCAATGAGCAGATCGGCGCCCCGGTAGACCGAAATCAGCTCCCGGCGGCGGCGCCAGCGGGAGAGCGGGTTGCGGCAACGCAGCTTCGCCGGCACATCGATCCCTACGCGAAGCACCACGCGCGGGCGATCGGGCATCCGAGCTGCTACAGCAACCAACAGTGCATTCGAGTCGTCCCGGTTGGAGAGCGCAACCTGCGGCGCAAGGTCGTCGAGAAAGCGACGCAATCGCTTGCCGGCGTCTTCGCCGATCCCCGTTTCGACCACATGGATCCGCACGCCCGCCGGGGCCGAATCCAGCTCCGGGTAGCTTCCGGGACCGACCAAAACGTGCACCTCGACCGCCGAGCGCGCGAAGCCGTTGATTAGGTTCATCATGACCCGCCCGACGCCGGCCGGTCCCGGGCGAAACCCGGTAACCAGGAGGCGCACCGCACCACCGGCATCCGTCATGGGCCCGCATTTCCGGCGTCGGGCTCGACCGCTCGCGCAACTCGACCCCAGGTACGCGTCAGCGGCGCTGAGAAACGGGGAGGGATCAAGCGCTCGCGCTCCTGGCAAAGATCGGAGTAAATCGGTATCCGCGGCTATGGTAGCATTTTCGCTTTGCCTTTTTGTCTTCCCTCCCTTCGGGGCTCGGTCACCACAGGAGATCAACAACTTGCCGCGCGGCACCCCGTCCCCACACAGCCTGCGCAAGGTTTGGTTGCAGCGAACCGGGCTCATCGGTACCTACCTTTTCGCCTCGTTCGCCTTGCTCGGTATAACGCCGGCGACCTGGGGCCTGGTACTGCTCCTGCTCGCCTTCGTGATCGGCTTCCGCGATTGGCGGACCCTTAGCCGAGACCCGCTGGCGCTCACCGCTCTGATCTTTACCCTCTATGTTGCAATCCACTCGCTGGCCAGATACCTGGCGGCCCCCCTCGATCCCTTGGCAGAAGCGGCGCTCGAGGCCGGTTCCGACTGGGTCAAGCTACTGCTTTTCATCCCATTCGCCTACTGGGCGGGCGGGCGCCCGGAGCGTGTCCGCCTACTGTTGTTTCTCGCGCTGATGGGTTTCGCCATCCGCACGCTACGCGAGATCGACTGGACGGGATTCGATCCGTCGTTTTTCACGACACGCTTCGAAAATTACCTTCCCGCCATCGCCTTCGGCATGTTCACCGGTTTGGGCACCCTCGGCCTGGTCGCCCTGCGTGCGCGCTTCTGGCATCCCGCTCCCGGCGGGGCTCCGCGGTGGCTACGGGTAGCCCTGTGGCTGCTGCTCCTGGCCATGATGCTCGAGGGGCTCGTGTTGTCGTTCTCGCGCGGCTCTTGGATCTCCTTCGCCGCCGCCGCCTCTTTCCTGATCTACCTGGAGTGGCGTCTGCACCGCCGCGCGGCACCTACGCACCAGGCCAGCCGCGGCGTCCGCATCGCGGCAGCCGCAGCGTCAGCCATTGCCCTCGCCGCGCTCGTTGTCATTCAGCACGAACAGATCAGCGAGCGTCTGCAAGCGGATAGCGAGACCCTCGCAAGCGTCCTGAGCGGCGACTTCGCCGCCGTGCAGTCCAACTCCAGCGGCCTGCGCGCTCACGCGCTGCGCTTCGCTGCCGACCTGTGGTCGCAACGGCCGTGGCTCGGCTGGGGAGCGGGCTCCAGCCGCTACCTGTTGTCGCACAGCGAGCGCCCGGAACTCATGATGGACGAGGACGTGTGGTTACCCCATTTGCATAACACCTACGCCGAGATCCTGGTCCAGCTGGGAATACCGGGCTTGGCTCTGGCTACGGCCCAGGTCTGGCTGCTCGCGCGCGGCTGCGCTTCCGTATGCCGCAGCGGCCGGATGCCCGGCGACCTGTGCCGCTATTTTGCGGTGACGCTCCTTTTCGTGCTGATCTGGAACCTGACCAGCTATCGGGTGGTCCGCCACGATTACACCTTCTTCTGGATCATCTTCGCCGGCGCAGCCTACAGCTTCAGGCTGCGCACTCTTTTGCAGGAAGCGCGCCGCCCCGCCGCGCAACCATGCGCAGAGAGCAGGTGACAACGGATCCACGCATCCTGCTGGTGCGCGTCGGCGCCATCGGCGACATCGTCTTCGCCTCCCCTCTGGTCTCCACCTTCCGCCGCGCCTATCCGAATGCCCATATCGCCTGGCTGGCGAAACCGGAATGCCGCTCCCTCCTGGAGCATCACCCGGACCTCGACGAGGTCATCGTCTGGCCCGAAGGTGAGTGGCGCGTTCTGTGGCGCAAGCGCCGCCTCACAGCCCTGGCGCGGGAGATCACCGGCTTCGCAAAGTTGCTCAGGTCCCGCAAGTTCGACATGGCCCTGGACCTGCAGGGGCTGCTCAAGAGCGGCCTGTTGACGCGCCTGTCGGGCGCCCGCGAGCGCATCGGACTTGGCTCCTGGGAGGGCAGCGACCGGCTCATGACCCGCGTCGTTTCCCGCGGCGGCGATATCAAACGTATTGGCTCGGAGTACCTTTATCTGGCCGAGACCCTGGACCTGCCGACGCAGGACTTCCCCATGGCCGTCCACTACGCGCCGGAGGATGCCGAGTTCGCCGAAGAGCTGCTGGAGCGCGAAGGCTTGACCGACGGCTACGCCGTACTCTGCCCATTTACCACCCGGCCCCAGAAACACTGGATCGAGCCTCGTTGGGCGCAGCTCGCAGACCGGCTGCACGCGGACGTGGGCCTACCGGCGGTGTTGCTTGGAGGACCCGGAGATCGGGACGCCGCGGGGCGCATTCGCAGAAACGCGGCGCACAAACCGATCGATCTGGCGGGTAAGACAACCCTGCTCCAGGCCGCGGCGCTGATCGACCGCAGCGCCCTGCTGGTGGGCGTGGACACGGGCCTGAGCCACATGGGCATCGCCTTCGCTCGGCCCACCCTGCTGCTGTTCGGATCGACCTGCCCCTACCTCGACACCACCCACGACAACGCACGGGTTCTGTATCACCGGATGGATTGCTCCCCCTGCAAGCGCAAGCCCACCTGTGACGGTGCCTATAGCTGCATGAGGTCGATCGAGGTGGAAGAGGTCCTGACCGCGGCGCGGGAGCTGCCCGGGTGAGCATACCCACAAGCCTGCAGATGGTTGGCAGCAAGGCCCTGGGCGGGGCCGAGCGCTGGTTCCTGCGTTTCAGCGCCGCCCTGGCCGAGCGCGGCGCCCCCGCCGAGCTTGCCATCCGTGAACACAGCGAGCTCGACTCGGTCAAGCTCCCCGACCTGCCCCTGCACCGACTGCCCTTCCGGACCATCTGGGATCCGCTCTCCCGGCGCGCCGTTTCGCGCCTGATCCGGCACCTGAAGCCGGACGTCGTGCAGACCTACATGGGCCGTGCCACCCGCCTCACGCGGATCAACGCAGGCAAAGGCCCGGTTCACATCGCCCGCCTGGGGGGCTACTACGCCGTCCACCCCTATCGCCACGCCCATGCCTGGATCGGTAACACCAAGGGGCTGTGCGACTGGTTGGTGCAGCAGGGATTGCCCGCGGATCGGGTATTCCACATCTACAACTTCGTCGACCCCCCCCATCCGGTAACACCCGAGAGGATCGCAGAGCTGCGCAAGGAACTCGGAATCCCCGCAGACTCCCGGGTACTGGTGACGGCCGGCCGCTTCGTGCCGGTCAAAGGCCACTCGCATCTGTTGGATGCCCTTTCGCTGCTGCCCGCCGAGATTGAGGGACGTCCGCTGCGGCTGGTGCTGCTCGGGGACGGCGTTCTCGGACCTCGGCTGCGAGCGCAGGCCGAGCAGACGGGTGTGGGCGAGCGCGTCGTCTGGGCTGGCTGGCGGACAGATCCGGGGCCCTACTTTCAGCTCGCCGACCAAGTCGTCTTCCCCTCCCTGGACCAGGAGACCCTGGGCAACGTAATCCTGGAGGCCTGGGCCTGGGAGAAACCCCTGGTGACCAGCCGCTTTCGCGGCGCGCGGGAGATCGCCCGCCACGGCGAGGACGCCTGGTGCGTGCCTTGCGCGGACGGCCCCGCACTTGCAAAGGGTATCGAGGAAGTGTTGTGCGATCCGGGCTTGGCGAAGGCCTTGGTCGAGCGGGGACGGAAGCGGGTGCAGCGAGAGTTCGCTCGGGAAGCCGTCATGGATCGGTATCTGGCGCTGTACAAGAACCTCGCGCAGGGGTAGACCGAAAGCGAGGATGTGCTGGGCTCGGCAAAATGCACTTTTTCTCAGTCGGGGAAGCCAATTGCACGCTCGCCCGTCCACCCGGAGAATAGGCGCGTGACCTGTCAAATCTCCATCCTCATGTACCACCAAGTGGGCGATTTCGCGCCCATGAAGACCCATCGAGCGAACTATTGCGACCACCGCAGCTTTGCCTCGCAAATGGGTTTCCTCAAGCGCGTTGGCTACGAGGTTCTGGACCTGGACCAGGCTTTGGCGTGCCTGCGCAGCGAGCGGCCCACGCCGAAACGAGCCGTCGTGCTCACCTTCGACGACGCCTACCGGAACTTTCTCGACTACGCCCTGCCGGTGCTCCGGCGCCATGGGTTCCCCGCGACGGTCTACGCCATCAGCGGATGGCTCGGAAGGCGGGCGGAATGGTTCGCCAAGGACCCGGAGCGGCCGATCCCCGACCTGATGACCGGGGCGCAGCTGCGGGAGATCAGGGCGGCGGGCATGACAGTGGGCTCCCACACCGCACAGCACCCCAAGCTCGCCGAAACCAGTCCGGGGCGTCGGCGCGAGGAGCTGACCGGGAGCAAGTCGGCCTTGGAGGACCTGCTTGGAGAAGAGGTCGGGCACCTTTGCTACCCATACGGGAGCTTCGACCTTGACTCGGTGCGCGCCGCCGCCGAGGCCGGATATACGAGCGCCACCACCTGCCTGCGGGGCGCCGCAGGGCCGATGGACCACCCGCTGGCGCTGCCCCGCAAGGCCATCTCCTTCGGCGACAACCTGATCGGCTACTTCTGGAAGCTCAGCGTCAAGGATGCGCCCAAGCCCGGCCTGGTGGAATGGAGGCAGCGTTTGGCAGAAGCGCAGTTGTGATCCTCGAACCCTTCTTCCACACCGATCGCATGTTGGCACTCGCTGCCTTGCCACCCTCCGGATCGAGTCCAGTGCGGGCAACGGACAACTGGATCCCCGGGTCCCACGCGGGATGACGACTTCTAGAGGCGCTGCGTCTTTACCTGAAACCAGGCGTTGGGGTGATAAACTCTTGCTGTCGTCCAACCAGCCACCGGCGGTTCACAACCTTGTCGCGGCTCTACAGCCTTCTACTCTATCTCGCACTCCCTTTCCTGCTGCTGCGTCTGGCTTGGCGAGGGCACCGCGCGCCCGCATATCGTCAGCGTTGGGGGGAACGATTGGGCTTCTACAGCGACCACGCCCTGAAGGCGGACATCTGGGTCCATGCGGTCTCTGTGGGGGAGGTCCAGGCCGCCCAACCGATCATCAAGCAGTTTCTCGGCCGCTGGCCGGACGCCAGTGTCATGGTCACCACCACCACACCCACCGGATCCGAGCGTGTGCGCAGCCTGTTCGAAGATCGCGTTCGGCACGTCTACACCCCGCTCGACCTCGCGCCGATCATGCGTCGTTTTCTCGACGCGGTCCGCCCCCGGCTGGCGGTGGTCATGGAGACGGAGATCTGGCCCAACATGCTCCGTGCCTGCGAGGACCGTGGAATTCCCGTGGTGTTGGCCAACGCGCGGCTATCCGCCAAGTCGGCGCAGGGGTACGCCAGGCTGCGCGTTTTCAGCCGCGAGACATTGGGACGCTTCGCTGCTATCGGAGCACAAAGCAGCGCCGATGCCGCCCGCTTTCGCGCCCTGGGAGCACCCGCGGAAAGGGTGCAGGTCACCGGCAGCATCAAGTTCGACGTCCGCCGGCCGGGGAGCCTGCTCGAACAGGCGGAAGTTCTGCGCCGCGTGTGGGATATCCAGCGCCCGGTATGGGTTGCCGCGAGCACCCACGAGGGGGAGGAAGAACAAGTCCTGGCCGCCCATCGGGAGATCCTGAACCACCTGCCGCGCGCCCTGCTGGTTCTGGTGCCCAGACATCCGGAGCGCTTCGACCGCGTAGCGGCCCTCGTCGAGCGTCAAGGCTTCCGAATGGCGCGGCGCTCCACCGCAGATTCCTGTTGCGACGAAATCTCCCTGTACCTCGGCGATACCATGGGGGAGCTTCCGATTTTTCTCGCGGCAGCGGACGCGGCCTTCATCGGCGGCAGCCTTGTCCCCATCGGCGGCCACAATCTGCTGGAGGCAGCGGCGGTTGGCGTGCCCGTCGCCGTGGGACCCTACGTCTTCAACTTCGCCCAGATCACGGAGCTGTTATTGGACGAGGGCGCCGCGGTGCAGGTGGCGGACGCGCAAGAGCTGGCGGGATACATGCGGGAATGGCTCGGCGATGCCGCGGCGCGGGCAAGCATTGGCGAACGGGGTAGGCGCGTGGTGCAGGAAAACCGGGGCGCACTGCAGAGGCTGCTTGACTTGGTGGCACAGGTTTACGACGACGGTTCCGAACCCAATAAACCCGGGAAGAGCAATTAGCTGTATCAGAACACGAAACGCTCGGGCTCCGGGACCTTCTCCAACTTAGGCACACAGGTCTCGAAGAGAGACTCGCGGCGGAAATCGCCACCCTCGACGCGGGTCACCAAAAGGGCCTCCATCACGGGCTCCTCGCCGACGACGGCGAACAGACGCCCCCCGGGGCCAGCTGTTCCTGCAGCGGCGCCAGTAGCTCGTCGTTGGGCAGGGATCCGGTCAGGGCGATGACATCAAAGGGACGTCCGTCCACCGGCCCTGCGAGTGCGTCACCCACCCGGACGTCCAGACGCCGCAGCTTCATCGCGTCCAAGGTCGTCCGCGCCTGCTCCGCCAGACTCTCGTGGATCTCCATGCTGAAGACGCGTCCCCCTAGATGCGACAGGCAGGCCGTGGGATAACCGGTGCCGGTGCCGATCTCCAGTATCTTGTCGACGGGCTGCACGTCCAGGGCCTGCAGCATGCGCGCGACCAATTTGGGCGCCAGCATGGTCTGGCCGTCGCCGATGGGGATCTCGATATCCGCATAAGCCAGGCTGCGATAGGAATCCGGGACGAACTGCTCGCGGGGGATCTCGGCCATTACGGACAGGACCCGGTCGTCAACGACATCCCATGGGCGAATCTGCTGCTGGATCATGTTGAAGCGGGCTCTGTCGATGCTGATATCCATGGGGCGATGTTGTTGACCTGCAATGCCGGATTGCTGAAGCGTTTAGACTACGGAATCTGCGGGCGCGCGGCAAGCTTCCGCAAGATGCGGGGAGCACGCCTGGTGACAGGTGCAGCCCACCAGTACGCAGTTATCACACCGCGCACAGACACCCCGGAAAAAAGCTGGCTTTCCCCAACCGCGGGGTTAAAATTCGCACCGCGTATCTGGGTAATTCTCGACATGGGCCTTAGGCGATTGCCGGAGAATCTCATACCAGACGCAGTTCTGTCGGCGGCCAAGCCCTGGCGCAGCTATGGATGTTCTGGGTGGCACCTATCGTCGGTGCGGTTATAGTTGCCTTGGTTTATCGAGCCGTCTGCGGGGACGAGTCCGCGGACTGACATCACACCAGCCCGGCGAAAGGCTGCACCAGAACCGTTTCGCCGGGCTCCACATCCCCCTGCTCCTGCCCCATGACCATGAAGCAATTCGCAAGGCTCATGGATCGCAGCACCCCGGAGCCCTGGCGGCCGGTCACGTCCACCCGCAGCACACCGTCCTGCCCGCGCATCAGGATTCCACGCGGAAACTCGGTGCGCCCCGGCTTTTTGCGCAGGCAGCAAGCTGCCTCGGCCTCCACCAGCAGCGGCGGCTCCTCT
This sequence comes from uncultured Gammaproteobacteria bacterium, assembly GCA_942492625.1. Taxonomy (GTDB): domain Bacteria; phylum Pseudomonadota; class Gammaproteobacteria; order Chromatiales; family Chromatiaceae; genus Thiosymbion. The sequence continues at coordinate 70,343 of CALOFM010000042.1, read as the reverse complement.
CGACCGGTCATCAGCTTGCCCAGGGCCGGCTGGACGAACTGGTAGAAGGTCACCATCACCGCTACCGGGTTTCCCGGAAGGCCGAAGAACAGGCTCTCACCGATATGTCCGAAGGTCAGCGGCCGGCCGGGCTTCATGGCGATCTTCCAAAAGCTCATGCTGCCGATGCGCTTGAGCAGGCCTTTGATGTAGTCGGCCTCGCCTACGGAGACACCGCCGGAGGTCAGAACCAGGTCCGCATCGGACGCCGCCTGCCGCAGCGCCGCCTCCAGCCGAGGGGGATCATCCGGCACCACTCCGAGATCAAGCGGCTCCACCCCGAGCCGGGTGAGCATCCCGAACAGGGTGTAGCGATTGCTGTCGTAGACATCCCCTTCCCCGAGGGGCTGGCCGACCGAACGCAGCTCGTCCCCCGTCGAGAAGAAGGCAACCCGAGGGCGCCGGAGCACCGCGACCTCGGGGATGCCCAGGGACGCCAGCAGGCCCAGGTCCGCCGGAGTCAGCGTCCGCCCCGGCGCGAACACGGTGTCGCCGGCGGCGACATCCTCCCCGGCCTGACGCACGTTTTGTCCGGGCCTGTGCCTGGAGTCGACTTGCACGCGGCCTTCGCGCTCCCGCGCCTGCTCCTGCATGACCACCGTGTCCGTACCCGACGGCATGGGGGCGCCGGTCATGATCCTGACGCAGCGCCCGGAAGTCACCGCACCCCGGAACGGATGTCCGGCCAAGGCTTCACCGGCCAGCTCCAGCTCTGCCGTCCCCTCGCCGGGTAAGTCCGAGCCAAGGAGCGCAAAGCCGTCCATTGCCGAATTGGTACGGGAGGGCACATCGAGGGGCGAGATCAGAGACTCGGCCAGGGTCCGTCCCAAGGCCTCACGCAGGGCCACACGCTGGGCCGTGACAACGGGCGTAACCTCGGAAAGGATGCGATGGCGGGCCTCGTCGACCGAGAGGGACTCCGGGTCCCGGTCATTGGCGCAGCTTGGGCGGGCAAAGGTTTCGGAAGGCATATCGGATATTCTCCTCAGTGCAATCGCCAGGTCCGCGCACACCCGAGTGCTTGCTGTTTTTGCGATAGCGACCAATATATTAGCGCGCGGGCCGTCAACAAACGCTGGTCCGCCGCAGACTTTCGGCACGGCGAGCGTGCCGACGACTATAACGATATCCATCTACCAAAGCGGAGATTTCCACAATGAAGAAGCTCTTCACACGCGCGCTGTTGCCACTCACGCTGGCCGTTTCATCTCAGGTGACGGCCGAAGGCGGCATGGCGGGTATGACCGGCATGGCCGGTATGGCGGGAGCGAGCGAGGCAGCGCGCTACGCCAAGCAGAAGGTCGTCTACCACATTAACTACTACGATCCGAAGAAGCAGGCGGGCGCCCTGCGCAATATCCAGAACCACATCAACGCGGTCGGCGCGGACAACCTGGATATCAAGGTCGTGCTCCATGGCAACGGCGTCGCGCTGCTGTTGGAGCCGGACGGACTTGAGGGCACGAAGATGAAGGAGGCTAACGCAACCAACGAGATGCAGGCAAAGATTTCGGGCCTGAAAGACCAGGGCGTGGCATTCAACGTATGCGCGAACACAGTAAAGGGCCGCAAGGTAGATACTGCATACATCTACGACTTCAGCGAAGCGGATGTGGTACCAAGCGGTGTCGCGGAACTCGCCCACCTTCAGGCCCAAGGCTACGCCTACATCAAGCCCTAGGAGACTCAGGCAAAAGGGCCGGCAGCACTAGCGGCAACTTGAATGTTAGGCTCGATCTGCCGACCCCCTCAGCACGGCAATTCTGCGGATCGAGATGCCAGCTCCTCCAGACCCGTTTCCCGTTTTGCCGACCCCTCTGAAGCTGGCAATCCGACTGTTCGGAGCACCTCGCGCCAACGGTACGACCAATCGTGACGGCGCAGGCTGTTTATCAGATTGTCCCGGCGAATGCGGATGAGGCGTTCCGGCTGACGATCCAGGTCCGCAAGCAGCTCGGCGACGGCCGCACTTCCGTACGGGAGATGGACTACCGCGTCCGGCCAGTCGAAATGCTCGCGAAAGGATTCAACGTCCGGAGCATCCCCGATCATCACGGCGCCCGCCGCCGCACCTTCGAAGAAACGGAAGCCCGCCTCTTCCTGTTTTGCCGTTTCCCCCTCCTCGTTGGCCTTTGCCCTGTTGGCCAGGAAGTACCGGCTGCGCTTTATCAGATTGGCGAGCTGCAACCTGTGCTCGGCGGGGCTGTGGACCGCGATGTTGCCCACGAAAGTGTCGTAGAGATAGAAGATGCTGCGCTCCCGGGTCAGATCGAGCAGCGCCTGGTGGGTCTCTGGATGGCGGCGCCCCATGTTATAGACGTCGATCACCCGCGCGACGGGGGGGTCCCCGGGATGGAATCTGACGCAATCCACACCGGGCGGTTGGTAGATCACGGGACGCCCGGTCGCCTCGGCGAGCCCGTCGACGGTGCCGCGGCAATTGGTGAAGATGTAATCGAATTCCCGCAGCGACTCGATCTGGCTCTGGAGCCGGCCCAAGTCCCTGGCCCAGATTTCCTCCAGCCAGCAGGCGGCGGTTTCACAGCGCTCCCGCCATCCGCGCAGGGCGTTCAGCCAGCTGAGGTCGGTCGCGAACTGACAGACCGCGAAAAAGAGCGGGTAACGGCGGCTCACCTTTACCGGTCGCACCCCCGGATTGATGCCGCTGAGCAACTTCGTACCGCGACCGAGCTTATTGACCGCGCGGCTGGCGATATCGAAGCCCGACGCCCCCAGCCCGGGCTCGGGGGCGACCAGCTCCACCGCGTCCATCGCGCAAATCGCGTCCTCGAATTCGTAGGAAAAGCAACGAGAGATGACCGGCACCAGATTCCGTGGCGAGAAGAGCAACACACGGGGCTCCGTCGTCATTTCGGCTGGTCCACGAGCATCTCGGGTGCAAGCCCCATGGTCCGCAGGTCACGGCCTATCTCATCGGCGTAAAGCGGGTTCATGACGATCACGGCATCCGGCTTGAAATCGGTAAGGAAGGCCGGGGAGTGAACCTGGTGCCCGGTACCGGGAACGAAGCGGCCGTCCTTGTACGGGTTGAGGTCGATCAAGCAGCCGATTTCGTCCTTGGCCGCCAGGATGTTCACGAAGCTGACTCCCTTGGACCCTGCCCCCCAGAGCGCAGTCCTGCGTCCATCCCGACGGAGGCGCCGCAGGGTCTGACTCCAACCATCGACCTTGGTCCGGTAGTGATCGGCGAAGCGGGAAACCATGTCCGCCAACTCGCAGGATCGCTGCGTATCCGCTGCGTTGTCCCGCACCCCCGGCGATGCGTGAAGGGCGAGAAACTGGCCCCCGAACTGCGTCTCGACCCGGTCCACGCCGAAGCCGCTACGCCGAAAAACCTCGCGCAGGGACCCCGCCCAGAAGTACCCGCAATGCTCGTAGATGATGTCCCAGATCCCCAGATCGCTTAGGGTGAACAGTGCGTTCGGGACCTCGAAAAAGACCGGCGTGGGCCGCTCACCGATGGCCCGGCGCAACGTGCGCAGGAAGTCCCCGGGGCGCTCGATGTGCTCCAATGCATGCCGGCAGCAAATCAGGTCTGCCTCCTCGTCCGAATAGGCCTCTGAGTAGTAGTCCTGGACGAAGGTCAGGTCCGCGCCGGGAGCAACCTCACCGCGTCCGGGAACATGACTGGGATCGAAGCCGACTCCCCGGTTCCCCCCGAGCGAGCAGAGAAGCCCGAGGAAGTCGCCTTGACCGCAGGCGATCTCGATGACCGTCTTGCCGTGTAGCTTGTGGAGATCGATCAGGTGCTCGGCCAGCCCTTTGGCATACTCCCGGAAACGCCCGGAGTAGTGGAGCGAGTTCTCGTATTCGCCGGAGTAGTCGACCTGTCGGGGATCGAAGGCGGCATTGAACAGATGTCCGCAGCGCCCGCAGAAGCGCAGGTCGATGTCGCCGTTGGCGGCGCTCAACGCCGCTTCCCGACTGTCGTACAGAACGTTGCAGTAGACCGGGACCTGCGGGATATGGATGCAATCGTAGATCTCGACCGAATCGCAGACCGGGCAGGGACTTGCTACGGCACTCATGGATTCAGTCCGCTGTAGATCAGGTAAACGAAAATGGGAGAGAGTCCACGGGATGTCGTACCAGCGTATTCCCTCGTCACAAGGTAACGATCTCTGGTGCCACGCCCATTCGTTCCAGATCCCGCGCGATCTCGACCCGGTACACCGGGTTCATGATCACGACCAGATCCGGGCGGTATTCGGCAAGGAAGTCGGGCCCCACGATGGACAACCCGGATCCCGGCAGAAAGTGCCCCTGACGATAGGGATTGATGTCGACGCCGTAGCGGATGATCTGCGATTGCGCAACGGTGGAGAGAAAGGCCACCGCCTTGGAGGCGGCGCCCCAGATGACGACCTTCTTCCCGTCCCGCGCACAACCGTCGAGCAGGGCGGCGCAGTCCCGGCGCTTGGCCTCGAAGCGCTCCGGGAAGCTGCGCACCAGCTCTTTCAGGGTATCCACATCGCCCTCCACCGGCAGCGGGATCTGGCTCACCGGCTCCTGCGTTGCCCGGGCCTCGATCGTGAGGTATTGACCCTCGTATTCGGTGGACAACCCCAAAACCTCGAAGCCGTTAGCCCGAAACAAGCGCGCGAGTGAGCCGGGAGAGAAGTAAGAGCAGTGCTCGTAGTAGATGTCCTCGAAGGCGCAATCCCGCAGGATGCGGGTGGCCTCCGGAATCTGAAAAAAGACGTTGGTGCCTACTCGCTCCCCGATTGCCCTGCGCACGGTGGCGATGAAATCGCCGGCCGGATGGATGTGCTCCAGGGTCATCTTGCAGGCGAGGAAATCGCTCTGGTAGTCGGCGTACTTCTCGGAGTAGAAGTCCGGTATGAAGCGCACCCGCTCGGAAGCCTCCCCTGGGATGCGATCCTGATGGACACCCGGATCGAAGCCGACACCCCGATTGTCCCCCAGCTCGCACAAGAGCATCAGGAACTCGCCCTTGCCGCAGCCGATCTCGATGATGTCCTTGCCGTGGAGGTCGAAGCGCTCGACCAAACGCTCCGCCAGCGCGCGGTGAAAGGCGTTGAAGGTGGACGAAAAACCCTGGGTCTCCTCGTAACGGCCCGAATACTCCGTAAGGCGAGAATCGAAGGCCAGGTTTGAGATGAAACCGCAGGCGGGGCAGAAACCGAGCCGTATTTCCCCCTTGGGATAGTCGGCGGCCTCCTGCTCGGAGGTCAGGAGGATGCAGCTGTTGGTCGGGACCTCCGCCACCTCATGGAAGAGCTCCATCCCACCGCTTTTGCAGCTCGGACAAATGCCGTCGCGGGAATCTGACATTGGACTCGAGCCCCTGCCTTACGATCTTGACGAGCCCGCGAGAGGACTACGCGCGCAAGGCTGCAAAATTCGCCAAGGAATATCTTTTCGCCTCTGCGTCTTGGCCGGGGTCATTTGCAGATCCGCGGAGCGAAGATGCTAGTAGTTACTCTCAGGGCGGCTTACCGGGAGCCGAGAACCTGCGGCTCTGGAACGGGCACGATGAAGCGCCCGCCGCCGGCCTCGTACTCGCTCTGCTGCTGACGGATCTCGTCGGCGAAGTTCCAGGCCAGCAGCAGCACATAGTCCGGCATGGCCTCCAACAGTCTCGAAGGCCCGAAAATGGGCAGGTGCCGGCCGGGCATATGGCGGCCCTGCTTGAAGGTGTTGCGGTCGACGACGAAGTCCACCAAGTCGGAGTCGATTCCGACGTAGTTGATCAGGGTGGCGCCCTTGGCGGCCGCCCCGTAGGCGGCAATTCGCTTGCCATCGACGCGCAGTCCGCGCAGCAGCGCGAGCAGGTGGGTCTTGACCCCTTCCACCTTGCGAGCGAAGTCTCGGTAGAAATCTACTCTGTCTACCCCTTCCTCCCGCTCCAAAGCGAGCAGGGACCGGACCGTAGCTCCGACCCTTTCGTTTTTCTCCAGATACAGACGCAGGGACCCACCGTGAATGCCCAGGCGCCGCACCTCATTGAGGAACAGTCCGTGGCGCCGGAACAGATTGTCCAGCGCGGTCACCGAGAAATAGCACAGGTGCTCATGGTAGATCGTGTCGAACTCGCAGTGGTCGATCAGGTCCTTGACGTAAGGCACCTCGATCACCGCCACTCCGTCGTCCTTGAGCAGGCTTTCGATACCCTGCACGAAGCCGTTCGTGTCGGCCGCGTGGGCAAGCACGTTGTTGCCGTGGATCACGTCTGCGCGCCGCCCATCTCCGGCCAGCTTGGATGCCAGCTCCAGGGTGAAAAAGCGGTTCAGGGTCGTCACGCCGATCTTCTCGGCCTCCCGCGCCGGGCCTTCCGCCGGGTCGATTCCGAGCACGGGGACCCCCTGCTCGACGTAGTTCTTGAGCAGATAGCCGTCGTTGCTCGCAAGCTCCACCGCCAGGCTGCCCGGACCCAGCCCACGGCACCCGATCAGCTCCAGGACGTTTTCGCGGGAGTGGCGCAGGAGAAAATCGGAGAAAGACGAGAAATACGGGTAGTCCTCGCAGAACAGGACCTCGGGAGGGACCGTCTCGTCAATCTGCGCCAGACCACATTCGGGGCAGAAGACGACCTGCAGAGGATAGACGGGCTCGGGCTCCGCGAGCTGGGCTTGCGTTAGCAGGCGATCCGCCAGGGGCGTGCGCCCCAGGTCCAGAACGGGCTCCAAGTCCCTGTGACCACAGGAGCGGCATGCGTCGATCCGCGCCATGACTCAGCCCCCCGCCGACCTGCGCCAGCGCAGGTCTTCGTCGAGCAGACCATCGCTGACGAGCTTCTTCACGTGGGCGATCCGCATATAGCGCTCGCCCTCGAACTCTTCCAGAGTCAGGCCCACCTGCTTGTAGACATCGTAGAGCTGCTGCACGCCCCGCCGGGCCGTCCACTGAGGCTTGAATCCGTGCAACTCGCGGGCGATTCGGTTGCAGTCCACCCGATAGCAGCGCATGTCCGGACCCGCGTCCGGGGCGTACTCGATGCGGCAGCCGGGAACTATGTCCCTAACGATCTCCGCAAGCTCACGGATCTGGTAGTTCTCGGTGGTTGTGCCCACGTTAAAGGCGCGGTCGTGGACGGTCTCGCGCGGCGCCTCCAGTGCGGCGATATAGGACGAGGCGATATCCTCCACATGGACCACGGGCCGCCAAGGGGTACCGTCGCTCTTCAGGTACACCAAGCCGGTGGTGAAGGCCCACGCGGTGAGGTTGTTGATCACCAGATCGAAGCGCAGCAGGGGCGAGACGCCGTACGCGGTGGAGGCACGCAGATACGTGGGAGTGAAGTGTGTATCCGCCAGCTCGTGGAGCGCGGCCTCAACCTTGGCCTTGGAAACTCCGTAAGGCGTCACCGGATTGAACGCGGCGTTCTCGTCCAGAAAATCCGCTCCGCCGGCCCCGTAGTTGCTACAAGAGGAGGCAAACAGGAAGCGCTGAGCACCGGCCTCCTTCGCCAGACGGGCCAGCTTGATCGCCGCCGTCTCATTGATGTCTTCCGTGAGGTGAGGCCGGTAGTCCCCCAACGGGTCGTTGGACAGTCCCGCCAGGTGGATGATGGCCTCGAATCCGGCAACATCGGCTGCATCGATGTCGCGGATGTCTTTGGTGACCGCTTCCAACTGCGGAAGCTCGCCGGTGAACAGGCAGCGCCCGAAGTAATTGGTATCCAAGCCGGCTACCTCATGGCCACGCTCCTGCAGCATGGGGACCAGGACCGTCCCGATGTATCCGCCGTGTCCGGAAACCAAAACGCGCATATCAGCTCCAAGTCTTCCAGGGCGGAGAGCCTTCCCGCCAAAGCTTCTCCAAAAGCTTCTTGTCTCGAACGGTGTCCATGCACTGCCAGAAGGATTCGTGCCGGTAGGCAACGAGCTGGCCGTCCGCCGCAAGGCGCTCCAAGGGCTCGCGCTCCCATTGGGTGTCGTCGCCTTCGATATAGTCGAAGATCTGCGGCTCCAGCACGAAGAAGGCGCCGTTGATCCAGCCCTCGCTCGTCTGGGGCTTCTCGTCGAAGCTGGCGATCCGGTCGCCGTCAAGCTCCAGGTGGCCGAACCGAGCCGGCGGGCGCACGGCGGTCATGGTAGCCAGCCTACCGTGGGAGCGGTGAAATGCCAACAGCTTCTCCAGGTCCACGTCCGAGACCCCGTCGCCCCAGGTGAGCATGAAGGTCGTTTCGCCTAGCCAGGGGGCAAGGCGCTTGATGCGACCGCCGGTGGCGGTGTCCTGCGCCGTATCCACGAGGTCCACCCGCCAATTGTGGCTGTGCCGGTCGTGCAGGGTGACCTCGCCGGTGCCGGTGTGCACGGTCATGTCGCCGTGCAAGGATGCGAATTCCCGCATCCAGCGCTTGATGAACTCGCCCTTGTAGCCCAGGGCGATGACGAACTCGTCGAGCCCGTAGTGCGCGTAGTGCATCATGATGTGCCAGATGATCGGCTGACCGCCGATCTCCACCATGGGCTTGGGCTTGACCTCCGTCTCTTCGGCCAGTCGAGTTCCCAGACCCCCAGCGAGGATCCCTACTTTCATGGTACTAACCATGCACTCCATACGTATTCAGATAGGGAGATAATGGTAGCATCGAACTTGGGCGCGACGAATCGCGAACGCCCAGCAGTAAAAACAGTGCGGAACAAACCTCGCTTGTTTTGAGGTATGTCCGCGCGCGAAATCGGATCAATCGGCATTCATTGATTGCCTGCGCGACCATCTCCACCCCGATGGGATGCCCGTTTGTAACAATGGGATATCATCCGGCTGCAATCATTGCCTGTTGTTCGTGAAACTTCGTCTTACGAATACACACCAAAGTGAGACCAAACAAGCCGACTTAAGGCGGCGGAGGAAGAAACCAATGCATCAGGCCGAGGCCCAGGTCTTGCCGAGGGAGCAGGAGCAAAAGACACCGAAAACCAAAGGTGTTACAGCAGCGTCTACCGGCGCGGCACCGAAAGAAAGCTACAGATTCCCGGGGTTGGAAACCGTCATCCATGGCAACGGCGCGGTCGCCCACGTGATGGGGCATGTTTGCGGCGGCGTGATCGGATATCCCATCACTCCTTCCACGGAGATTTCCGAGCTGTTCGAGGCCTACCGCGCCAAGGGCGGGTGTAATGTCTGGGGCAAGCACCCCTTCTTCTTCGAGCCGGAGGGCGAGCATTCCGCCCAAAGCGGCGCCATGGGCGCGGCCCTGACCGGCGGCCGCTTCATCTCCAACGCCTCCTCCAGCCAAGGAATTCTCTACGGGCTTGAATCTCACTACGTGACCGTCGGCAAGAAGATCGGCGGCTTCGTGCTGCAGGTCGCCGCCCGTGTGGTCTCCAAGCACTCACTGAATGTCATGGCCGGGCACGACGACGTCTATGCCCTGCTCCCGTCGGGGTACACGGTGCTGTTCGGCAGCAGCCCGCAGGAAGCAGCGGACCTCGCGGCCATCGCCTACCGAGTGAGCTCCCTCTCCCTTATCCCCGTCACCAATGCGATGGACGGCTTCGCCACCAGCCACATGCAGAGCGAGGCCCTGATGCCGGAGCCGGAGCTGCTGAAGGGGTTTTTGGGAAATCCGGAAAGCAGGATCAAAGCGCCGACGGTCGCGCAGGAGATCCTTTTCGGCGCCAAGGGCCGTTGCTTTCAGCTCCGGGAGTACCTGAAGCGACATGAAGGCGACATTCTGCCGGACGATCTGACCAGGCTGCGCGCCTTTTTGGACGAGCGGTGCGGCGACGTCGAATCGGACAACGAAGGCGCCCTGATCTCAGAGACCAGGGATTGGGTCCCCGAGGAGCTTCAGGATCAATGGCGTCGGCAGTGGCTCAATGCCTTCGAGAAAGGAACCACGGCAGCTGGTGCCCGCCTTGGTGGACGTCAACGCCCCGGGGCTCACCGGCGGTGTACAGAACCAGCCGGACTTCCAAGCCGGCTCGGTCGATCATCACACCCATTTCGTCAGCGAGGTGCCCCGTTTCGTCAAACAGGCGATGGCAGAGTACGGCGAGCTGACCGGCCGTTTCTACTCTCCGGTAAAAACCTATCAGGCGGAAGACGCCGAGTACCTGATTGTCGGGTTGGGCTCGGTAACCGACGACGCGGAGGCGGTAGCCGCCTACCTGCGAACGCAGGGCAAGAAGGTCGGGGTGGTCTCCATCAAGCTTCTGCAGCCTTTCCCGGAAGGCGAGCTGATCGCGGCGCTCGCCGGAAAAAAAGCCGTGACCGTGCTCGAGCGATCCGACCATACGGCTCTGACGAACCGGGTGATGAAGGCCCTGTTCAAGGCCCGTGAGAACGGCGGCCTGATCCGTCACCCGGGGATTCCGGCCATCACCGACCTGCCGAAGCTGAGCACCGGTATTTTCGGCCTGGGCGCGCACGACCTTCAGCCCCGCCATCTGGTCGCGGTATACAAAAACATGGAGAGTGAGCTCAACGTTCCCTTCTTCTACCTGGGCACCCAGTTTTTCTCGGACGACGCCTCGCCCCGCGTAGCCGAGCTTCAAAGCAGGTTGCGCTCGGCCTATCCGGAAACCGAGTTCATGGCCTTGGAGACGGAGGCCAATCCGAGCCTGCTGCCGCCGGGGGCCTTCCGGGTACGCTTCCACTCGGTCGGCGGCTACGGAACTATCGCCACCGGCAAGCTGCTCACCGATATCCTTGCCGGCGTTCTCGGACTGCATTCAAAGTCGGCGCCCAAGTACGGATCTGAGAAGAGCGGCGCCCCGACAAATTTTTACATCTCCCTGAGCCCGGAGCCCATCAAAATAACGAACGCGGAGCTCGAAGACGTCGAGATCGTCGTCTCGCCGGATCACAAGGTCTTCAGCCACACGAATCCGCTGCGCGGACTGGCTGAGGACGGCACCTTCATCCTGCAGTCGCACCACACACCCATCGAGGTCTGGAACGAGCTGCCGGCCTACGCCCGTAAAACCATTCGGGAGAAGAACATTCAGCTCTACGTGGTCGACGCTTTCGGAGTAGCCAAGAAGCACGCCCCGGCGCCGGACCTGGAAATCAGGATGATGGGCATCGCCTTCATCGGCGCCGTATGCGGACACGTGGATCAAGTAGTCGCAGACGCCTCGGAAAAGGACATACTTGTCAAAATCCGCCAGCAGGTGACCAAGAAATTCGGCGCCAAGGGAGAGAACGTGGTGGCGAGCAACATGGAGGTAGTCAAGGAGGGGCTGGAGGCAACCCACAAGGTGGACTACAACGACCCCGCCTTCAAGGATGCCGAGCAGCTGGTGCCCGTGCCCAGCGGTCCGAGCATCGCCGTATCCGCGTCCATGGTGAAGGCTGCCGGCGAACCGGCCACATCCGCCTTCTTCGACAAGGATTTCTACCAGGAGGTCATGGCCAACCGGTTCACCGACGGCACCATCGGCGAGGCGCCGGTGATCCCCGGTACCGGCCTGTTCATGCCGGTGGCAAGCTCGGCCTGGAAGGACAAGGGCTTGTTCCGCCTCGACGTGCCCAAGTATACCGCCCATCTGTGCACCGGCTGCATGGAGTGTGCGGTCGTCTGCCCCGACGCGGCAATCCCGAACACGGTGCACGAGATACATGACCTCCTGCTGACGGCCATCCGCGGCCTGGACGTGACCGAGCAGCAGAAGCAGTCCATGTCCGGCTACGTTTTCGACCTTACCAAGCTAATCCGCGACGCCTATCGAAAGCTCCCGAGCAAGGACCCCAAACCCTTCCACGAGGTCACGGCCGAGGCGGTGACGGCGCTCGGCACCATGACCGCGACGCTGGAGCGCGGCTTCGAAAAAGTGGTCGAGGCCCTTGCGCTCTGTCCGGTGGTCAAGACCCGTCCCTTCTTCGATGCGATGGAGAAAGCGACCCCGGGTACCGGCGGACTCTACTCGGTCAACATCGACCCCTGGAAGTGCAGCGGTTGCCTTGAGTGCGTCGACGGCTGCGGCCCGGGAGCGCTCACCGCGCAGCGCCAGACCTCACAGGTTCTACAGTCGCTCAAGAACGAGTTCGAATTCTTGAGCCGGACCCACAACACCCCGGTGCGGTTCTGGCAGGACGCGACCAAACCCGGAGGCGACTCCAAGCGTCTGATTCTGGACCGCGACAACTACTACGCCATGTCCGGCGGACACGGCGCCTGCCGCGGCTGCGGCGAGGTGACCGCGGTGCGCATGCTGATGGCGACCAACCGGGCGATTCACGAGAGCAAGCGCCGGGAGCACATCGGCGAGCTGGAGGACCTGATCGAGCGCCTGCACGCCAAGATGGCCGAGATCCAGCACGACGAGCAGGACCCGGACCGCCTGGAGCGCATGCGGCTGACCATCGACAAGCTCGAAGAGCGCCTCTATCGCTTCGAGAGCGGCCCCACCGGCCGAGGCCCCTCGGGTGCCGCGATCGCCAACGCGACCGGATGCAGTAGCGTCTATGCCTCGACCTTCCCCAACAATCCCTACACGGACCCTTGGGTGAACAGCCTGTTCCAGGACGCGGTACCGCTGGCCAAGGGGATTTTCGAGGGCCTGAGCGCAAGCGCGGTTGAGGACTTCCAGGCCCTGCGCACCGCGAGGCTGGATCTGGAGGACCACTATAACCCCGAGCTCCACGACAGATTCTTCCGGACCTTCGGCTGGGAGCAGTTTTCCGCCGAGGAACTCGGCCTGCTGCCGGGCGTAATCAGCATGGGTGGGGACGGCGCCATGTACGACATCGGGTTCGGCGCCTTGTCCCGGATGCTGGTCACCAGCACGCCAATCAAGGTGGTGGTGCTGAACACGGGCGCTTACTCCAATACGGGCGGCCAGACATCGACGGCCAGTTTCACGGCGCAGGATTCGGACCTGACCCGCTTCGGTGTCGCCCATATCGGCAAGCACGAGGACCGCAAAGAGCTGGGGCTGATCGCCGCCTTCCATCCCAAGGTGCTGGTGGTCCAGACCAACGCGGCCCTGCAGGGTCACTTCATGAAGAACATCATGAGCTTCCTGAGCTACAACGAGTCTCCCGCCGTACTGGACACCTACACGGCCTGCATGTCGGAGCACGGCATCGCCGACGACGCGGGCAGTCGCCGCTCCGGCTTGGCGGTGGAGAGCCGCATGAGCCCGGTCTTCGTCCACGACCCGCGCAAGGGAGACACCCTGGCGGAGCGCTTCTCGCTGGAGGGCAACCCGGAGATCGGCAAGGACTGGATCACCACCACGCTGGAGTATGTGGACGACGATGGCCAGGCCCAGCTCAAAGACATCCCCTACACCCCGGCGGACTTCGCCCTCGAAGAGGGGCGCTTCAAGAAACACTTCCAGCCGGCCAACGGAAGCGACGGCCTGCTGCCGGTGGCCGAGTACATACAGCTGAGCCAGGAAGAGCGCCACAACAAGACGCCCTTCATCTGGTCGACGGACGAGGACCGCAAGCTGATCAAGCTGGCCGTCTCGACCGCGATCGTCGAGCTCACCGAGGAGCGCCTGCGGCATTGGCGCATGCTCGAGTATCTCGGCGGACTGCACGTCGAGCGCATGGAGGAGAGCCACCGCCGCGAGCTCGAAGAATGGCAGCAGAGATACCAGCAGTCTAAGGACGCCAGGGAGAGCTCCATCGATTCCATCGCAAGGGGCATGGCCGAGTTGGCGTCGGCCTCGGGCGCACCGGCATCTCACCCCTCTCAATCCTTACCTCTGTCCGAGATCACGACCACGGTGACCTCGGACGAGCCCAAACCGGTTGGGGCAGGAGGGTCCGAGGGTCCGTTGGTGGACATCTCGGCGGAGGACATGCCCAAGTGCACGAACTGCAAGACCTGCTACCAGGATGTCAGCGAGCTGTTCGAGAGGACCAAGATCGTGGTCGACGGCCAGCCGAAGGAGGTGAGCCGCGTGATTCCCGGGGCGCTCGACAAGGTGGAGATCACCCCGGAGCTGATCCAGAAGTGCTCGAGGGTCGCGGACGACTGCGACGCCGAGATCATCCGATTCAGCCGGCCGAGCTAGGAGGATTCAAGAGATGTCACATCAATTCAACGAGCATCCCCCGGGCGCCTACCGCCGCGAAGACGTGGAACGCTACTATCGCGCGAACCAGGAGATCGAGTCCAGCCGCCACCAGATCGACGACGCCAGAGATGAGATGCGAGAGCTGGAGCACAGCGACTCGGTGGAGCTTTTTCAAAAGCAGGTGAACCTGCTGCAGAAGCGCTTGGTCGATGATCCCCAATTCTTCAATCAGATCTTTATCTCCGAGGGAATCAACGCCATCTCCTGGGAGTTCCAGCAGGAGGAGCTGCCCGAGACCTTCACCCATACGCTGTGGAACCTGCTCCTTCCCGGGGACGACATGAGCACCCTGCTCCTGCGGTTCCTCTGGAACATCCCGCTCAAGTTCAAGCGCAAGTTCATCCGTGCCCTGGACGAGCACCTCTGCGAGCGCTACCCCATGTTCAAGGGGCTGTCGGAGAACTGGCCGGGAGGCAACAGCATCCCGCCGTACATGCGCCCCGCCGACGAGAGATCCAAGGACTTTGACCTGGTCAACCAGGGCTACCTGGGCTACATGGGTCTAGGCTACAGCTTCCGTGAGGTGGAGCTCATCGTCTGGCTGGAGGTGCTGCGCGACAAGCAGTGCGACGACCGCCCGTGCGAGCTGGGAGTACCCAGGATCGACGGCGGCGAGAACAAGGGCGGCTGCCCGGTCAAGATCCACATCCCTGAGGTGCTGCACCTGATGGGGGCGGGCAAGTTCAAGGAGGCCTTCGAGCTGATCAAGGAATCCAATCCCCTGCCCAACGTCACCGGCCGCGTCTGTCCCCAGGAGATCCAGTGCCAGGGCGTCTGCACCCACAACGACCGGCCCATCGAGATCGGACAGATCGAGTGGTACCTGCCCCAGAGCGAGAAGCTGCGCAATCCGGACAAGTACACCCGATTGCCGGAGGTCGTCAGCCCCTGGGCCAAAGCCGATCGACCGCCCATCGCGGTCGTCGGCTCGGGGCCCGCCGGCCTGATCAACGCCTACCTACTCTCCAAGGAAGGCTACCCGGTCACCGTGTTCGAGGCCTTTCACGAGCTGGGCGGCGTCCTGCGCTACGGTATCCCGGAGTTCCGCCTGCCCAACGAGCTGATCGACGACGTGGTTAAGAAGATCGAGCAACTCGGCGGCAAGTTCGTCAGGAACTTCCTCGTGGGCAAGACCGCGACCCTCGAGGAACTGAAACGGGCCGGCTTCTGGAAGATCTTCATCGGCACCGGCGCCGGCCTGCCGCGCTTCATGAACGTGCCCGGCGAGCACATGCTGGGTATCCTGTCAGCGAACGAGTTCCTCACCCGGGTCAACCTGATGCAGGCCCACCTTGACGAGTACGAGACGCCCCTGCCCGAGACCAAGGGCAAGCAGGTGATGGTCATCGGTGGCGGAAACACCGCCATGGATGCGGCCCGCACGGCACGCCGTCTGGGGGGCGAGGTCACCATCGTCTATCGCCGCACTCAAACCGAGATGCCGGTGCGCGTGGAGGAGCTGCATCACGCGCTGGAAGAAGGGATCAACCTGAAGGTGCTGCGGGCACCCAAGGAATTCCTCGGCAGCGACAAGACCCATTTCGTCCACCATGCAAATCTGGACGTCATGGAGCTAGGCGAGCCGGATGCATCCGGTCGTCGTCGTCCCGTCCCAACGGGCGAGGTCGAAAAAATGAAGGTCGACCTGGTCATCATGGCCCTGGGCAACACCTCCAATCCCATCGTCAAGGATGCCGAGCCGGAGCTCAAGACCAGCAAGTGGGGCACCATCGAGATCAAAAAGGGAACGCAGGAGACCTCAGTCGACGACGTCTACACCGGCGGCGATGCGGCACGCGGCGGATCGACCGCCATCAAGGCCGCCGGCGACGGTCAGGAGGCCGCCCGCGAGATCATGGGCCAAAACCCCTACAGCGGGAGCGAGCTGAAATCCCTTGTAGAGCACGCCGAGCTTTACACAAAGCAGGGCCAGGCCCCCCAAAAGATCCTGGAGAAGACCGAGCTGGCCGCGGAAATCTTCGAGCACGTGGTGCAGTCACCGCTGGTCGCCAAGGCAGCCAAGGCCGGACAGTTCGTTCGTGTCCTGGCCTGGGACAAGGGAGAACTGGTCCCGATGACCCTGGCGGATTGGGACGTCGACGCCGGCACCATCACCATGGTCATCCAGGGCCTGGGAAGCAGCTCCAAGATGATGAACAGGATGGAGGTCGGCGATGCCTTCACCGGCATCGCCGGACCGCTCGGGCTTCCGAGCCAGCTGCACCGATACGACAAGGGCGAGACGGTGGTCTTCTGCGCCGGAGGCGTCGGGCTACCGCCCGTATACCCCATCATGCGCGAGCACTTGCGAATGGGCAATCACGTGACCCTGATAGCGGGCTTCCGGACCAAGGACCTCATGTTCTGGGCCGAGCCGAATCAGCGCATCGGCCTGTTGCAGACCCAGTACCCGGATACCCTGGACGTCGTTTACACCACCAACGACGGCAGCTTCGGCATAGAGGGTTTCGTCACCACTCCGCTGGGAGGGATGCTAGCGGTCGCCAAGGCCGGCACGGGCCGAGCTATCGGCGAGGTCGTCGCCATCGGTCCGCCGCTCATGATGCAGGCGGTCAGCAATGTCACCAAGCCCTACGGCGTGCGCACCATCGCCAGCCTAAACTCCATCATGGTGGACGCCACCGGCATGTGCGGCGCCTGCATGGTCCCCGTCACCCTGGACGGCAAGCTGGTGCGCAAGCACGCTTGCATCGACGGCCCGGAGATCGACTCCCACATCATCGACTGGGACAAGTTCATCCCCAGGTTCCTGCAGTTCAAGGCGCAGGAGGACCGTAACTTGGAGCGGCACGAATTGTAGGATCAACCAGCGCCAGGGAAGGCCTCCCATCTCGGAATGATGGGCCTGTACCTTCGACTCTCTCCCGGTTACCACGGCATCGTCGTCTGTGACGAGAGACACCTTTCTATCTACCATTGCATCAAGGACACGGTCGGCAGCGTTTCAACCAAATTCATTATCTTTGCTGTCAGCCGCCCCACAATCTGCTCCCCGTCTGGCCGGGCGTGAGGTCCGTAATCGTCCCCTATGTGGACATCCGAACTATGTGGAGCTTGGGCACGACCGTCGTTAGGAGTGGGCGTAGCTGCTGAGCTTGCCAGTGGCAGAGGCCGGGGGAACTCCACATAGTCTTCCGGTTTTTTGAAGTGTTGCCAGTCACTTCAGGAGACCGCGATGAACGCAGCGCGACGGCTTTTCCGTAAACCGATTGATCAGCTTCGAGAGAGTCCGCTGGCGGCGAACATTGACGCCTTCGAGCGTTACCTCCACGAGCGCCACTATGCGTCCCAGACCTTGGGGACATACATCGGCGGCCTCGCCCATTTTGCCCGGTGGATGAGTCAGCGCCAGCTGGATGCCGAGCACCTGGACGAGGACACAATTGCACGGTTCCTCGACGTACACCTGCCACAATGCCGTTGTGCGGAACTGCGCCGGTTCGACGAGCACATGGATCATGTGCGAGGTCTCGCTGGGACGACCCGCACCCTGTACCTTCGTACGGTCCGTCGCCTGCTCCATGAGCAATTCGGCGAGGGGCGCGTTGTCGCCCCGGCAATCACGCCCGACGACGTTCGCCGATTCGTTGCTCGCCAAAGCGGGTTTTGCCGTACGCCGGGCGGCGCCGCGACGATGATCTCGGCATTACGGGGTTACTTATCGATTGGCGCGCTGGCAACATCACGCTGCGGCAGACCAAAAGCCGCCGCGAAGATCGTTTGCCGTTGCCGGAGGCGACCGGCCGCGCCATTGCCGATTACCTCACGCTCGAACGACCGCAGAGCGCCAGCCGGGCGGTGTTCTTCCTGCGTCGCATCGCCCCCTGTGATCGTCCCCTCGGTCCCGACTTCGTGGGCAAAACGATCCGCCAAGCCTATGCCCGCGCCGGACTACCCTACACCCGCGCTCACTTGCTGCGACACTATTCCGAGTTCCGGACTATTACCGGGTTATTGGATTTTCCCGGCATTTACCGGCACATGACCGACGTCTGCTCGGCATAGTCTTGACTCCGATCACTGCCCCAGTCAGGGGATAAGGAGTCAGCCATGAAGACCATCATCAACGGTCAAGTGACCTTGTCGCGGCCACTGGAAGGCCCACTCGCACCCCATATCGCTTCGTTTGCGCAGTGGATGAGTGAGCAAGGTTATTCCTCTTACTCGCTGCAGCGCCAAGTTCGGCTCGCGTCGGACTTCAGTCGGTGGCTCGAGCAGAATGGCGTCACGCTACGGGACGTCTCCTCCGTGCATCCGGGGCAATACTTGCGCCATCGCGCCCGTAAAGTCCGTATTGGTAAGGGTGATGCGCCCGCGCTGCGTTATTTGATGGCGTTTCTGCGCCGGGTAGAGGTGATCCCTGCAGACGAGGGGCCGCCGGCTGCAACGACACCGGTGGAATGTTGTGTGGAGGAATTCGAACAGTATCTCCGAGAAGAGCGGGCGTTGACCACCGCGACCATCGTCAACTATTTGCCGTTCATCCGTGAGCTGCTGACACACCGGTTTGGGAACTCAGAGGTGCAACTCGGTGAGTTGCGTGCCGGCGACGTCGTTGGCTTCGTCCAGCGGCGGGTCCACCAGCTTCACATCAAGCGAGCAAAGCTCATGACAACGGCGCTGCGCTCCTTCCTCCAGTATGCCCGCTACCGCGGGGACCTCACGCTTGATTTGGCCGCGGCGATTCCGCCGGTGGCCAATTGGTCGATGACATCGATTCCCCGGGCGATCCCCGATGATCAAGTCCATGCGCTGCTCGCCAGTGTCGATCGGTCCACCGCCTTGGGGCGTCGTGACTATGCCATTCTGCTTCTCCTTGCCCGACTGGGTTTGCGCTCGAGCGAAGTGGCATTTCTCGGGCTCGATGATATTGATTGGACGGCGGGCTCGCTCAGCGTGTGCGCCAAGGGCGGGCGGCGCGTCGAGTTACCCTTGCCGGCCGATGTCGGCGAAGCGATCGTCGCCTATCTCCAGCACGGGCGACCCCATAGCCGTAGCCGGCGCGTATTCTTGCGCCACAAAGCCCCGGTGCGCGGTTTCTTGAGTCAGTGTGCGATCGGCTCGGTCGTTCACCATGCGATCGAGCGCGCGGGCGTTCAAGCGCCTACCCACGGCACGCATCAGTTTCGCCACGCATTGGCCACCCGGATGCTGCGCGGCGGCGCCTCGCTGATCGAGATCGGCGAGCTGCTCGGTCACCGCAGTCCCGAGACCACCAAGATCTACACAAAAGTCGATGTCGAAGCGTTGCGGGGGCTGGCCTTGCCATGGCCAGGAGGTCGGCAATGAACACGCTCCGAGAGGCGGTTCAAGACTACCTGGCCGTGCGTCGGGATCTTGGGTTCAAGCTGCGCGAGGCGGGCAAGGGGTTGTTGTGTTTCGTCAGTTTCATGGAGCAGCAGTGCGCCGCCTATATCACCAATGCGTTGGCCCTCAACTGGGCTCAACAAGCTTCCGCCGGCCAGCCTCAGGCGGGGGCCCGGCGCTTGAGCTTCGTGCGCGGCTTTGCCCGTTATCGTAGCGCCACCGATCCCCGCACGCAGATCCCGCCCACAGGGTTGTTGCCGTATCGAACCAAACGGGCACGACCGTATTTGTACTCGGACGAAGAGATCGAACGCCTACTTCGCGCCGCGCTCGACATGCCGCACCGCTACGAACGCGGTGCCTTGCTTCCCTGGGTCTACTATTGCCTGTTCGGGCTGCTGAGCGTCACCGGCCTGCGACTCGGCGAGGCGCGTAACCTGGAGATGCAAGACGTCGATCTTGAGGCCGGGGTGTTGACCGTGCGCGGTGCCAAGTTCGGTAAGACTCGCCTTGTGCCTTTGCACACCTCGACCTGCCAGGTGCTGGCAGAGTACCTGGCCAGGCGCCAGGAGCATTGGGCAGGGCGGGCGGTGTCGTCCTACGTGTTTGTCTCAAGCCGGGGAAACCGGCTCGACAACGGACAGATCCACCGGGCCTTCTATACGTTGTCCCGGCAAGTTGGTCTGCGCGGTGCATCCGAGAGTCACGGACCACGACTTCATGACTTTCGTCACCGCTTCGCCACGAACACCCTACTTAACTGGTATCGCGACGATCAGGACCCTGAACGGCTCCTACCCGTGCTGTCCGCCTATCTTGGCCACGTCCACGTGAGTGACACCTATTGGTATCTGAGCAGCTGGCCGGAGTTGATGCAAGAGGCGATGAGTCGACTCGAGCACCGCTGGGAGGGTCAGTTATGACCGGGCCCAGTTTTGCTCCTCTGTTGGAGCGATTTTTCACCCAGCGCCTGATGCAACAGCGCCAGGCAAGTCCGCACACCATCAGTTCCTATCGCGACACCTTCCGCCAGTTGCTCAAGTTCACCCAGCAGCGGCTTCACAAGGCGCCCTCGCAGCTGATGTTCGAGGAGCTCGACGCCCCTTTGATCGTGGCCTTTCTCGAGCATCTGCAGCAGCATCGCCGGCTCGGCACCCGCAGTCGTAATCTGCGCCTGACGGCGATCCGCTCCTTCTTCCGCTACGCCGCGTTCGAGCGGCCGGATCATGCCGCGCAGATCCAGCGCGTACTCGCCATCCCCTCGAAGCGCTTCACCCGAGCTCTGGTCTCGTTTCTCACGCGCCCGCAGGTCGATGCCTTACTCGGCGCACCGGACCGCGGCACCTGGTTCGGCCGACGCGATCACGCCTTCCTCTTGGTGGCCGTGCAGACGGGCCTGCGTCTGTCGGAGATGACCGGACTGAAACGCGAGGACATTACCCTCGGTACCGGCGCTCATCTTCGTGTGATCGGCAAGGGCCGCAAAGAACGGTGCATACCGCTCGCCAAGCCAACGGTCGCAGTCTTGAAAACCTGGTTACGCGAACCGCAAAGAGGGGATGCGAACAGGGTGTTTCCGAACGCCAGAGGCGGTTGTCTCAGCCCGGATGGTGTCCAGTATCTTCTCGCCAAACATTGCCTCGCAGCAGCAAAAGTCTGTCCATCGTTGAAAGACAAGCATGTCACCGTCCACTGTCTGCGACACACGATGGCCATGGATCTGCTACAGGCGGGTGCAGAACGCTCTGTCATCGCGCTGTGGCTCGGACACGAGTCGGTGGAAACCACGCAGATCTACCTCGACGCGACACTTGCGATGAAGGAACAGGCGCTCGCGAAGGCGACACCACCCAACGGCCAACCGACTCGCTACAAACCAACCGATAAGCTGCTCGATTTTCTTAACGGCTTGTAGGGTCGAGAAAACTATGCCGAGTGATGGATGGGTTCCACGTGTGCAGGGACCTGAAAACGCAGGTCAAACGAGCGTGACGCGCGGAGCACTCGGCATAGTCCGGGACTCGGAATAGTGACTCACCGAGTGCGGTGATATGTGGCGCTTGGCCAGGTTGGGGTACACCTCGGCGGCACGGGCGACGGCGATATCCAGGCGTTTGTTGACGTTGGAGCGCGTCATCGTGCGCCCGTTGCGGTTCGGCAGCAAAGGCGCGTCGGCGCCCAGCGAGGGATTGCGCCGAAGCCAAGCGCGAATCGCCTGATCGCGCTGTGAGGTCCAGGTCTCGCCCGGCTCGCCGATCACCGCCACCATCTCCTCGCGGGTGAGGAACCCGAACATGGGCTGCTCGAAGCGCTTCAGCGCCACCCCCAGCGCCCGTTCGATAACATGCAACGAGGCGACGTCACGGCGTGCGGCGAATTTCAGGAAGGCGCGCAGCGCTGTGAGTCGCAGATTGCGGCTTTGCACCGTATTGTCGCGCTGCTGTTCGAGGTGATCGAGGAAAGCCAGGATCAGGTCCGGCGCGAAATCCGGCAACGACAGCGCGGTCGGTGCCTTGCCCAGACGCTGCTGGGCGAAGTGAAGGAACAGCACCATGGCGTCGCGATAAGCGGCGACGGTATAGGGGCTCATGGCCCGCTGGCTGACCAGGTACTCGGTGAAGAACTGCTGAACCAGTGCGGGGAACGACGGTGCATCGGAAACCTTGCCATCAGACATGGTTCACCTCCGCATGCGGCGCCAGCGGCTCGAAACGCTCGGCGGCCAGTCCCATGAGCTCGGGCACGCCGGACAGGTACCAGTAGGTATTGCTCACCCTGGCGTGACCGACGTAAGTGGACAAGGCCAGCATCGCCTGGTCGATATCCACCCCCCGGGCATGCCAACGCACCAGGCGAGTGACGATAAACCGATGGCGAAGGTCATGGACGCGGACGGCCGCGTGGGAACCGCGGTTGACCCAGCCCAACTGCTCGCGCAGCTGCTGGAAGATCCGATCCACCTGGCGCAGACTCAGCTCGCACCCGAGACGCCGGCCCCGGGTGCCGACGAAGAATGGCGTGTCCTCCCTGGCGGTGAGGTAGCGGTTGCGCAGACCCTGATACCCCCGCAATGCCTGCGTCGTACTGGGATGCAGAGGTACGTAGCGGGACTTGTCGAACTTCGTCTGCCGCACCGTCAGCAGGCCGGCGTGCAGATCGACGTCCGCCTGTCGCAAGTGCACCGCCTCGGAGACGCGCAGGCCCGTTGTCGCCAGCAAGCCGAACAGGGCCTCGTAGGTGGCCCCGCGCAAATCCGGTTCAAGACGCCGCGCGGCGGCCAGCAGCTCGAGGACCTCCTGCTCGGTGAAGATATGTGGGGCTGGTCGCCAGCCGATGGGGCCGAAGACCGTGCTATCGGGTACCTCGGTGCCTGGCTCGAACTGCTGCAGCCAGCGGGCAAAGGGACGCAGTTGCTTCAGCCGCCGCGCCCAAGTGGTGGGATTATCGCTGTTGGTCTTGGCGCACCGCGCCCATGCGGCCATCACTTCAACGTTGATCGGAGTGGACAGATCGAGACCATCGACATAGCGTGCGAAGCTCCTGAGGGCCAAACCTGTGCTGCGCAGGTGGTATCCGAGCCGGCGGCGTTCGGCCAGATAGTCCTCGACGCGCGTCTGCATCGTGACCACGGCGTTCATGCCTCACCTCCCGGCCACGGCAGGGCCACCGCGGAGAGGTTACGGCCGTCGAGCTTGGCGTAGATCAGCGTGGTGTCCAGGCAGCGGTGGCGCAGGACATCGGCCACCTCCTTGAGCGAGCTGCCGCCGGCCAGCAGACGGCTGGCTGCCTGGTGTGGCGCAGCAGGTGCGCGCGGGTATAGGGCAGGCCGGCGCGGGCGTAGGCCTGGCGGATCGTCTTGCCGACGCAGTCGGGGCCGATTGGCCGACCAACAGGCGTGGCGTGGCGGACAAAGACCGCCCGGCTGGTCGTCTGTGGGCGTTCGAGACGGAGGTAATCGGCGATCGCGCGAGCGGTCGCCGCCGGGAGCGGAAGGCAGTCTTCGCGGCGGCCCTTGGTCCGGCGCAAGGTGATGGTTCCCGCATGCCAATCGATATCATCGAGTGAGAGTCCGGCAACTTCCCCGCGGCGCAGGCCCAGATCCAGCGCGCAGCGCACCATGGCATCGGAGCGACGTGCCGAGCGTCCCTCCCCGCCGAGAGCCGCCTCCAGGCGCTCCACCTCGGTGTTGCTCAACGCTTGCGGGAGGGTGGCCAGCTTCCATTGGATCGGATAGGCGAGCACGCCGATCAGTGCGTGGACCTGGTCGCCACAGGTGGTGCGGAAGCGGAAGTAGCCACGCAAGGCCGCGATCATGGAGGTGGCGTTACCCGGCGATCGATAAAGCGCCATCTGGCAGGCCACAAATTGGCGAAGGTCGCCGGGCGTGAGCGCCGGGATTACGACGGGTTGATCGCCGAACTGCTCTCGCAGTAGGCGACCGACAGTAAGCAGGTGCATGCTGCGCGTCTTCGGCGCCAACCCGCGGACATGGTCCATATGGGCGTCGAAGCGGCGTAGCTCCTCCTCGACCGGGGTCGTTCCCGGTGCCGCTTCGGCAATCACCGCCTCGGCACGCAGAACCAAGAGCAGATGCCCGAGTGCTGCACGCAGAGCAACGCGATTCCGGCACACCGGCCGGGCGCAGTC
Organism: uncultured Gammaproteobacteria bacterium; assembly: GCA_942492625.1. Taxonomy (GTDB): domain Bacteria; phylum Pseudomonadota; class Gammaproteobacteria; order Chromatiales; family Chromatiaceae; genus Thiosymbion. Next base: position 46,302 of record CALOFM010000042.1, on the reverse strand, counting down.
ACACTGCGGCAGATGCTCGTCGAGAAATCGCCTCACCAGCTCCTCGTCGATGCACTTGATGTTCAGCTGGCACTGATTCATCCAGCGCCCGAAATGGGCGAGGCAACCGAGGTACTTGCGAATGGTTTTCGATGCGCGGCGCCGTTCGCAAAGGTAACGCGTGAACGCGTCAACGTAGGTCGCCAAAGAGCTCGCGAGCAGCCAGTCTGTCGGTAGACGTAGTCGGGTCGAACTCATTTCGGTCTCCTTTCGTGCGTGGATGGCACTCCAGAAAACCCGAAAATTATGTTGAGTTCGCCACCGAGCTTCCGCGCGCGAACCCAGCAAACACGGCATCTAACGCTGACAGAGAGACCCAAACTCTACATAAATGCGAACTCTACATAGGTCCCATTATGTGGCGCTCTACATAATGGGACATTTCCGCCGGTGACCACGGCGAATCCCTGATCGCCAGAAGCCCCGAAGCGCCGGCTACACAGATCCGATTGCTGCAGTCGAGTGTTGCGAAAACCAAACACCTCTTACAGCAAACGCTCTACTTCCGTCCAGGGTCGATGACGGACTATTGCAGCGCAGCAATTGGTCCGCTGCCGCGTTAGCGGCGGGAGTTTCGCCTCAGTTTGGCTAAGCTGAGACGAACTGGTCGATATTTGGGTACCAGCAACGCTTACAGTGAAGCGTTACGGCTACTGCAGCGGAACCGGTATCTCGGTTCCGCTATCTATGGACCGGCTCCGGAGACTCTAGCTGACTACCGGCTCAAACGGTTTGATTCCGGGCAGGAAGACCACGTTCACGCTTAGGTGATGGGAACTGTAGATGGTCGTACGCATAAGCACTCCCTTCTTCTTGACGACCGCCTGCTCGGTCATCGTACGGATCTTGGTCGTGTCGTCGTAGCTATCCTCGATTTCTTCGTACTGTAGCTTCATGGCACACCTCGACGTTCGGTTGGGTATGCGCAACTTTACCCCTTCAGGTGGAAGTTGCAACCAACGGATGTTGCTGCCGGGGATGAGGGCGCGTCCGGAGTTGGGTGGAGTCCGCGCCAGACGGAACTCGTTCCCTTCAGTAGTCGGCCAACTACAGACCTTCGTTCGTCCGTGCCACACGGCAGGAGACTGCAGGAAAGCACCGCAGGGAAAGACGAAGAAACCCATGGCACCATCGTCTTGAGCCGATAATCGAAATCCCACAAATACCCGAGCATTTTACTCTTGCATGTAGTCTATCCTTCCCTATATGACCCTAAACATCCTTGGGTCATGTTGTTAGTACGAGAAGGAAAACCCCTCGACCATTACGGAGCTAACATCATGAAACGTCTAGTTGCAGTGATCGCATCAAGCCTCTTTGCAGGCGGCGTAAACGCCGCTGGTATTTACTACGGCCTCGGCGACGGCAACTCGGATCTATCGACCCAGCGCTTGAGTGCTCAAGACTTTGCCGGTGTGCAGCCGAGTGTTGGTGATACCGTGAACCGCTACCAGGGCTGGGAGGACGGCAACCCGGACCTATTCAAGACCGACCGTAGCGGTCCAGCGTACAGCGGTGACGAGCCCAACATCTACAGGGGCATCTCCGGAAACCCTGACCTGGAGTTTTGGGGACCTTAAAAAATCCCAAAGTTGGGATTTTCCACACCGGCGCGCGAAAATGCCGGTGCCTCCTTACCCTGCGCGGGCACCGTGGATTGCTCAAGTTAACTTTCTGACGGGTTGGGCGAAGCAAGGGGGCGGGCCAGTCCCGCCCCATGTTTTCAGAGGTAACTGAATTTTTGATGGCCCCCTGTCCCGCGCCTCAACCCCAAGCAAACCCTGACGCGACAGATAACATCCCCACAGATCGAAACGTACAAGTAGAATCCTGTTAACACGCTGACCAGGCAGCTCAAGCCACTGATAAACTTGCGCGAATGGCGTCCGAAGGCGTGGCGGCATCCCCGTGCTCTCCTTCACTGGAATGCCCCTTGGAATGACGAACCGTAACGAATTCAAAAGAAGTGATTGAGATCCTCCTCAAACGCGGTGCCGATCCAAATGTCCAGAACCTTCAGGGTGACACCCCGCTGATCTGTGCCACCAAGTACGCCGGCGGGAAAGCGGACACCGTGAAGCTGCTGGTGGATGCTGGTTCGGATTTGGCAGTAATGGACGACGACGGCAAGACTGCCCTCGATTACGCCAAGGCAAAGGAACAGCAGGAGGCAATAGCCTTGCTGGAGACCCTGGTAACTGATGTGTTGACATAGCCCCGCCGACGGCGGGGCGGCAGATGTCCCGTACGCGGTCCATCTCTCCTAGGAGAGCCTGTCCAAGTTACGACGGTCGTACTGCGGAAACACGGATGCCGGCCCGATTCTCCCCGCGATCTCGTAATATCGAGCATGCTATTCGCCTCGATCGCGGGAAAAATCGGTCTCGACCCCGCGACCCCTCGCTACGAAAGCGCAAGTCGAACTGGCTCCTAGAGCCCGAATTTTGCTGAGAAACGCCTTCTTTTTATTGGTAAGCTCTCGCCTGACTGCGATCTGATGGCGCCGTCTGCAACTCGCCAAGCGCCGCTGCACCAACCACCCCGGACTGAGCGATGAGCAACTCCCAGCAATCCCCCACTACACGTTTTCACGTCGAGCTCATCAAGCCGTCCCATTACGACGACGACGGCTATGTGATCCAGTGGCTCAAGGCATGGATCCCGTCGAACTCCCTGGCGAGCCTGTTCGCGCTGACCAGAAAGGCCGCTCAGGAAAGGCTCCTCGGCGAAGACGTGGAGATCCTGATCAATGCCTACGACGAGACCAATACACGCGTACCGGTAGAAAAGATCATCCGGCGGATCCAGGACGCCGGCGGCAACGGCATAGTGTGCATGGTCGGGGTACAGTCGAACCAATACCCGCGGGCCATGGACATGGCGCGCCGATTTCGGAAGGCTGGCATCCAGGTCGCCATCGGCGGCTTCCACGTAAGTGGCTGCATCGCCATGCTCCCCGAGATGCCGGACGACCTCAAAGAAGCGGAGGATCTGGGCATCACCCTGTTCGCCGGCGAGTCCGAGGGCCGCTTCGAGGACTTCCTGCGCGCGGCCTTCGAACGTCGGCTCCATCCCCTCTATAACTACATGAACGACCTGCCGGGTTTGGACGGCCAGACCATGCCCTACCTACCCCCGGAAGTCGCCCGGCGCTATGCCCCCATGCCAGGGACCTTCGACGCCGGTCGCGGCTGCCCCTTCCTGTGCAGCTTCTGCACCATCATCAATGTACAGGGGCGCAAGTCCCGCTACCGCTCTCCGGAGGACGTGGAACAGCTGCTGCGCGCCAATCTGGCCTACGGCATCCGTCACTACTTCATCACCGACGACAACTTCGCGCGCAACCGCAATTGGGAGCCCATCTTCGACCGTATCGTAGAGGTACGCGAAGAGCTGGGGGTGAAGTTCAACTTCACCATCCAGGTGGATACCATGTGCCACACCTTGCCCGGCTTCGTGGACAAGGCGCGCAAGGCGGGCGTATCCCGGGTCTTCATCGGGCTGGAGAACATCAACCCGGACAACCTGCTGGCCGCCAAGAAGAAACAGAACAAGATCGAGAACTACCGGGAGATGCTCCTGGCCTGGCAGCAGAGGAAAGTGACCACCTACTGCGCTTACATCCTGGGCTTTCCGGAGGATACCCCGGAGCGCATCCTGGAGGACATAGAGACCATCAAGCGCGAGCTGCCGCTCGATATCCTGGAATTCTTCTCCTGGACCCCACTTCCCGGCTCAGCGGATCACAAGCGGTTGCACGCCCTGGGCGAGCCCCTGGATCTGGACATGAACAGCTACGACCTGGAGCATGTCTGCACCACCCACCCCAAGATGAGCAAGGAGGAGTGGCAGGGGATCAACCGCCAGGCATGGGACGCCTACTACGACATGGACCACCTGGAGACCCTGATGCGCCGGGCCACGTCGGTGAACCGCAACCCCAAGCGCATCATGGAGATCGCCCTGGAGTTCTCTGGCTGCTTAAAGTACGAAGGGGTACATCCCCTGCAGGGCGGCTTCATCCGCCGCAAGATCCGCACTGAAAGGCGCCCGACCTTCCCCTTGGAAAACCCCCTGATCTTCTACCCCCGCCGCACCTGGGAGGCGGCCTTCACTTACAGCCGACTGATCGCTTATATAGTACGGGTCTGGCGGCTCTATAGGCGCGTCAAGCGGGAGCAGAACGAGGCCGGCACGCCCTACGAGGACGAGGCCATGCGGCCGTTGTTCGAGCAGCCGGCACCCGAACCGCTCAAGGAGCTCCAGGAGCCGATGCGCGAGGCGGTCTAAGAGATGAGGATCCTCGGGCAAGTCGGCTCGCAGCCGCTAAGAATGTGATGCAAACCAGGCACCATGATATCTGTGCCGATGGCAGATTCTCGGGACGGCGTGTGAACCAGCCCCCAGATAACTGAAAAAACGCCTCTCACCGCAAATTGATTCAATGCGTAGTGTGACCGCGCGCACGGAACACGGCCATCCTTGTCGCTAACTTAATGTCTCGACAGCAGTATTTTGTTTCCTTCAGTCACGCTTACTTGGCGAGGGGTAGAATCGTGGAAAAGGCAGAAGCATTGTCAATGCTCCAGGCAGCGAAATCGGCACACATACAATGGCGAGCCCGCGCTCAGGCTTTGGTCTCGGGCATCCCGTTGGAAAAGGAACAGGTGCCGGTCGCATACACCGACTGCAAATTCGGGAAATGGTACTACGGATTGGGTCAGCAGCTTTCCAGTCTTGGCACTTACCGCGCGATCGAAGAGCCACATCAGCAGTTGCATCTGATTTACATGAAGATCTTCAAGCATTTGTTCGGTGACGACGAAAGATCGTTTCTGGCGAAGGTGTTCGTGTCGAAGAGAAAGCATCGTGCGAAGCACAACGCCGAGGCGCAGGCGCTTCTGCCTCACCTCGTAAGCGTTTCGGAAACGCTGCTGGAGGCGGTAGAAATACTCGAAGTGGAGATTCGTCGCATGTCAAACGAAGAGTTTGCCCAGCTAGCGGGAGACGACGACCACCATCGGTGGGTCGGAACGAACCAGGATGCGTGCTTACAGCACGCCCACTAGTGCCGGAAGTTCGGTCCTGACCCGCAACGCTCACACACCGCGTCGTCCAGCGGCATCTGCGTTGGGCGCCGCCTCTACCCTTCGTTGGTGGCCAGCGTTAGTGTAGATACGGTACGGGCGAGCGAGCATACCCAGGTTGATCGAATCGCCCGACATCCCTCGTTCATCGGGGCCTCGCCGGTGCGCGCCAGTCCTATCAACCTTCTATGAGGCCCCCCCAGGTGTCAACCCCAGGGCCATAGGGTGGAATAGCGAAGAGTATTTCGCCCGATGAAGACGTAATACGGCGCAAGGTCCGTACCAAGCAGTACCCATCGTTCCTGCTGGAGATCACCTGATCTTCTACCGCCGGCCTGCTTGGGAGGCAGACTACGCCTTGGAGCCAAATCGCTTACGCTGCGAAGGTTGAGCGACTCCACAAGCGGGTGAATCGGGAACAAAACGAAGCCGGCGCACCTCACGTGGACGAGACCCTGTGGCCGCTGTAGCAGCAATCATCTCTTCATTCCGGTGCTTGTAATTGACAAGACAACCGAGACCGCTACTTTCCTGCTCGTTGTTAACCGAACCCTCGATGTACCCGCAAGTGCGGCTGACGATCTCGATCTGCTCCAACTGCTTTGCAGACTCCGCGATCCCTCTCTTTACCAGATGCTCCTCTGTCAGACGTTTCTGCAGGGGCTCGTCGATGCTGACATCGTCGGTCAACGTGCCCGCAATCCGCCTCCACACTCTCTTTGCGCCGAGAAGCTCCCTTTGTTTGCCGATCCGCATCTGCAAGTGGCTTCCAATTACCGGCGTGCCATCGAATCTTCGCCCGAAGACGACGTAGAAGTCCGAACCGTAAGTCGCAAACGGCTCGTCCTTACCGTCCTCCACCAACGCATTCATGACCTGACTTACGGACAATATATCCAGAGTCTCCTTGTCCCGCAGCTCGACCAGTTTCAGCCGTTCGATGTGCTCCAGGGCTGCCTGGACCGCCTTCTTGTGATCCTTCAGCGAGGTCTTCTCCGCCATGGCACCGCGCGTGTCGTTATAGCTGGAAGCGCCGGATGCCTTGCTGACCCAGTGGATCTTCGATCCGGAATCTGCGTGGAAATAGGTCTCCTTGTTTTGGATTTTCACGTCTTTAGGGTCGGTCCCCGAGAACAGGCGAATCTGCTCGTGCAGCTCGCTTTTTGCGGCACTTTCCGAGATCGCTTCGAGCTTGAGGATCCGATACGCTCCCGAGGCCAAGTCGAAACTCTTGGCCCGCACGGGAATCGAATCCGTGCCCAACAGGGGGCCTTCGTCCGGCCCGTAATTGGCGGCGATTTCAACGCGCAGCCGATCTGCCCACGTAACCACGACAGCCGCAATACGCCGTTCGATTTTTTGAATGCTGATGCGCGGCCGGTCACCTTGTGTGGTGTGTATGACAATGTGTACTCGCGCCAGCGCCGAATCGGAGATCTGTACGCTTGAGTCGACGGACACACCATCCAGCGACTCCTTGAGAATTGCCTCAATCTTGTGGCGTATGGCCGTGGTGTACTTTTCCCGGGGCACATACACGAGGCAGGAGAAAAAACGCCGGAACGTGTCGCGACGCAGGAAAAACTTGACGTGTTGCCGATCCTGCAAATTCAGGATGCCGATGGTCGTGCGGGCCAGATCCTGTACCGAGGCCTGAAACAGCTCGTCGCGCGGATAGGTGTCGATGATGTGCAGCAGCGCTTTGCCGCGATGCGCAGAGTGATCGATATCGCCGCGCTGCAGGATTCTTGTCACCTTGTGACGCAGCAACGGAATATTGCGCGGACTTTCGCTGTAGGCGACCGAGGTAAACAGGCCAATAAAGCGCCGCTCGCCACAGGCGTTGCCGTGCTTGTCGTAGGTTTTGACGCCGACGTAATCGAGATAGGCATTGCGATGAATGGTGGAGCGCGAATTCGCCTTGGTGATGATCAGCCAGTCTTTCGAGCGCGTCAGGCGGCGCATTTCCTGCGTCAGTTCCGTAACGTGGCCACTGCGATCGTCGTGTGACAACAGGCCAAGCCCGGTACCCGGCACGGGCTGCAGTACAACGTTTTCGCCGCGTTTGGCGAGCCGATATTCGCGATAGCCAAGAAACGTAAAATGGTCCGCGACCAGCCAGTCCAGCAGCGCACGGCTTTCACTGCGCAAATCTTCGTCGACACCCACGGGGCCCAGTTGCATGAGTTCGTTGCATTCAACCATGCGACGCCGCATTTTTTTCCAGTCGCGTACTGCGACGCGCACGTCGGCCAGTACCCGGCGAATCTCGCGCTCAAGGCGTTTCAGTACGCGCGCGTCGGTTTCGCGATCGACTGCAAAACGAATGAATGATTCCTTGCGGGTGCCGGCGTCGCCTGCGCGGGCGACAGCCAGCAACTTGCCGTTGCTGTCGCGGCGCACCGTAAATACCGGATGCACCGTAATGTGCACAGCCAGGTCGTGACTGTTAATCGCGGCCGTAACGGAGTCGACCAGGAACGGCATGTCGTCGTTGACCATTTCGATAAAGGTGTACGGCGACTTGTAGCCATGCGTTTTCTCGCTGGCATTGAAAATTCGTAGCAACGCCTGTCCCTTGCGGCGCTTGGCGGCAAATTCCAGATGTGCCAGCGCGATACGCGCCATAATTGCCGGCGACCGGCCGGCGAGATCATCGACCGGAACGTCGGCGAAATATCGCTCAAGGTACTGCCGCGTCTGCGCGGCACCCTTTATTGCACTGGACGAAGCGCGCGCCGAAATAATGTCGTCGATAATGGACGACTTTCGATCGCTACCCCGTCGTTGCGGTTTTTTGCTCACTGGATTGTCGCCTGGATGGTTGCGATCGACGGTTGATCAAATCAGGATTGCTGGTCGCCCAGCTGCTGGGCCCCGGCGAGCAGACGCTCGACGACGCTATTGAAAGCGTCGTAGTCCGCCTCGCTGATGCCTTGCAAAAGTTCATGCTCAAACGCCAGGGCGAGCGGCGCGATTTCATTGTGCACCTGTTGGCCGGCTGGCGATAAATTCAATATCGAGCGGCGGCGGTCAGCGTCCGCGAATTCGCGATCGATGCGACCATTCTTGATCAGTTTGCTGACCGCGCGGCTGACCGCCACCTTGTCGAGCATGGTGCGGTCTGCGACCTCGACAGCCGAAAGCCCCGCGAAGCGCCCAAGAATGGCGATAACACGCCACTCCGGAATCGAAACGCCAAACTTTTTCTCGTATACCTTCGCAATAGTCGTGCTGACCGTGTGCGAAAGTACCGCCAGCCGGTAGGGCAGGAATTCTTCCAGAATGAGCTCGGATTTCATGCTTTCAACAGTAACCATAAACCTTGTTCCGCACAACCAGTTCAGGCGAGGTGCGGCGCTACCAGGTAGCCGGTCGATTGCATCTCCACCAGCCGGCTGACGGTGCGCTGAAATTCGAAGTCGAGTTGCCGTCCGCGGTACAGTCGATCGGCCGGCGCCGCAGCCGCCAAAATGAGCTTGACGCGACGGTCATAAAACTCATCCACGAGGGCGACGAAGCGGCGGGCCTGGTTTTCCAGCGACGCATCAAATTCGGGCACCGCGGAGACGATTACCGTGGGGTACCAGCGAGCAATTTCGATGTAGTCGTTTTGGCTGCGCGGTCCGTCGCAGATCTCCTTGAAGTCGAACCAGACGATGCCCTTGGCACACTTCGGCAAGCCCGGATCTCGCGGCCATTGACCTGGATGGCGCGCGCAACGAACTGGCTGGATGCGCACTCGTCGAAATAGTGCTGCAGTTTTTCCCGTGCGCCGCCGTCGTCCGGCACCAGGTATGTGCCGGCCTTCTGCAGCAACCGCAGGCGATAATCGATGCCATCGCCCATCTCCACGACACGGGTGTGCTGTTTCAGCGACTCGATCGCGGGCAGGAAACGCTGTCGCTGCAGCCCGTCGCGGTACAGGTCCTCGGGCGCGGAATTCGACGTTGCCAGCAGCGTAACGCCGCGCTGGAACAGGCCCTCGAGCAGGCGCCCCAGCATCATGGCGTCGCCGATGTCGCTGACGAAAAACTCATCGAAACACAGCACGCGAGTTTCCCAGGCGATGTCCGCCGCGACCTGGTCCAGCGGGTCTTCGATGTCGCCCAGTCGCGCAAGTCGCGCGTGCACCTCGTGCATCATGCGATGAAAATGAATGCGCTTCTTCGCCGGCAGCGCAAGCGTCTCGTAGAAAAGGTCCATCAGGAAAGTCTTGCCGCGACCAACGCCGCCCCAGATATACAGTCCTGCAACAGCGTCGCCGTGCGTCTGCAGCAGCTGGGCGCAAGCGGAAGACATCGAGCACGCCGCGCCGGCCAGGAGTTGCGGCGGCATACCTGCATGCTGCAGTCGCTTCAAGCTCGACAGCTTCCTGCGCGCAATCGCGCTCATGGCCATCGCGCAGCAGGCTTTCCTCGTAGGCCTCGCGCACGTTCAATATTCCGGATATCCTCTTTTGCGGCCAATGAAATGCAAGCAAGGGACGATACTATGAGTACAGAACGCGAATCCATGGAATTTGATGTCGTCGTGGTCGGCGGCGGGCCGGCCGGTCTGGCCGCGGCCTGCCGACTGATGCAGCTCGACAGTGGGCTGTCCGTGGTCGTCGTAGAGAAGGGCTCCGAAATTGGCGCACATATACTCTCCGGCAACGTGTTCGAGCCGACTGCACTCAATGAATTGTTTCCTGACTGGCAGCAAATGGCTGCGCCGCTCAAGACGGCGGTCACTGGCGACGACGTGCACTACCTGACCGGCGCGAGCAGTTCGGTCCGCGTGCCCGGTTTGTTCGTGCCGCGACCGATGCACAACAAGGGCAACTACATCATCAGCCTGGGTCGGCTGTGCCAGTGGCTTGGCGAGCAGGCGGAAGGCCTCGGCGTCAATGTGTTTCCGGGTTTCGCAGCCTCGGAGGTGTTGTACGACGACAGCGGCCGGGTCACGGGCGTCGCGACCAGTGACATGGGCGTTGCGAAAACGGGGGAGCACAAATCCACCTATCAGCGAGGCTACGCGCTCACCGCAAAGTACACGATTTTTGCCGAAGGTTGCCGCGGCAATCTCGGCCAGCAACTGATGCAGAAATTTGATCTGCGTGCGAACGCGGATCCACAACACTATGGCATCGGCCTCAAAGAGATCTGGGAGATCGATCCGGCGCTGCACCAGGAAGGGCTGGTCGTGCACACGACGGGCTGGCCGCTGGACAATCACACGGAAGGCGGTGGCTTTCTCTATCACGCGAGCCAACAACCAGGTGTTCCTGGGCCTGATCGTGGCGCTGAACTACAAAAACCCGCACCTCGCCCGTTCGAGGAATTTCAGCGCTGGAAACAGCATCCGAAAATTCGCCAGTACCTCGAGGGCGGTAAGCGCATCGCGTACGGTGCAAGAGCGGTCAACAAGGGTGGCCTGCAATCGCTGCCGAAACTCGCGTTTCCGGGCGGCATGCTGGTCGGTTGTGATGCGGGCTTCCTGAATGGCGTCAAGATCAAGGGCGCCCATACGGCGATCAAGACCGGCATGCTGGCGGCCGAAAGCGTGCACCGTGCGCTCTCGGCTGGCGAGAATGCGGACGCCGAGCTCAACGACTATGAGGACAGCGTCAAGGCATCCTGGGTCTACAAGGAGTTGCACCGCGGCCGCAATTTCGGCCCGGCGCTCGCGCAAGCTCGGCGTGTTCTGGGGCGCGGCGTTTACCTTCATCGACCAGAATATTTTCTTCGGCAGCGTTTGCCGTTCACCTGGCACAACAAGACGCCCGATCACGACTCGCTGCTGAAGGCGAGTGACGCGCCGACGATCGACTATCCACGCCCGGACGGCGTGATCAGTTTCGATCGGCTGTCGTCGGTGTTCCTGTCGAGCACCAATCACGAGGAAGACCAGCCGTCGCATCCTGCAGCTGAAGGATGCCAGCGTCCCGATCAACTACAACCTGCCGAAATTCGACGAGCCCGCGCAGCGCTACTGCCCGGCCGGCGTGTATGAAGTGGTCGAAGAGGGCGGCGAGAAGAAATTCCAGATCAATGCGCAAAACTGCGTGCACTGCAAAACCTGCGACATCAAGGACCCGACGCAGAACATCGTCTGGACCGTACCCGAAGGCGGCGGCGGACCGAACTACCCGGGCATGTAGTTTGCAGATGCCTGTCTTGTAGGGGCCGGGCGAACAGGGATATTCCTCGTCGGGAGGGGTGCCATGCCCTGCGCTGCAGCGAGCCATCACGGAGGGAATGCCGCCCGCATGGCGGCCTCCTACAAGACTACTTGGGTTGCATGCGAATCGCGCCGTCGACGCGAATCGTCTCGCCGTTCACCATTGCAGTGCTGTAGATGAATGCAACCGCGTCGGCGTATTCCTCCGGGCGCCCGAGGCGCGGCGGGAACGGCACTTGCCGGCCGAGCGATTCCTGCACTTCGGCGGACATGCCTGCGACCATCGGTGTGAGGAACACGCCGGGCGCAATCGTGTTGACGCGAATGCCGAAGGCGGCGAACTCGCGTGCCAGCGGCAGCATCATGCCGACCACGCCGCCCTTGGAGGCGGAATACGCGCCTGGCCGATCTGACCTTCGAACGCCGCGATCGAGGCGGTGCTGATGACGACGCCGCGTTCGCCATCGGCGTTCGGCGCATTGTGCTGCATGAATGCGGCGGCTTCCTTGGTGACGTTGTAGCTGCCGACCAGGTTGACCTGGATCACTCGATTGAAGAGCTCGCTCGGCCAGGGCCCATCGCGACCCAGGGTGCGCCCGGCCGTCGCAATGCCGGCGCAATTGACCGCCAGCGTGATGCCGCCCATCGTCTCGTTGGCTGCCGCCATTGCGGCTTTGACGGACGCTTCGTTGCTGACATCGGTGTTCACGTATGCCGCGCGCTTGCCGAGTTTTACTGCGCTGGCGTTGCCCTGCTCGTCGTTGATGTCGAGCAATACGACCTGGCCGCCGGCGGCGATAATCCGTTCTGCCGTTGCCAGTCCGAGGCCTGAGGCGCCGCCGGAAATTACGGCCTTTGCTGTTGCGAGGTCCATGTTGTGCTCCCCCTTTGCTAGCTGAGTTCGACTGCGATTGCCACCGCCTCACCGCCGCCAATACACAGCGAAGCGATGCCGCGCTTGAGGCCACGTGCCTGCAACGCATATAGCAGCGTCGTCGTTATGCGAGCGCCGGTCGCGCCAATCGGGTGGCCCATCGCGCAGGCGCCACCGTTGACATTGACCCTGCTGTGCTCGATGCCAATGTCGCGCATGGCCGCCATCGTTACGACTGCGAAGGCTTCGTTGATTTCGTACAGGTCGACGTCGTCCTGCGTCCACCCCAGGCGCTGCAGCAAGTTCCTGATCGCAGATACTGGCGAGGTCGTGAACCATGCCGGCTCCTGCGCAAAGCTCGAATGCCCGACCAGCGTGGCCAGCGGTTGGATGCCGCGGCGTTTCGCTTCGGACGCCGTCATCAGCACGGTCGCCGCAGCACCGTCGGAAATCGACGAGGAGGTCGCGGCCGTAACCGTGCCGTCGGCGTTGAATGCCGGGCGAGCGTTGGAATTTTTCTCGATGCTGACGGCGCCCGGTGTTTCGTCGCTGGCGATCACGTCCTCGCCCTTGCGGGCCTTGACCGTAACCGGCGCAATTTCGGCGGCGAAAGTGCCGGCGGCGACCGCGGCCTTTGCGCGCGTGCTACCGATTCCACCGCGAACGCGTCTTGCTCGTCGCGCGAGAAACCGTATTTCTCCGCCGTGGCGTCGGCGTAATGTCCCATCATCAGCCCTTTCCACGGGTCCTGCAGGCCGTCATAGAACATGTGATCGATGACTTCCTGGTGTCCCATGCGATAGCCGCGTCGCGCCTTCGGCAACAAGTAGGGCGCGTTGCTCATCGACTCGAATCCACCGGCGACAATCACGGCCGCGCTGCCGGCCTTGAGCAGGTCGTGGCCCAGCATGATCGTTGCCATGCCCGAACCACACATCTTGTTGACGGTCGTGCACGGCGTGCCATTGGACAATCCGGCGTTGAGCGCGGCCTGGCGCGCAGGTGCCTGTCCGAGCCCGGCTGGCAATACGCAACCCATGAGTACCTGGTCGACATCGGCGGCATCGATGCCGGATTTAGCGACGGCCGCGGCAATCGCAGCTGCGCCCAGCTGTGGCGCTGTAGCGGCCGAAAGCGCACCCTGAAATGTGCCGATGGGTGTACGTTGCGCCGCGACGATGACGACGGGATCACTGCTCATGCATCTGCTCCGGAGGACGTTTCTGCATTAGCGACGAGGTCGGGCTCGTCGAGAACGGCGAGTATACGCTGCCGCACCAAATTGGCGAGATCACGGTGGTTCGCGAAACTCGGATGGTCCGGATCGATCGCTGGCAGATACTTCGATGCGTACCCGGCTGAATCGCGGCAGGTCGCGGTCCGCCGGCAGCATGTGGCGCGTGCCCGAAATCACGATCGGCACGATCGGCATTTCGCCGCGCACCGCCGCGACGAATGCGCCCGCGCTGAAAACGCAGCAAGCCGGGCTCTTGCTGAAATGTGCCTTCCGGGAAAATCGCGAGCGACTGCCCGCTCTTTGCGGCCTTGACCATTTGCCGCGCGTCGCGGCTGCTGGCGGTGCTGCCGTTGCGTTCTACGAATCGTGAACCGGCACGTCGCAACAGGAAGTGCACGATGGCATTGTTGCGCATTTCGCCCTTGATGACGAAGGAGAAAGCGGGCAGGCAGGTAGCCTTTGAGCAGAAAGGCCGTCGATGTAGCTGGCATGGTTCGCGACGACCACGCAGTCGCCTGCGGGCAGATTCTCATAGCCGTGAACCTCGACCGGTATACCGGATAGCACGAATATGGCCTTCGCGGCGCCGGCCAGCCAGCGCGCGCGGCGCTCCGCGCCGGGCACCAGCAGCAGCGGCAGCAAGCCGAACAGCACGCATAGGCTGAAGACAAACCACGCGTAGAGCCCAAACAGGACATCGCGGGCACGTGTGACGTAGCTCACTTTATGTAAATGCCTTGTAGTTTCTGTGACAGCGGTCACGCCGATAACATGGCATCCTGCTCATACTCAAACCCTTGAAAAATCCGTCGCTTGGCGGTGCAGTGTGCTGAATATGCAGCGGCGACGCAAAGGATTGCGGGCCCGACCAGATGGATACTATGGCAAGCATTGAAAATCACAAATCGGAGTCCAAATCCGTCGCCCACTCGGAAGAGCTGGTCGATCGATTCCTGGATGCTATCTGGATGGAGCGCGGCCTGTCGCAGAATACGCTGGGCGCCTATCGGGCCGATCTGATGACGCTGGGCCGATCTCTGTCGGAGCAAAAGAAAGTCGATCGATACCGCTGACAAGTCGGACTTGCTCGCTTTCATCGCCGGGCGTGTTGAGGGTGGTGCCAAACCCCGATCCACAGCCCGTCAACTCTCCAGCTTTCGCCGCTTCTTTCGCTACATTATGCGTGAGGGCCTGCGCAATTCCGATCCTACGGCCGATATCGAAATGCCGCGCATCGGACGCTCCCTGCCAAAGACCTTGAGTGAGGACGAAGTAGAGTCGTTGTTGCATGCACCCAATACGGACGAGCCGCTGGGTCATCGCGATCGCACCATGCTCGAGTTGCTGTACGCGACCGGTCTCCGGGTTTCCGAGCTGATCAACCTCAAGCAGTCACAGGTCAATTTCAACCAGGGCGTCCTGCGCATTGTCGGCAAGGGCGATCGCGAACGATTGATACCGCTCGGCGACGAGGCGCAGCGCTGGCTGCAGGAATTTATCGATGGTCCGCGCATGGAAATCCTGCTCGAGCGCCAGACCGACTACCTGTTCCCGACCCGCCGCGGCGATCGCATGACCCGCCAGGCGTTCTGGCACATCATCAAGCGCTATGCCGAAAAAGCGAGCGTACGCAAGAAAATGTCGCCGCACAGCCTGCGGCATGCCTTTGCGACGCACCTGCTGAATCGCGGCGCCGACCTTCGCGTCGTGCAATTGCTGCTTGGCCACAGCGATCTGTCGACCACGCAGATCTACACCCACGTGGCGCGCGAGCGGCTCAAGGACCTGCACGCGCGAGCACCATCCACGCGGCTAGATTTGCTACACTTGCCGCGCCGGGAACCCCGCCCGGTATTGCTGGTCAACTAGAGTCATGAAAACGCGTATGCCCTCACCTATGAATAATATTTGCCGCACGGCTGTGCTGTTTGCGGCCGCCGTATTCTCGCTGTCGCCGGCACTTGCGGCTGCGGCCGATTCTGACCTCGATCAGGTTCGGCAGAAGGTCATCGCGAAGTTCGACATGATCGAAGCGAAGGACATCAACATCAGCCCGGTCGATGGCTGGTACACGATTCAAAAAGGCGCGATCGTCGCCTACATTTCGGCCAACGGCCGCTACCTGCTGCAGGGCGACCTGATTGACCTCGATCAGAATGTCAACCTGAGTGAAGCCGCGCGCACCGAATCGCGTCGCCTGTTGATGGCAACCGTCAAAGACGAAGACGTGATTCTGTTTTCTCCGGCAGACAAGAAATATTCTGTTTCTGTTTTTACCGATGTCGAGTGCACCTATTGCCGTCGTCTGCATAGCCAGATTGGCGAGTACCTTGCGCATGGCATCGAGGTTCGTTATCTGATGTACCCGCGCAACGGGCCGACTTCGCACGCGTGGTCGACGGCGGAACATGTTTGGTGTGCCGCGGACCGTAACAGTGCGCTGACGGCCGCAAAAAATGACCAGAAATTTGCCAGCACTGAGTGTGATGCGTCGATTGTCAAAGAGCAGTACGCGATGGGCCAGGAGATCGGCTTGAGCGGCACGCCGGCGATTGTGCTCGAAGATGGCGAGCTGATCAGCGGTTATCTCACACCCGACCAGCTCAAGGCCCGCCTCGACCAGACCGCCAATTAAGTCGGGGTCAGGCCCCAGATATGGCACTAGCCGCATCTGGGAAAAAAAGGGCTCTGACCCCTGTCGATATTCAGGATTTCGCGCGGCGCAGTTCGTGGATATGCACGCCGTTGTTCTCGCCCTTGTCTGCAAAGTATTTCTTGAGTGCGTAGCGACCACTGTGGAACGCAATGTCGTCCCAGGGAATATCCTCTTCGGCATACATCGCAACTTCCAGGCTCTCTGCGCCGGCCGCGTAGTCGCCCAGTAGCCTGGCTGTAAAAAACAAATGCAACTGACCGGCATCGACGACGTCGACGGATGCGAACAGATGACCGATTTCGACCTCGGCGCAGGCTTCTTCCAGTGTCTCGCGTGCAGCGCCCTGTGCCGTTGACTCACCCAATTCCATAAATCCGGCCGGCACGGTCCAGTAGCCGGACCGCGGTTCAATGGCTCGCTTGCACAAGAGGATGCGGCCGTCTTTCTCCGGCACGCAGCCGACGACGATTTTTGGGTTTACGTAGTGCACGATGCCGCAGGCCTCGCATACGCTGCGCGTACGATTGTCGCCTTTTGGAATTTGCAGCGTGACTGCGTGGCCGCACTCGGCGCAATAATTCATAGTGATGTCTTTATTCGTTGTGGGGCATGGTGCCGGGAGGGGGAATCGAACCCCCACTTCCTCACAGAAACTGGATTTTGAGTCCAGCGCGTCTACCAGTTCCGCCATCCCGGCATGCCCAGATCGAACGGCGCGCACAGTATAGGCGGCCACGATGGTCGTCGCCAGAGGCAATATAGTCGGCCACGTGCGACTCTTTTACCGATTTCCGCATCTAACATTTCGAGATATGAGCAAATTCGCAGACATCCACATCGAACCGGCAATAGTGCAACGGGCGGCACGCGGGGACGTGCGTGCCCACGAAGTCATTTACCGGGCATTCGCTACCCCTGTTTATTCGCTGTGCCTGCGTTTCACACGTGTGCCGGCGCACGCGGAGGACCTCGCGCAGGAGACGTTTATCGAAATCATGCGTTCGATTGCGAAGTTTCGCGGTGAAGCAGCACTGGGTAGCTGGATACGGCGCATCGCTGTCTCCAAAGCGTTGATGTTCCTGCGCTCGGCCTGGACCGCGCGCAGCGAGGGTCTCGCGGACAACTGGGATGAATTCACGCCAGGCGATGCGGTAAGCCATGGTATTTCGAGTCACCCCAACGATGCGCTGGACCTCGACGCGGCACTGGCGCGCCTGCCTACCGTCGGTCGCACCATCGTCTGGTTGCACGACGTTGAGGGGCTGACCCACAAGGAAATTGCAGCACTCATGGGTCGTACAGAAAGTTTTTCGAAATCGCAGTTATCGCGCGCCTATCAACGCTTGCGGCCACTACTGGCACAGCATCGTGATGAGGCTATGGCGGATAACGCGGTGCTCCGGAGTATTTGAACATGGCAAGCACAACACAGGACGACGAAATGATTTGCGGATTGACCGCCGATGAGCGGCACGTATTACTACAGGGACTCGATGGCCTGGTTGATACCATGCCGCCGCGTATTGTCTGGGATCGCATTCGTGCGCAGGCATCGGCCGAAGGTCTGATTCGTGCCACGGCGGCGCAACGGCCATCGACCTGGTTTGGTGGCTTTGCGATCGCGGCCACAGTATTGCTCGCGGTTTTCGTGCTGCCGCGAATGCTGGCGACGAGTCCTCCCGAAAGCATGCATACGGTACCGGTTGCGACGGCGCAGAACGGGAAGCCTGCGGTGACCGCACTGCAGGCACTAATGGTGCAGTCGCGACAGCTCGAAAGTGATCTGCGGTCATTGCCCGAGGAGCCACGCGTGCTGCGGGCGAGCACGGCAGGCACCATCGCCGATATCGAGAACGCGGTTGCGGCGATCGACTTTCAATTGAACGACGCCGGCGTGCAGATGACACCGGACGAAACCGAGCTGTTCTGGCGCGAGCGCGTCAGGCTTATGAAATCACTGGTTCAGTTGCGTTATGCGCAAGCGCAGCGAACGGCTTTTTAATTCAGGAGGGCGACGACGCCCGACAGGAGAAATTCGAGATGAATAGCTGCAAGATTTATATCCCGCTCATGGCCACGCTGCTGCTTGGCGCCCAGGCAATTGCGCAGTCGACCGCGGTCGAACGCGACGTTGCTCAGCAGGCGGAGATCCACGCAGTGCAGGCGCGCGAGGCAGAAGTTGATCGTCGCATGCACGAAGCCGAAAACCGTATGGCGGAAGCGGCACGACAAATGGCGCAACTGGCGAAGGAGCGTTTGCCGAATCGGCAAAACATGCAGCGGCGTATTGAGATCATCGGTGACAAAGGGCCGCGACTCGGCGTGACGATCGGCGGTGACGAGAAGGGCCCGGTCAAAGGTGTTGCCGTGCTGGGCGTGACGCCGGGCAGCGCCGCGGACGATGCGGGTTTGCGCGCTGGCGATCTGCTCACGGCGGTGAATGGTGAGTCCTTGGCAGGCGACAATTCGGACGCGGCCACACAGAAACTTCTCGATTTCATGGCCGGCGTCGAAGAAGGCGATACGCTGGCGGTCGATTATGATCGCGACGGTAAAGCTGGCAAGGTCGAGGTCGAACCGAAAGCTATTGATGCCCAGGTGTTTGCATTCGACTTCGACGACCGCAATTTCAGCATGCCGGGTGCGCCAGGCGCGATGATTGCGCCGGGCGTTGTCGGCGTGCCGGGCCGTTACGCGTTTGCATGGCATGCAGATAATGGTTGGGGTGACATGGAGCTTGTCGAGCTGAATGCCGGGCTCGGAAAATACTTCGGGACCGAGCAGGGCCTGCTGGTCGTCAATGCACCGGAGTCGAAGGCGCTGCAACTCGAGGATGGCGACGTGATCCAGAAAATCGACGGTCGCGAGCCCACTTCGGTGAGGCATGCACTGCGCATCCTTGGTTCGTACCAGTCCGGCGAGACATTGAAGCTTGAGATCATGCGCGACAAGAAACGTCGCACGCTGGACGTTGCGGTGCCGGATGGTATGACCAGCGGCTTGCCGCCCTTGGCGCCTGCGGTCGCCAGTCCTGCGCGCGCGCCGACGCCGGCTCGCCCGGCGATCCGCCCGAATACGCCCGTAGAAAAGACCTGAGACAATGACCCCGAGTGTGGGCGTGCACGGGTTTGTTACCATGCGCGCCCATGCGCATCTCCGAATTTGACTACCCACTGCCCAACGAGCTGATAGCCCGCTATCCGCCCGCGGAGCGGCGTGGCAGTCGTTTGCTTGATGTCAGCAACGGCCTTACCGACTGTCAATTTGCCGATTTGCCCGGCCTGCTGCGGCCGGGCGATCTGCTGGTGTTCAACGACTCGCGTGTCATCGCGGCGCGCCTGCACGGCCGTAAGGCGAGCGGGGGCCGGGTCGAGGTGCTGGTGGAGCGCATCGAATCAGAGTGCCGCGCGCTGGCGCACATTCGTGCAAGCAAGTCACCCAGGCCCGGCAGCAAGTTGCTTATCGGTGACGTTGAAGTCGTTGTGCACGGGCGCGAAGGCGCGTTGTACGCACTTGAATTCGCAACACCGGTGTTAGCGTTACTGGAGCGCTGCGGCGAAATACCGTTGCCGCCGTACCTGGAGCGCACGGCGGAGCCGGCCGACCGCGAGCGTTACCAGACCATTTACGCACGCGACCCGGGTGCGGTCGCGGCGCCGACTGCCGGCCTGCACTTCGACGCGGCGATGCTCGATCAGACGCTTGCAATGGGTGTGCAGCATGCCTGGCTGACTTTGCACGTTGGCGCCGGCACCTTTCAGTCTCTGCGCGAGGACGTCGCCGAGAAGAATCGTCTGCACAGCGAGCGCGTTGTCCTTGGCGAGGAGCTGGTCTCGGCTGTCGCCGCCTGCAGGTCTGCGGGCGGCCGAGTGGTCGCCGTTGGCACAACTGCCGTGCGTGCCCTCGAGAGTGCCGCCCGCGACGGCGAGCTGCGGGCCTTTCATGGCGAGACCGATCTCTTTATCCTGCCCGGCTTCGAGTTTCGATGCGTTGACGCCATGCTGACCAATTTTCACCTGCCACAGTCCTCATTGCTGATGCTGGTCGCCGCATTCGCGGGCAGGGAGCGCGTGCTGCAGGCTTACCGGCACGCGGTGTCGCAGCGCTACCGGTTCTTCAGCTACGGCGATGCGATGTTCCTGACGCGGGACGGCAGCGCATGAAACTGGCGATATCGGCAAGCGATGGCGCCGCACGGCGCGGCCAGCTGGTGTTCCGGCGTGGCGTGGTGCAGACGCCGGCGTTCATGCCGGTTGGCACCTATGGCACGGTGAAAAGCGTCACCCCCGAGGAAGTCGCGGCCAGCGGTGCCGAGATTGTGCTGGGCAACACGTTTCACCTGCTGTTGCGGCCGGGTACGGACGTGATTCGTAAACACGGCGGATTGCACGAATTCATGCACTGGCCCGGGCCGATCCTGACCGACTCCGGCGGCTTCCAGGTTTTCTCGCTCGCGGCTATGCGCAAACTGTCCGAAGAGGGCGTTCGTTTTCAGTCGCCAGTGAACGGCGACGAAGTATTTCTTTCGCCGGAAAAATCGATCCAGGTGCAACACGACCTGAACGCCGATATCACGATGATATTCGACGAATGCACGCCGTATCCCGCCAGCGAATCCGTCGCTCGCGAGTCGATGCAGCGGTCGTTGCGCTGGGCGGCACGCAGTCGCAGTGCCTTTGACGAACTACGCTCGCTGGCGCCGGAACGCGGCGAGGCGATTTTCGGCATAGTGCAAGGTGGTATCCACCGGCATCTCCGCGCAGAGTCGCTCGCTGCCCTGGACGCGATTGGCTTTGATGGCTATGCCGTCGGCGGGCTGGCCGTGGGCGAGCCCGAGCACGAGCGCATGCAGGTGCTCGACGACCTGTTGCCCGCAATGCCGTCTGACAAGCCACGCTACCTCATGGGCGTCGGCACGCCCGTCGACATTGCGGAATCCGTACTGCGCGGTATCGACATGTTTGATTGTGTTATCCCGACACGGCATGCCCGCAACGGTCAGTTGTTCACATCGCGCGGCCTGGTGAAGTTTCGGCATGCCCGCTACGTCGACGATACCTCGGCCCCCGATCCGGATTGCCATTGTTACACCTGCGCGCACTACAGCCTTGCCTATCTGAGGCACCTCGCGAAATGCGGTGAGATTCTTGGGCCGCGCCTCGCAACGATTCATAATTTACATTATTATCAATCACTTATGAGAGACCTGCGCAGTGCCATAGAGGCCGGGTCACTCGCGGCCTATAGCTCCCGCTTGCGGGAAATCTATTCGGCGCCGGCCTGAGCACTTGTGATTCGAGAAGCCGCCCTTATTACGTTGCCTGTATGCCATAATACCGCGCTGATTTTCCGGGCCCGTCCCGCCATTAAAGATTGAGACGAATGGATTTCCTAATTCAAAATGCACACGCACAGGGCGCGCAGGCGGCCGATCCGTTCGGTTTCCTGCTGCCGATGGTTATCATTTTTGCGGCGTTCTATTTCCTGCTGATCCGCCCGCAGCAGAAAAAAGCAAAGGCGCACACCGCGTTGATAGCAGCGCTCAAGGCCGGCGATGAAATTCTCACGGCAGGCGGCATACTCGGCAAGATCACCGCAGTCAGTGACCATTATGTGGTCGTAAAGATCAGCGACAACACCGAGATCAAGATGCAGCGCGCCAGCGTCTCGCAAGTCGTACCCAAAGATACCTTCGACGCTGCTTAAGCAGCGCCTGGCTTGCCACTATGAACAAGTATCCCGGTTGGCTAAATGCCCTCGTGCTCATCGCGGTCGTGGCCGGCATCGTGCTCGCGCTGCCGAATATTTATGGCACGTCGCCCGCCGTGCAGATGTCCGACAGCAATAACGCTGACTACACGGAAGAGCGCCTGCAGCAGGTCTTGCTGACCATTCAAAACGCCGACATCGAACCGGAGGCCGCGTATCTGCGCGAAGGCCGGATCGTGTTGCGGTTTCACGACGATGCGGATCAACGCGCTGCGGAAACGCGACTGCGCGAGCGCTATGAGCGCGAGGCAAGCATCGCATTGACGCTGGCACCGAAACTGCCGGAGTGGGTGCGTGGGCTCGGCCTCGCGCCGATGAGCCTGGGCCTCGATCTTCGCGGCGGCGTCTACGTGCTGCTCGAAGTTGACATGAATACCGCGGTCGAAACGCGCATGAATACCTATCAGGCCGATTTTGATGATCGCCTGCGCGATGCGCAGATTCGGCATCGCGTGGACGTGGATGGCCCGGTCATCACCGTGCGCTTGCAGAGCGCTGACGACGCCGAAGCGGCGCGCGCCATCATCCGCGAGGCCGACGCCGACGTATTGATCGCAGATGGCACCGACGGCAAGTCGTTGCTCGTGCGCATGACCGAGTTACAGATCGAAGAACGCCGTAATCTCGCGATCGAGCAGAACGTGACGACGCTGCGTAATCGTGTCGACGAACTGGGCGTCGCGGAGCCGCTGGTGCAGCGCCAGGGCGCCGATCGCATTGTGGTGCAGCTGCCCGGCGTGCAGGACCCGAACCTGATCAAGCGCATCCTGACAGCAACGGCGACCATTGAATTCCGGCTCGTTGACCAGTCCGGCGTTGAGGCGGGATCGCGGCAGTATCCGGGCCGTGATGGCCAGGCAGCACAAATTCTGAAGCGCAAAGTCATTGCGTCGGGTGATCAGATCGTCAATGCCGAGTCCGGATTCAGCAGCGACGGTCAGCCGGCCGTGTTCATCAACCTGGATTCGGTCGGCGGCGAAAGCATGCTTGCGACGACGCAGGAAAATGTCGGCAAGCCGATGTCGACCTTGTTCATCGAAAGCAAGCGTGTCGCAGAGACGCGCAACGGCGTCACCGAGTACCGCATAACCAAGACGGAAGAGATTATTAACACGGCGACCATCCGCGGTGTTTTCAAGAATAATTTCCAGACGACCGGGCTGGACCCGATCGAAGCCCGCGACCTGGCGTTGTTGCTGCGCGCGGGCGCCCTTGCAGCACCGGTGTACATGATTGACGAACGCACCATCGGCCCGAACCTGGGCCAGGACAACATTGATCGCGGTTTTCTCGCCGTGAAGATCGGTTTCCTGGCCGTGGTCGTGTTCATGGCCCTGTACTACCGCTGGTTTGGCGTCGTCGCGAATCTCGCGCTGTTCGCTAACCTCGTGTTTATCGTCGCGTTATTGTCGCTGCTGCAGGCGTCCCTGACGTTGCCGGGTATCGCCGGTATCGTGTTAACGGTGGGCATGGCAGTCGACGCCAACGTACTTATTTTCGAACGAATTCGTGAAGAACTGGCGGCGGGAGTTCAGCCGCAGGCGGCCATCAATTCCGGTTACGAGAAAGCTTTTTCGTCCATCGCGGACGCCAATGTCACGACGCTGATCGCCGCCGTCGTGCTGTTCGCGTTCGGCACCGGGCCGGTCAAGGGCTTCGCAATCACTTTGTCGTTAGGCATCCTGACGTCCATGTTTACGGCCATCGTCGGCACTCGGGCGGTGGTCAATGCCGTGTTCGGCGGCCGCAAGCTCAAGTCCTTGCCGGTATAGGGAAGCAAGCGATGCACATTATCAAAGCGACCACCAATATCGACTTTCTAAGCGCGACGCGACGCAAGATTGCGATAGGAATTTCCTTGTTCATGATCTGCGTATCGCTGCTGTCACTGGCGAGGCAGGGGCTGGAACTGGGCATCGACTTTACGGGAGGCATCCTGCTCGAAGTGGGCTACTCGCAAAGCGCCGATCTGGAGGCGATCCGCGGCAATCTCTCGAGTCATGGTTTTAACGATGCGCAGGTGCAGCTTTTCGGCGCCGATACTTCAACGGATGCCGAAATGGCCCGGAGTTGGCATTAGTGAATGAGTTTGCAACTGAAATAAGCCGTAAGCATATTAACGGCGTGTTGGTGGATAGTCAGATGGCTGTTGTGGCTATTGTAGGTGAAGGAATGAAGCATACGTCAGGTGTCTCTGGTCAATTATTCCATAATGTCGGTCGAAATGGGATTAATGTATATGCCATTGCTCAGGGTGCATCAGAATTGAATGTTTCGTTTGTTATTCACGCGGATGACCTTCGTAAAACACTTAATGTGGTGCATGAGACCTTCTTTTTGAGTCAGTACCAAGCCATCCATGTTTATATGGCCGGGGTTGGCACCGTTGGTAAAAGCTTGCTTAAAAAGATTCAACGCCAGTCTGAACGACTAATGAAAGTGGAACGTTTGAGTATTCGTTTAGCCGGTTTGGCTAATTCAAGACAAATGATTTTCAAGGAAAGAGGATTAGATCTGGATAGTGCATTGGATGTACTGAAAGAAGCCAGTCCTGGTAATATTGATCAGTTTGTGGCACAAGCCATAGCTAACAATTTGTCAAACAGTGTTTTTGTCGATGTTCTGCAAACCCTGATGTGGCTAAACACTATCAGAAATTACTGGAAAATAACGTATCAGTGGTTACAGCCAATAAAATTGCTAGTTCATCGGATTATGCCACCTATAAAAAATTAAAAACCACAGCTGTTGAAAAAGGTGTAAAGTACCTGTTTGAGACGAATGTTGGTGCCGGATTGCCAATCATTAATACAATAAATGGTATGATTCAGAGTGGAGATAAAATTCTCCAGTTAGAAGCGGTGTTGTCGGGTACATTAAATTATATTGTCAATAATGTGTCTGCCGATCGTCCTTTGTCAGAAGTGGTGCAGGAAGCTAAGGAAAAAGGCTACAGCGAACCTGATCCAAGGATTGACCTGAAGGGAACTGACGTCCTTCGTAAGTTGCTGATTTTATCGCGTGAGTGCGAATATCCATTGGAACAAAAACATATTAAAATCACTCCATTTCTACCTGACGAATTTTTTACAGACGAAACAGTAGAACAATTTATGGAGCGCTTAAAATCTTACGATTCTGAATTTGAATCCATAAGACAAGCGGCTGAAGATAAAGGTAAAATTTTACGATATACAGCCTCGCTTAAGGAAGGACAGGCAAAGGTTGGTTTTATCGAAGTAGATGCATCGCATCCATTTTACCGTTTAGAGGACAGTAATAACAAAGTGATGTTACGTACCGATTACTATTACGATCACCCAATGGAGATCAAAGGGTACGGTGCCGGAGCTGATGTAACAGCCGCTGGTGTTTTTGCTGATATAATAAAAGTAGTTAACCTCTAAACTATAATCTCTTTTTAAGGTTTAATAATTGAAATGTAATCTTATGAAATACTTAGTTATACTAGCCGATGGTTTTGCTGATCGCCCAATTGAGAGGTTGGGTGGTAAAACTCCAATGATGGCGGCTAAAACTCCACATATAGATCAATTGTGCCAAATGTCGAAATGTGGTTTACTTAAAACGGTACCCGATTCATTACATCCCGGAAGTGAAGTAGCCAATATGACCATTATGGGCTATGATGCAGCGAAATATTATCAGGGAAGAGGGGTGTTGGAAGCTGCAGCGTTAGGGATTGATTTTACTGATAAGGATTTGGTTTTACGCTGCAATCTAGTGAGTGAAGAAGATGGGGTGTTGTTAAATCATTCAGCCGGCCATATCTCTACTGAAGAGGCAAAGGAGCTAATCGTTGAGCTTAATAAAAAATTAGGCAGCGATGTGGTTAAATTTTATCCGGGAGTAAGCTATCGTCATGTAATGATTGTTAAAGGCGGCCAAAACGGAGTGGTTTGTACACCACCACATGATGTGCCCGGTGAAAAGGTGAACACGATTTTACCTAAACCAGATCAGGGACATCCAACAGCAAGCCTTTTATCGGAACTGATGTTAAAATCAAAAGAGGTATTGGAAAATCATCCGGTTAACCAAAAGCGCAAGAATAATGGTAAGCCTTTGGCTAATATGATTTGGCCCTGGTCAGCAGGATTCAAGCCACAAATGCCAAAATTAAAAGAGTTATATGGGCTTGAAAGCGGAGTTGTTATTTCAGCTGTTGATCTGATTCATGGATTAGGTAAACTGGGTAGTTTAAAATCGGTTTTTGTTGAAGGTGCAACAGGCCTTTTTGACACCAATTATGCAGGTAAAGCTGAAGCAGCACTTAAGGCATTGGAAGATAATGACTTCTGTGTTTTCTTCATATCGAAGCTCCGGATGAAGCCGGTCATGAAGGAGATGTTGAATTGAAGATTAGAACACTTGAAGATATCGATCAATTGGTTGTTAAACGGGTATTAGAATACTTGTCGCAACACACTGAAGATGTAAGCGTTGCTATGTTGCCCGATCATCCAACACCTTGTGAAATCAGAACACATACACGCGATTTTGTGCCGTTTATGATTACACGTCCCGGAGTGAAACCCGATGATGTGAAAGAATATAACGAATTCTCAGTTAAAGATGGTGAATTTGGATTCTTAGATCAAACTGAGTTTATGAAAGTGCTTTTATCAGGAAGCAAATAAGTATAATAACGGTAAAGAATAGAATATGCAGTTTTATAGTTCTAATAATGTCTTCGCTTAAAAGTGATTTAAAAAATGCGGTAATTAATGGATTGGCCCCGGATAAGGGCTTGTATATGCCGGAAGAGATCCCTTTATTGCCTGCTGAATTTTGGGATAAATTGCCTGAAATGGATTTAGGTGAAATAGGATTTAATGTTCTCAAGCCTTATTTCTGTCCTGCTATTTCGGAGGAAGATTTCAGACAGTTGACCAGAGATGCGTTCAATTTCCCTATTCCACTCCAACCGGTCAGTGATAATATTTATTCATTTGGAATTGTTTCATGGGCCAACATGGCTTTTAAAGATATTGGTGCACGTTTTCTGGCTCGGGTGATGGCCCAGTTTACGAAGAGCTGGAACAGAACATTAATGTATTAGTGGCCACTACGGTGATACGGGCAGTGCTGTAGCCAACGGATTTCTGGGTGTGGATGGGGTAGGTGTTTATGTGTTATCTCCTAAAGGTCTGGTTTCTGATGTTCGGGAAGACAAGTTACAACATTAGGTCAGAATGTTACTGCAATTGAAATAGACGGTACGTTTGACGATTGTCAGAGTCTGGTTAAAGCGGCTTTTATGGATGAAGAATTACAGAATAAACTGGTTCTGACTTCAGCCAATTCCATTAATCTGGCGCGTTTTCTGCCTCAGATGGTGTATTACTTTTACGCATATGCTCAGGCCGTAAAAATGGGTAAGAAAGAAATAGTAGTTTCTGTACCAAGTGGTAATTTTGGTAATCTGACAGCAGGATTAATTGCGCATAAAATGGGATTACCCGTTAAACATTTTATTGCAGCGACTAATATAAATGACATTGTTCCTAAATACTTGGCTAACCGGATTGTATACTCCTGCAAAAAGTATTTCAACACCTGCAAATGCAATGGATGTAGGTGACCCAAGCAATTTTGTGCGAATTCAGAAAATTTATGGCATGAACATTGATGCTATGAAAAAGGACATTACCGGTTATGTTTGTCCCAATGAAGAGATCTTTAATATGATTGATCAGGTTTATAAGGAGAACCAGTATATCCTTGATCCGCATGGAGCGATTGGATTTAAGTCGCTTCAGGAATTGTTAGGAGATGGAGAAACTGGTATTTTTCTTGCAACAGCTCATCCGGCCAAATTTCCGGTTACTGTTGAGGAAATTATTAAACGACCGGTTGAACAACCTGATAGATTAAAGGTTTTCTTAAGAGGAGACAAGAAAGTAGAGGAGTTAACTAACGAGTTTGAAGGGTTTAAATCGTTTCTTGAAAAAGTATGTAAGTAATATCCTTGAAGAAAAACTGTTCTAAAAATTAGTGTTTTTAAAAAAAAAACTATTTTTACGGCAATTGAAATAAATCGAATCTATTAAATAAAGATTAAAAAATTATTATTATGAAGTATTTAGCAACTTTATCCTTTTTGCAGTGTTGATGTTTGCAATGGAGCTATGGCTCAGGACAAAACTGCCGCTGAATTGAAAAATGAAGGAAATGCTGCACTTAAAGCTAAAGATCATAAAACCGCTCTTGGTTTGTATGAGCAGGCAATTGCATCTTGGGGAGACGAAGAAATGGACGCTGCCATGGTTTATAATACTGCTACATGTGCACGTAAAATTAAAAATTATGACAAGGCTATTAAATATCTTAACCAATCGGTTGAGCTAGATTATAAAGCTGATGTTGCAACCTATTACATTGCCTACTCTTTAGATAAGCAGGAGAAAGAAGAAGAAATGGAGAAAGTACTGGTAAGTGGTATTGAAAAATACAGTACCAGTAAATATGTTGGCCATATGAAAAAATGTTGGCCACATACCTACGTTAAGCAAAGTAACGATGGTACTACTCCAAGGTTGGACCATTTTGAATACGCGTACTGCTGATAATAACGATCAGTGGGATGCAATCAAAGAAAAAGCAAAAGTTATATTTGACCAGGCAGCTGATTTCGCAAACATAAAGCATTGGAGGTTCAGCCAACTAATGCTAATGCAAAAACGATTTTAGAAGGAATTGATACCATGTTAGCCAGCTAATTTAGTATAAAAAGATGAAGGGCGTTTGATTGATTTCAAACGCCTTTTTTATTATGGAAACGTTTTATACAAATTAGTCTTTCGTAATTTTATAGAAAAACTGAAGTTGAATTTCGATTATCACAACTTTGTTGACCTTCCTATCAAAGAGGTCATTTCTCAAATAAAAAAAGAGCTAAGGGAAAACAATACATTAGTATTAAATGCACCAGCAGGAGTAGGTAAAGGTGGTGTACCATTAACACTTTTGGATGAGGATTGGCTGGATGGTCAAAAAATCATTATGTTAGAGACTCGTCGGTTGGCCACCCGAGCCATTGCTTCCCGAATGTCAGATCTGTTAGGTGAAAAGATAGGGCAGAGGGTTGGATATCGTATTCGCTTTGATACGGTAGTAAGTAAGGATACTCGCATAGAAGTGGTTACAGAAGGCATATTAACCCGAATGCTACAAAGTGATAATGCTTTGGAAGGTATTGGATTAGTCATTTTTGATGAGTTTCATGAGAGAAGTTTATTTGCCGATGTGGCCATGGCCCTGACAAGAGAATCTCAGCAGGTTTTACGACCAGACTTACGACTTCTGGTGATGTCGGCTACATTGGATATGCCAGGCATGACATCCCTTCTAAATTGTTCTTCAATTGTTAGCAAAGGACGTCAGTATCCTGTAGATATCATTTACACAGGTGAATGTGATGTTTATGCCATTTCAGAATTAACGGCACGTGTTGTGTCCAAAGCCTATATGGAACAACAGGGTGATATTCTGGTTTTTTTACCATAGGCGAAGGAGAGAAGAGAAAATGTGAATCCATCTTACGATCTCAAATTAAAAAAGCACAGATTCATCCCTTATATGGCCAGTTAAATGCATCGAAGCAAATAGCTGCCATCATGCCCGACAGACAGGGTAGAAGGAAAATTGTTCTGGCCACATCCATTGCTGAAACCAGTTTGACCATTGAGGGTGTTAATGTTGTTGTGGATAGTGGGTTTTGACGAACATTACGTTTCGATCCGCGATCAGGACTTTCACGTTTGGAAACCATTGAGGTAACTAAAGATGCAGCCGACCAAAGAGCAGGAAGAGCTGGTCGTTTAGGTCCAGGGGTGTGTTATCGAATGTGGAATAAGGCTATTCATCAACAAAAAGGTGATCATCGGACACCTGAGATTATGGAAGCCGATTTAGCATCTTTAGTTCTGGATATGGCCAAATGGGGTGTTAATGATATCGAATCATTAACATGGTTAACGGTGCCTCCAAAAGGTCATGTTGCACAAGCAAGGGAATTATTAAAACAGATAGAAGCTATAGAAAATGACCGGATTACAGCTCACGGTAACGCCCTTCATCGTTTACCCTGTCATCCCCGAATTGCTCATATGCTTTTAAATGCTGAGGAGGAGGGCTTATCTTCCCTGGCTGCAGATGTGGCTGCCTTGCTTGAAGAACGTGACCCTCTGGGCAAAGAGGCAGGTATCGACATCAATGTTCGCATTGAAGCCTTGAGACGCTTTAGAACCGGCAACCTGAAGAATAATAAGCTTCGCCGAATTGAGCAGATTGTTGAGCAATATAGAGATATACTCAATTGTGACGCGGAAAATAGTGCTGTTGACCCCTATGAAACAGGTTTACTTTTAGCCTATGCCTATCCTGAACGCATAGCCCATGCTAATCCCGGTAATAATGCTCAGTTTAAGCTGGCTAACGGTCGTATTGCTGCAGCAGGACATCAGGATGATTTGGCACATGAGGAGTGGCTGGCTATTGCACATCTTAATGCTATTGATGGTGTAGGTAGGATATTCCTGGCATCCCCATTAAATCCCCGCGACTTAATGCCCATGGTCAAGAGCGTCGAGCGAGTGACCTGGAATACAAAAGATGGTGGCTTTAAGTCACTAATTGAATTGCGAATAGGTAACATTATCTTGCAGAGTAAACCCTTGCAGAAATTTGATGCCGAAAAGAAAGTGGAAGCCATTTGTGATGCATTGGAAAAAGAAGGAGAGGTCCTGCTTGACTTTAACTCTGAAGTTAACCAATGGCAAAACAGGGTACTCAGCTTAAGAGCATGGAATCCAGATGGACAATGGCCGGATGTATCAACACCACAGTTATTAAAGACACTCAGAGAATGGCTGACTCCTTATTTAAACAATATTAAACGACCGGAAGACTTAAAAAGGATAAATCTTAAAGAGGTCCTTCAACATCATTTGTCGATAGAAAAGCAAGAACGTTTAATTCAATTAGCTCCGGAAAGAATTAAGGTGCCAAGCGGTTCCAAAATTAAATTAAGCTATTCCGATAAGGGAGAAGCTCCGGTTTTAGCTGTTCGTTTACAAGAGGTATTTGGATTATTAGATACACCAGCTATTAATAATGGAAAAGTTAGAGTGTTATTGCATCTTCTGTCGCCTGGATTTAAACCCGTACAAATAACGTCAGATTTACGAAGTTTCTGGGGTAATGCCTATTTTGAAGTCAGAAAAGAACTTCGGATCAGATACCCAAAGCATGAATGGCCGGAAGATCCATTAAACGCCGTTGCAATAAAAGGAGTAAAGAGAAAGTGATTTTGTGTTATGTTTATTACTAATTGATAATCAATAATATTGCGTATTTTTATTTAATAAATGTGTTTTTGAAATGCAATTTATAGCCTAGAATATCTATGAGACATCTTATTTATTCTTTATTTCTTATATCCCTTTTTATAAACCCTACTGTGGCGCAGATAGATTCGGTTCGATTTGAAGATGGGCAGATGATTATTGGTGAAATTAAATCAATGGATAAAGGTGTTATGGTCTGTAAGACTGATTTTAGTGATAGTGATTTCAAAATTGAATGGAAGAAAGTTGTTTGGATAAGAACTCAATCCAAATTTATGATAGATGTTGTTGGAGATGATGAATTTTATAGCAGTCTTTATTCGGTAAATGATACCATGTGTTTGGTAATGAATAAAAACTATGAGTTTATTGAAGTGCCCATAAGAAGAATAGTATTCTTAAAATCATTTGATGATAGTTTTAAAGATAGATTAAGTGCTTTTATTGATGTTGGATATGAAATGGCAAAGTCAAAAAACCTTAAACGTTTTAATACTAGAAGTGGTATGGGCTATCAGGCTGAGAAATGGAATACCAACATTACACTTAGCTCATTGCAATCAACTCAAGATGATGTTGATGATATAAGAAGAACTGAAAGTGAACTCAATTTTAGATATGTTGTTGGAAATAACTGGTACTCAATTGTTACATTTAGTACCTTATCCAATAATGAACAATTACTCGACATTCGTTTCAATACGCAACTTGGTATTGCACGATTTCTAAAAAGAACAAATAAATTATATTGGGGAATAATCACAGGGGCTAACCGGAATTTAGAGAGATATTCCAATGAAACGGCTAACAGAAATTCCTGGGAAGGATACTTAACAACGGAGCTAAATTTATTCGATATCAAAGACTTTAGTCTGCTATTTAGTTCTACTGTATATGCTGGTATCACGGAATCAGGTCGTTGGAGGTCTGATACTAAGTTGGATATTAAGTATGACTTGCCCTTAGATTTCTACATCAAGTTTGGTGCTACTCTTAATTACGATAACAGTCCCATAGAAGGAGTTTCACCCACTGATTATATTCTTCAAACCGGATTTGGATGGGAATGGTAATCATTTTATATTATCCAGTAATCAATGCAATTTTCCCCTGTTAATTGAAAAGTAAATTCCAAAGGTTGAAATAACGGCAAAAATAAGAAAAGAGACACGTATGCCTTTCATAAATAATTCTATTGGGATATTTTCAATCGTTTGTTTGTCGTAAAAAATGGCAAATAGGGCAGTGGCAATCGCCATACTGAATATTTGTCCGATAACACGCATGGTAGCCGATATTCCACTGGCTAATCCGGCCTGTGATTGATCAACTGAACTCATGATGGTATTCATGTTGGGTGATGAAAATAAAGCAAAACCCAATCCAATAAATGCCAGATTACTGATGATAAATAGTAAGGATGAATGCTCATTTAAAAAGTAAAATAAGGCTAATCCAATACTGCAAATTAACATACCTGCTGTTGCCAGATAACCTGGTTCAAGCCTGTCGGATAAGCGTCCTGCAATTGGAGAAAACAAAGCCATAACTATAGGCTGAGCTACCAAAATAATTCCGGTTTCTCTTGTGCTTAACCCTAAGGCCTTTTGCAGGTACAGACTCATTAAGAAAACAATAGCAAATGTTGCACTGTAATTAATGAGAGCTGCAAGGTTAGAAAAGGCAAATAAACGGTTAGTCTTAAATACTATCGTTGGGAAGAAGGCATGTTTGGATTTGGATTGTTGCCAAATAAAAATGACCATGATAATTATTCCGGTGATAGTCAAGAGTTGGCCAAAGGTCGATTTAATTTTTGATGAACCATAAACCATACTGGCTAATGCAATAGCATAAAGTAATGCTCCCCAATAATCAAGTTTTGTAATATCAATTTTATTCTTGTCTTTTCCTAAAAACAAAAATGCAACCCCAATAACAAGAATTACAACACATGCCGATATCCAGAAAATGGCCTGCCATCCCCAGTAAAAACTAATAAATCCACCTGCAGTTGGCCCCACTGCCAAACCTATATATACTGCAGCAACGGTTATTCCGAGTACGGCCCCACGTTTATTTTGAGGAAACTCTCTAACTAAAATGGCGGGCCCCGTTGCCATTAGCATAGATGCCCCAATGCCTTGCATAAAGCGCATCGCAATTAGCAAAGGACCATTAAAGGAAAAACTACACAAGATGGTGAATATAAAAAAGACAATCGTTCCCCATTTGAATACTTTTTTATGCCCAATAAAATCGGCCCATCTGCCTGCAATTAATAGAAAAATACCTGAAGAAAGCAGGAAACCAGTCATTACCCAACTCAAACTTATAGCGTTAAGGTTTAATTGTTTACCAATAAGGGGCAAAGCCACATTAACTGATGAGATCAAAAAAGGTCCCATAAAAGAGGTTAACACAGTGACTAATAAGACTGACTTTTGCGATCGGGTCATTTTATCCATACGTCCATTTTAAGGCAAGGTAATAATTGCAATGGAAATAAAGATAAGGGCCCTGTTAAAATAAAAGAATGATTATTATTAAAGATTTCCATCAATATAAAAAGGGTTGTGCTTAAACAAATAACCCTTTTATAAAATTACAGCAAAGTATTAATTTGCAATTAAATTGCCCTTCATATTGTCTTCAAAAGCAGAAAGAGCTGCTTTTGATCCTTCACCCATGGCAATAACAATTTGCTTATAGGGCACAATTGAAACATCACCTGCAGCATAAATTCCTGGTTGCTTTGTACGGCAATGGGCATCAATCTCAATCTCACCCATTCTATTGGTTTCAACAACGTCAGCAAATACCTTACTGTTGGCTACCAAACCAATTTGAACAAAAACACCATCTGTTTTAATTATTTCCTCCTGTTCTGTTTCTCTATGTTTAAAACGGAGGGCATTGACTTTTGTGCCATCACCATCTATACCCAGTGTTTGAGCATTTGTAATAATTTCAACATTCGGTAAGCCGGCTATTTTATCCTGTAATACCTGGTCTCCCTTAAGGATGTCCATAAATTCAAGTACTGTTACTTCTGTAGCAATGGATGATAAGTCAATGGCGGCTTCAAGACCAGAGTTTCCACCTCCGATTACCACTACCTTTTTATTCTTCATAGAATGGTCCGTCGCAATGGGTGCAAAACGCAACTCCCGAACCTATATATTCTTTTTCGCCAGGTACACCCAAACGTCGCCAACTGGCACCGGTAGCAATGATTAATGCTGGTGTTACGATAGTTTCGCCTAATGTAGATTTCAGATGCTTAAGTCCATTTACCAATTCAATTTTTTCAATCAAACGGTTTTCAAGTATATCAATTGGATAATCATTCAAATGCTGAATCAGGTTACCCGTAAGTTCACTTCCACTCGTTTGAGGAATCGAAATCATATTTTCGATCGAAACGGTTTCGGTAAGCTGACCTCCGACTTTTTCTGCTACCATTGCCACCGAGAAACCTTTACGGGCAGAATATATTGCTGCAGAAGCACCTGCAGGGCCTCCACCAACAACTACAACATCATATTCTTTTTTCACATCAACTGATGGCTTAAATTCCATACCCAGATGTTGCTCTATTTTTGTTAATAATTCGCCCAATGACGAACGACCAACATGTAATGCTTTACCATTGGCATAAACGCTTGGTACAGCTTGAATATTTAATTGGTCCACTTCAGCCTTGTTGATTGAGCCATCTATTATCTCATGTGAAATGTTCGGATTGTAAAAGGCCATAATATTTAAGGCCTGAACCACATCTGGACAATTGGTGCAAGTCAAAGAGATATAGCTTTTTAATATTACTTTTTTATTAATGTTTATAATGCGCTGTGTAAGCATTTCATCCGGCAGGTTTTTACCAATTCCATCTGAATTGAGAATTGCCAGTAAAAGTGTCGTAAACTCATGACCTGTTGGAACGGCTCTAAACACAACATTGGTAGGTTCATTATTTCTATGGATTGTAAAGGAAAGACCCTGGCCGGTTTCTTGCCTTACATTAACTTTTTCTGAACAGGAAGCTACATCTTCTAATAAGGAGATTAACTCCGATTTGTTTTTATGATCATCTGATACCGTAACTTCAAATGTGTATGTGCTTTTGAGTTTGGCAAATAAGGTAATAACCTGATCTTTTATAGCTTGTTCTATCATGTCTTAAGAATTTTTTTGGATGGTTTGGAGATAATAATGGCTCCACTTATAAGTATTTGTTGAAAATAGGAGTGGAGCCAAAATGTAATTTTTATTTTTTACCTGATCTTAAATTTTACCAACCAGATTAATATTAGGCTTTAAGGTTTCGTTTCCTTGTTCCCATTTGGCAGGACACACTTCGGATGGATTTTCTGCAACAAACTGTAGTGCTTTCAACCGTCGCAACAGTTCATCAGCATTTCGACCAACATTTCCGGCCACCACTTCATAAGCTACAATTTCGCCTTGTGGATTAACAATGAAGGTGCCGCGTTCTGCCAATCCAACTTCTTCAATCATCACATCAAATCCTCGTGATAAAACTCCGGTAGGGTCAGCAAGCATTGGGTAATGTATTTTTTTAATGGTGTCTGAAGTGTCGTGCCATGCTTTATGCACAAAATGAGTATCAGTTGAAACAGAATAGATTTCACATCCTGTTGCTTTGAATTCATCGTATTTATTTGCAAGGTCCTCTAATTCAGTTGGACATACAAAGGTGAAATCAGCAGGGTAGAAGAAGAAAACCGACCATTTTCCTAACACATCTTCCTTTTTTACTGTTTTAAAATTATCATTTGAATAAGCTTGTACTTCAAAATCTACAATTTGTTTTCCAATTTGTGACATAATTATTTGTATTAAATTATTAAAATTAGTTGTACTTGATTTTTACATCTACAAAACTAGTAGAGCAATCACTATAAATCAAATAGATAAATATTATGTAGGAATAGATAAAATCTATAATAATTTCAATAAGTCTAAATATCAATATTTTAAGTCTAGATGACTGGAATAAATATCGATAAATATTTAAAGAAGAATGAGAATATACAATGAATTTTTCTTCATTTATTTACGCATTTTAGATGCAATGGCTTCCTGTTTTACTAAAATTGTATTCAATGTTTGGGTAAAAGCTTTACAATCTTTAAAAGAGGGGTTAACAGTTGATAGCCAATTTAGCCCGGCTAAATGCGTTGAAAATACTTTGGAGTTAATGGGCAATTCGCGATTAAATAATTCAAATAGAGTAATAATGAATACTTCGTTGGGTTTACTTGTTAAAGCTGCTACATGGCGCTCTCCAATAATAGATTGAATTGACTTAATTCGTCTGACATATTCATGTATTTCATTAGATCCACCAACCATTGTAGCGGCTCTAAAATCCATTATTACACTGAAATTTGGATCATACATTGCTTCTTCGGAACTCCTGATCTTTAAGTTAAGGATGTCGTCAACCACTATATGGCCTGCATACAATTCGACAATTAATTTGCATTCGGTTAATATCAGATATTCAGTATGATCTTTCATTGATGAATAAGGGTTTACATTCGGAGTGCAAATCTACTATCATCTAATACATTGCACAATAGATGATTGGGCTGTAAATGGTTAATAAACCATAAAGATTTTATTTATTTATTAACTACTTATGTCGATAAGTTAATGTTTTAATGCTCTGTTGTTATTTTTATGTAAGTCGGTAATTACTATATTTATAGTATTGCAATAAGGATCCGGCAATTGCATAATTTGGGTTTAAACATTAATAATAAAGTCAATGAGATTTGTTTCCGGAGATAGTTGTAATTTCTTTCGCAATCGATATCTGTGGTTTTCAACACCCCTGACAGAAATACCCAGGAGAGGAGCAATTTCCTTACAGGTAAGATTGACCCTAAGGTAAGCACATAATCGTAAGTCACTTGGAGTCAATTCCGGATATTTAGATTTAAGGGTTTGTAAAAAAGTTTCATGAGCTTGTTCAAAATTAGCTTCAAACAGTTTCCAGTCATCCTGACCCGAAATATTTTCATCAATTTTAGAGATCAGATTCTGGTAATACTTATCAGGGAAACGGCTTCCAAGTGCTTCTTTTTGTTTTCGTATCTTAGCTTTCAGGGATAAAAGAAATTCATTTTTCTTAATGATTCCCATTGTTGAACTGGCCAGTTGTTGACTTTTGTGTGAAAGCTCCGATCTGAGTTTTTCATTTCTTAGTTGGATTAATTCCTTTTCCTTTATATCCTGCTTTCGTCTTTCCTTTAATTTTACTTTTCGGGTGGTTATTCGTTTTGATAAGATTAGCATTGATGTAAGAAGGATGACATAAGAAAAAATTGCAGGCCAGCTTCTAAACCAGGGAGGTGAAACAGTAACATTCAATTGGTGTATTTGTGATGATTTTTGCCAATTGTTTAGTGCTTTAACAAATATTTTGTAATCTCCAGGAGGTATTCTGGTTAGCTCAAAAATGGGTTTTTCAGTTGGGGAAGACCATTCATCTAATAAACCTTCAATTTTGTATTGGAATACTATCGGATCTCCGTTCAAAATGGGGAAGGAATACTGTAATTTTAAATTGTTTTTCCTATTTGGTATAACGATCTTATTGATTGTGGGTTTAATGATATCAACGTTTTTATTTCTGTCTGAAATGCTGACTTTTCGGAGAACTAATGCATGTTTTGATATTTCTATGCCTTCTTCCTCGTTTAACATGTTAAGCAAGGAGTATCCATTTTCCATACAAACGATGATGTTTGAATCATTAATCTGAACAACATTTTCATGACCAGGTATTAAATGATCGTGAAATAAGGATTTCGGATAGCTTTTAATATTTTCAATTTTGTCCGGACGGATATGGAAACAGGCTAAACCACCTTTATTAATAAACCAATAGCGATGATTGGTTGAAGCAACTATTCTGTGTGCTGATTTGTATTCTCCAAGGTTAGTATTGAATTCATTATAAGGTATTATTGAATCGTTTAGGTCATCATAAGTGTACATTTGTTTTCCTGTTGTTATTACAATTCTACCTTCCACTTTAAACGCCCTGGAATTTCTAATAGTTTCATTATTTGAATCGATGATATCATAGTGTTTAATTGACATGACACTATCCATATTTTCGTTTAACGTTAACTTGAATATACCTTGGTATACATGACTGGCCCATAAGTTTCCCAGATGATCAAACTCTATAAAACGAATTAGATTACTAAATCCTTTAATTGGGTGTGAGAACTGCCAATGATCATTTAACTTCTTATACACAACTATGTCGTTGTATGTGCCTTGTATAAGTATATTTGGATCTTGAGGATGCCTTGCTATGCAGTATGCTCCGGAATGTTTGGATGAATTCCTGATACGATCTTTTTCAATAATGATGGTTCCAGAGTTATGACCAACAAATAATTTGTCATCAATAATTTTATAGTCCCACACTTGTCCCTCGGGTGTTATCTAATAATTTAAACGCTTGCTTCTGGTCATTCCATGGTTTGACATATAATCCCTGATTGGTTCCAATATATAGCTGGTTATTATATAAGGCTGCACTATAAACTGCACCAAGTTCTTCCTCATAAATAAAGTTGTTTTGACGATCCAAAGAGCTTGGAATAAATTCTATTCCTGTATCCAGAGCCAGCCAAATATTATTGAGCCTGTCAATACCCATACCCAGCACCGTGTTACTTTGAAGTCCATTTTCCTTATTGAAATGAAATATTACTTCACCTTGATCTGTTATCGCTATAACTCCATCCAGTATAGTTCCAATAATAATATGTCCTTTATCGTTAACTATTCCATGATTGATCTGGTTTTTAATAAAAAAGTCATTCAATTCTGGTGTTATTCGTTTAAATTCTTTTGAAAGTAGGTTATAGGTGAATAGTCCTTTGGATTCAGTACCTATATAAAATGTATTTGGATCGCCTGTCGATTCGAAGAATCGCACCAGTTCATTTTTAATAAATTCTTCATCAATAAATAAAACTAATTTGTCATTTTGTAATTGATATACTCCTTCGTTTAAAATGGTGATGTACACCTGGTCATCAATCTTAGTTGCAAAATTGATAAAACCTCCTGGCTTAATGACCTTAAAATGACCATTGGAGTATATATAAAGGCCAGAAAAGGAATGGAATACAACTTGATCGTTTAGTGTAAATATATTCCAGAACTCTTCATTTGTGCTAAAATATGATTCCACCGAATCCGTCAAGGAATAATATTTAAGTTGTCCAATGCTATTTTGTTCCCAATATCCTAATTCACGATAACCACCTGAATATACCCGGTTATTCGAATCACAGTCAACAGCTCTAATAATGGTTGAATATGGGGAGACATGATTTTGCCACTGAATACCATCAAATTGAAGGAGCCCAGTTCCATTGCCAAAATAGGTATAGCCCTTGCTATCAAAAGAAACAGACCAGTTCTGACTTGCAGCATCATAATCCTTTTTTGAGTAACTGAGAATGGATTGACAAAATACCTGAACCGAGTTAACCAGGATTAGCATCGTAAGTAGTAAAGAAGCTTTATTCAGTAATAAACGATTTAGTTTAAACATTCTTATTAATGTAAGTTGCAGATATTGAATAACTAAATAATTTAACGATAATAATTAAGTATGATTTAAAGTTAAATTTAGAAAATTTTAACGAATCAAACTCTAATGCTATCGGTTTAAGCGCCTGATTCGGTAAAAATTGCCAATTATATCCTCATTATTTTGATTTTTTTAATAAAAAATGAATAGTAATATATTAAAAGTAAAATTTTGTAATCATCATATATACAATGATATGCAATGTTGTTTTGAGGAATAATGAGGTAATTATGGAAATTTATTTTTGCATTTTTTAACATTGAGAGGTTGTGGTGTATATAAATAATTCATTGCTGCATTTGTCTTCCATAATTTTGGATTAGCGAACATTTAAATCTAACATCATGAAAAAAACTTTTTTTGTAATTTCTCTCTTGTTAGTATCCACTTGTTTTTGCTCAGCAGCAGCTGATGTTAAGAGGTAAAGTAACGGATACAGACAATATGGGAATTCCAGGTGTTTCGGTAGCTATTAAAGGTACTTCGGCAGGTACTATTACTGACCTCGATGGTTTTTATTCTATTGAGACTTCTTCAAATGCTATTATAGTATATAGCTTTATTGGTTTTACAACTCAGAGGTAACTGTTAATGGCCAATCAGAAATTAATGTTGTTCTTCAGGAATCAGTTGAATTAGTTGATGAAATTATTGTAGTGGGGTATGGTACCCAAAGAGTAAAAGATTTAACTTCGGCCATTACCACTGTGAAATCAGAAGAATTAGTAAAAACACCAACAGGACAAGCTATGCAAGCCCTGCAAGGTAAGGTAGCCGGTGTGCAAATTGTTAGCTCTGGTGCGCCAGGTGCCTCTCCAACAGTCCGAATCAGAGGTATAGGATCGTATCCGGGAGTTAGTGATTCAAATCCTTTATATGTGGTGGATGGAATGTATTTTAATAATATCGATTTCTTAAATCCATCGGATATTGAAACGTTATCTGTTCTTAAAGATGCCTCTGCCTCTGCAATATATGGTGTTCGGGCAGCTAATGGTGTTGTTTTAATAACAACCAAAAAAGGGACTTCAAAGCAAAAGGCCAGAATAACTTATGAAGGCTATTTTGGTATGCAAGTGCCTCAGAATGTTTTAAAAATGGCGAATTCAGAACAGTTCGTGAACTACGTCAATCAAACTGGTTCTGCTGCAGATATGCAATTTGTTGACATTGCTATGCAGCGTTTTGGAAGGAGTCGGGTTAATCCGAATATACCCAACGTTAATACTGATTGGTATGCAGAAATAATGAAAAAGTCTGCCCGCCAACAAAACCATTCAGTTAGTATTATGGGAGGTAGCGTAGGTTCATCTTATTCGTTAGGCGTTAGTTATTTTGAGCAACAAGGACTGCTTGAAACGGCAAAAAACTCTTATGAAAGACTAAATATAAGAGGTAAGTTCGGATCAGGAAGTTAATAGTTGGCTTAAGGCCGGGATTAATGTCAATGTTAGTAATGGGCAAAGATATATTGGTGAAGATGCAGCATGGTTTAGTGCTTATCATGCCGTTCCAATTTTACCAAAATATGATGTGGAAAACTATGATGAACTAATGGCTGCCGGGACGCCCAATGCAAGTGCTTATGCAAGTGCTCAACTACTGGGATATCGTGGTGCCCAGAACCCATTCCTGAATCTTGATTACAGAAATAACAGACAAGACATCAGAAAGGTACTTGCAGGTATTTATACTGATATTTCAATAATACCAGGTAAATTAAATTTTAAAACAACTTACAGTTTGTCGCTGAGAGACCAGAAAAACCGCACTGTTGCCATGCCTTATTTTATATCAAATGAAACCAATAGACTTTTATCAAGTATCAATTCTTCCAAAGGATCGGATACCGATCAATTCTTCGATAATGTTTTGACCTATATTGATAGTTTTGGTGATCATAACCTTAGTTTGATGGCCGGAATTTCATATAGAGATGAATGGTATGATTATCTAGGAGGTTCTGCTCAGGATATACCATCGCAGGAAAAACTCATGGTATACTGGTCAGTCTTTATCGGCAGAATCTAAAAATGTGAGTGATGGTGCAAGTCGAACCTATGGTCTGTCCTATTTTGGTCGTGCATCCTATAATTTCAAGAACAGATATATTGCCTATTTCACATTAAGAAGGGAAGGAACCTCCAAATATCAG
Source organism: uncultured Gammaproteobacteria bacterium (assembly GCA_942492625.1). Taxonomy (GTDB): domain Bacteria; phylum Pseudomonadota; class Gammaproteobacteria; order Chromatiales; family Chromatiaceae; genus Thiosymbion. The sequence continues at coordinate 4,299 of CALOFM010000042.1, read as the reverse complement.
GAAAAATGGGGCACATTTCCAGCCTTTGGATTAGGTTGGGTGCTTTCTGAGGAGAACTTTTTAGATGGAGCAGGATTTATTAATTACTTAAAGATCAGAGGAGGCTGGGGACGCCTTGGTAATGATGGAATCCCTCGTCAGGATGGAGCAAATACGACCAACCCTGTGTATATAGCTCTTGATGATACACAGACCAATGGTACGACTACTACCAGTACCTTCGGTTACTTGGCATGGGAAACTGTTACCGGAACAAACATAGGTGTTTCAGCCACTTTACTTTCTAATAGATTAAGTCTGTAGGCAGAGTACTATGTTCGAGATACAGAAAATGCGGCCATACCTGTTAACTTAAAACTACAGCCAGGAAGCGTAATTAAAAATGTTGGTGTGATCCGTAATTCCGGCTTAGAGATGGATGTGAACTGGAATGGTAAAATAAACAACGATTGGCATTATACGGTAGGTGTTAATTTTGCTACACTCAAAAATGAAGTACGCGATTTATACGGTCAATCCTATCCTAATGCAGGATCAGCAGAATTTCGTCAGCGATCAGAAGTTGGAGAACCTTTAGCATCTTTCTACGGCTATCAGGTGGCTGGAGTATACCAAAATCAAACTGAGATTGATAATGACCCTGTCGCTATTGAAAATGGTTTGGTTGCCGGGGATTTTAAATATGTCGATCAGGACGGAAATCAGGTTATTAACGATGATGATAAAGTCTATTTAGGTTCATATTTTCCTAATCTCACTTATGGTGGGGTACTGGGGATATCATATAGAAATATTGAATTCTCAATGAATATTATGGGACAAAATGGCAACAAAATATTGAATCGTAAAAGAGGAGAAATTATCTGGACTAACGACACCAATATTGATGCTGATTTGGCCACTAATTTATGGAATGGAGATGGAACATCCAATAAATATCCATCAGCCTCAGGTTTAAGACGTGGATGGAATCAGAATTTTAGTGATTATTTAGTGGAAGATGGCTCATTCTGGAGAATTCAGAATATACGCCTAGCCTATCACCTTAAAGGATCAAGATTTGACAAAGGTATACTGGACGCGAAAATATTCCTGACAGCAGCATGACCTTTAACCGTCTTTAAATACAATGGATTTAATCCTGAAGTATCAAACGGAATTGACCGTCAGTTTTATCCGGTCCCTTCAGTGTATACGATTGGACTTAATCTTAAATTCTAAATTCAATTGACATGAAAGTTAATAAGATACATAAATATATTACGCCTTTTATTATTGGCGGGCTGGTAATAACATTACTGTTTGGATGTGAAGCCAAAATGGATTATCCGGCAGAAAATGAGTCCTTTACTGGTGATGTTGACTATTCGATAGGTGACAATATGATTCTCCCTCTTATAGGCGCATATCATGGATTATATACCCGAGGTTGGGAAGAGCCTGTTACACTTGGTCTTAGAGGAGATGATGTAAATGCCGCTGGAGATCAGGTGCCGATGCATGAACAGGATGAGTTCAAATATTTACCAAGTCATTGGAATGCGAATGCCGTTTGGTCTGGTAGATATAATGATATCATTAATACATTCACAGCAATTGACGAAATAGAAAAGTACAGACCTGCAGCGGGAAACGATGCCCTCGCTGATCAGTATATTGCAGAATGTCGTGTGATTAGAGCTTATCTATATCTTGATATTGCCAGAACTTTTGGCGGATGCATTGTTATTGACGAGTTAAGTAATATACAAAACACTCCGGTTAGTAATTTATCAGGGGTAATGCAATATATCATTGACGAGATGGAGGAGGTAATCCCAAGCTTGCCTACTGTTAATCCTAATAAACGGAATGATGTTCGTGGTGGTATTACGGCTTATACAGCCTATGCATTGGAAGCTCTTGCTTATCAGGAGATGAAAAATTATCAGGGAGTTGCTGATGCAACATCAGAAATTATCAGTTCAGGAGAATTTGAATTGGCTTCTGACTTTTACCATCTATTTAAAAAGGCAGGGAAATTAGATGATGAAATTATTTTAGAATTTCAATTCTCTGATTTTAATCAAGGCGAAGGTGATCGCTTTGGTCATTTATTTGCACCATTTGGTATTGGTGGCTGGACACCGGTTGTTACCGGGGCAGGTGCCGGTTGGGGATTTTATGAGCCTACAATGAAATACATCAAATTTATGCTCGATCGTGGGGAAACAGTCCGTTTGGAAACAAGTGTGGTATTTACTCCTGATGGTATAACAGAATTACAAAATGAATATGGAGCAATACCTGGTTGGATTTCAAATGTCAATAGGGAAGGTGATGTATTTAATAATAACGCACGTCTTAATTTTGGTAGTGGTAAACACATACAGCCCTCTACTGAATTAATTACTGGAAGAACAGATCCTGGTAGTAACAAAAACTTTATTGTGATCAGATACGCTGAGATACTTCTGATGTATGCCGAAGCATTAACTCGTGGTGCTTCAGGTAATACTGCCTTAAGCGCTATCGAGGCAGTTAATTTAGTGAGAGATCGTGCTGGTTTAGATGATTTATCAAGCGTGACGACCGATGATGTTCTGGAAGAAAAGTTTGCAGAGCTTGCTATGGAATGGGGTATACGTTACTATGATATGGTGCGCACTGAAAATACAACAGAACTTAGTCACGAGGGAAAAACATTCACAATGGATAAGGCCTATCTTCCTTTTCCTGCGGATCAGGTTGCAGAGTTACCGCAGTTAGGTGATGGAATCCAATAAAATTGAATCGACATGAAAACATATAGTAAATTAATTATTCTTGTATTGACTCTAATCTTTGTCAATGCTTGTAAAGACGGTTTTATTGATGATATCTCGAAGGTTGAACCAGGTCCGGACGAATCGGCACCGCAGATAATGGTTAATTTTCCACCGGAAGGATATGAGCTTCAAACCAATGATGCGATCGCTTCAATCAATATCAATTTTGAAGTTAAAGATGATATCGAAATTAAATCGGTACTATTAAAACTTAATGGTACAGAAATAAACAGTTACTCTGAATTTAAAGACTATAGGGTTTTTAATGCAGAATACCTCTATGATAATGTTACTACATGAAAAAATATTATTACTGATGAAGCAACTGACCTGGAAGGCAAGACATCAAAAATAGATGTTAATTTTGCCAAGTCACCACCATATGTTCCTGAGTATGAGGGGGAGATATTCTATATACCGTTTAATAATGAATATTGCGAAATGAATAGCCTGGATTTGGCCACTGTACTTGGAATGCCTGGTTTTGGTAATGGTATTCAGGGAGGAACAGCGTACATGGGTGCTGCTGATTCTTACCTTACCTTTCCATCAACAATACTTCAGGGAGCAAACGAAGTGAGTGCCAGTTTTTGGATGAAGATTGATGATTCCATGGAAAGGGCAGGTATCTTAACAGTGGCTCCACCAGCTGATGGCAATAACGATAGAACTAAAGGCTTCAGGTTCTTCAGGGAATCAAGTAATGGGAGCGACTCAACGCTTTAAGCTTAATGCAGGAAACGGTACTGCTGATACCTGGTTTTGATGGAGGCGCAGACGCTGATGTTACACCAAATACTGGTGAATGGACGCACTTTGCATTCTCTATTTCAGGAACAGAAGGAACCGTATATATTAATGGAGAAGTTGTTAAACAAGGAGCATTTGATGGGATTGACTGGACTGATTGTAATGTGATTTCAATAATGTCTGGCGCACCTAACTGGACCGGCTGGAGTCATTTTTCGGATGCCAGTATGATGGATGAGTTGCGAATATTCAATAAAGCACTGTCTCAGCAAGAAATTCAAACCATAATGCTGAAAGAAAAGGCTACATTTTATATGAATTTTAATGGGAAGTATAAGGATGCCATAAGTGGCACAGATGCTACTGTTGTTGGCTCTCCTGGTTTTGAATACGGTGGTGGTGTGTCAGGTGATGCTTACCAGGGAGCTACTGATTCTTATCTGACTTTTCCTACAGTCGGTTTACAAGCAGCTGAGTTCAGTGCCAGTATGTGGGTAAACATTAATAATGTGCCTGATAGAGCCGGTATCCTGGTAATGGGTCCTGAAGATACTGCAAATCCGGATGCTCAAAATGATAGAACAAGCGGATTTAGATTTTTCCGTGAAGCCAGTAATGGCGGCGCTACTCAACGATTCAAACTTAATGCAGGAAATGGCACTGCAGATTCATGGTTTGATGGAGGCGCAGCTGCTGATGTGGATGCTGCAACAGGTAACTGGGTTCACCTTGCGTTTGCTAT